>NZ_JACXAI010000022.1 GCF_014773385.1 Metabacillus arenae | reverse complement strand
GCGACAACCTCTATCTGAATTAAATCATTATACCTTGTGAATAGGTTTAATAATTTAAAACCAGAAAAAATCTGGTTAATAATAATATACGAGGGCACATTTGTTGAAGATCCAAAATAATCAAAGGCTGAAAATATGCAAGTTTTTATTCATTTCTTGCATGTTTTCGGCTTTTTTCTATTCAAAAAACATACTACCTTAAAAAGCAATTTTTATATGCTAAATACAATCTCTTCGATCTCTTGTTTTTATATGCAACCGTTATAGTGAATGCTAGGGTGCTATTTCCCTTTTTTTGGAGGGTGTGCAAAAACACCCTTAATGTACCTTTTCGGGGGGATGGGCAAAAAACCCCAAAATGTTTTATTTTTCTGTTATTTCACTCATTGACAAATAGAGATGCAGTAGCTTATTCTATATTTAATAAATTGAATAGTTCTCCTAAAGGGGAGTAGCTTTTACAGCAGAGTCGTCATTTCGGAGGAGTTTCTTCTCTCGGCTTTGTTGGCAACGATAATGTTGTTAGCAAGACCTTTACCTATTTGGTGAAGGTCTTTTATTGTTTTTTTAAAACCTTTACCATGTCGGGTAAAGGTTTTTTTAATGGTTAAGGATATTATAAAGTTCTTGTACTGTGGATAAGCGCTTTAACATCCAGCTCCAGCGCCTTATTCAGACTTATATGAACTTTCAATAATATGAATCTATTGAGAAATGGAGTTGAATAGAGGTGGATACAGACTTTGGTGCGTCATTTTGGTATGGAAAGCAAAATGAGATTGAATGAAGTTTGGTTATAAAAAGGAGAGAAACCTGAGGAGGGAAACATTAATTGGAACTATCACTTTTATTTGAATACGGTTGGGTATTGTTGTTATTAGTTGCTCTTGAAGGATTACTTGCAGCCGATAACGCACTTGTTTTGGCGATTATGGTTAAGCATCTTCCAGAAGAAGATAGGAAAAAGGCACTCTTCTATGGGTTGGCTGGAGCCTTTGTCTTCCGTTTTGCATCATTATTCATTATTTCCTTCCTTGTCGATGTGTGGCAAATACAGGCGCTTGGAGCGTTATACCTTCTATTCATTGCTATTAATCATATAGTAAGGAAACTCGTCTTTAAAAAGAAAGAAGAGAATGTGGAAGAAAAAGAGAAGAAAAAATCAGGTTTCTGGGGAACTGTTTTAAAGGTTGAACTAGCTGATATCGCGTTTGCTATTGACTCAATTCTTGCTGCGGTAGCCCTAGCAATGACTCTTCCGAATACAAATCTCCCACAAATTGGCGGAATGGATGGCGGGAAATTTCTCGTTATTTTTGCCGGCGGATTAATTGGTTTAATCATTATGCGTTTTGCTGCAAACTTGTTTGTTAAATTACTTCATTCTAGACCTGGTCTTGAAATTGCCGCATTTTCAATCGTTGGCTGGGTAGGGGTTAAGCTAGCTGTGTTAACGTTAGGACACCCTGATATTGGCATTCTGCCTTATGACTTTGCTCATTCTAAAGAGTGGAAACTATTTTTCTACACTGTTTTAATCGGTATAGCTGCAGCCGGCTGGTTCCTGACGAAAGGGAAGGAAGAAAAGCAAGAAAAGCAAGCTGGTTAATGAAGGAAAGGGACAGTTCCCTTGTCCCTTTCCTTCACGTTGACTTTTACCTCGTTAAGGATAATTTAATACAACACAACATCATTTGTGTTACGTTAAAACATTAGAACACCAATGAAAACGGCTGGTAATGCAACACAATTTATTGAAATGACCTACTTTTACATACAGCACAATTTAAACTTGGGCTAAAATGATCCAAAAATCCTTAGCGTGGTTTCTTTCCGTTTATCTTTACTATGAGAATCAGGAGTATTTAAAGTATTCTAAGAAGAAAAATTGAGCGAAAAGTTACTTTGAATACTTGATATCTTAACTCGATAAACAACGTATTCAAAGTATACAAGGTAGTGCTGTCTTGACAATGAGAAGGCATCAAATAACCTTGCTTGAGTAAACAGTGCTTTTCTTATGAGTTTGTTCCAGCCAAGAACGCCTTAAGGCGTTTTATATACCTTCAAGGTAACTATTATTACACATTAGGGCCATATTGTGAGAGGAACAGGAGGGGTGCTGTGAAACGAAATAAATCATCCATTGCTTTTCTTTGTATTATGTTATTTGCAACATATTTGGGATTGTTTGCTCAAAGTATAGCCTATTACTTAGCAAATCATTTATTTAATGCAACCCCCTTTAAAATGCTTAATATTGTGACCATAACAAGCGTTTTTTTTTTATATTTGTAGCAGGGATAATTTTATTGGATAGGAAACGATTTGGGCTAGAAGACTTCTCTGGTATATTACTAGCAAATGTCTTGATTGGTTTCTTCGTTTCGTGTTGGTCTTTGTTTGTTTTAGCTATGTGGTGGGGGTAATATACGATTCCGCAATCGGGCGCAATCCTGGAACAAGGAAATGCGCTCGTTTGTTAATTTTTTAGAAATTATCAATAATCAAATTGTCGTAAAGAAAATAAGAACTCACTTTCATTTATTTTTTTAATGTTATATTTACGTAATTGACTTTCAATTTTTTTCTGTTCATCATCTTTAGTGCTAAACAGATTAGCGAACTGATAAATACCTTCTGCTAAGATATTCACTAATCCAGCAGAACCTAATTCTAATCCTAACGTTTCATTATCTGAAAGTTGTGTTTTAGCTAACTCTTCCATTTGGGTTTTATATTCGCCTTTGATAGCAATATACGGTTCCTTATTATTAAGTGCTATTAGTAAATCTTCAGTATTAAAAACTTCAAATATAGCATTTTCGGTTTCTAATTTTAATAATTCATCAAGAACCATTCCTTCACTTTTATTTACTGTTTTAGCAATTGCTTGTATGGTTTTAACTGAATAACTGCTTACATTTTTTTTATTTACACTTGCGAGCATTTGCTGACTCAATCCAGTTTCTTTGAATACATCATACCTTTTCTTTTTGTTTCTTTGTAAATAAATATCTAAAAGGCTCATTTTTCTAACCCCTTCCATTTGATGAAATACATTTTGATAAATTTATTTTTACTAAATTATATTTTAGTATATGTGTAAAAAAATGTAAATCGTTTTCTGTTTTTTTGATCTAACTAATGTTTGAATTCAATACTAATCTTCAACAAAAGGGCGCTATTCCAAAGGAATTGGCGCTCATTTTCCATTTTAGGGCCAGGTTGTGGAGGGAATTATCTCTATTTAATTGGATATTTATGTTATGAGATAGTGAAGAAAGAAATACTCTTAAACTAACGATAGTGAAAGGAGAAATTTACGTAAATTATAAAAAATTAAAATATAAAGGGTGGGAGTAGAGTGTATAGGGAGAAAAATTTAAAACTGAAAGAAATATCAATTAGAATTGTTGCAATACTGATTTTAGGAATCATCATTTGGAATTTTATTTCTTACATTAGTGACACCTTTATGGGGCAAGAATATAGTCCTCTTATGCGCTTAATAAGTGCTCTACTCACAACTGTTTTAACTGTAACTATCGTACAATTGGCAATAAAATTTGACAAAATAACTTGGCGCCAACTTGGTCAATCAACTGTTAAAACAAATATTTTTTCATTTCTCCTTGGTATTTTTCTCTGGACAATACCTGCATCTATTGGATTTTTTATTTGTTTAATGCTTGGGTGGGTTGAAATAAAAGTTCATACTGATTTGAATTACCTATTACTTAGTATTTTGATTTTATTCATCACTGTATTTCTGATAGAAGCATTACCTGAAGAACTTATTTTTAGAGGATATATATATCGTTACTTAAATGCACAATTCCCCCATTGGGGTACAATCATTTTACAAGCATTGTTATTCTCATTATTTGCTTATTTTATAGGGGCAATGTATTCTGTAGAACAGATTCAATTTATCCCTGGTTTTGCAATTATTTTAGGTGTGATTAGAGCGATATCTGGAAGTATGTGGACATCAATTGGATTTCATGTGGTCTTTATGACTGCAACACAAATTTTAGGACCTATTCACGGACACTTTGATGTAAGTGGAATTTTCACACTTAAATTTTTTTCATTTATTTTGCTACCAAGTGCTGTTGGAGCGACTGTATTGTCATTTGTTTATTCAAACTATAAATGGAGTAGAAAAGAACCTTTAAATTAGAAGAAATAAGATGGATTTATTTTTGTGAAAATAGTTAGGGTGGAACGTTATTCACATATATTTAAACGAGGGCGTTAGTTCAAGAAGTTATTCCATAAAACGGGCGCTATCCCGGAACAAGGATTAGAGTTCATTTTTAGATTAATCTATCCAACCTTTGTGACATAGGAAATAATAAACTAAGACGCTAGAGTGGCTTATACAAGTTTATCATGGGGCATATGGAACACCATATTCACAATCATATCTTAATTGAAAATAAACGACTTATAAATTAGTTCTTATTCAAGTAAAGCTTACTTCAAGGCTGCTGACCATCAATTACTTTTTTAATCGCAGCCACTCATTAAGTTCCATCTTTTTGAATGGTTCATTTACATCTAACCTGAGTGGTGCAATAAGTTCAATTGAGTTGCCGTCAGGATCATTAAAATAAATAGCCGCATGAGCATGGGGGTTATTATCTAACACCAAAGGTTGTCTTTCTGGCTCAAATCCAAAGGCTTCTCTTACATCAATGTTTTTTGAAAGCAGCCATTCTCTTGCAGAAGAAATGTTTTCGAGATCAACTAAAAAAGCTATGTGGCGAATAGAAGGGTGGTAGGGAAGATTTACTTCTCCAGATTCCCATAAACCAATCCAACTTTTCCCTTTTTCAATCCACATAAAAGATACTTGTTCTCCATTGTGTGCCAAAGTAAGGCCTAACTTTTTGTAAAACTCTATAGAAACTTCCATATCACTGACAGGCAAATGTGCCTCATACAGTCCTTTAATCATTGTAACCACTCTCCTTTTAATAATTGAAGAATAACATATTTAGGAAAAAATTAGGATGACCTGCAGGAGTATTTTTACTACTACTTTGGAGGTAGATGGATTTGTTATTGCGCAGTACGAAGACACTACGTAGCTGCTTATTCAAGATAAGGCATGATTATGGAAAACATTTGAAAATGATTAAACTTTTTATAAAATCCAAGTTTAATTTTGCCGAAGAAGAATCCATTATGATCAAACTTTATCAAAACGGATGCTTTGTATGTATCGAAAAATATGGGTTTAAGAGGTGATTTTTCATCAAACTTTATTTCAAACCAGTACATCTCTTGTCAAGCCAGGTCGTTTTCCAATAGCAATTTCTTGAGCTTTTTTCGCACCCGGAATAGTTTTGCTTTAACCGTATTTTGGTTCATTTTTAGCATTTTAATGATTTCAAATTAAATACCCTTTTGTCGCTGAGAACAAAAGGGCATAGGATGCACATTAACTGCTGCAGCCTCCTCCACAGCTGGAGCAGCTCGATCCCCCCGAATCCCCCCCTGAATGATGATCAGAGGAACTGCTGCAAGCGAAGCCAGAACAAGATGATCCACTCCCGCTATGACTTGCTTTATAATATTCGCCGGGTAACAATTCACTCATATGATCCTGAAATTGATCTTCTTCATAAATAGAATAAAAAATGGCTGCTCCGAGAGCGTAATTATAAATTTGCGTTTCCGAAGTTGTACGAGGTATATCAACTGAATTTTTTCTAAGCTTAATATGATCTGATTGAGTGATTTCGAATTTCATTTTATTGATTAATCTTCTTTTTACTTCAAGCCAATCTTCACTTTTTCTAAAATATTTGCTGAGTAAATCTTCCTCTGATAGGTTTCTAAAATCGTCGAGGATCTCACGCTTAACAGGATTCTGCAAAAAAACTCCCCAAATTGATCGGCTGTTTGGTGTAGGTTCAAATAGGCTTAAATAAACCCAATCAAAAAACGCTCTTTCCCCAGGAATTGGCGTGCTGTCCATATTCGGAGTGTGGTGCAATATTTCGTGGTAGAACTCCTTTGAGAATTTCTCATATTCTCTTGTAAACATAAGCATCTCGTGCCAAATATCATCAACCCTTGCGCTGAACATTGGAACTGTTTTTAGTAAGCCATTCATAATAAAATATCGTTTCATTTCAAAAAATGTCCATTCAAACTCATGATCGGCCCATTTAGGGTGCTCCTTTAATACACGATTCTTCACATTATCAACGTATGAACTTGACAAAGCTTTATCTAAGGTTTGAACAATAGGCAGTTCACCCTCCATTTGGATGCCTAAATGGTCTGGGATAGGAAGATTTTTTAATCGTCGTTTCCGGTTTATGGGAGATAAAGCCATTTTAATTACTATTGTAACTACTATGAAAACAATGAATATGACAACTAAGAAACTAATAAAATCAAACATTCTCTCTCCCCCTTTTCTTTATTCAAATGATTATTGTTCAAATAATTAGAAAATCACTCTTTACAAATTTATACGTTTTAACCCCTATAAAGTTTCATCGAATCAGGATATGCCTGATCCGTTTCTATTAGTTGTTTTGCTTACATTTTTTGTTTGCGGCCTGGCCCTTATCTTTACGAAAAGTACACCTGTACAAATCCTCGAATATTGTGGTGGCGGGTTTTGGAGTTTATTAGGCTTCCTCGATGCAAATGATTTTAATTACTGGAACAGGGCATGTGATGGCTAGCAGTCCATTTTTCAAAAAACTATTAGGAGCATTAGCTAAAGTGCCAAAAACCTCTGGACAAGCTATTATTCTTGTAACAGTTGTAGCGCTTATAGCTTGCTGAATTAATTGGGGATTTGGATTGATTATCGGAGCATTTTTTGCTAGAGAGATTGCCGATAAAGTAAAGGGTGTCGATTACCGTTTATTAATCGCAAGTGCTTATAGTGGTTTTATCATTTGAAGCGGCGGCCTTTCAGGATCTGTTGCCCTCCGCTAAAAATTTGAACGTATCCTTGCCAAAAACTGCAATGGCGTTAGCATGGGGAGATGCATGGACAAATATGATCCAGCCATTCTATGCCCTGCCTGCCTTAGCAATTGCAGGATTAAAAGCAAAAGACATCATGGGTTATGAACTAGTTATCATGTTAATTACAGACGTGTTTATGTCAGCAGTGTTTTTATTTTTATAGCATAATGGAAAGCCGCATTCTTCAGTTAAAAATGCGGCTCGTTGTCTATGGATTAAGATTTTTCTTACCTTTTCTTGCTGTATTTGGAACTGCGTTAGTTACTGGGATTTTCTTTGCCTTTTTCAGCATTCATCATGAATGCACTATCTCGTCTGCCGACCGAGCAAGGGATTGCAGCCATGCAGTCAATTAACAGCTCAATACTCAACCAGTGGTTTGGCGTTAATAGCTTAGACTGAATAGGCCTCTCTATTAATACTCTATTTTGTCTTCTTTGTTTTTCCATCCCACAAACGGCCGCTTATCATCCGTTTTTATATGGATGAAAGGAATCTTCCGCTTTTCTTTAACCTGTGCGATTTCCTCATAGATAAATGCATCGTCAAATCCAATTTGTGCTGCCTCATGTTTGTTCATTGCATAATAAACTGCTTTCGGTCTAGCCCAATAAATCGCTCCAAGGCACATCGGACATGGCTCACAACTCGTATAAAGAATACATTGATCCAACTGAAATGTTCCAAGGTTTTTGCAGGCATCCCTGATAGCCATTACTTCCGCGTGAGCAGTTGGATCATTGTTTTTCGTTACTAAATTTACCCCTTGTCCAACAATGACTTCATCTTTTACAACAATTGCCGCAAACGGGCCGCCATCCTTTATCACATTTTCATACGCCAAATCAATCGCTTGAGTCATATATTGTTCGTGGTTCATGGTAGCCCTCCATTTATAAACATTGTCACACTCTATAACTTGAAAATTTTTTGTCCAGGATACAACTTTATTGTTTATAACAAGGTATCTCTATTCTAAAGGATATATATTTATAATAAACCATTTATTAACTGAAAAATCTTTTAAAACAAAAATAGAAAAAGAACTTTTTTCTTTCCTAACACAAAAACCTCTTTCGTAGCTCAAAAATCTGAATCCTTTTTTATTGCTAATCGTATGAACTTCTAACCTAGTGAAAGGACTGAGAAAATGAACAATCACGAAATTAGTTATAAATTATACGGAGACGATATGCAATTTGTAGAGGTTGAGCTTGATCCACAAGAAACCGTAATTGCGGAAGCGGGAAGCTTGATGATGATGGAGGATAACATCCAAATGGAAACTATTTTTGGGGATGGTTCTTCAAGTCAAGGAGGAATTATGGGGAAATTGTTCAGTGCGGGGAAACGAGTACTTACCGGGGAAAGCCTGTTCATGACTTCATTTACAAACGAGGGTCAAACGATAAAACATGTCTCATTTGCTGCACCGTATCCGGGGAAAATCATACCAGTTGATTTAAGTGAGTTAAACGGAAAATTAATCTGTCAAAAAGACTCATTCCTTGCAGCTGCAAAAGGAGTCTCTGTTGGGATTGAGTTCCAGAGAAAGCTTGGCACAGGATTCTTTGGCGGTGAGGGCTTTATTATGCAAAAGCTCGAAGGAGATGGAATGGCATTCGTCCATGCTGGGGGAACCTTACACAAAAAAGTGCTTATTTCCGGAGAAACCCTGCGCATCGATACAGGTTGTCTAGTTGCTATGACAGGGGATGTGGACTATAATATTGAGTTCGTTGGCGGTATAAAAACAGCATTATTTGGCGGAGAAGGGCTATTCTTTGCTACATTGCGCGGACCAGGGATGGTATGGATTCAGTCCCTTCCATTTAGCAGACTAGCAAGCCGTGTCTTCGCTGCTATGCCGGGAAAAGGCGGCTCTAAAGGCGAAGGCAGTATTGCCGGGGGTTTGTTTGATTTATTAGGCGGAGACGGAAAATAGTCATTCGAGCTAGTAACTATATTTAACTCGAATCGGTTGATGCTTTCATGCATTTTATCTTGATCTCCACAAGGGATTCAGGTGGATTTCAGTCGTTTTTTTAAATGAAAAATAGTCAACCTGAATATTCTGGCTGACTTCATACTACTTTGGGGGCCGGTAGTTGACGAATAAACACCGGCCTTATTTTAAAGGCAAACATTCTCTATGTTAATACCATATTGTTACAGCTTTTTTATATGCATCACTATTGGGGATCGCGTGTATTCCTTGGGCTTGAGCTTTGCGCGGGTCTAAGTCATATACCATTGGCGTATAACATGACCTTTGCCCCTTGTTAACAACCCCATTTCCCCCTGAGCTATTGCATGTATAGGCTTTCCCATCTGTGCTTCGAACAATTCTCGCGTCTGCTTCATGATTATATATTGCGGGCCTAGTAACCGTCACTTTCGCCCAAGCTGTTTTGCACTTAGTGCTGAATTTCAACTCTACATAAGAAACGGAATCAATCCATTTTTTATGCTTTGTTACAGCAGTGCTTGCACAACTATTGTAGTAGGGGCTTTTGCCATCATAAGAATGATTTTCTGCAGCTGCTTCGGTACTCCCAAATCCAAATGCACCAACCAAAGTTGACAAAGTCAGTATCATTGATAGACCAATTAGTTTAAGCTTTTTTTTCAAG
The DNA here is from genome assembly GCF_014773385.1 of Metabacillus arenae. Lineage (GTDB taxonomy): Bacteria > Bacillota > Bacilli > Bacillales > Bacillaceae > Metabacillus_D > Metabacillus_D arenae. The sequence continues at coordinate 97,377 of NZ_JACXAI010000022.1, read as the reverse complement.
GAATTCAACCTCTCTTCCCATATTTCAATATGAAAGCATGTAAATTAATACCAGCCGGTTTCCCCTGCTGTGTATGGCCAGAATCCTACTGCTTTTGCTTTTCGAGGATCTAGATCATATACCATCGGTGTATAACATGACGTTTGCCCTTTATTAATTTCTCCATTACCTCCAGGAGAGCTGCAACTAAATTGCTTATTATCTGTACTTCGGACAACTAATGCCGTTGCCTCTCCATTCGTTTTAGCTGGTCTGCTTAGAGTGATCTTTGCCCAGGCAGTTTTGCACATTGTACTAAATTTCAGCTCTAAATTTGCAGAAGCTCCGTCTCTATAAATTCTCACATTCTTCTTTGTGACGCCACTCGCAGCGCAGCTGTTATAGTAAGGGCTTTTGCCATCATAGGTGTGGTTTTCTGCTGAGGCCTTGCTCATGAAAAAACCAGGTGAGCCAAAAACACCAAAAAATGCCACAAAAACCAGTGAAATATACAAACCGATTCTCTTCATCTCAACTCATTCCTCTCACAAAAATTACCAAGCAACCTTAATGTTACAATTTTAATTTTATTTTGAAAGTGCAAAATTTCCTAAATATAAATCGGGTTCTTTAACACAGAACCTAAAGGTTTTAAGTAAAACACCAAAAAGCCAAACCCATACACACCAAGGGATTGACTTTTTGACTAGTTCCTCAAATTGGCTTATTAACTTTCCTTTTTATATGGTTGAATATAAAAACCTTTTTCTTTCAGCCATTCGGCGTAGAAAATATTATCAATGGCATAACCACGCTGTTTCATTTCGCTCTTCAATCATTCTTTATCCTGTTGAATTTCATCTAAGTTCTTGTCTCGGAGATTTCCTTCATCAATGAGCAGGTAGGATCTATCATTTGGTTCGGTCTGAATATTTAGATCTTTTTTAGTAACGGCGGTTTCATCAGATTTTTTTAACACGCTTAGCTGCCCACTGGTTTCTAAAACTGCAGTACTTACCTCTCTTAATGAAAAAATTCCCTTCATTCGCAGAAACGTACGAATTTGTTCCATCTCAAGCTTTGCCTTTTTCATTTCTTTTATATTTACTTCTCCGTTACTAATAATAATTGAAGTCCTCCCTTTTAAAGGGGTTCTCAATCTTTCAAACTTTTGAGTAAGTATTTCGACTATATAAATAAGGGAGCCCCATAATCATAGAGCATATAGAACGAACCATATACTAGTTTTCTCATCATAGAGACTTTCTTCAATTATTCCGCCCAAAATAAGTGCATAAACAAAATCAAAAGGGGTTACCTGTGACATTTCCTTTTTTCCAAGCACCCTCGTAATAATAACGATTCCTATTAAACCGACTATGAGTTTTATCGTAATAGAAAGAAGCATTCGACTCCTCCACCACCCTTAAGTTTAAGGGTGTATTTCCCTTTTTAAACTTGTTTCAATCAGTAATAGGGATGGAAAAAGGAGGAAACGGTTGTTAATTTACAATAAACGCTAGTTTAAAAACTAGGAAAATAAGAATTGATTGTTTCTCTTTTCGACACGTACCCGAATCCCATTTTGTGGTCGCAGGGTAATCGAAGGTTCTAGAACCACATCATGTTGATGATCAAGTTCAATATGAAACATTTGCATAATCGAAGCGAGCAATAACGTGGCCTCCATGATCGCAAAATTATTCCCAATACAAACTCGTGGGCCTGCACCAAAAGGAAAATAGACATAGGAGGGTAAGTTTTTTTCAAATTCACGGGACCAACGTTCGGGAACAAAAGAATCCGGATTTGTAAAATAATCCGGGTGTCGATGCATTACCCACTGACTTATAGCAACCTCACATCCAGCTGGTAAACAATATTCATCAATCCATACATCCTCAAGCGGTTCACGAGAAATAAGCCAAACGGGCGGATATAGACGCATCGATTCATTGATGATTGCTTTTGTATATGAAAGATGCGGAATATCGGATAAAGAAGGAAGCCTTCCTTGCAGGACATTTCTAAGCTCTGCAACTAGCTTCTTTTCTGTATCGGCATGTTGAGCAAGGAGATAGAGAGTCCACGATAAAACATTAGCCGTTGTTTCATGACCAGCAAGAAATAACGTCATCACTTCATCCCTTAATTGTGCAGGGGTCATCCCTTTCCCCTCATCATCTTGTGCTGTGATCAGCATAGAAAGAAGATCACCCCGATCCCGCTTCTCCTTTTTTCGATGCTCGATGATCTCATATATCACCTGATCCAATTGGCGAATGCTTTCCTTGAGTCGTTTATTTCCAGGAGTAGGCAGGGAGAAGGGGAGCCTTTCAAGTAACATACGAGTAATACTTGTATACTCATTGACGTATTCATGAAAAACTTGATCAAGTGCCTGACCCACTAGATTTGACCCCTTATATTGCGGATCCTGGATATCAATATCAAAAAGGGTTTTTGTGACAATTTCCATGGTACACTGCATCATCTCTTCATGGATATCAAGCAATTGGCCATTGTCCCAGTTATCAATCATTCTGCTCGCATATTGAGTCATTGTATCCGCATATTTCTCGATGCGATGTTGATGAAACGCGGGCTGCGATAATCTCCGTTGTCTCAACCAGAAATCTCCTTCACTCGTGACGAGACCATTGCCTAACACCATACTAAGGATTCGATCGCGATGATACCCTTTTGCAAATAACCGCTGTGAATTTTTAAGGACATACTGAATATCCTGTGGACGACTTAAAATATAAGTATCGCGATCTTTTTCTAACCGTACTCGAACAACGGGACCATACTTTTCTACACAAGTTTGAAAAAATTCATGTGGCTTTGAACCAACTTCCAACAAATTACCAATAAAGGGGATTTCTTTGGGTCCGGGGACTTTCTTTGTCAAGTTTCTTCACTCCTTTTCCATATGACTCATCATGTACGTACTCATCAAGATCTAAATGAATTCTTAGAGGAACTTCTTATTTTTTTACATTACAAATTTGCTTTTATCTATCGATATAATCCGGTAGAAATTAGGAAAGTATTTAGAGTACATATCTTATTGTTATATATTTAAGTACAGGGAAGTATTTTATAACAAAAACGGAGGCTGTGCGGAAAATGATAGATGTGTGGCTCTGACGTAAAGAAATCCCGACAAACACTGATTTATCGGTATTTGCCGAGTGATTTTACAATTCCGAGAACAAAAAATGTTCAGGGATTTGCTTATATTTTCCTAGCCGATACTAAAAGAAACATTGGCCTTCGCAGCTCATCCTTCATTTCAGAATTTGTTTTCAAAAGGTTTACATCGGGTTCCGGTTCAATTAGCTCTGTTATCTGAAAGCCGGACTTGATAAGGCTATTCACATAGGTTGTAAGTGTTTTATGGTATTTCAAAACTTCCTCACCTAAGAAATTGGTTTTGCGGATTCCTTCTTCAAAGTATTTATCAATCGGCCAATTCTTGCGATTGCCTTGTTCATCATAAGACCATTCCTGTTTTTCATTCGATGTAAAGACCGGATGTTCAACAGAAAAAATAAAAGCTCCCTTGCTCGACAAGCAATGATGAATTTTATGACAAATATCGCTAAATGATTTTATATAATGAAATGCCAAAGAGCTGAACACTACATCAAAAGTATTTGCTGGAAAATCAATATCTTCAATTGCCATATGAACATATTCTATAGAAGACGCTTTCGTATTTTTCTTGGCTTCATTGAGCATTCTTTCTGATATATCAACTCCTACTACAGACTTCGCACCTTGTTCGATTGCATATCGGCAATGCCAGCCGAAGCCGCATCCTAAATCCAAAACACGCTTATTCTTCAAATTTGGCAGCATCTTTTGAACTATATGCCATTCTCCTGCGGCTTTAAGACCTTCAATAGAACGAGGCATTTGGCTATATTGATTAAAAAAATTGATATTGTCGTATTTGTTTTCCTTCATGTCTTTTCTCCTTATATTTATAAAACGGTACTCACCTTCAAATAGAAAAAGACTGGGATCTACTATACCATTCGGATCTGCAATAAAATGGTCAGCAGACGTTGCCACATGATAAATTAACTCAGTCATATTCTTTTACTCCTTTTATAATGTAGTTTTGGGATTTCAGAAAATACATTCTTTGAGTTAACAGGAGTTTTTATTGTTCGACTATGTTCCTAGTTGTCTATCCGACTCTTTAATAAGTTAATACTTTAATTAGCTTATATATTCTAAACTAAAAAAACTCCTTATCCACTTCGGATAGGAGGCAGGAAGCACAGAAAAAGGACAGATAACCCCCTTTACGGTGTAGTCATCAACCTTTTTGTATTATAAAAGCCCGCACTAATCCTATCCAGAAAAATAAATTCATTCATTAAAATGAGTGTTTTTCTCGAAATGAGGATTAGTAGATCATTGGCCATGTCACCCTTTCATTTATCTAGCTCAAGATTATATGTTTAGTGCAAGGAATGTCAATAAAAATCTTTCCACGTTATGGTAATGAACTTGAGGTCTCTTTCGTATATAATTCCTCTCCTCGGTTTAAGCTAAATTTAAGAAAAGTAAGGAGCCTCTAAAAATGAACGAAATATTGGATCAATTAGATTTAAATTCAAAAGGACTATGGTTTCCGATCATTGTAAGTATTTTATTATTTATATCAGTTCTACTAATTCCTAAAAAAAATACTACTTGGAGAGAAATATATATAACGGTTGGTATTGTTGGATTTGCTACATGGCTAAGTGATTCTCTAGTCACTAGAGTATTTGACCTTATTGATTTAGGAGAACCGAAGATAACCGGACTAGGCGAAATACTCTGCTACACCCTTATACCAACTTCACTAGCAGCATTGTATTTAAATTATTTTACAAATAAAAATAAGTGGATATTGACAATACTATTCACCGTACTCTCCCTTTTAGTTGAATTTGGAATGCACTTCTCTGGGTATATGAAATACAATGGGTGGAATTTATATTATTCGATTTTATTTCTTCTTTTAACCTTTGGGTTTCTATTACCGCTTCACATCAGATTTATTAGAGGGAACTAATTACAATAGTGCAGTCCTCTTCGAAAATTTCGATATATCGATTATTCGACAAAAATTGAAAAAAACTGAATAAATGTACGGGTTTTTATCCTTTTTTATGAAACCACTAAAAAAGGATACCATATAAATTTTGAAACTAAGAAAAAAAGTAAATCCGCCTTTTGGGCGGACCTTTGAAGTGACTATTTAATGATTGTCGACCCTTGAAGTAATTCTGGCTTTGCCCCAAGAGCCAACAGAAATAATTTTGAGTCACTTACATTACGATGCCTTTTAATTGTTTCTTTTACTTCATTTATTTCAGGGTGATCTTTTAGTTTCTGAACTTCTTTTTGATAAAGGGATAAGATCGACTCTCTAATAAATTTTGGTCGATATTTCGTGAGATCCTCATCCATTAATAAGGATCCTACGTATCCATACTTGATTTGTAATTGTCTTGTCAGGCTAACAACATGAAGCAATAGTTCATATAACTCTGAGTGCTGTTGCTTTAATTCCTCTAGTCCTTCTTTTGCCTTGTATAATTCATTTAAATTAGCTAACATAGCGGACATTATATTAGCACCCCTTTTTCCCAAGGTTTCTCCAGGCCAATGATCTCTGTCAACTCTTTACTTTGTTTTCTTCGGATTCTACGGGTTTCGGCGCGTGCTTTTCCTGATTCATAAAGGAATTTCTCTTCTTCTGTTACAGGTACAATATCAGGAACTTTCATTGGTATTTTGTTTTCGTCTAAAGCTACAAAAGTTAGAAAAGCTGTCGCTGCCATACGACGTTCCCCTGTAATCATATCTTCGGCAATAACCTTACAAAAGACCTCCATTGATTTGTTTCCCGTGTAGGATACGAATGATTCTACACAAACAGAATCCGTTTGGTGGATCGGATATAAGAAGTCAATGGAATCAGTGGAGGCTGTCACACATTCTTTTACTCGGGCATGGCGACGTGCTGATAAGGTTGCATTGTTATCGAGTTTTTTCATCAAAACTCCGCCAAATAGTGTATTGTAATTGTTTAAATCGTTTATCATTACTTGATCGGTATTTACAATAAGGCTTTCTGAAGGATGCTTAGTTTTTATCATAAATTGATTCCCTTCCTTGTTTTTAGTTGTTTTCGATACAACAAGTGTAAGACCGTATTTACGATAAGTGAAATGGTTATTAATCATGAATATGATAGACGAAATCTATGCAACCGCTCACAGTTATGCTATACACGAATGAAATTTTCATAATTCTGTATGAAAAAAGCATCCCTATTCAGAGATGCTTTCCATCGTTAATCGGTCTTGTGTAAATTTCAGCCATTCTCTCGTGGCATACGATAAGTAATGATTTTTCCTCCAAATAATAGCCAGATCCCACTCGATCGTCGGCTTAACTACTTTAATGGTATGTACGTCTTCCTTTAAAAGCATAGATACACTGTGCGGCAATATGGATATCCCTAACTCAGCCGCGATCATTTTTCCAATGAAGTCCCATTGGGTGCTTTCGGAAATGACTTGAGGCAGGAAACCAGCCTCCTTACATGCACCCCTAATACGGTCGTTTAATGCGAAATCCTTGTTGAAAAGAATAAACTGTTCGTCCTTTAGTTCCTCAAGCTTGATTTGCTTTCTAGACGCAATTGAGTGGGAAGGTGGAACAACTACCCTTAATTCCTCCTTCATAAAAGAAAAATAGTGAAATTCTTCTTCCTCTGTTGGTAACACAGTAATGCCGACATCCAAATTATCCTTGTATATGTCATCTTCAATTTTCTTTGTCCCATTTTCCAATAGCTGAAATGTAATGCGAGGATACAACTGATGAAACTCTCCTAAAATTCGAATAAAATGATCTACATCCATAATCGGAGGCAAACCAATGCGAATATGCCCTTTTTGTAATCCTATTAAATCATCTAGTTCGGTTTGTAAGTTATCAAAAGCATGATCAATCTTTTGAGCTTGATCTAAAATGACCCTGCCCGCGTCTGTCAGCACGAGCTGTTTCCTAGAACGATCAAATAGCTCTACTCCGAGCTCAGACTCTAAGTTTTTAATCATTTTGCTAATGGTGGGCTGGGTCACAAACAAGTGATCCGCTGCCCGTGTAAAGCTGCTGAATCGCGAGACTTCTATAAAATACTTAAGGTGTCTTATGTCCATACTTTCACCATTCCTGTATTGAAAAGTTATCCTTCTATCTTATCTGTCACAGAATACTCTCACTATACCACATAGCATTAACTTAACAATAAAGGGACTTGTATTAAGCTAGTCTTTATTCTATGTTTGCCTATAAAGTCCAATTGATTAATAATCCACAATGGGCCAATCTGCCGCCAAATCCATATAATAGTATTTTATCACCAGATTTTATCTTTCCCTCGCGTACGCCCTTATCTAATCGAGTGGTCAGACCCCTTCTATTTCCACAGTAATAATGGTCCTAAAAAATAAAAGCAATCCTTATTTCAGGAAAGCGCTCTGGAAAATGGAATACAGAGCTATTACTAAATCAATACTATCATCCTTATATTAAGAACGAACTTGTTTCTCTAGTGCAGTTACTTTTTTATTGCTGGTAATGATACCTTTACTTCAGGAAATGGGGAAGACGGGAGGTCAAAAAGGGTGTCTGTTTTTCTTTTTAAATGTTTATCGAAAAAGTCTAGAGTATATGCATTAATGATGGTGTGCGCCTGACGTGGAGTCATTTGACGATTCCAAGAAAAAAATGGTGACAGCAAATACAGGTCAGTAAAACTCAGATGATCTATCTGGTCAATGATTACACTGTAACCACCGTTTTTCAGCAGATTGTTTTTGCGCATCAGAATTTCTTTGGCTATAAAGTTAAAATCCTCACGGGTCAACCCTATCTGCTCTAACTCTTCATCATTCGGTTCATCGGCGTTGTTAATATCTGCTGTTTTCACGTTCATCATGAGAAACGGCTGTTTAAGACCGTCTTTCAAATCTCCTTTTCCAAACAGCGTTCCATCCATATTCATCCCGGCTTTAAACCGCGAATCCGCTAGCAGCGTCTGTGCTGCGGCCGCCCCGCCGAAGGAGTGGCCAAACATGCCCACACTCGTAAGATTGATTTTCCCCTTCAAAATGCCATTCGGATCTTTGTCGTTTAGCTGCTCCATTTGGTCCAGCACAAAGATTGAATCTGGCACCCAGGTATCGGAGATGAGTTGATCCCAGCTCTCCCAATCGTTCAGCTCTGGTACGTTGTCGCTCAATAAAACAAGCTTTTTGTTAGGAAGCACAGTAGCTATAGAGTTATAGGAGTAATCGATACAAGCGATGATATAACCGTGACTGACTAGCTCCTCGACTTGTGACGTATTCGTATAGCGGGTACCCGGAAAACCGTGTGCAAACAGCAGCAGCGGATAGTTCGGCTGAGCTTGGGAAACTTTCGCTTTGATGCTGGCGTGAGTATTTAAGTTGCGAAGATAGTCTAGGAAAAAGCCAGGGATCCCGTACTCTTGTTGAACAGCCGTCTGCAAACCGGATATGTCTGGAATATAGGTTGATAGCTTTTCATCCCCGTCCGGTTCTGCTGGATACCAAATCTGCACCATCAGCTGCCTTTTGTCTGAAGGATCTTCGGTCAGCTTTTCCTCCCTTTCATCATCTATCCAATGGTAAGTGGCTGTTCCAATTGCATAAGGACCGCTTGGCTTGGCTGTTTCAAAAACAGGCAGTAACATAGGAAGCCCAATTGTAATAACAATGTATAACGCCCCAAGAATAACAACTGCAGCCTTTAAAGCGGGATGCCGTAACCTATGAGAATGACTTCGAAACTTTTTAACAGACCATAAAAACAAAAAAAACGTCAGCCCATAAGCAGGCACCATCTGCCAGCGGTAATGCTCAACGGCAAGCTGCAAAGCTAAGATAATCAGACCTGCTCCGCTCAATGCAAGGACCAGCTTTCTTGCCTTTCCCCTTTTCCATAGGAAAATAACAAGTATCAGTACATTGAGGCTGAGTAATAAAATTTCAAAGGTTCTCATCGGATTAGAGTTCTCTCCTTATACAACTGAATTTTTTGGAACAGTTTCTCTACCATTTCCTAGTTGCGTAAGATAGATCGTTGCTCATGTTGCGAAGATCTTGCGATTTACACGATCCTTAGTCAAAAAGTACTGTTAAAACTGTACAACATTTTCAATATATTTCCTGAATATTAACTTTTAATTACATTATTTTAAAATTGATGTAAATTTTAGGTATCGTTCATTTTAATGAAATTTTTATCCGTGTAGAATTAATCAAATTAATTTTTTAAATAGTATACAATTTGCTTTTGATAACTTTTACTCACGAGAAGGACTAAGAGGTATTCATGATGATCATAATTAGACCGCTTTGTGAAAACGGACAGCATACGACGGGGGTTATTACCTTAATCGCTTTCAAGGGTTTCTTGAGGCTTAATTAGATTGTCTGACCTCATTTATTAATATGGATTTGTTATTATTTTCTCGTCTGAGATTAAATCTATAAATACTTTTTCATCTGTTGATGAGGAACTTACTCTAGTAATGGAAAAGGAGTTTGCTTCAACAAAAAAATAATCTTTATTGTTAATTTGAAAATAAAAGTTTGTTGATGAGCTTATCGATTCGATTTCAGTCAATTCATCTTCCAAGCTTTCTACATTTATTTTACCTAATCCATTAGGATGATAACTGATTTCAGAAAGTAAAAATGGGTCTGTTTCTTTGTAATTATTTAATCGATAGGTTTCTACTTCTGCATCTTGATGCATGTACAATGACATAACTTGCTTAAACTTAATAAACGTTTTTAAAATCTCTTGTTCGTTAACACTCTCTAACTTTAGTGTAATGGTTTCTTTTAAGTAATTTATCTGTATATCACTAATGCTCCAAAATTCCGCATGCTCTCCTAATAAATTATTGATTTCTTCACATATTTCTTTTTTGTTTTGTGTCACTTGTCTCACCTTCTATTTTTTAAACTTTTACAGAAAAGGATCACCAAAGGAATTACCAAATATCTTCACCATAATGTTATCCTACTTTTTCTGCTGTCTACTTTGCAGTCTATGACAAGAACCCTGTCACTAGGCTTAATTCATCGAGTTGTTGCATGCAAGCTTTCTTAATTTACAAGGTCATTCTACGTCGATCACGCGACACATAAGGCGAATTTTTTTGTTGGTTAGCCATTCCCCTCCCCTCCTATGATTAGAGATTCAGGGGGGAGATCGCCTTCTCCTTTAAAAATGGGTACCCAATTCCAAGGGATTGGGTACCCTGTTATAACCCTTGCTTGTTCATCAAATCTTTGAATCAAAGCTTGATTAAACTGTTCTTGTTTTTAATTATGTTCTAATAAAGATTTGATCATTTCCTCTTGGCATTTAATTTTTTTTATATCAGATTGTACATTCGGTTCTTCAAGTTCTAATTCTTCTCTATTCAACCATTGTTGAACCATCTTATTCTTTTTAAAGTTTACCATCATAATAATAACAAATGCTGTTAAGGATAGTGTTAGACTTAGAATTCTCTTCATACTATTAGCCCATAAGCAGCATCTCCAGAAAGGAATTTCCCCTACCACTCCATTGCCCCCTTAAACAAGGAAACAAAGATTTATTCCTATATATTCCAACAAAAAACACCTAAAAGGTGACTCTCTTCATCTTGCATTCTTTACCCGATCAACATACTACTTAGCTTGTACTAATCCCAGATTTGTTTTTTCTCTAACAAACTTTATAATCTCTGTATCTGTTTTACGCTCATTAATCAAATTATTTATCTTGTTGTCTAGAGACACATTCTTTTGATCTGATAGATTCTTAAACTGTTGTCTTTCCAACTTTTTGACCTAACCATGCAAAACAAATATATACATTACTAAACCGATAGTAATTAACAATGATGTTATCTCAAATGTCATATCTCATCAGTACCTCCCTAGATTCTCAAGATCTATTTATTTGAGAAAAATATAAGTATTAAAGACCACAATCCTCTTTGACCTTCTTAAATCCTGATAATTCTGCTATTAAGAGACCTAAGGCCCCTACTATATCTCGCGATTAGCTTTTTTGAACCCTAGGGTTTTTATTTCTACAAAAAAAGGAGTATTAAATCTTTGCGATTCAACACTCCATTTGCTTTGATATTGGCCGAGCAGCCTCGTTCTTTATAATGCCTGCTTTTCATGAACCTTCATTTTTTCTTCAGTTTCTATATTTTTCTTCTGTGGAGAAAGGCGCAATTCTCCTTGAAGGCCTTTATACGTTGAATAACACATAATAAGCATTAACACCGCCAATGGTACGGCTGCTGCCACGAGTGAGGATTGCAAGCCTGACAGTCCTCCAGTCATAATCAGAACAACCGAGATCGCGGCAATAACAATTCCCCAAATGATTTTCGTCGGATGAGAAGGAAGCGGATTGCCATTTTCACTAATCATACCTAATACAAAAACAGCTGAGTTTGCAGAAGTAATAAAGAAAACGAGCACAAGTACCATCGCTAAAATACTTAAGAATGCAGACATCGGGAAATATTCAAAAAACTTAAACAAAGCAGATGTCACATCGGTTGAAACAGCGGTGGCAAGCGCCGTTTCCCCCATATTTTGAATGATATGAATGGCTGAACCACCCATTACAGCAAACCAGAGGAAAGAGCCAAGCACAGGGATAAATACGGCCCCCATCATAAATTCTTTAATCGTTCTGCCTTTTGATATTCTGGCTACGAAACTGCCGACAAGCGGAGCCCAGGCAATCCACCAGCCAAAATAAAACAACGTCCAGCTGGCAATCCAGGAACCATCGCTATAAGGCTCTGTCCTGAACGACATACTAACAAAGTTTTGAGCATAATCGCCCACTCCCTGAAAAAAGATCTTAAAAATCGTTTGTGTCGGTCCGAGAAAAAGAACAAAGCCCAATAAAGCAAAAGCGAGCAGCATGTTAAGGTTGGATAAATGTTTCATGGCTCCTTGCAGCCCTGAAACAGTAGAAGCTACATATATGAATGTTACCACAATGATAATAATCGCTTGGGTGTTCATATTCACTGGCAAACCCCAAAGAAAATTCATCCCACTATTGACTTGCAACGTTCCAAAGCCGAGTGACGTTGCAATTCCAATGACAATGGAGAGAATAACAATAACATCGATAGCCTTGCCGATAGGACCTCTGATTTTGTCCCCTATTAATGGATAAAAAACTGAACTCAATGAAGATGGGAGCTTTTTTCTAAACTGAAAGAATGCTAAGGAAACTCCTACAAGCGCATAACAAGCCCAAGCAGACACCCCCCAGTGCAGATAGACGAATTGCATGGCGAGCTTCGCTGATTCTTCTGAGGATGCTTTGCCAAATGGAGGATCAATATAATAGGATACAGGTTCTGCCACGCCCCAAAACACAAGGCTGATCCCGATAGATGAACTAAAAAGCATGCCAATCCACGTGGCTGTTTTATATTCAGGACGATCGGAATCGTCACCTAAACGGATATGCCCAAATTTCGATAGTCCCATATACATGCAGAATGCAAAGAAAATAAAGACGCTTCCGAGAATAAACCAGCCTAAATTATTATAAATAAAATGAAGCGATGAATTAGAAAAGGTTTCTAATTGTTTCGGCATAAATACTCCAATGCTTATTATGCCTAAGCTAATCGCTAATGATGTGTAAAAGACAGCTTTCTTGCTATTCACCCAATCACTCCTTATAAAATAGTTTCAAGCATGTTAAGAAATAACAGAAATACATGTAAGCGATTTCTTTTTTCTGAAGCAATATAGAAAGAAAATAACCTCAAGATAAGACCTTGAATCTAATACGAAATGACATACATTAAAACGGATATCGTATGAAGAAAGTGTTCTTCACACGATACTTATCAAATTCGTTATTTCACCGATACATCTTTAGATGAAATGATTGACGTAATAATATCCGTCACCCTGTTTCCCACTTCGAAAGTAGACGCTGTTCCATTCATATCGGGCGTCACAACTTGATCTTCTAGTAAAAGTTGCTCGATTGCCTCAAGAACAACTTTTCCATGCTCTTCATATCCGAAAAAGTCGAGCATTTGGCTAGCGGACCAAATCGATGCAAGCGGGTTGCCGATCCCTTTGCCTGCAATGTCAGGAGCTGATCCATGAATCGGCTCAAACATCGAAGGGAAGTTTCTTTCGGGATTAATATTCGCACCGGCAGCGAGGCCGATTCCACCAGCGATCGCCGCGCCCAGATCCGTTAAAATATCGCCGAACAAGTTCGATGTCACAACGACTTCAAAGCGTTTCGGATCTTTAATCATCAGCATCGCCGCAGCGTCGACGAGATAAGAAGCCGTTTCGACTTCAGGGTATTCTGCGCTCACTTCTTCAAATACTTGGTCCCAGAACACCATCGAGTAATTAAGGGCATTTGCTTTAGAAATGCTGGTCAGCGATCTGCCTTCTTTTTTCGCTGTTTCAAACGCATACCGAATGATGCGCTCCGTACCTTTACGGGAAAAAACGCCGTTTTGCAAAACGACCTCGTGTTCCTGACCTTTAAACAGCCATTCACCTGCGCCTGAATATTCGCCCTCACTGTTCTCGCGTATGAACAGCATATCAATATCCTCTCGTTTCACATCCACAAGCGGCAAGTGTGCACCTTTTAACAGCTTCACAGGACGAATATTAACATACTGGTCAAAGCTTTTGCGGATCTTTAATAATAAATCCCACAGTGAAATATGGTCAGGGACGCCGGGAAACCCGACTGCCCCTAAATAAATTGCGTCAAATTCTTTCAACTGCTCCATTCCATCATCATCCATCATCTTTCCGTTTTTTGTGTAAAATTCGCATCCCCATGGAAAGTAAGTGAAATCAAATTGAAAGCCAGAATCAAGTTCAGCCACTTTATTTAATACTTTAATCCCTTCATCAATAACCTCTGGACCAATGCCGTCGCCGGCGATAACTGCTACTTTAAAGTGTTTCACAATAATCTCCCTCGTTTTTTAGCTTTGGTTCCAAACGACCAATTTCATTTCAGTCATTTCTTCCACAGCGTATTTTATTCCTTCACGACCTGTCCCACTTTCTTTCACACCGCCGTAAGGCATTTGGTCGACACGATAGGTTGGCACATCGTTTATGATCACACCGCCCACATGCAATTCCTTTGAAGCGTACAAAGCATGTTTAACATTATTTGTGTAAATTCCGGCCTGTAATCCGAAGCGAGAGTTATTCACTTGCTCAATCGCTTCTTCAACTGAACTCACTTTATTCACGACGACAACTGGAGCAAATGCTTCCTGACAGGATACTTTTAAGAAATGATCCGCACCTGTAATAATTGTCGGCTCAAGAATGCCTTCCTGCAATTTGCCGCCTGCAGTGATCGTTGCTTTGCCTTCTTTCGTCTCTTCAATCCAGCCAAGTACACGTTCAGCTTCCCCTTTAGAAATTAAAGCGGAAATATATGTGTCGTGATTAAGAGGATCACCGATTTTCAGCTGCTTCGCCGCTTCGGTGAACTTTGTAACAAATTCTTCATACACTTCTTCATGTGCATACACGCGCTGAAGAGAAATACATACTTGCCCCTGGTTGGAGAAAGCACCCATGATGCAGCGGTCAATAATTTGATCGATGTCAATATCTTTGTCAATAATTAATGCCGAATTCGAACCGAGTTCAAGCGTCGTCTTTTTCAAGCCCGCCTTGTTGCGAATACCGATGCCGACACTCGGGCTGCCCGTGAATGTTACCATGCTTACGCGATCGTCTTCCACAATCGCTTCCCCGACCGTGCCGCCAGGACCAGTTACTACATTTAATGCACCTGCAGGAAGACCAGCTTCTTCAAAAATTTCCGCGATAAAGAGAGCAGACAGCGGAGTTTGTGACGCCGGCTTCAAGACAATTGTATTACCTGCTGCAATAGCTGGTCCGACTTTATGAGCGACAAGATTCATAGGGAAGTTAAACGGCGTAATCGCTCCAATAACCCCAATCGGCTCTCTTAACGTGTAACCGATTCGGCCGACGCCGCCTTCAGCTGCATCAAAAGGAATCGTTTCACCATGTATTCTTTTTGCTTCTTCGGCCGAAAACTTATACGTTTCAATCGTTCTTGCCACTTCTGCTTTTGCGAACATGATCGGCTTAGCGGATTCACGAGTGATAATTTCTGCTGCTTCGTCCGCTTTTTCTTTTAATAGCGCCCCAACCTTTTCCAAAATTTTTGCCCGCTCATACGCCGGCATTTTCGCCATTATTTCGCGTGCGTTGAAGGCAGCATCAATTGCCTGTACAGTCAGCTCTTTATCCGCCATCGCAATTTTAGCGATTTCTTCCCCGGAATAAGGAGAGTAAAGCGGGTCATATTTTGCTGTTTTTACTTTTTCTCCATTGATCATCAAAAACTGCTTCGTCGATTTTACTTCATTCACTAATTTACTCATTTAGGGCCTCCAATACCATTTCATGAAATTGTACGATCGCTTTTTCTGAAGATGAATATCTTCCTTTGTTAAATGCACGGGAGCGGAAACCGATTTGTTCTAACTCGACAAGTTCCACATCTTCCAGGCGTACTTGTTCAGCAAAAGTAACTAAGTCTTTTTCTTCCTGAGTCAAATTCTCATCACGGAAATAATAAGTGTAAACAATTAAAGTTGTTTCATGATCAATCGGCACCAATTGAATTGTCGCCATATTGCCGGGACCCGGATAAATGGTCAACATTAAGTTTGGCCACAGCCAGAAGAAAGACCCGCCTTGCATTTCTGCTTGATTTAAATCGACCGTCCCATAATTTTTATCTGGTTTAACAATTGATCCTTGAAGCGAATAATTTTCACATGTAATGATTTGATAATCATCCATGTCAAGTGCTGCAACAAAGCCTGGATGTGCTACATGGCAGTGGTCACACTCTAAATAATTGTCAATAAACGCTTTCCAGTTTGCTTTAATCACCCTTGATGTTTGGTTTGTTCTTTTTAACTCACTTAAAAACGAATATTTGCTCAAGCGGTCGAAGAAATCGCCGTAGGATTCTCTAAGCGGCTTTGCATGATCATCCAAGTTTACAAAGATTAAAGATTCCAAGATTTCCATGCGGACTGAGCGTAAACAAGCATCTTGTACACAAGCTGCATCTTCGCCGCTAAAGTTCGGCGCTTTGTTTAATTTTCCATCCAATTTGAACGTCCAGCCATGGTAGCTGCATTGTAAAATTTTCTTCTTGCCTGACTCATTTTTTTCAAGCTTTGTCGCACGATGCGGACAGACGTTATAAAAAGCGCGAATGACTTCATCCTGGCCGCGAGTCACAATAATCGGCTCGCCCGCAACTTCAGTCGTGAAGAAGGCACCTACTTTTTCCAATTGACTGACATGTCCCACTAGCTGCCAAGATTTAGAGAATACTAGATCCATTTCTTTTTCAAGTACTTTCGGATCTGTGTATTTGTCATATGTCAACGTTCTTTCAAATATCCGATTTGTTGCATTCTCTACTTTGTTATAAGTCATCATTCATTCTCCCCTTTAAAAAAATGATAATTGAGCAATTGCTGAAAGGCTAAAATTTTTTTTGGTAAACATCCTTATAATTATCCGGCTGCTCATTGAGTCATCCGGGTTGAACGGATTTGCATGTAAAAGGTTCAGCAGCCATTTTAATGGATCCTGTTGGACAACCGTCCATTGCATCCTCCAAATCCTCTTCCAGTTCGTCAGGGACTTCTATTATGCCTTTGTTGTCATCAAGGATGCCAAAAGCAATTCCTTCGTCATTGTAATCAAAAACTTCTGGCGCCGTTGCTCCACATGCCCCGCAAGCGATGCATGTTTCCTGGTCAACTATTGTAAATTTAGCCATGTGGATTCCTCCTGCGAATCATTAATATATGGAAACGCACAGGTCGACGAGCCTGTAAAGGCGAAGGCCTGGCATTCTTGGACCTGAGTTCATTCTTAATACATAAAATGGGTACTACAATGAAACACTTCGTTGCTGCCAATTTATCTTAATGTGTAAATTAAACGGCTGAGCCGCTTTTTTCTTTCTCTTCCATAATGCTTGTGCTGTGTAAAGGCTGAACTTTTGCACTCGGATCGATATATACTTTCGCATTGCTCACAGCTGTCGGTGCTTCGCCAAAACCGCTTGCAATTAGCTTCACTTTGCCTTCGTACGTGCAAATATCTCCTGCTGCGTATATACCCTCGATGTTCGTTTCCATTCTAGAGTCGACTTTGATGGAATTACTTTCGATTTCAAGACCCCAATCTTTAATTGGGCCGAGCGATGAAACAAATCCGTAATTGACAAGGACATCATCAACTTCAATTTCGATCGGTTCTCCGCTTTTCGCTTCTGTCACAATCACTTTTTCTATTTTTTCATCGCCGACCAATTGTGAAGGCACGTACGGCGTTAAAATTTCCACTTTTGACTGTTTCAACTGCTCAACACTATGCTCATGGGCTCGAAATTTGTCTCTTCGATGAATGATTGTCACTTTTTCAGCTATCGGTTCAAGCATGAGTGCCCAGTCAACCGCTGAATCACCACCGCCAAACACGACTACTTTTTTTCCGGTGAATTGATTTAAATCCTGTACGAAATAATGAAGGTTGACTTTTTCAAATTTGTCTTCTCCTTCAATTTTCATTTTTCGTGATTGGAATGCCCCGTTCCCAGCCGTGATAATAACCGCTTTCGTATAATGAGTTTCTTCGTTCGTTGTGATCGCAAATCTCCCGTCAGCTGTCCGAACGATGCTTTCCACCGATTGCTCGAGGCAAATTGTTGATTCAAACTGACTCATTTGTTCGATTAATTGATCAATGAGATCCTGTGCCCGTACTTTTGGGAATCCTGCAATATCATAAATAAATTTTTCTGGGTACAAAGCAGACAACTGTCCTCCGAGTTGAGGAAGACTTTCGATAATTTTCACCGACGCCTGGCGCATCCCAGCATAAAAAGCGGTAAACAGGCCAACTGGCCCTCCCCCGATTATAGTAATGTCAAATACCCTATCCCGTTTTTCCAAATTCATTCCTCCCTTGCTGTCTTTATTCCTAAAATCCAAATTTGCTAATGTTTCAAATAGTTCAGCAATTAACGACAGCTTTCTTTCTGCCTGTCAATTCTATATATGCAATTAGCGTGCCAATTTTTAAAAACAGCGTTAATATTGAATGTATGTCATTTTTTTGTGAAAACGCTGCCAATTTGAATTATAATTAACTCAATATGATAAAACATTAGTCAAAATTAACTCATTACCTTTTGAAATGAGAGGATGATTTTGTGAAAAGTCCAGATGCAACAGGAAATGTTGAGATGACGCTGCAAACTCTTTTAAAAATTCTCAATTATTCATCAGATGAAATTTTCGTCCTCGACGGCGAAAAGCGGATTCTTTACGTTAACCAGACATGTGAGCGCCATTATGGACTGAAGCCGACTGATGTCATTGGCAAATACAATGTCGAATTATTTGAAAAAGGTTACTGGAAACCGTCCATTGTGCCGGAAGTATATAAAAGAAAAAAGCCTTGCTACTTGAAGCAGCAAACTTATATTGGGGCTGAATTACTGACGTCAGCCATTCCAATCTTAAATGATGCGGGGGAAATCGAACTCGTCGTCATTACATCGACCCAATCACAAACATTTAAAATGATAAAAGCAAAAGAAACGGGAGATGAGTTAAAAACCACTCATGTTGAAGGTGAAACAGAGCAATTCATTACGAACAGCGGCAAAATCAACCGAATCTTAACCTTTTGCGAAAAAGTGGCACCAACTGATTCTACTATTTTAATTCAGGGAGAATCGGGAACAGGAAAGGGCGTGCTCGCCCACTACATCCACAGGATCAGCAAGCGGAAAAGCGGCCCGTTCTTGACGATTAACTGCGCAGCCATTCCAGAAGAGCTGCTTGAATCGGAGCTATTTGGTTATTCTAAAGGCGCATTTACCGGCGCAAGCAAATCAGGAAAAACAGGCTTGCTCGAAGCGGCAAATGGAGGCACCGTTTTTCTTGATGAAATCGGGGAAATGCCTCTTGCTTTACAAGCAAAGCTTTTACAAGTTATCCAGGATAAACAATTCATTCCCGTCGGCGGCAACGAAATGAAAAAAGTTGACATCCGCATCGTCGCCGCAACGAATCAAAACTTAATCGAAATGGTCAATGACAAAAGATTCAGGGAAGATTTATTTTACAGGCTGAATGTGATCGATATACACTTGCCGCCTCTACGTGAACGCAAAGAAGATATCATACCGCTCACGTACAATTTTTTAAATAAATTTAATCAAAAATACCATGAAAACAAAGTCATCTCGGAAGAATGCCTAAACATATTAATCTATTATTCATGGCCGGGCAATGTACGCCAGCTCGAAAATTTAATTGAACGGTTAGTCGTTATTAGCGACTCTATCATCAGCGTGGGCGATTTGCCGGATTTGATCACTGACAACGTTAAACAAATCACCCAACTCGCTCTCCCCACTTCACTTGATAAAGCGCTTGACGAAACAAAACGGATCTTAATTAGAAGATCTTACGAAACATACAAATCGTCCAGGAAGGTTGCAAAAGACCTCGACATCAGCCAGACGAAAGCCTCGAAACTGATCAGAGAATATTGCGAGGATTTGTTGAATGAAAGAAAATCTTGATCAGCAAAGAGCAAGACGCTAGTCCTTCGTCGACATGCACTCGGGCGAGCTGACCCTGGAGACTGCTCTTTAACCTCTGTGACAGATTCGCTAGGGACATCGAACAGATGGCGCTTTAGCTAGACACAAAAACTAATAAAAAGGACGGGGCAGTCCGAAAAGGGCAAATTCATAAAAAATTGAAAATAAAATGTTAATATATCAGAATTCTGAAACATGTAAAGGGGCTTCCAATAGCCGAATAATCGACTTATGGACAGCCCCGCCCGATTGTTCTTTTCTAAAAATCCCCAAAAGCTGAATAAAGACCCTCAAAGAAAAAGGAGGATAAAATGCAAACCAGTTTAACCTTTTCGCTAAGATAAAAAAATATGTCTCAGGAAGACAACAACGAAAATCCTGCTGTTTTCTCTACTCACATATTCTTTTTTAAAAAAGCTATTTGATCACTCGTTATCTTATCTCGAATACCTTCTCTATAAAAATCAAAATGGGCAACAGGATAGCTTTTTGTCTCACAATTAACCAGCTTAGCCACTAATTCTTTTGTAGTATCAGATGTAGTTTCTAAATCATGTTCTCCATAACATATTAAGACTGGAGCTTTAATGTTCGGTGCAGCATCACTTGGTTTATACTTCATCATCTCAAATAACGCTCGGGGGGCAATCTCATTCTTCCAGTTTTTGCTCGCCATAGCTTCGATTGTCTTATGAGCTTCAGAGCTGCTCATGACAGCTAACTCACCGATGTTACCAACCGCACGAATATAATAAGGATCTTTATGATATTTCTTTCTTATCAAATCCCTTATCATTGCCGCTAGTATTTTTATCGTAGTAATCGTTGATCGACCCTCTACTTTTCTAGGAAATCCGTTAAATGGAATCTGTGCTACAACTGCAGCAATCCTTGGATCTTGGGAAGCAGCCGAAATAACATGCCCCCCTCCTAGCAATGAACCCCATAATGCTATTCTTTCAGAATCCAAACCTTCATATTCTCGAGCATACTTAATAGCAGCATGGAAATCTTCAATCTGCCCCTGGATATCTACAACCTGCCTGGGAACGCCTTCACTTTCGCCAAAGCTTCTATAATCAAATGTCAGTACTAAAAATCTTCTGTGTTTGCAAGGATTGAAGAGGTATCTTGTGTACCACTAAAACCAACACCCTTAATAATGCATGGCAGTTTTCATTTTTTTCTGCAGGTAAATACAAGTGACCGACACACTTCACGCCATTAGATAAAAATGTTATGGTTTTGTTGATTTTTGTTTGGGGCATTTACTTCCCTCCACATATTTATTTCATAGGTATCATAGACCTGAAAACGAATTTGGCGGGCTGCTCCCATTTGTTGAATAACGGATTTTAGCCAAAATACTTAAACTAAGGCCATAATAGGTTTTGTGTCCATTTTTCTCCATCGTAGTTAAATTTTAGTCTAATATGCTTTCGTTCTTCATTCCCTTGCCAAAACTCAACCTCTTTGGCAACGACTCTGTACAATGTCCAAGAATTGGATACTGAAGCTGGATTTTCCTTTAACCTATTGAGCTGCTCAATTAAAGCTATGTCAAAATCACTTCTTTTTTCTAGGATAGAGCTTTGTTTGTCTAGTAGAGCAATTGCTCGTGCTACGATCCCTCTATTCAAAAAATCGTTAGTACTCCGTTCTTTCCCCATACCCATGACTTTTCCACGTACTCTCACTTGTCTTCCAATTAATGACCAATAAAAGGTTAAAGCTACATTTGGATTAACCTCTAATTGTTTTCCTTTCTTGCTTTTTGAACTTGATGCAAAATACCAGCCATTTTCGTCTATATCCTTTAAAATGAGAATACGTGCGTCAGGAAAGCCATAAGGATCTGTTGTGGAAAGAGTCATCGATTGAGGTTCGTGTTCTCCATTAGCAATTGCTGCTTGAAACCATTCTAAAAATAGTTCATGAGGGTATTCAAATCTTTTGTATGGGTTAAACGGTGGAAAAGGACCAACAAGGGTTTTGCGCTCTCCAATTAATTTGCTTGTGTCTTCCATATAGCCTCTCCAACTTTCTATTTAAATTGCCATTGAGCTAATTCAACAAACGTTTGTTTAAGAGTTGAAAAAATTCAATTCCTGCATGATCTTTTGCGGAATAAAAGAAAAGTGAAAGATTTTATTTAGCAGGTTTCCATTTATTATCACACAGCACTACTGATGTCTCGATTTGTCTTTCAGGTACGTTCCAATATTGATGCAGCAACTTTACCTTTTCTTCCTCAGGAACTACTTGAAAGCCATTCTTCATGTAAAAGTTAATTGCCCATTCAGCTGATTCCCACGTTCCAATCAGAATTGGTTTATTCGTCAAATGCATCAAATGAGACAGAAGCTTGGTCCCTATGCCGCTTTTCCGCTGGTTCGTTCTAACATAAGCGTGTCTGATTAAAGATACTTCCCCTTTATCCTGTATACCCATGACTCCGAGCAATTCATTGTTTTCATCAAATCCCCAAAATATAACTCCATCGTTCATTTCAAGTTTTAATTCTTCTAAAGACATGTACGGTTCATGATACCTATCCTGAGGAATAACTCCTTTATATGCCCGCGCAGCATCGTTGATAATCTGGTTGATTACCTCTGTATCCAGTTTATCGCACAATCTGATCATGATATAAAACTCCCCCTTCTCTTAAATAACAAAAGTTACTTCAAGCTTAATTGGTTTAAATCCCTACATTGTTTTCAGCAGTCAATTTGCCAATTGTTCCACCAGTATAGACCACTTTGTTTCCTCTAAATGCTAGCTGCTCCGAGAAACTATTCAATCTTTGCTTCCGAAAAAACTCTTCTTAGAATTACATCAACTGTCTCTTCTGGTGATAAGTTTGATGAATCAATCCACATACCTATCTTTGGGGTTTCTGTTTGCAAGACATTTTCAAGAGAAGGGATATCTATGGCACCATACCCTTTTTTCTGACGAGATGCTTCCCTAGCAGCGACAATTTCAGGACGAGGTGTTAAGACAATTACAAATAGGGGACGATTTTGAATATATTCAACCATTTCCTGCAGCATTGGTCCAATAATTACATCTTGTAAAACTACATTGAACCCTGATTGATAATACTCATCAGATACTTTAGCCGAAAGTTTATAACGCAGTCTTAATTGCTCTAACGCTTCAAGTGAAGGGGTGCCTGACATTTCGACTCTACCATTTACGATCATTTTTCTAAACACATCTCCACGAACATGGACACTTTTTTCCAAACGTTCTGATAGGAGTTGGGCAATTGTAGATTTACCTGCTGCCATTATCCCAGTGATTAAAAATATGCCCCTCTCATTTTTACTATTACTAGCAATCTGATTATTGTTTGTCATTCATTTATCTCCTATAATTGCAGTTTGCTATTAATTTTTAATTCTAGGAGGTTGATTCCTCTGCCTTTACCAGCATGCTCACCTGATACTAAGGATTTCTTGGCAGTTTTCCATGTGTGTTCATCAACTAACTTTTCAGATGATGAACAGGGGCTAGAGTCATAACTCTACCCCCGCAATTTAAAATCCTTAATAAATACTAACTGCATCAGATGGAAGACTTTGAACATGTTTTAAGTACTTTTTAACCCTTTCTGCTTCCTCATAACGATATTCAAAATTAAGCTTTTCAGACACATAGATTGCAGTTTGTTCAAAAATATCTGTCATACCAAAGAGTGCATTCCAACTATTCTCATAATCTCCGCTAGGGTATGTCATTAAAATCTTTCCCCACAATGGTTTATCTACATAGCGATCTAAATATTTTCCGTTTTTTCCAATAGATAGAGAAAAATTAGTATCTATTCCGACTTTCCATTCGACCATTTTTATTAGCATTGACCTAACCAAATTCAAATGATCATAAGCATAAAGAATTTCCCGCCTCCATAACCCCTTTGCTACATAAGTAGAAACCCACCAAAATTCATTGCAGCAATCTGCAAAGAATTCTGCAGAAGGTCTTTTTACCCAATATTCCTTGTCAGTAGGAGGCGGTATTAAAGGCAAGCTATTATCTTTATCCATTAAAATGACGGTTAGCCCATCCTCTTTGCAATATTCATCCTTTTCTTCAATCGGAGCAAGAATTAAATCAATTCTATTTCCATCTGTAAATAACATGAGATAAGAAAACCTTCCTCCCAGTTCAGCCGGGAACATCGCCATGTTTTCTGGCGTTTGCAGGATTATTCTATCTCCAAAAACATGAATCCAATTAGGGTCACTTATAAACGATTGCATATCATTGACAAGGTAAACGATATCATAATCTCTAAATGGATCTTTTGGAACATTGGGATTTACTCTTGAACCATTCATGCCAACAGCCCGAATCCTTTTATCTCTCATAGCTACATCTAAAACTAGATCCAATATTTCCTGCTCAGAACGCATTTTTCTACCTCCTATTTATTTTTATTTTGCGATAAAAATACTCATTACTTATTTAGGAGGTCCTCTAATAAAAATGGCTAAAAGTTATGTAAAATGCTCTAAAAACGTCACTGGAAATTACCTCCAGACCTTTTTCTTTATAATATGAAAATGAATCAAAAATTACAAGAATTTCTTATTGAATTATTTGGGTACCGTTTTTTAACGAAGATCGTTGCCTTACCTACTGTTGATCTATTAAAAAAACTCTCTTGTTATGAGCGGCCCAAAAAAGATCGAATTCTCGCCCTGCCCTGTTGGCTGCCATCAAGTTGAGTCTAATTCATAAAAAAAGCATAAAAAATCTACTCTATATGTAGACGTCTGTATGCTCCGGGAGCTACACCGTATTTCTTTTTAAATACCTTGTGAAAATAAGAATAAGTACCGAATCCACAGGTTTCGGCAATATGTTCGAGCGTCATCGTGGTGTAGTTCATCCGTTCGATTGCAACGGATAGCCGAATTTGCTGTGCGTATTCCATCATGGTTTTTCCAACACTTTTTTTAAAAAGGTGACTGGCTCGCGAGATGCTGAGGCCGGCATGCAAGGCAACCTCCTCAATCTTAAATACTTTCGTAGCATGTTCTTCAATGTATCGCATCATTCTCGTCACCGCATACGGGTGACTGAAGGAGAAGGTCGTTTCGTTGACGGCTCGCTCAAGAGATAAGCAGAGTGAGCGCAGCAAATAGTCAGTAAGCTCGGTATTTTCCTTGGACGATGGCCGGCGTTTTTCGATAATGATATGACGCCATAAGGCGAGCAGCTTTTCATCAAGGTCGATACGGGAGACAGCTGGCTTGGCTGAACGGCTCCACCATTCGTCAATCCAATCACCTTCGCAGCCTAAATAATAGTCACCGCTTTTTTGGTTCTCCCTGACCAGCAGTTCATAGTGGTCCCCTGGTTGAATCAACAGAAGATTTCCTTTCTCGAGCTCCATCTTTCTTCCTTTCACTACTACTTCACAGACCCCTTCTGTTTGGAGGCGGAAAAGATACCCCGGGAACCCAGATTTATGTTGGGAATGAAATCGTTGTGTGTGATATGAATAACTGCATAAAAAAATGTTCGTGCTCATGAGATCCCCCTGTTTTCGCAAAATAGCAAAATAGTAGATGTTTTAATTATATCGTTTATGTTCATTTGAAGGTATATCATATATGATGGAATCAAATCAGTAATATGAATGAAATTTGTAATTGTACTCGTGATAAAGAAACTGCATTCAACTAGAACTGATAAGTTGGTATCTATTTTTTTGTTAATCTGAGTAAGCGTTTTCAAATGAATGATATTAAATAAAAGAAATGGGGATGTAAGATGACAACAATTCCAGTAGCTTTACAAATGTATACGTTGCGTGAAGAAAGCCAGCAAGATTTTGCAGGTACATTGAAAAAAGTGGCAGAGCTTGGCTTCGATGGCGTTGAATTTGCGGGGTATGGCGGTTTATCAGCGCAAGAAGTGAGAGTGTTACTTGATGACCTTGGGTTAAAAGCCGCATCCAGCCATGTGCCGCTTGAACAATTAGAAAACAATTTGACGCAGGTTATTGAAGATCAGAAAATATTAGGGAGTAATTATGTGGTCTGTCCTTATTTAATGCCAGATCGCCGCAGTGAAAAAGATTACCAAGCGCTTATTTCTATATTAGATCAAGCAGGTGAAGCGTGCCGACGTGAAGGCATTACCCTTTGTTATCATAATCACGATTTTGAACTGGATCGCCTGGCTGACGGCAGAAAGGCTCTTGAATCCATTTTTGATGATACGAATGCAGACAATGTGAAAGCAGAGCTGGATATATACTGGCTGACAAAAGCAGGAGAGCATCCAGTCGAGTGGATCAACCGTTATCAAACTAGAACACCGCTCGTTCATTTGAAGGATATGACAACGGATGGAGAGCAATTTTTTGCGGAGCTTGGCACAGGCGGCGTTGATATTGAAGCCGTACTGAATATTGGAGAAGCAGCCGGTGTTCAGTGGTGGGTGGTCGAGCAGGATATGAGCCGTCGTACACCGTTCGAAAGTATTGAAATCAGTATCAACTACTTAAAAACAAAACTGCCGCATCTTGCAAATAAATAAAAGGGGCGTTAGCTATGGCATTGAAAGTAGGCGTTGTTGGCTGCGGGAATATTAGTGGCATTTATTTCGAGAACAGCCGCCGTTTTCCAGAGTTCGATATTGTTGCTTGCGCAGATTTGGACATTGCGAAAGCAGAAGAAGCCGCTGCAAAATACGGCATTGACCGCGTATTTACTGTAGAAGAAATGATGACTTCACCGGACATTGATATTGTACTAAATTTAACGATTCCTCACGCTCATGCAACGGTGGCGTTGCAGGCTATCAAACGAAATAAGCATGTATATTCAGAAAAACCGCTTGCCATTTCGTTTGAAGATGGAAAACGGGTTGTGGAGGCAGCACGCCTAAACCATGTCACAATCGGCTCGGCACCGGATACGTTTCTAGGAGGAAGCATTCAGCTTGCCGGTCAATTAATCGAAGCAGGAGTTATTGGAAGGCCAATCGGGGCGACAGCTTTTATGATGACACGCGGTCCGGAATCATGGCACCCAAATCCTGAATTTTTTTATCAGGCGGGTGGCGGTCCGATGTACGACATGGGTCCGTATTACATTACCGCTCTGGTCAGCTTAATGGGCCCGGTCAGCCGAATCACTGGTTCAGCTCGGATTACATTTCCGGAACGTACCATTACAAGCTCTGCGAAATACGGGGAGAAAATACCCGTTCAAGTACCGACACATGTGAATGGCATACTTGATTTCAAAAACGGGGCAACAGCAACGATTACAACAAGCTTTGACGTAACAGCTGCACGTACACCATTTATTGAAATATATGGGAAAGACGGCACAATCAGCTTGCCTGATCCAAATCATTTCAACCAGCCGCTTTTACTGAAACGGCATGATGAAGATGAATGGAAAGAAATGAAGCCTGCAGGAAACCCTCTTGATAACTTACGCGGCATCGGTCTTGCGGACATGGCGGAGGCGATTGAAACAGGAAAAACGCCGCGTGCAAATAGCAGGATGGCATTGCATGTACTCGAAATCATGCATGGTATTCACTGTTCATCCGAGCAGGGAAGCCATTATATGATGGAAAGCACGTGCGAAAAGCCTCCCTTATTAAATAAGGAACCTATTTAAAGACGGGGAGGAAATTAGATATGAGTACATTAAAAGTAGCAGTTTAATCGGCTGTGGAAGTATTTCAAAATATCGCATTTGCCGGAATATAAGGCAAATAAATAGGTAAACATTGCTGGAGTTTGTGACATTGACGTAGAACATGCTGAGAAAATGGCGGCACAGTAGGCGCTAAGGCATTTACTGATTATATGGAAGTTTAGGAGCTTGCTGACATCGATGCAATCAGCGTCTGCCTGCCAAACCCCATTAAAAATACTTAAACCATTTTTTGCACTTTTCATTTCTCCATTTGCATAGGCAACTTATAATATTATGAAAAATCGTTCGTTTCCCGTTCCTCAATCATATTTATTTAAACAGTTTTTATCTCCTTCATTTTTTAAATCTATATCTACTAAATTTTGTGGAGGCGCAGAAAGTTCTTGCAAGTGAGTAAATTATTTAAAATGACTATCTTTGTAGATTGAAAATAAGTGATTAGGTTTCTATAAACTAAAATTTCAACGATTCTTGTTCAACTTTTTGCATAAATGCATTCACCACATTATTATTGCTTTTTTGACTACCGAGCTTCAACATTGCTCTTCCTACAAAATTAACTCCTTTGTTTTGCCCTTCATAAATAAATTTCGTGTGTGTCTCATCGATTTTTAATAATGTAAAAGTAAGAGTAATTTCAAAAGCCTTTCCTAAAACAAAACTAATTTGCTTCAGCTTTTTGTCCTCAAAATCTTCAAACGCTAAAGTATCTACAATGTAGGTTTCCAAGCGCTTGCCTTCTCGATATTTTTGTTGATGCTTTGCACCCACTTCCTCTTCCTTTCCTTCAATTAATACATGCTCCTCCACCTTAGGCATGATTTTCTTGATATTTTTATCAAAAAATAAACTCCATACATCTTCAATATTAGTCTCAATCATCGTTTCTTCTTTCCAATGGATCACTCATTTTCCTCCTTCCCAGATGCAAGAAAATCATCAATCTCTTCAATTTTAAGACGAAGGTCTTCTATCTGGATCTGTATTTTATTTCTTTTTTGCATCAATAAATCTTCTAAATTTGAAAATGACTCTCCCTCCATCACAGAAATCATTTCTTGTATTGTAAAACCAAAACTTCTTAACTTCACTAAGAGAATAGCCAGAAAGTAACTTCCATCATCGTAATAGCGGTAGTTATTATTTGGATCAATGTAAGCAGGTTCGAGTAATTTAACTTCTGCATAATAACGCAAAGTGTCTTTACTTAATCCAGTCATCTCAGCAAAATCACTAATCTTGTACATTCTTCTCCTCCCACCTTTATAATAAACTGTGGGGTGCACTACAGGGTCAACATTTATTTTAACTCATTTATTTTTTATAAATGCGTTATATTGGCCTTACAAAAAGAAATTATATGGCCGTTTGCTGAAAAGGTAAGATTTTTATAAAGTGACAATAAAGTTATTAAATTTAAAGCCTCAAACACGCAAAACCCCGTTCTGATTTTTAAGACGGGGTTAAATAAAGTTGTTAAATTTTAATTTAAAACACTTCACTATACTTAAAAATATAACACTAAAATCGTTTAAATCTTACTAAGTACGTTTGATGCTGCCAGAACAGAAAAGGGATTACCTTTACAAAATGTTTGGGAAGATTAAACAATCTAGCAAGCCCTTTAAGGTAAAGTCAGTTATTTAAAAAAGCTTCTTCCCAGATTTTAAAATCAGTTCTCAATTCTGGTTATTTCATTAACATGCCCCTTCTTGAACAAGAAGGCGTTATACCTGAATCAGCTTAATTAATAAATTCATAAAGGTGACGTAGTGAGATGGTGACACCACTGCAGCAATGAGCTGTACGGCTGGCAAACTGGGGCTTTTGTTACAACGAACAAAAAGACAATTTTCCCCCTTAGTGTAGGAAAAATTGTCTTTTAAATTCAATAAAGTGTTTTAGCATGGGAATGTAATCATTTTTAAGATACCACTTTCACTGCATTTTCTTCATTGTCTTTTTCAAAAGTTTGTTCTACAATCGCCTCCATATCTGGCTCCTTCAAGAATAAGGTGCACAAGAAGCAAACAATCGCAGAACATGCAATTGTAATAAAGAAAGCCTTTGGACTAACAAAACTAAAAATGGTTAAAAATATCGTTGCACCAATATTCCCATAAGCTCCTACCATTCCCGCAACTTGTCCTGTCACTTTCTTTTTAACAAGCGGGACCATAGCATAGACAGCACCTTCACCTGCTTGAACGAAGAATGAGCAGCACATTGTAATTACGACTGCAAGCCATATAGGCCAACTAGAACCAATTTGTGCCATGGCAAAATATCCCATCGCCAAACCTAACATTAAAATGCTTAACGTCTTCTTTCGGCCAAATTTATCACTCAACCACCCACCACCTGGACGTGACATTAAGTTCATAAATGCAAAACTGCTTGCAATTAAACCAGCTTGGGCAATGCTTAATGTGAATGTTTGTTCGAAAAATAATGGGAGCATTGAAACAACAGCCAACTCAGAGCCAAATGTACAAAAATAAGCGAAGTCTAAAATGGCTACCTGCTTAAACGAATACTTCTC
The DNA here is from genome assembly GCF_014773385.1 of Metabacillus arenae. Taxonomy (GTDB): domain Bacteria; phylum Bacillota; class Bacilli; order Bacillales; family Bacillaceae; genus Metabacillus_D; species Metabacillus_D arenae. Next base: position 67,305 of record NZ_JACXAI010000022.1, on the reverse strand, counting down.
TTTTTCTGGAATGCCTTTTTTTAATGCTTTCTTGTTAACATCTATAATTTTTCGAATGTTTAGAATTAAAAGTCCGAGCAAAGCCGCAATAACGATATAAGCAACTCCATCACTAATGAAATTCAACTGCCACCCTAATCTATAAGTTAAAAACCCAAGGATTCCGTATACAGGTAACGTCATAATGATTAATCCAATCATGTCTTTATAACTCGTAACCTCTAATGCTCCACTTTTCTTAGGACGCTTATATTCAATTCCTTCAGGCGTGTCATTTACTATACGACTAAAGATAATACCGTAAATAAGAGAGATAAGACCTGTTAATCCAATTGCATATCTCCAGCCATCTTCACCACCAAAAATGATTGCTAATGTCGGTAAGACCATCGCGGCGGCGGCTGATCCAAAGTTACCCCAGCCTCCATAAATTCCTTCAGCGAAACCAACATGTTTAGGCGGGAACCATTCAGAGACAAGGCGAATCCCAACTACGAAACCGGCACCTATAATTGCAAGAAACATTCTTGAAATCATTAATTGGATAAATGAATTTGATAAGGCAAATGTAAAACACGGAATACTTAAAATAATCAATAATCCAGAATATACTTTTCTTGGACCAAACTTGTCAACAAGCATTCCAATTAATACACGAGCCGGAATTGTTAAAGCAACGTTTGCTACAGCCAAAATAGTTACCTCATCATTTGTGAGACCGAAAGTGCTTTTTAAAGTTGACATTAATGGAGCCATGTTAAACCATACGACAAAAGTAATGAAAAAAGCTAACGTTGTTAACATTAGAACATTTTTATTCCCCTTGTAATAGTTTGTTTCCATATTCTAACCACCTCTCCTTCATTGATACTATTATTTTTACATGAACAAACTATGTATTCATCAAACATGTTAAATAAACTAACATACCAAAAGGAGGGAGAATAGAATATTGTTAGAAAATCTAACATAAATGAAACGTTTACAACATTGACATAGCTAGTTTGGGTACCACAATCATTTTTGACATTAAACCAACGATGAGGAATTTTATATAAAGAAGAGAAATGCTTTTACCATTGTGCATTACGTCGATTTAAACTTTTTTATTTTTCTAACAACTTTACTAAAAAATATTGTAGCTTTGAAATAAAGCATACCTCTATCAAAGAAAAATGGGGCTTGAACAAGAAAAGTCCCCTTGGTATGATACAAGGTTTTCAATGTTGCACAACATAAGGACACTTAATGAAACCAAGGAATTGATCAAATTTTTGCACCTCTAATCTAATACCACCTCAGATACCTCTTTGACTGTCTTCTTTCGAAATAATAGGGAAATTATTTTTTAACTTTCTTCCTTTATATTCGTCATAGAGGTATATGAATCTGGGTTATACCAAGAAATTTCTTCAAGCCCCACATCTTTAGTTGTCTTTAGAATTTTGTTCTACAAACTCAAGTATTCTCTCATTAATCTCGTCCGGAAATTCCCCATTTATGGCGTGAGAAGCATTTGGCCAGTTTTCGATATCGATATCCTTGACATATTTCTTCCCTGTTTCTACTGCTTTTTCAGAATTATGCATTGTACTATTTTCAGCCATCAACGCGAGAACTGGGACATCGATATTTTTTAAGTCCTCTTTACTAAATTGATCAGGGGCTGGCACTTTAAGCTTATAATTACGCATACCCGATTCGATTAATTTAGCAATAGGTTCACTTTCATCTGCTTTTGCTCCACCGGAAATATAACTTAGCATCTTTTCTCTAATAGGCTTGGGTACAAGAGGGACAGAGGCTGGAATAGAGGCGAGAAGCATCTTTAAGGGTATTGGTTCAAATACAAAGACAGGGTCCAATAAACTAACTGAAGCGATATGCTCAGGATAATATCTTGCCAAATTCATTGTAGCCCATCCACCAATTGAAACACCCTTGACGTGCACTTTTTCTAAACCTAATCCGACAATTACTTCATTCAACCATTTCGCTTGTTCTTTTTGATTTTTAATCACTTTCGTTTGCACGCTCATACCAGGTTCACCAAGTAAATCGATCGTATAGACCGGTCTTTCCTTCATCAGCCCTTCCAAATTCGGTTCCCACATCGGGGTAGATGCAGACCGTCCCGGCAGTAAAAGAATTGGTTCCTTATGTTTGGTTTCTTCTTTTGCAAAATAATAAGCACGAACTGTACCATATTCAGTCTTTATATCAATCGTATCGTTAGGCTTTGGAAGAAGAACCATTGCTTCATCATAAGCGTTTTGAAAGTCTTTCTTTCCTTCCTCAGATGTAAAATGGCCAAGCGGGTTGTCATCTCTAAAAAAGAGGTATGCTCCATAGCATAAAATTGGTACCATTAAAATAATGAATATTATTTTTTTCATTCTATATTCTCCTTCTTACAATAAAATTGATGTGCTTTTTCAATAAAATCATCACAATAATCCATTAAAAATTTATCTTCTTTTGGCCATAAATCACTTTGATTTAACGATTTAGAATAAGCCTCTACCATATTTTGATTGTTATCTGTTGCGTGTTGAACAAACACATGCCATTTTTTACCGAGTTGGTAACCAGATTCACTTTCAGGATGAACTTGATTATGTTTTAGTGAGAACGCTTCTAAAAGTACCTTTTTCCATTTCCAATAGATATCAAAAACTTCAGCAGAATCTGGATACCTTTCATTAAACGCAGCGCTTGTCTCAGGATCAAACTCAATCGACATATAATCGAATATGGCCGTTTTATTCAAATTTAATGTTAATTTCATCATCGCTTCTAAATCGTAAGGACCATAAGTCTCCATTGTTGATAAAATTGCTTCTATGACGGCAATATTCGTTTTTATCTCCATCTCTTTTTTAAAGAGAATGTCTTTTTGCTGTTCTAAAATTTGTTTTAAATCATCTTGACTTTCATAGTTTAGGCAATGCTCTTTTATTTCTTTTAAAGACATACCTAACTTTTTGTAAAAAAGGATTTGTTGAAGTTTTACCAAGTCACCTTCAGTGTAGTACCTTAAATTGTTGACATCGTTTCGTTTAGCAACAAGTAATCCAATCTTGTCATAATACTGAATTGTCCTTATTGTCGCGCCGGAAACATCTGCTAATTCACCAACAGAATAAATAGCTCCTTTCATATCCTCACCTCCTATTTTGATTAAATCACGTGACGTAACGTCATATGCAAGGAATTATTTTTTTATTTTGGTATTCAATTAATTATGATACTTAAGTACCCATTAACAAGTTATAGACACTTTTAAAGAAGAGAATTTATTTACAAACCTTTTTGACGGATATAGGCAAAGAAAAAGATGCAAGGTTGTGGGAAATCCGTGTGAGAAATGGAGGATTACTTAGCTAGCATGCTTTCAGAAAACACACATGCTAATTTTATTGAACAGTAGAGGGGAATTAGAGAAAGATTAATTTAGAATATGGCCGTTTGCTGAACAAAAGAAAATCCTGCATATTAATACAGGATTTTTGATCAGACTTTTTTATGAATTATCTAAGCTTTATTATAAATGACCCGACTTTTCGTTTTAAATCTAAGTATGACGTTTTCCTATATAATGATATACGATTCAAATAGGTTTCAACTAACGGTATCAAGTTTGAATTAGCAAATCTTAGAAGAGGGATTAAGGATATCTTCAACCAAAAAAATCAGGCTGCCTCACTCCAAAAAATTTGGAACAATGGCAGCCTAAATGGTGTTTTTTATACGACATATTAGTTAAGTTCAAAGAACTTGATGCTTTTATTATGGATTTTTAAATTTTCCAGGTTCGTTACAAGATTCCTTAGTTTTCTTTGCTTGGCTCTTTGCTTGGCTCTTTGCTTGGCTCTTTGCTTGGCTCTTTGCTTGGTTGTTTGCTTGGCTCTTTGCTTGGTTCTTTGCTTGGTTCTTTGCTTGGCTCTTTGCTTGGTTCTTTGCTTGGTTCTTTGCTTGGCTCTTTGCTTGGCTCTTTGCTTGGTTCTTTGCTTGGCTCTTTGCTTGGTTCTTTGCTTGGCTCTTTGCTTGGCTCTTTGCTTGGCTCTTTGCTTGGCTCTTTGCTTGGCTCTTTGCTTGGTTCTTTGGCTGGTTCTTCAGCTTTTCCTGGACCTTTATCAGGCCCTTGTTCTTCACCTTCGCCTGCTCCCGGGCCTTCACCCGCTCCTGGGCCTTCACCTGCTCCTGGGCCTTCACCTGCTCCTGGACCCTCACCTGCTCCTGGGCCTTCGCCAGCTCCTGGACCTTCACCTGCTCCTGGACCTTCGCCTGCTCCCGGACCTTCACCTGCTCCTGGACCCTCACCTGCTCCTGGGCCTTCACCTGCTCCTGGACCCTCACCTGCTCCCGGACCTTCACCTGCTCCTGGACCCTCACCTGCTCCCGGGCCTTCACCTGCTCCTGGACCCTCACCTGCTCCCGGACCTTCACCTGCTCCTGGACCCTCACCTGCTCCCGGACCTTCACCTGCTCCTGGACCCTCACCTGCTCCTGGGCCTTCACCTGCTCCTGGACCCTCACCTGCTCCTGGGCCTTCACCTGCTCCTGGACCTTCACCTGCTCCTGGACCTTCACCTGCTCCTGGACCTTTTCCTTTTCCTGGGTCTTCGCCAGCTCCTGGACCCTTGCCTTTTCCACCAGGAGCCGAAGGGAACTTCAGATGTGAATAAGCATACATGATTGATTGAAACGTACGGCTATCTACTGAACCTGTACTACGTAATCCATTTTGTTTCTGAAAATATTTTACACCTTGAACAGTCGCCTTATCATAATGACCGTTAATTTTGCCTTCGTAACTACCAAGTGATTTTAACATTCCTTGAATGACATATACATCTGGTCCGCGGGCATCTTTGCCAACAGCAAAACCTACATTTGCCATCGATAGCAACAGCATAAGAGCTAGCACCAAAGTACCGATACCCTTTCCTAAATTCCATCCATTATTTGTTCCTTTTTTGGTAGAACGAATTATCGGATCCCATTTCTTCATTCAATACACCATCCTTTAAGCTAGTTTTACTTCGACAAACTTACTATTCCCAAATTTTTTTTATAATTACACAAAATATCAGTTAATTTCATAACAATCGTTTCTAAATAAAAACACAGATATCATAAACTCCCATTGCATTTATGTACGAACGAAAAAAACCAGATGAATGGTTTACAGTTGATGGGATCTTTAGCCTATGAAGTTGAAAATACGAATCATTACATTTTAAATAAAAGGAACAAAGACACCTTGGAGCTATCCATTGATGTAATGGATATAATGGGCAAAGTTAGAAATAAATAGGGAATAAAATATCCTTTTGTATAACTATGATTTATGTTTTAATCAAAACTAACCCTGTTACAGTCCCCTAATAATGACGTTCAATTTCAAACTTTCGATTACACATTTGTCATTTAATTTTTCTGAAAGCTATATCATTTCTGCGGGAGTATCCTTTTCACTAAAAGAATCAATTGTTACCTTCTAACTTTGGATAACAAATAAAATGCAAAAAAGGAACCATAAAACTGCATTTCCTGCAATTTTATGGTTCCTGTTATCATCATTGTGACTTAATCCATAAATCTGTATAAAGTTGATTAGCGTTTTTAAATAAATTGTTAACCAATTGTTGTTTTATACAAACGTTTGATTAAAAGGACATCTTATAGCGTTGGTTTATTAAATGAATAGTCGAACTCATAGAATTAAGTTGGTACTTGCTCTTCTCTTCTTTTAAAATTTATTTCATTTGTTTTGAATATCGTATTTACTAATACTAGGAGTTTCTGTACCAATTGGGATGACTATTAGATTGATAATTGCCACACTTTTCTCCTTGGGTAAGTTCACAATTGAAAACGTTCGATACAAAAATACAGTAATCATTTAGAATGAGTCCCAAAAATTTAAAAATCAAAATTATCTGGGTCTGGTCCTACTCGATGATTTTGGTTAAGAGAATTAATTTTTTTCATGTCCTCATTGGACAACTCAAAGTCGAAGAGGTCTGCATTTTCTACAATTCTGTGTTCCTTAATGGATTTTGGTATGATAACCACTTCGTTCTGCAAATGCCAGCGTAAAACGACCTGAGCAATTGATTTATTGTATTTTTTTGCTATTGATAAAAGCTCTTCATTATCGAATAACCCCCCTTGCATAAGAGGTGCCCATGCCTCAACCTGAATAGAATTTTCTTTTAAGAATTTTCTTAAATCCTTATGATTTAGGCGAGGGTGCAGCTCTACTTGATTTATCATCGGCATAATTTCTGCATTTTTCATCACCTCTTGTAAATGATGAACTTGGAAATTGCTCATTCCAATAGCTTTTACTCTTCCATCTTTGTACAATTTCTCAAGTGCTTTCCATGAGTCAACAAATTTCCCTTCAACTGGCCAATGAATTAGATATAAATCTAAGTAATCCAGTCCTAATTTTTTTAAACTATCTTCAAAAGCATTTAAAGTAGATTCATAACCTAAATCCGAATTCCATACTTTTGATGTAATAAATAAATCTTCTCGTTTGATTCCGGTTTCTGCAATCCCCTCTTTAATACCTTGCCCTACCCCTTCTTCATTTCCATAAATCGCTGCTGTATCAATACTGCGATAACCATTACGAATAGCAGCCTTCACGGAATCTACTACGATTTGACCGTTTTCAACCTGAAACACACCTAATCCAACCCATGGCATCTCAACACCGTTTGACAAGATTGCCTTATTATCCATTTTGTTTATCATTATTTTCATCTCCTGCTTTTTAATAGTTTTTCATATCCCTATAATCCCTCAATAGTTAAATGAAATTTACTGAGTAATTATTTAAATCTTTATACAAAATATTAGCTTCCCACATTTTTAGTTTGGCAGATGTACGATTTCTTCCAATTGCCATTTTGTTTATCTGATTAAACACACATTCCTCCTTCAGCTTGTTTCCGCTCTAAAGAAGAACTCCACAATGTAAGAAGGACAGCTCCTAATACCATTACACCACCAATCCAAGGTGTATGAATTAACCCGATAGAATCTACTATCAGTCCTCCAACAAAAGCACCTATTGCTATTCCGACGTTAAATGCAGCAATATTTAAAGCTGATGCGACATCTACAGTGGAAGGTACATATTTTTCAGCTAATTGAACGACATAAATTTGTAATCCTGGTACATTCATAAAGGCTAATAATCCTAAGAAGAAGATGGTAATTACACCCACAACTTTGAATGAAGCGGTGAACGATAAGATAACGAGTATAATGGCTTGAATTAAGAACATCCATAATAAAGCCTTTAATGGATTTTTATTAGCTGCTTTCCCGCCAATAGTATTTCCAATAGCTACTGCAACACCATATACAAGCAATATGACACTAACAGCACCTGGCGAGAATCCTGTGATATCTTCTAAAATTGGTGCAAGGTAGGTAAACGCTACAAAAGTACCGCCATATCCTAAAGCTGTAATCGCAAATGCTAAGAGTAATGGGCCGTTTGTTAAAATTTTGAAAGTATCACTAATTTTTGCTGGTGGTGCTTGTTTAAGGTTTTTAGGGACCAGAATTGCACTTGCCATAATAGCAATCACACCTAGAATGGCAACAGCCCAGAAGGTGGACCTCCATCCAAACGCTTGCCCAATAAATGTACCTAATGGAACACCTGTTACTGTAGCAACTGTTAATCCTGTAAACATAAAAGCGATGGCGCTGGCTCGTTTGTTTTCAGGTACGAGATCTGCTGCAATGGTTGAACCGATAGAGAAGAAAACCCCATGAGAAAATGCAGTAATGAATCTAGCAACTAGCAATAAGCCAAAACTTGTAGACATTGCAGCAACTGAGTTTCCGATAATAAATACAAGCATCAATAGCATTAATAATGATTTTCTGTTCATTCGGTTTGTTAAAGCAGTAAGGACCGGTGCTCCAACAGCCACACCCATTGCATAACCAGATATTAATAAACCAGCTAAAGTAATTGAAATGTTCAAATCACCAGCTAATGAAGAAAGTAATCCTACAGGTACAAATTCAGTCGTGCCAATCCCAAATGCACTAATGGCCAAAGCCATTAACGCTGGAATACCGCCTTGTTTCTCTTGAGTATTTATAGCAATGGAACTCATAGAAGAATCCTCCTTGTAAATTTCTTATGTTGGTCATGAATAGCGAAGCGTGATCAGGCGCCTTTCAAATTTTTCACTCGCTGCTACCACAAACAATATTATTAAACATACAAAACAGAAAAGATAGTACGTACTTAAAAGTAATGTAGGAACTTATTAGTACCTATGGTTATTTTCAACCTTTTATTCTCTGCTCGTGTATGTTATTATGAAATGAACATTACAAATTGAAAAGTACGCACTTTAAAGTAATGTAGGTACCTTAAAGTGCCTATAAGAAATAAAGGAGGAATAAATATGCCTTATAATATCCCTGTAGAAGCCACACTTGACGTTATCGGCGGAAAGTGGAAAGTCGTCATTATGTGTCACTTGATTAAAGGAGAAAAACGAACAAGTGAATTGAAAAAACTTATGCCTGGTATTACACAAAAAATGCTGACTCAGCAGCTTCGGGAACTTGAGGCAGATAGTGTGGTAAACCGCACCGTTTTTGATCAGGTTCCGCCGAAGGTCGTTTATTCTCTAACAGAGTATGGCTGGTCCCTGCGTCCGATTTTGGATGCCATGTGTAGTTGGGGAGAAGGGCATATCGCATTGACTGGGGAGGAAGCAGCAAATTAAATATCATAAGAAATACCCTACGTGTCTTTCTGAAGGTGTGAGGTCCGAGGTGGGAATTGATGAAATCAGCGAAAGAGCTGATTTTTTTTCTATAGTTCTTTAGGGTGCTCGCTTCATTTGGACCATATTTCAAACGATTTCTGTTTTTTATTCAATAACAGATAGCTTTTTGCTCTTGATCACCTACCGATCGTTTACTTATCTTCGATTTTTCCCCTTATATCTTCGAAATCTGAAATTTATCTACGAAATCGGCAGACTTATCTTCGAAAATTTCAAAATATCAATTATTCGACATAAATCATCAAAACTAAGCAGGGTACAGATTATATATATTGTTATTAAACCGCCAATAATGAGATAACATATAAATTCTGATATTAGAACGAAAAACGCAGAGCGATAGTCCTTTGACGACTTGACCCTGAAACCTAAGGGCCGATGGCGCTCGAAGCTGGACAATGATACCACTCTTTATCACGTTAATACTTTAATTAACTTAAACTTCCTTAACTGATAAAAAAACTCCAATGAATGTTGGAGTTTTAAATATGTATCACCCTTTATTTTTTTGACTTTTTACGATTTAGATATTGATCATACAAAACGATTTATAGGATGCACAAAATGAAGAGGACTCATTTGAATTTGACTTTGTCCATCCATATCCTGAATCAGCATTAACTAAGTTCTTCATTTTCTTCCATTCTATCAACTAAATCATCTAAAAAACTTGGACGAACGGTGCAATGTTCATGATATTTACATTACTATTTTAGGGGCAGCATCAATGGCAGGACCCTAAAATGGGCTTAAATGATAAGACATATGGCATTCCATATAAAGCTTGACAACATATAAATATATTAACTTCTAAAATTATGTTGAGCAGTTGAAAACCTAGATGGATTTGTTTCGAGAGAATCAGATGGGAACTTAGAAAGACCGCTTGATAGCTAATAGGTAAAAAAATGAAAGGAATGATGTCTTCTGGATTTAGTTATTTCATCAGCTACCCATCGCTCAGGATCAACCCTTTTACAACGCCTGTTTAATGCAAGAAAAGAAACGTTAATTTGGGGCGAAAATGGCGGGTGCTTAACCGATTTCTGTAAGATCCTTGATAATACCAGACGTCACGCTGGTTTTAAACATCGGAAGGCTTATTTTAATAATGGGGAAGATGCCAATCAGTGGATCGCCTGTATGACACCGCCGAAACATGAAGTAGACGCCGTAATGATTCAGACTGTGAGGAACTTCCATGAAGAATTATACATGAAAAACTACAACAATAAACATGATTTGATTGGTTACAAGGAAGTGAGATATGGAAAAAAGGAGTTAGAATTATTACGGAAATGCTATCCAAATTGTACCATTATACTTCTAGTAAGAAATCCGATCGATGTATGGAAAAGTCTTCCGAATATGAAAGGCTTGATAAAGACATATGGTTCACTTAAGGGATTTACAAGGGTATGGAATGTTCGTGTTAATAGCTATTTAGAACTTTGCGGATCTGATCCAAATATGCATTTCGTAAAGTACGAAGACATTGTCACTCAAAAAACCGGAACCATAAACTTTATTAAACAAGTCGGTCATTTGGAAGATAAAGATATAAACCCAGTATTATCTAAGAAAATCAATAGTACAAGTAAACCGCTGCCAGAGGATAAGATAAAGTTTATCATGAAGCAATGCGGACCTACTATGAAAAAAATAGGATATCTCCCTTAAAAGCAGATGAATGAATAAAAAAGGGGACATGGTTTACAGAATAGTTGTGTCATTTATTGCAGGACAACTTCACTACATTTTTATCTTTAAATCATCCCCTGATCTCTAAAAAAGATTTTAAGTCTTGTAAAAAACAATTTCCATGTCCACTGCCTTACCCTATTCAAATGCTTGATGTTTATCATACTGGAGGAATGGAAAGTGATTTCGATTGTTACCTGTACAAACAGGCATACACAGATGGACAACGTATTTCATAACTTTACTCACCAAGATTGGGAGGAAAAAGAGCTTATCGTGGTTTTAAACGGAGATGAGATGAATATCGAGGAATGGCGAAAGAAGGCCGAACAGTTTTCGAATGTAAACGTGTATCAGCTTCCCTCCGAGAATACATTAGGAGAATGTTTAAACTATGGTGTTACCAAATCCAACTATGATATTATCGCAAAATTTGATGATGATGATTACTATTCGCCCTATTATGTTCCCCAAGCGATGACTGTATTTCAGGAGAAACAGGCAGATATTGTAGGAAAGAAAAAGGTATTTACCTACTTTCAACAAAACCAAAAACTTGGTATTCGAAAGCAAGCAATATTACCAATAGCAGGGCCAACCATCATGTTTAGAAAAAAAGTCTTTCATCAGGTTCAATTTCCAAAAAGGAACATAGGCGAGGATAAGGGCTTTTTACAAGAAGCTGAAAAACAATTTGAGATTTATACAACGAATCCATATAACTATGTCTATATAAGGAGCACCCCAAAAAATCATACGTGGCAGGTATCCAATGAAAGACTTATGAAGAAATGTTTCAATCTAAAGGTAACGGATGATTATATTTCTCATACCACCCAACCACTCGGATGACAATAGCTGATACTCCCACAGCTAAAGCAGTGAGCTTCTGAATCCATTGCTTTCATCCAACCAGCAGCCAAAGTTCATACAAAAAAGTATGCTCGGCATTTAGGGTTAAACAGCATAGTAATCTTTCTTTTTGATGAAATCCAGCATGGTGTAAAGCTCTTTAAAAAAACTTGGTCATTAGAAACACCCCGTAATTAGTTGTTTGTCTAACCATTACGAGGCAATTCATTTTACAAGAGCACTGGCTTATCAGAGCTGTCTGTTTGTTGAATAACTTATCTTAAATTGTTATACCTTTAATTGGAAAAAGTCAATCTTTCTTTATTTGAGTGTAGGCACCTGAGTTTTAAAGGACTTTATTGTTTTTAATCCACTTTATTGTCCGTGAACAATTCGTTCTGGTACAGTCCCTTAATTTATTGAATCAAGTCTTGTATATAAAATTAAAGATTTAAGGCTGCTCACTTCTTTTACTAAAAACATGATTGAATGGAATCACTTAATCTTTAACTATTTTTGCTTTTCTCTTTTCGGTGCCTTATAACCCTTAGGCAGCTTTAATCCACGCTCCTTCATGACTTCACGGAGACGATCTGGGTAGTCGGTGATAATTCCGTCAACTCCATCGTCAATAAGCTTATTCATTGTTGGTATATCGTTGGTTGTCCAAGGGATGACCTTCATGCCGGAATTGTGCGCATCCTCCACCATGTCCTTTGTTACATATGGTTCGTAGTTCTCGTCAGTAATTTTGCCGTTTTGCGGGAAACCGTGAACAGGAGAGATTGCGTCGGCTCCAAAAGATTTGGCTGCCGCTACAAGATCTCCGTCGAAATCATCAATGTCGATTCCCCCCAACCACGGCGAAGCCCCCGGTTGGCCTGGCTGTAAGAATTGCGGGCCATTGGTCAGTGCAACGACAGGTAAACGCGGCTCTACCTCTTTCATGCGCATAAGCGATCCCCAGTCGAAGCTTTGAATGGATACGCGGTCAAGCATTCCTGCTTCGCGAACGTGGCGAGCAACGATTTGCACGAATTCTTCACGTGGAGCGGTCTCCCACGGTGCACCAGCCTCAACCTTCGTCTCAATGTTCATCCACACCTTCTTGGCTTTGTAGCGTTTCACAAGGTCGATAACCTCGCTCAGCAACGGCATTTTAGCGCCTGGGCTCGGCTGCTGCTCTGGGTACTCAGGCTTGGTATTTGTGCCACAGTCCATCATGCGGATCTGAGCAACATTGAGGTCCTTTATGTACTTGCCTACGTAAGGGAACTCTGGGTCACCAGCGAACGCTGGGCTCGTATCCTTACAATTTCTTCCCGAGATTTTGCGGTCATGCGTGACAACAGCCTGATTGTCCTCCGTGATTTGCACGTCAAGTTCAAGTGTGCTCACCCCCATTTCAAGCGCATGGGAAAACGATGCAATCGTCGACTCGACTGTGAGCCCCATTCCCCCTCGATGTGCCTGAAGGTCAAACATCTTCGGGCCGAAGCTCCTATTGTCAGCACGGTCCGACTCCTTATCAGCCAAAGCAGGCTGTGCTGAACCTATCATAAGTGCAGCAACCACTGCTGCTAAAACCTTTTTCTTTTTCATTTTCTCCACTCCCTTATAAAATCTAATACAAGGATAAGATTAGATAGGAAGTGTAAATCTTCATTTACGCAGATGTTAAGATAGAATAAAGAAAAAGATAATGGCAAGGAAGATGGAGTATTTCATAGAGAATGTTGTATATTTTTATAATCATTCAATAATATTCTATTCGTCTTAATAAGTAGGTTCCCTTTTTTATAAAAAGCAAAAAAATGCTTGGATAAACTTTCTACCCAAGCGTTTATTTAGATATTATTGCAGCAGCAGGATTGCGTCGGCAATCGGGCGTTCATCTGTTTGATCAGATGGCCTTGTGACTAATGTATCGTTAGCGGTCATCGCAGTAGATCCGCCGCCATCAAGATTGAGCGCATCCACTGCACCCAGCGATTTCATAATCCTTGCACTCTCTTCAAAATTCGCACCAACACTCCAGCCTGGGGCGCGTCCGTCAATTGTTACGAAAAGAAGATTTCCGTTTTCCTTAACTCCTGCAAGTGTTCTTGGATTGCGACGTTCCCCGAATCGGTAATAAAACTCAGGATTTTCTTCCCAGTGAAATCCTTCCTCTACAGCGTTAATGGCTAGTTTACGATTTTCTATTAAGCGGGGTCCTCCGTTGATAATTCCAGATGTTTGTTCCAATTTTAATGGTTTTCCATCAGCCTTAATTTTACTTTTAACCTGAATATTCATCCCTTCTTGTGCATGATCGCTAAGCCACTGGGCTGCCTCTTTCGTTCCTGCAAGTACTGAACCTTTACTCGGAATTTCTCCGCCGCGATTGTTGCGTAATTCAATGACATCACCAGACTCATTCAATACTACTTCAACACCGTCCCCAACTTCCGTCTTCTCCCCAAATGCTCGTGTAAATTGGATCAATTCACTATCATCTTTACAAGTATAATCATGCTTCGGTTCCTCAGTTATCGTGTCTCCACCTGTGCCGCCGCAGCCGCGAATCAATCCCGGCTTACGATTCACTCCATCAACTTCCCTTACTGCGCCGTTAGACGAAACAGCTATAATGGAAGAGGAAAATGAGGCGATGGCTGCATTTGTTTTTGAAGAAGGAAGAAGAAGACTCGAGCGGCCGTTAACTGCTTCACTAATGAGTTTTCCATTCACAACTGAAATACCAGCAAGATCGCCGGGTGTTCCATCATTGCTTCCGACTACAAAATATCCTCCATTTATTCCAGCTAATGCGTGGTTCCTTTCTGCCATTTTAGTTAAAGTTTCTTTTCCTTGCACTGTATCATTAGCTAACTTAGGCACAATTTTCCCTTTAAATTTATCTGGATCAACTTCAATCACATTAATCACCCACGGTCCTGTCGTCCTCTGACCATCTTCACCAGTAAAGACAACACGAAGGCCGGTATATCCATTATCAGATAATTTTTGCTGAAGAGCTACTGCATCTGCTTCCAATTGAAAAACACCAACACGGACAAGAAATCCGAGCGGCCCCTTTTCTTTGTCATCCATCGCTCTTTCAGTTACTCTATCAATACGAATTTCATTATATCCGTCATTTTTAAGTTTTTTCGCTAATGTTTTTGCCTGTTTGTACGTGTCAACGAAATCAACATCCACGGTAAAAAAGTCTTTATCTGATTGTTTTCCGCGAGTGATCTTAGTGTGAGTGACTCCTGGGGCTAATTTCACGGCTGTCCGGTATTCCTTTAAATTAGGTGTACCAAGAGGAAGAGCATTTTTCTCAACTTGCATTACCGAATGTTTCTTTGTCTCTGCATGAACCGGCAACTCTGAAACATTAAAAAGCAGAACAGAAGCTAGACTAATAGAGGCGATAGGTAAAATTGCTTTTTTCATAGATTTCCTCACTATTTCCACTCCTTCAGTACTCTAAGATTAATATAGTAAATTAAAATTAAAACGGATTTATTTTATTATCCTTTCTAAGCAATGACCAGACCTTTAGCAGAAACAGCTCGGACACTAAAACCTTCAAAAGCCTGTAATAATTGATTTTCATTATAAGATAGGGATATTAAGTAGATATTAATTATTTATTGCAACAGCAATAGAATTTTATGGATTTTTGTAAACTTTACACGGATTGTGTTGAATGGTTTGTTCTAATAACGAATGAAGTAACAGGTAAAAGCAAAAAATCCTGTTTATAATCAAACAGGATTTTGATCAAACTTTTTTAAATCCACATCATGTGAATAATTTTTGAGAAGTTTCTTATAAAATCTTCTCTAATTTATGAACATAGCATAAAAGGAACTATTTGTTCTTAATTGCTGCAATTTGAATTCGTTTATAATCAGCTTCCCATATGCCATCTTTATATAAATCGGGCTGAATCTTATTTTTTATTTTTCTGTAAATGTCCATTTTTTCTTCTTTAGAGAACTCAGGGAAAAAGTCATCAGCAAAACTGTCCAGCCAATGATTCAACCCCTTTTCTCCATCCGTTAATGGGGTAGGCCGATCAAAATGATGGGCATATGATACTTTAAATCCGTTCTTTTCAAGTAGAGTACTATATTCCCCTATACTTGGAAAATACCATGGGTTTCTTTTTGTTGCATGTATTCCATATTCTTGAGAAAGTACCTCTGTTATTCCCCGAATAACGGTTTGGACATTTCCTTTCCCACCAAATTCAGCAACAAAGCGGCCACCTGGATATAATGCTTGCTTAACCGATTCGATCACTTTCTCCGCTTGTTTCATCCAATGAAGGGAAGCATTCGAAAAAACTGCATCATATTTTTCATTGGTTCTAAATGTTTCTCCATCATCAATTATGAACGGGATTTGAGGATATTTTTCGCATGCCTTTTTAATCATTTCATCGGAGGAATCAATTCCCGTCACAATCGCACCAGACTTAGAAATTTCGTATGAAAGATCCCCCGTCCCACAGCCCAAATCAAGAATTTTCTCTCCTCTTTGCGGCTGAAGCAGCTCAACTACTCCTTTGCCAAAATGGGATACAAAGCTTAATTTTCCATCGTACAAATCGGCATTCCAAGCATTCACAGAACCCATGTTGTAACACTCCTTCATTTGGAAATATTTATAATTTTATATTTTTTATGATAATCTATAAAACAAAGATTCGTCTAAGATATATAATCTATTATATTAATAGCTGCAAGCTATGGAGGAATAGGATGGAAATGAGACTATTTGAGTATGCATTGGAAATATATAAAACAAAGAGTTTTACAAAAGCTGCTTCCCATCTTCACATTGCACAGCCATCTTTAAGTAAACAAATTGACAAATTGGAACAGGAACTCGATGTCTATTTGTTTCATCGAAAGCCTGGCTATCCAGTAGAACCAACTCCTGATGGTTTTGTGTTTGTTAAACAAGCTGAGAAGATCTTACAAATGCGTGATGACCTAAGACGAGAGATTCTTGAACGGAAAGAAGGAGTAAGAGGTGAATTAAAGATTGGCTCAACCGCTATTACTGGCGGACATATTTTGCCTCCACTTCTTAAAATCTATAAAGAACAATTTCCAAATGTATGTATTGAACTAATTGAAGAATCAACAGAAAAGCTATTAGACTTAACCGCGAGGGGGTTAGTTGATCTTTCTATCCTGTCACTACCAATAGAAGATTCCCGTTTACATACAAAAACAATGCTTACTGAGCCGCTTTATCTTGTATTACCAAATGAACAAAAACAATGGATGCCAGAAAAAGTAAAACAGATAATGTCTTCTTCTATATTAATCAAACAAAATACTTTGCCTATTGAGGATTTCGCCAATTGTCCATTTATTTTATTGAAACAAGGATATGGTTTTCGGCGTACAGTACTAGAATTATGTGCGCGAGGCGGATTTGGACCACAGATTGCCTATGAAACAAGCAGCATTGAAACAGCCCAATCCCTTGTCGAACATGGTCTCGGCCTTACAATTGTTCCCGAAATGGGTATTCACCGAAGTTCTTATCAAACCTCCCTTCACTATATGAAATTAGATTCAAACCCTACTCGTACATTAGTGTTTACCTATAAAAAGGAACGTTATCTAAGTATGAATGCAAGAGCTTTAATAGAAATCTATGAAAAACAAGCAAACTCAAGGTATTAAACTGTATCTGATAGTTTTCATTTGATCTTTTCTGTATAACATATACAACCTTGGTTTACATTCCATTGTTTGAAAAGCAGCATTCTTACGTTAAAAATTGGACTCCTTCAAAAAAGTTGTTTCAGGAGAGTCAATAGTAATGGCAACGGACCTTCTACTAACTGTAGGTAAAGGACAAGGTATGTTTGAAGTCGCTCATGCTTTTAAAATGAAAGATAAGCTACTAGAAGAACTTGTGTTAGAGAAGTTCGAAATTGAACGGGAATATTATAAAAGATATATGCGGAAAAATGTGCTCCCTTATTACTATTTTTTAAAAGAAGCACGGACTTGTTAGATACACTACCACTTGGAAAGGTGATCAATTTCCGATCCTAAATTTCATCAGATAAAGATACCATTCCGTTAACAAGACATCGTTTCCTGGTGAAATAATTAAAGAATAGGGTGCAAATGAAAATCTAAAGGATTAAGGGGAATAGAATGATCACTCTTGCTCTTTTCCAGGCTTTTCTTCCCGCTTTTTCTCATGCTTGAATTCTTGGCTTTAAGGACTTCTCTTTCTTTTATTTCTCGCTTTTAATCCTTGATATATCAGGCTTTCCCCCGCTTTTAATCAAACGATTGATTAAACCGAAGTCTTTAGAGAGTTAGCTTGTGAAAGCTTTCTTTCCCCTTCATTTAATAATGGTTTCTAATAGTAGAGTAAATTAATTTGTTTTATATTGTAACTTATATCATAGATTAAAATGATGACATCAAAACTTAAGGAGGAGAGTATGAAAGCAATTGTATGCACAAAATACGGTTCACCCGATGTTCTGGAACTCAAAGAGGTAGAAAAACCTACTCCCAAGGACAATGAAATACTGGTAAGTATTCATGCGACAACAGTAGCATCAGGTGACTTAAGAGTTCGGAGTTTCAATAGTCCAATCTTATACTGGATCCCGATGCGAATAATCTTAGGTCTCAGAAAACCAAGAATGCCTATACTTGGGGTGGAGTTAGCCGGGGAAATTGAAGCAATAGGCAAAGATGTAAAACGATTTAAGAAAGGTGACCAGGTTTTTGTATTAACTGGAATGAGGTTTGGCGCTTATGCCGAATACACATGTCTGCCTGAAGACGGAATGGTAGCAATAAAGCCGGACAATTTGACCTATGAGGAAGCTGCTGCCGTTCCTTTTGGGGGAACTTCAGCGTTGCATTTTCTTAGAAAAGGCAATATCCAGAATGGACAAAAAGTTCTTATCTATGGAGCTTCCGGGGCGGTAGGGACTTCCGCGGTACAGCTTGCCAAATACTTTGGGGCAGAAGTTACCGGGGTATGCAGTACCATAAATTTAGAATTGGTAAAATCTCTAGGAGCCGATCAGGTAATTGATTACACAAAAGAGGATTTTACAAAAAGAGGAGAGCTTTATGATATCATCTTTGATGCAGTTGGGAAAATCTCAAAAGCAAATTGCAAGAAAGCACTAACTCCGAAAGGGACTTACGTGTCAGTTGAAGGGCAGGGGGTGGCAAAGGAACGTATTGAAGATTTAATTTTCCTCAAAGAGCTCGTTGAGACAGGAAAGATAAAATCGGTCATAGATAGACGCTATCAGCTGGTACAAATCCCAGAGGCTCACAGATATGTAGAAAAAGGGCACAAAAAGGGAAATGTAGTTATAACTTTGGTTCATAATGAAAAAAACTAATAAAGCTTTGCACTCAACCGCTATTCTCTCCGGCTTACGCCATAAACTAATAATTCCACGCAAAAGACATAATGAAGCTTGATTTTTGCGTGGAAGTGAATGTTATTTTAAAACTTTAGCTGCCCATATTTCAATTTTTATTTCTGGTAACCCTAATTCAAAAATATAGCCTATCGTCATTGCTGGATATTCATGACCGAACTATTCCTTCCATTTGGTATATAAATAATCCCAATCAATTTTTTGTGTTGCCCAGATGTTTACTTTTATAATATTTTTAATAGTCAATTCTTCAGAATTTATTACTGATTTAATATTATTAAAAGTGTTGCTAATTTGTTCGTTCATATTTTCTGGAAACTTCCCATCCAATTCAGTTCCAATCTAACCAGTCAATTTCCTCAAAACTGAGTAATTAGTTCTTCATTTATTAAGTCCACGTATCTATCAAAATCAGGTTGTTCTTCTTCAAGCATTTTTAATACATGTTTTCCAATAATTTCTTCGGCTTGTTTGATATCTATACTTTGTCCGTCTTCAAAAGTATTTTCTCGTTTTCCATTCATAATTGTCTTTTTCGCTTTATTTAACCATGGGTACATCGTATTTACGACTGAACTATTCGATAAGAAATAACTCGCCGTATTTCCACCCAATAAAGTAATTTGCTCTGATATTTCATTACTATTTATCCATTTTAAAAATTCGATACTTTCATTTACGTTATTTGTTTTTTTCGTCACTCCCAAAATACCACCACCTAATAAAGGTGTATCTCCTGGTACATTTGCAATTCCGATTGAATCTTTAATATTACTTTGGGATACAACAGATAAGTGGTTCATAAACCCTATGACCATTGCAGACTTTCCATCTACAAAGTTTTTTACTTCTTCTCCCCACCAATTTGTATCTACAACTTTAGAATTTCGATAATTTTCATAAAGTAGTTTCATTGCATTTTTTGCAATGTCCTTATCTAGTTTTATTTCTGAATCATTAAGTAAGGATCCTTTAAGAGAGTAATATCGAAGTAAATATTCTGTAGCGATGGTGTTATCATTTCCAGTAATCATTGATGCCCCATGAACTCCTTTTAATAAATCAAAATCACTTTCATTAAAAAATTTCAAGATTTCATTATACGTATCAAAATTTGTTGGAATCTTTAATTCTGATTTTGTTTTCTCAAAATATTTACGTTTAACAATTTCATTTTCAAAGATATCCTTTCGATAAAATAACATTTGTATACTAATATCAAAAGGCAGAGCATAGGTTACATCATTAATATTGGCATAGTAGTCTTTTAAAAAATACGGTAAATTATCTATTACACGATCCAGGTTTGTATCTAAACCTTGTAAATATTTAAAGATCTTTTGACCATACCAAGATAACCCTACAACATCTAGACGAATAATGTCATAGATTTCCCATTTTTCAACATCTTTAATAATATCAAATATGTCATTAGTCTTTTTTATATCTAGATTTACACGGATATTTGTGTTCTTTTCGAAATGTGGAATGATTTTCTTAAGTGCTTTGGTTGCTGGTGATTCGATCGTTAACATGTTAATTTGCTTATCATATTTTCTATAATTTACAACCTTTTCTAAAAACCCAATATTTTGATATTTTTTTGAATGGCTTTTTTCCTTTAAATTAATATTAAGAATGATTTTCTTAACCACGTTTTCTCCTACATAGCCATAATCTTGAAAATAATAGAATATTTCATTGCTATATGAATTTTTAAAGGGTGCCAAAGCAATTAATTTAGGCAAAGGTTTGGTTGATCCGTAATGATAAGCCTTTATTAGCATGACTGCTTTAGAAACGTTTGTAGTAATGATCCAATCAAAAGACGTACTTTGCATCAAGTCGAATGCATTTTCGTACTCATGTGCCATATTTGAATGGGAAATTACTACGTTTTTATTATTTACTTGTTTTAAAAAAGTTGAAATAAAGTCATGTTCATTGGAATGTTTATCTTCATCTGTAAAAACACCAATCGTATTCACATTCAACTGATTGATATACTCTGCAATGTCCATACCTGCTTGTTTGAAATCAAACGAGATAAACTCTAAAGCATTTTTCGTATGACGGTTTAAAAAAACAATATCACTTTTATTAATAGAAAGATGATTATAGTACTCATTAGCATCATCTAAAGAAGAAACTGTAATGATCCCTGAAGGTCGTTCTCTTATGATTTCTTTTATAATTTCCAATTCTTTGATTGGGTTATCATACGTGCAATACAATTTAATTTGATAATCTCTTGTAGCCGCTTCCCTTAAAGCACTTTCATAAAATGCAGCATACTCACCTAAAGAGATAGTTGGTAAAATCATAATAATGGTTTGACTTTTACCTGAACGTAATAATTTGGCATTATTATTGAGGTTGTATCCTAATTCTTCAGCAACCTTCAGAACAAGTTCCATTTTTTTCGAGCTAACATTTCCTTTGCCATTTAATACATTAGAAACTGTTCCGTGTGAGACACCAGCTGCTTTAGCAATATCTAATATTGTTACCATCTTTTCCACTCCTAGAAAAACAAAAAGGTTCTTCTATTTTAACAAATAATAACTATTAGCTTAGTAATATTTAATAATAATCTACATGAACTTAACAATTCCATCCTTTTAGAATTGTTAATAGGTCATCATAAGCCCCTTTGTTCGAAATTACCCAATCGCCATGATCTAAATAATGTAATTCACGACCATCAAAATGAGAAACCTTCATACCTAATTCTTTGGCAAAAACAAGTTGGGCTGCTAAATCCCAAGGCCCAGCTTTCGATGTAGCAAATGCTGCAAACTTACCGGTAATGACATGGATGCTATCAATGCCTCCACAACCAAAATAACGAATATCAAAGGATTCCTCTGCCAATCTTCCAAAACATTCTTTCCCATACCAATCTCGAACATCTGCTGAAATAAGCCCTTCCTGTAATGAAATCTCTTCTGGCATTGGTAATTTTTGATTATTTAAAAAGGCCCCTTTATTTTCAATGGCATAATATAAATCATCATTCATTACATCAAAAATATAGCCTAATTTTCCGATGTCATTTTCGTAATAAGCAATTAAAACACAAAAATGGTCTAGTTGTTTTACAAGGTTTGCGGTCCCATCAATCGGATCAATGATCCATACATGCTTTCTATTATCACTTATTTTTAATTCTGGAGATTCTTCTCCGACAATAAAATGTGTTGGATAGGTTTCTGTAATTTTTCGAACAAGAAAATCTTGAACTTTTTTATCTATATTTGTCACAAGGTCTTTGCGATTTATTTTTGTTTCAATCATTAAATCATCTGATAATGAACCTTTTATAATTGGAACAATTTCGTTTAACCATTCCAAAATTTGAGTATGCATTTTTTGTAATTTGTCCATATTGTACCTTCTTTTCCGATGGCGAAAACATTTACCATTTTTTATTATTTTTTTAGTTTTTCTCTATAGGTATATAAATGATTGGGCCAATCCGTTTGGATGATGTCAGCCTTTTTTTCTACGAGTATTTTCCAACCGAATTCTGGACCTTTAATAATGGAAACATCATCATCAAATTCTGCAAATAAATTCGTGTTATCATGAAGGCGAATGGCATTAATCCATATTAATAAATCTTTCTCTTTGATTTTGTTGATTGTTTCATCTTGAAACAATGGACTATCTTGATTTTCTGCAATGAATTCCATACCTATCAAATTAATATTTTCATACGCTTCAACTTCTTTTATGTCTGATAGCTCGAAAATGATCGGCATGTAGGAATACTTCACTGGATGAGCATCTAGAATATCCAAATAGCTTTTTTGAACTGGAGATTTCAATAGTAATTGCTCTTTCATATTAAACTGATCAAGAAAAGGAAGAAATGTATCCCAATAATCCCAAGAACGATCTAAATTTATGAGCATATCTCCTCTAAATGTATTTAATACGTCTTTCAATTTCTCCACTTTTAAATTGATAGAAATACCCCAATTATTTCTATAATGGAGTGAGTCAATCTCGGCTGAATCCATTGTTTTTATATCACGATCTTGACCTAAAAGTCTTTTTTCATCTCCATCATGAAAAACATAAAATTCTCCATCTGTTGAACGAATAATATCCATTTCCAACATATCTGCGCCGGATTGTGATGCAGCATAAAAAGAGGGGATCGTATTTTCTACAATATTTCCCATACTGCTCCCTTTATGAACGGTGATTAAAAAAGGATTGTTATCTAATTTATCTTTGATGATATTCATATGAAACCTCTCTTATAAAATATTTTTCTTTTTACTACCTCTCCCATAAACAAAGTAAATAACGATTGCAGAAATAACCATTAAAATAACTGAGTAAACAAAATTCATTGCCTTCGCATCAATCGAAGCTGTTGGATCTGTGTTATTTCGAATCACAATACCAAGAGGTTGATACAATGGATGATATAAAAACACGGTTAAATCATAATCTGCTAATAAACTATTAAAGTTTAATGCCAGTATAGCTAACGTTGTCGGTAAAACAATTGGTAGAATCACACGAATAAATGTATAGAAGGAACCTGCGCCTAAATTTTTAGCAGCATCCTCAAGCGAGCTGTCAAATGAGTAATAAGCCGCCTTCAAAATCCGCAATGTAAAAGGAATTTTTTCAATCACATAAGCAATTAACAACAAGCTTAAAGTTCCTGTCAAAACTATATCCCCTATAATTGGTAATGGTTTATCAAAGGTGATAATTAATCCTAAAGCCATTAATATACCTGGTATTAACCACGGAATATGGAATAAATACTCTAAAGTAGTTGTTAATTTATTGTTATATCTGTGGATTAAACGCGCGATAAATAACATCGCTCCTACGACAATAAGGGCTGCTAACCCAGAATAGATCATGCTTATTACAAAGGGTTCATATGCTGATGCATCAGTTAAGATTTTTCCGTAATTTTCTAACGTAAAATGATCCCATGAAAGTGTTCCAGTACTGATGCTATACGTATCTGTAAAGGAGAAAATGATAACCGCAGCTATTGGCAATACATAGATCGCAAAAATGACATATGCAAAGAAGTGGACAATAAAATTGACAGTCTTATTTTCTATTTTTTGCTTCACTATTTTCGTTTTCACTTTTGAAACCGACATATAAAAGCCTTTTTTCTCAGCTCTCGTTATAAAATAAAGTAAAACAATTTGGGAAATCCCTAAAAAAATCGCTAACAATGCAGCAAGATCTCTGGAACTCATACTATTAGCAAATGTTAATATCATTGGACTAATCGTTTGAAAGTTTTCTCCGCCTACAATTAACGGAGCAGAGAACGCACCTATGCCTGTGGCAAATAACAAAACCGATAATGTTGTTAATACTGGTTTTAACACAGGAAGAACAATTTTGGTGAGAATTTCCCCAGAGGGAGCTCCCATATTTTTTGCTGCTTCCACCGTTTGATAATCAATGCTTTTAATGGCATTCGAAAGAAAAATGATATGATTTGTCGTACAAGCAAACGTCATCACAAACACAACTGCCGGATAACCGATAAACCAATCCGGATTCATGTTTGGAAAGATTTTCACAAGTAATTTCGTTAAAAATCCTGTATTTCCATAAATAAATTGATATCCAGCTACTAAAATGAGTCCTCCATAGATCATAGTCGTAAAATAACCGAGTCTTAAGACTTTGGCACCTTTGATATCAAAATAATCTGTGACTAGCACTAGAAAAATCCCAACGATGTTGACAGTGAAGACTAATGTAATCCCTAATAGAAAGCTATTAGCTAAACTTTTCATTGCTCTTTCAGATGAAAGTAATTTTTGAAACGGCTCTAATGAAAAGGCACCCTCTGCAAAAAATGTTGTATAAAGAATATTTACATTTGGGAGAATGAGAAAGGTTGTAATAAACCAAGTGAGAATAATCCCGACAAGCCAAAGATAGAGTTTATTTTGAATATGAGTGTTTATAAATTTATTCATTATGATTCTCCTAATATTGAAGTATGTCTTTTGGATTTATAAACAATGTTACTTCGTCGCCCTCAGAATATTGAAAATTCCCATCTTCTTTCTCGATATTGATTAGAGAAGAACCCATTACCTCATATTTATATTGAGAGTATGTGCCATAAAATTCTTTCGCCACTACTTTTGCGTCAAGTGCTACAGATTGGTTATCACGATCTAGTATTTTTGTTTTTATCTTTTCTGATCTGATATAATATTTTTTTGCTAAATCTAATTTAATCCCTGATTTTTTTGAAATTTCATCTATTACTTCTTTGCTGATAGAATTTGCCTCACCGATGAAATTACAGACAAACTCTGTTTTTGACTGATTGTAGATTTCCTCTGGTATACCAACTTGCTCTACAACCCCATTATTAAAAACAGCCACGCGATCTGACAATGTTAAGGCTTCTTCTTGATCATGCGTCACATAAACCGTGGTAATCCCTTGTTCCATTTGCAATTTTTTCAGTTCTTTTCTTAATTGTTTTCGCAGCTTTGCGTCCAAGTTTGACAAAGGTTCATCTAAAACAATGATTTTTGGAGAAAGCGCCAATGCTCGCGCAATCGCTACACGTTGTTGTTGTCCACCTGATAATTCAGATACATTTTTCTTCAGCTTATCTTCTTTTAAATCGACAACATTAGCAATTTCATCTACACGCCTTTTAATCTCTTCTTTTTTATATTTTTGAACTTTTAATCCAAAGGCAATGTTTTCATACACGGTCATAGTTGGAAAAAGTGCATAGCTTTGAAAAACCATTCCAATTTGTCGTTTTTCAATTGGAGAATGTGTAATATCCTCGCCATCGACAATAATCCTTCCATTTGCAGGTGTTATAAATCCTACTAATGTTCGTAATGTCGTTGTTTTCCCACAACCAGACGGTCCTAAAAATGTAAAAAATTCTCCTTCTTTTATATCTAGATTTAAATTTTGTATCGCTACAAAATCGTCAAATTTTACTTGTATATCTTGAAAACGAATCAAATGATAACCTCCTTATCATGAAAACCGCCAAATCCCATCTGGCTTTGACAGTTTTAACCGTTTTTCTTACTAGGGGAAGTAAGAAAAGAACGTTTTTCAAATTCAAGTTGCCCACCTAAAAGACAGGACTGAACGGTAGGAAGTATGAATAAATCTTCGGCTCAGTTCTGCCTTGATTAACCATAGGCTAATAGAGGCGCTTTTGCTTTTATTAGAATATCTCTAATTCAATTTTTTCTACCCAATCGTCAATATGTTCAGATATGAACGTGTAATCCAGTTCTTGAACTGTTGTGATTTCACCAATTTGTTTCATTCTATCTGTTGCTTTTTCAACTGCTTTTGTATTGACAGGTAAAGATCCAAATTGTTCAGCCCAAGCACCTTGAACTTCTGCACTTCCAAACCAGTTAATAAAATCTTCTGCTGCTGCAGTATCTTGATCTTTTCCTTTATTAATAATTCCTACTTGCTCAACGATCGTTGGTACACCAATTGGCGGTGAAACAACCCCAGCTTCAAAACCAAATTCCTTTTCTATACCAGGTAAACCACTTGAAAATGTGAATGATATTGGAACTTTTCCAGAAGCAAGGTTTGCGTTAACATCTTCACCTTCTGGGGCTTTATATCCATTGTTAAAGAACGTTTTAATATCTTTCCAGCCTTCTTCAGATATACCTAAATCACCATTCTTATCCACATGTCTCATTAACATTCCATAGACAACTGCTCGATTAGTAGCTCCGCCTAAATCACCTGGAACATGGTATTTCCCTTTAAATTTTTCATTTTCAATTAAATCTGTCCAATCTTTAGGAGCTGTTTCTTTTGTATAAACATCTTTGTTATATAACATAATAATTCTTTGCTCTACAAGTGGATGATAGAAATTATCTTTTTCACTTGCACCTTCTGGAATTTCATTCATCCATGTTGGTTTAAACGGAATTAGTAAATCATTTGCTTTTAATGATTCAAAGTCCATTTGAGTTAAACCAAAAACAACATCAGCTAAAGGATTATTCTTTTCAGAAACTAAACGGTTAAATAGATCTCCACCACCTGCTTCAACTAGTTCAAGCTCAAAGCCTGCTTCAGCAGCTTTTTCTTTTAACCAATCTCCACGTCCATTTGATAAAGAGTTTGAATAAACAACAAGAGATTTTTTTTCGTCTTTTGTTTCTGTTGCTGTGTTTTTTTCTGTTGATTTATTACCTATACAACCTGCTAAAATACTTACTACCAACATGAATGACATAACTAGTAGAAATGTTTTTTTTGCTTTCATTGTTATTCTCCTTTTATAAGTTCACTTGTTTTTTATGCCGAAAAATTCAATCATATTGGAAAATGATTTATTGCATCTCATTACTGCTTTTCATTTTTATTGTATCCTCCTTTAATTTTTTGGAACGTGTCAATTTCTATTACGATTTCATTATATTTGGGCAATAAATGACCGTCAATACGATTTACTGTTGTTTAACACTGCCTTTACAAGGGTTTACAAACTTTATAGTTTTGATTGCAATTTAGTAATTATGGTAAAATAACAAAAAGCACCGTTCGTTTAGTAATTCAACTAAATCGAATTTCCTTGTTTGTCTTTACACAAAAAAGGATGCCTCAAAACTAGGCATTCCTAGGTTTGAGGCATCCTACTAAAATATATTTTTTTACAATATATTTTTATTAAACATTTAGAAATTTGAATTAACTAGGATGTTACTTTTGCAAATCCACCTGGTAATAACTAGGTGAAGGGGTATCTTGTAAGTCGAGAATGAGTGATTAACATTCAGAGCATTTAACTTACTAATGTATAAAAATAAAATTGAAGGAAAACTACTAGAAAATCCTCTAGTAAATGAATTAATTTGGATCCAACTTAAGAAGGAAAGCCCTGGTTTTAAGGGGAATTTTGGATTAAATACATAAATATCCATAGTTATATTATTAACATCAATTTTTAGCATTTTAGAGTTTACTATCCCTTATGATACGGTTCACCGTAGCCTCTCTAACAGCTAATTTTAAAAAAGAACCTTCAATACAAAGATAGATCAAAGGTTCTGTGTTTTATTTCCAATGATATTCTATTATTTACTCAATTCCTTAAGTGAATTTTTATTTTGTCTCTGTTTTTTTCAATCATTGCCTTTTAAATCTCTTTATCATAAAAACGATTGTCCATGAATGAAAAATGTTGCTTAAACTTTAATACCTTGGTTTTTATATCCAAAGAATTAACTAAAAACCAGCTCTTTTTCGCTTAGACCAAGCGCCTGCGCTGTTGAAGTATGAATTTCATGCAGTAGGTCTGGGTTTTCCATTAGGGACAGGCCATATGAAGGAATCATTTCTTTGATTTTCCGTTCCCACTCTTTCATATGTTGCGGGAAGCATTTTTTGATTACTTCAAGCATAACGTGAACGGCAGTAGAAGCACCCGGAGAAGCGCCTAGTAATGCTGCGATTGAGCCATCAGCGGCAGTAATCACTTCCGTCCCAAATTGAAGCGTTCCTTTGCCGCCAGCTTCAGTATCTTTGATAACTTGCACACGTTGGCCCGCTACTACTAAATCCCAATCCTCGCTTTTAGCGTTCGGGATAAACTCTCGTAACTCTTCCATGCGTTGTTCTTTCGATAACATAACTTGCTCGATCAGGTATTTTGTCAATGCCATGTTTTTTGCACCTGCCGACAACATCGTGACGAGATTATCCGGTTTTACGGAAGTTACCAAATCAAACATTGAACCCGTTTTTAAGAACTTTGGTGAGAAACCGGCAAATGGTCCAAATAGCAACGATTTTTTACCCGCGATATATCTTGTGTCAAGATGCGGCACAGACATTGGCGGAGCACCAACCTTAGCTTTGCCATATACTTTTGCATGATGCTGCCGTGCAACATCCGGATTATTACACACCATAAATATTCCGCTTACCGGAAATCCTCCAATATGTTTTCCTTCAGGAATACCGGATTTTTGCAGTAAATGCAGGCTTCCTCCCCCGCCTCCGATAAAGACGAATTTTGCAGTATGGCGTTCGACAGTACCGCTATCCAAATTCCGCACTTTCAATTCCCACAAGCCGCCTGTAGTACGTTTAATATCATGAACACTATGTTTGTAGTTTATATCGACATTTTTACTCTCTAAGTGGTCAAATAACATGCTCGTTAAAGCACCGAAATTGACATCAGTTCCAGAGTCGATTTTTGTTGCCGCTACAGGTTCATTCGGTGCGCGGTCTTGCATAATAAGTGGAAGCCACTCCACCAGTTTTTCCGGGTCATCAGAAAATTCCATTCCTTGGAATAGGGGATTGTTTGACAGCGCTTCAAAACGTTTCTTTAAAAACGTTACATTTTGTTCCCCTTGTACTAAACTCATATGAGGCAACGGCATGATAAAGTCCTGTGGATGATGTATCAGCTTGTTGTTTACAAGATAAGACCAAAACTGCATTGAAACCTGAAACTGTTCATTAATTTTTATAGCTTTACTAATATCTACAGATCCATCCGGTTTTTCGGTCGTGTAGTTAAGCTCACACAATGCCGCATGCCCCGTTCCCGCATTATTCCATTCGTTAGAGCTTTCCTCACCGGCGTTTGCGAGCTTCTCAAACACTGTAATTTCCAATTCCGGTACTAATTCTTTTAAGAGTGTCCCTAAAGTCGCACTCATGATTCCGGCGCCAATTAAAATAACGTCTGTTTTCGTGTCTCTGCTGCTCATTTTTACCCAACCTTTTCCCCTAAAATTTGCAGAAAAGATGCAGGCGTCACAACAAGCTAAGGCGTTACCTAGTCACACACCTTTTCTGTCTCAATAATAACCATATCATAGTGCATTACAATTATTAATAGATTACAATCTCTACTATTATATGATAATTCTAAGTTTTTTAAAAGCTAGTAAAAAGTAAGAAGTCCGTCCACAAGGCCTAAGAACACACAAAACCAAAGCCTTAACCCAGCTTCTTGCAGGGGATAAGGCTTTGGTTTGCCGTTACCATTGAACCGCCACTCTCTAATTTTCGGCTTTACTTATCAAAGCACAATGTACCATATATTGCTAAATAATTCACCGAACCATCAGACTTTTGTTATTCATCAACTGTGACTTCATTTTGAACTTTTAAGGGGTTGTTTTGTACAATATCTTTTCCACCAAAACCATGTACGAGAATTACTCTCTATCAAACAGGGCTGCCCCAGAAATACCTGGGTTTGTCATCTCATAAGGATTTAAAATAAGATCAAGTTCTTCCTCTGTTAACACATCATACTGCAGACATAGTTCACGTACGGACTTACCTTCTATAATTGCTTCCCTTGCGATACGTGCTGCAACTTCATACCCAATATGCGGATTAACAGCCGTAATAATCCCTACGCTTTTTTCCACATACTCTTTTAGAAGGTCTTCATTTGCTTCAATACCTGCCAGACAGTAGTTTGTAAATGCACGGAAGGCATTGTTCATAATACTGATGGATTGAAGCATGTTAAAGACAAGCACGGGCTCCATTACATTTAGTTCCAGCTGTCCTGCTTCAGAGGCCAGGCAAATTGTATGGTCATTGCCAATGACCTGGAACGCTACTTGATTGATCATTTCAGGCATAACCGGATTAACTTTTCCCGGCATAATGGATGAGCCTGGCTGACGGGACGGCAAGCTAATTTCCGCAAGGCCCGCACGAGGACCTGAGGCCATTAAACGTAAGTCATTCGCGATTTTAGACATATTCATCACACATACTTTTAACGCAGCAGAGACTTCTGTATAGGCATCTGTATTTTGTGTCGCATCAACAAGATGCTCCGCCCCAACAAGCGGAAGGCCGCTAATATCCGCCAAATGCTTAACCACACTTTCGATGTAGCGCGGGTCTGCATTTAAACCTGTTCCCACCGCTGTTGCCCCCATGTTCACTTCATATAAATGCTGGCGCGATTGTTGAATACGCTTGATATCACGCTTCAACACACGGCTGTATGCTTCAAACTCCTGACCAAGACGGATCGGTACGGCATCTTGAAGGTGTGTCCGCCCCATTTTAATCACGTGATCGAATTGTTGTGCTTTTTTCTTTAAGACATCAAGCATATACTGCATCGTATTTAACAATTTTTCGAGTAAATAAAGAGTGGCGATATGAATCGCGGTCGGGAACACATCGTTTGTTGATTGTGACATGTTCACATGGCTGTTTGGACTTAATTGAAGAACATAGTCCCCTTTTTCTTTTCCAAGCAATTCAAGTGCACGGTTAGCAATGACTTCGTTCGCATTCATATTCATTGATGTACCTGCACCCCCCTGGATTGGATCTACGATAAAATGATCATGCCATTTTCCTTCGATCACTTCGTCTGCTGCCTGAACGATCACTTTACCAAGTCCTTCGTACAAACGTTTCGTATCCATATTTGCTAAAGCTGCTGCTTTTTTCACGATTGCCAACGCTTTAATTAAATCTTCATGAATACGATAGCCTGTAATCGGAAAGTTTTCGACCGCACGCAATGTTTGGATACCATAGTATGCATGTACAGGTATTTCTTTTGATCCTAAGAAATCTTTTTCGATGCGTACGTTATGACTTATATTGATTGTTGACAAGGTGTTTCCTCCTTTATTTACAGGGAAGTTTATGCTACGTCTGACTGTTTAAATGAATCAACGTAATGGCTTGCTTTTTCTTGGTCAAATTCACCTTCCCACTTTGACATGACAATCGCTGCTAATGAGTTCCCCACGACATTAACCGCTGTTCGCACCATATCTAAAATACGGTCGATACCAGCAATAAACGCAACCCCTTCCAGTGGCAATCCCATAGAACCAAGTGTTGTTAAAACGACAACAAATGACGCACCCGGAACGCCGGCCATTCCTTTTGACGTTAACATTAAGACTAGTAATAACGTAATCTGTTGTGTAATTGATAGATTAATCCCATACATTTGGGCCACGAAAAGTGACGCAAGTGCTTGATAAATCGATGAACCATCTAAATTAAACGTATAGCCTGTTGGAATAACAAAAGAAGTGATGGATTTCGGACAGCCGAATTTCTCCATTTTTTCCATAAGCCTTGGTAATACAGCCTCTGAACTTGCCGTTGTATAGGCCAAAATCAGTTCGTCTTTTAACACTTTTATGAGAACAAATATGCTTGTCCCGGACATTTTTGCAATAATTCCTAGAACGACGAACACAAAAAATACCATCGTCACATAAACAGCAAGCACTAATTTCCCTAAAGGAATTAATGTTGCAATACCAAATTGAGCAACAGTTACACCGATCAGGGCAAACACACCAAACGGAGCAAACTTCATTACTTGGTTTGTCACCCAAAACATTGCTTCTAATACACCTTCAAAAAAGCCTAGGACAGGTTTTCCTTTTTCTCCTGTTGCCGCAACTCCGAGACCAAAAATCACAGAGAAGAAAATAATCGGCAATAAGTCACCCTGGGCCATGGAATCAAATATGTTTTCCGGTACAATATGGACAATCGTTTCTGCAAAGCCCTCGCTTTCAGCTGATTTCGTCGTTTCTTCATATTTTGACATATCACTTTTTTCAAGATTGCTAGTATCTAAACCAGATCCTGGGTGGAACAAGTTTGCCGCCAGTAACCCAATAGCAATGGCAAACGTGGTCACAATCTCAAAATAAAGAATGGTCTTCCCGCCCAATTTTCCTAGTTTTTTAATATCGCCAACTCCTGCTATTGAGACGACTAATGCAGAAATGACAATCGGGACAACAATCATCTTAATTAAATGAATAAAAATGTCGCCAATCGGCACCATAATGGCCATGACTGTTTCATTACCGTGAAATACAGCTCCGACCACGATACCTAGAATAAGTGCAACAAAAATTTGTGCAGCTAAGCCAAACTTTTTCATTTAAACTCCTCCTTATGTCAGTTGTTTTTTGTTACCGCTTTCATTAATACGATTATCCTTAGTTTATAATCAGACCTACTAAAACCCACTAAAACCTACTGAAACCTACATGGGCAAATGGGAAAATAAAAAATCTCAGTCAAACCCTTCCCTCTTTTTCACCATTACAGTACAATGTGTTATGTTTTTATAATGTGATTGGGGGGACCGGCTTGAAAGACCGTATATGGATTTTACTATTGATGATGATAGCGGTGCCTCTAGCGGGTGAATTCAAGTTTTATCCATTCGACGATACGTTTAGAGTCAGTTTTGGGACGCCTGTCTTTTTCTTGTTTTTGCTGTGGGGAAGGAGGATTCATCCGAATATTGCAGGCATTTTCACGGGGGTGAGTGTGTTTGTTTTTCGTTATTTACTGGATGTTGGAATAAGAGATATATCTGTTGAAGAAGCGGTGTACCTTCATTTTCCCGCCTTTTTCTATTACGTCATGTACGCGTTCGGATTTCATTGGACGAGATTGAACGAACGGCACGATCAGCCGTTTATGATCGGGCTTTTAGGGGTAATGATCGAGCTATTTGCAACATTATCGGAAATGGCGATCCGTTCTTTCCTGGCATATCAGGACATATCCTTGCTTGCCACCCGACAACTCGTTTTCATCGCCTTTATTCGAAGCTTTTTCGTTCTCGGCTTTTTTAATATTTTCAAGCTGAGAGAAGCAAAATTCGCGGAAGAAGAGCAGCGAAGGCAAAAGGAGCAGATGCTGCTTTTCATTTCAAATTTGTATGAAGAATCGGTTCAATTGAAGAAAACGATGCAAAATGCGGAAGAAATCACGCGTATGTGTTATGATTTTTATCGCCGGTTAAAATCAGGTGAGAAAGGCGGTCGTGATGCGCAAACGGCGCTGCAGATTGCCGGTCTCGTGCATGAGATCAAAAAAGATAACCAGCGGATTTATGCGGGGTTGTCGGAACTTATGTCTTCCGAAAATCTGCAGGATTATATGAATATCGAACAGCTCGGTAACATCATGATTGTGTCCAATAGAAGATATGCAGAGTCCCTTCGCAAAGATGTTTCATTTTCTTTGCATGTAGAAGGGGATCATCCACCCTATCATGTCTATATGGTATTATCATTAATTAATAATTTGTTGGCAAATAGCGTGGAAGCCATTAAAGAAGAGGGATACGTATCACTGCATGTGAATAGGAATGATCAATTCGTGGAGTTTTGCGTCAGTGACAATGGCCCCGGCATTGCACCGAAGCTGAAAGAAGTCATTTTTACAGAAGGCTTTACAACGAAATTTGATGCGGCGGGAAACCCTTCGACGGGTATCGGTTTATCGTATGTGAAACAAACTGTTGAAAAATGGGGAGGACATATCCGGCTTATGGATAACGATAAAGAAACCGCATTCATTGTAGAACTTCCGATGAATGCGTTGATTGAAGGAGGGTTAGCGAAATGAATTATTTCATTATAGATGACGATCCTGCCATTCGAGCAATGCTGACAGATATAATTGAAGATGAAGATTTAGGAAACGTGGTGGGAGAAGCAGAGGACGGATCCTTAGTGGATAATGGCTTGTTGTCTTTAAAAAAAGCAAACGTTGTCTTAATTGATTTGCTCATGCCAATAAGGGACGGAATTGAAACGATCCGAGCTCTTGCTGATGGATTTCAAGGAAAGTTTGTGATGATTTCGCAGGTAGAAGCGAAGGAACTGATTGGAGAGGCGTATACTTTAGGGGCGGAATACTACATTGCAAAACCACTGAACCATCTTGAAATTGCCGGCATATTAAAAAAAGTCAACGAGCGGGTGCTGTTGGAACAATCGATCCGGGGCATTCAAGAATCGTTGAACATATTTACAGGCCGCCCGCAGCCTCCGTTCGTGTCCTCCTCTCATACAAAAAATATTATGGAGGCCGGTCGTTCCTTAATTTCCGATTTAGGCATGATTGGGGAAGGGGGAAGTGAGGATTTACTAAAAATTTTAGGATTCCTCCAAAATGAAAACCAAAGACTCGGTTCTGCCTACGCGTTTCCATCTTTAAAGGAAATTTTTGCAGGCATCGCTGCTGAAAAGCTGAGAGATCAAGCGAAAGAGGCCGAAATCCAGAAAGAAATGAAAGCTTCTGAGCAGCGTGTCCGCCGCGCTCTATACCAGGCGCTCATTCATATCGCTTCATTAGGATTGACAGATTATACGAATCCAAAATTCGAAACCTATTCTTCCACATTTTTTGATTTCGCGGAAGTCCGTAAGAAAATGCTGGAGCTAGAAGACAAAAGCGAAAAAGCAAGCAACCAGAGCCGCATTAACATGAAAAAGTTTATCCAAGCGTTGTATATGGAAGCGAGACAGCTGGTGGAATAATAAACGATAGAAAGTGAATCTTCAATCAGTGGGGTTTCCACCCTCTGATTGTTAGCAGGCCCGTGGGATGTGGGTCACTCAGGCGTTCCCACCGGACGTGGCGGTCTTAGTCTGAGTTCCTTTGTTCGGGTTCTTATGGGCAGTTGCCCCCCACCTAAGCCACTTTGTTTCCTCTAGCTTTGAGGCACGGGTATAAAAGTGAACTATATTTTGATCGAACTTTTTTATAAACGGTTCAACTTTTAAACGATCAAACTTTATTTCAAATCGTCACCTAGTTCTTCTGCAATTAAAATCGTTTCTCCATGAGGTAATAAAGGAAACTGCTAACGAATATTGATAACATCATCAGAAAATTCAGATAAATAAAAGTATTTTTTGCAGGGTCTGATAAAAATTCATGTTGTCTCACAGTTTTTATTCCTCTTAATCTTGTAGATCTTCCTCTAGAAGAAACACCTTGAATTCTTAACTATGGTTTATATTCGAAGCCATTACCTGTCCCTCGACCTTCTTTTATCCACTTTTCAATTTCAGATGTTCTTTTCCTTTTCGCCATAAAAAACACCGCTTTAGATCATCATATCCAAAGGGGAAAAACGGTACAACTTTATTACAAACGGTCAAACTTTATTTTAAATCCACAAAACTGTTAAATACAAATAAAGTTGTTTACTTATAGTATAAATTCAACAATCAGATCCAATTTTTATGACAAAAAAAGTTGTTTACTAAATCGTTTTTTATTCATCTGACGCACCAATTTGTGGAACAAAATAATAAAAAACAAAAGCCGCCTTAAGGCGAGGGAGTTTTGCACATCTAAATGCTGTATTCTATTTTTAAATGTCTTGCCTAATTTTGAAGAAGTTCAATTGGTCCATGATCGTCACAGTGACCATTGTGCACATAATGCAACCTTCCGTTTACTAAATAATCCATGTGATCGCCGTGGGGAATTAATTCATGCCCACAGTCTTCATCATGATTACATTCGCAAGTAATTGACTTGCATGTATCTGGATTTGTAGTACTTACTGGTATCTTACACTCATCCCAATGTCCCTCATGTTCACGATGAAGATGGCCATTATGAACATAATCAATATGATCATCATGCTTAATTTTGGTATGTCCACATGCCATACTGTGCTGGTGCTTGTGTTCTCCCTTATGAATTGAATGTGTCATGACAAAAATTCCTCCTTAGTGTATTTTCTTTAAGTATTCCCTCATTTGGGAGGAATGTTTCATGAAAAAGGGTTGTTTTAAATTAATACATACAATTTACCGAGCTAAATTTGGTTTTTTAGCAAACTTTTTTTTGGAGAACCCCATGAACGGAATTAAATTGAAGGAGATTTACCCACAAATAACTTTCGTCGATCATAGGCAAAGAGAATCATCACCACACCTAAGATAGCACATATCTGATACATAGTTGAGTATGAAAATAAGTCAGCTATCGGCCCCATTATAACACCACCAAGTGATACACCTAAATCAGCCATTGCGATAAATAACCCGAGTAGCACATTGCGATTCAACTGAGGTAGGACAAAACTTAAATACGTTGTTAATGTTGGGTAGAGAAGCGCCTGAGCTACTCCCATTAAAACAGCACCAACATAGAAAAATACTGATCCCCCGGTTATGGAATAGCTTACACATTGTGCACCCAATGCTAAAAGAAGCATGGTCCCCATCATAAAGTTTGAATGCCATTTGCCATCGGAAGGGATCCTTTTTCTTAGGGTAAACCGAGAAATTACAACAGTTGCCGCCATAAGCATCAGATAAATTCCAGCGTTTCCGTTCTTCATCTGTTCAGCATAAAGAGGTATGAAGACAGTAATTGCTCCAAATACAATTGAACCAACTAACATCAATACACTACATTTAAATAAATGTGGATTTTTCACTAACTGACCAAATGAATTAAACATATTTACACCCTGCTCAGCATTTTTTGTAATAGGCTGGGCTTCAGCTTTATCCATTTTGGCACTATAGCCAAACACCCCCGTAAAAATGGCAATTGCTATCATTACAATTGCAAAGTATTCCATTCCCCCTTGCCAGATGCCTAATGCCAATAAAGGTCCAATAATGCCTGGTATATACGAAAATAAGGAATAAAGTGAAATTCCCTGAGAACGGTCTTTCTCTGGCAGTGCATCAATAATGCCAATCTGTAAGGCCATTGAAAAGAAAGCTGTTGATACCCCTTGTAACATACGAGCAACTAGGTAACCGCCTAGCCCAGTTACCGTATATAAGATTAAAGCGAAACCATTAATAATAAGAATAATACGCAACACTTTTATCGACCCATGCTTTTGAATGATTTGACCTGCCCATGGTCTAAAAAACATGGTTGTAAACAAATATGCCCCCATAATCAAACCTATCGTTGTATTGGTGGCTCCTAATGCTCCCCCTTGCAAAGGGATAATGACAATGAGTATAGCATTGGCACTGAAATAAAGAAGCACTAACAGATACAAACGTAGAAAAGGCCAAGACATAGCTCCACTCACAGTTCTTTCCTCCAACTCTTTACAAAATCTGTTAATTTAAGTAGATGGTTAAAACGTTATCAACGATTGTAATAGCTTTCTTGCATAAACAGACTGAACATCCTTTAATTGTTCAATTCCCACTATTTCTTCAATTTGACCATCCCTAAAGATGATAATTCTATCGCAAATATAGGCAGCAGCCTGTAGATCATGCGTGATAAAAATATAACTCATATTGTAGATTCTTTTTAATTCCTTAAGTAATTCAAGAACTTGTGTTTGAACGGATACATCTAACGAACTGATTGCTTCATCTAATATGATACATTTTGGTTCAGTTGAAATAGCCCTTGCAATACACACTCTTTGAACCTCTCCCCCTGATAACACATGAGGATATTTGTTTCGATAAGAAGCAGGTAATCCAACTTGATTTAACAGGTTTACAACCTTGTCTTTATTTTCTTTTCTACTCTTGTTCTGAATTTTCATTGGTTCCAAGATTGCATCCTCAACCGTATAGAACGGATTAATGGAAGATTTATAGTCTTGAAAAACAGCGCTTATGCTGCCTAGTCTTACTTTTCTATCTACTACATTCTCTCCATCAAATAAAACCATTCCACTATCAGGTTTTTCAATACCTAATAACAAACGTCCTAACGTGGATTTGCCACTTCCACTTTCTCCGATAATACCAAGACATTCTCCATTCTCACATTCAAAACTAACACCCTTTAGAACGTTCTGTCTCTCTGAAGAAAATAATCCACCTTTTTTGTAGTTTTTTAAAACATTATCGACCTTCAGCAACTAGCAGCCCTCCCCCATTACTTTCTTGAAATGACTACTCAGCGCGAGTCTAGTGGATACTAAATATTTTGTGTACTCATGTTGCGCCTCTTTGAAAATTGCTTCGGTTTTCCCTCTTTCTATAATTTCTCCATCCTTCATCACCATGACATCATCTGCAATTTTCCTTACAACACCCAGATCATGAGAAATAAAGATCATCGAACAACCCATTCTTTCTCGCAACCTAATAAATTGTTCCACTACTTCATATTGCGAGATGGTATCTAGTGCTGTGGTCGGTTCATCCGCAATGATAATCTCCGGTTCTAAGACAAGAGCCAATGCTATCATAACTCGTTGCAGCATTCCCCCTGATAACTGATGAGGGTATTTGTTCATTATATCTGCCGGGTTTTTCAGCATGACACTTTCCATGGCACCTGTCATTCTTCGTGCGATTTCGTTTCTACTCCAATTGAAGTGTTCAGCAAGTGTTTCTCTTAAATGAACACCTACCACACAAGAAGGATCGAATGCACTCATCCCATTTTGTAAAATCATGCAAAGATTTCTTCCCCTTTTCTTTCTCATCTCTTTTGTAGAAAGTTTGCTAATGTTTTCGCCTTTAAAAAGTATATCTCCTGATTGGTTAAGATTGGACCTGTTTAACCTCATGATCGCCCTACAAGTAACTGACTTTCCACTTCCACTTTCTCCCACAATAGCAAGACAGCTCCCTGCCTTTAAATGAAATGTACTACCTTGAATAATTTCTTTTCCAGAATTGTTATCCCACACCTTTAAATTTTCGACTTCCAATATATTCATCATTTAATTAGCCACCTCTTGTTCTTGAACCTTTATTTTTGAAAGTGGTAAATTACTTTTATGCTTGCTTTTTGATTTTACTAGTTTAGGGTCTAGAGCAACTTGAAGCGAATCAGATAAAAAATTGAATGCCGATACTACAATAACAATGGCTAAACCGGGAGCTAACATTAACTCTGGTCTCGTAAACATTACTTCCCTTGCTTCATTTAACATCATCCCCCATTCAGCATTTGGGGCCTGAATTCCTAAGCCTAAAAATGAAAAACCTGAGATTTGCAAAATCATCGATCCAATAGAGCCACTAGAAATTACTGCAATATCAGAAAAGGTAACGGGAACAATGTGCTTACAAATTATTTTTATATCACTAATACCTGATGCTTTAGAGAACTTCACATAATCTAATTGAGCATACTGCATGACAGAAGTTCTGATGACGCGGGCAAACCATGCCCATTTTATCAAGGCAAATGCAATGAGAATGTTTTCAAGACCCACACCTAAAACCCCAATAATCGCTAGCGCCATAACGTATCCTGGAAAAGATAACATCGTGTCACATATTCTCATAATGACCGCATCGACTTTCCCTCGAAAATAGCCAGCTAGAAAACCTAAGATAGCACCAATTAAAACAGATATTAACAGAACAACAAATACCCATAATACACTTGGTCGAATTCCATAGATGATTCTGGATAAAATACATCTCCCTAGATGATCATTACCTAATAAGTATTCCCACGAAGGTGAAGCATATCGAAGACTCATATTGACTTCATTAGGGGCAGATGGCGCAAATAATGGCGCGAAAATACCAACAATAACTGTGACAACAATGATCAATAAAGAAATCGTACCTATTTTATCTTTACTTAAGTTTTTCAATATTCTCATTTAAAGATCATTCCTTAACTTAGGATTCATCGCAGCATTTATAATGTCGGAGATCGTATTAAACAAAACAAAGGCTGCTGCTAATATAAGAACGTAGGCCTGTATGATAGGAAAATCTCTGCTTAGAATTGCTTTAACACTTAGAGTCCCTAAGCCTGGCCATGCAAAAACGTTTTCTATAACGACTGTGCTTCCCAATATGATGGGTATAGACATACCAAAGATCGAAATGGCAACCTGTAATGAATTTCTTAGTATATGCTTAGTGATTTTCATTTCTGATAACCCTGAGGCTCTTCCATATAAAACGTAATCCTCATTTAAATTGTTTAACATAGATGTTCTAACATTTCTAAAATAAATACCAGCATAACTGATCGTGATGACAATAACCGGTAAGATATAACTTTTATACGATACCATCCCACTTGTTGGTAAAAAATCTAATTTAACCGATATGTACCAAATCATAATAGATGCCAGCCAGTATGACGGCATTGCTGTTAAGAAAAACGAAAATCCTCTTACCGATTTATCAATTATTTTCCCTTCATTCAACGCACAAATTACACCTAGTAATATAGACATAAAGATAATGGAAACCGATGAAACTAACGTTAACTTGAATGTATTAAAAAATGCTGGGACTAGTAGTGACCACACTGGTTTCCCATTAATATATGATTCTCCAAAATCCAACTGTAAGGTTGCATAAAGCCAGTCAAAGTATTGTAAAATAAACGGCTTATCCATCCCAAGCTGCTCTTTTGTTTGTTCTAATAATTCTTCTGTTATCTGTGGGACACCTTGAGCTTGTAACACCACCTCAGCTGGGTCTAAAGGCGAAAGATTAATTAAGATAAAGGTCAAAAACGAAATGGTTAAAAGTAAGGGTACTGTAATTAGTACTCTCCTAATGATGTAACTTCCCATAGGTATTCTCCTTTCCATTGAAATATCAAGACTTTAAACGTTTATACTTCCTCAAAAATAAAAAGGGGAAAAATCTCCTTTTATTTATATTTCTATTTAAAGTTCATCAACTCAAATGGCAGCTCAAATTGAGTTTGCTTAAATGATATTCCGCTTAAATTCTTCGGGGCTACTACAGTTACACTTCCATTTGAAATAGGAATAAAAATCGCTTCTTCATGAACAATCGTCAGAATATCAGCGTACAATGATTTTCTAGTTTGCTCATCTGTAGATATCATAACTTGTTCAATCTTCTTGTATAGTTCATCTGCTTTATCAATGCCTTTTGTCGTGTGCAAATAAGAAGCTTCAGATGTAAAAGCAGCAATTGTACTTTGTGGGTCATACGCTAGACCCCAAGTTTGATTGAATAATAAATCATAGTCACCAGTTGATCTTCTATTAGCGATTGAAGTTGACTCTTCACCAATAATCTCCAGTTGAAGACCAATCTCTTTTAATGAAGCCTGAATAAATTCAGCCTGTGTTTTTTGAGAAGACGAATTGCTATCATAATAGAGCTCCATGGCTAATTTTTTTCCATCTTTGGTTCTAACTTCATTACCATTCTCTAATTTCCATCCATTTTTTTCTAGAATCTCCTTGGCTTTTTCTACATCATAGCCTCTCTTCTTTAAGTCGACATCTGCATAATTTACGTTAGGTGAAAATAGTGTGTGAGCCACTGATTCTGTGCCATTAAAAATATCTTTACTAATGGTTTCTCTATCAATCGAGTACCAAATGGCTTCACGAACAGCTGTTTCACTTATTGGATTATCAGCTTTACTGCTATTTGCTACAATCATTTTGGTGTTCATTGGTTCACTTCTTACAAGTTGATAGTCTCCGGAATCGACTAATTGATTCATTGCTTCGACATTGAGACTATCTGCGCCACGATCATCTGTAAATACAAAGTTGACTTCTCCTTTTTGTAAAGCTAACAATGTCGTTTCCCCAGCTGGAAGTACTTTAGACGTAATCTTTTTAATTTTAGGTGACCCATTCCAATAGTCTTCATTTGCTTCAAACGTTGCGTACTCATCCGTTTTATGTTCAGTCAAAATATATGGTCCTGTACCGTTAAAACCATTTACACCATCCTTTGTTTCCCCGTTTTTAAAATCTTTAGGTGATATGAATACATACGGTCTGGTCATCGACAATTCAACCAAAGTTGGATAGTATGCTTCTGACAATACTAATTCAACCGTATGCTCATCTACTGCATTCACACTTTCTATTTTTGTCGATAACTTAATCCAGGCATGCTTTTCTGCATTATTCTGTACAGCTTCAATATTTTTCTTCACTGCCTCTGCGTTAAACGGCTCACCATCATGAAATTTCACATCTTTTCTTAAATAGAAAGTGTATACTTTTCCATCTTCTGAAACTTTCCACGACTCAGCGAGTAAAGGCTTAATTCCGTCTTCAGTGTTCTCAACTAATGATTCATATACCATCCCTTGTGCTGGCATGGAACCTGTGTAAAGATGAGGATTCATATCATTGATGTCTTTAGCTGATGTATAAATTAATTCGTTTTCACTTTTAGCTGCATCATCTTCCTTTTTTTCACTAGTAGAATTTTCTGCAGAGCAGGCAACTAGAATAGATATAACCAAAAATATCAGACCCACTAACTTACATTTTTTAATTAACAATCTACTTCTCTCCCTTTAGTCATACTTAATTTTAATTTACTTTATTAAAACAATGTCTCTACCATAAAACGAAATAATTACTATTTACATAGTATATTAAACTATTAGTTTAAGACAAGTTCTATTTCAATTGCTTTGTTCCTATACTTTTTCCTATTTCACTACAAATCATATTCAGGTCTTCGTCAAAACTTTGTACTACAAATCCATCAGATAACAATTCGTTTTCATGAGATTGAGCAACCTCTACAATTTTACTCTCATATGTTTTAATGAATTTATCTATTGTTGGACATTCTGAGTCTAAATATCTTGCGATTCCTTGTATTATTTTTATGCGATAATAATCTTCTTTAGGCATCCTTGGAATATCCAAAAACCCTTCTCTATTGACAAACATTTTCCTAATTGGAACAGCAGAAAAATCGAAATATCTTCCATTCTCATCTGGTTCTGAAAAAGGATCCATTAATAGTGAGGTATAACGTATATATAACAAGTACTCTTGATGAATAGTTTCTAAGTGATTAAAACTTTCTATATCTTGACGGGATAAGCTTTCCAACCTTACTGGATAATTATCGTCTGTCATAAATTTAAGTAAATTTATACTTTTTATATTTATTTCCTCTAAAACATTCATTATTTCTTTCCATTGGGATAACATATCACGAATTAAATATTGCGTAATAGGTCCTTCAGGATAAATTTTATATACGTATTTCTTGTTATTTACATCTCCGAAAATCGCATTTAATGAGAAGTCATTCATAAACAAAGGTGGATGTACGTATAAAGAAATATTTCTTGTTTCCGCCTCAAGTGGAGAATCCATGACATCTAGCTCAATACCTAATTGCTCATAAACTTTAGATAGTATTTCAATATTTTTAGACGAATGGTGCGTCGAGCCTATGTATACCTTTTTCTTGACTGCCGTTGTTAAAACATGATGAGATGGTCTATCATCCATCCATCGGGTATCCCCAAGGTATGTAGAAAAACTAATAATTTCTGCATCAGAATGAAGTTGGTTCATATAATTTCTTATTAAGCTGTTGGATCCGAAGGTCGGAGACATTAAAACAATACACTTTACTTGTTTTAAGAGCTGATTGCTGATTTTTTCCAATACTTCAACATAGGCATCCGTTGTTACAGAGAAAATAAGAGTATCCCATTCGCCCGTAATGGTTTCATATCCATTAAAAAGGTGATCGATGAAGCATTCACCTTCCATGGCTTGATGTTTTTCATTTTGAACACTTACACGGCTAAGCTGATTATTTTGCTGGATGGACTCAAAAAAACTTTCTGATCGAACAGATGCTCTCCCCGCAATTCCTACGGAGCAATTCCGCTGTTTTTTTAACAATAAAGCAAGTTGAATAGATGTCGGTCCAGTTCCTAATAGTAAGACACGTTTAAAATCGGCCATAAACTCCTCCCTTTCTTACAGTCAAGCAATCTATGCTTTTTTATATAAAGCGATATCAAACACATTGTCTGGACGCAAGATATGCTCAACTACCTCCCATTTTTGTTCATTTACTTTCCTTAATGGATAGTTAAATAAAGATTTCAGTTGATTACCATATCTCATCGCCACCTCCACTCTTTTGTTCGTCAGTGTATGTAGTTGGTCCAATATGTCGTATTTACTTTCAACCGTTGAGCTAAAGATGATATGCGTCGCATCTTTTGTAAAATCA
Organism: Metabacillus arenae; assembly: GCF_014773385.1. Classification (GTDB taxonomy): domain Bacteria; phylum Bacillota; class Bacilli; order Bacillales; family Bacillaceae; genus Metabacillus_D; species Metabacillus_D arenae. The sequence goes on along the minus strand of NZ_JACXAI010000022.1, from coordinate 22,705 downwards.
AGTTTCTCCACAAGCACTTTTTCCAAACGAATATTTAAACCTCTTCCTAGTTTCTCCACTACGTTTTGTCCAAGTTCAATAGCCTCAGCATCAATATCTATGCCAACAACCTCTGCCCCTGTACACTTAGCAATCAATATAGGTGTCATTGGAAATGCACCTGATCCGACTAGTAACACTTTGGAGTCAGAAGTAACTTGAAAGCTGCCAAATTCTTCTTCAATACATGACTCGATATTTTTAAAATAATCGGTTATTTCAGCTTCTCCATTCTGTAACTTTAATGCACGATATTTTTCCATGATAGCCACACATAGGGCTGATTTCTTTCTCAAGTCCACCACAAGTTGCTTCAAATCACTGGATTTTTGCTGTTCTAGTCGTTCCCACGTTTCTTTGTTCTCTTTATTTGTTATAAAGTTTGAATAAGCATCTATCAAACTCTCTAACTTCGAACAATTATTCACGGTATGATCATAGGATACTGCCAAATTGTGAAATTTCTGTGAGAACTCCTTTAATGAGACTTTAAACTGTTCTGCTGCATTCATCTCAAGTTTCTCTAGAATATGCACTTCTTTCACCCCGCAAAGTATGATAGCTAAACATGTACAAAAGCTTTACCTTGTGCAACTATTCCAACGGTACCTTCAATTTTAAGACTTTGTAACTTTTCTTTATTCCAATCCGCCACAACTTGAATAGTGCCACCTGGCTGTTTTGCTTGCGCTGAAACCCTCCCTTTTTTCTTCCAAGCCAAATAGGCTCCTAAAGAGGCAGTACCTGAACCACACCCTCTTTCCCAAATCATAGTATCTAGATCTGGGACATAAATAAGAGGGGCCAATTCATCAGATTCTGGTTTATATAACAAAATTCCAATCAAATTAGCCTCTAAAGTTACTCCTAGTAATTTTGCTAATGTTTGTGCTTTTTCTCTCACCGCTTTATTAAATTGTTCAACTTCTATCACAATGTGAATAAACTCGCGGTATCTAACGATAAAAATCTCCAAATCGCTTCCATCATATGTTATGACTCTCTGTTCAATCTTTTTAGGAATAGGCATCGTGACTTGACAGTAGTATTCATCAATCTTTTTTATCACCCGGCACATGACTAATTCGTCTGTACCAGAAACTTCTAATACTATTTCCTCCGAATCATTCTGCCTTAGCCCTTTATTAGATGCAATATATCCCGCCAGTGCCATACAAGCATTACCACAAAATTCCCCGCCAGCCATTTTTAAGTGTGCAGCCACTTCCTTTTTTGTCGATTTTTCTATAAACCCTACTTGTTCAGCATTCACGCTATCATATGACATAAGTTTTGAAGCAATGTTCGTGTACTCTTCAAATGGATGAATCGTTTTAACAAGAATCGTCATATTTTGTGTTGGATTACATTTTATAAAATCAATTTCCAGTTTCATCATAACTACCCTCAGTACTTATATTTTTTATTTAAACTTTTTTTGCTTTATAGAGTATCATCCCCGATAATCGTAATTATTACGATTTATAAATTTCTAAATAGATTATAGCATGATGCTGGATAGTGTCAATTCTTATTCTATTTGCTAAACTGGATTCATTCACTTCTTGATAAGTACCAATTAGAGACAATTCTTGTTTCAATTTATTTATCACATCACTAATTAATTCTTCTTTTAAATCACTTACTATACGGTTTGTTTTCCAACCTTTAAATCGATGTACACGACCTGAAGAGGGAACATTTTGAATCGTCAACCATGGTTTGTAACTTGCTAATTCACCTTTTCCACGTCCTTCAGCGTAGTAACGAGCGATTTTTTCTTCTGTCCAACCATTTGTGCGCTTTGACATAGGAAACCTCCATTATTTGAATAGAAAAAAGCTGCTATTATGATTAGCTCATAACAACAGCTTCAGTAAACATCTTTTTTACCAAATAAAGTACTTTTTTTCTATAAAAACAAAACCTGTAGCTTTATAAAAAAGTCTGATTAATAATACTCGTCAACCGTTGATTTATCGCTACATCAGTAATACGTTTTTTTGAAAAAAGATTGATCAAAATAAGCTTTTTCATCTCATGCAAATACATGATTTTATAAAAAAGTTTGAACAAAAAAATTAACTAAACCCTTATAAATCAAGGGGTAAGTCCAAAATATTGTGTTGTTTTTATCAAACTTTGTGTACCAATCATTTCAACAATTTCTGAAACAGTTGCATCCTTTGGAAGTTCAAAATCCTCTTCAATAGCATTTTTCTTTTTAAATGTATCTTCTCTACATAATTACCCGATCATTATTCTGTTACAATACGAATGAAAATTAACTCTTATACCAGGAACATTTAATGATACTAGAAATGAAATTTTTTAGGAGCTGATTACATTGAACAATACAGAACTTTTTTCTACGATTCAAGAAGCCTCTAGACGATCAGGATTAACCACTCATACACTACGTTATTATGAAAAAATCGGGCTTCTTCATGAAATCCAACGTGACAAAAGAGGTAAGCGCTTTTACTCCGAGGAAGACATGAGATGGATCATTTTTCTGCTTCGCTTGCGGGAGACGGGAATGTCTATTCAGCAGATGCTTCGTTATTCTGATCTTCGACGTGAGGGGGAATCAACGGTAATAGAGCGACGGAAAATACTTGAGGAGCATCAAGTCCTAGTTAGAGCGAAAATTGCAGCTTTACAGGAAAATTCCGAAGTACTGAAGGAGAAAATCGAATTGTACAAAAAACTCGAATCGGGATTATCCTAAACAGAAAAAATATCTTGACTTCAAGCGCGCTCTAACAACTAGAGTAGATTTATGAGTTGGTATCTACTTAGGAGAGGTGGAGTTGAAATGACAGAAGCAGCCAGTAAAAAGTTTTTTGAAGAATTAGGTAGTAATGATGCGGAAGAAGCTCTTCAATCAGTGGATGAAAATGTAATCTTTATTGCTATGAGAAAGGAATCGTCTGATCAGGTTCTTTTTTATTTGCTACCCCAATTTATATTAGGGGTCAGTATGCCAAGTTAAAGGGGAAGATTAAAATGGATACACAGGGAAATATACAGTTATTACCGGAGCAAGCTCTGGTATAGGTTACGCGACAGCTAAGGCTTTCGCAAAACGCAAGAAAAATATCATACTTGTTGCTCGCCGTGAAAACAATCTGAACGACCCGAAAAGGGAAATCTTGCAGGAAATTCCTGAGCTGGATATTGTGATAAAAGCAGTCGATGTTTCCATTAGTCAAAACGCTCATCAACTCTATAAAGAGTTAAATTCATATCAAATCGAAACATGGATTAATAATGCAGGTTTCGGTAGCTATGAAAGTGTGTCCGGTCAAGACTTGGAAAAGATTGAAACAATGCTGCGCCTAAACGTGGAAGTCCTAACTATCTTTTCGTCCTTGTATGTACGTGATTATAAAGACGTGGATGGTACACAATTAATCAATATATCTTCAGCTGGTGGATACACAATCGTGCCAACGGCCGTTACCTACTGTGCTTCCAAGATTTTTGTCAGTGTATTTACCGAGGGATTGGCCCATGAACTGAAAGCCGCCAATGCAAACTTACAAGCTAAAGTTTTGGCACCAGCGGCAACCAAAACAGAATTTGGAAAAGTGGCAAACAATACGAGCGAGTATGACTATGACAAAATTTTTAGTACATACCATACAAGTACTGCTTTTCAAAAAAGTGATACCGTTTGTAAAAAAGTGCGATTAAAATAAACCTTCTTTTTCCTGAGAAAATTGATCAATCAAGCACCGTTATGAGTTTACTAATCTATAAACAGCAGTTCCCACCTTCTACCTTACAATTTTCCCCTTCCTCTGCCTGAGCATCTAAATAATGTACTTGAATATTCGAACTGACAGTCCGTAATAATTTGCAATTATTACGGACATAGGTGAATAATTCTTCTTTCTGTTCTTTTGTTAAATCACCTTTAGTGGCAACATGAAACGTAACAGCAGAAATATGTCCCGTTTCATCGACCGTATCTTCTGCTGTCATTTGAATATCTTGTAAATCCATCTTATTTTCTCGTGCATATCTTGTCATTGTATATGCTGAGCATGATGATAGACTCGTTAGCCATACTTCAAATGGACGAAAGCCAACGTCTTCTCCCCCAAGATTCGTATCTACATCCATGACTAAGCTTCTCGTCTGCGCTTTTACAAGATGTTGCAATGTTGATATCCGACGTAATTCGATTTTCATTTCTATTCCCCATTTCTCTTTTCTTATTTATTTTCATTCGTACTTACTAATTCATTGGCACGTAGCGTCCGTTCATATAAGAAGTCAACTAAATGAACAGCCTGCATTTGATTTGAGAGGTTTTCCTTTTCAATTCCTAACTTCATTTGAAGCAAGCAGCCTGGGTTACTCGTGATGAGGTAATGTGCCTCTGTATTTTTGACATTTTCCATTTTTCGATCAAGGATTTTTGAAGCCATATCAGGCTGAACTAAATTATAAATACCTGCAGAGCCACAACAGCGGTCCGAGTCTGGAAGCTCAATAAACTCGACATTTGCAATACTGTTCATGAGTTGGCGCGGTGCCTGCACCGAACGCATCACATTTCGTAAATGGCAGGAATCCTGATACGTGACCTTAACTTGCGGTGGGGATTCTTCTCCTTTTGGCTCTGCTGAAAACGAAGGAACCCTTCCAATGTCCATTAAAATCTGACTAACATCCTTTACTCGGTTCGCAAACCATTTCGCGTTGTCAGTCCAATCAGGCTCTTCATGCAGTAAATGATCATACTCTACAAGCAAAGCACCGCAACCACCAGCGTTTGATACGATATAATCAACATTCGCTTCCTGAAAAGCTTTTATGTTTTTCTTCGCCATTTCTTTTGCTATATTTAGTTCTCCACTGTGGGCATGAAGAGCGCCACAACAGTTTTGTGTTGGTGGAATCACGACCTCAAAACCTGCCTCCGAAAGAAGATTGACCGTATTCATGTTCGTCTCTGTAAACAAAACATCCATAATACAGCCACGAAACATACCAACCCGGGCAATTTTTTCCCCTTTTGCTGGGATGAGCGTTTCGCCTAATTTCTCAACCACTCCTTTAAACGAAGCGTCAGGTAAGATTTGTTCCATTTGACTCGTTTGTTTATCAAAAAGCTTTAAAATATTTAGTTTTCTAATAAGCCATCTTAAGCCTGATTTTTGATATATTTTTAATGCTAATCCGATGAAACGCATTCTTTTTTGAGAAGGAAACAAGTGCTTAAACATAAGCGGTCGTAAGAATTTCACCCAACCCCGCCACTCCTCTTGTTGTGCGATCGCATCTCTCGTTTGCTCAATTAATTGTCCATATTTCACATCGGCTGGGCAAACAGGTTCACAGGCACGGCAGCCGAGACATAAACTCATCTGTTCTTTAAACTCCTCGTCTGGGTCCATCAGCCCATCGACAACCGCTTTCATTAGGGCAATTCTTCCTCGAGGAGAAGCTGCTTCATACCCCGTTTCCTTAAACGTTGGACAAGCTGGCTGGCAGAATCCACAGCGCATGCAATTCGTTAACTCATCATAGTTTAATGTTTGTTGCATTTTTTCTGTAAGGGCTTGATGTTTCGGATCGATTGTTTTTAGGTCTGATTTAGCTAAAGGTGCTGTCATGAACTTCTCCTTCCTTTATCTCTTCAGGCCAAATTTTTCCTGGATTTAAAATATTGTCTGGGTCGAATGCTCGTTTGATTCCTTTCATAATCTCGATACCAATCCGACCGACCTTCCATTCCAAGTAAGGAGCTTTAATTAATCCAACACCATGCTCTCCTGTTATCGTCCCCCCTAAATCGATCGCCGCACGAAAGATTTCTTCATACGCCATTTCAACCCGATGAAATTCCTCCTTGTCTCTTGCATCCGTTGCACAAGTTGGGTGAAGGTTGCCGTCTCCTGCATGACCGAACGTACATATTTGTAAGTTATATTTCTCGGCTATTTGATTAATTTGTGTCACCATCTCTGCAATTTTAGAACGCGGTACAGTCGCATCTTCCTGATACGTCGTTGGACGAATTCGTGCGATCGTTGATAAGGCTCCTCTTCTCGCTTGCATTAGTTTCGTTGCTTCTTCGTCACTTTGAGCAATTTTGACGTCGACTGCGCCCTCTTGTTTACAAATGTTAATAATTTCCTTAATATCCTTTTCGACAACGGAAAGGTCCATACCATCTTGCTCGATTAAGAGGATCGCGTCCATATCCGTAGGGAGACCAAGCTTGTTGTATTCCTCCACTACCCGAAGTGTTGCGTTATCAATAAATTCAAGCGTTGCTGGAATAATCCGGTTTCCAACAATTTTAGAAACCGTTCTTGCAGCTGCATAAATATCCTCATACATCGCAATCATCGTTCTCTTCACCTTTGGAGCAGGTAGTAGCTTAACCGTGGCTTCTGTTATAATGGCAAGTGTTCCTTCTGACCCAACAAGCAGTTTCGTAAGGTCGTAGCCCGCTACGTCTTTGTATAGTTTTCCTCCCGTTCGGATGATTTCACCTGATGGAAGAACAGCCTCTAATCCAATCACGTAATCTCTTGTCGTCCCATATTTTAGTCCCCGTAGCCCACCTGCATTTTCCATAATATTACCGCCCATCGTTGAAATCGACATACTCCCTGGATCCGGTGGGTAGAACAAGCCTAGCTTCTCAACTTCCTTATGAAAATTGCTCGTAATCAAGCCAGGCTGGATGATCGCTGTAAGGTTATCTGTGTCAATTTCAAGTAACTGGTTCATGCGATTGGTGACCATGACAATTCCGCCTTTTACCGGTACCGTGCCACCGCATAAATTACTCCCAGCCCCGCGCCCAACAATGGGAATCAGATGTTCTGAAGCGACTTTTAACACAGCAGACACTTCCGCAGTGGAGCCAGGAAATAACACGGCATCAGGAATTTCCTGATAAATAGGCGTAGCATCATAGGAATGACTAATTAGCGCCTCTTGGTTGTCTTTGAAATGCTCTTCTCCAACAATTGCAATCAACTTGTTACGAGCACTAGTATCTAGCATTGGAACTCACCCAAATTCCACGAAGGATTTTCGATTTTTTTTAATTGTTGTTTTATTGTCAGCATGTAATTGTCCTCCTCTTCATCGCCCACCACATTACCCCTCTAACGTTGCAATGGGATTATCGGGATACGTAATCCAATCACTCCAACTTCCTGAATACAATCTCACATTCGTAAATCCTGCTTCTTTTAAAGCTAAAACGTTTGGACACGCGGTTACACCTGATCCGCAGTAGACGATGATTTCGTCTGCCTGTTCTAATTCTGAAAAACGTTCTCTTTGTTGCTCTACTGTCTTCCAGTCCCCTGTTTCATTCAAACTATCCTTCCAAAAAAAGTTTAACGCTCCTGGAATGTGACCTGCTTTAAAATCAATCGGCTCTTCTATACCACGATAACGATTTGGTTCTCGTGAATCGATTAACATAACCCCAGACGTATTCATTTTTTCTTTCACTTCTGCCATGCTTTTGACCATCTCTTCTTGAATCACCGGAAGATATTGACATGCTGTAACAGCCGGTATTTCAGCAGTAACAGGAAATCCGCTCTCCGTCCACTTAGAGAAGCCACCATCCATGACAACCGTCTTTGGATGCCCCAAAAATTGCATTAACCACCAAAAACGTGAAGCCATTGCGCCTCCTTGGTCGTCATAGGCAATAACTGTTACGTTTTCATCAATGCCCAGACTACCGATTTTGTTAGCGAACGTTTCCGCATCTGGAAGAGGGTGACGTCCCCCATGCTCGCTAATCACTCCTGATAAGTCTTCCTCTAGATGAACATAAAGAGCACCAGGGATATGACTTTCATTGTATGCTTGTTGACCAGCTACTAAATCTCCTAAAACAAAACGACAATCGATGATCTGGACATCTGGTTTATCCACCTGCTCCCTTACCCAATCAATACTCACGACTTGCCCCATTAAAACCACTCCTTTTCCTTTTATAGTAGAGGTAGCAATAGCTCCATTTCAGCTATGCATTTTGCTTATTCTTTAGAGTAGACAACCCTTCCTTTTGCCAATGGACAATTCCACCATTTAGGTTTAACACGTTTTTTATTCCATTTGCTTGGAGAATACTTGCTGCAATATTAGAACGAATTCCTGTACGACACTGTGTTAAAATCGGTTTGTCTGTAGGTAGTTCATCCAATCGTTCCGCTAACGTTCCTAACATGATTAGCTGGGAATGAGGAATAAAACCTTCCTTTAATTCCGAAACCTGACGAACATCTAGTACATGTACTTCACCCTTCTCAACCTTTACTCTTATGTCAGAAGGCGTTACATCCTCATAGGATTCAAGCACAAATAAATCACTAGAATGAACCACTTGACTATCCATATAACCTGCTATTTGGTCAATTCCTACCGAATTAAGAGCATGTAAAATGTTCTCTAACTCGGAAGTGTCACAAATAAGATAAAGAGGGCGCTCATAATCAACGAGCCAGCCAGCCCAATTTGGAAAGGATTTATAATAGGGAATATTAATCGTATGTTCGATATGCTTTTTTTGAAATTCACTTGACTGACGCGTATCAATGATTTGTAGATTTTGATTAAGTAACTCTATCATTTTTTGAGCTGATTTGATTTCCTGTGGCTTTTTTAAGTCCTTTAATAAAGCCGGGCCTTTTCTATTTACCTCTTTCATCACCTTAAAATAGGTTGGTGGTTCTGGCTGGTCAGCTAGCAGCTCTTTGCAAAAAGCATCCTCATCCGTTATCGAAAGGGCCCAATTAAACGCTTTCTCATAACCAACAGTTGAAGAAGGCACGGCGCCAAGTGCCTTTCCACATGCACTGCCTGCACCATGCGCTGGCCATACTTGCAAATAGTCTGGCAATTGTTTAAAAGTAGCAAGCGAATTAAACATTGCCTTCGCATTTGCTAACGTAGACCCTTCCTGACCAAGTGCCGATTCAAGAAGATCTGGGCGCCCAATGTCACCGACAAAAACAAAGTCTCCTGAAAAAATCCCCATCGGTAAATCGGCATTTCCACCACGATCCGTTAATAAGAGCGAGATACTTTCAGGCGTATGACCTGGTGTGTGCATGACCTCAAAAATTAAATAACCGATGTTAAATTGGTCTCCGTTAAAGAGAAGCTCGTGTTCAATTCGCTCAACATACTGATAACCCCACTCCTCGCCACCTTCTCCCGAAAGATACAATTTTGCTTGATGAACTTCTCCTAATTCCCTTGCGCCTGACACATAATCAGCATGAATATGTGTTTCAACAGCTGCTTTAATCTGCATGCCTTCTTTTTTAGCAACTTCAAAATATGGTTCTAAATCTCGAGCTGGATCAACGATGATGGCTTCGCCCGTTTTTTGGCAACCTACTAAGTAGGAAGCGTGCGCCAACTTTTCATTGTAAAAATAGCGTAATAACATGGTTTCCTCCCTTCCCTATCGTCTATATCTCAAAATCAATGACGAGTAAGTCTTCTAAACCGATTTCCATTAAAAATGCGACAGCCTCCTGATGCTTTGGATGAGGACCGTAATGTTTTAGGGCCTGTTTGTCATTAAGTCGAACAGAAAGCCCAATCTCATACCCTTTGTTTCGATCAGAGAAATTATGATTACAGTGTAAGTCAACAATCCCTGAAATCTCATTTTTAAGCGTTCTAAGCTTTTCAATTGCTAGATTTTTTTGTTCATCTGTTGTTTGATGATTAAATTTAAACGTGACAAAATGTTCTACCACTTAGCACCCTCCTACAAACTCCTTTTCGTAACTCCTACTTTCACTATACTTTCTTTAAAATAGTAAGTGAAATTGAAATCTTTTAAATTTTGCATAAATTATTCTTATAGAGGCTGTTCAAAAAGGAGTGTTTTTCCTTTTTTGAACAGTCTTGAAGCAATGAGCGCAGTCGCTACATTTTTTAAAAGTCTTATGGTGAGTAAGTTTAACACCATTAGACGCGTAGCGAACGGAGCCATTGCCTTGCTCTTGAGGTACTATTTGAACACGCTTTTATAGATAATCGAGTAACGCTAAGCCGACATGAATAAGTAGCATAATAATCGCAATCACCCAAACCTCTTTAAGTAGCGCTAACGTTTCTGATTGAAAGCTTAATCCTAAACTTCCTCCGATTAAAACGGGGATAAGTCGCCTTACTTTTAGTGGTTCCGAATTGTTTTTTATAAAAAAGCTTTAAAATAAAAGGAAAAATAGCTAAAACGATGAGCAGTCTCATGACATGCAATAGGGCAACAATCGGTGAATTTAAATCTAACACTTGGGCAATTGTCGACATTTCTGCAATTCCACCGGGAGCTGTTGCTAAAAAAACGGTTTGTCGCTCCATACTTGTAAATAAGCTTAAAACAACATAGCCTACTCCAAATGTCATGACAAAAACGCCAACCGTAATAATAACTAAACAACCAAGTAACCTCTTAATTTCATTTGTATCCAGTTTTGAAAACGTAAGTCCCAGCATTAAGCCTAATGCGAGCTGCACGATAAAGGACAAAAAGCTCGATGGCTCCAACGTTAAAAAACTCATATACTTCCCGAATCCCTACAGCCAGCATTGCTCCTATCAAAGTGCCAGCAGGAATGCGTAGTCGATTTCATACATAACCACCTATCCCTCCTAGTAGAAGAAAAAGAAAAAATTGTAAAATGACCATGTTAATGCCTTCTTCCTAGATGATTAATGATGTTTAGCCCATACATCCCCCCATTAAAAGCTCAAAAATAATTACTCTTCTTTAGTTACTGAAAAAGGAAAAAGTTGAGTAATATCACTTATGTTTTCTAAATCTCTTAGTTGTTGATAACTGGTGTTCGCTTCAGAAGTAAATTCCTCCCTACTTAAACAATCGAAAAACTTCTCCTTTAAATCCGTCTGACTAAGTGGTTGCTTTGAAGACCCCTTTGCATGAAAGATGGTCTCTTTGTATGCTTTTTCGTTTGTATGAATGATTAATTCAATGTAGCCAATATCTCCTACTGGTCGATTTTCTTTTATCGTTTCATCTTCGCTTAAAAAGACCTTTTTTAGTAATTCTTGGATTACGGCACGGTTAACCATTTCATCCGTAAACGACTGCACAGACAGTTTTTGATCTTGTAGCATCGCTGCAATGACATATTCTAAACTAAATTTTCCCTCTACCCCACTCTTTGGTCGGTTGTAAATGAGCGGAACGTATGAACCAACTGCAGCAACACACTCAATCCTCTCAATGTCTTCTAGCTTAAATTGGTTCGTTTGAGAAAGAATGAGTGCGGCGTCGGCAAAACGATGCGTCGCATAACAACAAGGATATCTTTTTACATTAAATCCAGGATCAATGAGACTCCACGGCTTCCCTAAATCCTCTCCCCAGAACTCCTTGACCTCTTCGTCGGTAAAAAGGTCAAAGACTCCTGTTTTAGGGGTAAACGTATCCTCGCATGCCGTAAATCCTCTTTTAACAAGTTGTGCCGCTTCGATGCCATTTTTTGCACAATAGCCAATGTGGAAGGGCTTTGTCATCGTTCCAAAATTTAGCTTTAATCCTGACATCATAGAAGTAGCTAAACCAAATACCTGTTTAAACTCGGCTTGAGTAAAAGAATACAATTTTCCAATAGCTGAAGCGACTCCGATAACCCCCAATGTGGCGGTTGGGTGCCACCCTTTCACAACGTGAGATGGGTTTACGTAACTTCCTAGTTTCGTCATGATTTCTACGCCCACGCTAAAAGCTGTTATTAATTCTTTTCCTGTTTTCTTTTCTGCTTCAGCAACTGCTAGGATAGCAGAATAAATCGGAATGCTCGGGTGTCCTCGAAGCCCTGAATGAACATCATCAAAATCAATGGCATGGCCCATGACTCCATTAACTAAAGCAGCTAAACTCTCAGATGTTTTTAATTCATATCCTAAAATTGTTGCGCTTGTCTTCATCGATTGATCCTTCACCCAGTCAATAAGGAGATCCGCTACCGGTTCTTTATAACCTGTAAAAATCACCCCATGCGTATCGATAATCGCATTCTTTGTATTTTCAATTACCTGTGCTGGTAAATCCTCATATTCGGTTGAGGCACAAAACTCGCATAAGCGGTTAACGAACATTACTGTCACCTCCCTTTTCCTATCTAAATCAATACGTTAAATCATTTTGTTTTTTTTCAATCTTAAATACCTTTTTGATGATGGGAAAGATTAGCACAAAAATCGTTAATAGCATGAACACAAGTGCAATCGGTCGCGTAAAAAAAATCGAGAAATCATTGTGCGAAAGTAAAAGCGACTGCCGGTAATTCGTTTCGAGCATCCCGCCGAGAACGAGTGCAAGTACAATCGGGGCTAACGGGAAATGAAACTTTTTCAAAAAATAACCGAGAACACCTAGCAAGAGCATCAAGCCTACTTCAAAATAACTATAGTTAATCATGTACACACCGATAAAACAGAGAGCGGCAATTAACGGGGCTAAATATGGCTTTACAACTTCTATCAACCACGCAAACCCTGGGACAAATGCTGTGTTCAAAATTAAAAGTAGGACATTGGCAAGCATAAGACCGGCAATCGTTGCCCAAATAATATCTCCTGATTTTTCAATCATTAAGGGACCTGGTTGTAGACCCAACATAATTAATGCCCCTAACAAAATCGCGCCTGTACCTGAGCCTGGAATCCCCATTGAAAACAAAGGAATGAGCGCTCCGCCAATTGAAGCATTATTTGCTGATTCAGGACCACTTAACCCTTGATCTTTTCCCTTTCCAAATTGTTCAGGGGTTTTGGAAAGCTTTTTTTCCGTTGAATAACTAAGGAACGTTGCAACGGTTGCACCAGCACCAGGTAATGTACCTACAAAAAAACCAGTTAAAGCACCTCTTACAATACTCCAGCCGTTACTAATGATTTGTTTAATAGTTGGAAAGAGTTCTTTAAAGGGAATTTTTCGAGCGATATCTGAAGAATCACCATCGCCACTTCGTTTACCTTTTGATTCGATATTAACCAACACCTCTGAAATTCCGAATATCCCGACAGCGACAACAACTAGCTCAATTCCATCCCATAACCCTAGTAATCCAAAAGTTAACCGCTGTGACCCCTGAATCGCATCCATTCCAACCATTGAAAGTAATAACCCGAGTCCCATCGCAATTAAACCTTTCAGTAAACTTTGGTCACCTAAGCCACTTGTCGCAAGCAAGGCAAATAAAATCAAAGCAAAGTATTCTGGTGAACTAAAAATGAGCGCCCAATCCGCAACAAGAGGGGTTAAAAACACCAAACCCATAAAGCCGATCATTCCGCCGATAAAAGAAGCAATCGCACTCAATGCAAGCGCGTACCCTGCTTTTCCTTTTTTCGTCATCGGGTATCCATCGAAAGCCGTCACGACAGCAGATGCTTCTCCCGGAACATTTACTAAAATCGATGACATCCGACCACCGTACATCGTCCCTTGATAAATCCCCATTAATAAGACGAGTGCCTCTAACGTATCTAATGAAAAGCATAAAGGAAGAAGCAAAGCAACCCCAGCTGTTGGACCCAACCCTGGGAGAGCCCCAACTAAGGTTCCAAGCGTTACACCGACTAAACACCACATAATGACCTGAGGATTTAGTAAACTGACAAAGCCTTCCATCAAAAACTGTAGTTCCATTCTGCTTACACCTCCTATCCAAATATGCCTTTTGGTAAATTAAGATTTAATGCAAACTCAAAAATGAGGTAAATGCTTACCGATGTGGAAATACTAAAAATAGCTGACCTCAGCCATGATAATTTTTCAATAAATACAAGGGTTACTAATAGAAAAAGTCCCGTTGTTACAGTCACTCCTAAATATTCCCCTAGAAAAATGGCTAGAGCCATCGCAACAACTAAAAAGAGTTGTTTTGAAACGATTGACCTAGGATTCACTTTTTTCTCTTGAACTGGTTTTTCTTTCTTCATTTTTCGAATGAGTGAAACAATATAACATAACGTTAATAGTAGAATGAGGACCGTTAAGATTCTTGGAAAAAAACCTGAAGCTAGCAATCCATTAGGTAACATAAATGGAAGGGTCATCGATTGTAAAAAAAACAAAAAAATAAATAGAAAAAAAAACATCGCAAAAATAAGTTCCTTCTTCATAAAATTCCTCCTTTTACAAAAGTACAGATAGAGACGTGTTCTTCCTGTTGCTGTAAAAAGGAAGGAGAAGGTTATTCATAAACGGTTCGCTTAAAATACCCCTGACTTCCCTTTCAATGTTCTAGCTATCTATTTTCTTCTATTCTCTTAATATAAGCTCCAAAACTTTCCCCTTCTGTTTTAAGAAAGTCTAAATACGCTTCCGAGTCCTTAAACGTAGCTTGAAGCATTTCTTGCTCTAGATATTCCTGCCATTCTGGAGTTGTCTCGATTTTACTCATAACATCCTCCCAGTATTGAACAACTTCTTCAGGAACATCCTTACCCATCCAAATACCACGAGCTTTGTCATGAACAATATTAATTCCAAGCTCTACTAAAGTCGGCGTATCAGGAAATTGTTCTAATCGCTCAGGTGATAAGACAGCTAAAACTTTCATATTTCCTACTTCCGCTTGGTCAACAATGCCTTTAGAAGCACTTAATAGTGCCACATCCGTATGCTCGCCGACAATGGACGTAATGACTTCTGAAAGTCCACCAGTTGGGATAGTGTTTAAGTCGCCTAACTCAATGTCACTACCGATTTCTTCAAAAATCGTATACCATCTATAAGGTTCAGCACTATCTAAAGCGCCAGGTATTGAAATCGAAACCGAAGCTGGATCTTTCTCAATCGCTTCAATCACTTCTTCAGCTGTCTCGTAAGGTGAATTTTTCCCAACGACCATTGCAACAGTTCCTGTAGAAGCTTGTGCGACTGGTATAAAATCGTCATATCCCGCATCGAATGAACCATTAACAAGCGGTATACCCATTTCAGGCACAATCATGATTTGGTGATCATCATCTGACTCCTTTTGCATTTTTATAAACGCATTCACTCCACTTGCTCCAGGTAAATTCTCAACTTGAAAGGTTTGGTCAACAATGCCGTTATTATTTAACGCTTGAATCATCACCCTTGCCATTGTATCCGTCCCGCCCCCTGGGGCATACCCAACCAAAATGTTAATATCCTCTTTCGGGTAATCCAATGCAGCTTCTTCTTTGGTCGTGCCAGTATCTTGAGAAGATGAACAGGCAGCAACTAGAAGCAATAGCGAAATCATGACAATCAACACCTTAACAATTGGAAATGGTCTCATCTAAGTTCCTCCTTTATTTTTAAAACAGTAATAAGAGTACAAATTCACACCACAGAAAGCGCTTTCAAACAGTTTAAAAAAAATTTACGACTTTTCTATCTGTTTTCTTCTCTAATTGTGAACCGTTTCATCAGACTGCTGTTTTACTTCTAACCACCCAGATTGTTCAGCTTTTTCAACGACCTGATCGACAATCAAAGGAGCAGAACCTAAATAAGTCATTGGGTCAAGGAGGTGTTCTAGCTCTTCGATGGCAATCGCTTCTCGAACTTGTTCATTTTCGAGTAACACGTCCCGGAAGGGTCTCCCTTCCTCCACTGCCTTCATACAAATTTCGTAAACAACGTGATGAGCTGTTTGCTTACCTAAAGGTTCTCCTAAAGCAAACATCACCCTTTCTGACATCATCAAGCCACCCATCAAGTTAAGATTTTTTTCCATACTGGTTGGTTTCACAACAAGCCCCGAGAGAACCGCCTTTGCCGTCGATAATTGGAACGAAAGATAGATACAGCTTTCAGAAACGAGAATCCATTCTCCACGCCATGCCATTAATTCTCGTTCGTGTTCAACAATCATCGATTCTTGCGCCATTGCAACATTATAACGTATTGGTTTTGCTAATGATGCTAGTGATTCAAATGCTGAAGGGTTTCGTTTATGAGGCATTGTCGATGAACCAACCTTCCCATCAGTGAATGGTTCCTCTAATTCATCAATCTCTGTCCGCATCAAGTTATAGAATTCGTTCCCCATTTTTGCAAGCGTTGCACTTATCATCCCAAGAATACTAATATATTCAGCGACCCGATCTCGCGAGGAGTGCCAGCAAATATCTGGTGCTGCGAGCCCAAGCATCTCTAGTGAACGGCGCTCAACAGCCTGACCAAGTGGCCCAAATGATGCGAAGGTTCCAACCGCTCCGCTCAATACACCAGTAAAAACTCTCGCCTCGGATTCTCGTAATCGATCAAGGTGTCGAATCACCTCATTCAGAAGAACGGATAATTTAAAGCCAAACGTGGTCGGTATCCCTTGGACGCCATGTGTTCGACCTGCCATCGGTGTTTCGCGATGTTCACGTGCAAGGCGTGCAAGTTCACTTGCAACTTCTTGAAGTTCTCGAACAATTACCTGATGTGCTTCCTTCAGTTGAAGTATCACGCCGGTATCAATCACATCTTGTGTCGTTACACCGTAATGAACATATTCACCGTATCCAGGTCCACACACATTTTGCAAGGCATTGACTGTCGGGGTCAATGCGTGCCTAACTTTTTGTACCTCTACAGCAATTTCTTCAAGATTCAGAAATTCAACTTTCGCTTTTTCTGAAATGACTTTTGCAGCGTCTTCCGGGATAAGCCTTTCCTCCGCCTCTGAAAGAGCGAGAGCCGCTTCAACATCCAAATGTTTTTGTGTCCGATTTTCCTCTGACCAAACGTTCCGCATTTCCTCCGTTCCAAATACATTTCGAGTCATAAGCATATCAATAATATGTGATGCCATAAAAACTCCTTTCTTTCGTTCAATCGAATTTTTAGATTGTTCTTACAACTCAACTATACAAGGTGACCCAAGTGATGTGAAATCCAAATTTTTTTAATATTCCATAAATAATTTTAATGAAAGAGAACTTTCTCTCTTTTTAAACCTTTCGATTTCCTAAATATGAACTCTCTTTCTTTTATCATCAAAGTTCTACAAAACCAGATTCTCTTCGCCCTTTTCACTGTTTCTAAGTGCTGGTTTTTCATTTTTCTCTTCGAACTAGTTTCTTTGGCTTTTTCTAACCCTTGAAATAAGTAGTTAAATCAATTAAGATTTTATTATTCTAAATATTTTTTTATTTTAGATTGCTAGGGGGGATACCGTTGAACGAGATCGAGTGTGAAATGCTCCAATATTTATTTGAAGAACGAAATATGACCAAGGCTGCTGAACGCTTGTACATTACCCAGCCTGCACTTACATATCGCCTACAACAAATCGAAAAAGAATACGGGGTTCAGGTTATTAACAAAAATGGTAAGTCTTTCAACTTTACGCCAGAGGGTGAGCATTTAGTAGCCTATGCCCAAAAAACATTGCTCGACATTCGAAAAACAAAAAACTATATTCTCAATCTTAGCAAGGAAGTCCAGGGTACTTTAAGGATTGGGGCCAACAAAATCTACGCGCGTTACACCCTTCCACCTATCTTAAAAAGCTTTAAGGAAGCGTATCCAAAAGTCGATATTCAGCTTCAAACTGGTTTTAGCTTTGAAGCGCTTGAACGCTTACAAAACGAAGAAGTTTACGTTGGTTTAATTCGCGGCAACTATGAATGGTTTGACGAAAAATATTTGTTAAATGAAGAAAACATTTGCCTAATTTCAAAGGAAAAGCTCAATATTGACGACCTTCCAAAACTTCCAAGAATCTATTACAATATCGATGCAAAGCTACCCATTAAATCAAAAGACTATAATTTCCTCCCGATTGATAAAACCATTGCAAATTGGTGGTATGAACGCTTCAGTTCCCCACCATTGAATACGATGCATGTAGACAGTTATGAAACGTGTAAAGAAATGGTGAAGTTTGATTTAGGGTATGCCATTGTCCCACGTGCATACGTAAATGAAAGTGATGAATTATATTGCTTAGATTTGAACTTAAAGGATGGACAGAATATTAAAGTAAAGACATGGATGTTCTACCGAAGCTCATCTTTACGATTGACAATCGTCGACAAGTTTGTTGAACACTTAATAGAGCAAAATGGTCAGTTTCCAAAATTATAGTTCAAACTTTATACATCTATAACTGCTTGTTATTCGATCACGAAAGGTGTAAATCACACCTTTTGTGACACCCTCATTTTTTGTCTGTATGAAGTCTGTTTTTTCTCCTTAAAATGGCAAAATCCCCCACCAAATATTTACAACTGTTGCCAAGATGAGCGTTGCGAGTACCCATTGCAACGATTTTGTCTTCATTTTTTTGCTTATTTTCACGCCTAAAGGGGTCGCTACCAAACTTGCGATAACCATAATAAGGGATGGAATAAGTAGCATGTGACCACCTAATAGTTTTCCTGCGGTTGAACCGATTGATGAAATAAAGGTAATCGCAAACGAGGAGGCGATCGCAACACGAGTCGGAATTTTCAACAAAACAAGCATCACAGGGATCGTAATAAATCCACCGGCTGCACCGACAATTCCTGAAAATCCCCCAATAACAAAAGCGGCCGCTGCGGCAAGTGTTTTATTAAAAACGATTTCGTTAAAATTAATTTCTTCATTGGTTTTTTTCGGTAAAAAAATCATAATTGCGGCTATGAGCGCTATCATGGCATAAACAAGATTAATCGTCGCATTTTCTAAAAACTTTGAGCCGTAACCCCCGATAAAGCTACCAATGATCATCGCTCCGCCCATCGTAATCACTAAAGCCCTATTAATATAGCCTCCCTTTCGAAAAGCAAACATTCCAACTAACGTAGCAAAAAATACTTGAACAGCGTTTATTGCAGATACTTCTTGAGCAGTGAATGAAACAAACCCAAGCAGTGCCGGAATATACAATAGCATCGGATACTTAATAATTGAGCCACCAATACCAACCATTCCTGAAATAATCGAGCCGATAACTCCAATTAAGAAAAGCAGAATGATATAACTTACGTCCATTTCAGGTTATCCTTTCCCCATCTAGATTTCTTCTCGAAAAGGTTCTCAGACTGCTTTTTCTACTTTTACTAAACAGGTGTGATACGTAATATTATCACCCCACTCTGTTGGTCGTTCACTCGTTAATACATTGACAGCGCCAACAACCTCTCCCTCCTCAGAAAGAGCATAATAACCATTATCCAAGCTAACGGCGCCACTTACAATTTGATCCGTCACTCGTACCTGAGCCCGTACAGCTCCTCTATGATTGCTAATTCGTACCCATTCCTTATTCCCGACATTAAACGTGTTGGCATCATCTGGGTGCATCGCTAGCATAGGTGGGGATTCGATTTCGCTTAAAATAGAATTGGTTGTTTTAGCTTGCTTTGGACAGAGAAGTTGTAATGGAAACTCTGCTCGCTGGGGGTCTTCTACACCTTCAGGATTTTTTTGATAGACTGCACAAACTGGTAATCCTCTATCCGCTAAATAAGGCGAGCTTATTTGAATTTTTCCGCTAGGTGTCGGGAACGGTACTCCCTCTTCGACTTGTTTTTTAAACGGAATTGATAGGGGATTCGGTAGCTCATAAATCCCGCTCCGCTGAAATTCTTCAAAATCTGGTACACCAAACTGGTCTGCAAAATGCCTTAACCAGCCTTCTTCACCTTTATTATCGAACTCCTCTCCTTTTCCGAACTGGTCAGCAAGCGCCCGTAATATCTCAAAATCAGAACGGACACCCGAAGGCGGTTCGACTACCTTCTGCTGATAGAGAATAAAGTTCCCATGACCTGCCCACGGGGTTTGAATGTCATTTCGCTCCATGAACGTAGTCGCCGGAAGAACGAGATCGGCTTGACGGGCTGTTAAGGTAAGAAATTGCTCGTGAACGACAAAGAAATCTAATTTTCTCATTGCTTCTATCGTCCGATTGATATTAGATGTTTGATGAACTAAGTTCCCTCCGACACAGTACCCCATATGAATATCTGTTGGAAATCCACCTGCTACCCCTTGTGCAATCGCTTCAGGCCAATTAGTGATTCGTACGGACACATCAACTGGATTTTCTGGTACAGGTAATCCAAAACCATGTGGACCGATTCCATACCCACATCCTCCTGAATTTCCTCCCATTTTCCCAACATTTCCTGTCATCGTTGCTAATGTCGCTGTTGCACGGGTAAAATGCTCTCCTTGGGCACTTCGTTGCGCGCCACGGCCTGATTGCATCGTCGCCGGTTTCGTTGTCGCATAAAGTCGTGCCAATTCAATGATCTTTTCCTCAGGAACACCAGAAATCTCACTAGCCCAAATAGGTGTTTTCGTAACGCCATCCTCTTCTCCCTGAACATTCGATCGAAACGATTCAAATCCAACCGTAAATTGATTCACAAAGTCTCGATCCCAAAGATCCTCCTTGATCATCACAAACGCCATCGCTAACAATACTGCGACATCTGTACCTGGTTTGATCGGGATCCACTCATCTGCTAATCTTGTCGTTTCCGTTTTTCTTGGGTCAATGCAAATGATTTTGATCCCTTTACGACGCGCTTGCTGAAGATAAGAAATAAAATCTGAACCAAACTTCGTAACGGCTGGATTATGCCCCCATAATAAAATAAGCTTCGAGTTTAGTAAATCAGAATACTCATGAGCGGTATGTTTTGTGCCAAAAACTTCATTTGAAGCTGTTTCAGCAGCACCAAAGCTATAGCTTCCTTTCACTTCAAGTCTGCCGCCTAGTAGATTTAAAAACCGTCCCGTCATTTTCCTACATTCATGCAGCACAGCTGAAACAGCACCTGTTCGTGAAAGGTCAATGATTGAACCAGCACCATGTTTAGCCAGTGTCTCACCTAAATGATAGGTAATGATTTTAATTGCTTCTTCCCAAGAGATAGGCTTGAACTGACCTTGGCCCCGCTCGCCAACTCGTAGTAATGGAGTAGTCAGTCGTTCAGGATGGTAAAGCCTTTTTAAATAACTAAGCCCTCGACCACATGGAACGATGTTTAACTTTTTATTGAGCGCTTTTCTCCCCGAAATAGAAATTGCCTTTCCGTTTTCAACCTTGACCTCTAACGGGCATTTCCCCCCACAATCATGGGCACAGGAAGTATAATGAACCTGTGATTGCATAGATTCAACCCCTTTTCAATGACTAATAGTTTAAACCTCTAAACTCGAATAAATTTTTTAAATATTCCAATATCATTTTCACTATACTCTCAACCATATCGATTGTAAAATTAATAAATTTAATCAAAGTCATAAATGAATTTTTTGGATACGTTACTAAACCGTTTAGACAAAGCAATATTTAGGCAATTAGCTAAAGCTGGGGTATCTCCAAGATACCCCTATATCTTCCATGGAAAATAAAGAGGTAGAAATAACTGATTATCGAGGTGGATCAATAATAAACAAAGACAAGGAACAGGCAAGAGAAACTAAAATTATATTTACTCTAACAAAGAAAGAAGCCTAAAAGGGTGAATTAGTTTGAGGTGATCTCTATGAAGCTTTTTCTTATCATGTAACTTTGGAGAAGGTTATTCAAATGCATCTGATCCACTTTATTAAAGAGTATAAAAAAGGAAATTTACCCAACGCAGTTGCAGACATAGTGAAGTATTGCAGGAAGATTTTTCCCGATGATTAAGACAATAGTCTTTTTTTTGAAACTTAATATAATTTTACACACTCAAAACTATAAAAGTTTATTTAATTATACTAATTAGAAGGCTTTCAACTTCTACAGATAGCCTTCTCGATTCCCCAAAATATACTACTTCCTCAAAATCTTAATTCCCTTAAACTCTCTCGATCAACTTCAAGTGAATAAAATCAGCTCAATTTGCAATTATGTAAGAGAACCACTTATAGGCTTGATGACAGGGTGTAGTGTTTAAATAATATGTTATTTATGTAGCTTTGAAAGAAAGTTTGATCAAAAATCCCTCTCAAATCCTAATAGTATGGCAAAATAAAAGAATCCATTTTGAAAAAAGATTGATCAAAATGGATTCCTCTTTTTAGAAATTTTTTATAAAAAAGTTTGATCATTTGTGCGTCTGATCTTCCGCAATTGCGCCGTTCATTGAATAAAAAAAATGATAACCCCCACTGAATCAAAATAAGATTTTTTGCCTTCATCCCTTAACTTTAGAAGTGAAGGACTTCTGCTAAATGAAATTAAATAAACGAGAGTAATCATAATGGATTTTTAGTAAAACAGTCAATCTATAGTAAGTCCGTGATCAAGTTTCAAAGTAATGGATTAGCTAATTTATTAACATATATGAGAGAAGAAGGGGCTGCAGGAGTACGTCTGTCCACCTATTATATTAAAATCAACTGTACAAGAATCGCCCACTTGCTTCCCACCCTAAACCTGAACGGTCAAGATTTCTTGTTTTTCCTTGAATTCTTCATTTATGCTTTCTATACATTTTTCAAATTGTGGTTGTTCTTCTGTTAATAGTTTTAGTATATGTTTTCCAATGATTTCTTCTGTATGTTTTAAATCGATACACTGGCATTTTCAAAAACAGTCTCTCGTTTTCCATTCATGATGGTTGTTCTTTTCTTCGTCCTCTTTAGATGTGCTTTAAGGCAGAAACCTAAGAACTCTGATGAGTTCTTCTTTAAGTTGACAACCTTCGATTTTTCTTC
>NZ_JACXAI010000021.1 GCF_014773385.1 Metabacillus arenae | reverse complement strand
GAAGAAAAATCGAAGGTTGTCAACTTAAAGAAGAACTCATCAGAGTTCTTAGGTTTCTGCCTTAAAGCACATCTAAAGAGGACGAAGAAAAGAACACTTTATGTAGTTCGCTCACATATGACAAAAAAGGCACTTAGAAATGCGCAAACAAAGATAAAACAAGCTATAAAGGTAATTCAGAAACACCAAACAGTCGAAAATGTTTGGCGATTTAATATGGTCATAATGGGTATACAGAATTATTACGCAGCAGCGTCACACATAACGATAGACTTAAATAAGCTGAACAATCGTCTTAATAAAGCATTATACAATCGTTTAAAAGAAATGAGAAAAGAAGCTACGTTTCAAGACTTCACAAAATCCTTACAGAAACGTTATAAGGGATATGAATGTAATCTTTATAAAATAAAAGAAATGGTACTCGTCCCAATTCATGCCCAACGTTGTAAGGTTAATCTAAACTTCTCTCAATCTATCTGTAATTATACTACCGTAGGTAGAAATAAAATTCATCAAAACTTGCGAGCTATTAATAAACAAACGCTCACACATGTGATGAAACAATTTATACCAAGCCGTTCCATTGAATACAACGATAATCGTATTAGCCGTTTTATCGCACAATACGGAAGATGTGCCATTACAGGAATTGAATTAGGGCTGGATGATTGGCATTGCCATCACAAAACACCATACCGTCTTACAAAAGATGATTCATATGGGAATTTAATGATAATGCATGAATCTTTTCACCGCCTTATTCATATGAGAAATCGAGAGAAAATACAAGTGCTTCTTAACTCACTCAAGTTAAATGCGAAGCAACTTACTGAAGTTAATAAATTGCGCAAGCAATGTCTGAACGAAGTAATCTGATTCTACATTTCATCTTTGCATATACATAAAAATATTGAATGAGTTGGATTAGTTGGAACGCCGTATGCGGGGAAACTCGCCCGTACGGTGTGAAGTGGGGGAAAAGCTGGCGATAACGTCAAAGGCTTACCTATCACTATAGTAATGAAAAAAGTCCAATTTTACAACTTTAATACTGCGAAATTGGGCTTTTTAATATTTGAATTTCCTTAACGTTGTAACCGCATTTTCATGACGTTACCTTTAAATCAGCTTTGTATAGGAGATTATCAGAACTGGATAAGGGATAAAATCATTGGTATGATTTAGTATTTACATATGGCGGTTTTTGGATTTATCTCGGACGTACCCCCTTAACAGATAAAAAATCCTGCTTTTTCTTTTTAGCTAGAAAAGCAGGATTTTTTTCATATAATGTTTATCATCTAATCTGTGTGTTTTTGTCGGCAGGTCCCTTTAAATTCATTTATTTGAAAGGATGAATAGCAGGCTATTCAGGACATTTTCCAATCTATTACCCGCCGCTTACAGGCGGAATAAAGGCAACTGTGTCTCCATCTTTTACGATATCTTCTTCT
Source organism: Metabacillus arenae (assembly GCF_014773385.1). Classification (GTDB taxonomy): domain Bacteria; phylum Bacillota; class Bacilli; order Bacillales; family Bacillaceae; genus Metabacillus_D; species Metabacillus_D arenae. Next base: position 107,867 of record NZ_JACXAI010000021.1, on the reverse strand, counting down.
GTTGCAAAACTTTCATTTATAGCTGTCATAACAGTTTTTAGAGATGCCAACTGATAATTTTTATAGAGCAGCTCTTTTAATTGATGAATTGTTATCCCTGATTCCTCTATCAATAATTTGTCAGATCCGATTTCCTCTCGTAAATGGGCAAATAGTAAGACAGTTATCATTTTTTCATCTCCTTGGTTTACCTTCTGGATAGAATGTTTTTTCAAGCTGATCGCCAATCCACATTGTTCCGTCTTCCCAGTACTCTTTTTTCCAAATGGGAACAATTTGTTTAATTCGTTCAATTGCAAACTCATTCGCTTCGTATGCTGTTTTTCGATGCGGAGATGAAACAGCTATCACCACCGCTATATCGGAAATATCAAGTCTGCCAACACGATGTGTGATCGCGGTTTTGGCATCTGGCCATTTTTGAGTTATTTCATCTCCAATTTGAGAAAGCATTTTAACAGCCATTGATTCATAGGCTTGATATTCGAGATAGAGCGTTTTCCTCCCTTTTGTAAACTCTCTTACTGTTCCAATGAATGTGGTTATAGCTCCTGCCTCCCTCCGTACTACCTTGCTTGTAACATTTTCTATCGAAATAGGAGAGTCCACAATTTCAAATAGTGTTTTTTCCACGCTGCTCCCTCACTTTACTAATTAAAAAGTCAATGATCTTCTTATCTTCATCTAAATGAAAAATCGGATATTGCCGTTCCGTTATTTTTTCTGTTGGAACCTCTCGCCAGCAATTGACACAGACTATATTGGTTAATGAATCTAGCAGAGAGAGATCACATTTATTTCGAATCAGAACTGCTTTTTGGTAGTTTTCTTGTTTATACCCCTCAATCAAAATAATATCTACAGCAAAGGATTGATAAAATTTGATGATTTCATCAAGTTGCCAATTATTACGTTTGGCACATATCTGAAGGACCCCATCTCCTTCTACCCCAGTTATTGCGGCTCCTGCCTGTTGATGCCGTAAGCTGTCTTTAGAAGTTAGCTCGTTAACTGGTGTTCCGCCATGCCCATGATGCTTAATCGTTGCAACTTTCAAACCTTCCTTTGCTGCTCTTGCTATTAATTTCTCCATTAATGTTGTCTTTCCACTGTTTTGAAATCCTACTATTTGTAGGATGGAACAATGTTCTCCCAAGGCCATTCACTTCCCCGATTATCTTCTAATAAAAGAACATCCACAGTCATACCTTTTGCATAGCCTCTCGTTCCCCCAGGGAGGACAATAAGTGCGTTAGCTTCCGCCAGCGAAGAAACCGCACTGGATTTATCGAATCCTGAAGGTTTTACAATTAACCGGCCATCAAAATAGGAAAGGTTGGCTCGTACAAACCTGGTAAATGGATTTGGTTTTGGAAAATCTTCCTCTAATATTGCCTCCTCTTTCAACAAATGCGGTTTATCATTAAATGAATAAGTTCGTACTGCTGGATGGACAAATAACTCGAAGCCAACGTAACAAGCAGATGGATTACCTGACAAGCCGAATAATAATTTATGTTCATATCGTGCGACTGTCGTTACACTACCTGGTCTCATAGCCACTTTGTTAAAAAGGACAGACGCTCCAAGATGTTCATAAATAGCTGGCAAATAATCAAAATCGCCTACAGAAACGCCTCCAGTAGTAATTAACATATCCACTTTGCTTAAGGCATTTGCAACTGCTGATATACAGCTTTCCAAGTCGTCATTAAGCTTTCCAAAGTATACCGGTTCTCCCCCTGCTCTTTGAATTTGGGATAGAATCATATAAGCATTGCTGTTGCGAATTTTCCCAGCTTCCAGCGGTTCATTTACATCAAGAAGCTCGCTGCCAGTTGCAAGGACACCGATAACTGGTTTTTTAGCGACTGGTACCTCATTGTATCCGAACGTTGCGAGAAGTGCTGTTATACCAGGGCTAATGTATGTTCCCCGTTTTGCTAGAATTTCCCCTTTACGAACGTCTTCACCTTGAAAGGATATATTGTCTCCTTTTTTAAACATACGTTTAATTTCGATGTATGTTTTTTTGTGATCCCGCCGCTCATTGGTTAGTTCAAGCATGACAACTGCGTCGCAATCTTGAGGAATTTGAGCTCCTGTCATGATTCGAACAGCTTGATAAGGACCTACCGTCTCTGTAAATACTGAGCCTGCGCCTATCACACCAACTACTTCGAATGTGGCAGGATTTTCAGAGCTTGCCTGGAGGGTGTCTTCCGCTCTTATCGCAAAGCCATCATATGGTGAGCGGTCAAAAGACGGGACCTCATGATCAGCTGCTAAATCTTCTGCTAAAAATCGTCCATACGCACATTCAAGCGGGACCATTTCCTTTAACCCTGGCCTTGCGTACTCCATTACTTTTCGTACAGCTTCTCCTACAGGAATTGGTTTTCTTTTTTCTACCACATTTTTTCCTCCTTTATTATTTCATAACAAGAAAGTAGACTTTTTTGTTTTAAAATACTATTATTTCAGCTTTCAAAGTCTAATAATTAGCTGTGTCAAGCCGATAAAAATGTTATGATAAGTCTATTACGCACAAGAATATCTCGCTTGCTTTTTTATGTATATTAATTTTTTTATCCCTAAGGCGTGAATTGTAAATGGTAAGTTTAGTTTTATATTTAGTATAACGGATAGCGAATATACAGAACAGTCGTTTAGGTGTTTCTACAAGGGCAATTCCTTTTTCTTGGCCTGATTACAACACATCTCACCGCTTCATCTAAAGATTAGGAGCTGAATTTCATATGTCAATAGCCGGGATCGTCCTAGCTGGAGGAAAATCCTCCAGGTATGGAACGCCAAAGATGTTTGAAACATATAAAGGAAAGCATTTATATGAGTACAGTGTCGATGCACTGAGGGAAAATAGGCTTTCTCCAATCATTATTTCAACTAATAGTGAGCTGCGCCCCTGCTTTAAGAGAACAGATGTCCACTATATCATAGAAAACGAACTAGAGGCTCATCAAGGTCCATTATTTGCTCTCTATAATGTCATCTCAAATGAACAAAAGGCGGAATGGTTTTTTGTTCTTTCGTGTGATATCCCTTTTGTTACTTCTTGTTTTGTGAGAGAGATTATAGCTATCGCTAAAGGAACACATTCCTTTGACGTAATTTTACCAACACAATCAGGCAGGGATCAGCCGCTTTTGGCCCTATATCATCGCCGAAGCCTATCTAAAATGAAACAAACCCTATCATCTAACAAAAGAAGCCTGCGTGTATTACTGAATGAACTTAATGTACGTACTGTACCATTCTCAAGGGATGAAAATATTTTTATTAATATTAACTATAAAGAGGATTGGCATTAATACAAGGAGGATTTATTATGAGCAGGTTTACACATTGGAATGAAGAGGGAAGACCTAAAATGGTAGATATCTCTCAGAAAGACAGCACAACACGTACAGCTATTGCACAATCCAAGATCGAATTATCCAATGAATTATACGAAAGCATCCAAAAAGGGCTGATAAAAAAAGGTGACCCGCTCCAAGTTGCACAAATTGCAGGAATCATGGCAGCCAAAAAAACATCAGATATAATCCCAATGTGCCACCCCATTCTGCTTCAAGGTACAGACTTTTCTTTCGAATATAAAAAAACAGAGGCCGGGTATGATTTAATCATCCAAGCAATGGTAAAGTGCAGCGGAAATACGGGAGTAGAAATGGAAGCCTTAACTGCCGTATCCGCAGCCTCCCTCACCTTTTATGATATGTGTAAAGCAGTAGATAAAGCGATGGTGATAAAAGAAACATATTTGGTTCAAAAAACAGGTGGAAAAAATGGAGATTTTTACAGGTAGATAATCAGCTGCTTAATCAAAAAACTGCTAAAGTCAGCAGTTTTTTGATTAGATCTAATTCCGGATTGCCGAATCATCCTTTGATTTGGCTGGATAAACTTCGAAATTGGCCGAATAACCCCCTTTATCCAGTCAAATAGATCGAAATAAATGTTGAGAAATCAGTCATAATTCATATTGCATCCCTATCCCCCAATATGGGACATTTCAACCTTTGGAGCCTCCCCAGATTTTGTATTGCTTTTCCGGTCATCTGAGTAACGGTCAACACGGCTGCTCCAAATTTCCTTAATTGCAGCAGCAATGGAGTGAGAACTTTCTCCTGAACGAAGGAGCTCCCGCAGATCAAAGCCTTTTGCAGCAAACAAACATGTATATAGCTTTCCTTCAGCAGAAATCCTTGCTCTCGAGCATGTTGAACAAAATGAATCAGTTACAGAGGAAATGATGCCAATTTCCTGATCACTGTATTGATAACGATACCTGGTTGCCACTTCACCAGTATAATTGGGCTCAATTTGTTCAAGCGGCATCGTTTTTCCAATTTTATTTAAAATATCCTGTTTTGAAAAAACATCATCAAGCCGCCAACCATTTGAGTTTCCCACATCCATATATTCAATAAAGCGAAGAATATGCTTTTTTTCTTTAAAGTATTTGGCCATCGGCAGAACGTCCTGATCATTTTTCCCTTTTTGAACAACCATATTTATTTTAACGTTCATACCTGCTTGTGCTGCAGCCTCAATTCCATCAAGAACCTGTTTTACATTGCCCCTATTTCCATTCATCAATGCAAATCGTTCCTCATCTAACGAGTCTAGACTTACAGTTACCCGTGATAAGCCAGCCTTAAATAAATCAGCAGCAAATTTTTTAAGCAGAGACCCATTTGTTGTTAACCCTATATCTTCTACCCCATCAATTTGCTTTAATCGATAAATTAGGTCTGGAAGATTCCTCCTTAACAAAGGTTCTCCCCCGGTAATACGCAATTTTTTAACTCCTAACGTGACAAAAATATCTGCCAGTCTTTCGATTTCATCGAAAGATAAAATTTTGTCAGAGGACAAAAAATTGAAATCTGGTCCGAAAATTTCTTCAGGCATACAGTACCCGCACCTGAAATTGCAACGGTCAGTAACGGATATACGTAAATCCCTTAAGGGGCGGTCAAATTTATCAAATAGTGCATTTTCCAAATTTCTCGCCTCTTTTCTAGTTGAAAATATAAAATTCTATATTTGTTAATAATAGATTAAAGTGAAGAATTGGGCAACTTTCACAATAGCATTTCCGATTTGTTTATCATTTAATCTTCTCAGAACATCTATAGGAATTTAACTATTGGACACACTTATTATCATTGCTAGTTCTTGTAATAGCCGTGCAATTCTCTCTGTTGATACTGAATTCCCAGTACAATTTCACTTCAATTTTAACAACTTTTACTAAAATTCCTGATGATAACTTGGCTGCTGAATACGAATGTTGGTTGTTTATCGATGTTGATGACTTGGTAGTTCATCTTTGTAAAGCTCAAAAGTCCAAAACCGGATCATAGAATTGGTTTACCATCGAAATAACAGTAAAAAGAGTATCCCAAAACCAGTATTATGGGATACCCGCGCGTTTTCATTTTTTTTTTATTCCTGTATAAATGTGAATCGCATCTCTTAAAAATTCTGCTCCACCAGGTTGCTCCTTGTCATAATATGCTGTAAATCTTTCATCATCTACATACATTTGTGCAAGCCCTGCGTGAGCTTCTTTGCTGTAACTGTCCCAATAAAAGCATAACCACCTGCGATGGAGGTCTGCCGTTTTTTGAGCTAATTCACCTGCTGGGTCACCAGTTGCAAACGCTTGTTTAAGTGTCGTAATCACATCAGCAGCTAATTGCTCAACTTCAGCAAATTGCTCCTCAGTCATATTTTTGAGTTTTTGATTGGACTTGTCGACTTGTTCATCCCCATACTTTTCTCTAATCTCTTTGCCATATTTTTTTTCATTGTCCTCTATCATTTTTTGCTTAAAGCCTTCAAACTTTTCTTTATCAGTCATCGTCATTCTCCCTTCTGTTAAAGCTATTGTTTTATCAACATTGGCTATTAACGTATCTAGTTGTTTCCGTTTTGAAAGAAGCTTTTCACGATGTTCCTTCAGTGCATTTACGCTGTTAAAAGACGGATCAGTTACAATTTTTTTAATATTATTTAAGCTGACACCAAGCTCTCTGTAAAAAAGAATCTGCTGAAGCCTGTCGACCTCTGCTTGCCCATATATACGATATCCTGATGAATTGATTCTTGCCGGCTTAAGAATATCAATCTCATCATAATAACGCAGAGTCCTAGTGCTAATCCCCGCCATTTTCCCTAGTTTCTGCACTGTATATTCCATGTGATCACCTCCTGACAACATCACTATACACCTTCACGTAACGTCAATGTAAATAGGTTTTTTTGAAAAAATACTTCCTAATAAAAAATATAATATTAAAGGGACCGGAAATATTTGCTTAGGAGGAAAATTAGAGAGGGATTGTGTAGGTTCAAAGCTATGTACGTTCAATTAATGTGGTTCATAGATTTATTATTAAAATGTTTCCTTGTGACAAATACTATCTTTACACTTCTACAATTAGGGGGAATACCATGAAAGTGATTGGTGCATTTGTACTCATTTTTTTATTATCTATTTCACTCAGTTTAGCAATGGACATTCTTTTAGGCTTTAAATTCTCTCGAGCGGCAACCCATTTACTAAACCCATTTTGGGTAATGGATGCTGGAGAGAATGTTATGTTATTATTTTTTTTGCTCATTACAATCGCTCAATTAATCTTCGTCATCAAAAAAAATAAAACGAACAAACAAAAAGGGTCTAGCTAGCTTTATTCTTGAAACGATTTCGAATGATAGAAATAACCAGCATGATCAAGGGCATGATGATCAGGAAAGGAATGTGCAGGTAACGGATCGTAACTATCAGGCCTTCTTCAATATGTTCAGCATAATCCGATGCCATCGCCATTGAGATAAACATGATAATAACTCCAGTTGGTAAAACAATTTGTTGATAGTTTTTTAATTTGAACAAATCGGTCATTCCGATTAATGCACTATAAAAAAATATCGATACTTTAAAAAATACTGTAATCAGAAAGGTAAAGACAACAAGGGCATCGAGTCGTTGGATAAACTCAAAAATATTGACCTTTCCGATCGTTGAAAACAAAGGAAAGGTAGATCTCTCAACGACTTCAACACTTAGTACTGCGGTATTTAAACTTGCTGTATAACTTAGTATAAGGCCACACGAAATCAAGGCAGACAGCCAAACCTTTTTAACCAATTTAAATTGATTTAAATAGGGGAGCAGCATGCTAAAGACAAACATTTCTCCGAAAGGGAAAGAAGTAATTAATGGGAAAGCTGTCGTTAAGATCGGTTTCCAGCCATTTTCCAAAAACGGTTGTAAATTATGAATATCCACATTACCTGATAAAACTACTAAGAGATTTCCTGTAAATCCAAAAAAGATCAAAATAACGATAAATACTTCGGCTGTTCTCCCTACTACTTCAATCCCTTGATAAACTACATAACAAATGGCAAGGATCATCAGGATATTGAGAGGTAATAACGGTGTTTCTGTCATGGTCGATGAGAGCAGCAAATCACCAAAGTCACGCAAAAGTCGGGCAGCCATGTATAAAAAGTATAGAATATATAACAAACCAATGATCCACCCTAAGTATTTGCCAAATATTTTTCTAGCAAATCCGGTAAGTGGCATACCTGGATATTGACGAAACAATGAGTAATAAATAAAAAATAAGACCATTCCTCCGGCCATTCCTAATAGAATCGCTAGCCAGGCGTCTTTTTTGGCACCTATTCCATAACTTACAACCAGGGTAGTCCCCAAGTCAAACATAAACATCATGGCAAATAGTTGGATGGTACTAATTTTCGCTTTTTCCATGATCATGAAGCACCCTTTCTTTACTTGTTTTGAGACATATCGTCATCCTCATACAAATAGCAGATAAGCAAGCGGTTCTAGTGAACTTTATTCTTGAAACGCTTGCGAATGAAGGTAATAACCAGCATGAACAGCGGAATGATGATATGGAAAGGAATATGAATGTAATATGATGTAATATCATGTCCTTCTTGAATATGTTCGGAAAAATCCGAAGCAATCGTCATGGATAAAAAGGTAAGGATTACCCCGGCTGGTAAAAGGCTGTGTTGATATTTTTTTAACTTGAACAAATCGGCTATTCCAATTACAGCACCATAAAAATAGATGGCTATTTTGAAAAACATTGTAATGAGAAAGGTAAAGACAACAAGAGCATCCAACCGTTGGAGAAACTCAAAAAGGTTGACTTTTCTAATCGTTGATAACAGAGGAAACGTAGTTCTCTCTACTTCTTCAACACTCAGGACTGCGATATTTAAACTTGTTGTATAACTTAATATAAGGCCACTTGAAATCAAGGCAGACAGCCAAACTTTGTTAACTAATTTAGTTTGATTTAAATAGGGAAGCAGCATGGTAAACACAAACATTTCCGAAAAAGGGAAGTAAGTAACCAACGGAAAGGCTGTCGTTAAGATCGGTTTCCAGCCATTTTCTAAAAACGGCTGCAAATGATTAAAATCAATATTACCTGAAAAATATACGAAGAGATTTCCTGTAAATCCAAAAATGATCAAAATGACAATGAATACTTCAGCTGTTCTCCCTATAACTTCTACCCCTAAATATAGGACGTAGCAAATGGTTAGGACCATCAAAATATTGATCGCCAGTAACGGAGTTTCTGTCATGGTCGATGAAAGCAGCAAATCACCGAAGTCACGTAAATTCCGGGAAGCAGCGTACATGAAGTAGACAACGTATAACAAGCCAATGATCCATCCCAGGTATTTTCCAAATATTTTTCTCGCATACCCAGTAAACGGAAGGTTAGGATATTGACGAAATAAGTAGTAGTAAATAAAAAATAAGACGATTCCGCCACACAGTCCTAAAAGAACAGCAAGCCAAGCATCTTTTTTAGCATCGATGCCAAGACTTACGACAAGCGCACTGCCAAGCTCAAATATAAACATCATGGCAAAAAGTTGAATGGCGCTGACTTTTGCTTTCTCCATCGTCTTAAATCCTCCCTTCATTACTTGTTATGACTTGACTCTCATTTTCGGTGTAACGATTAACCAAAAAATCAAAAAACAGTATAAAAAGTCCACCTTTCCTGTAGAATGACAGTCGATGCATCAAACTTAAGAAAAGGGGTCCTTAGTTAAAAGAATTTCAAATTTCCAGCTCCCATAGATGGCGTTTTCTTTAAAAAGAAAGTACTCTTAACAGATAAGGCTATCTAATTATAGATAACCAATTATTTAATATATGGCTTTGTCCTCAGGCCTGACCTCCGAATAAATGCTAATACATCTACCTTGACTTCTGTCTCAGGAAAGACTTCATCATTCCATTTTTTCTTCATTTCCTTCCACAATTTTGGGTCCTCGCGGTTGACATACTCCCCAAATCTAAAAATATCGCTTTCTTCTTCTTTGGCAGCTTCTACGGCCATCTTCACCTCCTCTTTTATTTCCTTCTCTAATTGCTTTTCAAGTTTTTCAAAGAATGTATATTTCCCAAGATCAATTGGACAATGGACTTCCGAGATGTGAGCTTCAGACCGAATTGAGACATGGATAACAGGTTTTTTATTTTTAATAGTTGCTTTTATTTTTGTTTTGGTGCGCATCATATCAACGGCAACCCCCTTTTTTTTCTCTTTACAATCTAGATTCAAAGAGGTTTTGGCCAGTTCATTATTTACCCAGTTCGCACCTCGTGCCGCATCCTCATCTAACCATTTTTTGAGTTTCCCCTTTTTAAAAATAGCAAGTCCTCTTATTTGCAGTTCTGCTTGTGGATTTATTTGTTGAACGTTTGTTAACTTTTCCCCTTGTTCTGGGTTTCCGATAATTTCAACCCCCGTTAAATGTGCCGCTTCTCCTCCTAATTGTTGAATGACTTGATCGGCACGGCTGCTTGCATACTCTCCCCATGTTTTTTGAGTGGATTCCAAGCCGCCAATAATTTTTGCTGAAGGAATTGGTTCTAAAGCTGTCATGATTTCGAGAGCACTTTTTGCTGTATCACCTCTTACGACCAATATCGGAAAAAGAGTACGAAATTCTGAATTACGCTCAAGCCAGTCAAACAAGTCTTGAATGCCTTTTTCTCTCGCCAGCTTCTCTCCAATCACCATTAATTGGACATGAGGGAAAAAAAGTTCCTGTGGAAGCTTTGGGGCAATTTTTCGGAGTGATTCCTGAACGGTACTCCCTGTAGACGTATTGGTCGTAACAGGAGAAATTTCTCCTTTCCCTCCTTGTTGTTGTCCACCGGCTATTTGTCCTTCATTTATAACTTGGACGGTGACGCTATATCTGTTTTCTACATCATCGCCGCCGTCATCAATTCCGATAGCGCTTACGAGGTCAATGTCCTGTAATTCTTTACGATCCCAACAGCCTGACAGCAATACAATGGATAAGATCAGTATAAGCATGATAAATGGTCTAAGTTTCATTAGAATCCCTCTTTGATTCATTATCCTTTAGCTGGCTTTCCCTCTGTGATGGACCAAGATTCTGAGCATCACCTGTCCTCTTTATTTTCTTTTGGTTAATTAATCGAGGACGTGTTGACAAAAATGTCTTTGGATTACGAAAGATCGTATCTTTCCAATCAGCAAAAATAAGCGGAGCAAAGGGAGTCAAGTATGGAATACCAAAAGAGCGCACGCTGGCAGTATGTGCGACTAACATAATGACACCGAGCCCAACTCCATAAAGACCGAAAGAAGCGGCCAAAATCATCATCAGAAACCGAAGTAAACGGACGGCATCCAGCATCGTATGATGGGGGATGGTAAAACTTGAGATTGCCGTTCCAGCCACTACAATGACCATGGCACTTGATACAATTCCCGCCGAAACAGCTGCTTCCCCCAATACGAGTGCGCCAACGATGGAAACCGCCTGACCAACCGGACGCGGCATCCGAACACCTGCCTCCCGCAATACCTCAAATGTAAGTTCCATTAATACAGCCTCTATAAATACCGGAAATGGAACTCCTTGCCGCTGTGACATCAAGTTAATTAATAAAGGAGTTGGAATCAATTCCGGGTGATACGTAAGAAACGCAATAAAAAGAGACGGTCCAAGAAGGGTGATTAAGAATGCACCAACTCTTAGGAGTCTTAAAAAGCTGGCTATATTCCAACGTGTATAATAATCTTCGGCGGTCTGAAAAAACTGGCTCCAAACCGCTGGTAAAATTAAAGGAATCGGTGTTCCGTCAACAAAAATAGCAACCCGGCCTTCCATTAAATTTCCGGCTACTACATCCGGGCGTTCCGTTATAAAAATAGTCGGCCAAGGTGTCCATGTATCGTCATTAATCCACTCTTCAATTGTATTGGAGCCAGTAATCTCATCTACTTCTATCTTACCTATCCGCTCTTTGACTTCGTTAAGAAGCTTGTCATTGACAATCCCTTTGACGTACATAATAGCTACATCTGTTTGTGTTACCTTCCCGAGCTTCATCTTTTCAACCCATAGATTAGGGCTTTTAATTCTGCGGCGAACCATGGCTGTATTGGTAATAAGGGATTCCGTAAAGCTATCCTTTGGCCCCCGAACAGCGGGTTCTGACGTAGGTTCTGTAATCGCCCGTATCTCCCCGCCTTCTGCAGAACAGCTAAGGGCTTTTTTTAAGCCATCAATTAAAAGGATGGTTTGCCCTGATAAGAGAGAATTAAGCAGCTTGTTAAAATCTGTTTCGTCTTTAACTGTTGCGACAGTTAAAATATTTTCTTTAATGTAGGTAAATAATTGACTCGGTGACTCAGGATCAACACTTTCAGTATTGTTAACGTTACCCATCATTCTTTCTATAATAGAATTGCCAATGATTTGCTTATCTGATAATCCATTGATATACAAAAGAGCAACCTTATGAAGGGTAGGTTTTCCCATTTTGAATTCACGAACAGATAAGTCACCGCTGTTCCCTAATACTTCCTTTATATTTTTAAGATTTATATCTAAATGAAGACTGATTTCCTTTTGAGGTAAGTTTTCTTCTGTTTCCTTATATTGGGGTGTTTGTTTTCCTTTTTTATGAATTTTAGTTAACCGTTTCCACGCACTATTCATTTTCTTACAACACTCCAAGTTTAAAATGTCCGAATAAATCGGTCTCGTTTTTTCTATTTTGTTATAGTCTCCTTCTTTTTTCTTTTCATACCTTTTTCTTCCTGTCTTACCAATTTTGCATGAATCACCGAAAATGGAAAAGAAAGCGATTATAAAAAAAGAATAAGGAGCCATCTCCTAAGAGAATGACTCCTTTTGTAAAACTTCTGCATTATTTATTAGTTCTTTACTTCTGAATGTTCAATGACGCGCATCATCGATTGAATTATTCCCAAATGGTTTGCTTCGTGCATGATCACCATACCGGTTAATTCTCCAAAGGTTTCAAGTCCCAAAAATGGCTTTTCCAATTTTTCATTTAACAGCTCAGCAGGAATTTGCTGAAGCCGAACCGACTGTTCCTTCAGTTCGATGATTAGCTCATCTAGGGTAGGTACATCTCCTTTCCAATCAGCAGGTTTTGTACCATTCCCAAATAATTCGATATAGTTGACCGGAAGATGAGTCGTTTTGTCGGGTAAGCCTAACATTAGCTGTTCAGCAACCGTTAATACATGTCCAACGTTCCAATGGATTGTGTTGTTAAAACCTTCAGGCTGTACATTTGCTATTTCCTGAGAGACTAATACTACATTTTTTAAAAAATACCCTCTTGTCATCTCTAAATGTTTAAACACTAGTTTATCCATCCCATTCGCCCCTTTCAAACTATCATACTTCCTTAATATACAGGCAATTGGAATAGATTAGGAGGGTCTTTTGATGCATTTCCACAATTATTTTTGTCTTTAGGTTGTACTACCCTATATATTAATAATCAAACGATTTCTCGTGATTTATATCATCTCAAGTTCTTTACATAATGGTAAAAAATACAGGAGGCAATAAATCCATTTACTTGTTAAAATCCATTTTCCAGCTGAAATAGTCGTTATCCGGATTTTTTATATACCTTAAATTGGCATCAAATATATTTCCTTTTTTACTTGTTAGGCCTTTCACGGTGACAATACCATTTTTCAAAAGGGTTTTAACCATTGTCTTTGTTGGCTTTTTCTTCATTGCAGCTAAATATTTATCGTTTTTCCAAATAACAAATTTACAGCCATTTTTCCAGTTACTGCAACCATAGCCCTTTTTTCCTTCAATAATTCCATGCTCACATAGTGGACATTTCCCCAATATTTCAATGGCTTTCTTTTCCTTTGTCACCTCATTGATAATAACTTCCTTTTCTTTTTTTATTTGGTCTACTGCGTTTCTTGTAAAATCAAAAATAACATTTAAGAATGCATCTTTCGTACTTTTTTGTTTTTCAATATCAGATAATGTTTTTTCTAACCTACCAGTAAACTCTAAATCAAACAATTCTTTAATTGGAAATGTCTCAACGAGATTTTTTCCAAGTTCTGTGCTTATAAGATTTTTATTTTGCGAAGCAATATAGCCGACATCTTTTAATTTTTTGATCGTCTCAGCTCTTGTCGCTGGTGTACCAATACTATAACCACTTAATACTGCTGCCAGCATTTCCTCGCTTTGCTCATCTTTTATCCTTTTTCCACAAGTCTCCATTACCCTTAACAATGTTTTTTCTGTATGTTGTTTTGGAGGCTTTGTTACATGGGATGATATTGAATAGTCTTCAATACTAACAAGCTCCTGGGGATGGACAATTGGTAATAGTGTATCCTTTGAATCTATTTTTTCAACCTTTTTCCATCCATTTACAAGCTGTACCCTTCCCTTTGAAACAAATACACCTTTTATCTCACTATTATTCACTTTAGTTATTAACTTTGTTTCCTCAAATTCAGCAAAAGGCATGAATTGCATGATAAATCTATTTTTTATGGCTGTATATACGATATCTTCATCCTTTGATAAAGATTTTGGCATTAAATAGGTCGGAATAATGGCACTATGGCTTTCAACCTTATCTGTATCAAACACACGTTTCATTTTTTTGAATTGAACTTCCTTCTCATACGGCAACCCTTTTTTTAATGTATCCAGAACTTTAGCAGCTTTTCCTGTTAGCGTCTCTTCTAATACAACACTAGCGGTACGTGGATAGGTAATGTATTTTTTCTCATAAAGGGATTGAGCGACTTTTAATACTTTGTCAGAAGTCCAGCCTTTGTACTTGCTTGTGATATACCCTTGTAAATTTGAAAGGTTAAATAAATATGGAGGATATTCTCGTTTTCTTTCTACTTGTTTATCAATGATCATCCCTGTTTGATTATGTAAAGCTTGCTCTATCAGCTCTAACGTATTTTTGTTTTTAAATTTTTCTTCTTCATCTTCGAAGTATGTTCCTTCATACTCTTTGTTGTCCTTTGTTTTAAAGGTTGCAGATAATTTAAAATAAGTTTCCGGGACAAAGTTCTCTATTTCTTTATCACGATCGTAAATAATCTTTAAAGTTGGCAGCAGCACTCTCCCGATATTTAAAGCTTGTCCTTTCCCTTTTTGATACTTTAATGTCGCAACAGACGTTAAATTAATTCCTATGACCCAATCAGCCCACTGTCTGCTGACACCAGCATCCTGAAGCGGCTTTAATTCTGTATTTGGTTTAATTGCTTGCAGTCCTTTTAACACTTCATCAGGTGTCCATTCGTTTAATAATAAGCGATAGACTTTCTTATCAGTCTTAAGGTTATAAATAATCGTGTCACCAATAATTTGACCTTCTCTATCAAAATCACATGCCGAAATGATCATGTCTACATCTTTTCGTTTCAGTAAGCTGGAAATAATCTTTAACTGTTTCTTTGCGCCAAAGTCTTCTCTTTCTTTATTACGAAAATCACTTTTTACTTTATAGCGAAAGCTTTCAGGAATAAAAGGAAAGTTTTCCAACCTCCATTTTGCCATTTTTTCATCATAATCTCTCGCATCATAAAGTTGCAGCAAATGGCCGAAAGCCCATGTAATCAAATAGCCATTCCCTTCAAAATAGCCATCTCTTTTATTCTTTATTTTCAAAGCATCTGCAATATTCTTTGCAACAGATGGCTTTTCTGCTAATAGTAATACGGATCCCATTTTCAGGACTATCTCCTTCTCTCTAGATTTTAAAAGATGTAAGTCTTGTTCGACTTATAAATGTTAATTTTAATCAAGTCGTTGAGCAAATAAGTACGTGCTTAACTAAAGTGCAGAAGAATCAATTATATAAAAAGCTGATCGGCAAATAACACCAATCAGCTTTTTCCTGCTGCTTATTCTTCTCGAATGACTAATAATACCCCAATAAAGATGAATATTGTACCTATCCAAAAAGACAAGCCAATTTGTTCACCTAGTAATAACCATCCTAAAAAAGTACCGACTATAGGTTGGAAGAAGAAAAATAACCCGCCACTTGAAGCGTTAAGCATTTGCAGTCCACGATTCCACAGTAAAAAGGCGCATGCTGTCGAAATAACCCCCAAATATAAAAGGCCGCCCCATATAGATGGATGCATCATGACTTGAAAATCGAGCTCAGATAATCGACTAATTGTAAATGGCGTTAGTAAGGCAATTGCCACAAGAATAGCATAGCTCGTTACGACCATTTGTGAATAGTGCTCCGGAACACGTTTTATAAGAACAGACATAAGTGACCATGTTAGTGCTGCAATAAGCAGTGTAACGCCACCAAGTTGTTGAGATAAATCGATTTGGGCTTCTCCAACAATAATATAGACACCGATTGTTGCTAAAATAATAGAAATTGCTTTTTTAAACGTAATTTTTTCTTTTAAAATAATGCGCGCAAAGACCACCAAAAATGCAGGCGTGGTGGAAGTAATAATGGCACCCATTTGTGCAGTTGAAAGCATCGTACCAACTTCTTGGGTTACGATAGAAATTGTATTTCCAATAAGCCCAATTATGAAAATTAATAGCCAGTCTCGTTTTTCAATACGCCATGATTGTTTTGTTACAACGCCAATGATCAGTAATGCCAAAAATGCAATTATATAGCGAAACCATACTAATTCAAGTGGTGGTACAAAGTCCACCACAAATTTTACTACAACATACATCCCGCCCCAAATACTAGCAGCGAGTGATAAATATAAGGAACCTAACAAGGTGTTTTTCATTTTGTACCCTCCGTTTTCTCTAGACAATTGCTGTCCTTAACGGAGATGTAGTTATTTCTTCCGTTAAGGGAGAATAACTGCAGGTACATCATTTTCAAATAGTGGCGACCACATCATCAGCTTTCAGCTCACTTTCAAAACGTTTAATCTATCATACAATAATTTTGTTAAATTGGGAATAAAACTGTACAACGATTCAAAAACATACAATTCAATAATTTGCTGGATTTTAACCTTATTTTTAAATAATTGGTGCGTTAATTGAAGAATTAAACGACTGCAATGTCACTTTTGAGAGTTAAAAATTTATAACTTCATAGAAAACAAAAACCAAATAATGTAAATTTAATAAATCGTAGTGTTGGCATTGTGTTTTTCATAATTATTTTAAATAACTGGTTACTTGTTCCCGTAAACTATACAGAAGTCACCTTACTAGACAACATGGATTTATTAACTGCCTTCCTTTAATTTCTTAAATGAAACATATATTGATAATAAGCCGTTTAATGCCAAGAGGATAACCATCATTCTTATTAGTAATGCAATATCAGCAGCAAATCCATTTATCACATGCCATGGAGATTTCACACTATATATAAGTAACGGAACGATGATAATTGATAAAACAAAGAGAATAATACCGGCAAAACACCATGGTTTTCCTTTACGAATTTTACCAGATTTAACCTTTACTAGTAGATAAATGAACATTACAAAAAGTAAGCATATTATCGCTATGATAACCAGTTGAACTATAGGAATATATTTAGGTATATCAACTAGTTCATCTCCATTTAATATATTTATAATACCTTGTTTCAAATATGGAAGTGCCACTTCTTCTTGAATATGATTTTTATTGGTAAGAATTACTCCTCCCCAACCAGATTCAGGTATGAAAAATAGCTCTGCGTGTGAATCAGGAGTTGAACCTGAATGCCATATCATTTCATTCTCGGAATCTGGACTTGTTATTTTTAAACCAAAGCCATAATACTCATTTTCAGGAATTTGGATAAGAGGTGATAAATAAAGATCCATATTTTTTTTAGTTAAAAGGTTGTTGTTACCTCGTTGATTAAGTAATTTAATATATTGAACCATATCCTTTGCACTTGCAGCAATATAACCATATGGTGCTCCACCATTATCATATGGGACTTTACTTTTTCTTGGTATTCCAAGCCAAGATTGATATCCTGCATGATATCCTTTTTTATACGCCGTTTTTTTGTCCGCCCCAGTATTTGTCATACCCAACGGCAAAAATATTTGCTGTTTCATATAGTCGGAAAATGTTTGATTTGTAACTTCTTCAATGAGAGCCCCAAGAATGATGTAGTTAGCATCGCTATATTGATATTTTGCTCCCGGAAGTGCAGTGAGATCAACGTTTGATAAGCTTTTTACATTGTTTTTTATGGCATTAAGATTTTTAGAACCCTGATCTGCTTTTAATAAACCTGAATAAGTGCTTATCCCACTTGTATGGGAAAGTAAATGTTTTATTGTAATTTGAGCTGCTGCTTGTTGATCTTTAAGCGTGAACCATGGGATATACTTTTGGACCGGATCCTCAAGATTAACGGTATCTTCTTCAATTAATTTCATTATGGCTAAACCTGTTAATGATTTACTTATCGATCCTAGCAAAAAGGGAGTCTTAGTCGTTACCTTTTCCCCTTCACCCGTTACACCCCAGCCATTAGAATAAAATATCTTATTCTCATGAACAATAGCAATTGAAGCTCCCGGAATTCGATGTTTTTCTAGAAAGGTTTCGACATAGTTATCTATAGTCATCTTGATGTCTTGTTCCGCTGAAACATGATAGACTGGTAAAAATGTGAAAAAAGAAATCAATAATACACATAATAATATGACTTTAGGTGGGGTTACTAATATTCTCATTGTATTTATCACCCGGAATTTTTATTTTTTTATAAAGAGGATTTCAACAAGCACGAATCATTGTAAAGAACCCTTTCACTAATAGCATTCCTGTTCTACTTTTGAATTTTTATATCTGTTTTCTTTCATCATAATGAAGATTTATTGCACTAATCAATTTGACAAATTTCATTGTATCCCCATTTTGTTTATACTATCTTGCCGTTTTCACGAGATTCTTGAATAGGTTCTTAAAGACTCTGTTTAATTATCCTTTTGTCCTTTGAACTTATTTGATATCGCTTAACTCTTCGAGATTGTTTTTCTGTTACCATGTTTAATTTAATGAATAAACAAATGATTTCTTTCAATCGCAATTGCAGTAGTGATTTTTTTATCCTAATGTACCTCCAACCACACAATGATTTTATCTGAAGATACATTTCCCCTTTTTCTGATTTCAAAACTCGACAAAAAGACGCCTTCTTGCTAAAAAAGGCGTCCGTTCATTTAACAAAATCTATTTTACTTTTTTAATACTTTATTTACAGCCCAAATTTAATGCTTCTATATAAGGAATTCTTCGATATTTTCTACATTCTTATTGTAAAATAAATTCTTTATTATTAGTATCCTGCAAAAGATCAGTTAGTAATTCAATTCCTTTTTCAATTTTTTCTGGTGTAGAGTGTGTGAAATTAAGACGCATCGCATTTCTTTTCGGTGTACCTGCATAGAATGGTTCACCTGGAACATATGCAACCCCTCTTGAAACGGCTTCAGTTAATAGAGAAGCTGTATCCGTTTGGGGATCTAATTCAAGCCAAAGGAACATTCCTCCTTTTGGTTTTACAAAGGATAAGTCTTGAATATCCGCTTTTAAGAGCTTATCGACCATTATGTTCATGCGATGCCCGTAAACCTCACTTATTTTACGAATGTGCGAATCTAAATCAAAATGACAGCAGAGCTCATGCAAAGCTTGATGAGATAGAGAGTTTGAATGAAGATCATTGGCTTGCTTTGCTTGGGACATGATCCTGATAATTTGATGCGGACCCGCTATCCAGCCTGTTCGCAGGGCTGGTGCAGCAGTCTTTGAAAAAGTACTTGTATAAATGACGTGTGTTCCATCATCTAAAGCAGCTAAAGGGATATTAACATCATCTGTATTAAATTGAATATCCCCGTATGGGTCATCCTCTAACACCATAACATGATGTTTATGAGCCATATTAATCAAATGCTGGCGACGTTCGAAAGACCAGACACGACCAGAAGGGTTTGAAAAGGTCGGGACAACATAAACACATTTTGGTCTGTAACGTTTCATCTTTCTTTCTAAGTCTTCAGGAATCATTCCATATTGATCTGAATCGACCGCGACAACATGCGCCTCATAGGATTCAAAAACTTGTAGTGCTGCTAAATAAGTAGGATCCTCCGTTAAGATAATGTCTCCGGGATTAAACATAACTCTTGAAAACAAATCAATAGCCTGCTGAGAACCTGTTGTAAGTAAAACCTGGCCGGTATTAAAACCTGAAATTTGCTTTTTTGCCATTCTATCTAGAATCACTTCGCGCAAAGGCCCATACCCTTCTGTTTCAATATATTGCAAAGGGTTATTTCCTTTAGCAAAAACACGGGAGAAAGCTTCTTTAATGGCTTCATTCGGAAATAGTTCATCATCAGGAAGACCGCCTGCAAAAGATATGACGTTTCCTTTATTTACTACTTTTAATATATCTCGCACTGCAGATGATTGCAGATGACGGACTCGCTTAGCAAATGGATATTTCATGTGATACACCTCAAAATTATAATTTTCTGAATAATACGTCTATACTACTCCTTTATATAAATATGTCAACCTTTCTGACATAATTTCATAATTTTTTCACATTTACAGAGCCTTGTTAATTGTCAGAGGTACTTGTAAATCTCGTTTTTTTATGTATTTCTTATTATTTTGATACACATTCCAAAAAATACAAATCTGATAACCTTATATTCAAAGAACAATGTAAGGAAGAAATTACAATTTTTATTGAACTTAACATTTCAATCTATTAAAAAAGAGTCCTAAGGCTCTATCCATAAAGTTATTTAACTAATGCTGCTCTCAGGTTAACACCATATTCCAAATAGCCCTTTAAACAGGTCAACATATATACCCAGCCTTCTTTATTATCTAACAATTTACTTATTAGCTCACCATCATTTTCTTTAAAACCTTCTTCCTTAATTTCTATAATAGTGCTTGCATGATCCAACTCTTTCAGCAAAATAGTAACAACGTGTTCCTCCTCGGGCGGACCCCACTGAAATACGATTTTCTTATTTACCTCGATTTCCATTACTTCTATATCCCCTTGAGCATCGTATTCATCATATCTCAATGTAATCGACTTGCCTTGTTCCCATCTTTCAGAGCTTGAAGAAAACCAAAAATTTCCGATTTTCAAAGGATCTACAAAGGCTTCAAATACTTCATTAGCTGGCTTTAATACTTTTATGTTCGTAAGATTATTCATACTAAATCAACTCCCCTCTAATCGGTTATATTGCAATTGAAGGCAAGGTATTGCCCGTCTCTAACAAGCTTTTCAAGTTGCTCAGAATTGCCGGCCATCCATTATTTAACCCTTCAAAAGTATCGTTCTTTTCCACTAGGTCAGTTGACGACAGATTTTCATGTTTAAGCGTTAATTTTACAGTCGAATCCATTGGTTTTATCTCAAACGTGACCTGTGACGGTTGCTCACGGGCGGTTTCATCACCTACTATGTTCCAAGTGAAAGAAAGTAAACGATGCGGCTCGCATTTTAGTATTTTTCCGTGATCGGTAACCTGCCCATTCCGTGAATAGGTAATGCTTGAGCCTTCTTGCCAATCAGATTGAATTTTGCTTCCAAAGAAGTATTTTTCGGTGAAATCACTGCTTGTCAAAGCTTTCCATAGTTTCTCGGGTGTAGTTGCAATGTAAGTCACATAGACAAATTTTGGTTTAGTCATTTAAACTTGTCCTCCTCAAGCTTATTTTTTAATTCACTCAACATTTCTATATGATGATGATCATACTTGCGGATCCATCGCTGATAAATCTCACCGATTGGTGTAGCATTAAGGTAATGAAGCTTTTCTCGCCCATTGCGAATCACTACAACAAGATTTGCTTCTTCTAATAATACGAGGTGCTTCGTTACTGCTTGCCTGGACATATCAAGATCGTGACATAACTCTTTTAATGTTTGTCCGTTATTTTTGTACAGTTGGTCAAGCAGTTGTCTGCGGCTTGAATCGGCAAGAGCTTTAAAAATTTTATCTATCGGGCCATTCCTCCTTTCTCGTATATCATATGCAACTAAATAGTTGCGTGTCAAGTAGCCTTAATCTGCTCTAGACTATTTTCTCTATTTTGACTTTTGAGAAAAACGCGAATTTGACGTAAAAAAAGCAGATTTCCTATAGTTAAAAGAAATTTGCTTTTTTTATCCAGCTTTCATGAAGAATGGTACTTGAAAACAAAATACTTTTGTCCCAAAAAATTTAGCAGTGTGTATAATAATGTACCAACTAGAACAGCCAGTATATCGTGAGTCAATACGGGTATAAGATCGAGTATTTTTTTCAACCAAATAGCTGCATATTCTCCCCCGGAAAAAGCAACAAAGTAGCAGGAGAAAACCACTATCACAAAACGGGGAAGACCTTTTTTAAAAGAAGTTTGGCTTTCAAATGTAAAGGAACGATTCAATAAAAAGCTTAAAACTCCGCCTGCTGCATTGCCTGTAAAAGTGGAAACCCAATAAGATAAATGACACACTTTCATTAAGAAAAATATTGTAGATAATCCAAAAACAGTATTAATAATGCCAACTAGCAGGAATCGAAAAAAAGAGTTATCCATTTGTTTCAGGTAATTTTCTAATCTCATAATGATCTAGTTCATCTTCCGTCTTGTCCTTCTTTGAAAATGGAAAATTAAATAAGTCGATATCAACAATAAATTTAGGTCTCCTCTTTGTTTCTTTATAAATTTTCCCAATATATTCACCCACCAGCCCTATTGCAATTAATTGCAAGCCTCCGATCAGCCAAATAGATGTAATTAAGGATGTCCACCCTGTTTGTGTCATGCCGAAGAATTTCAAGGTTAAAAAATAGATACCGAATAAAAAGCTAACAATAAAAGATAGCATCCCAACGGATAATACAAACCTAATAGGAGTAACTGAAAAGGAAGTAATTCCATCAGCAGCAAAGGAAAGCATCTTCTTCAATGGGTATTTCGTTTCTCCTGCCTTCCTTTCTTTGCGGCTATAATATACGCAGGTTGATCTAAAGCCTAGGAGAGGGACAATTCCTCTTAAAAATAAATTAACCTCCTGAAATCCTTGAAGCTCTTCTACAGCCCGCTTGCTCATTAACCTGTAGTCAGCATGATTATAAATTAAATCAACCCCTAATTTCTTCATGCAATTATAAAAAAGTTCAGCTGTATTTCTTTTAAAACGAGTATCTGTATGACGTTTGTCACGAACTCCATAGACAATTTCATATCCTGCTTTAAATTGATTAATAAATTCTTGAATGATTTCAATATCATCTTGCAGGTCAGCGTCAATTGAAATCAAACAGTCTGAAGCATCCTTTGCCGTAAAAAGGCCAGCTAATAAAGCATTCTGATGCCCAACATTTCTAGATAGTTTTAAGCCCCGGACCACATCCTTATGTAAGCTTGCTTTATAGATAATCGACCAGGATTTATCTATACATCCATCATCAACAAAAAGAATTTTACTTTGGTTTGAGATCACGCCATCAGTAATCAGATTATTTACGACCAGTTCCAATTGGTGAATGGTATCAGGCAGGACTTCTTCTTCATTGTAGCAAGGAACAACAATTGTAAGGACAGGTTGATTCATGATGTACTCTCCTCCAGGTTAAATGACTTTGTATAAATAAATTTTCCAAGCTGATTGTTCAGAGTCAAAGATTTGATCCAATTCTAATTTGTTTTCTATTGCATTATCGATCGGGATCGCTGAAAAAATGTACCTTCCGCCCATTTCCTTAAAAGGATCAATCTGAAGCTCAAGATTCTTTAAACGCTTTTTTGAATTTTTCTTAAACATATAATGTTTACCAAGTTCTGAGGTGAAAAGATAGCATCTCCCCCCCCACTCATCGAAATATGTACGGATCGTCTTATTTTTATCTAATTCTTTTTTGATGATCCTACGAAAATCATACTTGTATGTTAATGGATAGAAATTATTATACGTATCAAGGGTGTAGAATCCATTGTATTGTGCTATCGCTGGATGAATCCCAATGCTTGCTACTCGATAATCCTCTACTGGCAGATCAATATGCTGTTTGATTTGATTAAACAATTCCTCTGAATAAAACTCCTTTACGGTTGGTTTATTGTGGTAAACGATTTCATCATTAAAAGTTCCTAACAAGATAATTTGGGCGATTATGAATACTGTTATTAATTGTTTCCATTTTTGATGCAGGTGATCGGACAATATTTTTAAACCAAGAGCAAACCCAATATAAATAACAAGTGGCCTTAAAAAATGAAAACGAGCAAAATTAAATGTATCAAGGAAATGAAATTGCTCTGTTAGAGGCAGCCATCCCTTATAAAACCAGAAAGCATACCAAGCCGATAAAATGAAATTAATGACAAACAAAACAACAAAGGGTCTTTCTTCTTTCCAGCGTTTTTTCCAAATGATTAGATATAGAGCAAGCAAAGTTACTGGCAAAATGATTAATCCATGAACTGTCATGACATGGTTGTGACCTAATACAAAGTTTTTAAACGTCAGCCTGATTACTCTCCATAAGGACAATCTTGCATGAAAGTATTCGTCTCTGCTATTCGGTACTGTTGAAAACAAAAAAGAATGAAATAAGCGATACTCTACAATAAAATAGATAACGGTCATGTAGGCTATTGAAAGGAAAAACGGAAGGTTCCACCCTTTTCCTCTGAGAACGTCACAAAGCCAGAAAATAAACATCACAGTTAAAAAAAAGAAAAACCCTAATACAAAGCTTGAGTATAGAGGAAGCAATGTTAATACAGCGACATTCTTCCATTCTCTTTCACCTTGACGTATATTTAAAAACGCCCAAAGTGCGAGCGGCATCCCAAGTGTGCTGAGCATACCTGAAGGCCAGAAAGGTGTCAGAGCAAATGTTAGTGCTGTACCTGCTCTAATTAGCACCCACTTTTCTTCTTTTAAAAAGTGCTTTTTCAAAAGGAGATACATACCGATAAAGGCAATAACTCTAGTAATGGCTTGACTCAGCGTATAGGCAGTCATGGTTGGAAAAAAGCTGTAAAGCAAAACAAGACCGCTCAATTCGGTGCTAAATGCATTTCTCGGCAGTCCGTTAATAATTTGGGGAATAACTGCCTCAATACTTCCAAACAACTGTCCGCTGTTCGTTAGAACCCTATACCAAGCCAGATTGGAATCTAAATTATCATGCACCCGAATATGAGCATGTTCCCCCAGAATAAATAAAGGAGACAAGTATAGCAGAAGGATAAACAATGAAAGAAAAATAAGGATCGTCTCTTTTTTACTTTTGTGCTCAACCAAATAACACACCTCTATTAATTAAGAAAAGATCTTGTTATTAACTTTTACTGGCTATGTAAAAAATATTCTAATTTTATCATGGTGCCTTTTATAGGAGAGGTAAGTGGCCTTATAATTGCCGGTGATGTTTTCCGGAAATTTCTTTATTTGGATGTAATGGATTCCCGTGACAGATTAACGCACTGATTTCAAGTCACCGACTTTCGAAAGATTGCTTAAATTTCTTAAATTCAGCTTCATCTTTTAGAAACTTAGCAGGGTTACGATGAACATTCCCCAGGGTAACCCCCTGTTCCAACTTCAACTGCCTGTAATCCTTGGACAACGATGTAATCTAGTGCTTCCTCTAATTTCTTTTGTTTCCGAACAATACAGCAAATACACCTAATTTCCCACTTCATTTCCTCCCGTTTTCTCAAGATTTCATTTTTGACATATTGAGATAATCAGAGGAATTTTCATAATAAGCATAAATATGGAATCATTGGGGTATGGGGAAAAGAGGAAATGATCTTATTTCCTTTAAATTCCAACTATATGACCGCATTAGGATCTCCACAAACGCCCTTGGGATTTACCCTCCCATATAGAAAACTGGAGAAAAAGATACTCCTTATTTTTCTGTTCCTACTGTACATTTATGAATAACTTGATAAAAGGTCCTTGGGGGACACCAACGTAACTAGAAGGGTATCAATAACGCCAATCCAGTTATCCAATTTAAGGATGGTAAACCATTTTTTAAGCCTTTCATTTCTTTCTATTTCATTATCTTCCTCATGGTATGCTTGATAGATGTAGTCATTACATATAAAAAATGTGGAGTAATAGATTAGTTCGATTCCTAATTCAACAGTCCCTAAGACACTAAAGACATTAGCACTACTCCAATTGGAAAGACACTCCATTTATTAATATACCTAGTGAAAATGAGGACTAAATAATGTATACATCATGAATAGTCAATCCACAATTTAACCATGCAACTGGTAATGAATAAAGAGCTACCTCAAGTCTATTAAGATTCTTGAGGTAACTCCTACTCACTCTTATTTTATTTAAATTAAGCACTTTTCATAGCTTTTATTTAAGTAATCCCAATAGTTCTAATCCATATGAAATACCATCTTCACTAACATCTTTTGTAACATATTTAGCTGCATTCTTTGCTAAATTGTGGGCATTTCCCATCGCTACACTATTTCCTGCAAATTGAAGCATTTCAATATCATTTAAACCGTCACCAAAAGCATATATCTGTTCTTGTCTGAAACCCAATTTGTCAATAAATCTTTCAATTCCGTTAGCTTTAGATCCTCTAAAAGGAATAACGTCCATTGAAAACTGATGCCAGCGAATAAAATTCAAGTCTTTAAAACTCTCTTGATACAGCCCCTCTTGTTTATCTATGCAAAATAGAAGAGTTTGATAAATTTCTCTATCAATAAAATAATCCGGATTATGTTCTGGGTGAAGAGCGTTGATTGTTCTTATACTTTCTTCAATATGAGTATGATATTTAATATTTGCTTTCATTGTCTCATGATCCATGTAGACAAGTGGATGATTATTAGTAACAGCAAATTCTGTTAAAGAATGCAATACATCTTTCCTCAATGGATTTTTGTAAATGACTTCGCCTTTCAACACTACGTATTGTCCATTAAAACTGATAAATGAATCAATATCTAATTCGTCCCTTAGTTCTTTAAATAAAAAAGGAGCACGTCCTGTCGCAATGGCTACCTCGTGTCCTGCCTCTTTTAAGGCTTGAACTGATTGCTTTGTCGAAATGGGCAATTGCTTATTATGGTCAAGAAGTGTTCCATCTATATCAAAAAAGATCATTTTCTGTGACATCTTGTTACCTCGCTTTAATTATTAATAAAAAACGACTATTTTACTTATATTAGAGTAATAGTATAGAACAATTAGTTTTGATAGAGTTTTGCAGAAAAATTTGATATATTAAATTCCATTTAATTATGATTGATCACATAAGTAGTCTGACTCTTAGTAGTTAAGCAACTTTAAAAAACGACCACAAAGCTTCTTGAAGAAGTACTTTGCAGTCGTTCACCTCTAGGTTTTTTATTCCCAGAATCCTTCTTTTTTTCTGTAGTTGATAACAAAGACATTTGTTCAAGTCAGGAGTATATCGTTGTCCTAACCTATAATCATAATATGTTTAATACACCAGTTGCTTTTGGGATTTCACCTGGTCTTGGGTAATTTTTGTATTTTCCCACATCCATTGATGAAATTGAGGATATGCCTTTCTGTATTGTTCAGCGTATAATTGATATCTTTCATGGTTTTCCTGATTTGGCTCAATAATTTCCTGTTTGAACTTCACCATATTTGATACAGCTTCATCAATGTTTTGATAAGCAGATCCTGCTACACTCGCTAAAATAGCTGAACCTAGACAAGCGACTTGGTTATCCTCCGGCACGTGGATAGCGATATTACTAACATCTGAATGAATCTGCAAAAACAGTTTACTGTGAGTGGCTCCTCCAGCTGCAAAGACCTCATTGGTTGAAATACCGCTTTCTCTAAGATTTCGGATATTATAATCGGTTCCGTAAGCAATACCTTCTATAATTGCACGATATATGTGTGCTCTTCCGTGTTTTAATGTTAATCCAGATATCAGACCTCTAGCATTAGGGTCGACATGAGGAGATCGGTTCCCCTGCCAATAATCTAACACAATTAACCCCTCTGAACCTGGCGGAATTTGTGACGCTTCATCATTTAACAAGTCGTAGACGCTTCCATTTTTCTGATTTGCTATCGGTTCTAAATCTTTGCAAAAGTTGGTTCGAAACCATTTTATAGTTGAACCTGAAGAAGATTGTCCTGCCTCTGCAAGATTGTAACCAGGAATGAGAGCATTAGGGAACGTTCCAAGTATTTCCTTTCGATGAATAGATTGGGTAGTTAGTCCGTAAACATTGTGTGAAGAACCCGTAATCAAAGCCAATTTACCCGGTTTCGTCACACCTAAACCAATAATACCATTCAGTGCATCAACACCACCTTGAGCCACAGGCGTGCCTTCACGTAATCCTAATTCCTCTGCAACTTCTCTCGTTAGTCCCCCAATATGTTCTCCTAGGTTACATAAATCTGAAGGAAGTTTTTCGAAAATATCACCCAGTCCAATAGCTTCGTAAAAACGTTTTGGCACTCCTCCTTCTTCTGGATTGTAATGCCATCTGTAAGTGGTAGTACTAACGCTTCCAGTATGTCTACCCGTCAGTCTGAATGTATACCAATCGGAAAAATCCATTATTTTGTTTGCGCTCTCATAATGTTCTGGTTCATTCCTTTTAAGCCAAAGAGCTTTACAAACCATCCATTCTGGAGAAACCTTTCCGTAACCGTTAAACTTTAAAGCATCCTCTCTTGTAGAAGAAATAAAGTCTGCTTCCTGATGAGATCGAATGTCCATCCACAAAAGGGCACGTCTCAATGGTGTTCCGTCATTTCTACACAAAACAAGAGTCGCACACGTCGTATCCAAGCCCAGACCAATAATCTGATCTGAAGTCGCCCCTGCATAATTCATTGCTTGTTTAACACTATTAACTAATGCCGACCACCATTCATTAGGGTCTTGTTCAGCCCAACCTGGTCTCGGATGATAGGTTTGATATCCAGTAATCCCTAAACCAACTTGTCTCCCTTGTAAATCATATATACCGACTCTAACACTTTCCGTGCCTGCATCAATTCCTATAACAAATTCTTTTTTTGTCATTGATCTACTACTCCCCCTTTTTATTCTTTTAAATGTTCCTAAACTAACAATCCTTTGAAAGATAAATTAATACTAAAATATCCTTAGGAAAATAATCCATATAGTGTTACAAGTTTATGAATAAGAGAGATAAAGCTCAAGATCAAAACAATATATTGATAATCTAGACTTTTTACCTCTCTTATGAAAGTTTAATTTTCTAGCTATTTAACTTTATTAAAATATAAATCTAGATATCATAAGTTTTCACCTTAAACTAAAATAAGGTTTGATTTTCCAGGAGTGCCCTTTACTGATTTTTCCTTTGTACTTTGCATCTGCAAGGAACGTAATTTCCAAATCATAGATTCTTTTTCTTGTTCAATATCATCAAATGTTATAATTTCTCCCTTCTTTACAGGACGAGTTACAACAACATTTGGATCTACTAACCCAATTGGTAATGCGTTTATACTTGATGCTTCACTATAAGAAAACAATTTACCAAATACTGTATAACCACCGATACCATCCAAACGATCCCCTGGCTCTAAATCTTTTTTCGCTACAGCTACTGTTTCTGCTTGAAGACCCTTCCATGGTGCAATGGTTGCTTCTTTATGGAAATACGCACGTGCAACAGAAAGCGGCGTTTCCAAACTAGTTAAATGGTATGGACGATATAAGATATAGTTTGGACCATCACCCATTTTTAGGTACTGCATTTCGTGATTAACTTCTTCCTTTTCAGATGATATAATCGCGAATACCCCTGGAGCCACCCCATTTACATAGTCTACAATCCTTTTACCATTTAATATTCCACCTTCTTCTTTAAGTTGGAACAAAGATGGAAGATCTTGAACTGTTCCGGAAGGACCATGCATACCAGCAACATCAGGTAGGAATCCTGTAGCATTAGAAACCGCATTCATCTCTACCATGGTTTTTGTCCCATCCTGGAAAGACGCTAACATTTTTGGGCTTGCTCCTTTTGCTTTCGCTTCTGCCTCTGCTGAAGAAGGGTTTGCTTCAAAATTTAATGGATTATTTTTCCCTTTACCTAAAGCCACAATTTCAAAGCCAATGGCATCTGCAAAGTCATATAATTCCATAACTGCCCCAGGTTCGTCACCTGCTGAACCTGTATATACAACACCGCTCGCATCAGCCATTTGTTTTAAAAGTGGACCGACAGTTACATCAGCTTCTACATTAAGCATAACAATATGTTTCTTATTTAATATTGCTTTCCAAGCGATTTCAGCTCCAAGATTTGGAATACCTGTTGCATCAACAATAACATCTACACTAGGTAAACTAGTAACAAGGTCACTATCGACTGTCCCTACAACCTTTCCTTGCTCAATAGCTTTTTCGGCTTCTTCAATTCTATCTGTTAAAATGATTGATTGCTCTTTAACTCCTGCTTTAAGATACGCTTGTTGAATAAATTTTGTATAGAGGTCTGCTGTTGCAACAACCCGCATACCTTTCATATTTTCAATTTGTGAAATCATCCCTCTTCCCATCTGACCGCATCCAATTAAACCTACGCGTATTTCTTTACCTGATCTTTCTAGATCTCTTAATTTATAGTTTAATCCCAACATATTTTAACCCTCCTATATAATTTCAAAAACAATTTTTAATGAGATAGTACTAGTTAGAATCTCATTTTCTTAAATATGGATTTCCTTAGGGTAAAGTATGATTCCGGTTAACTACTAAATCATCATCTCCTTAAATATGTCCCTAAATAATAAATTTACCATACTTCACATTTTACAAAAGTTCATGTTTATTACCTTTGTAAAAATTATAAAATTGGTTTCGTAAAATTGTCAACAATATTTTATAATTAATAATTAACGAAAAAACAATGTTAATAGTATATAGATTGGGATATTAATGAAAATTTAAAAACATTATTATTCTTTTTTCACTTGACGGATTTCAAAAAAGAAATTATTATGTAACAAATGTAAATAGAGTTTACAAAAGTAAAATTTTGATTATTTTAATTTTTTAAACTCTTCTAAGCTTATTGGAAAACATTATTAAGCATTCCAGTTATTAAAAAATGAAAGGGTATTCATGAAAGGGCAAGGGTATCTACTGATGACAGAAATAACATCAGATATCTTAACTTAATTAAGAAAGGAAAAGCACTTACTAAAAAAGATTATTTTTTTTTAAGCCAAATCTAATTATGAAAAATTTTTAATAGGTTAAAAGGAGGATTTATTATGAATCAAAGAATACTAGGAAAGCTTGGCATGGACTCTAAAATGGCTTTTGGATACATTGGAGTTTTGCTTTTTATGTTAGGAGACGGTCTTGAACAAGGTTGGTTATCATCTTATTTAACGGATAATGGTTTAACCATCCAGCAATCAGCCTTACTATTTAGTGTTTACGGTTTAGCCGTTGCAATTGCAGCTTGGTTTTCAGGAGTATTGGCAGAAATTTTAGGACCTCGAAAAGCGATGTCGTTGGGATTCGTTCTATTCGTGTTAGGAACATTAATTTTCCTAACAATAGGAATACCAACTATGAATCTTGCAATTATGATTCCAACGTATTCTCTTAGAGGTCTTGGTTACCCGTTGTTTGCTTATTCTTTTCTAGTATGGCTTACCTACTATACACCAAGCGATAAACTTGGAACTGCTGTGGGATGGTTCTGGGTCGCATTTGCTAGTGGTTTAAACGTTTTAGGAGCATATTACTCTAGTTTTGCACTGCCAATTTTAGGGGAAATAAAAACGTTATGGAGTGCATTAATTTTTGTTGCTTTAGGTGCTGTATTTGCAATTTTGCTAAGTAAAGATGAATCTAATAATGATAATAAAAAGTTTAAAACTAAAGCAGAAGTAATTAAATATATGGCAACAGGTGTAACCATTGCATTTCAAAAACCAAAAGTAGGACTAGGCGGTATTGTTAGAACAATTAATACTGCTGGCGCATATGGATTTGTAGTATTCCTACCAGCTTATATGATGGAAATAGGATTTACAAGGTTGGAATGGCTGCAAATCTATGGAGCACTTTGGTCAAGTAATGTTATTTTCAATTTAATTTTTGGAGTTATTGGTGATAAACTAGGCTGGCGCAGTACAATTATGTGGTTCGGTGGTGTAGGATGTGCTATCTTTACAGCAGGACTTTATTATGTCCCGGTTATAATGGGACCAAATTATTTCGCAACACTTCTTATGGCTATTGGTTTTGGTGCCTGTGTAGCTGGTTATGCTCCTCTAACCGCTTTAATTACTTCAGTTGCCCCAGACAATAGAGGAGCTGCTATGTCAATACTTAACCTAGGAGCTGGTTTAAGTACTTTTATCGGCCCTGTAATTGTAGGCGCATTCATCGGTAGTGTAGGGACTGTAGGTGTTATTTGGATTTATACAGGTTTATATCTGATAAGCGCAGTTTTAACGAAATTTATCACCCTTCCACAAGAACAAACAGCATCTAAAGCTACCGATTTGAAGGATGCGGTAGGATCTTAAAAATGATTTTTAGTAGTAAATAATAAATCAAGAACGTCTATTAAAAGACGTTCTTGATTTATTTACACAACTAATCATCTCGACTTACTAATAACCTGTTTACAGAATTTATTTTTTTAACATTCTTTATAAATTAACTTAGCTTATTACTCAACTTTCGCATCTAGATAATTCAGGTAACAGGTTGAGGTTGTAACCCGTCTTGACCTTTCAATCTGTCCCTTGACATCCATTATACAAATAAAAAAACACCTCATTCTGTGGTACAGTGAGATTGACGAGAAATCACTACCATAAGACGAGGTGCCCTCTATATGATAGAGGAGAAAGTACAAAAGAATCAACTACCAATTGAGTTACAATCCGTTTTTAACGAATTAGAAATCTTGAAGCATCTTCGAAAGCAAATATAAAAAAGAATCTTGGCTTTACCTGTTCCTATTTATTTCAACTGGTGTTTTGTCTCACTTTCCAACAAAAGAATTGGTTCCGGCTTTTGGACTCTAAAAAAGCAGATGAATGGCAAGCGAAGGATGCGGTTTATCGTTTCCCCAACTATTCGAAGTTCGCATGGCGCCGTTTCTTGCATTCCTTTAGTTCCTCGACCATTTCCAAGATAAGTGCCCTGACAGATAAACGTCTTGTGAAAGTATTCATCATTGATGACTCCATGCTTGAACGGAATTGGAGTAAGAAAGTCGAGCTGCTTGCCCGCTGCAAGGACCACTCGTCCATCCGGAACAGGTTCTATAAAGGCTTTCGTATGCTTACTCTAGGATGGTCCGATGGTTCCTCTTTCATGCCAGTTGATTTTGCTTTATTAAACTCCAAAAAGACCCTACTCAATGGAATTTCTGAGAAAGTAGATAAGCCGTACATCTGGATATCAACGTCGTCAGGAGGCCCTACAGACAGCCCCCGAACAAATTCCGACAATGCTTGAGTGTGCCATGGCTGCAGGCGTAGAAGCCCGTTCTGTTGGATACATGGTTTACCCAGTACCCAGTAGCCTCTCATTCAATCGATTGTGAAACAGGGACTTGACGTGATCGGTATGGTCAAAGTCACGAATCAACGCTATCTAGTAGGAGGCAAAGCGACCTCTTTAATGGAACATTATCGTTTGTCCCTTCCGATTCAAGGAAAGAAAGGAATCCTTCGCTCCATTCACACAGTCATGGCAAACGGGGTTCCGGTAAAAGTGGTCTTCATTCAAAACCGGAACAAGAAAAGCGAATGGCTGGCGATTTTTAGTACAGATTGTACCCTCACAGAACAAGAAATCATGCGCATTTCCGGAATGCGTTGGGACATTGAGGTCTTCTTCAAGACGACAAAATCACTGTTACGTTTTCAAAAGGAATTTCTAGGTCGTTCATATTGTTCATATGATCTACTTATCAGCCATACAACCATCGTATTTGCCCGTTATATCATCCTCTCTTGGCAGAATCGGTGTAACACAGACGATCGCACCCTTGGCGGTCTCTTTTATGAACTATGTGATGAAATCAATGAACTTTGATTGGGGTGTGGCATTACAGCAGTTGATCGAGCTTCTTCAAGATCCCCTAAAAAACAAACAAAATGACCAAAAAATTAATAGAAAGTCAACTACAGCAGTGGATTGCAGGCCTTCCCAATTATATTAAGGCTTATTTACAGGTTTCACTCTGCGAAAGTTGAGAAATTAATATTTCAGCTGTCAAACCATAGTAAAACGAGCTCTGGTATATTACCGAAGCTCGTTTCAGTTTAATCCCTTAAATTTGGAATATAAAATACCATAATAAGTGGCGTTGATCGCCATCAGTGGCCAGAACTAAAGAGGACCCCTGCTAGAGTCCTCGGCCGTTTTTTCATAATATTTCGAGTGGCGAACGAATTTTTTGCTAATTGCATTAAGGTAAGTAGACAATATGAGTTATGCTTTCAAAAGAATAACTACTCTTCTACAAGCGCCAAAGCAGTTTGTTCATCTATTATTAACACATCTAGATAATTGCCTTTTAAAGCTGCTACCACACTTTCAAATTTATGTGTTCCTTCAACTACTCCAATGACCTTCTTCAATTCTTTCAAATGCTCCAAAGTCAAGCCAATGACTTTTTCATTTAGAGAATGTTTAACCGGGTTTCCTGACTCATCATAAAAACGAGAGCTAATGTCACCTACTGCCCCTTTCTTTCTTAGATTGTTTAGATCCTCGTCTTGTAAATAACCAATCGATTTCATAGTGGAACCCTTATATGGATTTCCAATACCTATAAGAGCTACATCCACTTTCTTTCCTTCTTCAAGAATAGCTGAAATATCCTGCATAGCCTCAAGGCGTTCCTTTAACTCCTTTGTTTCTACAATTGCTGGTGCATATAAATATGAACATGTACCGTTCATTTTTTTTGCTAATTCATACGCCAACTGATTAGCATGTATTTCTACATGTTGTGTTCCCATGCCTCCCACTAAAGGGACAATATTTATTTCCTCTCTACGTTCATAGGGATACTCTTTTACTACCTCAGATAGTGTAGTACCCCAGGAAATTCCGAGACGCCTAACATCGCTCTTTAATTTTTTAGATAAATAATAAGCTCCTGCTTGTCCTATTGAGCGTTTAACCATTTCTGGTGTAAAACCTACGGTCGGCACAACAACAACATCAGTTAAACCGTATTTTTTCTCAAGCTTTTGTTCTAGTTCTACTGTGCGCGCGCTTTCATCCTTAATATATACCTCAACAATTCCAAATTCCTTTGCTTTATGCAACATTTTTGAAATAACAGGTCTTGATACACCAACTTTTTTAGCTATTTGTTCCTGCGTCCAGCTGTCTGTATAATACAAATTAGCTACTTTGACCAGCTGTCGCCTTTCGTCCCAACTTAACATAATATCGCCTCTTTAGATTTGTTATCTTCTTTATTATACCAAGATGTCCAATAGAATGAGAACATTCTCTTCTCTCCTATGCTAGTTTATAACCTTTTTATTCAATTTACAAAACACCTTGTATATAAATGTCTAATACCCCAAAGGTTGTTTAGTCTATTTAAAATAGTTGACTTTAAGATCCAATCTTGATCCATCTATCATTCAACATTCAATATAGTACTAAACCGCATCAGGCTCTTCAAAAGTTGCTTCACAGTCTTGCGTAGATCTCCAATTCCAAAAATGGAATTAAGAGTTTAGGACGCTCTAGAGGAAAAATCGACTTAATATTATTGAACTTTTCCCATGTAATATAGCTCTTTTGACTTCTACTACTTAAGATTCTTCTCCAAAAACGTTCCGTAATTTTATAGATTTTCGTTATTGACCAAGGATTACCAGCCATAGTAGTTGTAGTGACCTCTAAGAATTTGATTTATCTTTTCCACCTAGTCTTTTATCGCCTAATGTCTTATAATACAAAGTACTTCTTGTATTTTATTTACACTTCGCTTAAATCTCGTCTTTTCGGTTTTCCTACCTACCATAAAATTACCCTTAATATTGAAAACACACTACAAAATCATCGATATATCTTATTAGATATGACTCTCCTTTGAGTCTTGGTTTAATTATTTTCTCAAACCATAAATCTAATACATAGTGAAGGTAAATGTTACTTAACAGTACACTTACTGAACCGCCTTGCGGTGTACCAGTTTCATTGACATGTACATCCTTACCTTCCATCACACCTGCTTTTAACGATCTCTTGATTAAATTAATGTTAAATAAATTTTACATTTGTGATAATTATGAACATTTGTTAATATTATTATATTATTTTCAAAATTATCTGTCAACATAATGAGGAATTTTCAGTTTGTTCTAGTTTGTAAATACAAAAGGAACTCGTATAAATCAATGTATAGAAAGAAAAAAGTATTAAGAGTTCTTATTAATTGTCATTCGAATATTCAAATGTTATCTTCGTACATTTGTCGAATAAGGTAAAATTTAGCGTCCATTAAAAGGACTCTAAAGATTCATCCCGACAACATAAAAAAGAGCTGAATCCAAAGGACAAAAAGTAATCCTTGATCCAACCCTTTAACTCTGCTTTAAAATCATAGAGGCAGTTTGCTCATCGATTATTAAAACATTTACATAATTTCCCCTTAACGCACCTATGATACTCTCAAGCTTATGAATACCATCTGCAACAGCAATAACTTTCTTAATTTTTTTCAATTGATTTAATGATAAACCAATAACCTTATTGTTTAAAGGGTGTCTAATAGGTACTCCCGATTTATCAAAAAAGCGGAAACCAATATCACCAACTGCTCCCATCGCACAAAGGTCATCCAAATCCCCATTCTGTAAATAACCGATTTTCTTCAATGTCGATTCTTTAAGAGGGTTCCCGATTCCTATGACCGCCATATCTACATTTTTTCCTTCTTCAAGTACAATTTTGATATCTGACATCTCCATTAAACGGTCTTTTAATTCCTCCGATTCTACAATCGCAGGAGCGTACAAATAAGAGCATGTACTATCCATTTTTTGGGCCAATTCATACGCTAACTGGTTAGCATGGATCTCTATACGTTGCCGCCCAATTCCTCCTTCAAGAGGGATAATCTTTATGTCTTTTCTTTGTTCAGATGAATACTCTTTTACTAATTCAGCTATTGTCGTCCCCCACGAAATACCTAGATATTTGACGTTTTTTAAATTTTTGGAAATATAATGAGCCCCGGCTTGTGCTACAGTCCGCTTAACCATTTCTGGTGTAAGTCCGATAGTGGGAGCCACTACAACTTCCTCCAAGCCATATTTTTTCTCCAATTGTTGTTCCAATTCGACGGTATGAACACATTCATCTTTAATGAATACCTCTACAATGCCGGCTTCTTTTGCCATGTTCAATTGCTTTGAAATAATAGGTCTTGAAGCCCCGATTTTTTTCGAAATCTGCGTTTGCGTCCAGCCGTCAATATAATATAAATTCGATACCTTTACAAGTTGTCGTTTTTCTTCCTTATTCAACACTATTTCACCTCCATACAATTACTCTAAATTCAGACATAACTACTTTTTAACTTCACATTTACAAGAAAACTCCCATTCTACGCTGGTGCTGAGTAATGGGAGCATTAAATACTAGAAATATAGGTTTAAACAAGGGCTTCTTGCTTTCTCATTTTATTGGCAATATTTAAAGCAGCCTCATAAAAAGCCTCAGAAACAGTAGGGTGAGGATGAATCATTTTTGATGCTTCTTCAATCGTGCCTTCTAAGTACATAAAAGCAGAAGCTTCTGAAATCATTTCCGTCACATGTGGTCCCACCATTGTAACTCCAATAATTTCTCCGTACTTTTCTTCATAAACAATTTTTACAAAACCGCTAGTTTCACCAACTGCTAGAGCTTTACCATTCCCTACGTGATCAAACCGTTCAGTACGGACAGATAGACCTTGCTTTTTCGCTTCTTCTTCTGTCATCCCTACACTGGCAATTTCAGGTAATGTGTAAATACAACGAGGTACAACGTGGTATTCCATTTTATCTTCTAAACCTGCTGCATTAGCAGCCGCCACAATGCCCTCCGCACTTGCAACGTGAGCTAATTGGTAGCCTCCGACCACATCACCTACTGCATAAATATTTGGAAGGTTCGTTTCCATTTTTTCATTTACCTTGATAAATGGTCCTTCTTTTTCAATAGCTATCTGTTGAACACCTGAAAGATTAGGTTTTCGGCCTACACTCACGATTAGTGTTTCTGCTTCAATTGTAAGTTCTTTCCCTTTACTATTTTCACATTTTACAGCTTTTTGCGTACCGTTCTGCTGAACTTCAGTTACTTTTGTACTTGCATGAAAACGAATCCCTTTTTTCTTTAATACCTTCATCAGTACTTTAGAAGCATCAGCGTCTTCACTAGGAATGATTCGGTCTGCAGCTTCAATTACAGTTACTTCAGCCTTTAAGCTAGCGAAGATACAGGCAAATTCCACCCCGATTACGCCACCACCAATAATAACGACCGATTTAGGTATGTCTACGATGTCAAAAATGCTGTCACTTGTTTCAAAGTCTACAGAATCTAACCCTTTAATTGGTGGCACAACAGGAGATGAACCCGTTGCAACGATGATACGCTCTGCTTGAATTCGCTCTTCTTTTTCAGCGGTAACTACCTTGATATTTTGCCCGTCTTCAATCGTACCTAAGCCTTCATACACATCAATTTTCCCTTGTTTTAATAGAAAGGCAATCCCACCGCGCAAACGTTGAATGACATCATCTTTGCGCTTTTTCATTTTTTCAAGGGAAAAAGACATATCACCTGTCTCAATTCCCCATTCTTTTGCTTCTTCAATGGACTCAATAACTTCTGCATGTTTTAGCAAGGTTTTTGAAGGTATACAACCTCTATTTAAACAAGTACCGCCTAAAAAGTCTGCTTCAATTAAGGCTACCTTTTTCCCTAGCTCTGCAGCATGGAGGGCTGCTACATACCCTCCGGGACCTCCACCTATTACAACGATTTCATATGATTTTGTCATGTCTCTCACCTCTTAAACTAGCAATTCGAATGGATTCTCAAGAACTCGTTTCAATTCAGTTAAAAATTCTGCTGCAGGTGCTCCATCAATGACACGGTGATCAAAGGACAAACTAACTGTCATCATTGGTCGGATCTCAATAGAACCGTTTAGCACAACAGGTTTATCGTGCATTCTACCTACACCTAAAATTGCCGTTTCTGGCTGATTAATAATTGGTGTAAAGGCGTCAATCGCATACATACCAAGGTTGCTGATAGTAAACGTTGATCCTTTTAATTGATCAGGGAGTAGCTTTTGTTTCCTAGCACGCTTGCCGATGTCTTTTGCTTCTGTTGTTAAATCAGCTAATCCTTTTTGATTAACGTCTTTAATAACAGGTACCATTAATCCATCCTGTACCGCAACCGCCAAACCAATATGAACATCATCATTATAAATAATTTCATCATTTATAAATGATGCATTGATAGACGGAAAACGTGATAATACTAAACCAACCGCTTTAACAATAACCTCTGTATACGATAAACGGAAGCCCGTTTGTTTTTCAACAATTGGTAAGAGTTGTGTACGTAACTCTTTTACTTTTGTCATATCAAACTCACTGGTTAACGTGACATGTGGTGCTGTAAATGCACTCTGAGACATACGATCAGAAATCACTTTACGCATACCTGCGATTTTTCTTCGTTTTTCAGTCGGAGCCGATGATTCCTTACCTTTATGAATAGCTGCTGTTACATCTTGTTTTACGATTTTACCGTTTACACCGCTTCCATTGAGAGCAGACACATCAACTTTTTCATGTTTAGCGATTTTCCCTGCAAGTGGTGTAACTTTAGATTGTGTTTGAACTGTACTCACGTGCTCATTAACGTCCTTAAGATGAACTCTCCCTTTTGGTCCACTTCCTGAGACAACAGATAATCCCACTTGATTCACTTTTGCTAATCTTCTAGCTGCAGGTGTAGCACGCGGCTTAGCACTATTCTCCGCCTGTACAGCTACTTTAGGGATTTCTTCATTATTTTCATTATTTTCTGTCACTGGTTCTCCTGAGGATGAATCACTCGATCCTCCTGATTCCCCTGGTGGCTCAGCAGGTACTGATTCACTTTCCTCGCCAATAAAACCAATAACATGATTAACAGGAACCTGATCGTCTACGTCAAAATACCTTTTTAATAAAACGCCTTCGTCATACGCCTCTACTTCAATGTTAATCTTATCTGTCATGATTTCAAGCAATGGTTCTCCGATTTCAACTGTGTCTCCTTCTTCCTTAAACCACTGAAGGAGGGTACCGGTCTCCATTGTACTACTTAGTTTAGGCATAAAAATCTCTTTTGCCATAATTCTCCCTCCTTCTTATTTGAAACGAACAGCTTCCTTAACAGCTTCGATAATATCTGGCACTTGAGGTATAACAGCCTTCTCTAATGTTGGGTTATATGGAACTGGAACAGATAATCCTCCTAGCCTTTTGATTGGTGTATCCAAATAATCAAATGCTTCACTCTCAGCAATCATACTAGCAATTTCACCACCGAAACCTCCACGTTTAACTGCTTCGTGAACCACTACTAAGCGACCAGTCTTTTTCACAGATTCTATAATTGTTTCTTCATCTAGTGGAACAAGAGTGCGAGGGTCTATAATTTCTACATCAATACCCTCTTTTTCTAGTTCTGCTGCTGCTTCAAGTGCTTTGTGTACCATAATAGCAGTTGCAACGATTGTTACATCTTTACCTTTACGGTTTACAACAGCTTTTCCAAGTGGAATTGAATACTGTTCCTCCGGTACATGGCATTGTGTGCGGTATAAAAGCTTATGCTCATAGAAAATTACTGGATTGTCATCATCCATTGCTGCTTTTAATAATCCTTTTGCATCATATGCAGTAGACGGCTGGATAACTTTTAATCCGGGAATATGAGCCATCCATGCTTCTAAACTTTGGGAGTGCTGTGCGGCTGCACCTGTACCAGATCCAGCTGGTGTTCTTACAACCATTGGAACTTTACCTTTCCCTCCAAACATATAACGCGTTTTAGCTGCTTGGTTTACTAATTGGTCCATTGCAATCGTAATAAAATCAGAAAACTGTAATTCCATAATAGGTCTCATACCGGTTAGAGCCGCTCCAACTGCTCCCCCTGCAATTGCAGCTTCAGAAATAGGTGTGTTTCGAATACGTTCAGGACCGAATTCTTCGATCATTCCACGTGTTACACCGAATGCGCCTCCATATACCCCGATATCTTCTCCTAAAATGAATACATCTTCATTCTGGCGCATTTCTTGACTCATCGCTTCTCTTACTGCCTCTAAATACGTAATCTCTCTTGTTTTAATTTCAGTCATTTTAATCCCCCTTCTAAGTTAGGCATATACATCTTCTAATAGAGTATCAATTGATGGTTCCGGGCTGTTTTCGGCAAATTCTACAGCATCCTCAATTTCTTGTTTTGCTTGATCTTGAAGCTTCTTAGCTTCTTCTTCTGTTAGCACTCCTGCTTCAATTAATACTTCTTTAAATCTCTTAATACCGTCTTTCTTTCTCCATTCTGTCTCTTCTTCACGCGTACGGTATTTTTTCGCATCACTTTTCGAATGACCTTTCCAGCGGTAAGTCTTCATTTCAATTAATGATGGACCATTTCCTTGACGGGCATTTACGACTGCTTTATCTACGGTGCTCATGATTTCGATCATGTCATTTCCATCTACGACCTCACCCGGCATACCGTAAGCGATTGCACGATCTGCAATGTTTTCTATTTTCGTCATTTCCTTTACTGGGCCTGACATTCCATATTGATTGTTTTCACAAATAAATACTACCGGCAGATCCCAAATAGCTGCCATATTTAACGCCTCGTGGAAACTTCCTTCATTTGTAGCACCATCTCCAAAGAAGCATAAAACTACATAACCTTCTTTTTTCAATTTTGATGTTAATGCTGCTCCTACCGCAAGAGGAATTCCGCCCCCTACAATTCCATTAGCTCCAAGATTTCCTTTTTCAACATCTGCAATATGCATTGATCCGCCTTTTCCTTTACAATAACCTGTTTCTCTACCAAACAGTTCGGCCATCATTTTGTTCACATCACCTTCTTTTGCAATACAGTGACCATGACCACGATGAGTACTTATAATTTTATCTTTTGATTGAAGTACAGCAATAGAACCTGCAGCAGAAGCTTCCTGTCCTACGCAAAGATGAGTTGTTCCATGAATCTTTCCTTTGGCAAAAAATTGGTCTACCTTTTCATCAAAATAGCGGATCAGCCACATTTGTTTATAATGCTCAGGAAGCTTCTCCTCAGTTATATGGGAAGGTAAATTTAAAGTACTTAACATTTTAATTCCTCCTTTTTACTTTCGTTCTTTATTGTTACATTTGTAAACATAATATACCGTTCTTTAAATTTCGTCAAGAGAAAAATACTTTTTTAATAAGATTTAACGCAATTAATTACAGGCAAAATGGTTGTTTATATGGATTTACTTATCTAAAACAAAAAATAAATTTCCATTCAAATAATCTAATACATTCAAACAGACCCCTTCGCAAAAAAAATTATACAAAAACGTAATGTCATTGAACAAAAGTAAATACTCGTTCATGAATGGTCATCTGCCAAAAAATGGCCTAGAACAAATGAACAATGTAAAAAAGAGTTGCATGTCAGAAAGAAGCTGAAAAAATAAAAGTCGCACCTAGCCAAAAATACGTTTTAATTAGCTATATCATTGAAAAATACAATATCTTTGTGAGGTAGCTGGCGGAATGGGACAAAGGGCTTACTTATCTGTCATTAAAGATGTTCAACAGGTCACACAAGAGATCTATAGATACAAAAATAGCCAAGCTTTTTAAAAAACCTTGGCTGCCTATATTTCTCGTATAAAAACTATTTAATTCCTTAATTAGTTTTAATATCTGTAAATACAATTAATAATTTTATTAATACTATTTCCTAACTCTCCAACGGTTAGGTTCTAAAAACAATCAAAATACCAGATTCTTTTACTGAATCTTTATAATCGATGACATATTTGATAACAGGTTTAGGGAACTTTGTATTTGGAGTAAGATCTTAATCTATTTTTATATTTGCGATAAGGTAGTGTTTATATTCTTACTGGTATCCCCCATTACTTCATCCCGATAACCCTCTTTCGTGAAGCCTAGTCTTTGTTTTGCATTATCTTGGATAATGATATCTACACCACTATTAATATGACTTTCAACATCGCTTCCCTTAATTACTATCAAAGCGGTTTCAACACCTAATTATCCCATATCATAAGGGTTTTTGTGCTACTGAACCAGATAACGTTCCTCTTTTATTCACTTAGTCATTTCTGTCAGTCCCTCTGCTCCAATAACTGGAATGTTAAATCCATATTTCTCTATTATTTCAATAGCACTTAATGTAAGAATATCAGAAGATGCATAAATACCTTTAACATCTAGATGATCATTTAAAATCTTCTCCGTGACACTTTAACCCAACTCAGTATCATTTGCTATTATTCTATGAGTTGCTATTTTAATACCTACAGTTTCTAAACTAGCTTTAGCTCCTTTTATCCTTTCACGTAACTCTGGGCTACTTTTTTCTCCGGTTATCAAAGCGACTTTATCGCCAGGTTAAAGTTCTGAAGCCAATAGAGCACCACCTTTCCTACCTAATTCAAAATTATTGGTACCAATATAAGATGTTTTATTTCCCCATGGTAAATCCGTATCTACCAGCAATACAGGAATATTATTTTTATCAAACTCTTTTAAATAGAAATTCTAGTTACATCTATTAGAGAGACAATTAATACATCTGGTTTTTCTTTAAGGACATTTTTGAGAATTTTTTCCTGACCATTAACTTCGTCCTCATTACTGGGAGCGATTACTTTTCCATCAATATCAAAATCTCGAAACCCTTTTTCTGCTCCCGCTTTAACAATATCCCAAAATTGATTTTTAGTGTTTAATTCTTTTAAAACAACTACTACTTTTGGTTTTTCATTTGCAAATTGGATTAATATAAACGCTATTAAAATTGCAAAAAAAAACAAAGATAAAAAGATATATTGCTCTTTGTTTCAACGTGTATCCTCCTTCCATACACTATTTTTGTTCACTTTTAATTAAAACATGAAGTTTGGATTATCCCTCTTGTTGTTCCCCTCATCAAACATATATACAAATTTATTATGATATACAAATCCATTCTTTTTGAACATTGCTCATAATTAAATCAGCCGTTTCTTCGATTCCTATATTTGAAACATCAATGATTGGGCAGCCGATTCGTTTCATAAGATTTTCAGCATAATTTAATTCCTTATGAATCCGTTCTACATTTGCGTATT
This sequence comes from Metabacillus arenae, assembly GCF_014773385.1. Taxonomy (GTDB): domain Bacteria; phylum Bacillota; class Bacilli; order Bacillales; family Bacillaceae; genus Metabacillus_D; species Metabacillus_D arenae. Next base: position 63,974 of record NZ_JACXAI010000021.1, on the reverse strand, counting down.
TGAATTCAATGGTCATCCCTAAATTCTTTAATCGTTCTCTTCGAATTTCATTCAGTTTATCCGGTGTTATAACTAAACCTACACATTTATTGTTTGGAATCTTAAAAAGTTCACTCGGAGGTATTATTTCTGGTACCAAAGGTATATTCGCCACCTTAAAGCCCTTATAAGCCAAGTACATAGAAAGCGGCGTCTTTGATGTTCGGGAGACACCAATCAATACTATATCAGCAAGTCTAATATTTTGAGTATCTTGTCCATCATCATGTTGAACTGCAAACTCAATTGCTTCAACTCTTCGACAATAATCGTCATCAATATTCTTGATTAAATTTGGTTCCCCTTTTGGTACTTTATAAAATTGTTTCATAAATACATCCATCAGTGGAGTTAATAAATCAACTGTAATAACCCCTTCCTCTTGAGCCTTAAGTTCAAGATATTGCTTTAAGTATCCAGTAACAATTGTGTAAACAATAATTGAATGACTATTCTTTGAGATAGTAATAACATTTTTAATATCTGTGATATCCTTTACATAGGAAATATGTTGTATTTTTACTTCTCTTCCACTAATGCTAAAAACTGCTCTCACCACCTTTTCAGCAGTTTCATCAAGAGAGTCAGAAACTATATAAACATTTTCTTTTTTATTCATATCCGATCTTCCTATTCTTTTGAATTTTTTATTATTAAATTGTATTGTCTAAATTTATTGTTTGGAGTCTAAAAGATAAATTGTTAAATAGATCAAATGATTTTTAAGAGGAATTCTATTGGATAAATTTAGATTGATGATTGCCTAATAAATATATTTTCACAACCTTAGCATAAATCTCCCTTTCTAGGAGAGATTGTTAAGTTACTCCTTAAATTCAATTACACTACCATCTTCAAACTTAGGAAATACAAATTGGCTAAAATACTGCACCAGACTTGATCGGCTGGCTCAGAAAAATAGATGGATATATGCCCTAATTCCTTTAAGTTTTTATTGCTAGAGAACCTACTTCTGTAATTGTAAATACTTGGTCATCAATTTGAAGTGTGCCGCCTTCTAACACTTTTTCAAAAGAGGTGCTACAAAACATGTTAATAATTATTAGCTTTGCAGCACCCTTTAAAAAAGGTTTCTATTATTCAGTTGGGAATAAGCTATCTTGGAGTGCTCTTAATTTCCATACTGTTGTATTATGATCTAATTCTACATCATCTGTTGTTAAGAAATGACCTGGACAAATATTTCGTTTTGCAACAACATGGCCGCTAATTAAACCAATCGGAATATGTCCGTTTCTCTTCAACTCTTGATGCGTTTCAAGAACACCACGAACACAAAAGCCGCCAATTCCATCTAATGTTTCTCCTGCTTTAATGTCGCGTTTTGCAACGGCAACTGTATCAGAAACAGGTGCACCTAGTGGATGAATCGAAGCATCATGTTCTAGAACCGCTTTCGCAATTGAATTGGTGTTTCTAGGCTCGCTAAGTGATATGGACGATATAAAATATGATGGTCTTCATCACCTTTTTTCAATAAATAATTCATTTCATGTGCTACACCCTCATTTTGTCCTTTTACGATGACAAACACACCAGGTGCTAGACCATCTTTATATTCAACTACACCAAATTTATTTAATACTCCGCCTTTTTCTTTTAGGTCTAAATCTTTTACAACTGAATCCAGGTTTCAACGATTCCGTGCATTCCTACTACATCGGGAACAAATCCAATTGCATTTCCATTGTTTTCGTACCATCCTGGAATGCAGCAAGCATATGTGCTGACATTTTCATCTGATCTGCCTCTTCTTATGCAGTATCAGGATTTGCAGTTACCCGTAATTTATTATTTTTTCCTTTACCGGCAACTAAAACTTCCATTCCCATTGTTTTAGCAAATACAAATAACTCAAGTGTTGCAGCTGGCTCATCCCCTCTGAACCTGTGTAAACTAATCCAGCATTTTTAAACTGCTGATGCATAATCGAACCAATTGTAATATCTACTTCAACATTTAATAAAACAAGATGTTTTTTAGCAATTAGTGCTTCAAGAGTAATATTTGCTTCAACTTCAGGAATACCAGTAGCATCGACAATTACTTCAACATTAGGAGAGTGAATAACCTCTTTGAAATCATTTGATACAACAATTGATCCTTTTTTTGTTGTATGTGGTTGATAGTAATCTTAAGCTCTTTTTGCAGCATCTAAATTGATATCACTAATTCCGGCAACAATCATTCCTGGAATAGTAGAAATTTGGGCAATCATTTCAAATCCCATTTGCCCGGCACCGATAACACCTACCTTGATTGGTTCATTTGCAAGTTTTCTTTCTAAAAGTTTTTGATAAATCGACATTTTCTACATCCTCCCTTTAATCTTTTATAACTTCAACATTCGTTCAACCTTTTAACATAATAAAAATAAAACAACCATGTCATATATTATTAGGTGTAACAAAAATTATGGTTTCAACATTTGTTTGTATTCGGAACAATTGTAAAACAAAGTTAAAGGGAGGTCAACAAAAAATTGGCCAAAATAGTATACCTAAGAGAAATAAATTCGATAACCAAGATACGATTATTACCCGGTAGACAAATAGAGGCTAAAACAGTTGTGATTAAAAAAAGGTAAGGCAAAGATGAAATTCTTTTAAATACAATAAAAATAAAATAGTTGGAGTTTAAATGGGATGTGGAGAAAATTAAATTTCGAAGTTTTCAATAATCGAAGATAAAGGGTAGGTAAAATTATCGTAATTGATGAAAAAAATAGTCAACTATGTAGGATTCTAGGTGGATTATATCTATAAAAGTATGCTCTTCCTAAAAAAAGGAAACCTTAAAAGCCATGATATTAAAATTAATAATTTAATTTATCATTTCTTCTTAAACTGCCTAATTACTTTTCTTGATTGATTTAGATCACTCATTAATCGATACGGTTTACTAGCGGCTCTCATTGGCAGTTTTGATAAAAAGCTGATCAAACCTCTTTTATATTCATGTGTTATTCGCGAAGGCTTTGTTGAAATTCGTTCGTATAATTCTTTATAAAATTCTTTCATAATATCAACTTTAATTTCAACAATATGATGACAATCCTCACATTCTATACTTGTAATTTCATCATTAATATATACAATCATGTGTGGTGTTTCTTCATTGCAATAAGTACAAAAAAGAGAAGCCTCCATCTCAGATCTTTTCACAACGATCCATCTCCCTCTAATATCGAATTGAATTTACACTAGGTAAACAAACACATAAAGAAACTTGTTTTATAACAATCTAATTACATTTATATAATAGCTGTTTTCGCATAGATTGTTTCATTTCACTTTTATATAAACTCCTTTATCATTTGGTGTCGGGGCATCTTTTCTTCAGAGGAATAGCTAATTTTATAATTATACATTATTATAATTAATATTCATTGTGAAAATAAACCTATATAAAATAATTGCATTTTTTAATTAAGATTATAGCAGAATATTAGTAATTATAATTTCTCTAAAATAGCTGCAGCAGTTGCTTCGTCAATTATTAATCCATCAATATAATGACCTTGCAACGCTCCTAAAATACTTTCCAATTTATTTAATCCTTCTGCAACACCAACAACAAATTGAATTTCCTTTAGTTCCTCCAACGTTATCCCAACAACCTTTTCATTAATATTATGATTGACAGATTGTCCATTAATATCGACAAATCGGGATGAAATGTCCCCCAACAGCACCGGCTCTTCTAAATTCCTCTATGTCTTTATCAGTTAAATATCCGATTTTTTTCAATATTGAATCATGATAAGGTGTCCCTATACCGACAAGTGCCATATCTACGCTTTTACCTTCTTCAAGTACAAATTTTACGTCATTCATATTAACTAAGCGTTCTAATTCTTCTGACTCAATGAAAGCCGGAATATAGAGATACGAGCATGCTGCATTCATTTTTTTTGCTAGTTCATATGCTAATTGATTGGAATGAATATCAACATATTGTCCCCCCATGCCTCCGACTAAAGGAACGATTTTCATTTCGGCTCTTCTTTCAAACGGATATTCTTTAACAAACTCTGCCAAGGTAGTTCCCCAGCTGATTCCTATCTTCTTTACGCGTTTTAAGTTTTTTGATACGTAATTAGCCGCAGCCTGACCGATCGCCTTATTAATTAACTCTGATAAGGAGCTGGAAGTAGGAACAACAACATCCTTTAAACCAAACTTTTCTTCAAGTTCTTTTTCTAATTCAACTGTATGTACGCTTTCATCTTTTATAAACACTTCAACAATTCCATTTTCTTTTGCCTTTTGGAGCTGTTTTGGGATAACAGGCCTGGACACACCGACCCGTTTAGTAATCTGTTCTTGAGTTAATCCTTCTATATAATATAAACTAGCGGCGTTTACTAGTTGCCTTCTTTCTTCCCAGCTTAGCTCTCGGCTTTTATTTTATCTACTAACTATATTAAACCAAAGCAGTTTAAACATCTATCTATGACAGAAAACACCTCTCCAAAATAGTTGGGGGCGGGTAATCATTTTAGCTGCTTTATCTCTGAACCTTAGAAATACATGAAGTCTGATGCTTCTGATATCATTTCGGTTACAAAGTAAAGAGACTTTCCCTTTCTTGAATTTTCATGTAACTCATCCTCCTAAAAATTAACAACTCCCTCATAAGGTTTTCTTGTTCTGCAATAATAAATGTATAATTCTTTTTAGAGAAATAGTGGAGGGTAAAATGAAAAGAAAAGATTATTATTTTGATGAAACTGCCCTGAAACCAAATTCAATTGTCCCTGCTGAATCAGCCGTTTTATTTTCTACCAACAAGAATAAGCTACTTCTTCAAAAACGGGCAGATAACTAAGTGGTCCTTACCTTGGGGGAAAGTAGATCCTGGAGAAAATGTTGAAGAAGCGATTATACGAGAGGTAAAAGAGGAAACAGGGTTTGATATTATTGTTCAAAAGTTAACTGGTGTCTACAGTAATCCAAATCAGATCATTACTTATGCAGACGGTGAAGTTCGTCAGCAATTTTCGAGTTGTTTCTTATGTGAAATTACAGGCGGAATAAAAGCAACGAGCGATGAATCGATTGAAGTAAACTTTTTCAGTATAGAAGGACTTGATTTCATCTCAATTCATCCGACACAAAGAATTCGAATAGCCGTCCGACACTTGTCCAAGTAAGGCCAGCAAAGAAAGTATTTTCTAATTTCATATTGACATGTCCAACATTTGTAACCAGATCATCAAACACTTTTCTAATTTCTTCTTCGCTCTCAAACTGCATAATAATATTTACATTTTCACTTTTCGGAATCCGGTTATAGGTTTTATAGCGCTATCCATACTGTTACACCTTCTCAATCAATAGATTGGTTTCTCTTTTTGTTTTCCCTATGATTTAAATGAGCATCCCCCCACTTATAAAGCTCTTCTAAAATAGGTTGCAAGCTTTTTCCATATTCCGTTATGGAATATTCAACTCGTGGTGGAACTTCCGGATAGACCTTTCTACCGATAATATCCTGATCCTCAAGTTCTCTTAATTGATTGGTGAGGATTTTTTGAGTAATACCCTGTATCAATCTCTTTAATTCACCAAACCGTTTAGTTCCTCCGTACAGCAAATGAAACAATATAACAATCTTCCATTTTTCCATCAGAATACTCAAGGTTTCATTTGTTTCTTCACATAACATTTGATTTTCCTTCATTTGGTCATTGAGAAGGAAGATGAAGATGGGGTCTATACGTTTAAACGATACGTAGATGGAAAAATAATCAAGCAAACACATTGGTCATTTGACACGAAAAAAGATGTTCAATTCCATGACTTCGAGCCAGCCATTGACGAATACTTTCAGCCTAAGACCCTTTTTATGAATACATTACGCTGCCAAAATGTGGAAGCTCGATAAAAAACGTAGCCTTTCTTTAGTGAACAATATCCTGAGCATACGGAAAAGTGACGGAGAATCTGAAAAGCTTACACTTTCAAATATAGATGAAATTCAAGAAGTAATAATTGAAGAATTTCAACTTCCAAACTACCAGTAAAAGAAGCTGTTGATGTATTGGAAAGGTTGGGTGTTGATATTTATCAAGAACCTGGGGAAGATCACAGGGTCAACTTAGGATAGACGTACATGCTTAATTATCTTAACCAAAAGTGTTTTGTACCATTTAATTGGTCATTTTTTTTCAAGGATCTTTGAAATTAGAAAAACCGACAATGAAAAAATTAAGTCTTTTATCTTTACATTATTTAGAAGTCCATTTTCCCAGCTGTATCAACTAGAAATTGGGCTTTCTTTCTTTCCTTTTGAAGATCTTATATATAAATAGGTTATTATTTTTAACTCATCATAAAATACCAAATATCAACAGATGAAATTTTTTTCTTGAACTACCAAATGTTCATAAGAGATCGATATTCAATAATACACCCAACTCTTTTTAATAGGTCACGAGTATATTTGGTGAATAAGTTTCTTTTAATGCAACAATTTACTAGAACAAAATAAAATTGACTCATAATCTCCTATTTTCTATACTTGAATAGCCGAAAAAAATGAAATTGGGTGATGAGTTAATGGAATTTGAGATTAAGTTTCTCTCATTTTACGTGGTTCATATAGAAGGAAAAGATGATCAGACAAACAGTAGGTATAAGCATTTTCAAACGTTAAATACGGAAGAATACGAGCAAAGTGCTCTAAAAGATTTTCTTGACGGGGAGTTGAAGAAAATTGTTAAGCGAAAGGTTGAACGTCACCCAAAGTCTGAACAAGTGCCGACAAAACTTGGTCATTTTATTGTTGAACGAGGTCATGAATTAAGTTCAAACCCAAATTACAATATCTTTTCTCGAGTCCTTGTTGCTGAATCTAAAGAGGATTTTAAGAAAGTAAGTGAAGAATTTGTTCGCTCTTACCTTGATACAAGTGCTGTGCGCGGAGGAGCATTTCTAGTTGCTAGGGCCACCCCAAAAAAATATTTTGATGACTCTTTTGCATTTATTATGAAATGTGATTTTGAACCTAAGGTCGCATCAATTGCTGATGAATCAACTCTTATCCGTAATGTCGAAATGGCGATCACAACTAAAAACATGAAATCTATCCAGTATCCTCACATGCCTGAAGAAGGAATGATTGAAGAAGGCGAATTGAAAATCCATCAGGCATCGCACGCTCGTTACTTTGAAGACTTTTTAAAGTTTGTTGAATATGGAGAATCCATGCCTGAAATCATGAAGGCCCAAGTGATGGATATGGTGCAGGAGCATGTGCTGGAATCATATGAGGAAAACAGTCAGGAACGTCAGCAATTTGAGCATGAAATGGAAATTTGGGAAGCCAGTGAAAAGCGGGAGATACAAGAGCGTTTAACAACAGAACAAGTAGTCGAAGCCTCCTCCCATATGGTCGAACAAACTCCTGACCTTGAACTAAAGATGAAGCTCGGTGAGACTTCTATAAAAGGATTGCTTGCTGACTTTGGGGAGAATATTCATTTAGGCAAGATTAATGGACGATATGTATTATTAGTTGAAGCAGACAGCATTCAGTTTGAAAAAGGTGTTTCGCCGATTGAGTTTCATAAGCCAGATGATTTGCATGAGATTATTCAGAGGATAAGTAAGAAAGAATAATATGGGTTTTCCAGCCAATTCTTACCCAATAAGCGAATTAACAAGATCAATACAAAAGTACCTGCTTTTCGCCTCATCAACTTGACCCACTCATTCATCCTTTTAAGGATAAAATGGATAAATCGGTTTCAAAAAGCAACTTCGGATGTAACTTTCACTAAGACCTGGGTCTCTTGAAGTGACTTGAACCATCGTTTCTCAGGTATGTATTCTCCGCTTATAAGACCTTAGACGGAGAACAAAAACATTATTAGTCCCAGTTGGAATTCAATCTTGCGCCGGTAAGATTCGTCATAACCTTCCTGTACTATGAAAGTAATAAATCCTTATAGGAAGGGGATACGAGATTGAATAATAGGGTACTTGGTGATGTAAACCCATTAATCAAGCTTTTTGAAGGAGAGAGATGGCTGGTGCTTACCGGGCTGCTTGGTTTTCTACTTGCAGGGATATGCGGAGTGTGGGTCATACTATATGGGGGATCGGTAGCTCCTGATGGAGATGTTTCGAAAGCCTTCTCCTTTAATGCTGCACTTGGTATGTTTCTGTTGTCAACGGCGGCGATCATTCCGTTATCTGCGATGGGAACAAAAAGTAAGGCTATCTTTCGATGGTCTTATATCATTCTCGCGCTTTATTCTTACTTTGCGGAAACCTTGCAAAATTTTCGCGGCATAAACCCGAGGTTCGTGAAGGACGGCACAACCTTCGATTTCGCTGTTAGTACAGGTTTTACTTTTGTGGCTTTGCTGTTAGTACTGTTTTATCTATTCTTGGGGATTCAATTTTTCCGCAGGAAAGCATATATATTACGTCCGGAGCTTGTATTGAGCATTCGCTATGCAATGATTGCTGTCATGGTCTCGTTTGCAGCAGGTATTTGGATATCTATCAACCAGGGTCGTTTCACTGGCCTCCATGGAAATATCATTTGGCTTCATGGTCTCGGATTCCATTCTCTACAAGCAGTACCTTTTGTCGCTTGGCTGACTGAACGCAAAACGCTTCTTCCTTCGGTACGCATTAGATTGATCCATTTAACAGGCATCGCTTACTTACTTGGATTAGTGGCCATCGGCTGGCAGACGATGCTCGGATACTCCATTCTTAAGTGGTCTGTACTTCCGTTTATTGCCTCGTGCTGTTTCCTGATCTCATTAGCGCCAATGGTTATTATGATTCGTCAACCTTATATAGTTGATAGGAGTTATTAAAATCAACGGGCAGTAATTTCCTCTCTTTGACTTCAGTAGAAGCTTTTAAGAAAGGAGGAGGGAACTGCCCGCTGTTTTAGTCACTTGCTTCAATATTTGCCGCTCATTTTTTTGTCAAGGAAAGATCATTTTCAATTGGAAGCCGTTCGCAGGTCATCATGTTGTTAACTGCACTAAACAGAGCTTTTACAGAAGAGGTCATAATATCTACGTCAATCCCAGAACCCCAATAAACAGCACCATCCTCTGCGGTTAAACCAACGTAAGATACAGCTTTTGATCCCGATCCTATTTCTAAAGCATGCTCCTTATAGACCAAATCTTTATAATGGATCCCCAGTTTAGATTGGAGAGAGTTGCTGATGGCGTCTAGTCTTCCGTTCCCCACGCCTGTAATCTCCTGAACTTCATCATTTATCAGGATGGATACAATCGTTTGGTAATCATCATTTTGAATATATCTGAAATTGATAAACTCGACAGGAGTTTTTATATTCACATATTCATTTATGAAAATGTCATATATTTCATTAGACATAAGCTCTTTATGAAGACGATCCGATACATTTTTAACAGCGTACCCGAAGCTCTCACGCATTTGAAGTGGAAGATCAAGCCCATATTGCTGCTGAAGAAGATAACCGATCCCCCCTTTACCCGACTGGCTGTTAATACGGATGACATCTCCTTCATACTCTCTTCCAATATCCTTTGGATCAATTAATAAATACGGGACCGTCCAATACTCACATTCCATTTCTTCTCTTATTTTCATACCTTTAGCAATTGCATCCTGATGTGAGCCTGAAAATGCAGCGAATACAAGCTTACCTGCATATGGTTGTCTCTCATTAATCCTCATATTTGTGATACGTTCATATATGGCAACAATTTCAGGGATATTTTCCAAATGGAGTTCAGGATCCACTCCATGCGAAAACATATTCAGAGCTAACGTAACAATATCTACGTTGCCTGTTCTTTCCCCATTCCCAAACAGCGTACCCTCGATTCTTTGCCCTCCGGCTAACATTCCCAGCTCCGCATCTGCAATACCGCTTCCTCTGTCATTGTGTGGATGCAGTGATAAGATAACGTTCTCTCTGGAGTTCAGATTATCACTCATGTATTCAATCTGGCTTGCATATACGTGAGGCATAGAAAGAGATACCGTAGCTGGCAGGTTGATGATGATCTTGTTATCAGCTGTCGGCTTCCATACATCAATCACCTGATTGCATATATCAAGGGCAAAATCCAATTCTGTACCTGTAAAGCTCTCTGGTGAATACTGAAATTTGAAGTTCCCCTCGGTTTCAGCAGCATATTTCTTAAGCAATTTTGCACCAGTAACAGCAATATCGATAATTTCTTTCTTGGATTTCTTGAATACCTGCTCCCGCTGGGCCACTGATGTTGAATTGTAAAGGTGCACTACTGCTTTATTCACACCTTTAAGCGATTCAAACGTTTTTCTTATAATATGTTCCCTTGACTGGGTTAGCACTTGAATGGTTACATCATCCGGGATCAAATCTTGTTCGATCAATGTACGCAAAAAAGTATATTCTGTTTCCGATGCAGCGGGAAAGCCAACTTCTATTTCCTTGAACCCTATTTTCAAAAGCAATTGGAAATATTCTAACTTCTCTTCCAGACTCATAGGGACAACCAAAGCCTGATTCCCATCTCGAAGATCCACACTGCACCATAAAGGAGCTTCGGTAATATACTCCTTCTCCGTCCACTTCAAACTTTTCACTGGTGGCATAAAGTAACTTCTGGAATACTTGTCGAAATTTTTCACTTTGCCGTTCACCCTTTCACTGATAATACTTCCTTTGCTTAAAATAAAAAAGCCTATCATCTCATAAGAGACGACAGGCTTTGCCTACGTGGTACCACTCTTTTTGATTCGCATGATAAAACTCAGGCGAATCCACTTAACAACTGGATTACGGTGGTCAACCGTTAAGACCTACATATCAGCCTTACCACTCATGGGCGAGTTTGGGGATTTATTGACTGTCTCTCACCTGCCGACAGCTCTCTAAACAATAAATACTCCTTAATACTCCCATTCATTGTGTTTTCATTTAATTGATTTTTTCCATTTTATAATGAACACAGACAATAATCAACCCATAATTTTCTTATAATTTTCAATCAACCTTGCTCATTATCTCACTGTGCCTTATTCCATTGGTCCAATTTTATAATAATTGAAGTTTCCTTTCTACGTTTTTCAAGTGAATGATTGACTGCACCTTCGCTAGTTCCGGCTCTTCTGCTTCGATCGCTAAAAAAATATTTTCGTGTTCTTTATAGACAATTTCTCTTTTTCTTGCAAGTCCAACATTTTGCTTAAGGGTAATCTCTAATACTTTATTGTAAAGAGTAGACAGGTTTTCCAGCATAAGAATCATTACTGAATTGTGGGTAGCTTGAATAATTGTTCGATGGAATTCAAAATCAGCTTCTCTGCCAGTCTTTTCTTTAACAATAAAATCTTCTTCCATCCACTTTAATACTTCTCGCATTCTTTCTAATTCATTGGCTGTTCTCCTGGATGCAGCTAAAAAAGCCGCCTCTGGTTCTAATATTTTTCGCATTTCAAATAGGTGTTGGATGCTCTCCCCCTCTGCTTTTTGAATGTGAAAATGCTGACTTAGTGAACTTGGGATAATTTCTTCAACATAACTTCCTCCACCTTGCTGAGAAGAAATGAGACCCATAGCTCGTAATACACTTAAAGCTTCCCGAATAGGCATTCGACTAACACCGAACAATTCAGCTAATTCCAATTCTGTAGGAAGTTTTGAGCCTGGCGGAAATTTTCCATTCTCAATCATAACTAGTAATTCCCGTGATATTTTTTGTGATACTTTCTCCTTTTGCATCAAGTTATTATCTTCCTTCTTCATATATATTTGGGAAAGACATTTAAAGCAGGCGGTTTCGGAACCTGTTCACATATAGCCCTGCCAATAGAAATTGAAGCAGTTGCCGCAGGTGAAGGCGCATTTAAAATATGGATAGAACGTCGATTAGAATCAATTAAAAAATCGTCCACCATACTTCCATCCTGCTTAAGAGCTTGTGCTCTCACACCTGCATGTGTTGGCACTATATCGTTCTCAGTTAATTCTGGAATAAGCCTTTGCAAACTGCGTAGAAATGCTTGCTTACTAAAGGAACGAAACATTTCGTTTAAGCCTTCCTTCATATTTGGAACTGCCATTTTCCAAAAACCTGTGTACGTCATCACTTCAAAAAAGTCTTTGAAGTTAAAATCTGTTTTTTTATAGCCTTCTCGTTTAAAGCTAAGCACAGCATTAGGTCCTGCATGTACCTCACCATTTATCATTCTGGTGAAATGAACACCAAGGAAAGGGAAGTCAGGATTCGGTACAGGATAAATAAGATGTTTAACAAGATGTTTTTTATCTGGCACTAATTCATAATACTCCCCTCTGAATGGGACAATTTTCGCTTCAGTGCCCAAGCCGCTCATTTTTGCCACTCGGTCACTTTGTAGTCCGGCACAGTTAATTAAGAAGTGAGATTTAAATGTGCCCCGATTTGTTTCAATCGTAATTCGATCACTTTTCTCATTAATCTTCTCCACTTTTGTGGCAAGATGCACTTTTCCTCCCCTTTCTTGGATAAGACGGGCAAAGGTTTGAGAAACCCCCTTGTAATCGGCAATTCCACAGCTTGGAACACGTATGGCACCAATTCCTCTAACATGGGGTTCAACATCTTTTAGTTCTTCCACTCCAATTTTCGCTACATTCAATCCATTCTGCAACCCTCGTTTATATAAGTTATCCATAAATGGCAGTTCTTCTGGATCTGTTGCAACGATTACCTTTCCACACACCTCATATTTGATCCCATGTTTTTTACAAAAGGTTATCATGGCCTCATTTCCCTCACGTGCAAATTTAGCTTTATAGCTGCCCGGCTTATAATAAATACCAGAATGAATAACTCCACTATTATGTCCGGTTTGATGGTTAGCTAGTGTACGTTCTTTCTCTATAATAGCAATTTTTGCATGTGGGTAACACTCACTAAGTGCATAGCCAGTCGACAGTCCAACGATTCCTCCACCAATTATTAAATAATCATACATTGCTCTTAATCTCCTTCTCCATAATTTATAATACAAATATTGCAATCATAAAAAGTATAGACAAAGTTAATGTGTTTTTGTATGCTAATTTAAACAATTTATTCTAATTTACCTTAATTCTATGACCTAACATCAAGAAAATCAAGAAAAATAAAATAAGTTGTAATACAAATAAAATGATTGTTGTATTACAACTGAATGAAGTTTAGAATTAAGTAAAATCATCCGAGGGGGTATAAAATGATAAAATCTTGAGAAAAGGCAGTAACCATATGCAAATTATTCTATTCTTCTACTAATGATTGGACTTATAACAAATAACCCATCAAGCTGATACAAAATGGAAGCGGATTCAATACTCAGAAATATTAATTTTAATTTTGTAGCTTTTTATACAGGAGGAGGTATCACAATGATTCCAGAAGTTAAACCGGAGCAGATCACGGTTCCAACGCCCCCAAAAACTATAGGTCAAAAACTCAAAAATGTTGGACCCGGCTTTGTAACAGCAGCAACAGGTGTTGGTACTGGTGATCTAATTGCTGCCCTTGTGGCGGGAGTGGGATTCGGAACGACGCTTGGCTGGGCAATTATTTTAGGGGCTTTATTAAAATTTTATTTAACAGAAGGTATTGGACGCTGGCATTTAGCAACAGGAAAAACTATTTTAGAAGGTTGGCATTCTTTGGGACGTTGGGCAACTGGCTACTTTGGTATTTATTCGATTATATGGGGATTTTTATATGGTGCTGCGGCCGCCTCTACATGTGCTCTGATGATGACGGCAATGTTTCCAATTATGCCGTTATGGGCATGGGCGATCATTCATTTACTTGCTGGGTTTGCACTCATATGGACTGGTAAATACATCATTTTCGAGCGTGTCATGCTCGTCCTGATTGGCATTATGTTTGTGACAGTTGTTGGCACAGCAGTCGTGTTGCTGCCTGATATCGGAAGTATTTTAAACGGGATTCTTGTACCACGGTTAGAATCAGGATCATTCTTACTAGTACTGGGCTTAATTGGCGGTGTAGGCGGGACGATTACGATGGCGTCATATGGCTATTGGCTTCAAGAGAAAAAGTGGAGAGGGAAATCTTGGATCTCCATGATGAGAGTGGATAACTCTGTTGCATATATTGTGACTGCTATTTTCACCCTGTCGTTATTAATTGTTGGGGCTGAATTTTTATTTGGATCAGGAATTAAAGTTGAAGACGAACAAGGGCTAATTACACTGTCTGTCATGCTTGCAGATGAATTTGGCAGTATTGTACAATGGATGTTTTTGCTTGGAGCTTGGTCTGCAGCTTTTTCTTCACTGCTTGGCGTTTGGAATGGTGTCCCATATCTTTTTGCCGATTTTGTTCGAACATTGCGTAGAAAAGAAAATGTTTCTGACAAACCTGTATCAGAAAAAGATCCAGCCTATCGTTTTTATTTAATCTGGTTAACTTTCCCTCCAATGCTGCTGCTCTTCCTTGGTAAACCAGTTGGTCTTGTCATTATCCATGGAGCCCTTGGAGCCATATTTATGCCGTTTCTCGCTTTTACTTTAATCTGGCTCTTAAATTCAAAACGGGTAGATATTGATTATAAAAATGGCTGGGTAACAAATGCTGTATTAGGATCTTGTATACTTTTATTTATTGGTTTGGCAGTGGTTCAATTTTCTTCGATGTTTTAATCAATTTTTATCTAAAGGGCAATGTCAGGAAAATAAAGAATTTCAATGTTTTGCGTTTTACGGCATTAAAATCCCAAATTTTATCCATATGAAAGATAAAATTGTACAAAAAAAGGACAGTGGGCGATTCAAATGCCCACTGTCCTTACCTTAGTCAATGATAACCTGAGCTAAGCAACATTAAAATATTTAATAACCGTTTTTTATGGTAAATTCGAACTTCCCATCAAGTAACGATCTACTTCACGTGCTGCTTCCCGACCTTCATTAATTGCCCAAACGATTAAGCTTTGGCCTCTTCTCGCATCACCTGCGGCAAAAACACCGTCTATATTTGTCTTGTATTCACCATAGGTGGCTTCGATTTTATGGTTTGTTGCTTTGACACCGAACTTTTCTAATAGAGGTTGCTCCGTTCCTTCAAAACCAATTGCAATAAACACGTGGTTTGCAGGCCATACTTTTTCTGTTCCTGCTATTTCGTTGAAAACGAAATGGCCCTGTTCATTCTTTACTTTTTCCATTTGGATTGTATGCAGTTCTTTTACATTACCATTCTCATCTGACACAATCTTTTTCGTTTGGATTGAATACTGACGCGGATCTTTTCCAAACTTTGCTTCCGCCTCTTCATATGCATATTCGAGTGTGAAAACATTCGGGAATTCCGGCCACATATTATCTGACGTTCTTGACAATGGCAGGATTGGATGTTTGCCGAATTGCACGACACTACGGCAGTTTTGACGAAGAGCTGTTGCGACACAGTCAGCACCTGTGTCACCGCCTCCGATCACAATAACATCTTTTCCTTCAGTGTCGATATACTTTCCATCCTCAAAGTTTGAATCTAAAAGACTCTTCGTAGAGGTTGTTAAATAGTCCATCGCAAAGTGAACACCGTTTGCTTCGCGGCCTTCTATTACTAAATCCCTTTGTTTTTGCGCACCTGTACAAAGGATGACAGAGTCGTATTGTTCCTGAAGCTCTTCAGGAGTAATATCCTTTCCGATTTCTGTGTTTGTAACAAATTCGATGCCCTCTTGATTTAACAAATTGATTCTGCGTTCAACAATTTCTTTTTCAAGCTTCATATTCGGGATTCCATATGTGAGTAATCCTCCCGCACGGTCTGAACGCTCATAGACTGTTACTGAGTGTCCAGCTTGGTTAAGCTGATCAGCACTCGCTAAGCCTGCAGGACCTGAACCGACAATAGCGACTTTCTTTCCAGTCCGTTTCTCTGGAATGCGTGGTGTAATCCAGCCGTTTTCGAAACCCTTGTCAATAATCGTACGTTCAATACTTTTAATAGCAACAGCCGGGTCAGAAATCGCCACCGTACAAGAACCCTCACATGGTGCAGGACAAACACGTCCTGTGAACTCAGGAAAATTGTTTGTTTTTAATAACCGATCCAGCGCCTCTTTCCATTTGCCGTGATAAACTAAATCGTTCCATTCAGGAATTAAGTTGTGAATTGGACATCCGGTTGTAACTCCTTTTAACTCCGTGCCCATATGACAGAAAGGAGTACCGCAATCCATGCAGCGAGCTCCTTGTCTGCTTAAAGTTTCATCAGAGAAAGGGGCTGAATATTCTTTCCAGTCGGCAATCCGTGTGCGAGGATTTCTTTCTTTTCCCTTTTCACGCGGATAATCTATAAATCCTGTTGCTTTTCCCATCTTCCTCTCTCCTTTCCTACAACACTACTGCTTCTGTACTTTTTTCACTTGCCGGTGCTTGTTTTTGTTTATTTGTACTTGCTTGAAAAGCATTCATAATTGCTTTTTCATCTGTTACGCCAGCTGCTTTTTCGTCTTTAATGCGGTCGAGCATTCTCTTATAGTCTTTTGGAATAACTTTAACAAATTTATCAGCTACCTCATCCCAGTTCTCTAAAACATAAGCAGCTTTTGAGCTTCCAGTGTTATTAAAATGATTGAAAATCATCTTCTTAAGTGTGCCAGCATCTTGTTTATTTTCAAGCGTTTCAAACTCAATCATCTCTTTGTTGCACAACGCTTTAAACTCATCATGGTTATCAGCTAATACATAGGCAATACCGCCTGACATACCTGCACCAAAGTTTTTGCCGACTTCACCTAAAATAACGACATGTCCGCCTGTCATATATTCACAGCCATGGTCGCCGATTCCTTCAACAACCACGTTTACACCACTGTTACGAACGGCAAAACGTTCTCCTGCCCGTCCGTTAATATACGCATCACCGTTTGTAGCACCATAAAATGCAACATTCCCGATAATAACATTTTCACCTGATTCAAGGGTAGCATCTTTTGGCGCTGAGACAACCAATTTACCGCCTGATAATCCTTTACCTACATAATCATTGGCATCTCCTGATAAATATAATGACATCCCTTTTGGTACAAATGCCCCAAAGCTTTGTCCGGCAGAGCCAGTAAAGCGAAGTGTAATTGTATCGTCAGGTAATCCTTTTTCACCAAAGCTTTTTGATACCTCACTACCGACAATTGTCCCTACAACACGATTGGTATTATTAATTGGGAAAGACACTTCAACAGGAACCTGCTTTTCAATTGCTGATTCCACAGCCGGTAATATTTCACGTAAATCAAGCGACTCGTCAATTTTATGATTTTGAGGTGTTTTAAAAGTCCGCACACCTTTAGGTTGATAAAGAAGAGTCGATAAGTCTAAATGCTTCGCTTTCCAATGGGCTTTTGCACGGTCACTTACTTTCAGAACATCTGAACGGCCCACCATTTCGTCCATTGTTTTAAAACCAAGCTGAGCCATAATCTCACGCACTTCTTGAGCAACAAAGCGCATATAGTTTACGATATGATCAGGATCTCCAGTAAACTTTTCACGAAGTTCAGGATTTTGAGTTGCTACTCCAACCGGACATGTATCTAAATGACACGCACGCATCATAACACACCCTAAAACTACGAGTGGAGCAGTAGCAAACCCATATTCTTCAGCACCTAAAAGTGCTGCCATGACAACATCCTGGCCTGTCATTAGTTTCCCGTCTGTTTCTAAAACAACTCGATCGCGTAAGCCGTTAAGCATTAGCGTTTGGTGTGCCTCTGCCAAACCAAGCTCCCACGGAAGACCAGTATGTTTGATGCTTGTTTTTGGAGACGCACCTGTTCCTCCGTCATAGCCGCTGATAACAATGACATCTGCTGCACCTTTAGCAACACCAGCAGCAATTGTCCCAACGCCTGCTTTTGCTACAAGCTTAACGCTGATTCTTGCATCACGGTTGGCATTTTTCAGATCATGAATTAGCTGTGCCAAATCTTCGATTGAATAAATATCATGGTGCGGCGGCGGTGAAATAAGACCAACACCAGGTGTTGAGCCGCGCACATCAGCAACCCAAGGATACACTTTATTTCCAGGAAGCTGTCCGCCTTCGCCAGGTTTCGCTCCTTGAGCCATTTTTATTTGCAGCTCATCGGCATTGACAAGGTAATGGCTTTTCACTCCAAAACGACCTGACGCTATTTGTTTGATGGAACTTCTGCGAAGATCTCCATTTTCATCTGCCGTATAACGAGCTGAATCTTCTCCGCCCTCACCGCTGTTACTTTTTCCGCCTAAGCGATTCATTGCAATAGCTAGTGTTTCATGAGCTTCTTTACTTAGAGATCCAAACGACATTGCTCCTGTTTTAAAACGGCGTACAATTGATTCAACGGATTCTACTTCATAGATTGGTATTGCTGGCCGTGATTCATCATAAGAGAATAAGTTACGTAAAAAACCGATTCTCTCTTCATTTGCAGCTTGAGAATATTGTTTAAACAAATCATAGTCATCTTTGCGGCATGCCCATTGAAGGGTATGAATTGTTTTCGGATTAAACGCGTGATGTTCCCCTGTTTTTCGCCATTGGAAGTCACTGCCTGACTCCAATGTTTCGTCGATTTGATCTGCATATGCATCTTTATGACGGATCAACGCTTCTTTTGCGATGGTATCAAGTTCAATTCCACCGAGCTGTGATGCTGTTCCGGTAAAGTAACGATCAATAACATTAGAACTAATTCCAACGGCTTCAAAAATTTGTGCACCACGATAGCTTTGTACAGTTGAAATTCCCATCTTAGACATAACTTTTACGATACCTTCAGTAACACCTTTAACGTACTTGCTTACTGCTTCTTCATAGCTGGTTGATAAATGGCCTTCTGATATAGCCTGTTTATATGTCGCAAAAGCAAGATAAGGGTTAATAGCATCGGCTCCATAGCCGATTAAGGCAGCAAAGTGATGAACTTCTCTAGCTTCCCCTGTCTCAACAATAATGCTTACCTTCGTACGTTTTCCTTTACGTACAAGGTGCTGATGTAATGCACTTGCTGATAGTAATGACGGAATTGGTGCCTCTTTTTCTGTCAAATTACGATCTGACAAAATGAGGAGGCTGACACCTTCTGAGATTGCTTTTTCTGCTTCTAGAAAGACTCGTTCTAATTCAGTTTCCAAATCTTCTGTAAAGACAGTTTGGATGGTCTGGCTCTTAAATTCCGGGTACACGTTTGTTTTTAACTGGGCAATCTCTGCATTGGATAAAACAGGCGAATCAAGTTGGATTCGGCGACAATTATCTTCATTTGGATGGAGTAAGTTTCCTTCAGCTCCAAGCAATGTCATTGCCGAAGTAACGATTTGCTCTCGAATCGCATCGATTGGCGGGTTCGTTACTTGTGCAAATAATTGTTTAAAGTAGTTAAACAAAGATTGCGGACGGTCTGATAATACCGCAAGCGGCATATCATTTCCCATTGAACCCAGCGGGTCTTTTCCTTCGGTTATTACTGGAATTAAATATTTATGAATATCCTCATACGTATAACCAAACGCTTTTTGCTGCACTACTAAGTCTGTTACTTCTTCTTCTGTTTCTTGCAATTGATCATTTAATTTTATTAGTTGTCCATCCAGCCACTTTTGATATGGGAAGGCTTGTGCCATCTCTGATTTGATTTCCTCATCGGAAATAATGCGTCCTTCTTCTAAGTCGATCAGAAGCATTTTCCCTGGACTTAAACGATCCTTATATAACACATTTTCCTGCTCGACATCAATAACCCCGACCTCTGAGGAAAAAATAATATAATCATCTTTAGTCACATAATAACGCGCTGGACGTAGACCATTCCGATCTAAAATCGCACCAATTTGTTTTCCATCCGTAAACGAAATCGCCGTTGGGCCGTCCCATGGTTCCATAAGACAACTGTGATATTCGTAAAATGCTTTCTTTTCTTCTGACATATGTGGATTTTCTGCCCAAGGCTCAGGAATCATCATCATGGCTGCATGGGCAGGCTTACGACCTGCCATAACAAAGAATTCAAGTGCGTTATCAAGGATTGACGAGTCGCTTCCTTCTGAATCTAAAATCGGGAGAACCTTTGGTAAATCTTCTCCAAATGCTTCAGAAACAAACTGCTGTTCACGCGCTGTCATCCAATTCATATTCCCTCTAAGCGTGTTAATTTCGCCGTTATGAATGAGATAACGATTTGGATGTGCTCTTTCCCAGCTCGGAAATGTGTTTGTACTAAAGCGGGAATGAACTAATGCAAACGCTGATACAAATTCCTCATCCTGTAGATCCATATAAAAAGCATCTACTTGATCAGGAGTCAGGAGGCCTTTGTAGACAATTGTTCTGCTTGAAAGACTTGCAAAATAAAAACGCTGTCCACGTTCTTTTGCCCATTTTTCAGCCTGTTTTCGAATGATATATAGCTTTCGTTCAAAAATTGATTCATCTTTAATGTCTTTGTTCGCACCGATAAATACTTGGCGAATGACAGGACAGCTTTCTTTTGCAACTGGTCCAATTGTTTCGATATTTACTGGGACGTTTCTCCAACCAAGGACAGTCTGTCCCTCTTGTTCAATATATGAATTTAAACGAGCCTCAATCTCTTTTCTCTCGTCATCATCGTTTGAGAAAAAGATCATTCCAACTCCGTACTTGCCTTTTTCAGGCAAGTTCATTTGGTCACATTTTTCTTGGAAGAATCTATCTGGAATTTGGACCATTAGCCCTGCGCCGTCTCCTGTTAGCGGATCGCTTCCTTGTCCGCCGCGATGGTCTAATTGACAAAGCATTTGTAGTCCTTTTTTAACAATGTCATGTGTAGCATGCCCTTTAATATGAGCGTATAAGCCGATCCCACATGCATCGTGTTCAAATTCAGGACGGTAGAGACCTTGTGCTTTTGGTATTTGATTATAAGTCATAATTATCTCCCCCGTAAGTTTACTCTTTACCGTTAATGGTCACTTGTTACTATTGTACGTTTTCAAATCAATGCAAACAATATATAATTTAGATTAAAACAATCTAATTTTGAGATAAGTAATCGGAGGAATGAAAATGGAGCTTCGTCAATTGCGATATTTTATGGAAGTTGCTGAAAGAGAACATGTCTCTGAAGCAGCAGAACATCTACACGTGGCACAGTCGGCAATAAGCAGGCAAATTGCCAATCTTGAAGGCGAACTTGGAGTGAGTTTATTTGAACGAGAAGGCAGGAATGTAAAATTAACTCCTATCGGAAAGATCTTTCTAAAACATACAAAAACAGCAATGAAGGCAATTGAATATGCAAAAAAACAAATTGACGAGTATTTGGACCCTGAACGCGGAACGATCAGAATCGGATTCCCAACAAGCCTGGCAAGTCAGCTGCTTCCAAATGTCATTTCGGCTTTTAAAGAAAAGCATCCAAACGTAGCTTTTCAATTACGGCAGGGTTCTTATAAATTTTTAATTGAAGCAGTTAAAAACCGGGAGATTGATTTAGCTTTTCTCGGACCTGTCCCAAAGAACGACCCTGACATTGCAGGCAACATTTTATTTACCGAAAACTTTTCTGCGCTACTTCCAACATCACATCCTTTATCAAAAAGAAGCAGCTTGAACCTTAGTGATTTGCGAACCGATGCCTTTGTCTTATTTCCTTATGGATATGTACTTCATAAGATCGCAGTTGATGCTTGCAAACAGGCTGGATTTACACCAAAAATCTTATCAGAGGGAGAGGATTTGGATGCGATTAAAGGCCTGGTTTCAGCAGGCATTGGAGTGACAATTTTACCTGAAAGTACATTTTACGAAACAACTCCACGCTTCACTGTAAAAATACCAATTGAAACGCCGCAAGTAAGACGATCTGTCGGAATCATAATACCAAAAAACAGGGACATTGCTCCTTCTGAAAAAGTATTCTATCAATTTGTAAAAGAATTTTTCTCAATGTTGGAACAGTATCAATAGATTTATTTTAATGCCAGAGCAGACTCAACGTAAGGTCTGCTCTGATTTGGATGATTATTCAGTCATGCACATTGACTTAACTGCTTTTTTGAAGTTCTTGCTAGTCCAAGGTATGAAAGGAGAGAAATGAAGCTGGCTGAAAACATGATGACACCCATAGGAACAGCTGTAGTTTCTCCTGCAATTCCTACAAGCGGAGATGAAATGGACCCTAAAATAAATGGAAGCAATCCCAGCAAAGCAGAAGCACTTCCTGCAATATGGCTTTGAGACTGTAAAGCTAGCGAGAAGGAAGAAGTTGAAATTATTCCAATAGATGAAACAAAAAAGAAGATTGGAATAACAATAGTAAATAGCGGGCCTTTTAAAAGTACAGCAAGTAACAGGAAAATACTAGAAGTGTTCGATATAAGTAAACCTATTTCCAAAAATCTTTTCTCTGAAATAACACCAGTAAAACGCCCGACAAGTTGAGTTCCTATTATTAACCCGATTCCGTTCATACCGAAAAGTAAGCTAAAAGCTTGTGGAGAAGCTCCATAAATTTTTTGATAAACAAAAGGTGTACCTGACACATAAGCAAATATCCCTGCCATCATAAAGCCTTGTGCTAGAGCATAGCCTGTGAACTGTCGATCCTTGAGCAAAGACTGAAAATTTCTTAGTGTTTGAGCAAAGTTACTTGGTACCCGCTTATATACAGGAAGTGTTTCTGTTAGTTTCAAAGAGACAACTAAAAACAATATCGTGCCTATGCCTCCTAAAACAATGAACACCCCATTCCAGTTTGTGAAAGCAAGAACGCCGCCTCCAACGACAGGTGCTAGTATGGGAACCAGACCATTAATAAGCATTAATAACGAAAAAAACTTAGTAAGCTCTCTGCCGCTATATACATCACGAACAATCGCACGTGAAATAACGATGCCAGCAGATGCCGCGAAGCCTTGCATAAACCGTGCTATTATAAAGAAATAGATATTTGGCGAAAATGCGCAAATTAGGGAGGCACTTAAATAGAATACGAGAGCAATCAGTAAAGGCTTACGCCGGCCCTGTACATCACTCATTGGACCCATGAAAAGCTGTCCTAATCCTATACCCAAAAGACACGCAGTTAAGCTAAGCTGTACAGATGAAGCATTTGTTTGTAATTCACTTGCAATGGTAGGAAATGATGGCAAATACATATCTATAGTGAATGGCCCCAGGGCTGCAAGTGCGCCAAGAAGTATAGCTAACCTCAGTCGTTTTTTTCCAGTAAGTGATTCCATTATTCAACTACCTTCCTCAATTAAAAAATCCCTTTCCTGAAACCCAGGATCAACAAAACGAAAAATGAAGAGCATTATCCGTCAGCGACAAGGACAAGGCATCAGTGAAGGTTGTAATTTAACCATTTTGACGAATTGCCTTGCGGCCTAAGAGTATATGGGCACTCGGATCTGGACAACGATAACTTACTTTAACAAATTAACACTATGACCAACCTAAATTTCTTATCCAACAAAAAAAATTAAACCAGCTCCTGAAAGGAGTCTGGTTTACTATTTTATGTAAGGAGCTGCATTTGCCGTATGAACGTAAGAAAGTTTTAAACCACCACTCCTCAAAGTGGGTGTTTGCAGAAACAATCCTGTCGTCCTCTTGCGTGGAGGCATGACATTCCGGTTTCAATGTAAAACTCCCTATATCAGCTTAAAGGTTAAAACTTTATTATCATTACGTACAACGCAGCTTCTGTTAGTATCATACGCTATAGTTGACTAAAGATCAAATGAAAAGTTTTGCCTTCTGTTCGTTTTCAATGACAAATGAGCGAGAGTGAACGATTTGAGCGAATTAACGATGTGAAAGTTCCTCTATGATCCAAACTCCCTTTTTACAAGTAGATTAAAGGTATTTGAGCATTTCCCTTCATGGTGAGCGAATTTTTCGTTTCTGGTCTAATGCTTACTAGTTCACGACTTTTTCTGTCAAGTTTCTATAACATATGAGCCAGAGTTAAGCGAATTAATCGAAATCTCGATGTGAACGATAATTTATGAACTAAACTCTCTTTTTACGAAGCACAAATTTATTTGAGCACTCCCTTCTTAAATATAAAGTGATTGGACCAAGACTTCTCGTTTCTGATCTTGTTCCTGCAATTGGTTATCTGGCCACGAGTTTTCGTTAATAATCCTTCCAATTCAAAAATAATCCAGCTAATGACATTTCGTTCCCCACCTGTCATAAAGCATCTTAATCTCACTTTCATGGGTCCAGCCTAATACTGATGGAGTTTCCAAAATAAACGGAATGCCTTTTAATTCTGGTGTAAGTATTAATTGTTCAAATTGATTTTCTTTAATGAAACCTTCAGTTATATTAGCATGGCGGTCTTTCCCGCTTCCAGTATCATATTTTGAATTATTAAGATGAATAGCTTTTAAATGGTCAAAATACCCTAGTTTCTTCCCTGTTTCCAGAAGATCGTCCCAGTTGTCACCATTCCAAAGCCCGCTTGAAAACGCATGACATGTATCAAGGCAAAAACCAATTTTTTCAGGATAATCACATAAATTTCTTACTTGAATGAGTTCTTCAAGAGTTGTTCCAAACGATCCAGGTTTGCCTGCATTGTTCTCTAGGAGCAGTTTAGTCCCTCCCTCCCATTTTGATAGGACATGATTAAGCATTTCGATCATTAACTGATAGCTTTTAAGCGGATCTTTTTTATGTATTTCGCTTCCAAAATGAACAACTGCCCCAACAGAACCGCATGCATCTGTAATTTCAAGATCGTTTAATAATGATTGTATGATGAAATCTTTTTTGTTTTCCGAGGGGGTAAGACTAGTCGAATAAGGTGTATGGGATACAGATATTAGGCCATTTTGCTGACAGTACTCTTTGCAGTTCACTGTATCTGTTTCGTTGTAGTCTTTAATAGATAGAGTTCTCGGATTTTTAGGAAAATATTGAAATGCCTTCGCTCCTATAGAAACTGATTTTTTGGCAGCTCCCAAATATCCTTCCCGAATGCTTAGATGACAACCAAACCTCATTTTAACCCCTACTTACAATCTTATTTTTGACAGCCAGGACAATGATTCTTGATCCACACCTTTTACAAGTTTCACTCTCCCTGTCATACACTTTGCACATTTTTGAATATCTTCCAGTTAATTTTTTGATTTAATAACGTTCGGTACGTTTCCATTTCCGGCAATTCTGGCATTTTTTATGCCTCCGTAAGAGAGTGTTTAGGTTTATCATTTCAAATTAAGACTGAAAATATTTACGGTTTAGATGTGAAAAGGATTAAAATAACCTTATTTAAGTGACTTAATCACTCTAAACAATTGAATCTCCGATGACTGTCTGCTCTCCTATTTTCTTTGCTGAAAATTGTTTGTTAAGTGCGCGATAAAAAAAGGAAACTCACTAGCATCATTATATAGTGTAAAACACTTCATATAAGAACTAATGAGTTTTCCGTATTTAAAATTGAATTGTTTTAACTTGATTCTTTTTCATATTAATTTGCGCTTTATTTTCAATAACAGGTATATTATAAATTATTTTTTCATTTAAATTAGTTAAATTTGAATTTGCAATTGGTTGATTAAAATGAAAACTGGCAGTTGTTTCAGAATCAGTTGGATTGTAAAAACGTAATAGTAACTTTTTTTCTTTCTCCGATTTTTTTAATGTGCTTAATACAACAGAAGGGTGATCTTCCTTCAATAGACTGTAGCTTAAAGGAGTTTTCACGTCTGCATTGTTAAGCTTCATGGCGTCATGCGGGATTTTATTGTATGTCTCAATCGGTGTCTGGTACTCCTTAGCTATCCTTGCGACATTTGCTTTCAAAGTATGATTTTTGTGTGTGGTTAAAGCAAAGTCAAGGCTGATTTTACCTATAAGTTGAGAATCAGGAGTCGGAAGTTTGATTCCTGACGGGCGTCCCGGGCGTCTTAACATCTCTTCTTTCCCAAGAAATCCCACACTTCTAAACAATGTTACGGCAATGGTGTCATGTTCTTTTCCAACAATTTCATATTCTCTCGAACTGTTGGTCAGTAAACAAAATCCATAGTCTGCATTTGACAGCCCTGCAAAGTTTAACATTGGGAAGATTGAATCTGGCCGTTCATCCCAGCCTTCTTTTTCCCAAATATCCATTGCCTCATCGTAGACATTTCTTTTGATAAAACCGAACTGATTATCAGAAATGGAAAACGTAGAGGCAATCCCTGTTGGAATTAAAGCCCGCAGCCTATGATCTTTCGCTTGATTATCAAGATTAAACTTCACTTCAATCAATGGTTTGTGATTTGATACAGCTACAATTAGGTGAACATCTACAAAACTGTCGTTGATTTGAGATTTTCTTTTCGTTAAATCTTCAGGTATTTTTAATTTGTAACGAATATCGATTGTTGAACCATAATTGGTTTGTTTAATATCAGCCTCGGCCTCAACTTGATCGCTATAAATTAATTTTTCATTTTCTAATGGAGAATAGTCATATTCATCTCCATCGTCTCCACCATTTTCAAGTAAGAGAACATTCTGAAAGTGTTTTTCTATATTTTTGTCAAAAATGGATAATGAACCATTTGAATTTACTTTAATTTCATAGAACTCCGTATCTACTTTGGAAACAGTATTGCCTGAAACAGCCATTTCATTGTCATTCACAGCAACAAAATATGTCTTATACCCTAGAGCCGGAATAGTGTCTTTTAATTGAATTGTATATTTATAAAATGGGTCATAGTTTCCATAATGAACAATTTGGCGGTCAATCAACCCTGGATCAAGGCTATCTATTTTCAACACGTCAAACTTTATGTCTTTCTTGTGCTCATCCATGAGCGTAAACGATTTATGCTTCGTTAGGACAGTTGTAGTAATCACTTCTTCACGTTCATATGGAAGAAGGTTAAAGGCTGTCAGTCTATCATCGTTCACATTTGTATCGATAGAATCTACAATTTTTCTTTTATAAAAATTGATTAGCTGGTCCACCTTCTCTTCAGCAAGGAAAAATCGATTAACTATTTCCTGATGGACTTTATCTGAGCAGCAGCAGCCAATACTATCATGTGCATGATTCTTCATTATCTCTTTCCAAATTAGTTCGATTAATCCGTGGTGGTATTCGAATCCAAAGCTGTATGCCAAAGAAGCTAATGGTTCCAGCTTATTAGTAATTTTATTTTCGATCCTAGTATTTGCCGCTTTTATATCCATTCTGGTCGAATAGATGCTGCGGTGGACCCGCATATATTTCCCATCAAGAAATTCCCCTTGTAATGTTGGCAACTCCTTATTTTTTTCTATTTCATGGAAGATATTTTCGTATTTACTTAAAAAGAATTCACGTTCAGGATACAGTTTTTTGAGCTTATCAATAATTGAAAAGATATTTTTTTGGATAGGCATTTGATCATGGCCATTCGGAATAATAATATGGTCTGTTGTAGCCCCTCGATCGAGAACTGAAAAATAATTATCTATCCGTTTTTGCAGTTCTTGTTCATCTTCAGGTAAATATTTTCCGATTGCATATCCAAGTGGAAACAGCTGGACAAGCACTTTTGATCCATCATCCGTTTCCCAGTAAAACTCTGTCTTGTTTGTTCCGTGGCGCTCAGAAGTGCCGCGCCAAAAAATAGAATATTGAATATCAAAACCATTTAATATTTGCGGCATTTGAGCAGATTGTCCAAAAGAGTCAGGAAGATACCCGATTTGCATAGGTGAACCAAATTCACCGCAATCTTTTATACCATATAGCAAATTACGGACAATCGACTCTCCCCCTACCACCATTTCATCTGTTTGCGTATACCATGGGCCAATAATAAGCCTGCCTTCTTGGACCAATTTCTTAACTCGACTTTTATTTTCCGGTTTAACCGCAAAGTAATCCTCTAATATAGACGTTTGACCGTCTAAAACATAATGTGGGTAATCAGGGTTATTTTCCAACATTTCCATAATTTCTTCCATATTGTTAACTAAAAGGATTCTAGATTCTTCAGTTGAAAAATACCATTCTCGATCCCAATGCATATGTGGAACGATGTGTACGTTTCTCATTGCTGCGCCTCCTTGCAATACCTTATTATGCAATGCTTTTTTCTTTTCTTAATTTGTTTTTACGAGTGACAATTAATAGGATCATGGAAATCAATGCCCCAACAATGGCGGCCCCAAACCAAACAATAGCTGCAAGTATTAATGGTTGACCTTCCAGTAATGCTAATGAGAAAATTCCAGCGCCAGGAACATTCAGCCCAATATTGAAATAGGCAACAATGGCCCCAGTGACTGCTGAGCCTGCAATCAGAGATGGAATAACCCGCAGCGGATCGTTAATCATAAATGGAATAGCCCCTTCAGTTATGCCAGCCAAACCTAATAACCATGTCTGTTTGCCAATCTCTTGTTCTTGTTTACTAAAATATTTTTTTCCTACTATTGTTGCCCCTGTTACGGAAAAAGCTGAAACCATTTTCACTGAAGCAAACGCTGCATACGGGACAATATTTCCACTTGCCATCGCACCTATACAGAAGGTATAAGCCGCTTTATTGACCGGACCTCCCAAGTCAAATGAAACCATGGCCCCTAATATCGCTCCTAGAATAAGCGCATTTGCACCAGATAGTCCATTTAAACAAGCAATTAATCCTTCATTTAAAAAAGCCAGCGGTTTTCCAACCACGAACAACATAATAGACCCTACAAAAAGCGTTCCTACAACTGGATATACCCAAAAGCTAACAAAACCGGCAAAAGTCCCTTTAGGTTTTACATAATGCTTCATCAATTTAAGGAAGTAACCTGCTAAGAGACCCCCAAGCATACCACCTAGGAAACCGCTGCCAATTAAGTTGGCAGCAACACCGGCTGCAAAGCCAGGTCCTAAAGCTGACTTATCGGCAATAGAGTATGCCATGTAGCCCGCTAAAACAGGAATCATTAACATACCTAGTAAAGTTCCCCCAAGCTGCCTCAAAAGCCATAACCACGATCCTTCGGTGTTATAGAGATCTTGCAGGTTAAAAGCTTGAGAAAGAAAGACTGCAGCAGCAAGCGTCATTCCTCCGGCTACAATAACCGGTATAATGTAAGAAATCCCTGTAAGAAGTGAATCCTTCACTTCTTTTTTCATTGAATACTTTTCAATTTCTTCAGAAGGTACATGTTCATTTACCTTATATTCTTTTTTAAAAGTGTTTTCAGACTTCTCTAAAGCCTGCTCCAATAATTGCTTTGCATTTCTAAGCGGCGCTGCAACTGAAGTTTTTACTTTTGGAAGGTGATGATATCTTTCTTCATTTTTAGGAGCTACATCTGTTGCAAAGATAACAGAGTCCGCCTTATTTAATTGTTCGTTTGTATGACGGTCTTCGATTCCGTTTGCTCCTTGTTTTTCGACAACCACATCAATTCCTAATTCATTTCCTGCCTTTACTAAGGCTTCAGCAGCCATATAGGTGTGTGCAATACCAGCAGGACATGCCGTTACGGCAAGAATCGTTTTATTTAAATTATTTGTCTCAGCACTTGTATCCTCTTCTTGTTTATTTTCATCCAGATGATCTAACTCGTTAAAAAGCACTTCACTAGTTGTTGAATGGATTAACCGGTCTTTATAGGTTTTATTTGAAAGCCTTGTAACTAGTTCTGATAGTAAGGAGAGATGAGTGGATCCGCTTTCACTTTCTGGAATTGCTAACAAAATAACCAATTCTACCTGATTACTTGGATCGATACTTTCCCAAGTGCTAATTGGTTTCTGTAAGGTTGTGATCGCAAAAGCAGCTTCCTTTACAGCCAAAGATTTGCCATGCGGAATCGCTAATCCTCCTTCAAATCCAGTCGGTGATAAACCTTCTCTTTCTAGTACCGCTTGGAAAAACTCCTCTGCTGAATGAAGTTTACCAGCATTATCTAATTGTTCGATTAAATATTTAATGGTTTCCTCTTTCGTAGTGAACGCTTGATTTATACTAATTAGTTCTGGCGAAGTCATGTTCTTTAATAACATCATTGTTACCCCCTTATGACTTGTGACATCCAAACGTTTATTTCTATTAATGTTATCTTAACGCAAAAAAAAGCAAGAAGAGATTTCTTCTTACTTTTACACGGATTCATTTTAATACAGCGCTTTCACGTGTATTTATACACAGCATTTGATTGTTTCCAATAACACTCTGATAGCACTCTTAAAATGATCATCACAGAAGTTCGATCTGTTGCATTATATCCATTTATTGTAACTTTAGGTGCATAACAAAACAAATTAATAGTAGCAATTTTTTGTAATGTATTACGGTTAAAGTGAGTTAAAGAGACTAATTGAACCCCTCTTTCATTTGCTAAATTAGCCATTTCGATCACTTGGGATGTTTCCCCCGAAAAACTGATGATAAAGAGGACATCCTTCTTATCAAGTTGATTTATTTCACTCATCATTTCATGCCGGTGTAAATAAAATTCCGCTCGTTTTCCAACCATTTTAAGATTCTTCACCATGATCTCACAAAAAGGAACAGAATCTCCTACAGCAAAGAAAAGAACCCGATGTGCCTCACTCATTATTTTAGTAATGGAAGTCATTTTCTCCATATCAATAAGGTTATATGTTTTATTAAGATTAAATCGGATATCATTTTGGTCCTTAATCTTGTCGTTTTTCACTTCTTCTTTAATTCCATTTTTCAGTTGTGAATACCCATCATAATCTAATTTTTTACACAATCTCGAAATTGTATTTGGAACGGTATATACTTCGGCAGCTAAAGCTTGTATCGATAATTGAGTTATCTCTTTTTTATGACGAATAATATACTCCACAATTTGGTCATCTGTATCATTTAACTTGTATTCAAATTTGTGAACCCTTTCTTCAAATTTCATCATAAAAATTCACCTCAGGCTAGTTGTTATACAGACTCTTTATTATAGCAAATAATCCTTTCTTTTCTATATGAAAGAAGACTGCCCTTTTAATGAAGGATGTAAATAAAATGTCAAAGATAAGGTTTCATACACTGGTTTTTCAATTTATAAGTTTTACAATTCATTTTACAATAAACCAATTAATAATCTTTTTAACTCACTTTACGAACACTTGCATATCCCATAGCGATTTTTTTGTTATTTGATAAAGTAAAGATCGAAATAATTGTAAATAGTAAAGCAATCGTACCTAATAAAATGTAGGCCTTTTCAAAACCAACCGTATCATACATGTTTCCTACAATCGTTGATAGAAAAATCGCTCCAATTTGTTTAGAAAACTGAAACCCTATTAAATAAATGGTTGCTGATAATCTCATATCAAAATTGGCTGAAATATATTTAAATACTGCGACTAATAAGATTGGCACCTCGATCGCATGCATTAATTTTAATAAACTAATAGCAATCGGCCCTTCCGCAAAGCCTGACCCTAAAATTCGTAAAGACATGATAAAGCCGGCATATAGGAGAGCGTTTTTCGCCCCAATTTTGTTGATTATAAACGGCGCAATAAGCATGATGACTGCTTCCATAAAAATTTGCAATGTGTAAAGGTTTCCAAAAACCTCTGTACCTTCTTCAGGTGTAGCAAAAAAGCGTGTGAAAAATACAGCAAATTGTTGATCATACACATCATAAATACAACCTACACCAACAACATATATGACTAAAAACCAGAACTTTTTATTTTTGAAGATCGACAAGGTCGATTCTTTCGATGTTGATTGAGCATTTTCAGTATTTCTATCTTGATAACTGCTATTCCCCATTTTAGCAAAGGTAAAAACAAGGGCTAATAGAAGAGCCATAACAGAACTAATCCAAAAGATTAAATCAGGATTCGTATTAAATAATTTACCAGTAACAAATGTACTTGATGCAGCACCAATACACCCAAACATTCTAACTTGACCATACTCAAACGCATTTACATGACTTACTTTCTCTATATATGCTTCAATGGCTCCTACTCCACCATTAAAAACCGCTCCAAGGTAAGCGCCGCCAATTAATGACGCTAAAATGATATTTGTTTTTAGTAAAGCCGGAAAAACATAAATAAAGAATGGCGCAATAAAAGCTAATAGAACAATAAAAATCCATATCAAATTCTTTTTCAAGCCTAGCTTATCAGAAATAACTCCAAAAAATGGCTGATAACAAATTGCAGCAATTGACATAGCTGAGAAAATAATTCCTGTCTTAGTGGCATTTAACCCTCCTACCTTAGTCAACCATAATGATAGGAACGGTGTACAGGCTGCCCAGATAAAGAAATAAAGGAAAAAGAATGCACCAAAAATCCAAAAGTTTTTATTAAGTTTCCTCAATATAATCTACTCCTTAAATAATCAAATAAAATCAACACTTTAGTAAAAGATTAGTAAATAAATAGTTACATTAACTAAAATGAGTTTAACAAAGATATCGTTTACATTCAATAATAATTAATTATAATTTCAATACTTTCTTAATAAATCAATAAAAAAGACCATATCTTCACATCAATCCAATAAACAATAGGTAAAAAATCATCATTTTAATGAAATATTACTAAAATATTACTAAAATACCAAAAGCTTTTCTCATATGTCTGACGATATATGTATGTACTCCTTAGTGCTTGTCCAAGCTACGTCAAGTTTAATTGTAAAAAATTACCTATGTTCTTTTTTTCTCATGAAATTTATTTTCAAACAAATACTACATTCAAGAGGTGACTAGAAATGAAAAGTTTATGGATTTTTGGATTTTTAGTATTTGCTCAACCTGTCTCCACATCTGATCATTTATCTATTATGCATGATGGTCATAAAATGACAACGATTCATCGAGATGACTTTAATACTCATTTACTTGATATTCCAATTCTTAATTATCCTAAATATCACTTGTTTTTAGACGATTTGGAAAAACAAATGTACAAACCGCCTATTAATGCGAGATTAGACGAGTATGCAAGGATTGTTTCTGAAAAGCCGGGGTATAGATTAAATCGGAAGAAGTTTACAGAAAGGTTTTATTCCTATTTTTATGAGGGCAATCGTTCTACAGTAGAGGTTCCTACTAAAACAATCTATCCAAGAGTCGACAGTGAATTGCTTGCTAACATTCGTGTAAAATTAATTGGACAATATGTCACATTTTTTAAGGTAACCAATAAAAAACGGACTCATAATATTTCACTTTCTGCAGAAGCAATAAACAATCAAGTTATTTTTCCAGGCGAAAGATTTTCATTTAACAAAGTTGTAGGAAAAAGAACTGTTGATAAAGGATATCAGAGAGCACCTATCATCGTTAAAGGAGAATTATCTGAAGGAATTGGAGGTGGGATTTGTCAGGTATCTTCTACGTTATTCAATGCTGTAGATAATGCTGGTGTAAAGATTGTTGAAAGGTATTCCCATAGCAGAAGTGTTCCTTATGTACCTCCAGGCCGTGATGCTACCGTCAGTTGGTATGGCCCTGATTTCTGTTTTATCAACCATTATAATCAGCCCATTCTTATACGGGCCACTGTCCATGGATCAAGAGTTGTAGTACAGATCTTTTCTTCTGATGATATTCGCCACATACCGAGAAATTTGCCTACTTTACTTCCTAATAAACGGACATAAGGTAAAGCTCTCCACATTGAAAAACCTTGTTCATTCATTTATTAAGCGGGAAGATAAAATAAAAAAAGCAAAGAGACATTTACTCTCTGCTTCTCAATTCACTCTATAAATTTTCATTTTGCTGTTTTATTTCGTCCCCGCTTATAATGGCATTTGCTATTTCCAGATTTTTATGTTCATCCACGGAATTTCCAGCTATATTCCTTTGATTTGGGTAGGTTTCATCAGTTTGAATTGTAATCTCTGTTTTTTTAGTTGACTGGGGCATAAACTTATCTCTGTCCATCTTACTCAACTCCTTTGTTAGTGTTTTTGCCAATTTACCTGAGTATATACAAAATGGAAACTGTCTCAATGTAAGATATAAACCAAACTTTTACCAAATGTTATCACGTATCAGCTTTCCTCTAAACGGATATTTTAAAAACGAGCAAACTAATTTGCTCAAATAATCGTGGGGAGTGAAGGACCTTGGCAAGAAACAAACTTTTGGTACCAGGGGCAGAAAATGCTTTAGATCAAATGAAGGAAGAGATCGCCAATGAGTTTGGAGTTCAGCTTGGGGCAGATTCAACCGCACGTTCAAACGGTTCTGTCGGAGGAGAAATGACCAAGCGCCTCGTTGCAATGGCAGAACAGCAGATAAGAAATCAACAATGACCGTGATGTTTGTTTAAGCCGGAAGAGACTCATTTTCTGAGTCTCTTCTTTATTTTTTATGCTTGGTTTTTAATTGCTGGATCATTCAATTCACACAATAAGTTTTTTTCGTTATACTTTAAGAGAAATCTAATAGAAAGGATGATATATTATGGCGCGTGTAGAATCAAACATGCTACCCCTTGACACTACTGCACCCCCCTTTAATTTGTTAAATACAGTTAATGGAAAAATGCAGAGCTTGGACGAATTAAAATCTGATACGGCAACAGTTATTATGTTTATTTGTAATCATTGCCCGTTTGTTAAACATGTTGATCAAGAATTAATTAGACTTGCAGAAGATTACCAGCCTATAGGGATATCGTTTATTGCGATTAGTTCAAATGATGTAGAAAATTTTCCTGACGATTCTCCTGAAAATATGAAAAAAACTGCTGAAAAGCTCGGCTACCCGTTTCCTTATTTATACGATGAGACACAAGAAGCAGCAAAAGCCTATGATGCAGCATGTACTCCAGATTTCTTTGTATTTAATGGCAATCTTAAAAGTGTCTACAGGGGACAGCTTGATGATTCACGACCAGGTAACGATAAACCTGTAACTGGTGATTCAATCCGAGCTGTATTAGAAGCCATTTTAAATAACGAACCCATTCCACAAGAGCAAAAACCTAGTCTAGGGTGCAATATAAAGTGGAAGAAATAATTCAATCTAAATATATGTAAGAGAACCGGTGGATTGGATGAATTCACATGAAAATTGGCCGGAATGCCTGGGAAAATGGCTGAATTGCTATTATAAGCCTATCAGATTATCTAAGACACACGAACGTTGGCAAAGGAGGAAGAATAGGGATGCCGTCTTCCCTTTTCCTATGGATGAAACAAATAAGATAAAGAAAAATCTATTTTCCTAAAAAAGAAAGGCTGGCTCTATAAGTCATTTCCAATGACCGTTTGAGTCAGCCTCTAATTCTCCTTGATTGTTATTATAAATTCCTTTTTAGATTCACATTTCTACTATTTCCTCTTGTTTGATTTTGTTTTTTCTGATCGCATACACGATCGCTGAAAACCAAACAATCAGAATAAATCCATAAATAAATGGTACAACACTTGGATCTACAGACCAAGTTGTTATAAGCGTCCTTGAATTAGTTAAAACAATAAATCCACCAACGAGAACCCCAAGAAGATGGGCAGGTAATTTTTTTACTAGCCAGGCAGCTATTGGTGCTGCGATGATTCCGCCTATCATAAGAGCAAATACCCAAGACCAGTTTACCTGCTCCCACCCCAGTGAAACTAGAAAACCGAGTGTAGCAGAAACGGCAATCGCAAATTCACTCGTATCGACTGTTCCAACCACCTTTCTGGCAGATGTTCCTTTCTTAGACAAAAGGACAGGTGTTGCGATAGGCCCCCAGCCACCTCCCCCTGTTGCATCAGCAAATCCTGCAATCAAACCGAGCGGAATAGATTGTCTGCGGGTTAACCCGATCGTTTTAGATTGGGTGTTGTTTTCTAATTTAAATAAAAATCGAAAAAGAACATAAACCCCCAGCAGTAAAAGAAAAACAGCAATAAATGGTTTAGCCGAATCACCTGGTAAATTGCTTAAAAAACAAGCCCCCGCAAAAGCTCCGATAGAGCCTGGAATAATCAGCCTGTAAACAGCTTGTTTATCCACATTTCCAAATTTTATATGGGCAGTTCCGGAAGCAGCTGTTGTGACAACCTCTGCAAAATGTACAGAAGCAGAAGCAACAGCAGGCGCAATTCCGAATGTGAGCAGTAATGTCGTTGAGGTTACCCCATAAGCCATTCCCAATGCTCCATCAATTAGCTGAGCTAACAACCCGATGAAAGCAAAAATAATCAATTTTCTCATTTCTAATCCTCCCTAAGATTAAGAAAAGCGCAAGCGCCTTGTTCAGCTCCGACAAGCATAAGACGCAAATGAAATGAAGGTGTTCTTTACCTTCAATTCATTTGTGGCTTATGACCTCAGGCGGGCTAGGCGCTGGAGCTAGACACGAAAACTTGGTACAAAAACTTATACTTTCTTATATTTCAAAAAAAGCCCTTAACAGAAGTTAAGGACCTTTGGTTTTCCAATCAGTCATTTATTTAAAATTTTGAATTTATTTATATTATACATTATTCCTATGAGTTTACAAGGTTTTATTTTTAAAATTTAGGTTTACCTATAAGTACTAGCACTATAGGTAAACCCTTGAAAAGAATTATCCTCTATTTTCTTGCAGCTTCATGTTATTAGGAGATTTATTTACAGAACTGTCTGCCTCACTTCTTAATGGGATTTCTTTTAGGAAGAAAGTTAACAATACGGCTAAAAGCATCGTAAAAGTAACAAATAAAAAGACACCTGACAAAGCGTAGCTCATAGCATTTTGAAGCTCCTCAATAATTCCTTTAATGAAAGGTGCTGCTTCTGCCGGAAATGAAGCGCGAAGTTGGTCTAGTTTTTCATGATCCAACAGCATTTGAGGATTCTTAAGTGCCTCGATTTTTCCTGCTAATTCCGGTGAAGCGGCCATATTGTTCGTAGCAATGTTTTGGCTGAAGCTTTCCATTTTATCTTGCATTCTTGAATTTAAAAGTGTACCCATAATGGCAACTCCAACTGTCCCCCCAACAGAACGGAATAGTTGTGAAGATGCTGTTGCAACCCCTAACAGCCTTTGATCTACTGCGTTCTGAACAGTTAAGGTGAAAACAGTCATTCCAATGCCAATCCCAAATCCAAGTAGAATTAAAAATGCTGCTAATGAATATTGGGATGTATTCATATCCATTCTTGATAATAGGTATAAACCAACTGTTGATACACACAGCCCTATTATCGCTTGAATTTTATATTTACCAGTTTTTGAAATAATTTGTCCGCCAATCGCACTTGCTACAACAAGACCAAGTGTCATCGTCATTGTTAAGAAGCTGGAGTGTGTAGCAGAATAACCTAATACTCCTTGAATGAAATAAGGCACATACATGATACCTCCAAACATGGAAACTCCGATCAAAAATCCGATAATATTTGAAATGGAGAAAATACCATTTTTGAATAAATGAAGCGGCAGGATAGGATCCTTCACTTTTCTTTCCACAAAAATAAAAATGACAAGGGCTGTAACAGCTCCGGCAAACAAGCCAATAATTTGGGCTGAGCCCCAATCATATTTCGTCCCTGCCCAAGAAAAGCCGAGTAATGTAAAGACTATTGTTGCAGTTAAGAAAAATGCACCTGCATAATCCACTTTTTCTCCTTGATTTCTCTCAATGGACGGAAACAGCTTCCAAATAAGAATAAGCGCCAATATTCCAAGCGGTAAAAACACCCAGAATACCCACT
Organism: Metabacillus arenae; assembly: GCF_014773385.1. Taxonomy (GTDB): domain Bacteria; phylum Bacillota; class Bacilli; order Bacillales; family Bacillaceae; genus Metabacillus_D; species Metabacillus_D arenae. The sequence continues at coordinate 26,251 of NZ_JACXAI010000021.1, read as the reverse complement.
GCCACTCAAGATTATCGACAATGTATCCACCTAATGTCGGTCCAATTACACTTGAAATCCCAAAAACTGAACCCATTGCTCCCTGCCATTTTCCTCGTTCTCTAGGAGCAAATAAATCCCCAACTGCTGTAAAAGCCGTTGACATGATCATACCAGCACCAAATCCTTGGAGCCCTCTATAAGTAATAAGTTGGAAAATATCAGTAGACGTTCCTGAAAGAAATGCCCCAATAGAGAATATAATGATTCCAATAATTAAAAAAGGTTTCCTTCCATATATATCAGAAAGCTTACCCACTAAAATTGTTGTGATTGCACTGGTTAACATATAGATGGTAAAAACCCAGCTGTAATAGTCAAGTCCTCCTAATTCTGAAACGATTTTAGGAAGAGCGTTTCCGACAATCGTTTGATTTACTGCTGCAAAAAACATTGCTCCAATTATCGCAATCATGATTGCGATTTTTTCTTTTTGACTCAAATGCTCCATTTCAAAAACCACCTTAAATTAAAAGATATACCATGTGACTTAATCTATTTTTTCAATGTTTCATTTACGTTTTTAATAACCCTCAGGTTAGTATTTGCTTCCATTCATTAATAAATCATAAAGTTATCCAGTCTATTTCTATATAAAGTTCTAAATCTATTTAAGAAGCATTAATCATCAATTTAAACTAAGTGAATTAGCTTGATGTCCAATTGTATGTGAAGCTTTATAATCATACTCTCTCACTTAATTAATTTCATTAATAGTTAATTAAGTTAATTATTAGCTAAGGTAACTTTAATCCCTACTCATGTAAATGTCAATTTAATTGTTTTATTTTTTTAAAATTATTCATGAATGATTATTATTTCATGATTCTCTACAGATTGTTGGGATGATTTTTCTGTTTCCTGATTATTGCTGCAAATAGGTTTAAACGTTTAAATGAATTTTTCAAAATAAGTCTCTACATAGAATTAAAAAGTGATATTGATGGAAAATGATTCTAAGCCAGTATTCTTAACATAATATAATATTTTGTAACGTGGGAAAACTAGAAAGGTTTAATTTGTATGGAGTTCTTTATGATAACTATTTTTGAAGCATTAAAAGATTTTTCACAAATAAATTTAGATGCTTAACCGAGAAATCTTTTTGGGAACGGTTTTAGTTGAGCCTCAGATATGTATACACACATTAACTAATAATCAGGAAATAAGTCTTCAAATTGTTGTACCTTAAAAACTACGGTCATTCTGAAAAAGAGTTTTTTTCCAAAAAATAAAACCGATTTCTGTAAAAACATAATCGATTTAATGGTATTCATTAAATTTTTGCTTGTATTTAAGAAGAGGTCCATTCCCCGCCGTTAACATGGAGGGTTTGTCCAGTAACGAATCGTGAATCATCAGAAGCGAGATAAACATAAGTAGGAGCAATTTCAAATGGCTGTCCTTGACGCTGCATTGGATTTTCAACTTGTGTTACTTCGTCAGCAGAAAAACTTGACGGAATAAGGGGTGTCCATACTCGTCCAGGGGCAACAGCATTTACCCTGATGCCTTTATCTACGAGATTGTTAGCTAAAGCACGTGTGAAACTAACGTTTGCCCCTTTAGTTGCTGTATAATCAATCAATTGTTTATTCCCAACATACGCGACAACAGAAGCTGTATTAATGATCGAACTTCCTGCTTTTAAGTGCGGAAGTGCTGCACGGGTTGTATAAAAATGTGAGTAAATATTTACTTTAAACGTATTATCGAACTGCTCATCTGTAATATCAAGCAAGCTTAATTGCTGAAACTGGATACCGACGTGGTTACAAAGAATTTGGAGTTCTCCAAATGTATGAATCGTTTGTTCCACGATATCAATACATTGCTGTTTTTCTCTTAAGTCACCTGGTAGTAATAAACAACGTTGCCCGATTTCTTCAATTCTGCTCTTGGTTCGATTTGCATCCTCGTGCTCATCTAAATAAGAAATGGAAACGTCAGCCCCTTCCTTAGCAAAAGCAATGGCGACTGCGGCACCAATTCCACTGTCCCCTCCTGTAATAAGGGCAGTCTTTCCGAATAATTTTCCACTGCCTTTGTAATTAGGGTTTTCAATAATTGGCCGCGGCACCATCCATTTTTCTACACCAGGCTGGCGGAGCTGTCGTTGCTCTGGCACGGTGATAGGAACATCTTGATAACGCGTTATTTTCCCATAATTAGGATACATCGGATAGTCTTGATCAGTTCTATTATAATTTTTCTCATCTTCCGACATAGGCTTCCTCCTAGAAAACAATTTTTCAGGTTACTTTATGACAGCTGGGCTAATAACGTGCATGGTCTTTGGGTCTTAGTAAACAAAAAATAGCCATTCATATCGTATTGCCACGCCAAAGAAGCCCATCCATAGGGAGGGGCAATAATTTAACAATTTCATAAATTAAAAGTGTAATTAAGGCAAAGATAAGCCAGCCAATTTGAATTTGATTATGTTAAGATTGAATGTATATCATCTCGTTAAAATGATTTAAGTAATGCAATCAGGCTCAACTATATTTGTATAATTGGTAATGAGATGTCGGCCATAATAAAAATTTTAGTAGGAACGAATTATTAACTCATTAACTTCACTAGAATTAAAAAATATACTTTATACTTGGGTATTTTCTATAATAGTTGTTATGCCAAGGCCGCCGGCAATGCATAAAGTGATTAACCCATATCTTTTTCCTGTTCGTTCTAATTCATGAATAGCTTTTGTAGCTAATATTGCTCCTGTAGCACCTATTGGGTGCCCCATAGCAATAGCACCACCATTGGGATTCACCTTATTTATATCGAGATTTAAGTCTTTTATTACCGCTAACGCCTGTGCAGCAAATGCTTCGTTTAATTCAATCAAATCAATATCTTGCAATTTTAAATTAGCGACCTGAAGAGCTTTCAATGTTGAATTGACAGGACCAATTCCCATCATAGTAGGTGCTACACCAGCAACTGCTTGTGCAATTACTTTTGCTTTAGGTTTTTTACCAAGACGTTTCGCTTCACCTTCTGACATGAGTAATAAAGCCGCTGCCCCATCATTTCGTCCGCTGCTATTTCCAGCAGTAACAGTCCCATTTTCCTTGAAAACTGGTTTTAACTGGACTAATTTTTCTAAGGTTGTCTCTCGTGGATGCTCATCTACTTTAAACTCTGTTATCCCTTTTCTTGTTTTAATTTGATAAGGAACAATTTCTTGAGAAAAGAGTTCTGTAGAAATGGCTCTTTTAGCATTTTCTTGACTCCTAAGTGCAAATTCATCTTGTTCCGTTCGTGAAATAGCATACTTTTCCGCTAAATTTTCTGCTGTCATACCCATTGTTAACATTCCATAGGTCTCAATAGGCTGTGAACCAGGTTGGCTTTCAGTGTTGGGGTCCAATAATTGTCCATTTCCTGACTTCAGACCAAAACGAACATTTCTCAAATAATAGGGAGCTGTACTCATAGATTCTGCTCCGCCTGCAATTATCACTTTTCCTAGTCCACATTGAATTTGCTGACTAGCTGAGTTTACCGCTTGAATACCGGAACCACATTGGCGGTGAACTGTATACCCTGGTATTGCATCCGGAAAGCCCGCTCGGAGTAGTGATACCCTCGCCAAGTTCGAGGCATCGGAACTTTGTTTCGCTTGTCCCATTATTACTTCATCAACAATGTCATTTGAAATATCTGCTCGTTTGACCACTTCATCAAGTACATGAGCTGCGAGAAAATCAGCAGGAATATTTTCTAATGCTCCTCCCAACTTTCCAATAGCGGTTCGAACAGAGTCAATAATAACTACATTCGACAAGTTATCAACTCCCATCTATCCTTTTTGTTTCCAAATGTTCTTTATTTCTTTGTTGAACTGCTTTTAATACAACAATTATCGCTTGTTGTATTGGTGCTATTTCCTCAATCAATAGATTAATAGCTTTCCTATAATCCTATCCAACGACCATCCCCTTGATGGTATTCACTATTTAGATTGTTGTATTTACGATTAGCTTATATTCATTACATATCTCTTGAATAATGCTTAATTTTTTCTTTATCTATCTCCATACCGAAGCCAGGTCCTTGTGGAATTTTAATCTCAAAATTTCCATATTCTATTTGATTTGCTGTTACGTTATCTTTGAATAATAAGGGACCAAACAGCTCTGTACCAAATGTGATTTCAGGAATTGTCGAGTACAGTTGAGCGCAAATGGCTGTTCCTAATGATGATTCAATCATTGTTCCACCATACATTGGAATTCCGGACGCTTCTGCAATTGCAGCTACTTTTTTAGTTGCAGTAAGGCCACCTGCTTTTGGGACTTTTAGAGCAAACACATCGGCTGCTCCATGCTTTGCAATTTGATAAGCTTCTTGAATGGTTCCAAGTGATTCATCTGCCATGATTGGCACTTTAAATCGCGAGGATAATTTTGACATCCCTTCATTATCCCAACGAACTAATGGCTGTTCAATGAGGTCCACGCCACCATTTTCTAATGCTTCTATACAATACAGAGAAGTGACTTCATCCCAGGCTTGGTTAATATCAACACGAACACTGCCTGCCTCTCCAACTGCTTCTTTAATTTTGATTACGTGTGCAACATTTTTTTTTGGATTACCTTTTCCAATTTTCAATTTGAATATATTATGTCTTTTTGTTTCTAAACAATGTTGGGCCTCTTCAATATCCTTTTCCGTGTCGCCACTTGCTAATGTCCAAGCAACAGGCAATGATGTGTGACACTGTCCTCCAAATAATTCATAACTTGGAATATTCCTTGTTTTGGCTACTAAGTCGACCATTGCGGATTCAACCAGCGCTTTTGCAAAATAATTCCCTTTAACATGTATACCTATCATATGTGTAAGAGCATCAAAGTTAATTGGGTTTTTCCCAATAATTAATGGCTTAATGTATTTTTCAATATTACATTTAATGGCTTCTGGACTTTCTTCAGAGTATGAAGCTCCACCAATTGTTGCAACTTCCCCCCAGCCTTCTAGGTCATCTTCGCTTTTCATACAAGCAATCACAATTGTCTGTGTTACAATCGTATGCATCGCTAAATGGTGAGGTCTAATTGTTGGTAAATCTACTATGTACACATCTAATGAATGTATTTTCACTTAACTCCCTCCTTTATTCGTTCGATAAAGTCGGCTTCTGTCTTTTCTCTCACTTCTTCAAGTGTGACACCTGGCATTAATTCGATTAATTTTAAGTTATTTTCTCCAACTTCAAAGACTGCTAGCTCAGTAATAATCAAGTCTACACTTCTTGTTGATGTAATTGGAAAATTACACTTTTTTAATAACTTACTACTTCCATCTTTCGAAGTATGGGTCGTCGTTACAATGACTTTCTTTGCTCCTACAAGCAAATCCATTGCTCCACCTACCCCCATAATGTTCTTACCTGGAACCGCCCAATTTGCAATTTGCCCTGACTGATCTACCTGTAAAACACCAAGAATTGCCACATCAACGTGTCCTCCACGAATCATCGCAAAAGATTCCGCGCTATTGAAGAATGATGCCCCAATGGTTTCACCAACTGGTAATTTTCCTGCGTTTACTAAGTTGGGATCAATTTGATCTTCCTCAATATCGGTAACACCTAACAACCCATTTTCCGTATGAAAATAGACTTTTTCATCATCAATAAATTTTGCTACTAATGTCGGAATTCCAATCCCAAGATTCACCACACAAGGACCTGTTAGTTCTTTCGCCGCCCGTTTTGCTATTAATTCTTGTATTTGATTTTTTTCACTCGACATCAATAACACCTTCTTTCGTCAAGATTTTTTTTGCTTTAATAACGCCATCGACGAATAAATGTGGTGTTACAATCTCTTCCGGTGACAGTTCTCCGGGTTCAACAATTTCATCTACTTCCGCTATTACTACATCTGCTGCTGTCGCCATAAGCGGATTGAAATTACGAGCCGTTTTGTAATAAACGAGATTACCGAGCGTATCTGCTTTCCAGGCCCTGATCAACGCAACATTTGCTCGTAAAGCCGGCTCAAAAATATATTTAGTTCCGTTAATTTCCCTTTCTTCCTTACCTATTGCTAGTTCTGTTCCTACACCTGTTTTTGTATAATACCCACCGATGCCGGCACCACCAGCACGCATAGATTCAGATAGGGTCCCTTGAGGTAATAGTTCTAATTCAATTTCGCCTCTCTGATAACAATCTCCGACTTCACGATTGCTTGTAAAATAAGATCCAATGGCTTTTTTGATTTTCTTTTGACTTAAGAGAGCACCTAATCCTTTGCCTTTTTCTCCTAAGTTATTACTGATAACTGTTAATCCTTCTACATCTTTTTTTGTTAAACCATCAATTAATGTTAGAGGAGCACCAATTAATCCAAACCCGCCTACCATTAACGTATAACCATTTTTTACACAGGATATTGCTGATTCTATATCTTGATAGAGTTTTAACATGTTTCCATCCTCCAATCGAACTCCTTATTTCTATTGATCTTGTTGACGTTCGATATTGATAATCGAAATTCTGCTTTTGAAAAAAGTTAAAAATCGCATATGATTTTTTGTAACACGATGATTTTTCTATCTAGTTGTTGGCTGATTTGTATTACATTAGGATCAGAAATGCCCTTTTTCTTTGCTAATTGGTACATACTCTGACGATATTCATCTATACACTTCTTTAAAGCTATTACATCCTCTAAAATCATTTGTTTTTTTCCCTTTCTATCATCTACCAAATTTTGCTAATATGAAAAAATGGAAAAATTCATTTATCATTAACCCAACTTTTTATAGTAATGAATCACTTGCTTCAAACCAAGCAGGGATACCCGCAGTTAATAAACTAATAAATCCAACATCAGCTAGTTGATTTTCTGATGCTCCATTTTCTCTTGCTAATTCCATCCATACTTCTCCTTGTTCTCCTTTTAACTCAGTTAGGAATATTCCAACCATTAGAATATGTTTCATCTTTTTTGAAACAACGGAATCACTTAATATATACTCTTTAAGTAACTCTTCATCTCCTGATCTAACATGATTCAATACATTTGTTGCAAAGGAAGTGTCCTCATCCCCTAAAAGTTTAATCATATGAAGAAGAAGTTCTTCAGTTGTATGTTCGTCCTCACTAACTTCCTGAACTTCAATGCCTTTTAGTGATAGTGCATATTCTAACGACTTTAACCCTACTTTTAATGTCTGTACCCCGTTATACAAGTACGGAACAATGAGATATTCAACAAGCTCTGGTAACGTTGCTCCACCATCTATGGCCCCTTTTGTGTGGTAAACCATACTTCTCTCATACAATCTTGCTGCATTCATTCCTACTAGTAAAATATCTTTCTCTTTTCTTGTTAATGCCCCTTCTTGCATAATGTCACTGCGTAAACTTGTGTAGTGATCAAGCGCATTTGGGCTATAATTGTACATTTTTTGAACCCAATCTGGAACAACATCATAAACTTCCTTAAAATACGATAATCCTTTACTCAATCGTCAACACCCTATTCATATTAATTGTAGATTACTCTTTTCTAAAAACGTTCGCTGATGTCCTCGTTTAGTTTTCTTATAATCGTGCTAAGAATGTGCTGATCGCTTGATTAATCTCCGCTCTATTTTCAAAAACCATCGTATAATGATTGCAATTCGAAACAATCGTTTCGATATTAGCTGTATATTTTTTCGTATCATCAAAAGCATCCTCTAAAAATAAAGGTGGAAACGGTCCAATACTACCCTTAGCATAAACTAACAAAGTATTACACTTAATTTTTGAGCATATTGATTCGGGATGAAAGAAATAAAAGCTTTCAAAATCCTCTAATATGTTCTTTTCTGTGGATTTGTGTTCCCACTTGTCTCCAACTTTTTGAATTTCGTATTCTGCTATATTTTGTAAAATCGATGTCCACTCGACTCCTAATCGATGATAAATTTCTTTAATTTCTTGCACATAATTTTCTTTGGAGTCATATGTTTTACTTAGTCTTCCCAACGATGGTTTTACAATGTCACGTTGGTGATCAGACATTCTTGCTGCACCATCCAATAATACTAACCCTTTCACCGTTTCCAATTTACTTGCAACAATCGAGGCAATAAAAGCTCCCATAGAATGCCCAATTAAAATCGGATTTTCAACTTTTAGTTCTGTTATTAAATCTATGACATCCTGGGCGTGTTTAAAGATAGAGGTGCTTTCATCAGTCTCAGAACTATCTCCTCTTCCCCTTAAATCAATAGCAATAAATCGGTATTCACTTTTTAATACTGCTGCATAATAATGCATATTTTTGTGTGTCCCTGTTAAACCATGAATCGCAATGATCGTTCCCTTTTTCCCTGGATAATCTGCGATTTTAAAATGTCGATCATTCATTTCTTTCGTATACATTTGCATAAACTAAACTCCTTTATTAACAGGCCCTTAGTGACCACCCTTTTAAGACTGTTTTCATAAATGTTGTTGCTATTTAACCGAATCAATCAATCTCGAGGATAATAGCATCTCGTGAAGTGAGAGAATATGAGACTAGAGATAATCTCCTATACTTAGATTATCTCTATAGTTAAAGCATTTCTTAGAAAAGGACCTTTTATAAAAAAGATTGATCAACTACAAGGTTTACTCGGTTTGATCAATCTTTTAATAATCAACTTAATCTTTTTTACAGAAAGCGATTACACTTTGGTTTGATTTTCTACTAATTAATCTATATTTATTTTCAACGATTGTAATCTAACTGTTTGATAAGATGAGGTGTATCTTGAAGTCTCAATTCAAAATCTAAATGTGCTGTATAATATGGTTTATTTAATCCTTTCTCCATCATGACATTAGGGTCTTCTTGTTTTTCAAGTTTTGTTATTAATGTCCCTCTTACACCCTGTGCCACGTCATTTTCCAAATACGGATCACCTTCAAAATAAATTTGTGTAACTAATTTATCTCCATTTTCAGGTTTCAAAAGCAAGTGAAGATGTGCTGGTCGATTAGCATGATGGTTAATCCACTTTAAAAATTGGCCGGAAGGTCCATCTGCTGGAATGGAATAATTTCCAGGAACTCTCGTTTGAACTTCAAAATTCCCATTTTCATCTGTATAGAACACACATCGAAGATTGCCATTAGGAATTCCTTCAGCAAAGTGAGAGTACTCGCCGTTTGCATCAGCTTGCCACATATCAATCTTTGTATTGGCTAATGGATTGCCATCTACATCTTTTACTGAACCACTAAAAAAGAGAACGTCTCCTGGTTCATCTTGTCTTTGTGGCATGACTCCTGGATTTTGAATCTCGGGTGCTTTTTCAATATAATAAGGGCCTAAAATCGTTGGTTCTGTTCCTTTTACGTTCTTATACATCTCTTGAAGAGCATGAGTTTCAAAAAACACATCCATAAACAATGGAATTTCCCCTGATTTACCTAATTGATCCATCCAATTGACTAAATTCTGGTAATCGTCATGATCAATTTCATGTTCACTAATCAATTCTTTAAACTTGACTACTAATCCGTGATAAACATCGATAACTTTTTGATTTTTCATTCTGATCTCCCCCTAGTAATTAATCGCTTTATAAATTAAAGCAATATTTTTTATCCATACATTCGGTATTCAATAAATATGGAATGTTTAAATGGCTTCTTCGTATTTTAAGGCATTTCCATTAAAAGGAGCTTCAGAAATTTTGATCGATTCTGTCGGACATCCTTCATGTGCTTCTTCCAAAGAATCATATAAATCTTCAGGCACTTGGGCTGTGCCCTCATTTTGGTCGAGAATAACATATGAAATCCCTTCATCATCATAATCAAATATTTCAGGTGCAGCTGCTCCACAAGCACCGCAGGCAATACATGTTTCCTTATCAACAATTGTATATTTCATCGTAATCCCCTCTCATCGTTCAAGAATTTCTTACAACACTTGCATTCGTATAAACTTGATTATTTTTCAATGCCTGAACCCATTTCTCCGATTTTTCGTAGCAATCACCAATTTGAAGGACCCTTTGATCAGAGAAAGGTTTTCCAATAAACTGAAGTCCAACAGGTAGATTTTCTGAGGTAAAACCACAAGCAACGGATAAGGAAGGAAAGCCTAAAATATTCGCTAATGGCGTTTTACCAAGTGTAAACATATTGCTGATCGCCATTTCCGGAACCATCGTACCGATTTCAAATGGCGGCTGAACATTCGTTGGTCCAACTAATGCGTCAATCCCTTTCATTTGGTTGATCGTTTCCCTGACAAATTGATCTCTCTTGCGCTGAGCACGAAGGTATCCAGTTGCGGAAACATCACTTCCGAATTCAAAGCGGTACTTCAAATCATCACCGTATACATGTCCAAATTTTTTCAATAAAGGTTCGTGAAAAGAAACAACCTCTGATTGGGCAATCGCCTTCAAGGCATTTAAGGCCTGATCAATTCCCGGTATATCAATTGGCACAATTTCTGCACCAAGTGATTCTAAGTGACGGAAGGCTTGTTTAATCACCCGTTTAACCTCATGATCAATACCGGAAAACATATATGGCTCATAGAACCCAAGCTTTACCCCTTTTAAGCCGTTTAATGACTCATCAAACGATACAGGGACATTTCTTTTTACGAATACCCGATCCTTCTGATCATATCCTTTCATTACTTCAAGCATAGTCGCCGCGTCCTTTACCGTTCTTGTCATCGGACCAACATGATCCAAAGACCAGCTGAACGGAAGACACCCGGTTCTGCTAACTAATCCATAGGTTGGTTTGAAACCGACCGTACCACACATAGCCGCTGGAAGACGAATGGACCCGGCCGTATCGGTACCAACCGCTCCAAAAGCCATGCCTGTTGCAGTAGCAACTGCTGACCCTCCGCTTGAGCCGCCTGGAATTCTTGTTACATTCCATGGGTTCCTTGTGCTTCCAAAATGAGGATTTTCTGTCGTCGCTCCCATGGCAAATTCATGTAAGTTGGCTTTTCCGATAATAATAGCACCGGCCTCTCTAAGCCTTTTAACGGCTGCTGCATCTTCGTCAGGTATCCAGCCTTCAAAAATTTTGGAGCCGCTGGTCGTTTGAACACCCTTTGTTTGTAAAATATCCTTTACCGCAATCGGAATTCCGTGTAAAGGTCCCCTTACATGATTGTTCACAATCTCTGCTTCCAGTTGCTTCGCCTGAGCCAGTGCTTCTTCTTCAATAACGGTAATAAAAGCATTCAATCTTGGGTCATGCTCATGAATCTGATTAAGGGTCATTTGCGTTAATTCAACTGGTGACAGCTGTTTATTTTTAATAGCTTTGCATGCTGTTTCAATCGTTTCAAAAAGAAATTTATTCATGGCTTGTTCTCTCATAATCTTCAAGATTAAAAGTATAGGCCGGTTCTAACGTGACTAATTCCATTTCCTCATCATCTAAAATAGTGCGCAAATATTCTTCTATTGTCATTCGATCCCTGCTTTCGCTATGAAATTCTGACTTTATTGAAAGCGCTGTTAAATTATTTTTGTGAGGTACATGCGGTGCGATTTACTTCCGAGAAGCGGTTCTTTGACTGGCGTAAAGAAGGTTCTCTTCAGCAAAACGCCCCACTTTATCTATATCAATATTGAACTTCATATAATCTATTAAAAAGAAATGCTATACCCTCTCTCATTTCGACTTTACTTCAAACTCCTTGGTTTTAAACTGAGACTGTAAAGGAAATGCCTCCTGCCAGGATTTTTGGTTGCTGTCATAAAGTCCGGCACTGTACAGATTTTTCAGCGAATCATTCACTAATGTAAAGTTTTCTTTTCCGTCTTGGAACGCTTTTACTTGTTGAAGCAATAAGCGGCGCATATGAATGATTGGCAAATCACTTGTTCCAAGATGCTCTTTGGAGCGGTCGACAATCGGCCCCATTGTTTCGGTTGCTGCATGATCCTGATTGGCGATTCCCCGAATTCCGGTGAAGTTTCCTGTCTTTTGCAGCTCACGGTCTTGAGCATAATCATTTTCTATGCTAATTTGTTTCTTGAAATGTTCATCCAACTTTAGTCCGCGGCGGTCATGATTGGCCTGTACATCAATCGGGCGGTTATGGGAAAATTGGACATCCCAGGACCAAGTACTGTAGTCATCCCTAGGGATGAATGCATGCCACATTCCATCCTCTCCTTCAAACCTTGGCGGGAATGTATAGAACGGAAAAATATAGTGGATCTCCATAAAGGCATTATCTGTTTCGTTTCCAATTCCTACTGCGATACAGCGTTTCCCATAATTCGTATCCTCTACATCCTGTTTAACGGGCGGATTCCTAACAAGCGGGTGGTTCGGATCAATTCCTAAATCTGTACTTAAGATTCCTTCTCCCACTTCTTGTTTCCCTAGTGCTTTATGAAGAAACGCAGCATGTACATAATCGAGGTCATTTTCCATAACTTGTGCATAGTTGCATTCCTGCCAAACCCGTTCTGACATCATATTTTCAACCGGCAGTCCCATCCAATAAAACTCAGGGAATTCCGGCTGTTTTTCCTCCGGACCCATGTAGGTCCAAATGATTCCTTTCACTTCTTTAACCGGATAATTTTTAATCTTGATCGTCTTTCTAAACTTTGGGTCCCCCTCTTCTGATGGAATCTCCGTACAGTCCCCGTTCGTATCAAATTTCCAACCGTGATACATACAGCGAATCCCGCACCCATCATTAATTCCATAATATAGAGAAGTACCGCGGTGCGGACAAGCCTCCTCAATCAAGCCAATCTTGCCTTCAGTATCACGAAAAGCGATTAAATCTTCACCAAGCAATCTTACTCGCTGCGGCTTCCCATCACTTTTTAATTCATCTGATTTTAATGCCGGAATCCAATATAAACGAAACAATTCACCCATCGGTGTCCCTGGTCCGGTACGTGTTAATAAGTGATTATCTTGTTTTGATAACATATAATCTACTCCTCTTTTATAATATTTTTTGGAAAATTCTAATTTATAGTTACATATTAATAAATCATATTGAATCAAACAATTTAGTTTTAGGTCGGAAAATTCGCCTTTTACAACCGAAACGTACAGTAGTTAATTTCCATACAAGTTTAACAACCTTTTACATTTTGAATGAAATCATTGAATGCATTATGTACGGGACTAAAGGTATTCATTTAACTATCTTATATAACAAAAAAAGAACATCTCTATTTAATAGAAATGTTCCTGTTTATCATCGTTTTTCATTTATTTTTTTCATTCACAGTTTCCGCACTAATCGCAAAACGGTAAAATTTCCTCTAATACCCGCAGTGCATTACCACCAATGATCTTTTGGATATCTTGAATGTTATAGTCACGTGTAATCATCCATTTCATCATATTTTTCATTGCTTCGGTCGGGTTTTCTAAACCTTTAACATACGATGATTCTTCATAATTTTCTCCATGTGATTCACTAAGGGACAGCATGTCATCAAATGCATGCTGCAATCCTACATGATCTCCGAAAAATGTATCAGGTCCAAGTCCAACGTGATCAACTCCAACTAGTTCAATTAAATATTCTAAATGCTCCATAACTGCTTCAATAGTATGTTCATTTGGATTTTTTGATGAAAGGGTAGTATTGGGAGCTGCGCAAACCCCAATTATACCACCTTTATCTGCACAAGCCTTTAATACCTCATCAGATTTCATTCTTGGTGAGTTCCAGACAGCACGCGCACCTGCATGAGTAATAAAAACAGGTGCTTCACTTGCCTCTATCACATCCAAACTTGTCTGATCTCCGCAATGGGAAATGTCAATGACCATCCCCAAGCGATTCATTCTTTCAACGACTCTGTGGCCGAATTTCGTTAACCCACTGTCACTTTTTTCTATCAGACCTGAACCTAATGTATTGGCTTCATTATAGGTAATGCCCATACATCGTATCCCAAACCCATATAAAACATCTACTCGGTCCACTTCATTCTCTAAAATACTTGCCGCCTCTAATGAAGGTAGAATTGCAATTCGATTAGTCTTTTTTGCATCTAGTAAATCCTGATAGTCTTTGGCAATAAAAACTGTATTTTGTTTGGCGATATCACAATATCGGATTCCCAATGTTAAAATAACATCATCCCACTTTAATCCATTTGAAGAGGTCAAAATGGAGATTCCATCCATAAAGTTTTCGAATAGTACATCTACTCCTGATAAGGCTAGTCCTTTATAATCGTAGGCTGTATGAAGCTGCCGGCAATAAGGAATAATATCTTCTTGGTTCTTAGGCACCACAAAACCATGATCTCTAAGGGATACTATGGGATAGGATTTCAATACCGTTTCAAAAATCCTTTCCTGGTCTTCTCTTAGTTTTATTTTCTCTGTCTGCCGATATTTTTCTGACTGCGGAAGCTGATAGGGTTTATAATGTTTTCCTGGAATTAAGTATTTAAAGGATTGGTATCCATCAAAATTTTTTCCAATTCTACTTTTCACTTCACTTTTTTGCGGTGTCATAACATTTTCTACCTCCTAAGAATTTTTAATAGGATCATAAGAGAAAATAACCAATAGATATGCCAACGGCTCCGAAAAATAAGGAAAAAGGCAAATTATTTAACGTAATCCGGTATGGGTTTTGCTGGGTTGCTACAGAAGTCATAGTAACCGTAACCCCATAAGCTCCGACTGTTGCAGTAGCCAGTGCACTTGTGATCACCACGATCCCAATACTAATGGGATTGATCATCCCATATAAAGGCTGGATCACTTCAAATAAAACACCGATCGTGGCAATGGCATGTACTCCGATTAATCCGCCCAGTAAAAAAACAACTTGAATAAAAATTAAAATCACTATGGGATTATCACTAAAAGCAAGAAACGGTTGTTTTATAACATCATGAAATGAAGTCTCACTTAAACTGTTGGAAAATAGCGAAAGGGAAAGAAACAAGACAACAAAATTTTGCATTTTGTTGGTACGTTCCCGCCAATTCTTCCAAGCAATTACCTTAAAACCTTTCCATCTCTTCAATAATATTGCCCAACATAGAGAAAATACTGGAATCACAATTGCTACGGATATAATAAAACTTAGTTGTAACAGGCTCCCGGTCAGCACAACAACGATTAAAAAAATAGCTAAGGCCATTACTAATTTTATAATTTGAATTGTCATTTTCTTGACATCTATATTCTGAATTACACCTTCATCGTGTTCAACATTTATCGAACTAAAACTTCTTTTCCCCATTATCCAATCAAGTGAAATGACAATAAAGGAACAGAGTAACAACCATGGCAATAGGGATAAATAACTGATACCTGTTGAATCCACAGTTATGGCTACAATAATTTCCGTCGGACTCCAAATTAATGCGACAGCTAATGCTCTAAGTGTCGTCTTACTAATAAAGATTTTCCTTATTTTTTGCGGGATCTTTTGTAAGCTAGATTGCAATACTTCTTGCGATAATGTTAAGGCAGATATACTAATAAATCCTGTTAATAGATAGGTAGTCATCGAACTCCTGATGTATAAATTTCCCAAATTATCCACTTTCCCTTTCATTAATTCATTGAGTCTTCGGTCGAATCTACCTGCATGTACAACACTTGTCATCAAAGGAAGAACGGTTAACAAAGAAAGTAGTGACATGTTTGAAGACATATACATCGGAAGATAAACAAAAGGAAGACTAGCATATATATAAAATAGGAGTCCCGTAAAACTAAAAATGAGACATAAAATTTTAAATAGCTTACTTGCTCCTTTGAAAGAGATAAATACAAGAATAATAGCCATTACTCCGATGAAGTATTGAATGATTTCATTGGGGAAAAAAATTGTAAATAGATAAAACGAAAAAGTCAGTGCATATAGAATATACAAATGACTATACACCCAGGAAGAAAATGTACCCATGGTTGTTAAACTCCTTTATTTTCAAAAATGCCTGCTTAACAAAACTAGAACGTGAAAAACACATACTTTTTCTATTAAATGGTTAATGAGCTGGCTATTTATCAACTCATTAACCGAATGATATATATTTCCTTCACCCAAATACTTCTTTAAAACTTTACTCACTTGACACATCGAATAGTCTTAGCCGCTATAAACGCTAATTACACAAAACATAAATTTGACTTCGATATTTTTTGAATTTTGGGAAAATTTTTATTATAAAAATCCCCTACCCTCTTTCTCTCATTATAAGTGAGCACCTACTCCAGGTCCGAATGGAATACCCAGAAAATAAAAGATTAACAATAAAACGATCCAACTGCCCAAGAAGATAAGAGAATAAGGCATTAATAGAGACATTAAGGTTCCAATTCCCGCCTTTTTATCATATTGTTTTAAGAATCCTAAGACAATAACAAAAGCAGCACTTAGTGGGGTAATAATATTAAATGAGGAGTCAGCAATTCTATATGCTGCTTGTATAAATGCCGGATGATAGCCCAACTCCATAAACATTGGGATAAAGATCGGTGCTTCTAATGCCCATTTTGCGGAACCACTAGTAATAAAAAACTCCATAAATGCTGTCAATATAGTATAGAGTATGATAACCGGTATGCCTGTGAAATCCAACTCTACTAATAAATCGGCACCATTTACAGCCAGCCATGTACCAATATTTGTCCAATTAAAGAAGGAAATAAATTGTGATATTGAAAAAACTAGCACAATATATCCGCCCATATCCTTCATAGATTCAGTCATAAGATTAGTCATATCTTTAGAGCTTTTGATTTTCCCAATTGTTATGCCAAAGGCACACCCAATGGTAATAAAAAACATTAACAGAATAGGTACTATACTATCGAGAAACGGCGATGGAATTAATCCGCCATTCTCATTTTTCATTGGAGAATTTGGCCAAAACACCAAAGTACCTAGTATTATAATATAAACTGCACCGGCTATTACTGCATTTCGTAAGGCTTCCCCTGCTTTAGGATGCTCCTTGTTATTCTCCTTAAGAACATAATCTCCAGAATATTCTCCAAGTCTTGGTTCAATTAACTTATCCGTTATTAAAGTACCTATAATTGTTAGCATTACTACAGAAACAATACCAAAGTACCAATTATCTACTGGTGTCACGATTAATTTATCATCTATTGCTCTAACAGCTTCTGTCGTTATTCCAGCCAATAATGCATCTGTTCCAACAACTAATAGATTAGCCGTGAATCCTGCCCCTAAGCTTGCAAAGCTTGCAACCAATCCTACTATAGGATTACGCCCAATTGAATAAAAAACCATTGCCGCCAAGGGAGGAATAACAACTGATGCCGCTTCTGATGCTATATTAGAATTAATTGCAACAAAAACGATCGAAATTGTAATTAGTTTTTTGGGTGCACTTAAAATGGTTTTGCGTATGGCTGTTTCAAACAGACCCACCTTTTCCGCCAGACCAATTCCAAGCATAACAACTAATACGAGCCCTAACGGCGAAAAACCAGTAAAGTTATCAAGCATCGATCCAAAAATAAACTGGATTCCTTCCCCTGAAACAAGGCTCTTAATTGGTAATTCCTCCCCGGAGCCTGGGTGTACGACACTTGATCCAAGACTATTTAGGAACCACGAAAGTAAAATAACAATTACTGATAAGTATACAAATAACATAAAGGGGTCAGGAAGTTTATTTCCTAATCGCTCAGTAATATTTAGAAATTTCGTAAACCAACCATTTTTATGTTCTAATTCAGGCTTTCCATTTTTTAATTTTATTTCTCCCATATAAGTACTCCTTTTTTTGATTTATGTAGGGTGACGAAGTCTCCAAACCGTCTCGCTAAACTAAATGATTCCCCAACCTTAAAAAGAAAGTCCTATTGATTTTGAAGTCATTTTCCTTCAATTACTGCTACACGAATGAGAAGAAATTATTTTCTGATTGGGAGTGGTTTTGCATAAGATGGGATCAAGGACACATAATTATTCCCAGCTGTTCGTTGTTTTAATTCATTCTTAGCTTTTTCAATTAATTCTGGTCTAAGAATGGCATCAACAGCGGAAGCTGCCATTACTTTACCAGCCAATAGCATTCCTTTGTGAGCAATGGAGGATTTCCCTTGTGTAACAAGCTGCCAAGAATGGATTGGAGTTCCAAAGGCAAATGAGCTCGTATAAACTTGTCCTGTTGGTACATTCCAGCTAACATCCCCTACATCTGTTGAGGCTGGTAGGAAATCTGCTTCCTCTAAAAAAGGTTGGATTTCATTCGAAATAATTGTATTATCATGGATACGCACATTTTCCTTTTGCGGCTCTGAAAAACTATTTTGTATAGACTGTGCAAACTTCAACTCTTCCTCTGTATAACCTGGTACTCCAATGTTTTTAAAATTTTCGTATAACAGTGAGGCTAATGTGACATTAGGAATTAAATCTGCAGAAGAGCCATCAACTTCTAGATCCATTTCTGTTTCTGTCATTAAAGATGCCCCTTTGGCTATATTTGTGACTCTTTCGACTATCTCCTTCACCTGGTTCACTTTAGGAGCACGTATTTTGTATAGTACTTCAGCTTCTGCTTGAACAATATTGGGAGCAAAACCACCGGTATTTGTTATGGCATAGTGAACTCTTGCTTCTGGAATAATATGCTCTCTTAAATAATTAACTCCTACATTCATTAACTCCACAGCATCTAAAGCACTTCTGCCCAAGTGCGGCGCAAAAGAAGCATGGTTACTTATCCCTTTGAATTTATAGTAGATTTGGGTGGTTGCTAACATCGTAGCATTATAAGCTATATTTTGATCATATGGATGCCAAGTAAAAGCAATATCTACATCTTTAAAAAGCCCCTCTCTTACCATATAGGCCTTTCCACCCCCTCCTTCCTCAGCGGGACAACCGTAGTAACGAATGGTAGCCTCTATTCCTTTTTTCTCTATATAATGGCGAACTGCAATGGCTGCGGCTAAAGAACCAACACCTAAAAGATGGTGGCCACATCCATGACCATTTCCTCCTTTACTAATTTCCTTCTTAATCGAAGTTCCTGCTTCTTGACTCAAATTAGGTAAGGCATCAAATTCACCAAGTATAGCAATGGTTGGTCCCCCACTTCCATAGGTCCCTATAAATGCTGTTTTAATATTCCCAGCTTCCCGCTCAACTTTAAACCCTTCTTCCTCCAATGCTTTACAAAGTAACTCTGCTGATTGAAACTCTTCATAACGCGTTTCACAAAATCCCCATATTTGATTACTAACTTCCAAAAGTCTCTCTTTCTTTTCCTCAATTATTCCTGACAAATATTCATGATTTTTCATATTATACTGGCCCTCCAAAACATATTAAAATTTCAAATGGTATTTAAAACTTATATAATCTAAGACAGTTAACTAAAAATATCCTCTAAAATCCACAATGCATTGCCGCCAATGATCTTATGAATCTGCTAGTTGGACAGTTTCGTGTTCAAACTGTGCAGGACCTCGTCATTATGCTCCCCTAACAACGGAGGTCTTTTTTTAATATTCCAAGGAGTTTCATAGAACTTATATGGTGCGCCTGGATAAGTAAGCGATTCATTTAACTCAGGGTGATACACAGATGCAAAGACATTTCGATCCTCATTTAAATGTTTATCATGAATCATATCTTCCGGTGCACGAACCGGTGCCCAAGGAAGGCCGATACTTTGTGCAGTATGATAAATATATTCTGACTCAAATTGATTACAAAAACGCTCTAATACATCTGTTACATGCTCCATTCGTTCAGCACGAAACTTATCATTTGTATATCTTTCGTCTCCCAAGTCTTCTTCCAGCTGATGGGATGACAACCAAGACACTAAACTCTTCCATCTTTTTACATCTAAATAAGTATTTAAAACCAGAATATATTTTCCATCCTTACATTTGAGATTCCAACGCACTGAGCGGTTCGGAAGGGCGTGCCGGCCAGTTTGACGTATGACATGCTCTTTTTGATAAATCCAATAAGGTAGAGACATCTCAGTAGAGACAGTGACACAATCATGTACAGAAATATCAATATATTGACCTTGACTTTTAAAATCGCGATAAAGCAATGCGCTTACAATTCCCATAGCTGCAAAATACCCTGTAAGATGGAATGATTGCCCGCCAGTCGGAGCGATTGGAGGAGCGTCAGGAATATCATCGTACCCCGTGGCAGCCATAATTCCACCCAACGCTAATTGGGCAATATCCGATGATTGATAGTTACTCCATGGTCCATCCTGGCCAAAAGGAGTAACAGAACAATAGACTAGTCCAGGAAATTTCCTTGACAACGTATCATAATCCAAGCCCCATTCTTTCATTTGACCCGGTTTATTTCCTTCCAGAATGACATCTGCATCATCCAGTAAAGATAGTATTTTTTCTTGACCTTCTTTTGTATCGATATCTAAAGTAATCGATTTTTTAGAAGTATTGTAATTCCAAAAATATAAGCTTCCATTTTTATCAGGAATATCTTTGTAAAATGGACCTATATTTCTTGACGGTGCGCCCTCACTCGGTTCCACCTTGATCACCTGAGCGCCCATATCTGCTAGTAGTTTTCCAGCAAATTGAGTCAATTGATCTCCTATCTCTAGTATCGTAATCCCTTTTAAAGCGACCTTTTTCATCAAAGTTCACTCCTTCTCTTTTACCATAATGGTCTAACTGCTTTAAACGAATCTTTTGGCATATCCAATGGCCAGAAAACACCATTACGATTCAGTAATTCTATTTCCTCTTCTGAATAATCTAGTATTTCTTTTAATACAAAATCATTATCTTCTCCCATTAAAGGCGCTGGTTTACGAATAGATGGGGATGTTTGAGACATTTTAATAGGAATACCTTCTACTAATCTTTCACCTAGTAGTGGATGTTTAATCTTTTCAAACAGACCTCTGAATCTTAATTGAGGATCATTTTCTACAATATCCTCATTTTGTTGAACTGCCACAGCAACAATGCCGTATTGCTGCAATGCTTCCATTACTTCATATTTATGAAATCTGATTGTATACTCTTCGATATGTTGGTCTAGTTCACCCTGATGTTGGATACGACCTTTTAGGTTGGTGAATTTCGGATCATTTCCCCATTCAGGCTGACCGATCGCAGCTTTAAATCTTTCCCACTCATCATCAGAGTAAATAGCTATGACACAATAGTCATTCGCATCCTCACCCGCACAACGGTATGTATTTTGCGGACAAGCAATCGGACCTCTAAAGTCTGATTTCCTTTCATCAGTAGAAAGAATAGAACGATTACCAGTTGGAAAATCTGGTCTGTTTGAAGGACGGGCATTGACAAAATAATCTAATACATTTGTACCGACCAAAGGCAATGCTGTTTCCACCTGAGAAATATCGATATATTGGCCTTCCCCTGTACGTTTCTTATAGAGTAATGCCGTTAAAACAGAATATGCACCTGTATATCCGGCAACAATATCTAAAATCGAATAACCCCATCCACTTGGATGTGTATCTGGTAAGCCGGAAATATAGGTCATGCCGGATAAAGCTGCTGCTGTCGGACCCCATGTCCCATAATTTTTTTGTCTTCCGGTATGACCTAATCCGGAAATACTCATATAAATAATGCCTTCATTCAGTTCTTTTAAGCTGCTGTAATCTAGACCCCATTTTTCAAAAACACCAGCACTAAAGTTTTCAGTAACGATATCCGATTTTTTAATCAACTCTTTAATGATATTCATACCTTCAGCTGATTTGATATTAACGGTAAAGCTTTTCTTACCAACATTTAAACTATTAAAAAACGCACCGTTATCTAAGCCAGGCTCATCATCCTTTGCATACATGGAAAACCGCATCATATCAGGTGTCTTTGGCCATTCTACTTTAATTACCTCTGCTCCCATTGCTGCTAGAATTCTAGTTGTATTTGAACCAGAAACACTCCATGTAAAATCAAGAACCCTAATCCCAGTTAAAAGATCATGTTGGATGTTCATGTTAATTCCCTCCATTCACAGGCTTCCAGTGAACCAAGGTAACTTCATCATCGACCTTTTCAAAAACCGCTTCCATTTCCATACCTACTTTGACTTTGGTAGGATCCATGTCAACTGTATTTCCAAGAAATCTTACGCCGTCTCCCACATCAACTGCAACAAGAGCATATGGAACACGCTCTTTAAAGTATGGATAAAATGCTCGATGTACAATATTAAAAGTGTAAACAACGCCACTTGTACCTGCTTCAACCCATCTTATTTCGGAACCAGGTTCATGCGGAGATAAAAATCTCGGCGGCCATATTTTCTTTCCGGTAGCCGTACATTCCTGAACAAAAAGTTTTCCTTCTCTTGTTCCTTCCCAAAAAGGTTTATATAAATCCCAATCACGTGACCAATCGGAATCTCTATTTGGCAATGGTCTGATTACCTGCATTTCTACTTGATTCATATTTTTAGCCCCTCTTTCATTTCATTTTTACATGACAATTAATTGTGTAAAATGGCAATGGACCCATCACCCATATCGCCATATCCCGTCACTAACCCTATTTTTGCATCCTGTACCTGAGCGATTCCTGATTCGCCTCTTAATTGATGTACGCCTTCTACCACATGATTAATTCCTACAATATGTGCCTGCGATAATAAGCCGCCGTGTGTATTAATTGGCAATTGTCCACCATACGTTATTCTTCCATTTTTAACAAAATCAGGTGCCTCTCCTCTTTCACAAAAACCCATTTCCTCAATTTGTCGTAATACGATAAACGTAAAACAATCATAGATTTCAGCAAAATCTATCTCATCCCTTGATATTCCAGCCATTTCAAATGCTCTTGGTGCAGCATATTTAATACCCATGTCCAATATATCCGAGCGGGTTGGCATATCATCAGGTTGATTCGGATGTCCTTCGGCAATACCGGCAATATAGATAGGCTTTTTGAAACGGTGGGCATTGCGTTTTGATGTTACAATCACTGCACCAGCCCCATCTATCTCTAAAGAACAATCGAATAGCCTAAATGGGGTGACCAGCATTGGGGAATTTTGATAGTCTTCCTCGGTCATAGCCCTCCCCTTCATATAGGCTTTACTATTATTGTGGGCATGTTCCCGGCACGTCATGGCCACAATTTGCATGCCAATTGGGTCTGGGTTATATTCATAAAACCAGCGATTAGCATGAAGAGAGAAATATTGCATTGGAACCATTACACCATATGGATATTCCATATTATCGCGATACTCTGGATTTGGCATAATCGTATTATTATAGTCTAGTATTCTAGGATCAGTTCCGCCTAATCTTGGTCCTGAATAACCTTTTTGACCGGTGGCTACCACAACGTATTCTGCTACACCATGTTCGACAGCAAGAGCAGCTTGTTGTATCGCTGCAATCGCACTTGCTCCACCCATTTCACTTCTACCACTGAATTTAAGTTCTTTAATTCCTAAACCAGCAACCAAATCTTCACACCGGACATTATATCTCCATGGATTAATAACACCATCTATTTCAGAAGGATGAATTCCGGCATCTTTACAAGCGTTCACAGCTGCTTCCGTTAATAATTGTGTTAATGACTTATCTGTACCCCTTACAAAGTCCGTTTCACCTACTCCGACAATACACACTTGATCACTTAATGAACGTCTCATCTTCATTCCCCTTTGCTTTTAAATGAACAGCTTACAATTGACCATTGTGGAATCCATTGGATCTCGTGAAAGCACAGATAACAATTTCCACCTTTCCATTTGTAAAACTATTTTGAAAACTTAATTATATATACATGTTATTAATATTAGGCATAGGAAACAATTTACTTATCGGTCGGAAAAATCTATATTTACAACCGAAACGTATAGTTCTTGTTTTTAAAAATCCATTCTAATCTGATATTATAGTAATTAACAATTCACAATCTATTCTTTTTTGGAGGTTGCAAAATGGCTATAAAAGCAAACACGAATACCTTAGGCGATTTATTTAGTATGAACCCCAAGAAGGATGATTTTCTACAGTCTCATCGAATGTTTATATCAAGTGCTGATGCTTGGGGAACGTTAATCAAAGATCTAGTTTTAGCTCTTGGAATTGAAAGGGCCAAACGCTTTCTATTACGGTATGGATATCAGTGCGGCAGGCATGAAGCCTTGATGTTAAAGGATATGTTTAATTGGGAAAATAAAAAGGAATGGATCATGGCAGGGGTCAAGATGCATAGCCTTTTCGGACGAACATCATCTGTTCCTATTAAAGTTCATATTGATACAGAGAGCCAAGAATTCGACGTGGAAGGGTATTGGAATCAATCTTATGAAGCCAAACAATATTTGCAGCACTTCCCTATTCATTCTGAGCCTGTTTGTTATTTTCTTGAAGGGTATGCGAGCGGTTACTGCAGTACCTCATTAGGCAAAAAAGTTGTATTTAAAGAGGTTGAATGTATCGGGAAGGGTGATCCACATTGTCATTTCATTGGAAAAACACTTGATCTATGGGGAGATGAAATTTCACCTGAATTGGTTGATTATGAACGAGAAGATATCAGGGATGAACTAGATCAAGCACATAAACGAATTGAAAGACAGAGTGAAATTTTAAAAAAGGGGAATTTGTTAAGTAACCAATTGACGCAAATTGTCTTACAGGGGAATGGACTTGACTCAATTGCCCAGATACTTGGACGCAGCTTGAAATGTGGCATTGTTATTTCCAACAAGGATTTTGAAACCCTGTCAGAATATGGGGATATACAGTATTATTCCTTAAAAAACATCATCGAGAACAAGGAAAAACTTGACTTATCAGACCAGGATAAAATTAATGAAATGCTAAAACAGCGAACCACTACTATACAACTAAATCTTTTAAAGGAACTAGGTTTTTCCCATTATCCGTTAATTACACCGATCATCGTACAAAACCGTGTGTATGGTTATATTTCAATCATTAAAAACTCAAAAGAAATGGAAGAACTAGAGTCTTCTTTTGCTGAGCGAGCAGCAAATATTTGTGCACTTCATATTCTAAATGAAAAAACCGCCATTGATACAGAGCAGCGAATGAAAGGAGAACTATTACACGAGGTATTGCTGAAGCCAAATTTAGATTCTAACATCACGAAAAAACTATCTTATCTAGGCTACAGAATCAACAAACCACATTATGTGTTTATTTTTAACTTACAAAATCAATCCTATGATTTTCAAAACGATGAATTTGTAAATGATGAAAAGGAAGTGATTATGAACAGCCTTCGAAAATATTCATTTTCTATTGCAGGAGAAAATATATTGATCTCACACTCTTTTGGACAGATTCAAGCGCTTGTTTCCGTGGATTTATTAAAGGCTTGCAATATGAGCGAAGAGAAATTCGGAATATCCATATTAAAAGAAGTGAAGAGGAAATTTCCTTCAGCACAACTGCTCATTGGAATAAGCAATATATGTCCAAGTATTCATAGAACTCACGAAGGTTACAAACAAGCTAAAAAAGCATTAGAAATCGCTCAAATCAATAAGAAACAGCAAGTGTTCTTATTCTCGACAATTGGCCATATCTCCATTTTATTAGATGCAAGAAATCCTCAGGAATTGGATAATTATGCCAATAGCGTTTTAGGTCCTATCTATGACTATGACCTTCAGAAATCATCTGGGCTATTAAAAACGATTTATTTTTATTTAAATAATGAATGTAATTTGCATAAAACCGCTCGGATCCTTAACTTATCAATTGGCGGCATGCGCTATCGCCTTACCAATTTAAAAGAACGATTTAACATTGATATGATGAATTCTACAACTAGACGAGAAGTACAAATGGCTTTAGACATATACGTAGCGTTTGGCAAACTGACTGCCCTCCTTTTAAATCAGGACGAAGAAAGTTTTGAATAATGTTTCCTCCTAGTTCATTCTTAAAAAAAGATCTCTTAAAACGACAAAACTTTATACATTTGCATTGAGCTTCCTCTCTTATCAACCTTTCTGTTTGATTGAAGAAGGAGATCCCTTCCTCAAGACAACTTTGTTTGAAGGTTAAAAAACAAATTTAGCTTTTAAGATTTTTGATTTCCACATCCAAAAAGGCATGCTCGAATTGAGAACCACGGTAATATGGTCAAGACCCCAAAAAGTGGAGATGTAAAAAAACCGGAGCTGTTTCTAAAAGGAAATGGCTCCCTTTTTATTCATTAAGTTTTTGATCGTTC
>NZ_JACXAI010000020.1 GCF_014773385.1 Metabacillus arenae | reverse complement strand
TTAAGGGCAGCACTGTGGAAGCCAGCGCATATTTGGCTTCGAAAAATTGAAGGAAAAGCCCTCCCATAATGAGCAAATTGTTGTCGTCGCACTAGTGTAATTGTAAATAAATTTCCAAATGGATGGAGCCACCTTTTGTTGGGTATTTACTTTTTTGGCTCTCAATCTAGAAAATGATAAATCTGAAAATTCAAACAATATTTATGCAACACTAGTGATAAAAATTGAAAAAGTCCCTAATGCTAACCATTCTTTAGATAATGAACCATTTAATACTTTAATGTCCATCTCAGCCTTAGAAAAGGTAATGAAAAGATTAGACGATTTTTTAAAATTATAACCCTTCTTCAATAAAAGTAAAAGGATACTTATCCGGTAAGGTAGGCGTCTTTTTTTGAGGAAAAAAATTGAGTTGCATACCTGAGTTGAACAAGGGCTTTATATTAACTATAAAGAAGAATATGAGTATATTGAATTGGGGAGAGTGCATTTAAAAGTGATTAAAGCTGCTTTATTTGATTTAGATGGAACTTTATTAAATAGAGATGAGTCAGTAAAAATATTTATTGACAGGCAATATGACAGATTAAATAAACTAGTAGGTCATATTCCAAAAGAGAGGTATATGACAAGATTTATAGAATTGGATAACCGTGGGTATGTATGGAAAGATAAAGTGTATCAACAATTAGTTGATGAATTTAATATCGCTGGGATCACTTGGGAAAGCTTACTTCAAGATTACTTAGAACAATTTAAGAATAATTGTGTCCCTTTTCCGAATCTCATCAGTATGTTAAAAGGGTTAAAAAGTAAGTCCATTAAATTAGGAGTAATAACGAATGGAAAAGGACAGTTCCAAATGGATAATATAAAGCATTAGGTATTGAAAAGTATTTTGAAACTATTATTGTTTCTGAATGGGAAGGTATAAAAAAACCTGATCCTAAAATTTTTAAAAAAGCTTTAGAGCAATTAAATGTCTCACCGTATGAAAGTATGTACGTTGGAGATCATCCAGAAAACGATGTAAAAGCTGCTCGAAATGTAGGAATGAAAGGAATTTGGAAAAAAGACTCACAATGGGGCAATGTTGAAACGGACCTCATGATTGATGATTTGGCAGAACTACCTTTAATTATAGAAAGAGTAAGTAGTATTTAATCTTGTTAAACGGGTGCAAAAGTTCGAACCTGATCATGTTATTCCTAGGATTTATGGGGGAGGAAATAGTTTCTATAATCTGTAGCCATTACCAAGAGATATCCACGAGCAAATTGTAACACCTTGGTGATCAAGTTACTAAAAAATAGGGGAAATCTAAAAATGAAGATAATTTATAAAACGTTAGAAGCTCTAAAGAACAAACTTGATGATGAAGGAAATATGGAAGTAATTGCAGAACAAGGAAACATCCATACGGTTAATTGTTCATTTAATTCCCCTATTTGTAATGAGACTCTCTTAGCCTTTCAACAGGAAAGCAATTGGACATTGCCTGATGATTATAAAGAATTTTTGACCCATCATAACGGAGCTCGAATTTTCGAAATGTTATTAGGAAAAGTCAATATTGGTGGAGGACTCAGAATATATTCTATGCAAGAAATACAAAAAACTTATGAAAACCTCCAATTAACATCAACATATTATCCGATTGGATATGTATTAGAAAGTTACCTTTTAATTAATAATAAAGATATTGAACAAAAGAACCTTAATTACCTATTTATAGCTAGTACATTTCCAGAGATAAAACCACTAAACTTAAACTTTGAATTGTTTTTTGATAGGTTTATTATTTCTCAAGGAGCAAATTTTTGGGATTGGCCCAACTATACTGCTAAAAATTATTACAAATACCAAGGTGGAATTGAATTCTAAAAAGTTTTTTAAAACCAATTCTTTATCGGAATTGGTTTTTTTAAGGTATTTCTTTTCAAAAATCCCCTTTATTTTTACTTTTGGCGATATTTTAACAATATGAAAAAATACATTGGCAGTACCCTAATGGTGTTTGAGAAATGCTCTCTGACGAAATGAAATCCCTAACATTAAAGTTTCAATTTTTATCGGACATTTTTGCATATGCGTCAATATTTTCACATAGCTTGTCTTAAGAAAAGAAAAGGGTGTGAAAATGTAATGCCGCCATACATTATTGAGGGTGTTCAACTATGTAAAAATGACACTTTAAAAACTTGCTCTTTACTAATTGAGAAAAATCGCATCCAGTTTATTGATCATCATTTGGAGAAATTGAAATTTATGAGGATGTTAGCTAATGAATACGTTATGACACCTGGTTTTATTATGATGGATACTCTTCCAGAAGATATTAAGACGTTTCCTCAAGTAAAATCCTATCTTTCAGAAAATTACCTAATCAGAGGCTGTACATCTTTAATCTCTGTTATACCGATTCAATATGAAGGAGACATTCAAAAAAAGGTAAAAGAAAGACGACAAATTTTGATTAATTCACCGATTGATTTTTATATTGCCTTAGAGATTTCAGCAAAAAACCTAACACCCTCCTTACTTAGGCTGTGTAAAAAATTAAAAATCTCTATGGTGATTGTAAACTTTTTTAATGAAAATGAAATTAGGAGAGTTCCATGGGGATGGATACGAGATGCTTTGTTTATGAACCCAGTAACCCTTATTCCCAAAATCAGCAAAGCAGAGATGTCATTCTTTCAGTATCATAAAGTTAAATTTTTATGGCGAGACATGGTAAAAGAGCATAAGTTAACAGCATTACAAGATTGTCCCCAAAATAACCGTCCTCTCCAAAAGAACGAATTAATGACAATTGGGATCTATCCGGATAAAGGTGACCTCCGAATCGGGGGGCAAGTCGATTATAATTTATATAAGCTTGAAGATGTAGGCTATTCAGTTGAAGAAAACATCATCCTCGATTATCATATTCATAAACCTACTTTTACTGTTCATAAAGGAAGACTACAAAAAGCAGAAAAAATTCATTATTATACAGGGTTTGGAGAAGAATGTGTTATTCCGATTACGAAAAGATTTCTGCCGCAATCCGCTACTAATTAATGAACTATATTTATGGTACACATGGTGTCGATTGAAAAATAGTTCACACCAAGACTTTTGTCTCACCCTGTGATAAAAGGTCGGATTTGAGACTTGTAGCAATCAGAGACATACAAATTGCCTATTCTGCTATTTTTCACTTGAAAAAATAACTATTTGTAAGAATAGAGCCGAACGCAAACTTACAGGAGGAGTCGATATTTTGCAGAGAACCTTGCAAGAATCTATTCAATTAGTCGAAACAGGACTTACCGATAAAGGTCTACAGCAATTAGCTGACATAGAACACATGCTTCATGATGAAGAAAAGCTCATTCTAGCTGAAAAATACTATGAATGGGGGATTGTTGACAAAGCTTTAAAAATAGTAGAAGACCTCCATGATCTTTATCCTGAGGAGTCAGCGATCACAGTTTTTCTTGCTGAAGTATATGTCGATCTAGATGATGAAGAAAAGGCGATCAGCTTACTCCAAACTGTAAATAAAGAAGGGGACACATATCCCCAAGCACTATTGCTTTTAGCTGATTTGTATCAAATGCAAGGATTAATCGAGGTTAGTGAGCAAAAGCTAAAGGAAGCGAAGCAGCTATTACCAAATGAACTGGTCATTGATTTTGCACTTTCAGAGCTTTATTTTCACCAAGGTGACTTTCAGAAGTCGATTACAATCTTAAAAAAAATTATTCAAAATGAGAAGATTGTGGCAGGTGTAAGTATCGCTCACCGGATCGCTGAATCACTTAGCCAAACTGGACAATTTGAGGAAGCGCTGAAATTTTACGCACAAGCAGTAGAAGAACAGCCTGAGCCGCATACAATCTTTGGTTATGGTTTTACTGCATTAAGGGCAGATCAGCCAAGGACAGCGATAAGGCAATTTAATGAATTGAAAGATTTGGATCCACATTATTCTTCACTTTACCTATATTTAGCTAAAGCCTATGAAGAAGAAGGAATGTTCAGTGAAAGCTTTAATACTGTTCGGGAAGGCTTGAAAGTAGACGAATTTAATAAGGAGCTCTTTCTTTATGGCGGCAAAATTGCTTTAAAAAATCATCAAAAGCAAGATGCCATTTTTCTTCTACGGGAAGCGGTGGCTCTCGATCCAAGCCATATCGAAGCAACTCTTACCCTAACCAATATTTTATTACATGACGAAAAATATGAAGAAGTAATAGATCTTCTTGAAGAAGTTATGAAATACGGAGAAGAGGATCCCCAATTTCAATGGAGCCTCGCGAAATCGTATCAAGAGACAGAACGGTATAAGGATGCATTAAAACGATACCAACTTGCATATAATTCTTTCAAAGACAACCGAGAATTTTTAGAGGAATATGCCTTTTTCCTAATTGAAGAAGGACAGCATAAGGAAGCAAAAAGATTGTTTGAAAAGATTTTACTTCTAGATCCTGCAAATGTCGAAATTCAAGAGATCTTGATGCAATTAGAAGATCAATTTCCAAATTGAAGGAGAAGGATTTTGAGACGTACTTGTTGAAATCTAAAGATAAGAAAATTCCGGAAAACAGAGGAGGGAATAGGATGAAGGCCCCTGTATCTGTCAATGAGAAAAAAGATTTCATTCGTTGGTTTTTAAATCACTACCAGTTAAAAAGAAGAGAATGTGTTTGGATCTTAAACTATTTGATGAGTCATGATTCATTGATGGAGAGAGTACATTTTGTAGAACAAGCACAATACTGTCCAAGAGGAATCGTCATGTCAACCCATTGTGTAGAAGAAGTTCCTTTCAGATTTTATAAGGAAAATGTTATGACGACTGATGCAGAAAAATCCTTTCACGATATTCGGTTAAACAAGGATGAAGAGCTTTTTATTCAGTTAAATTTCCGTTCTGTCTATCAATCTCCAGAATATGCTGCTGTTTTAGAAGGAAATCCTTTTATGCCAAAGCATTTAAACATTAATGAAAAAGACAGAGTTGTTGCTGAAAAAATATTGGAACACTCTATCCAAACATTCCAAAAAGAGAAGCTGATGACGCTGATTGACAAAGCACTAGATGAACAGGATAAAGAAGCATTTCAAACGCTTACAAAGCAATTAAAGAACTATTTGTAAACAGAGTTTTTATTAACTCTGTTTTTTTTGGGGGTGTAACTTTTACTACGAAATTTGGCTCCTTTGTCATGGAAACCGGATAGTACTTTCGAGAACTGGCACGAATAAGAGTAATCTTGCTCAAAATACCTATCTTTATGAAGGGACAGCAAAGAAAAGTTTTTCATGGCTTGTAATAAAGAGTATCTGGAACATATAGCCCCTTTCACATCGACACTTCGATCAGAACAATCAACACTGACTCTTTCATCAAAGAAACTGGACAGAAAAAGGCGGGAACTAGTCCATCGAAAGAAACTTTTCGCCGATTTTCTTCTTTCCCCCACATAACCTCTAATTTCTC
Source organism: Metabacillus arenae (assembly GCF_014773385.1). Taxonomy (GTDB): domain Bacteria; phylum Bacillota; class Bacilli; order Bacillales; family Bacillaceae; genus Metabacillus_D; species Metabacillus_D arenae. The sequence continues at coordinate 107,080 of NZ_JACXAI010000020.1, read as the reverse complement.
AAAAACAGGGCTTTAAACCTGTTTTTTTAAAATATATTGATTTTTCAGAATAATGGTGGCAAGATATACATAGATGTAACCGATTTCATTTTTTGGTTTTTGTGCAAACGATTTCGCAATTAAATAAGGGGGAAAGATTTATGAATAAAAGGGGGATATCGTATCTGCTTGTTTTTGTGCTCATCTTCTCTATGTTTGCAAATGTTTTTTCTATGCAAGCCGGACAAGCATCAGGACCTGCAACGATTCAAGCTGACAAACAAACTGAAGCCCAGTTGAATAACCCTGAGCTAAATGAAGATGGGTCAATTGCTTTTTTTTATCAAGGAAAAGAGAAAACTAATCACGTTAGAGTTGCAGGAGCTTTTACAGATTGGGAAAAAAATGCGATAGAAATGAAAAAAACAGATCATCAAACATGGGAAGCTACAACAACTATTTCACCAGGCATATACGCCTATAAACTTATAGTCGATGGTGAATGGATACTTGACCCTCATAATGATGAAATCATTCAAGGAGAATATGGAGATGACAGCAAGCTCATTGTACCAGGTCTTACACTGTCTAATTCCAGTGAAATTGAAAAAGGAACAGAAATAATACTGGATGCAGGTTTAATAGATGAACAAGGAGAAAAAACATCTGTCGATCCAAAATGGTCATTAAAGAACACGATCGAAGGAGTTCAAATTGAAGGTCAAACATTGACATTAGACAATTCTGTTGCAAAGGAAACTGAATTTACAATAATCGGCCATTATGAAGATTTTACTATCGAGAAAACGTTCAAGGTAGAAGAAAGCCTATATGAATATACGATTAATTATTTCCGTTATGATGGAATGCAAGAAAAATATGATATGTGGATTTGGGAAGACAACAAAGACGGCAAAGAATACGAATTTACGGACAAAAAGGATAACTTTGTCCAAGGCACCCATAAATTCAATACGAATAAAATTAATGTCATCACCAGACCAGGAGATTGGTCTTCTCAAGAGGCGACAAGAACAATACAAATGCCTGAAGGAAAAACAAAAGTGGAAGTATGGATTATCGAAGGTGTAAAAGAAGTTTATTACAATAAAGATGACTTTGACCTATCCGCGCGTATCCAAGCAGCCTTTATGGATTCAGAAAACCGGATTACTCTTACAACCACTCACCTAATAGAAGAAAATGATTTATCAACTTTTTCTCTGACTGACCAAACGAATAATCAAAAAATAAAAACAGAAGCAAAAGTGACGAAGTCAAATCAAGTTCAATTAACGGTATTGGAACCTGATAAAATTGACGTTAGAAACTTATATGAAGTACGAAGTGAACAATTTTCCCCTTCCAATGTAACGATGAGAAAGGTACTAGATAACAAGAAATATTTTTATGAAGCTGATGATCTTGGTTTAACCTACTCTCCTGAAAAAAGTTCATTTAAAATCTGGGCGCCAACGGCTGTTAATGTACATGTTTCTCTATACGATGAAGCAGGAACTTATATTAACTCAGGTACGGTAGAGGATCATACAGGCGGTAGAGAAACGGCGATGAAACGTGCAGACAACGGGGTTTGGTCTCAAGACCTAAATGGGGACCATCAAGGAAAGTATTATATGTTCAAATTAGAATTTGCGGACGGTACAACCAATTATGCTGTTGACCCTTATTCAAGGGCAGTTTCTGCAAACGGACAAAGAAGTGCTATTGTTAACTTAGCAAATACAGATCCAGCCGATTGGCCATCAGATCAAAAACCAGTGACGGTGAATCCAACCGATTCTGTTCTTTATGAACTTCATGTAAGGGATTTTTCAATGGACGAAAATTCAGGATTAGACCATAAGGGTAAATTTAAAGCATTCACAGAATCAGGAAAAAAGACTGTGAACGGTGAACCGTCAGGCATTGACTATTTGCAGGAATTGGGAGTCACTCATGTGCACCTTTTGCCGTCATATGATTTTAAAACGGTTAATGAATTAACTGTTGATGATGAAAATAATAAAAATCCAAAGTTTAACTGGGGCTATGACCCGCAAAATTACAATGTTCCTGAAGGATCCTATTCAACGAATCCTTTAGACCCGGTCACTCGGATCAAAGAGTTCAAAGAAATGGTTAAATCCATGCATGATCATGATATGAGAGTGGTCATGGATGTCGTGTATAATCATTCGTTTGAGGTTCCAAATGGACCGTTTGAAAAAATTGTCCCAGGTTATTTTTATCGAACAACTGATACAGGGGATTTGGCAAACGGCTCGGGGGTTGGAAATGAAATTGCAACTGAGCGGCCGATGGTAAGAAAGTTCATTAAAGATTCTGTTAGATATTGGGCAGAGGAGTACAATGTTGATGGATTCAGATTCGATTTAATGGGCTTAATTGATATTACTACAATGGAACAAATAACAAAAGAATTACATGAGGAAGTAGATCCAAGCATTTTGATCTATGGAGAACCATGGCAAGCCGGTGGTTCACCTCTGCCTGAAAGTGAGCAAACCTTAAAAGGCTCGCAAAAAGATAAAAACTTCGCAGTTTTTAACGATAATCTGCGAGGAGCGATAAAGGGGGGGAGTGATGATGCTTCAAAAGGCTTTGCTACAGGCGAGCCTGGAAAAGAAGCAGACCTTGTTAAAGGAATTTTGGGTGCAATAACAGATTTCACAAATAGTCCGTTAGAAACGATCAATTATGTAACAGCTCACGATAATCTAAATCTATGGGATAAAGTGATTAAAACTCAAGGCTTAGAGGAGGAAGAAGGGTTTATCCATATAAAGGACGGCGTATTGCAAGGGGAAGATGCGGCCAGATATCGATCAGTCGAGGAGGCAGTGGAAGCTGCAACTCCACATCATGCCGTTGACCTGGACAATGTAATGGCAAATGAAACCGTAAAAAGATCGCTCCTCTCTAACGGAATCGTTTTAACCTCACAAGGCATTCCTTTTATTCATGCAGGTGAGGAATTCCTGAGGACAAAATACGGTGATCATAACAGTTATAAAAGTCCGGATGCTGTCAATCAAATAAGGTGGAATGACAAAAAGGACTTTAAGCCTGTTTTCGACTACTATAAAGGACTAATTGAACTAAGAAAAACCCATCCCGCTTTTCGGATGAGCTCAAAAGAAGCGATTGAAAAAAATATTGAAATATTTAAACAAGACGGAAATATTGTCGCTTACCAACTGAAAAATCATGCAAACCACGACACATGGAAAAACATTGTTGTGATTTTTAATGGGAATAATGAATCGAGAAGTGTTAACTTACCGTCCTCAGCAAAGTGGAATGTTGTCGTAAACGAGCAGAAGGCTGGTGTTGAAAAACTAACTGAAGTGAATGGCGATCATGTTACAATCGCTCCACTTTCAATGATGGTTTTATATGATGTGGAAGAGAAATATACACCTGAGATTGCATCAATCGATGTCTCGCCATCATCTATTGCTTTAAACCCGGGAGACACAAGAATGATTAGGGGAATTATTAAAGACCAAAAAGGCAATCCAATTTTATCTGAACAAATTAATTGGAGCTCCAGTAATGATCAAGTAGCTAAAATTGGTCAAAATGGGAAGGTAACTGCTATTTCGAAGGGGAAAGCTGTTATTACAGCATCTGCAGGTTCTATCCATTCTACAATTGAAGTGACTGTTGATAATCTAATCCCTGATTCTATCACATTGTCAGGTCAAGATACAGTTTTTGAAGGGTTGACAGTACAGCTTCATCCAACAGTAAAAGATCAATATGAGCAGAAAATGCCTGCACCAGAAATTATTTGGAATTCTTCCAATAAAGACGTTGCATCTGTCAATTCAAACGGAGTAGTAACGGGACTAAAGCCAGGTAAAACAACAATTACTGCAAAAGCAGGCCCTGCAATTGCTGAAAAGCAAGTAGAAGTCAAAAAATATGTGCAGAGAAAAGTCCAAATTACTTATGTTCGTGATGACCAAAATTATGAGGACTGGAATATTTGGACATGGCAAACTGGGGCTGAAGATGGGGAAAAAAGATTTACCGACATCACAGAACAAGGAGCCGTAACCACTTTTGATATTGGACCAGATGCCTCGCAAATTGGTTTTGTTATAAGAAAAGGTTCTGATTGGAATTCGGCGATCAAAGATCCATATGGTGAAGACAGATATATTGAAGTTGACCCTAATGAGTCAATAACAAAGGCTGTTATAAAGAGTGGAGAAAAAGAATTTCATACTGTACCAAATGTAAATGGTCCGGTTCTTCAAGATGGTAAGGTTACATTTTTCTATAGAAATCCTGAATTATATGAGAGAAATGAAATGGATCAGGTAGACAAGGTACAAGTAAAAGTTAACAACCAAAAATATGACATGACATACGAACCAGAAAATGAGTATTTTACTTTTACATTAGAAGATATAGAGGAAGGAACACACGAATATTCGTTTTTAGTAACGACGAATGGACAAACAACCGAGGTAACAGATCCGTACAATACGAACGAAAATGGGAAATCAGAATTTACTTATCAGATCCCTGATTTGGATGTCACTGCTCAGGTGTATCCAACTGCAATCAGCTCTAACGAAAATGCTGTGATCACGACTAGTATTTTTAGTAAAGAACCAGTTTCTATTAAGGAAACGTATGTGGATTTAAAGGAAATAGGAGGCCCGGACAAAGTAGCAATTGACCCTCTTTTAAACAAATTATCTATTGCGGTGGAAGATGATGTAACCTCTGGAGAGAAGGTATTGCCGGTAACGATTGTCGACGAATTTGGTAACAAACATGAACACGAAGCAAAGGTGGAAGTGAAGCCAAGGCAAGCAGTTGGTGAACTGGATTTTGATTGGGATGAAGCAAGAATTTATTTCCTCCTAACAGACAGATTCTATGATGGCGACCCGTCCAATAATAATCCGAATGGCGAAAATTATAATACATCACATCCTGAAACATACCATGGCGGCGATATTGAAGGAATTACAGAAAAATTAGACTATTTGGATGAGCTGGGTATAAATACAATTTGGATAACGCCAATTGTCGACAACATTGATTGGGATCTTAGACATGATAATGAAGGCCATCAGTATGGCTACCACGGTTATTGGGCAAAAAATTTCACGAAAATGGATGAACATTTAGGCGATCAGGAAGACATGAAAGAACTAATTTCAAAAGCTCATGATAAGGGAATTAAAATCATGGTCGATGTCGTTTTAAATCATACAGGGTATGGATTGAAAGTAAATGATCCAAGTATTGGTAAAGGCATATCTAATTTTCCGACAGATGAAGACCGGAAGCAGTTTAAAGGAATGCTGCGTGATGGCGGAACCGATGTCGTAAAAGGGGAGGTTGCCGGCTTACCTGATCTTATAACAGAAGACCCGCATGTACGGGAGCAAATGATCAAATGGCAGACCGAATGGCTGGAAAAGGTAAGAACAGAAGATGGTGAAACAATCGATTATTTCCGAGTTGACACTGTCAAGCATGTAGAAGAGACTACATGGAATGCTTTTAAAAATGAATTAACAGAAATAAAGCCAGATTTTAAAATGATTGGGGAAAACTATGGCGCCTCCTATAACAATACAGGAGGTTATCTTGACAGCGGTCAAATGGATTCCCTGCTAGATTTCGGATTTAAATCAATCGCGAAGGATTTTATAGATGGGAAGATTGAAGCTGCAGAGAGCGAAATGCGATCTAGAAACGGATTCCTATCGAATACAGCAACGATGGGTCAATTTTTAAGCAGTCACGATGAAGACGGATTTCTATTAGCTCACGCTGACGGAGATGTCAGTAAGCAAATGATTGCAGCTTCTTTGCAAATCACTGCTAAAGGTCAGCCAGTGATATATTACGGGGAAGAGCTAGGTGAGTCTGGCAAGCATGCTGGTGATATGGATAAAGGCGAGTTCAACGAAAATCGTTACGACATGCCTTGGGATAAAATTAAGGACAATGATTTATTAGAGCATTATCAAACTCTTTTGAACATTAGGGAAGACTTTTCTAAAGTTTTCTCCAAAGGAGACAGGGATACCCTTGCAGGTGGAGATGAAGAAGGCTATTCCGTTTTCAGCCGCTCATATGGTGATCAAACAGTTACGGTTGGAATTAACATGACTGATATGAAGAAAAATATTGACCTAACTCTCCCGTATGATAAAGGGACAAAACTAGTTGACCTCTATTCAGGTAAAAAATACAAAGTGAAAAAAGACAGCAAAATAAAGATAAAGCTTTCAGAAAGGCATGAGGGGGGCACCTTTGTCCTTGTGAGAGCAAGCGATATTGAAGCTCCTGACCCGGATGAAATACCTGATAAAGAAAAAGAAATGACACCTGGACCACCAAAGAATAATGACGGTCGGAAAAATGATAACCAGAATGATGACAATAGAAAAAATGATAAAGTTGAAAATGACCAGTCCGCAAAAGAGCAAGGAACAGCAAATGAGGGAGAATCGATTGAAGTAAACGGCTTTGGACTCCCGATCACAGCCACGCAGAACTACACCTATCTTTTGGCAGGGATTGTCCTTCTGCTCTTTGGGAGAATTTTGTATGTGAAGTGGAAAAACTCTTTGAAATCCTAGAAATAAAAATGAAAAGCTCCAGGCCCTTAACAGCCATGGATAATCTTTTTAAAAGGCTATGCTCTGATCGGCAAAGGCGTTTCGTTCTTGTTCAGTTGGATGTCCTGTCCGCTAAGGGTGGACAATGATAACCCATTTTATTACGGAAGTATTTTAATTATTACTAAAAGGAGCTCCCCAAATGAGCTTCTTCTTTTTATTTTTTGAAACGAGAATTATCTGAAATGAAAAGGTTTGTTTAACCAATCAAATAGTAATCAAATTTTATATTAAGCGTTTACCTCCTGGATACTAGTGCTATATAATGAGAGAAGCTTCAAATTTGAGGAGTTGAGTATAATGAAATGGACAGCAGCTGACGTGGAAGTATTTAATCAATCAAAAGAGTATATTGACACTGTTATTATCCCAATCTTATCTGTTACTGGAAGCAGAGAATTAAAATCTACTGTTTCAAAAGGGGAATTTATAACTCAAATTACGCAGGAACTGGAAAGACAATTAACTGGTAGAATATTTCTATATCCTCCGTTAACATTCATAAAGTCTGATGATCATATTGAGAATCGTTTAATCGAGTGGAAAAAAGAATTAGAAAATCAGTTTAAACATGTATTGTTTTTAACAAGTGAAGAAAAATTAAAAGAAGACAAGGATAAAAGTGTGATATGGATTCCGGCTGTTCCCCTTGAGCATTTGAGTGAAAAGCTAAAAGGTAACCTTTTTCAAGATCAAATCGAACAAATTTTGAACATTTTATTACAATATTGGAGCAAGTCATAAAAACCCTTTCATTTTTGATATACAAAGGAATAGTCGTATTGATTTTGAGACAAGATTGATATATCATGAGAATGTCCTAGTTTTATAAGTAATGATATGTCCATTTGGACTGTAGTAGCTTTGTGATAGAGGGGGGAAGTTAATGAGCGAGAAAAAACATCGGGTATCTAGAAGGCAATTTTTGAATTATACGCTTACTGGTGTAGGCGGTTTCATGGCTGCAGGTATGCTAATGCCGATGGTTCGATTTGCCTTGGATCCTGTATTGCGGCCTGCTGCAGCACAGGATATGGTTCCAGTAGATGTAAAGTTAGATGAACTAACTGAAGAACCAACAAGAGTAGATTTTACAATTAAACAAGTGGACGCTTGGTACGAATCCGAAGAATCAAGATCTGCATGGGTTTACAAAGAAGGGGACAACATTGTTGCTTTATCCCCAATTTGCAAGCATTTAGGATGTACAGTTAACTGGAACAGTGATAAGTCGAATCCTAACAAATTTTTCTGTCCATGTCATTATGGTTTATATGACAAGGATGGAACAAACGTACCGGGAACACCTCCTTTGGCACCTCTAGATCGCTATGAGCATTCTGTTAAGGATGGAACTTTGTATTTAGGTCAAGCAAAACCACGAGAGGGGGCGTAATAATTGCTTAATAAAATTTATGACTGGGTAGATGAACGATTAGACGTTACGCCGCTTTGGCGGGATATTGCAGACCACGAAGTTCCTGAGCATGTTAACCCTGCTCATCATTTTTCCGCCTTTGTATATTGCTTCGGTGGATTAACGTTTTTCGTAACGGTCATTCAAGTTCTATCTGGTATGTTTTTAACAATGTACTATGTACCCGACATTAAAAATGCTTGGGAATCTGTTTACTATTTGCAAAATGAAGTTGCTTTTGGACAAATTGTCCGTGGTATGCACCACTGGGGAGCAAGCCTTGTCATCGTCATGATGTTTTTACATACTCTTCGTGTCTTCTTTCAAGGTGCATATAAAAAACCTCGTGAATTAAACTGGGTTGTGGGAGTTCTTATTTTCTTCGTCATGTTAGGCTTAGGTTTTACAGGGTATTTATTACCATGGGACATGAAAGCTTTATTTGCGACAAAGGTAGGTCTGCAAATCGCAGAAGCTACGCCATTAATAGGAACCCAAGTGAAAACGCTATTAGCAGGTCACCCAGAAATTGTAGGAGCGCAGACGCTTACTCGTTTCTTTGCTATACACGTGTTCTTTTTACCTGCTGCACTGTTTGGCTTAATGGGAGCTCACTTCCTTATGATTCGCAAGCAAGGTATTTCTGGACCTCTTTAAAATTACAGTAAATAACTGAAAACCTAAAAGGAGGGGAACTCATTGCATCGTGGAAAAGGAATGAAATTTGTAGGAGATTCACGTATTCCTGCAGAAAGAAAGCCGAATATTCCAAAAGATTACTCGGAATATCCTGGTAAAACAGAGGCGTTCTGGCCGAATTTCTTGCTAAAGGAATGGCTTGTTGGGGCTGTGTTCTTGGTCGGGTATTTATGCTTAACTGTTGCCCATCCATCACCGCTTGAGCGGGTGGCAGATCCCACTGATACAGGATATATTCCATTGCCTGACTGGTACTTCTTATTCTTATACCAATTGTTAAAATATACGTTTGCTGCAGGACCGTATACTGTAATAGGCGCATTTATTATGCCGGGTTTAGCTTTTGGAGCATTAATGCTGGCCCCGTGGCTCGACCGGGGTCCACATCGAAGACCGGCAAAACGGCCTGTTGCAGTAGGAATGATGCTGCTTGCTGTAGCTTCAACGATATTCTTGACTTGGGAGTCTGTAGCGACTCATGACTGGGAAGCTGCTGCTGAGCAAGGGAAAATTCAGGCAGAAGCAGAAATTGATAAAGAATCAGATGGTTATGCACTCTACCAAGAACAAGGATGTATTTCATGCCATGGTGATAACCTGCAAGGAGGAGCTGCGGGTCCATCTCTTGTTGATAATGGTCTGCCTCCAGAGGATATAGCTAAAATTGCCAAGGAAGGGCAGGGAGAAATGCCTCCTGGAGTCTTTAAAGGCACAGATGAAGAACTAGACGTTCTTTCGAAGTTTATTTCAGAAGTTACTGCTAAATAAAAAGCTGACATTTTGTCAGCTTTTTTGTAATATTGAATAGTTTATCCCACTCATAACGGGCAGTAAAACCCCCATTTCAACTTCAGTAAAGAAGCAATGAAGAAATGTGGGAGATAAACTGCCCGTAAAGGTCCGAAAAAGGAACACAGACAAAAACACGCCACATCCTGTGGCTCACATCTAACCTTCAGTGGGGGATGAGGAAAACCCCCACTGAGGGAAGATTCACTTTATATTGATATAACTATTACAGCTAGCAGCCTTCGTCCAAGCCGTTCTAGGGCCGGTTTTGCCTTGTTCACAGCCCGCCCAAGAGGGTTTTGGAACAGACTTTAAGCCGGTTCGCCCAAATTTTTTATTGCCTGAGGGCTCGCGTCAAATAGTCAGTACTTGCTTCAATGTGCAGGCTCAGCACCAAGTATTCCCAACAGTTCTCAGGACTTGGCGAAGTCATTTTTTTATCTAATCAAACAAACAAAGAGTTGATGAAATGAAATCTTATTATTATTTGCTTGGAACAAGAAAGATACTGTCTTTATTACTATTAATTAATTTTCTTGGAACAATTTATGGATATTATTGGTATACTCCTCAGCTTATTGATACTCCTGCTATGTATTTAGCTTTCGTACCGGATAGCCCGACAGCCAGCCTGTTTTTTCTGTTTGTTCTCATAGCTTTTTTACTTAAACAGAATTCACCTCTGTTTGAAGCCCTTGCAATTGTAACATTGTTTAAATATGGAATTTGGGCAGTTGTCATGAACATACTTGTTTTTGTTGTAACAGGTTCGATGGATTGGGTTGGCTATATGTTAATATTTTCTCACTTAGGGATGGCCGTTCAAGGGCTGTTGTTTTCCCCGTATTATCGTTTTAGAGGCTGGCATTTAGCATTAGCTGGAGTATGGACATTACATAATGATGTTATTGATTATGTATTTGGCATGGTGCCAAGATATAGTATGTTAGATGATTTCACTCCCCAGATTGGGTATTTTACATTTTGGTTAACCATTCTTTCCCTCTTTATTGCTTATTTTTTAGTGGTGCGAACTAAAGCAATTAAATTAGAATTACCAGCTGGAACCTCTTCATTAAACAAATAATTTAATCATCTCGGCTTTTTGGCTTTTTTAATAATACGCATGATGACCTGAAGCGAACGAAAACAGAGAAATGGGTACCATAAGCTGTTACCTGACAAGTCTCATTACCTGACCCGATTTTTAAGAACACATGCCAATCTTACATTACCTTTCTGCCGGTTTGACTTATTGTTGTCGCAGAAGGACCGTTTCAGTTACGCTTTTCGTTTAATCATGATTTTTTTGGTCTAACCTTGTCCACTTTTTCATAAAGTTTATTAGAGATTTTGGGAGGGACAAGAATGAAAAAAATGATCATGATTTTAGTAATTGTTTTCTTTTTTATAAATTCTCAGACGGTTTATGGTGAAACAGAGCACCATTGGAATAACTTAAATAACTTAACTGAAACTGCCTTGCAGCTTGCTAAGCAAAATCGGTTTGAGGATAGTTCACACCTTATCGTCTATTTCAAAGAACAGTTTGAAAACAAACCTGGTATCCAAAGCGAACTATCAGCAGATGATATTAGAACGGTTAGTTTGACTCATACACATGCATTAGAAGCACTACAAAATAAAACTATGGGGGATTCAGAAAAAATAAGGGCGGTTACACAATTTCGCCTAGTTGTGGATGCAATGAATTCAGAATATGACCCTTTATGGAGCTCGATGGAAGATTCGGTTATGAATGTTTTTTCCCAAATAAAAACAGACGTGGAAAGCGGTAATTATGAATCTTTTCAGGAGCAATGGAATGAGTTTCTAATCATGTATGAAATGATCTATCCATCAGTCTCAGTTGATGTTGATTCTCAAATTATTAAACGCGTAGACTCTCATATATCCACGATTGATAATCGATTATTTGATCAAATGTCAGATTCAACAAAGGAGCAACATATCTCGCAAATGGAAGAAGATTTGCGGACGTTATTTGATCGGGCGGAAGAGGATGAATCTGATCCCTCTTTACTTTGGGTGATCATTTCAACAGGAAGTATCATTATTTTGTCCTTATCATATGCAGGCTTTAGAAAGTATCAAGGAGAGAAGGAAAGAAGGAAACAGCGGGATCGTGAAACAAATAAATAGGCATTGAAGTTGTAATAAGAGGCCACGCCAAATGGGCCTCTTTATTAATCTAATTCTTACGAGACGAAAATCTCCCTTCAGTCTTTAGAGGTGACTATGGTCGGCTGTTGGTTCGATCGACCTTTTGCCATTTCCTTATATTCTAAAAAAGTTAGAAGTTGGATAATTAAAAATTTAGTTCAGTTTGGCTTAGGCTTACAAGCACTCAACTTTAGTTTTCTGCCTCTAAGATTATGGATGTTTCCCTATCTAATTAGGCTGTACGAGCAGGGCTACCGCTCGATTGGGTTTTTATTTGCATCAAGGGTAAAGCCTTCTCCAAGGACATCGTGAACATCACTAACGGCCACAAACGCATGAGGATCAACTGATTGGATAACTCCTTTTAATTTGACTATTTCGTTTTTACCCACCACACAATAAAGTACATTCCGATCGAGCTTTGTGAACGACCCTTGTCCACGCAGAACCGTAACGCCGCGATCCATATCTTCCAAAATTTTTGCAGCAATTGTTTCATTTTGATCAGAAATAATTGTTGCTCCTTTTGCGGCGTACGCGCCTTCCTGCATAAAGTCAATCACTTTTGCTCCGACAAAAACAGCAACTAATGTGTACATAGCTTCTCGATAGGACAAATATGAAACAAGCGATAAGGTTATGACAAAGGCATCAAATAGAAACATTGTTTTTCCCATGCTCCACCCAATATATTTGTGTACCAATCTTGCGATAATATCTACTCCCCCTGTTGTACCGCCAAATCGAAAAATTGTTCCAAGCCCTACCCCTATAAATACTCCGGCAAATAAAGCAGCTAATGCTAAATCCTCATACAAAGGCATTTTAATTTGATACTTTTGGAAGATCCATAAAAAGATAGACAAACTGAAAGTACCAATCATCGTATATATAAAGGAGCTTCGGCCGAGAAGCCTCCAGCCAATGAAAAAAATTGGGATATTTAATAGTAAGTTTGATATAGATGGATCAATATTGAATAAAAAATACAAGAGTAACGTAATCCCTGTGAATCCGCCTTCTGCCAAATTGTTTTGCATGTTAAAGTGAACAAGCCCAAAAGCGAAAATTGCAGAGCCTAACAAAATAAATAAAATGTTTTGTATTTTTAACCTGTTATACAATACTAACAACTCCAATCTAGACTGGTGATAGCGCTATTATTATAGTTGAAAGAAATTATTGTATCAATTTATTTTCCAAAAACCTTAAAGAAATTGAGTTAGAGATTTCCGGTTTAATTAAATTTTTATTCAATTGCAGCGGCTGCCTTTTAGCTTGTGATTCTTTAATCCTAGATATGAAATCTTTCATTACTAGACATGTATTGTTGTCTTAATATTGTCTAGCCACAAGCCCTTGTCCACCTAAGACCACAACAATAGTTATGGAAAGGAAAAAAACTTCTGTTAATATTTTCCGGTCTGATCAAGGCTCTTTCGCATTTCTTTATATTTGTCAAATTGTTTAGGATTAGCTAACATGGAAAGGGATAGAATAGGGGGGTTTAGTGTGAACCAAAAATCGATGCAGCAAATGCAAAAAGAAGTTGATGAGTACATCGGACAATATAAAGAAGGGTATTTCACTCCATTAGCCATGATGGCAAGATTAACTGAAGAGCTTGGGGAACTTGCAAGAGAAATAAATCATACATATGGCGAAAAACCAAAAAAAGCAAGCGAAAAAGAGAAAGCAATCGAAGAAGAGCTCGGAGATGTTCTCTTTGTGCTGATTTGTTTAGCCAACTCTTTAAACATAAATTTGGACCGAGCACATGATTTAGTTATGGACAAATTTCAAACCCGAGATAAAAATCGTTGGACAAAAATAAAAGAATAAAAGGAGTAGTGGCATTTGATGGAGAACATAAAGATAGTAATCGCAGGTCCCAGAGGGAGAATGGGATCAGAAGCTGTAAAATTAGTAGAAAAAACTCCTCATTTTGAACTTGTCGGTGCCGTGGATCATAAATATGATGGCCAACAGTTAAATGAAGTGAATGGATTTTCCAGTAAAGTACTGATTTATAATGATATGGAAAAATGTTTCCAAGAAACGAAACCAGATGTTTTAATCGATTTAACAACTCCCGAGATTGGAAAAGTACATACAAAGCTGGCACTGCAAAACGGAGTCCGTCCAGTAGTAGGGACAACTGGTTTTTCTAAGGAAGATTTGAAGGAAATAGAGCAATTAATTGAAGAGAAAGGTATAGGGGCGATTATTGCTCCCAATTTTGCAGTGGGTGCCATATTAATGATGAAGTTTTCACAAATGGCAGCTAAGTATTTTCAAGATGTTGAAATAATTGAATTGCATCACGATCAAAAGCTCGATGCACCAAGTGGAACAGGTTTGAAAACAGCAGAGATGATTTCTGCAGTCAGGGAAGAGAAGAAGCAAGGTCATCCGAATGAAAAAGAAGTTCTCTCAGGAGCTAGAGGAGCTGATTTTGATGGCATAAGACTGCATAGTGTTCGTCTGCCAGGCCTTGTAGCCCATCAGGAAGTACTGTTTGGAGGAGAAGGTCAAACCTTAAGTCTTCGTCATGATTCCTATAATCGTGCTTCCTTTATGTCCGGGGTAAAACTTTCTGTAGAACAGGTGATGAAGTTAGACCTTCTTGTATATGGATTAGAAAACATTATTGAATAATGGGGGATATTATGAATATTGCACTTATTGCACATGATAAGAAAAAAAATGATCTTGTTCAGTTCGCCACTGCCTATAAGCATATATTAGAAAAGCATGAGCTGTTTGCTACTGGAACTACTGGCCTAAGAGTACAAGAGGCGACAGGTTTGTCCATTTTCCGTTTTCAATCAGGACCCCTGGGCGGAGATCAAGAAATTGGCTCAATGATTGCTAAAAATCAAATGGATTTAGTCATATTTTTTCGGGATCCATTAACTGCCCAGCCTCACGAACCAGATGTATCAGCCCTTATCCGGCTTTGTGATGTTTATGCCATTCCATTAGCTACAAACATGGGAACTGCTGACATCTTAATAAGAGCCTTGGAAAAAGGTGCTTTTAGCTGGAGGAACATTATTCATAAACGGCAAGGAGAATAGTCAACAGAATGAAAGAATTAGATATTTTAGCTTTTGGAGCTCATCCCGATGATGTTGAAATTGGGATGGGTGGAACGATAGCAAAATATGCTCAGAACGGGTATAAAATTGGAATATGTGATCTAACAAAAGCGGAGCTTTCCTCAAATGGAACAGTGCAAATTCGTCAAATTGAAGCAAAGTCAGCAGGAGAAATATTAGGGATACAAAAACGTATTTTTATGAATCTCCCAGATCGCGGCTTATTTTTGAATGAAGAGCAAATTCGTCAAGTAGTAACAATCATCCGGCTTTACAAACCAAAGGCTGTATTTGCCCCTTATTTTGAAGACCGTCATCCAGACCACGGAAACTGTGCTCAGCTCGTTAAAGAAGCTGTATTTTCTGCCGCAGTAAGAAAATACGAGGATGTGCAAAAGCAAACAGAACACCGGGTAAAGCATGTCTATTTTTATATGATAAACGGCTTCCATAAGCCAGATTTTATGGTTGATATTTCAAAAACTATGGGGTTTAAAATAGAAGCCTTGCAAGCTTATCAAAGCCAGTTTGTTAAAACGGAAGGATCACTTGAGACACCTTTAGTCAATGGTTACATCGAGAGCGTTAAAAGCAGAGAAAGACTATTTGGCAAAGAGGTAGGCGTGGAGTATGCGGAAGGATTTCTAACTAATAAACCTCTTTTATTAAATAAAGATGTGATAGGAGGGGAGACATGAAGAAATATAAAATTGGAATTACCTGCTATCCTTCTGTAGGTGGGTCTGGGATCATCGCCACAGAGCTGGGAAAGCTGCTTGCTGAAAGAGGGCATGAAATACATTTTATTACGTCTAGTCTTCCATTTCGATTGAATAAAATTTACGGAAACATTTATTTCCATGAAGTAGAAGTGAATCAATATTCTGTCTTTAAATATCCGCCATACGACCTTGCTCTTTCCAGTAAAATGGCACAGGTAGCAAAAAGAGAAGGATTAGATATCCTTCATGTACATTACGCAATCCCTCATGCCATAAGTGCCTATTTGGCAAAACAGATGGTCGGAGATCAGCTAAAAATCGTGACTACCCTCCACGGAACAGATATTACAGTGTTAGGTTATGACCCCTCATTATCTGATATGATCCGTTTCGGGATAGAAGCATCAGACCGAGTAACGGCTGTTTCCCACTCATTAGCGGAACAGACATATGACCTGTTAAAGCCTAATAAAGAAATTTATACGGTACATAATTTTATTGATGAGCGTGTTTATTCAAGAAAAAAAGTGGACCATCTGCACACAGCCTATAAGATATTACCTGAAGAAAAAGTCATTATTCATGTTTCTAATTTCAGAAAAGTGAAGAGAGTACATGAAGTTGTAAAGTCTTTTCAGCTTATCCATGAAAAAGTCCCTTCTAAATTGCTGCTAGTAGGAGATGGTCCAGAAATGACAGTGATTTGCAGGCTTGTCGATAAGCTTGGTATAAGAGATTCTGTATTATTTTTAGGTAAGCAAGACAATTTAGAGGAACTATATTCCATTAGCGATCTGAAGTTATTATTATCAGAGAAAGAAAGCTTCGGCCTAGTTCTTCTTGAGGCAATGGCTTGCGGGGTACCATGTATTGGCACAAATATAGGGGGTATACCTGAAGTAATTGATGATGGAACAACAGGATATTTGTGTGAACTTGGGGATATCGAAACAGTAGCCTCCAGAGCCATTTCTGTTTTGCAGGATGAGGATTTGTATCAAATGCTTTCAAAAAATGCGCTTCTTTCTATAAAAGAAAAATTTCATTCAGATAAAATTGTTTCTAATTATGAATCAATTTATGAGGAAGTTTTACAGGATGGATAGATTGTTTATTGAAGCCCTGCCGATCATTCGGAAATTAAAAGAACACAATTATCAAGCTTATTTTGTAGGAGGAGCAGTTCGCGATCATTTATTGGAACGTTCAATAGGAGATGTCGATATTGCAACATCAGCAAAGCCTGATGAAATCCAGCAATTATTCCCAAGTACAGTGGATGTAGGAGCAAACCATGGAACGATCATTGTCCTCTATAAGAACAATTCATATGAAGTGACAACATTTCGGACAGAGACAGGCTATAAAGATTACCGTAGACCTGCTGAGGTAGCCTTTATTCACTCTTTAGTTGAAGATCTAAAAAGGCGAGATTTTACGATAAACGCCATGGCAATGGATGACAAGGGAAAGATACTTGATTACTTTGAAGGTAAAAAGCACCTGCTGGAAAAGCGGATTATGACAGTTGGCAACCCGCATGAGAGATTTTCAGAAGACGCACTTCGAATGCTGAGAGCTCTCCGTTTTATGAGTTCCTTGGATTTTCAACTAGATTATAAAACAGAACAAGCGATTAAAGAAAATTTTTTTCTATTAGAGCATATTTCTGTCGAACGAAAAACCGCTGAATTTGTGAAGCTATTAAGTGGAAAGAGTCCACAAGCTGCCATTTCCAAAATGCTCGAAACCAATGTTTTTAAATGTCTTCCTTTCCTTGAGCAAAAATCAGGAGGCCTTAAAACACTGAGTAACCTGGAATTCAGACATTTACAAACTTCAGCAGAATATTGGACTCTTCTCATCCGAGTATTAAATATAATCAATATCGAAGCTTTTCTAAGAGGCTGGAAGCTGTCAGTCAAGATCATTCAACATGTCAAGAATAATAATGAGGTTTTGACTAAGGTTCTAAGTAGAGGATGGTCAAAAAAACTTGTTTATCAAGCTGGTTTAAATCAATCTCTGCAAATTGAAAGAGTTTATCAAGCTTTGAAGAATTCAAAATCTCAAGAAAGCTTCAAGTTAATAGAACAAATATATGAAGAGCTTCCAATAAAAAATAGAGAAGAAATAGACCTGTCTGGTCATGAAATCATTTCGATTATGAATAAAAAACCAGGTCCTTGGGTTGCAGAGATCCTATGCAGGATAGAAGAAAAGATCATTTACGGATCCCTTGATAATTCAAATAAGGCCATAAAGGAGTGGCTTGAGTCTTGCAAACAGAAATAAGATCAAAACTACTCGAGGCTTTCTCAAATGCAGAAGGCGAGTTTTTATCCGGCCAAAAAATCAGCGATTTACTTGGCTGCTCCAGAACAGCTATCTGGAAGCATATGGAGGAATTAAGAAAAGAAGGGTATGAGCTTGAAGCTGTAAGACGGCGTGGCTACCGGATAAAAAGGAAACCTGACAAAGTTAGCGGCAACGAAATAAGCCTTGGATTACATACACAATTTATGGGGCGAAACATTCATTTTGAGGAAGAAGTGACTTCAACTCAAAAAATTGCCCACAAATTAGCAAACGCAGGAGCAAAAGAAGGTACCATAGTCATTGCTGAACAGCAAATCGAGGGTAGAGGAAGGTTAGCAAGAGTATGGTATTCACCAAAATATACCGGTATTTGGATGAGTATGATTATTCGTCCGAAAATCCCTCTCAATCAAACTCCTCAGTTAACATTGCTAACAGCTGTTGCCATCGTTCAAGCGATCGAAAAAGTGACTGGTCTATTCCCTGATATAAAGTGGCCAAATGACATATTAATAAATGGCAAAAAAGTAGTTGGTATTTTAACTGAGCTTCAAGCAGAAGCGGATCAAGTCCATTCAGTGATCATTGGGACAGGCATCAATGTGAATCAAAGGCGTGAAGATTTTCATGAGGATTTAAAAAGCATTGCCACATCAATAGCAGCTGAAAGCGGGGAAAAATGTGACCGTTCCTTGCTTATTCAAGAAATTTTGATCCATTTCGAAAATCTTTATGAGCAATATTTGCGATCTGGTTTTAAACCAATTAAGCTGCTTTGGGAAAGCTATGCGATCAGCTTAAATAAAGAAATTGTAGCAAAAACGCTGCAAGGTACTCTTAAAGGAAAAGCACTCGGTATTGATGATGAAGGCATCCTGCTTTTACAAACAGGAGAAGGAAAAATTGAAAAAATTTATTCAGCAGACATTAAAATAAAGTGAAACTTCCATTTAGTGGAAGTTTTTTTATGCCAATTAATATTCAGCCAGAACTTATCGGATATTTGTAGTCAATTATTTCATTCTTCCAAGGATTATTAAGATAGAGATAAAATAAACATTGTGGATTGGAAACCAACTGAAATTTTGTTATACTTCCTATGGGTAGTATCTTCGGAACTACACCTTTATGCAAGTTTTACAAATCACCTTTAATATGCAACAAAAATTAGATTCTGCCTTGATCCAAAAGGACTGGGACAGAGGGATGAAACCGATAATGATTCACACAACAATCCTTCTTCTCGCCCGAAGAAGGTTTTATTTTTGGCTTTTTTATCGGGAAATCATCTCCTCTGAAAAAAAGAGGAGGAGAATAATGAAGACAAAATCACATTTCTTAAAAATGAAAGCAGAACAAGCTTCAATAGTTATGCTCACTGCCTATGATTATCCTACAGCTAAATTGGCGGAAGCAGCAGGGGTAGATATGATATTAGTGGGTGATTCATTAGGTATGGTTGTACTAGGATATGAATCAACTATACCTGTAACGATTGAAGATATGATTCACCATACAAACGCAGTAAAAAGAGGAGCAAAAGATACATTTATTGTTTGTGATATGCCTTTTATGTCTTACCATGCATCAAAGGAAGATACAATGAAAAATGCAGCAAAAATGATGCAGCAATCAGGTGCTGACGCCTTAAAGGTAGAAGGGGCAGGGGATGTTATTAAAACCATCGAACTTCTTTCAGCAGCTGGAGTTCCTATTGTTGCTCATTTAGGCCTTACTCCGCAATCGGTAGGTGTCCTTGGCGGTTATAAAGTTCAAGGTAATGATGCAAAAGCAGCAAGGCAGCTGCTTCAAGATGCTATCAACTGTGAAGAAGCAGGAGCAATTGCAGTTGTTCTTGAATGTGTACCATTTCAAGTAGCTCAGGAAGTGACTGAAAAAGTATCGATACCAACAATTGGAATAGGGGCAGGCCCGCATACAGATGGTCAAGTTCTCGTTTATCATGATGTGGTTGGTTATGGGGTTAATCGTGTACCGAAATTTGTAAAACAATATGCTGAGGTTGATGAACTAATTCTACCTGCTATCAGCCAATACGTGTCAGAGGTAAAGCAAAAAGCCTTTCCTGAGATGAAGCATAGCTTTACGATGAAGGAAGACGAATTGCAGCAATTGTATGGGGGTACGAAAGAATGAAGACGATCTCCACTATAAAAGAAATACAAAACGTAATAAAAGAAATAAAATCAACTAAAAAGAAAATCGGATTTGTTCCGACCATGGGCTTTTTACATGATGGTCATCTTTCTTTAATGGAACAAGCGTCACGTGAAAATGATTGTGTCATTGTCAGCATTTTCGTTAATCCTCTTCAATTTGGTCAAAATGAGGATTTTGACTCGTACCCTCGTGACATTGAACGTGATCAGTTCTTAGCAGAAAAAGCAGGTGTTCATTATTTATTTGTCCCATCAGTAACGGAGATGTATCCTTCTAAACCTTCTATAGAAGTAAAAGCTAAAGACCGTGTAGATGTATTGTGCGGGAAATCAAGGCCTGGTCATTTTGATGGAGTTGTTACTATATTAACAAAATTGTTTCATATCATTCAGCCTGACCGTGCCTATTTTGGAAAAAAAGATGCACAGCAAGTTGCAGTTGTTGAAGGACTTATCAATGATCTTCATTTTCCGGTTACACTAGTTCCGGTGCCGACGATTCGTGAAACAGATGGATTGGCAAAAAGCTCAAGGAACGTAAAGCTTTCAGATAAGGAACGAAATCAAGCACCACGGATTTACCACTCATTATTACAAGCAAAATCGATGATTAAAAAGGGTGAACGATCTGTTGGAAAAATAATTAGCGTTATCAAAAATGACATATTAGAAAATACAGATGGGAATATAGACTATGTTGAAATTTTATCTTATCCAGAGTTGAAAAAGTTAAATGAATTAAAGGGAACGATAATAGTAGCTGTAGCCGTCCATTTTGTAAATGCAAGATTAATTGACAATATCACGCTTGAATTGAATTAATGTTGGTTCATAGTTACAGTGAAAAATTTGCGCAATACCGAGAATTCATGAAGTGGGATCTAATACGGTAAATAAAATAGATTGGAAAAACAACAATTGCCTTGATAAATATCTTTTTGAGAGAACCATTGATTTTAATAGAGGCTAATTATACAAGCAGCACCTTAAATAGTTGGAGGAGATGTTATGTTTCGTACGATAATGAACAGTAAAATTCACCGTGCCCGTGTAACGGAAGCGAATTTAAATTATGTCGGCAGTATAACGATTGATGAAAACATTTTAGATGCAGTCGGAATGGTCGCAAATGAAAAAGTACAAATCGTAAATAATAATAACGGTGCCCGCTTTGAAACCTATATTATTCCTGGTCCACGCGGAAGCGGAGTGGTTTGCTTAAACGGAGCGGCTGCAAGACTTGTACAAGAAGGGGATATCGTAATCATTATCTCTTATGTGATGATGTCAGCAGAACAAGTGAAAACTCACGAGCCTAAAGTTGCCATCATGAACGAGAACAATGAAATCGTCGAATTACTTGGCCAAGAACCCGCCTCAACAATTTTATAAAATATAGCGCAAGCATTATTACTCTGTCTGAGGGGGGTAAGTGCTTGCGCTTATTGCATTAAAAGGGAAATTACACTTTTGTGATAAAAAAGTGGTAAAATAGATTAAATTGTTTTTGATGTTTAAGAGGTGTATTTGATGCAGCAAAAGTTTGTTGTTTTAGATGTTGAAACAACTGGTAATTCACCGAAAAAAGGGGACAAAATTATTCAAGTTGCCGTTGTTGTTATTCAAGATGGTCAAGTGGCTGAACGATTTACAAGCTTTGTAAACCCGAGAAAAACGATTCCACCATTTATTGAGCAATTTACAGGAATTTCTAATGAACATGTTCAATCGGCACCAGATTTTTCAGAAATTGCAAATGATCTGGTAGATTTATTCCATAATGCTTATTTTGTTGCACATAATGTTCATTTTGATTTGTCATTTATTCAAGAAGAGTTAACAAATAATGGATTTTCACCATTTGCTGGTGGAATTATTGATACAGTTGAACTGGCACGGATGGTGTTTCCGACCGTATCTAGTTATAAGTTGAGTGAGATTTGTCAAGAACTAGGGATCGTTCATCTTAATCCTCATCGTGCTGATAGTGATGCTGAAGTGACAGCACAATTGTTTATACATATTTTATCAAAATTAAAAGAACTGCCTGTCATTACCTTACAATCTCTTCAAAAAATTGCGAGATCATTTATTAGTGATATGGATGAAATATTTGATCATTTTATTCATCATCAGCTTCTCCAAGTGGATCAGAAGCATTACAATGAAGACGTTAAACTAATAGGAACACTTGCTGTAAAAAAAGAAGTGTCAGTTCCAAACAGGGACTTTTATAATGATAAATCAGATTTACCTGAATTTAACCAATACATAAAAGAAGTGTTTGAAAAAAACGGGTTTCTTTCAGAGAACATTCAAAATTATCGCTACAGAAAAGAACAAGCGCTGATGGCAGAAACAATCTATGATTCCTTTAATGCCCATGAACATACCCTGCTCGAAGCAGAAACAGGAACAGGTAAAACGGTTGGGTACCTGATTCCCTCAATTTATTATTCATTAAGAAATCAGAAAAAAATCATGGTCAGTACTCATACTACCACCTTGCAACACCAAATAATGGATAATGAAATTAAAACATTAAAAGAATCCCTTCCATTTGATTTTCATGCTGCTGTGTTAAAAGGCCACTCACATTACATTAATTTGAAGAAATTCGAGAAAGTGTTAGTTGAGGAAGATGATAATTATGACTCTTTGTTAACAAAAGCACAAATTTTAATTTGGCTGACTGAGACAGAATCCGGTGACCGTGATGAATTAAATTTACCTTCTGGGGGCAGAAGACTTTGGGAGCGAATTTGCGGAAACGGATTAACGAATAATAATAACCTGCAGAATGTTGACTATTATCATCGTGCTCGAAAAAAAGCAGAATGTGCAAATCTTGTGATTACAAATCATACCTTTTTATTATTGAGCTGTTTGAATGGAAAAGAAGAAAATATAGACTACGATGAGCTGATTATTGATGAAGCCCATCATCTTGAAAGGATTGCGAGCACGACATTCGGAGAAAAGCTTGATTATTTGGATGTCCATTTCATGCTGTCAAGATTTGGTAATGTCAATACCGGCTTGTTAAGGGAAATATATAAATGGAGTAAAAAAAGAAAGCTGATCGACCATTTATTAATTGTCGAGCTTAATAACCTTGTTACTGAGTTGAATGAAGAATTCGATTTATTTTTTAGTTCGCTTCATACCTATGTAAAAGTACAGGTGAAAGACCATCATGGAAACAGACTATCTTATCAATATGATTGTTTTTCAGCACCAACAAAAGCATGGTCAGGATTAATGGAGCTTGCGAGAAGAATTCAATTTTTTATCCGTGCGATACAAAAACTCTTAGTCAAAATTGAAGGTGTATGCCTGCTTAATGGAGAATCTGCTTTAAACTCCAGAGAAAGAAACAGCATCGGGGAATTTACGGGGTATAAAGGTTATTTTTCCGAAATTTATGATAAACTCGACCATTTGTTTTTAAGTCCTGTAAAGGGAAATGTTACATGGCTTGAAATCGAGGCTAAGGGTGCCAAAAATGCGGTTACCGCATATGCCCAACCAATCATGGTTTCAGAACAATTAGCTGATCAGCTTTTCGCTTCAAAACACAGTGCAGTCTTAATCTCTTCCTCTTTAACGGTGGAAAACTCTTTTTCGTTTATGATAAAGCAATTAGGTTTGGAGGATTTTTATCCTAAAACGGTAAAGCTTCCCTCCCCGTATGAGTTAAAGGAACAGGTTAAGCTGGTAATACCAACTGATATACCAATTGTTAATGAGGTTCCTTTTACAGACTATATCTCATCTGTTTCCACTTATATTTCTGAATTATCACGAATACTTAGTGGAAAAACACTTATTTTATTTACATCTTATCAGATGTTAAAAGCAACCTACCAAGCTTTAAAAAAGGATCGAACTCTTGAGGAGTTTGTTATTTTGGCGCAAGGGATAAGCGGTGGAAGCCAATCAAAATTGACAAAAAACTTTAATATGTTCGATAAAGCTTTATTATTAGGAACAAGCAGCTTTTGGGAGGGAATAGATCTAAAATCTGAGGAAATTAAATCGGTCATGATCATGAGACTCCCTTTTGCATCTCCAGATGACCCATATGTTAAGGCAAGGTGTGATAACTTAAAAAACTCAGGTGCTGATCCATTTTTTGATTATTCTGTACCTGAAGCTGTTTTAAGATTTAAGCAGGGATTTGGCAGACTGATTAGATCTCATAATGAAAAAGGGATATTATTTGTATTTGACCGGCGAATTAAAACTGCCTCCTATGGAAAGCATTTTATTTCTTCGATACCAAAGGTTGATATTATTGAGGGGACAATTGAACAGATTAAGAATACAATCTTCTCTTTTAAAGAAAATATTTAATCAAAAAGGGGTGACTTTTTATCGGTTTTCTTAAAAAGTCACCCAATAAAAGTGTGGGTTAGGGAAAAATTTATTTTCACTACTTACGCTTTAAACTGTTATAATGGGAACATGCAACGTGTTTTGTTGCTGTACTTCTATTATTTCCGTAAAGGTCACATGTATTAGTAACAATATTTGTTTTGTCCAGGAGGAATATGTCATGGAAAGTAAAATTGAAGTTTTATCTACCGTTACAGTAGAGCATTCGGATGATTTATATAAAATCGTCGATTTGTTAAACAGAACGCTTAAAAGAGATAACTTTATGTTTGGACTAGCCTTAGAGCAAGAAGCTAAAGAAAAAGCCGTTTTTACAATATACAGAACGTAGGTATAGCATGGGAAATAAAATTTACGTAATGATTGGTGCTTTGATTTTTTTTGCAATAGCTGGGATTTGGATTTTTTCCGATGTATATCAGACAGCAAGGGCTGGGAAAACTGCAAATTATGATAATATCCGCCAGGTTGCCCTTGATAAAGCCGAATTTTCAAGTGTTGAAAAAATTGATTCCTTTTACGGTAAGGAAGAATATTACATAGTACATGGGAAGAAAAATGGTGAGAATGTCGTAGCATGGGTGCCAGAGGATACTAAAAAGAAAATTGTTGTAAAAAAACAGTCAAGCGGCGTTAGCAGTGAAGAGGTTCTTTCCAAATTAAAGCAAGAGCGCAATCCAAAAAAAATCGTGAATATTCAATTGGGAATAAGCGAAAAAGATGGCCTTTTATGGGAAGTCAAATATATTGATACCAAAGACAGGTTAACTTATTACTATGTGACCTTTGAAGATGGAACATTTATAAAAAGATTTAGCATAACGAATTAGGGGGATCTACTAATGAGATTGGCAAACAGAGTTTCAGCTTTAACTCCATCAACTACACTGGCAATCACAGCAAAAGCAAAGGAATTGAGAGCACAAGGACATGATGTCATTGGCCTTGGAGCGGGAGAACCAGATTTTAATACTCCGGAGCATATCCTTGAAGCTGCAAGCAAGGCAATGCATGAAGGTCATACCAAATACACACCTTCAGGTGGTTTAATTGCTTTAAAAGAAGCAATCATTGCAAAATTCAAAAACGATCAAGGTTTAACATATGATTCATCGGAAATTATTGTTTGCAGCGGGGCGAAACATGCGCTTTATACATTATTTCAGGTTATCTTAAATGAGGGGGATGAAGTGATTATTCCTACTCCTTATTGGGTCAGTTATCCAGAACAAGTAAAATTAGCAGGCGGCAAACCTGTGCACATTGATGGCCTAGAGGATAATGAGTTCAAAATCACGCCGAAACAGCTGGAAAATGCGATTACTCCACAAACAAAGGCAATCATTATAAATTCACCAAGCAACCCAACGGGGATGATTTATTCAAAGCAAGAGTTAAATGAGTTAGGCGAAATTTGCTTAAAGCATAATATTTTAATCATTTCAGATGAAATTTATGAAAAACTGATCTACGGTGCTGCCAAGCATGTTTCAATTGCTGAGATTTCATCAGAGTTAAAAGAACAAACAATTATTATTAATGGGGTATCTAAATCCCATTCTATGACGGGCTGGAGAATTGGATACGCAGCAGGCAACAAGGAAATAATTAAAGGTATGACAAACCTGGCAAGTCACAGTACGTCAAACCCCACTTCTGTAGCCCAATTTGCGGCGATTGCTGCATACAATGGTTCTCAAGATACAGTAGAGGAAATGAGAAAAGCGTTCGAAGAGCGATTAACCATAATTTTTGAAAAACTGACGCAAATTACTGGTGTAGCCTGTCTTAAACCAGAAGGGGCTTTTTATCTTTTCCCAAATGTTAAAAAGGCGGCTGAATTAACTGGATTTTCTAACGTTGATGAATTTGCAGCAGCGTTGCTGGAAAAAGAGAAGGTAGCGATAGTACCTGGATCTGGTTTTGGTTCTCCAGATAATGTACGTTTATCATATGCTACCTCATTAGATCAATTAGAAAAAGCGGTCGAAAGAATTCAAAAATTTGTTAATGAAAATCAGATATAGGTAAAAAATGGTAAAAGCCCGGGTTCACCGGGCTTTTAATTAAGGTTTAAATTCATTAAATTTATAAATTGTAATTATTTACAAATAGAAATCAGCTTTTTTGGGGATTCATCAACTTCCATTTAGGTTTTCAAAAAAATTGGAACATTGTACACCAATAGGTTTTTGTCGATTTAAGTCGAATAATCGATATTTTGAAATTTTCGAAGATAAATCTGACGATTTCGAAGATAAATGTTAAATAATCGAAGATATATTTCAAATTTCGAAGATATGATGGAAATATCAGAGAAAAGTTTGAACTTTCGCTGGGTGGTCAAAGGCAAATGGCGTTTGTTTTTGTAAGAGTATAAAGAAATCGTATAAAATGTGATCAAAATTATGCTAAACAACCAAAAAATTACAGAAAAAGGAAATTATCCTATTCAACATTTGCTTTCTCACTATTAGATAGACACGAAGCGTTTTTCTAATAGGTCTATGGGTTCGTCCCGTCACTTCAAACTTACGTTCAATTAATTATAGTTTGTCCGGGCAATTCAAGTGTTTATTTTGCAGTAAAAAGCTCTTTGTATTCCTTGCCTTTTAGACAATTTTTGCTAAAAAGGAAAGGGAGCATATTTTGTGCTGCTCATTATCTTTTCGTTCCTGTTCATTGACCATGCCTATTAAAAAACTGTATAATATAATTCATATGTGTTATTAGTTTTTATAGGCTTTTGGAGGGGAATACATAGTGAAAACAACGATTTCGCAAGTTAGTCAATATGTTGGCCAAGAAGTAACGATTGGAGCTTGGCTTGCTGGCAAGCGTTCCAGCGGAAAAATTGCATTCCTGCAGCTTCGTGACGGTACAGGATTTATACAAGGTGTTGTCGTTAAAGCAGAAGTTGAGGAAGAGGTTTTTAAAAAAGCTAAGTCAATCACACAAGAAACTTCTCTTTATGTTACAGGGATTATTAGAGAAGATGAACGCTCTCCTTTTGGATATGAAATGGGAGTAACTGGAATCGAAGTGATTCATGAGGCTGTTGACTATCCTATTACCCCTAAAGAACACGGTACTGAATTTTTAATGGACCATCGTCATTTATGGCTGCGATCAAAGCGTCAGCACGCTGTAATGAAGATCAGAAATGAAATTATCCGTGCCACCTATGAATTTTTTAATAAAGAAGGTTTTGTGAAAGTAGATCCCCCAATTTTAACAGGGAGTGCTCCTGAAGGAACAACAGAACTGTTTCATACAAAATATTTTGAAGAAAATGCTTACCTTTCTCAAAGCGGCCAGTTATATATGGAAGCAGCAGCAATGGCTTTAGGAAAAGTATTTTCATTCGGCCCAACTTTTAGAGCTGAAAAATCTAAAACAAGACGTCACTTAATTGAATTTTGGATGATTGAGCCAGAAATGGCTTTTTACGAATTTGAGGATAATTTAAAAGTTCAAGAAGATTACGTTGCTTTTATCATCCGAAATGTATTAGAAAATTGTGCTCTAGAATTGAAGGTACTTGGTCGTGATACTTCCAAGCTTGAGAAAATGCAAGCACCATTCCCAAGAATCACATATGATGATGCATTAGCATTGCTTCATAAACAGGGATTCACAGATATTGAGTGGGGCGATGATTTTGGAGCTCCGCATGAGACAGCTATTGCCGAAACCTATGATAAGCCTGTTTTTATTACGCATTATCCAACCTCTCTTAAACCGTTTTATATGCAGCCGCATCCAGAAAGAGAAGATATCGTTTTATGTGCTGATTTAATTGCTCCAGAAGGCTATGGGGAGATAATAGGCGGGTCGGAAAGAATTCACGATGCTGAGCTTTTAAAAAGCCGAATAGAGGAACATGGGTTAGAAATTTCAACCTATCAATGGTATGATGATCTTCGCCAATATGGCTCTGTTCCTCACTCCGGCTTTGGACTAGGCTTAGAAAGAACTGTAGCTTGGCTGAGCGGTGTTGAGCATGTAAGAGAAACTATTCCATTTCCTCGCTTGCTTAACAGGTTATATCCTTAATGATAGAAAAATTCTCCTTCCAGCAAGGAGATTTTTCTTTTTACCTATGCAGAAGGATAAAATTAACGCGAGAAGAGTATTTGTATTCAAGTGTATGCATCCATATAACGGGTTACAAGGTTAATTCCTCATAAAACTCCCATATGCCTTTCTTAGGCTGATCAATGCTCTCTAAGCTTTTCTTATACATTGCTGGAGCATTTTTTATAGCTCACTCTCAAGGATTCACTTTAAGCTTCTTAAGTTCGGTAAATCGATTGTAATTATCACAAATTTTTTGGAGAGAGGATGGGGACTAGAATTGAGATCATCTATTTAACAAGCTTAACCTTCTATCTTTTCACTTTTATATTTTCCCCATTTGGATCATAGAAGTTTCTCTTATATTTCATCAAGATCGTTCTATGGACGTGGTATACTTACGAAGAGGTGTTTCAAATGAAGATCGAACAATTTATTAGTATCGTGGACTCTGGCAGCATTTCTATTCCTGGGATCTTGTTTGAGCATTATGCAGATTTAGGATTATCTGAAACGGAAATCATGATTTTATTAAAAATTAAATCTCAGTTAGAAAAGGGGAGTTACTTCCCAACTCCTGATGAATTAGCAAACAACATGTCAATTGCTTCTGAATCTTGTATGAATTCTATCCGGCTTCTCATTAAACGAGGATTTTTAGATATTGAAGAATTTGATCAATCAGGAATATTGCATGAAAGATATTCATTATATCCATTGTGGAACAAACTTTATAAATATTTCCTGCAAAAGGACCAGCCGGCAAAGGAAAAGGAAGAAACAGAGAAATCACTATATACGGTTTTTGAACAGGAGTTTGGAAGACCACTCTCACCATTTGAATGTGAATCTTTAACAATCTGGCTTGACCAAGATTATCATGATCCCGTCATCATAAAAACTGCCCTGCGAGAGGCTGTTATTTCCGGAAAGTTAAATTTCAGGTACATCGATCGTATTTTATTCGAATGGAAGAAAAATGGTGTTCAAACGATCGAACAAGCAAGAATTCATTCGAGAAAGTTTCGACAATACCAGACGAAATCAAGTTCTTCTGAAGGTAATGAATCAACTGATGAATATAAACGAAAAGTACCTTTTTATAATTGGCTAGAAAACTGAATGTAAGGTGAATTGATTATGCTAACTATGAAACAAATTAGAGAAAGCTTAGACACAATAGGAGACATGTTTCCAGATGCACATTGTGAATTAAACCATCGAAATTCTTTTGAACTAGTTATTGCGGTTGCTCTTTCTGCACAATGTACAGATGTATTGGTAAATAAAGTAACGCAAACACTTTTTGAGAAATATAAAAAACCCGAAGATTATCTTGCAGTGTCATTAGAGGAATTACAAAATGATATTCGATCGATTGGTCTTTACCGAAATAAAGCAAAAAATATAAGAAATCTATGTCAGCTTCTGTTGGAGGAGTATAACGGAGAAGTACCAGCAGAGCGTGATGAATTAATAAAACTTCCCGGAGTAGGGCGAAAGACTGCAAATGTAGTTGTATCCGTTGCATTTGGTATACCTGCAATAGCTGTAGATACCCATGTTGAAAGAGTTAGTAAAAGGCTTGGGATTTGCAAGTGGAAGGATTCTGTATTAGAAGTTGAAAAAACGTTAATGAGAAAGGTTCCTGCTGAGGAGTGGTCAAATACTCATCACAGATTAATTTTCTTTGGTAGATATCATTGCAAGGCACAATCGCCAAAATGTGAAGTTTGTCCATTACTTCATCTGTGTCGGGAAGGGCAAAAGAGGATGAAAAAGGGGAAAAAGCAAAGTGGCAAATAAAAGAGAAATTACAATACCTGAACCTTTCTTACATGCCCCTTTTGCATTGAATATGCCTCCGAAAATAACTGAAATAGCAGATAGTTTTGAAGAAAACATGATACATTGCACATTTTATTATGATATTTGTGAATGTCTATCTATAAAATCCTGCCAAAAACCTTGGAATGAATATGAAAACTATTTACCTTATATTCTCAAACGGTGGAGCCTGCTTGAAGAGGTTCTTCATGATCTTTATAAAGACCGTAAGCAAAAATCTCAAGAAATTCCCATGATTGAAGGATTTTCTTTATTTATAGTGGGTATTCATTGGTTCAATAGTCAGCCCGTTAAAAGCTTAGAACAATCTGTATTGAATGATTTACGCTTTTCTAAAAGCCCGGTTAATTTTTCTGAGAGAGTTGCTTTTATATTAAATAAACCTGCTCAGTATCACTCATATATTCAGCTTAAGCAATTATTTGAAGAGTTTAAAAAGCAATTTCATAAAGAATTAGTAATGAAAAAATTAAAGTGAAATTTTAATATACCAGAAGTTAGAATTTTAGAGGGGAAAGATTGGAAAAGTATCTAAATACGAAGAAAGTACTTCCTGAACTCCATCCATTAATTCCAATTGCCCTTGAACAATCAGAAATCTGCAGGCAGATATCCCGTCTGCGATCTTCTTTATTTTCTCTGAAGATTGAGGTGCGGTATTGCTGCCAGTAAGAAGTACGATAACAAACAAAATTCATAAAAAGGCTGCTTCTTACAAAGAAGCAGCCTTTAAAATTGGTTTTAGTCACCCTCGCGATTTGATCCATTGTTTCTATTATTATTTGCATTTCCATTTGGATTTCCTTCTTGTCCCTGATTACCGCCTTCATTTTCGCCGTCCTGACCACCTTGGCCATTATCTTGGCCGTCATCTTGGCCTTCATTTTGACCTCCTTGGTCATTATTTTGTCCGCCATTTTGGCCGTCTTGCCCGCCATTTTGACCATCTTGAGCTCCCTCATCTTCACCAGGTGGAACAGATGGATCCAACGGATTTTCTGGCTCATTTGGATTATCCTGATTAGGATCTTCTGGATTTTGTTCATCTCCGCCTTCTTCAGGGTTTTCCTCCTCAGGGATCTCAATCTCGTCTTCTTTATTTTCTTCAGGTATTTCGATCATCGCAGATGCAGGGTCACTCTTTGTACCATCACTTACTGCGGTAACCTGGAATTTGTAAACTGAACCTGGGACAGCATTCGGGATTGAAAGGCTTGTTTCCTTCCCTTGATGAATGACCTGGTACGAGCCATCATTAACCGATTGGCTGACCTCAAACACAGTGTTTTCCATTAAATTTTGATTGTAGGACCAGCCGAGTGAAATCTCTTTTGTTTCCTCGTTATAATTTACATTTAATCCACTAGGCTTTTCGAGACGTTTATATCTCTCGGAAGTTTTGGTAGGCTGTGTGCCTTTCACGAAATATTCTCTTACGATTTGGCTGCTTGGTGTAAAATCACTTGCCAGTTTTGCAGGATCTGAGCCTCTTTCTATGGCAACCTCTACAACACTGTCAGGCTTTTTAAAGTCTCCACCATCCCCTTCAGTAACATGAGCCATCACATCTTTAAATAAAAGCCTCGCTAGTTTTTGATCTTCACTGTTAAGATGCATTTTTTCTTTGTTTTTCTCCATACCTGTCCAGATTGCAGCAGTATATTCAGGAGAATAGCCAACAAACCATGAGTCTTTTGCTCCGCCTTCTGGTACGTTATAGGCTGAAATTTCTTTTTCGTTAAAATTAGTAGAACCAGTTTTCCCAACAACATTCACACCTTGGACATTTGCCAATGCTCCTGTACCGCTTGTTACAACAGAGCGAAGCATATCTGTAATCATAAACGCTGTATAATCATTCATAGCTGAAACTGGTTCAGGGGCTAAATTCTGTTTTGTCCCGTCACTAAACTCAATTTCTTTAACGGCATGCGGTTCAATATAGATACCGTTATTTCCAAATGCACTGTATGCTCCAGCCATTTGGAGAGGGGAGACACCTCTATCAAAGCCTCCGATAGAGTACGCTTCTGGAATAGATTCTTCTAATGGAATTCCAAGATTAGAAGCAAAGTCTCTTGCCTTGTCAGCACCTACTTCTTGGAACGTTTTAAGTGCTGGAATATTACGGGAATCGGCTAATGCATGCCGGATACTCATTTTCCCATCATGGGCCCGGTCATAATTGTTAATTGGGGTCCCGTTTGAGTATGAATAAGGCTCATCGACAATTTGTTCATAGGTAGACCATTTCAAATACTCGATCGCAGGCCCGTAATCCAGAACAGGCTTGATGGTTGATCCAGGTTGTCTTTGAAGGTCTAGTGCATAGTTATATCCCCCAGCGGGCTGGTTTCTGCCGCCGCCAATGGCGCGTATTTCGCCGGTTTTAGTATCTAATAATGTTATTCCTGCTTGGAAGTGTTCACCATAAGCATATTTATCTCCGTTCAACAATTGGGAAACATAATCTTGAGCGTTTGGATCTAAAGTTGTATGAATCGTTAATCCTTCTGTACCTACATCAACATCAGCTTTTTCTTTTACTTCTTCGACAACTTGTTCAACAAATGCATGATAGGAATTGGCTGTCCCGTTTTGTTCAACGAGCGTGGATTGAACTGGAACCTTTTTCGCTTCTTCTGCTTCCTGATCACTAATAAATCCGTGTTTAGCCATTAATGTGAGAACAATATTTCTTCTTTTTTCAGCTGCTTCAGGATGCTTGACAGGATTATAATTATTAGGGCTTTGCGGCATTCCTGCTAACATCGCAGCTTCATGGAGTTCTAATTCCTCAAGGCTTTTATCGTAAAATAGCTCAGCAGCTTTTGCGACTCCATAGTTGTTTCCAGAATAATAAATTCTGTTTAAATACATCTCCAGAATCTCTTCCTTCGAGTATTTTCTTTCGAGCTGGAAGGATAACCATATCTCTTTAACCTTCCTGGTCAATGTTTTCTCATGGGATAACAAAGAGTTTTTCACAACCTGCTGGGTAATGGTACTGCCGCCTTCTGCTCCGAAACCTTCAGTAATATTTGCTAACGCAGCTCCGCCAATTCGGACAATATCGACTCCATTATGATCATAAAAGCGGACATCCTCAGTTGCTATAAATGCATTTTCTACAATTTCAGGAATCTCATTATAAGGCACATATGTCCTTTTCTGTGATCCCACTTCTGCTATTTCATTTCCGTTTACATCTAAAATGACGGAAGAATAGGCTGCTTTTAATTTATCTTCATCAAGAGTAGGGGCATCAGATACGATAACTGCAAAGGCAATCCCTCCTGCAAGCATTCCAACTACCCCAATAGCAAGGAGAAATAATAATATTTTTTTAAAAAGTCCTGTTTTTGAACCCTTCTTTTTTTGTGGATTTGGTTTTTTAGCTTTAGTCTTCGCTTTTCGTCGTTCCTCACGACTACTGTAATTTTCTGGCATGTTTCATCAACCTTTCATAATCAACATAACGATAAGAACAGTTCGAAGAAAATGTATAGAATAGCATACTGATTTTATTGGTTAAAATAAAGTTTATCTATTACTTTAATATAATCAATTCTTGGTTGATAGCCAAGTGAGATAAGATGACCATTCTCTTCAAGTTCTTGAATTGTCATTGATTTTCGGCCTCCATCTTCTTTTCGTTTCCAAAAAGTAAAAAGGATCCGTGCTTCTATAAAATAAACCTTATGAAATGCGGAAATAATAACAAAACAGATTCCGCCTTGCTCCAGTACATTTTTCATATGCTCGATTTGATGGTCATGAAAATTTTGAAGGGGAAATGATGTCTTATTTTTTGTTTCCTTTGCTTCAAAATCAATGTATTTCCCGCGATAAACGCCATTATAGTCTGTCGTTGAAGACTGTTTAAAATAGGCTTCCTTTATAACTGCAGCACTTCTTCGCGGATAATGAACATCAACAATTTGGACTGGAGTTGGTTTTTTATGAATAACAGCTATTCCTTTTTCTAAATAATATAAGTTCGTTTCATTTAGGTCATCTTCGAGGGTCATCCCCCGATTGCTGTATGTTAGGTTTTCCGATTTGCGTGGAGTTATTGATTGTTTCTTTTCATAAAGTTTTCCATTTGGGTATCGAATCACCTTTTTCTCCTCCTCGCCCTCAAACTATTACCTATCATAACAAAAAAAAGCGGGAAGTAATGGTAAAAAAGATCTGTTTTTTTACGTATTTATGTCATTTTTATGAAAAGAGGTGCTAAAATGGCTAAATTCTCCCTTAACTCAAATCACACTCTTGACAAGCTTGACATTCCTTCTTTAGTTGCTGATAAGGTTAAGTGTGGAAATATAGATAATATATCAAGAACAATCTTTTATGCAAATTTTTTTACCCGTCATCCCGAAATCAAATGGGCTTTTTTAGCAAGCATGGTCTCTCGAAATGCAGGCTGGTGTATGACTGATCTAGAAGGCAGCTTGTTTAAGAATGTTCTTACAAAAAAAGAACGGAATCTTTTGTTTTTAACTTATGAAGATGCGAATTGGCTGATTTTCTCTGATGCCTCTCCACAACTTCTTTTATATGAAATTTCAAAGGCTACCAATACTCCTTTATTTAACTTGTTGAGGAGATTTAATGTTTCTGAATTCATGATCAGAGAATGGTATGAGTTTTGGAAAAACAAAAATGGCCAGCGATTATTGACAAGCCTTATTATTAATGAACAAAACCTGATACAAAGGCCTGTTCTTCAGAATAAACTGTTTAAAAAGTTTGTCTTTAAAACTTTTCCATACAAATTTCAAGATTTCATGCATTTCAGTACAATTATTTTTCCTACTTTGGATGGTGAACTGTATGGTTTTTCTGTCCATGGATTTTTATATTTAAAGAACAGAATTGAACTGGGTAAACGGCTTTCATGGCTGCTTTTTCATCCCTGTTATTTTCAGGAATTTTTACGCTTTTCGACAACCGTTGTTCATACAGGCTCTCGATATGATTTTGAAAAACATGTGTTACATAATAGCAAACGGTCAACTCCTTTTTTAAGAACAACCTATCCAGAGGTTACACATCATATAGACGAAAAAGATCGAAATTGGTTTCATGGGCAATCCTTAAATAAATTTTATCATTATCCAAGGATCCCAAAAAAAATTGAAATTACGGAGTGGTATTTAAAAAAACAGCAGCAGCTAAAGCTTCTAGCTATAGTGGAAGAATATCTAAATGTTCGAAAACACAAACCTGAGGAACATCCATAGAGAATCGAGAAAATAGGGGACTCTTTTTCTAAAAGATAGTTGCTTTTTGTTGATAAAAAATCTTATAGATAAAGGCAATTGGCTTACTATAACTTCTAATTAATATTTTGTTTAAATAGTACAATGTTTGTAAAATCGGAGATAAATAAAAACAGACTGCTTAAAAACCAACAAATCTTCTAGTACTTAAAGAAGTTGATGTTGTCTATATTTAAGCAGCCTGGTCTTTTTTATAAGATCAGAAAGTTAGGTTAATTAAAGTATTATCGTGTTAAAGAGCGTTGTCTAGCTGCAGCGCCTAGCCCGCCTGAGGTCTCAAGGCCAATCTTCCAAAGAAAGGAAAAAACGCCTTTCTGTGAAGCTCGCCCGAGTGCTTGCCCTAGGCTGAGCAAGGCGCTTCCGCTTTTCCTTGTTGTCCAGCACAGGCGGACAGACGTTCTAGTGCCGGCAGGCATAAGGACGTGAGGCCTTTGCCGGCCAGGAGCCATCGGCCCTTAGGTCATAAGCCGAAGGACTAGCACCTTGCGCTTTTCGTTCAATCCTTCTAACAGGGAAATCAAGCTTTTATTATGTAGAAGGACGATTTGGTCCGTTTAGTTTCTTATCTCCAAATCCCTTAGTTTCTTGGCCCTGTTTCTTTTTAGGCTCTTTCTTTTCTTGCTTGTTCATGTAACTTTTCACCTCCTGTTTTTCAATTCTAACGGTCAGTTAAACCCCCAACTGGAATTTTCCGAGAATTTGGTGGAGTATAACTTTTCGCAGGTGTCCGAGAAAAAAAGCACACAGACTAAAAATCGCCATGTCAGTTGCAGGTGTCTGTGGCTAACGTCCTGTGGATATGATGCTGACCATCAGTGGGAAATCAGAATATCCCAAAAATGAAAATTTTCCTTTTTATTGTTTACTTTGTGCGTTATTTCATGCAGGCTTGTCGAAAAATTGATAAATAATAAAAATCTCTTCTTTCTTTGCCGAAACAAAACTAGTTTTGTCAAGTGTGAAGGGAGTTGAAGCCTGCTCATTGAATAGTCTATAAAAGAAAGAGGACGGAGCGTACTATATGATAAATGATTCTAATCACTCCGCTCCTTTTGCAAACACAATCATTCTTTCATACTAGCTGGCTTCCGAGTAACCATCTTAGTGTGAGAGAGAGGAGGGAATGAAATGAATCAATTAATTGAACAAAGCAAAGTGATTACTATGCTTCAAGAGATTGAAAAAGAGCTGTCAAAGCTTGAAAAGCAATTAGATAGCAGGGTTGGTGAAAAAGTCAAAAAGGATGAATATCATTTGGTAAAACAATTATTAAATACTGAAACAGAGATTTCAAAGCTTCAAACATTCGCAGCGAATGCACCTTCCAATTCTAATCATATTTCCACTTCTTTAAATTCAGTAAAAACAAACTTAAAAATGTCTCTCCAAAAAACAAGTTTTTCCTAGGTGAAACTTGTTCATTTCTAAAAGAACGAACGGCTCGCTAAATTTATCCACTTCTGTTACGATGCATATAGAGGTGAACAGATTGAAGAAGAGAATCATACTTCTGACTAAAGCTATGCTTCAACTAAATAATGAAGCAATGGATCGACATATCTCAATCATGGAAGGCCAATCAGCTGGCTATGATTTTTTTGAAGTAGTCAAACCGGCAGTTGATGAAGCAGATCGGTTGACGGCAGAGTGGAAGGCATTAGTTCTTAAGTGGATACAATTAGAAAAACCTAAATATATCTACCCAATCCAAATAGAAACGACAATTGATCATTTTGAACAGCTAATCCTACAATCCTACTTTCCAGATTTGAAAAAGAAGCGTTTTAAAAATATGAAGGAGTCAAACGAATACATTTTTAACAATATATTAACGGAGATTGAAGGGGACTAAAAATCAAAAAATTCAGCAGCTACGACAAATTATCGCTGTTTTCTAAAATAAAACAAGCTGGGAAGCGGACTTACTTAACTTTGTCCACTCTCCAGCTTATTTAAGTATTATTCCTTTTCTGTTTTCACTGAAACAGGGCGGCCTCCTTCTTTAGCGACTGGTTCAATTGCATATTCCACATCCTCTATATGCTTTGAAGAAGTTTTTCGTCCATGCTCCGGTATCGTCGGTTCATGCCCTTTCTTTTTCGCCTCAAAAGCTTTGCCTCTGCCCATAAAAAGTCCTCCTTAATCATGTTAAAACCCATTCTTAATATGAGTAATTGAGGCAAACAATATACGACTTTTAATAAGAAGAAAAAGTAAATCCCGATTAAAATATTCCTATTGATATATATAAAGAGAAATTTCCATCAGCAAGTGTTTCGAAACATAGGATGTGCAAGTAGAGCCGCCTGAGACAGGACGCACAAGTATTTAACCTTTATTCATTAATCCCCCGCCAATCTTCATTATTTCTCCAAGGATTGGGCATAAGGCAGTATTCCCGCTAAGAATGAGATAAATTTTTTGTGAACATTATAAAATCTTTTCGTTTGGTTATAACAAAACGACCCTTGATTTCTTGGAGGAGTATGATAACAAGTTCATCGAGACAGTTATTAAGTTCATTTTTAAAAAAATCATTTATTACATAATCACCTTTTTACCTTTTTTTCATATGTATGTATCAGCCTAGTTTGAACGCGGACGAAAGAACCGCTAATATGCACAGGACATACAGGCAAATAAGAAAGCTTTTTTTAAGGCTTGTTGCTTTTGAAAGAAAATAGACAGTTACAAAAGCAATCAGTTTATTTTAGATTGCTTCAACTCACACATCCGATCAAAATGTGTTTCAATCGTAACAAAGCTTATGAAAACAGCCTAACAAAAAAGGAGGAGGCAGATGTACCACCGTTACTCACGTTATAGAAGAAGGCAGAACACTCCAATTATGCAGCATTATCCTTATATGTATCCATATGAAATCAATTCACAATATGATATGTACCAAAAGCCGGCAAGCTTTCAACCTCAGCAAATAAATCAGAATATGATGTATCAGCAAAATGGCCAACATCCGAATTACAATATGTATCAGGGGGGGAGTTTTCACCAGCAGCCATCCCCTTATCCTAACCCTTATCCGAGACCTACGCCATTTGTTCCCCCGCAACAATCAGGTATGCAAACGATTATGTCTCAATTTAAAAAGCATGATGGACAGTACGACATTAATAAAATGATGGATACAGCCGGGCAGATGATGAGTGCAATGAATCAGATGGGCTCTCTTGTTAAAGGTGTGACATCTATTTTTAAAGTATAAAGTGCCAGACAATGTCTGGCACTTTATTAAGGAAGCTTCATTTCATTTATCCCTTTTTATTAGAGTATTTGGCGGCTAATAGAGCGATGACTTCCCGGTAGGAAAGTCCTGATTTTGCATTAAG
The DNA here is from genome assembly GCF_014773385.1 of Metabacillus arenae. GTDB lineage: Bacteria > Bacillota > Bacilli > Bacillales > Bacillaceae > Metabacillus_D > Metabacillus_D arenae. The sequence goes on along the minus strand of NZ_JACXAI010000020.1, from coordinate 68,052 downwards.
CCTCTTCACTTTTTCAACATTTGTATTGGAATATTGTTTGGTGGAAAAATATTTATTCATGATGATCCCTCTTTGTTTTATATAATTAATTGCCTCTCTAATAAAGAATTTCGTACACTTCATTTAAAAAATGAAGTCGCTCATAATCTTTTTCATCAGCAGCGTATTTTATTTCATTTGGAAGAACATGATTTAAAAATTGGATCTCTTGTTCAGATAGTTCATTAACAAACTGTTCTTCTGACTGTTCTTGAAAGTGAAGAAGTTTACGATAAATCTCCTTCCCTTCATCACTTCGATCAATATAATTTGCAAGTGATTCTCTTAAATATCCGAGTGATTGATCCAAAGTTTCATTCATCCTTTTTGAGTTTTTTATTATTATTACGATTATCAAGGTTTGTTTTAATAACTAGCTGGGGTGAAGTTGAAGGTTCTGCTATTATACGATCACTTAATTGTTTAAAGTCAGGCATGTTTTTATTATAAGACAATACGGAAACACCTCCTTATGATTAGTTTTTCTTTACTGGCTGTTTTCATGACGACAAATATTCCCTTGCAAGCAATGGAATGGGGAAGGCCATTCTAAAAATGATGACCAATTCCATCAACAATAAAAATTGGATTTGGTATAAATAAAAAAGGAAAAACAGGAGTGAACAATAATGACAAACAGAAACGACAATCGTGAAAGAAAAAACAAATATCCTAATAACAAAAGCTTTACAAAAAACGCTCAGGACTTAGCGAAAGATCCAACTCCTGAAAACAATCCAAAATACGGAAGTCATTCTCATAAAAATTCATAGGGCCTGAGTGAGATCAAAGAGCTGTGTTAAAACTTGTCCAATCTTAGGTGCTGGCTCAGGCGACAGCTTACTTTCATGTGATAACAAAAAAGCGGATGGAGTCAATCACCCGCTTTTTCGGTTATTCGGCAATTTAATTAATAATACTTTTTGTTGATATAAAACAGTTAAATCTTTTCTTTCAGCAGGGAAGGGTAATAATAATGATCTCGTAAGGTGGCTCACTTTTAATGATTTATTAAAAGTGGCAGTGGGCTCATGAATGATTTCCCTTTCCTCCTCATGCAAGAAGGTGATCGTTAATACCTGGTCTTTTACATCTAATTCAATGTTTTCACGGTTAATTCCCGCCGGGAGAGTCACTTCTATAATAAAATAACCTTTCTCTTCATTTGTTTTGATATCCATTGAATTCATCTGTATTGAGTTTTGCAAGAAATTGTTTAAGTCTCCCATTATTTGCTTAACTGGCTCAGATTGTAAAAAAGGCTCTACTATAGATTTTATAAATGGGTCTGATGTTGAAAAGAGACCTTGTAGAGCATTTTTTTTATCTTTTTGATTATCCATTTAAATACCTCCCTAAGTCATTTTTAGTTTATGCACAATTCCGAGAAATGGTTTTAATAAGTTGATGAAGCCTGAGTTTTATGATTTAATGTAAAAGCACTATGTAGTTACATACGAGTAAATATTTTGGTAAGGTATAAAATACCATTTTCAGCAGAATGGCTCCCGTAAAGTTTAAAATCGAGTCGTTTTATTACAAAGAGGAAGGGTATTTTAATAATAAAAAGAGCTTAGAAAGGAGTATGACGATGTTAAAAAAATTATTTGGAAAAAAGCAGGAGAAAGTAAGTGAAGAAACTGTCTTCTCTCCATTAAACGGACAACTTATCGAGATAGAAAAAGTCCCAGATCCTGTGTTCTCTCAAAAAATGATGGGTGATGGAGTAGCTATAGAACCAACAGATGGAAAAGTTGTTTCCCCAGTGGACGGAGAAATCATTCAATTATTCCATACGAAGCATGCGATTGGTATAAAATCTTCAAGCGGAATGGAACTTCTCATTCATATTGGTCTTGAAACCGTTAATATGAATGGAGAAGGATTTGAGGCACATGTAAAAGAGGGTGACAAAGTGAGCGTTGGTGACCCCCTTATTACTTGTGACCTTGATTTAATTAATGAAAAAGCAACTAGCACCGTAACGCCAATTGTAATTACAAATGGCGATATTGTTGAATCACTATCTAAAGAAAATAGCGGATCAGTACAAAATGGCCAATCAAAGATATTTCAAGTGAAAATAAAGTAACGAATAACTGAAATGAAGGACAAGCTTGGTAAAAGCTTGTTCTTTTTTTCTTTCATTGCGAACGTTTATTCGCTACAATAGATTTAGGGAGGTGATCGTTTTGTTTCGTAAAAAAAATATGTCTGATTTAGTGAAACTCTTAAAAGAAGATAACCGTTTTAAGGACCAAATTGTCTCATGGACCACAATAAATGAAAAAGAAGCAAAATACGAAACGATTCCCGAAACTGTTGATGAAAAATTAAAAACAATATTAAAAAAGAGGGGAATTTCTTCTTTATATACACACCAATCAACAGCCATGAAAACAGCAGAAAATGGGTATTCATTTGTAGCTGTAACCCCAACTGCCTCTGGTAAAACATTATGCTACAATTTGCCAGTATTACAGGAAATCCTTAATAATCCAAATAGCCGGGCATTATATATTTTTCCTACAAAGGCTCTCGCTCAAGATCAAAAGAGCGAGCTTAATGAAATTATTACTGAATTAGGTGTACCAATCCATTCCTATACTTATGACGGTGATACAGCACCTAACATCAGGCAAAAAGTAAGAAAAGCCGGTCATATTGTTATTACAAACCCTGACATGCTTCATTCTGCCATTTTGCCTCATCATACAAAATGGGTTTCTTTGTTTGAGAACTTGAAATATATTGTGATTGATGAACTGCATATTTATCGAGGGGTTTTTGGAAGTCATGTAGCGAACGTCATCAGGCGGCTAAAAAGAATATGTCAATTTTATGGAAGCAATCCCCAGTTTATTTGTACATCAGCAACAATCGCAAACCCTTCAGAGCTTGCTGAAAAATTGACAGGTACAAGGATGAATTTGATCAATAATAATGGAGCCCCATCTGGGAAAAAACACTTCATTTTTTATAATCCACCAATTGTAAATAAACCATTAAATATTAGAAAAAGTGCTACGCTGGAAGTCCGAACGCTTGCTAGTGAGTTTTTAAAAAATCAAATTCAAACAATTGTTTTCGCAAGAAGTCGTGTAAGAGTAGAAATTATCCTCACTTATTTGCAAGAGCTGATAAAGTCAAAGGTTGGAAATAAGTCAATTAGAGGCTATCGCGGCGGCTATTTACCAAAGCAAAGGCGTGAAATTGAAAAAGGTTTAAGGTCAGGGGAAATTTTAGGCGTTGTCAGTACCAATGCACTGGAACTAGGGGTAGACATCGGTCAGCTGCAAGTATGTATTATGACAGGCTATCCAGGAACCATTGCAAGTGCTTGGCAGCAGGCAGGAAGAGCGGGGAGAAGGCATGGGGAGGCAGTTATTGTTATGGTTGCAAGCTCAAGTCCATTAGATCAATATGTCATAGCCAATCCTGATTACTTCTTTAAACAAAACCCGGAAACAGCGGTTATTAATCCAGATAATCTTATCGTATTAGTTGATCATATTAAGTGTGCTGCGTTTGAGTTACCCTTTAAACAAGATGAGGCCTTTGGTGGATTGGAAATTTCTGATATTTTAGAGTTTTTAACAGAGGAGAAAGTTCTTTATTATAATCATAATCGATATCATTGGATGAATGATTCTTTTCCAGCTCATTCAATCAGCCTGCGATCTGCCTCACAGGAAAACGTTATAATCGTTGATCAGTCGAATATCGCGCACGTAAAAGTTATCGGAGAGATGGATCGATTTAGTGCGATGACTTTGCTTCACGATGAAGCTATCTATTTGCATCAAGGAACGCAATATCAAGTGGAAAAACTTGATTGGGAAGAGAAAAAAGCATTTGTAAGTGAAGTCGATGCAGATTATTTTACAGATGCAAATTTAGCGGTACAGCTTAAAGTTTTAGAAATCGATCAAGAGAGGGAGCTGCCTCGATCATCTCTTGGATATGGGGATGTTACGGTTCAAGCAAAAGCAACGATCTTCAAAAAAATCAAATTTGAAACACATGAAAATATTGGATCAGGACCCATTCATCTCCCTGAAGAAGAGCTCCACACTAATTCTGCTTGGATAAGCTTCGGTCATGAAATAAAAGACCAATGGAATGAAAATCGATTAGAGCAAGCACTGCTTGGATTAGCAAATGTCTTTCAACATGTAGCTCCTCTTAAGGTTATGTGTGACCCAGCTGATTTACATGTTGTTCCGCAGGTAAAAGCTATTCATAATGATGAACCGACTGTTTTTCTTTATGACCGATATCCTGGCGGTGTCGGGTTGTCCAAAAAAGTGTTTGAGCTTTTTGAAGACATTTCTAAAGATGCTTGTGAAGCTGTTTCCATTTGTTCCTGTCAGCATGGCTGTCCTTCGTGCGTTGGAAACGAGGGCGGTGAAAAGCAAAAAATGGATACACTGCTTCTCTTGGAGAATATAAAAGGTGAAACATATTTCATTAAAGAATAAATTGGCTAAATTTAAGAAGCATATGGTGAGAGAGCATGAAACAACTAAACAAGAAGCACTTCATGTTCCAGAACAAAAACTTTCTGAAAATAAAGCAGTTTTTCCTTATAAAGATGAATGGAAGAAACAACATGCAGAAGCTTTTGTTTTTGAAAATGAATATTGTATCGTCCGGAGAATCGTTTATCCTTTATCCTTTCAGCATGGCAATTACCCTTTAAATGCACTACCAAATGTTGTTGAGGAATGGAATAAAAGCACGCTGAAACACCCATTATCATGCAAAGGGCACGAAGTAAGAGACTTGTTTTTCTTTGATACGGAAACAACCGGTTTGGGAGGAGGAGCGGGAAATACAATCTTTTTGCTTGGACAAGCGCAAGTACTCGAAGATCAGGTTGTTGTAACCCAGCACTTGCTTCCTAAACCAGGAAATGAAGTAGCTCTATATCAGAGTTTTTTAAATCAAATTAACTTAAAAACGTTAGTAACTTATAATGGCAAGGCTTTTGATTGGCCTCAAGTTAAATCCAGACACACTTTAATCCGTAACAGTGTCCCACACTTACCTGACTTCGGTCATTTTGATTTGTATCACGCATCCAGGAGACTTTGGAAGCATCATCTTGATTCTGTGAAATTAGCAATTGTTGAAAAAGAAATTTTAAATGTCAACAGGGAAGAGGATGTTCCAGGCTATTTAGCCCCTATGCTTTATTTTCAATTTTTACAACAGGAAAGTCCGGAAATTCTTACAGGTGTATTAAGGCACAATGAAATAGATGTTCTTTCCTTAATTACTTTATATATTCATCTTTCTAAAAAAATTTTAAATCGTAAAGATATAGACGATGAGGAAGAACAATATGAAATGTCAAGGTGGCTCATGGGACTTAAGGCTGAAAAAGATGCATATGAACTGTTTGAAGAAGTCTCCAGCCGATCAGGAAGAATGAGAAATAAGTCAAATCTTCAAATCGCAAATTTCTTGAAACGAAAAGGGGAATTTCAACAGGCAGCCAGGCTGTGGAGGGATGTGTTTGAAAAGTCTAAAGGCATGTCTAAGTTTAAAGCAGGCATTGAATTGGCAAAGTTTTATGAGCACAGAGAGAAGGACCTGAATCAAGCACTGAAAGTAGTAAGGGAAATGTTGATGACTATTAAAGAGCAAAAGCGAAATGAAAATACCCATGAAGATAAAATTGAACTTGATTTGTTAAAAAGGGAATTACGTTTGGAAGGGAAATTAACGAAAAAATATTCCCCGGGCAAGCGCAAATCATGAGCATTTTCGATATAATTTTTGTCGAATTTATGAAATTAACAAAAAGAATAAAGAATGAATTGTAGAAAGATGCTGAAACCTGTAAAATGAAGAAATGTGATTATCATAAATATTGGGGAGAGCATTATATGTACAAAGGCATTCTTTATTTGTTTTTTCTTATTGTCGTGTTAACAGTGTTTATATTTTCAAATTACAAAGAAAGCTTTTACGCATTCTTCTAAAAATAGGTTTTTACATTAGTACATGTACACTCCTTTTATCATAGGCTGTTAATGTAAGACAGATATGATAGGAAGGGAGACTAAAATAATGTTTTGTAAACCAAAAAAGCTAGCTCCGATTGTTCATCCAACGAAGCATTGTGTACAATGTAACAATTCTAAAACAGTTGTTCCTCATATCCATCCACAGCATACAACAACTGTAAACAATGATTTTTATGAGCATGTACACTACTATCCACAAACACAATCTGTAGTAAATCAAGCATCACATCAAAATTTTAATGCAGGTCCCGGCCCTCAGGTGGCAGGTGCTCAAACAGGTCCTATGGGTCCTGGTTATGGCATGGGTCCTGGCGGTTACGGCGGTATGGGAATGGGTCCGGGTATGGGCGGACCAGGTCAAGTTGCAGGTGCACAAACAGGTCCTATGGGACAAATGATGCCAAACATGGGTCCTGGATCCCAAGTTGCAGGCGCTTCTAATGGCTATGGTAAAATGAATCGCAGATAGGTGAGTTAAATGGAGCTGAATATTTCAGCTCTATTTTTCATGTAAAAAAAGTCTAAGTATATTCAATTATTAACATGTTAAAATGAGTTATCTCTTCCCGCTCCAGTTTTTTACCTTTTTGCAATCCTCAGGTAGGACCAGCGGTTTTTAAAAAGCAAAGATAATCAAAGGAGAATAGTCAATGAATGTTATGCTTGTTAGCGGCTATAAACCTCATGAGCTAGGAATATTCAAACAAAAGGATCCAGCTATTAAATTTATCAAAAAAGCTATTTTTAACGTCTTGTTTCCTGCGATTGAGGAGGGCTTGGAATGGATAGTTATCAGCGGCCAGCTTGGAGTTGAAATGTGGGCAGCAGAAGTTGTATTTGAACTTCAAGAAAATTATCCAAATCTTAAGTTAGCTGTTCTTACTCCATTTTTGAATCAAGAAAAAAATTGGAAAGAAAGCAATAAAGAATTGTATGAATTCGTCCTTTCACAAGCAGATTTTGTGGATAGCATTACAAAAAAAGAATATGAAAGTCCTGAACAGTTTAGGTTGAAAAATCATTTTTTGATTTCAAAATCAGACGGTATGCTGCTCGTCTATGATGATCAAAAACCAGGAACCCCTAAATTTTTGTTAGAGACTGCGAAACAATATATATCAAATAATTCGTTTGAAATAAAGCAAATTACGTTTGATGATTTACAAATGGTTGTTGAGGAAGTACAATTATTTGAAAATGAACAATCTTGATTAACCTGAGCATTGCCAAATTGACAATCGGGGGAATTTTTGAAAAAATATAAGTTGAGGATTTCACAATATGAGGTGAAAGTTATGCTATCGGATAAAATTAAATTGACTGCGAAAGAAATTTTGGAAAAAGAATTTAAATCAACTATGCGTGGCTACAAGCAAGAGGATGTAGATAAATATCTAGATTACATTATCAAAGACTATGAAACATTTCATCAGGAAATCGAAGAACTGCAACAAGAAAATTTACGTTTGAAAAAACAATTAGAGGAATCATATAAAAAACAGCCAACACAAACTAACACAACAAACTTTGATATTTTAAAAAGATTATCAAATCTTGAAAAGCACGTTTTTGGAAGTAAGCTATACGATTAATTACATAAGATATACATTTATTTCCACTTGCAATCGTACTTAAATTCAACTATAATTTACTTTGCGTTTCAATTAACGTTCGGGTAATCGCTGCAATCTTTTGATTGTAGAGGAAAGTCCATGCTCGCACGGTGCTGAGATGCCCGTAGTGTTCGTGCCTAGCGAATTCATAAGCTAGGGCAGCTGATTACAGCTGACGGCGGGGAAAGGACCTAAGTCTTCATGATATGGTCTAAATACCCTGAAAGTGCCACAGTGACGGAGTCTTGCAAGAAATTGCAAGAGTGGAACGAGGTAAACCCCTCGAGCGAGAAACCCAAATTTTGGTAGGGGCACCTTCTTGGAGGAAATGAACGAAGAGAAGGACAGGAGATTCTTTCTTCTGTAGATAGATGATTGCCGCCTAAGTACGAGGTTTTATACCGTTTGCAGTACGAAGGAACAAAACATGGCTTACAGAACGTTATTTAAACGATGATTAAATAGTCTGAAAAATAAGCTCTCCCTTTTCTGGAGAGCTTTTGTTTTTATAAGATCAGAAAGTTTAATATAATTAAAGTATTAACGTATTAAAGAGTGTTGTCGTTGTCTAGCTCCAGGCGCCATCGGCTCTTAGGTCATAAGCCAATCCGTCAAGAAGGTTAAGGAACAACCTTCATGCCGGCTCGTCTTATGCTTGTCGCCGATAGGCGGGCGCCTTGCGCTTTTCGTTCTTAGTTAAGAAAATTTAAGTTAATTAAAGTATTAACGAGATAAAGAGTGGTATCTTTGTCCAGCGCAGGCGGGACAGGACGTCGTGGTGCCGGGCAGGCATAAGGCCGTGACGCCCTTGCAGGCCGAGCGCCATTGGCCCAATAGGTCTCAGGGTGAATCCCTGCCGGCTCGCCTTGTGCTTGTCGCCGAAGGACTAGCGCTCTGCGCTTTTCGTTCCAAAGAAATAATGATATGGTTGAATTAAACTATCAGCTGATTAAAGTAGGTTTTTGTTGTCCAGCTACAGCATTTTACCAGATTTTTGAGTTCACAAGCAAGGCGTGGCTTAATGAGGCTTGGACTCTTCGTTTATACTACTAGTAAAGGGCTAGGTGAATATATGGGTAAATTAACTCTGATTGCTACAGCGGCAATGGGATTAGAAGCCTTAGTAGCGAAAGAAGTAAAGGATCTCGGCTATGAGTGTACTGTTGAAAATGGGAAAGTAACCTTTGAAGCAGATGAAACGGCTATTTGCCGCACAAATTTATGGCTAAGAACGGCTGATCGGATAAAACTAAAAATTGGTGAATTTCAAGCAACATCATTTGACGAGCTTTTTGAAAAAACCAAAGCGTTAAATTGGGGAGATTATATCCCTGCAAATGCAGAATTTCCTGTTGTTGGAAAATCGGTTAAATCAAAGCTTGCAAGTGTCCCAGATTGTCAGAAAATCGTAAAAAAAGCAGTCGTAGATCATTTGAAAAAATACCATAACATGACCAGTGATTGGTTTAGTGAACAAGGTCCTTTATACCGGATTGAGGTTGCCCTACATAAAGATACTGCAACTTTAACGATTGATACGAGCGGCACTGGACTGCATAAGCGCGGCTTTAGAATTGATCAAGGTGAAGCCCCTCTAAAGGAAACACTTGCAGCAGCCTTGATCATGCTTACAAATTGGAATCCAGAAAAGCCCTTTGTCGATCCTTTTTGCGGCTCAGGTACTATCCCAATAGAGGCAGCTTTAATTGGGCAAAATATTGCTCCAGGCTTTAATCGAGAATTTGTATCAGAAACGTGGGATTGGATTGGGAAAGAAAAGTGGCAGAAAGCCCGGATGGAAGTTGAAGATCTTGCTAATTATGATCAAGCAATTGACATACACGGATACGATATTGACCACAAAATGATTGATGTGGCAAAAACAAATGCAGAGGAAGCCGGCTTTGCAGACCTCATTCAGTTTAAGCAAATGCAGGTGAGAGACTTTACAACCTCTAAAGAATACGGTGTTATCGTAGGAAATCCTCCTTATGGTGAACGTCTTGGTGAAAAACGTGCTGTTGAAAAAATGTATGAAGAAATGGGACAAGCTTTTCACGGCCTTGATACATGGTCTATCTATATGCTAACTTCACATGAAGGTTTTGAAAAATTTTACGGTAAGCAAGCAACGAAAAAAAGAAAGCTTTTCAATGGCTTTATTAAAACAGACTTTTATCAATTCTGGGGAAAACGGCCTCCTAAAAAATAAACCTCTGCTTTGGGGTTTATTTTTGTTTTGTGCCGCTTTAACTCTCATAAATAATCAGAATGGTAGCTGGTCCACTTTTTAATGCATAAATGATCTAGTACGCTCATAAAATATAAACATTCCTTAAAACAAGATGTAAAGGAGTGTTAAAGCCTGTGTTAAAACATAATGATTTTCAACTTATTTCAAAGGCATTGCAATCTTCTTTTCTTTCTTTAGAAAATGAGAATGAAACATTTGATCAAGGTGCACTTCAAACTGCTCAATCGGATTTAATTAAAGCATACGCTTTTGCACACTCCATTGACCATCATTTGATCCTGCAAACTGAAGGCGAAAAAAGAAGCTGAGATGGCTTCTTTTTTTGCTCTACATACTAAACCAAGGCTATAATCTTAATCTCAACGATTTTTAATAAATACAAAGCCCTTGCCGCTACATCAAGAAAGTGATAGTATAGAAGTTCTGAATATGAATACGTTTTGTGGAATTGGGGGGCTGGTTTACTTGTCTACGTCACGTTTACCTTTTGCTTTATCTAAGGATGAAACCTTTTATCAGGGGTTAAATAATTGGGTCGGAGATGTTTTTTACGATATTTTACCCGAGAAAGGGTTTGACCTTAGGGATGAACAAATTTTTATGGCTTTTCAAATGGAACGGGCATTTCGAGAAAAAAAGGTCGTATTTGCTGAAGCAGGAGTTGGAACTGGGAAAACAATTGTGTATCTCCTTTATGCGTTAAGCTATGCTCGTTATACTGGAAAACCAGCAATTATTGCATGTGCTGATGAAACGCTTATTGAACAGCTTATTAAAGAAGAAGGAGATATCGGGAAAATTTCGAAGATGCTGGATTTATCGATTGATGTTCGTCTAAGCAAATCACAAGAACAATACCTCTGTTTAAAAAAATTAAACAAGACTCTCGAAAGCACAGATAACCCTAAATTTTTGGATATATACGAAGAGCTCCCAGCTTTTGTTCACGAACAGACCGGGATGCAGACTTTTTATCCCTATGGAGATCGAAAGCAGTATCCATTTTTAAATGATAAGGATTGGGCAAGTATTTCCTGGGATTCTTTTCAAGATTGCCTGGCATGTGATCTTCGTCATCGCTGTGGTTTAACACTTTCAAGAGACCATTATCGAAAATCTACTGATTTGATTATCTGTTCACATGACTTTTACATGGAACATGTTTGGACATATGATTCTAGGAAAAGAGAAGGCCAACTACCGTTATTGCCTGAATACAGCTGTGTAGTTTTTGATGAAGGACACCTCTTGGAATATGCTGCTCAAAAAGCGCTTACCTTCCGGATTAAACAAAGTACATTGCAAAACTTATTAGAGAGACTTTTGCAAAATGAAATTCGAGAAGAGTTTGCTAATCTAGTTGAGTCCGCATTGTTGATCTATGATGAATTCTTTTATCAGCTAGAAAAATCGTCAAGTAAAATAGAAGGCTCTCACCGAATGAATATTTTTCTGAATCCAAAGCTAAGGGCTGCAGGAGAAAACCTGCAAATCGTTTTAGGGGAAATTGGAGAGGCGCTGGTCTTTGAAAGTGAACTGTATACAATTGAACAATATGAACTAACAATTGTAGAAGAGTCCTTGGATCAAATAGAATATTCCATGTCCTTATTCAATCGTGATGACTCTGCAATTTGCTGGCTGGAATGGCAAGGCAAGGATTATTCCCTTGTAATTATGCCAAGAACCGTTGAGGAGGTATTAAAAGAGAAGGTGTTTTCTCAACAGAAACCATTTATCTTTTCTTCAGCAACTTTATCTGAAAATAATTCGTTTGATTATTTGGCAGATAGTCTTGGAATAGAGGAATTCCAATCCATGTCAGTTGAATCACCTTTTGATTATAAAAAACAAATGACAATTGAATCCATTTCCGTGGATGACTCAATTGAAAAAGCTTCCTATACATTGATGCAAATTGAAAAAACTGGTGGACGAACTCTCGTTTTGTTTACAAGTTTTGAAGAACTAGAGTTTTTTAAAGAAAAGGCGATGAATACAGAGCTTCCCTATAATTTTTATTATGAAGGAACAGAAGAAATTTCAACACTTGTTTCTAAATTCCAACAGGATGAAACTTCTGTATTATGTGCGGTTCATATGTGGGAAGGGTTAGATGTCCCAGGGCAGTCCCTGTCTCAGGTAATCATATCGGCGCTTCCATTTCCTCCGAATGATCCGGTTTTTGAAGCAAAAAGAAAATCAAAGAATGACGCATTTGAACAAGTTGATCTTCCATACATGTTATTAAGGCTAAGACAGGGAATTGGCCGCTTGATCAGATCTTCAGATGATAAAGGAAAAATCACATTATTTATTGATTCTGAGATAAATGAGGATGTTTTAAGTAAAGTATTAGCTGTTCTGCCTGTACAACCTATAATCAAATAATCAGTTTGTTTCAAAACATACAAACATGAATAAGACATCTTTACAAATACGCTGACTCTTTAAAAGGAGTTAGCTTTTTTTTGTAATTGGAAAATTATGAAATTTAAAGTCTTAACGTATTAGAGAGTGCTTTCGTGGTTCAGCTCTGAACGCCATCGGCCCTTACGTCACAAGGTCAATCTGTCAGGAAGGCTTGCGTTTGTGCTTGTCTCCGATAGGCGGGGCTCTTATTTTTCATTCTATCCCTCTAGATATTCTTTTCTTTATTTCTTATTCATTGACCTTTTCTAATAGGTAGATTATTCTAAAAATTGTAAGGAAATCTTTATTTTTTGGGGGACTGAAAATGATAAATATAGAAAAAAATTATTATGATTTATTACAAAAAATAAGCAGTTATGAAGAAGCAGTGGGATTAATGTATTGGGATTTGCGTACAGGCGCACCGAAAAAAGCAGTAGATCAAAGATCGCAGGCAATCGGAGTACTTTCTACAGAAATCTTTCAATTGAAAACTTCCGAGGAAATGAATACATACATATGTGAATTACTAAATGATGAGGTAAAAGGTCAATTATCAGAAAAAACGTTAAGATCGCTTGCTGAAAGTAAAAAGGAATACGATTTATTTAGTAAAATACCTGCTGATGAGTATAAGGAATATGTGATCCTGCAGTCAAAAGCAGAATCTGTTTGGGAAGAAGCTAAAGATAAGTCAGACTATCAATTGTTTGCCCCATATTTAAAGAATATTGTTGAATACACGAAAAAGTTTATTGGTTACTGGGGCTACAATGGGAACAAATATAATACTCTTTTGGACCAATATGAACCAGGAATAACGGTTGATGTGCTCGATCGTGTTTTTGGCCAGCTCAGAGAATACATTGTTCCTTTAGTGAAGGAAATTTCCGAATCTCCGTATCAACCGAAAACTGACTTTTTATTTAAACCATTTCCAAAGGAAAACCAAAAGCTGCTTAGTGAGTTTTTCTTAAAAGAAATTGGCTATGATTTTGAGGCAGGAAGATTAGATGAAACGGTCCATCCTTTTGCTACAACATTAAATCAAGGCGATGTTCGTGTAACAACAAAATACGATGAAACTGATTTTAGAACAGCGATCTTTGGTACGATTCACGAATGTGGACACGCGGTATACGAGCAAAATATTTCAGAGGATTTGGCGGGAACCAATTTATCAGGTGGAGCTTCCATGGGAATCCATGAATCACAATCGCTGTTCCATGAAAACTTTATTGGTCGAAATTATGGATTTTGGAAACGGTACTACAGCAAATTAATAGATTACTCTCCAGAACAATTCGAAGAAGTCTCACTTGACGAATTTTTTGAAGCCATTAATGAGTCAAAGCCATCATTAATAAGAATAGAAGCAGATGAACTGACTTATCCGCTCCACATAATGATTCGTTACGAGATCGAGAAAGCTTTGTTCAATGATGAATTAACAGTTGAAGAGCTTCCGGAGGTGTGGAATCAGAAATATGAAGAGTACTTAGGAATTACACCTCCAAATGACGCAAAAGGTGTGCTTCAAGATGTTCACTGGTCCGGAGGCAGCTTTGGCTATTTTCCCTCCTATGCACTGGGCTATATGTACGCGGCACAGCTTAAGCAAACAATCTTAAAAGATTTGCCGAATTATGATGAGCTAATCGAAAATGGCCATTTTTCTGTTATCAAAGAATGGCTGACAAAGAATATTCATCAATATGGGAAAATGAAACAGCCTTTAGAGATTTTGCAGGATGTAACAGGTGAGGGATTGAATGTCCAATATTTAATTAACTATCTTGATGAAAAATATCGTGCACTTTACAAACTTTAAATTGATTATAGAGGACTGAGGTGGCTAGCTTTGGTCCTTTTTTGTATAAAATTTTCGATGATCATCATGTTTTATTGATAAAAATACGAACATTTTAATTTAAATGCAAAAATTAAGTTCGCCTTTTGTTTGGATTAGTCTTTTCAAGGTGATAATATCCTGCTATAATTCAATTAATTAAATAATTGTACTCATATAAAGACAGGAATATGGCTTGTAAAGTTTCTACCGAATTACCGTAAATAATTCGACTATGAGTAAGCTAACGGTTAAATGAGACAAGTTTTTTACGACTCTTATTTAAGCATTGCTTGCTCTTAATCCGGGCATGCAATGCTTTTTTTATATAATTTTTACCTTCAATAAGGGATTTCAGTATAAAAGTGTGCTCGCCCTAGGCTGAGCAAGGCGCTCCCACTTTTCGTTCTTAAACATTTCAAAAGCAGGACTCATATATTCAGGAGGTTTAAAAAAATGAAAGTATTAAAAGAAAAAGTTATCACAGACGGAGTAGTTTTATCTGATCAAATATTAAAGGTCGATTCATTTTTGAATCACCAGATCGATCCCTTGCTAATGAAACAGATAGGTGAGGAATTTGCGGAGAGGTTTAAACATGGAGGGGTGACAAAGATTCTAACTCTAGAATCTTCAGGTATTGCCCCTTCGGTCATGACAGGACTTTGCCTTGATGTTCCGGTTGTTTTTGCAAGAAAAAGAAAGTCATTAACATTGCAAAATAAGCTGTTAACAGCAAGTGTATATTCTTTTACAAAGCAAGAAGAAAGCAAAATAGCTGTTTCAAGTGAACATCTATCCGCCTCTGATGTTGTCCTTGTAATTGATGATTTTTTAGCTAATGGTCAAGCGGCTAGAGGGTTAATTCATATTGTAGAACAAGCAGGTGCTAAACTAGCGGGAATTGGAATTGTAATTGAGAAATCATTCCAAGAAGGAGCTTCACCTCTAAGGGAAAAAGGAATTAAAGTAGAATCCTTAGTGCGAATTAAATCCTTAAAAGACGGTAAGATAGAATTTGTTAAGGAGGCAAACGTATGAAAACATCTTCCATAAAAACTTTTTCGTTAGGTATTCAGCATGTCCTGGCGATGTATGCAGGAGCTATTATTGTTCCTTTAATTGTTGGAAGCTCATTAGGATTAAACCCTGCCCAATTAACCTATCTTGTCTCGATTGATATTTTCATGTGTGGAATTGCGACACTGCTTCAAGTTTGGAGAAACAAATTTTTCGGGATTGGACTTCCGGTTGTTTTAGGTTGTACGTTTACAGCAGTAGGCCCAATGATTGCCATAGGAGCTGAATATGGGATTACAACTATTTACGGTTCAATTATTGCTTCAGGTCTTTTCGTTATTTTAGTAGCTGGTATATTTGGCAGGCTTGTTAGGTTTTTCCCTCCTGTTGTGACTGGCTCAGTTGTCACTATCATCGGGATCACTCTTATTCCTGTAGCAATGAACAATATGGCAGGCGGACAAGGGAGTGAGGACTTTGGTTCAGTTCCCAATTTGATCCTTGCATTTGGAGTATTAACATTTATTATCCTACTAAACCGCTTTACAAAAGGGTTTATTCGGGCAATTTCTATTTTAATCGGAATAGTAGCAGGTACGTTAACTGCAGCAGCAATGGGCAAGGTTAATATGCAGGCAGTAAATGAAGCATCGTGGTTTCAAATCGGACAGCCTTTTTACTTTGGTATTCCAACATTTGAGCTTACTCCAATTTTAACGATGATCCTAGTGGCAATCGTAAGTATGGTGGAATCAACAGGAGTTTATCTTGCCTTGGGAGATATAACAAAGCGTGATTTGGAAAAAGAGGACCTTGCAAAAGGGTATCGCGCAGAAGGAATTGCGTACCTATTAGGAGGAATCTTTAACGCTTTCCCATACACCGCTTTTTCCCAAAATGTGGGCTTGGTCCAGCTGTCAGGCATAAAGAAAAACAATGTTATTTTCACTGCTGGAGGAATTTTAGTCGTTCTTGGAATTGTCCCAAAAATTGCTGCATTTACAACTGTCATCCCTGAACCAGTGTTAGGTGGAGCGATGGTTGCTATGTTTGGAATGGTTATGGCATATGGAATAAAGATGCTGAGCCAGGTCGACTTCAATTCACAAGGAAATCTGTTAATTATTGCTTGCTCAGTTGGAATAGGGTTGGGAGTAACAGCCGTTCCGGATGTGTTTGTCAATCTTCCTGAATCAGTAAAAATTTTAACGAATAGCGGGATTGTAATTGGAAGTTTAACGGCCATTATATTAAATATCGTTTTTTACATTATTCCGTCACGAAAGTCACAAACTATTCCTGTTCTAAAAGAAAAGCATTCCTAGTATTCAAAGTCTCCATTGAGGAGGCTTTTTTTTTGGAAGAAATCATGTGACTAGAATAATGATTTTCTCTTAGGTTGTTGAGACATAATATGAACAAGGAGTTGAAGGTATGTTATTACAACAAGAATTAATCAAATCATTCAACGCTAAAAACGGACAAGAAGTGATCCTAAGACCCGTTCGGAAAAGTGATGCCGAGGATATTATCGAAGCTGTTAAATCCATTTTAGATTCTGGATTATATATTCAAAAGGAAGCTCCCAGAACGATTGAAGAAGAACGCGCATTTATTGATAAAATAAAAAAGAATGATCATATGTACACAGCGGCTGAATTAGATGGTAAGGTAGTGGGAATTGCAAGAGTCATGCGAGGTGAATTGGAAATGAAGCGGCATACAGGACTGTTTCGAACATGGCTTCATGAAACAGTACAAGGATTAGGTATAGGAAAGGAATTAATGAATTATACACTAGAGTGGTGTAAAATTCATCAATTACATAAACTATGCTTAACTGTTTTCACCTCAAACGACATTGCGACGAAATTATATGAACGAGTTGGATTTATTATTGAAGGAGTTCAAAAGGAGCAAGTATACCTAAACGGTGAATACGATGATGAAATGTTTATGGCTTATTTCTTTGAATGATAAGAATAAGGGAAACACAATAATTACCAGTCATTTTTAATTAGATTCAAGTTATAATAAAAGGGCACAGCAACAAAACCTTTAAAACGTCTTAAGCCTTTTCCTAAAGCATAGGGGAAGGTTTTTTTTATTGTCGGAAAGATCAAGTTAATTAAAGTAGTAAGGTGCAAAAAGAGTAATCGTTGTCCAGCGCAGACGGACAGGAAGTCCTAGTGCCGGCAGGCATAAGGCCGTGACGCCTTTAACGGCCGAGTGTCATCGGCTCTTAGTTCTTAGGGGCAATCCTGTCAAGAAGGTTAAAGAACAACCTTCTTGACTTGACGGCTATCCCGAGTGCTTGTCGCTGATAGACGGGCGCTCTGCGCTTTTCGTTCTTTTTATCCTGGAGCCTTCATCACATAAGGGTCAACCTTTTCTTTTTACTAGCTCGTCTATGCAATGTACCCATAGACAAACACCTTAAGTTTTCTTTGTATATCTACCTTGTTATTGGAAATAGTAACCATAAGTAGTCTTATGAGTGAGGGATATGAATGGGGTATATTTTATCGGCTGGTACAAGTTATCCTGCTTATGAAATGAAACAGGATTCAGTTGTTGAATTTGCCAGAGAGCTGTTTCAAGATACATATAAAGACATTGATCGGTTGTTAAAGGTTTTTCATAATGGTGAAATTAAATCCAGGCAGTTTTCACAAAAGCTGGATTGGTACAAAGAAAACCATACCTTTGAAGATAAAAATAATACATATATTCAGCAAGCTGTTTTACATGGGGTTAGGGCCATATCCAATTGTTTGAGTCACTCCTTTTTTTTAAAACAGCCGGTTAGTGAAAAAGAGGTTGAAGCAATTTTCTTTATTTCAAGCACGGGGATTTCAACTCCAAGTATTGATGCAAAGATTATGAACCAGCTGCCGTTTAAAGAAACGACGAAGCGAATCCCTATTTGGGGATTAGGCTGTGCTGGCGGAGCATCTGGGTTATCAAGAGCTTATGATTATGTTAAAGCATACCCAAAAGCAAATGTACTTGTTTTAGCTGTTGAGCTTTGCAGTCTGACATTTCAGAGGGATGACTTGTCAAAAAGCAATTTAATTGGGAGTTCATTATTTTCGGATGGTACTGCTGCCATACTCATTTCCGGGAAGAATTCCACCTTATTAAAGCAGTCTGCTTGCCCTGCTTTGCCAAACATTATCGCAACAAAATCTGTTTTTATGAGAGATTCAGAAGATGTTATGGGATGGAATATAAAAAACAATGGACTTTACGTTGTTTTTTCAAGAGATATCCCTTTTATTATAAAAAAATGGCTTCGTCCAAGCGTTCAGGAGTTTTTACAGGAAAACTCCATTTCCTTAAGTGACTTGAAAGTATTCCTCGCTCATCCAGGAGGAAAAAAGGTATTGCAGGCTTATCAAGATAGCCTTCAATTATCTGAGGATCTTCTTTCCACATCAAAAGAAATTTTGGAGAGGCACGGAAATATGTCTTCTGTTACTGTAATGTATGTGATCAAATCTTATATGGAAAAAAATAAAGGAATCGCAGGCGATTTTGGAATGATCGGTGCCTTGGGACCTGGTTTTTCAAGCGAACTGTTATTAGTAAAGTGGAAGGAGATAAGATGATGATGTATGTTGTGTTCGCTTTCCTGCTTGCTCAAAGGGTGTCAGAGTTGTTCATCGCTAATAGGAATGAAAAATGGATGAAGGCACAGGGAGCCAGAGAGTATGCAAAAGAGCATTATCCTTTTATTGTCGGTTTACATGTGCTGTTTTTGCTTTCATTTTTTATTGAAGTCACAGTATTTCATAAAACATTATCCCCCTTATGGTTTCTATTATTGCCCCTAATTATTTTTACACAATTGATTCGTTATTGGGCGATTTATTCCCTGGGTCCATACTGGAATACAAAAATTATCGTCATGCCAGGCACAAACGTCATTTTAAAAGGGCCTTATAAATTTTTAAAGCATCCAAATTATACAGTTGTGGCTCTGGAAATCATCCTTTTTCCGCTGCTTTTTAACGCCTATCTAACCGCTGTCATGTTTACCGTGTTGAATGTTATTCTGATGAAAATTAGGATACCTGCCGAGGAAAAAGTCTTAGAAACGGTTACTGATTATAGATCTATATTTGCAACAAAAAGCCGGTTTATTCCGAAAAGAAAATAAAGTGAAACTTCTATCAGCGGGGTTTTTATTCATCAGCCTACTGATGGTTAGATGAGGCAGTGAGGATATCACACAGACGAGGACATAAGGACGCGGCGTGTTCCTTTTTCGGACACCTGCGGGAAGTTTATCCCTGCCTATCTTCTTGTTTCTGTAAAAGCTTGAAAAGATAGTTTACTGACCGTAAAGTGTAAGATAAATTTATTATTGAAAATGATTTTCATTAATGATAAGCTTACTATATAATGAAAACTATTCTCAAGTAGGAAAAGGCTGGTGTATACGATGACAATGATTTTTCTAGCTGGAACTGTCGTAACATACTCGGTTCTAATCGGCTATGTATTGAAAAAAGTAGACACTCAGGTATAGGAATAGTCAGACGGTAAACTCGGCATTGGCCGGGTTTTTTGTTTATAATAAAAATTTTTAAATATGGATTACCATCTATATTTTTTCGTTGTTCAAATACGACCCCTAACACTTTATCTTGGACAAGTTGATATGCGCTGCATTACCATCAAACTTTTGGAAAAGCTTCACTTTATCCATATTTCTGTCGTACAATAAATGAAAGTTTTGCTGGTTTCTTGTAAAATAATAATAGTGATTTCTTAGCAAAGGGGAAACATCATGAACAATCTGATACTGACATCTTCAATTTTACCGAATTCCATTAAATTGTATGATGAATTTATGAACAGACACGACACGATCAGAGCGAATAAACTGCTAGATATAATCGAAAAAGTGTATCAAAAGCAGCTTTATATTGCATTTACAGGCCATTTTTCTGCAGGTAAATCCTCAATGATTAATGAGGTCGTTGGCGAACATGTTTTACCGACAAGCCCGATCCCTACTAGTGCAAACATTGTTTTGCTGCAAAGGGGGGAGAAAAAGGTTAAAATTACTCTTCACAATGGTAAAACGACTCAAATTGATGGCGAATATGATATTGAAAAGATTAAAGGGTATTGCAAACAGGGAGAAGAAATTCAAAAGCTGAGCATTTTTGATAACAATTTTCAAATTTCAAATCATTTGACTATTATTGATACTCCGGGGATTGATTCCACCGATCAAGCCCATAAGTTGGCAACGGAATCAACTTTACATACGTCAGACTATTTATTTTACATTGTGGATTATAACCATGTTCAATCAGAGGAGAACTTTGCATTTGTTAGTGAAATGCTTGAAAAAGGTAAAAACCTTTACTTTATTATTAATCAAATCGACAAACACCGTGAAGAGGAAGGCGATTTTCTTACCTACCGAACAAAGATCAACTCAGCTCTCACTCAGCTAGGTTTAAAAGAAAACCATATATATTATACCTCGTTAAGAAATAAGGATTATCCATATAATGAATTATCGCAGGTTAAACAATTGTTTAATGCCATAATAAAAGAGGGACAGGAACAAATTTTCTCACTTGCTCAACAACATATAAATGGATTAGTGGAAGAGCATTTACAATTTATAGAGGATCAAGAGCAATTCCAACGAAATGAAAAAGTTGCTATTGAGGAAAAATTGAAAGAAGAAAAAGCCTTGCTTGATCAAACAACGAATCAAGTAACCAACCTAAATGAACAAGCTGAGCGATTAGAGAAAGAGTTAAAAAATCAAGTTCAGCAAATTTTGAAAAACGCTAATATAATACCTTTCGAAACAAGAGAAAAAGCAAAACGTTTTATTGAATCACAGGCACCTCAATTTAAAGTAGGACTATTTTTCAGCCAGAAGAAAACGGAACAGGAAAAAAATCACCGTGCAGATCGCCTTCTGGAAGATTTAGCAGCGCATACAAAAGCCAATATTGATTGGCATATGACAAACCTTTTTATGAATAAATATCAGAGCTCTGGTGTTAAAGATGAAGAAATAATCAATATCATACAATCTTTTAAAACTGAGATCGATCAAAAGCTTCTTCAAACGACCATTAAAAAAGGGGCTTCATTTACTGATCAATATGTCATGACTTATTCAACTGATATAAGTGAAGCGATTAAACAGCGTGCTAGGGAACAAACGAATAATTTAATCCATACTTTTATAAAACAGCTAAGAGAGTCAAACTCTTTAGCCATTGAAGAGCTTGAAGAAAAGCAACATTCCTATAAAGAATCTATTCAGAAATATGAAGGGGAAATGATCAAAATAAATCGTTTACTGCTTTATCAAGGGCAATTATTTTCCGTTCTTGAAAAACAGATTGAAGAACCTTTTGAAGTAAAGGATTGGCTGGATAGTGTGAGCAAAAAAAATATAGAAGTACATGAACAATGGTCTTTAAGAGAAAGCAAGAAGGTTGAAAAAGAGGATAGACCTTCTATTTCAATAAAAAAAGACAGGGTAGTCGATTCAGATAAAATTCTAAAGGCTTTGAAAAATACTTTCAAGACTATTCAGCCGTTGGAAGACTTTCAATTTTTATCTGACTCCTTAATGGATAGGTTATCTTCGATCGAGCAAAAAACTTTTACTGTTGCTTTGTTTGGAGCTTTTAGTGCAGGTAAATCTTCTTTCGCTAACGCATTGATAGGAGAGAAAGTTTTGCCATCATCGCCTACACCGACTACTGCAACAATCAATAAAATTGCCCCTGTTTCATCTGATTATCCTCATGGGACAGTTTCTATTTATTTGAAAAATGAAGAGGAATTTTTAGCGGATTTAAATGGGATGATACTGGATGTAAGTACGGAAGCAAAATCCTTAGAGGAAGCTTTTAAAAAAATCGAAAAGCTGGTTAATAAAAACCAACTTGAAGAACGGTATAAAGTATATCTTCAAGCAATCACTGAATATAAAAGCTATCCTAGTAAATTTGTCAGCTCTACTCTTTCAGAATTTTCTACATTTGTAGCTGAAGAAGATAAAGCTTGCTATGTAAAAGAAGTCATCATTTATTATGATTGCAAGCTAACCAGACAGGGCATTACACTTGTTGATACTCCAGGTGCGGATTCTCTTCATAAAAGACATACTGAAGTAGCATTCAGCTATATTAAAAATGCTGATGCCATTTTATTTCTAACCTACTACAATCATCCTTTTTCAAAGGGTGACCAAAGGTTTTTAAAACAGCTGGGCCGGGTAAAAGATGCCTTCTCTTTAGACAAAATGTTTTTTATTATAAATGCAATTGACCTTGCATCGAATGAGGAAGAGATTCTCGATGTGAAAAATTATATTGACGGTCAATTAACCCGCCAGGATATTCGCCAGGCAAGAATCTACGGTGTGTCAAGCTTAAACGAATTATTCAATCAAAAAAACAAAAACGAGGATGATTTCAAAGTTTTTCGCAAGGATTTTACTCGATTTATCAAGCATGATTTAATGGAAGCAACATTGCTGTCTGCTGAAAATGAAATTGCAAAAGTTTCTAATTATCTAAACAAAATTATTGAATCGAGCCAAAAAAAACAGTCTGAAAAAGAAAACGAGATTTTCCATTTAAGGAACGAGCAGCAGCTTTTATTACAAACGATACACAAAAACAGCCCGGAAATTTTAGAAAAACAAATTAAAAGTGAATTGGCAGAACAGGTTCACTATATTAAGCAACGTATCGGCTTTCAGTATCCTAATTTTTTTAAAGAAGCATTTCACCCTGGCGTATTTAGAGATCAAAAACCCACCATTGCACTTGATAAGTCTGTAACAGAATTAATTCAATCCATTCATTTTGAAATAGACCAAGAGCTTTCTGCTTTGATCATTCGAAGTGAACAATATCTAAAGTCATTATTAACGAATTGGATAAAAGAGAAGAAAGAAGATGTAATAATATTGAACAGTGAGATGATCTTATCTCAGCCTTCATTAACTGATTTTAGTATACCGACGCTTCATGTAACAATAAATGAATTAAAATCAAGCTTCTTCAAAGATGAATTGAAGTTATTTAAAGGCACTAAATCCTTTTTTGAACAAAATCAAAAACAAATGATGAGTGAGGCGGTATGGCAGAAAATCGAAGAGCTGATTGAAAAACAATTAGCACTTAATGAAGAAAATTTCATTATTTCTTATACAAGCTTACTGACAAAAAAAATGGATGAGCTTGTTGCTAAATTTGAACATGAGATCAATCAAATGTACGAAAGCATGTTATTTTCTTTGGAGAAAGAACAGGATATTGCCGGACTCTTACATGCTAAGAATTCCTTGTCGGAATGGATTTCATGAACGGGGGAGATTCTTTGAATAAAAAAACGTACCAAGTATGTGCAACTTGTATCTATTTTATGGTTGAAAAAAAGCGGAGTTACTTTTGCAGCAGGCTTGGGTACGAAACGAAGCCAAACTATTCTTTCAAGTGCTGGACTCCAAAGGAGCAAGTGCTAAAATTAATGAAAAAAAGGGGAATACATCTTGACTAGTCTACACAAACAACTATCAGAGCACTCAAAAAACCAAAACAGAATTGTGAATGATTTCCTGAAACTTGATGCAATAAGAGAAGCAGCCATTGATGAAGTTGTTACGCATTGCCGAACAGGACAAAAATTTTCGGTGTTGAAAATAAATCAAGTCACAAAAGAAATTAATGATTTAGCAAAGAAGGGAATTATTCCCCAACGAAAATTTGTTACAGAGGAAATGGTTAAGGAATATGTATCAAAAAAATAAGCTGCCCCAATAGGTAATACATTCCTATTTAGGAATCAACCTCCATGCTTAGGAAGTCTGAGAAGACATAAACTAATCATGTCATTTCATCTTTTAAAGGGGGATTATGATGGGCAGAACTAAACTAGGTAATGCAAATGCACAGCGTAATAACAATAAAAAGAGAAAAAATGACTTTAATACTGAATTTGCTTCTTACGCAGAACATGAAGCAAGTAAATTAAACAGCAGCAAGAAAAAAAAATAATACTCGATTAAAGCTTATGAGGATATTTCTTCTTCATAAGCTTTTTGTTTTTGGAGGTATTTTAACTCTTTATTAATTACCTGTAGAAAGGTAAAAAGAGGATTTTACCGAATTGATGACGAACTAGGAATTGAACAAAATGTAAATGATATTGTTCTAAGATCAAATCAAAAAGAAGGAGGTTTTTATGAACATAAAAATAGAAGAACGGCATGAGGCAGGTACAGATTTATAAATGATATGAAAAGGAGTCTAAATTTTGAAACAAGCTTTGCTAGTCATTGATGCCCAGCAAGAATTAATTGATGGGAATAAAAATGAGAAAAGTGTATTTAATAAAGAAAAATTGTTGGATAATATAAATTCAGTTGTAAAAAAAGCATTAGAATCAAATGCTTTAGTAGTTTTTATGAGAGATAAAGATGTGGCTGATGGTGAAGGAAAAGGATTTCAAATACACCAGGATATTAAAATACCACCAGCTTCAAAAATCTTTGACAAAGAAGCTACAAATTCGTTTTATGGAACACCATTATTGGGATTTTTACAGGATAACCAGGTCGAACATCTCGTCATCATGGGGTGTAAAACAGAACATTGTATTGACACAGCAGTTAGAACCGCAACAATTAATTATTTTGATGTAACTCTAGTTGGTGATGGGCATTCAACGACTGATTCCTCAACCTTATCTGCCGAACAGATAATTAATCATCATAATGAACTACTTGATGGTCATTACAATGTCGATCATTTTTCTGATGTTAGAATTGCTCAAGAAGACCTGTTTAATCCGAATCATAACAACTACCGATAATGCAAAATAAAAGGTATATCCTTCAAATTAAATACCATATAATAAAAAGATTTGGGTTTGATTGTTGGAATTATGTCACAGGTAAGTAATTATTTTTTAAAGAGCCGCATTTTTCATAGAGAAAATGCGGCCCTTCGCTGTTCAAAGTAAATTTCTGTGTCAAACGATTCTCAATTGTTTTAGCACATGTTGATCATAACGTTGACAACAAAAAGGGATAATTACCTCAATAGAAAAAGTGATCTAATATGGAGGTTTTTAAGTGGACAATATTGATAAAAGAAATCGATTAGACGAAGCTCCTTTTAGTTACCGAGTCTCTAAATATAATACAGTTTTTCTTGATTTTAATGGGAAACAAGTGAAAATATTAAAAGGCAATGAGGCTGAAAAATTTTTAGAGAAAATTAAAATGGCTGAAGATGAAAAAGCAGTCCAATTGTTATTGGCAAAGGCAACGGGAAATTTTAAAAGAGGTAATGAACGGATGGTGAACACGAAGAAAAATGGAGATTTCTAAGCAAGTTAATCTCCTATAGGTATTCTTTAGACAAAAAAAGCTGATTTCTTTTCGCTTTAAAGAAAATCCGCTTTTTAGCTTATAAACAACTTAACGTTCTATTTTTAAAGGTTTGCTTGGTCAATAAACTTCAGCGAACTACCCAACAAAACACCAATTGTCGGTAAAATATGTTATAATTTTAGCATATTTGTTGAAAAGGAGATTTTTATGCGTGAACCGAAGCATTTATTATTAGTGGATGGGATGGCTCTCTTATTTAGGGCGTTTTTTGCGACAGCGGTCCATAGAAATTATATGGTGAATAGTAAAGGCATTCCGACTAATGGGGTAAGCGGCATGTTAAAGCATTTACTGTCAGCAATTGATACTTTTTCCCCATCACATGTTATTTGTTGCTGGGATATGGGCAGCAAGACGTTTAGAAATGAAATGTTCGCCTCTTATAAATCTAATCGGAACGAGCCGCCGCTCGAGCTAATTCCTCAATTTGAACTTGCAAAACAAGCAGTATCCACTTTAAATATCCGAAACATAGGCATTGAAGGCTATGAAGCAGATGACTGCATAGGAACATTAGCTGAAAAATTTCATCGGGACATGAAAGTATCTATCCTTACAGGTGATCGTGACCTGCTTCAGCTCTTAAAGCCGAATATTGAGGTTGTTCTTCTTCAAAAAGGAATTGGAAATTATAAAGTTTATAATGATCAAACCTTTACTGAAGAATATGGAATATCTCCAATAGGACTTATAGATGTAAAAGGGTTGATGGGGGATACAAGTGATAATTATCCAGGAGTGAAAGGGATTGGAGAGAAAACTGCCTACAAGCTTATTGCTAAATATCAATCAATAGAACGGATGCTAGAAAAACTTGAAGAACTGACAAAAGGCCAAAGAGCAAAAATTGAAGCTGAACTGGAAATGCTGCATCTTTCAAAAAAACTGGCAGCTATTCACTGTGAAGCCCCTGTTGAATGTGAAATTGAAAAAGCTATATTTACCTATGAGCATGAAAAAGTATTAATGAAGATTACAGAATTAGACATAAAAGGAATTATAAATCACATTGTAAGAAGAGGAGAGGCCATTTAGACCTCTCCGACTATTTTGTATTCTTCTTCTTTGCTGCGTTTTCTAACGAGCTTTTAGGATCTGCTTTATATTCAGAGTTCGGAGCATACCCTTGTGGATTTACACTAGGGGCTGCCTGGCTGCGATTATTACCTTTATTTTTACTCATGGATTTCCACCTCCAACTATAGTGTTAGCTGCTTTTAAGAAAATGAGAGTGGTAATAAATAGGATAATTCACTTAATATTTGAACTGATACTAACAATAAGGATGATGTCTGATTGCAAGCTTCTGTCCAAGAATACATCACTCAGTTAAAAGGAAAAGGGTTTATACTAGGAGAAGATGTAGTATCTTTCATTGAATTTGGAAAACATTACACTGGTGCTAATGATGAAGTAGTCAATGCGTCGATTGAAATTACACTTAAAGCTCAAAAAGAATTTGATGGATCATTTTATCTTGCATTATTAGAAACGCTTATGGAGGAAGAAAATACCACAAGGAAAAAAGCTTTAAACAAAGCGATTCAGCTGCAATTAATTTAAACATAGAACCCCGTAGAACTCAGAGGGCTTGATGTGATTATGGGAAGGCACAAAACAACCTTTAGAACAAGTTATTAGTCAACGTTTAAGCTTGAGGATTAGTTTATACATAAATTAAATGTATATAAGAGAAGGCGAAAGAATGAGTGATCAACAATTAGAAATGATTTTAAAAGCTTTGAGTGAATTCAAAAACAATTTTGATGATTTCAAGAAAGAAAACAAAGAACATCTAACTCGAATTGAAGAAACGGTACTTCGTGTAGAAGAAAGTCAACCTGACGATATTAAAGCAATGCTAGAAACAATAAACAGAAAACTTGAGGACCGAGATTATGAGCTTCAAGCGTTAAATAACTAAACAATAAAAATTCTCCAGCTTAGCTAAGATGTGATTTTTTAAAGTTTATCCCTCTCCTTAACGGGACATTAAAACCTTATGGCTCAGGCCTTAGCGGGGGCAATAAGGGAAGGGTGGGGATAAATGTTCGAAAGTGTCCGAGAAAAAAAGAAACAGCAGCCCACATCCTTCTGGTATCGGGCTGCTCGTCAGTGGTTGGGGATGAAGAAACAATTAAGAACCTCCCACAGATGGAAGATTCACATAACCTTTTCACCTTTTATCCATTTAAGTGAATTGCTTGTCGTGCCAATTGATCAGCTGTTTGATTTTGCTTGCTTGGGATCCATTTAATAAAAAAAAGATCAAATTGATCAATTAATAGTAAAATTTCATCAAGTAAAGGACGAAATTTTTCGTTTTTTACAAAGCGTTTTTCGACAGCTCTTTCAACTAGCTGAGAATCTGTACGAAAAGAGGCTGTTTTTATATTTCTTTCTAAACAAAGCTTTAATCCGTGAATAAGGGCATGATATTCAGCTTCGTGGTTATTCATATTCCCAAGAGGAAAGAGAAATGATTCCGCGCTTCCATTTGTTTTTATAAAGATTCCTGCCCCTGACTGGCCGGGGTCACCTCTGCTTGCACCATCAATATATACTTCAACCAATGCTTTAACCTCTCCCTTTATTATTTTATTTGGCTGTTATTATAAACCATATCATGATAGTCATTTAAAACAGGTTATTCTTACTTACCAGAGTTTCTTTCACATTCATTCTTTTTACCATATAAGCAAAAGGAGTATCAAGTAAAGCAACAAGGAACTTAATGAGATATGTCGTTATGAAGATCTGGATCCACTCTGAGAAGGGATAAACACCAAGAAATGCAATTGAAGTAAAAACCAATGTATCAAGAAATTGACTTAGCATTGTACTTCCGTTATTTCTAATCCAAAGTTGATTTGGAAATTTATCTCTTAGGCTTGAGTAAATTTTAACATCAATATATTGACTTATAATATAGGCGAGTAAACTTCCAAGTGCGATTCTCGGTAATAGACCAAATATAGTCGCCAGTGACTCTTGGGCAAAATCAATTTCATGAGGCTCAAACAGAAGAACTGCCTGCATAATGAAAGTCATCGACAAAAGAGTTGCAAACCCTAACCATACTGCTTTTTTTGCTTCCTTTTCCCCGTATTTTTCATTTATAACATCTGTTACGAAAAAAGCAGTTCCGTACATAATATTGCCCATTGTCGCGGTCAAACCAAACAGTTCAATTGTTTTAATTACTTGCAGGTTTGCTATGACAGTAGAGAATCCAATCCAAACAATCAATCCGTTTTTTCCAAAAAGTTTATAAAATAAAAGAACCATGATAAAATTAATAAACGCAAAACCAAACCATAAAAGTTCATTAAACATTTAAGTTGCTTCCTTTCATTCTGAATAATGATAAACCGAATATGATTATAGCATATTGTTTACATTAGAAGGTATAAGGAATCATCCCAAGTGAAGGTAAAAACTAACCTGTTTTATAATAAACCCTGTTCTGAGTGTGGCCAATTTTGAGGAATAATGCTTGCAGAGGAAGAGTAGCATAACATAGGAAATATAGTTAATTTTTATAGTTGGAGTGAACCCTTTGAACGTACAGATTGAATGGGTGTATTCTCAAAAAAAATCCAAAGCCGTCACATTTCGTTCTGCTGAATATCTCTCATTAGATCAAGCTCTTCTATTGGCAGAAGACCTTGAAAGGACTGGAAGATTGCAGCAAATTACTTTTATTGATGAGCAAGACAGAGCCTGGAATACAAAAGAGCTGAAAAAGTTAACAAAACATATTGAAAAAGAACCGTCAAATATCATTGCTTATTTTGACGGAAGCTACAATAAAGATACTGGAGAAGCGGGTTTAGGGATTGTGATTTATTATCAATTAAACAAGGATGAATACAGAATTAGAGCAAATGTAAAAGTGCATGAATTAACATCTAATAATGAAGCAGAATATGCAGCCTTCTCGTTGGTAATGGAACAGCTTGCTGAAATGAAGGTACAATCTCAAACGGTCACTTTCAAGGGAGATTCGCAAGTCGTTTTAAAACAACTTGAAGGGGAATGGCCATGTTACGAAGAAGTGTTTATCAAATGGCTGGATAAAATTGAAGCAAGGATAAAAGCTCTAAACATCTATCCAATTTATCATCCAATCCTTCGAAATGATAATAGTGAAGCTGACAAGCTTTCTAAACAAGCCATCCAAAATATTGAAATAAAAAGTCAAATAAAGATAGAGTAGACAACCTGAGGTGAAGGATTGTGAGCAAAAGAAATGCTTTCCACGAAGTTGGGGAATTATTAGACACATACTGTGTAGATTGTTTATTAAAACAACATTTTCGGAAAGAATATGGAAAAAATTATGCCCATTCTTTTTGTATCAAAAAATGTACTGTCGGACAGAAGATAAAAAAGGTTGGGGAAAAATTAACTTAAAGATAAGGGGAGCGTAGCTTAACGAAGCACTACTTCGTTCCCTTTTAATTCTAAATGAGAAGCGCAGAGCGCAAGGTCCAAGGCAACAAGCAAAAGACAAGTAGGCAGCAAGGTGTTCTTTAACCTTTTTGACGGAAAGCCTTGTGACCTCGAGGGGTAATATGTTAATCGATTACCGAACTAAAAAAATCCGCTTAATTAGGCGGATTTTTTACTGGATAAGAAAGTTTAATCGTATTTTAAACATATTATATAAGTAATTGTTACCAAGCTCCTACCTGATTATTAAAGACACAATCCAATCTTTAAACGAAGTATGAGCTTTTTTATTTCTATTTTTCTGCCTCTTCTAATTGATGAGAACATTGATTTAATAATTGATGCTGCGCTGATAAAAATTCTTGATCCACACCTGTTTGATCCAACCCCATTTGTTGATAAAGAGTATTTGCATCCTTAATGGCCTGATAAGCATGCTCAATGGACTCTGGATCCATACTCATTGTTGCATAACCAGTCATTTTTTGAGCAGCTTTAACCGCTAGTTCATATTGCTGTAAACCATTAAACCCACTAACTAAACCCGAATGCTTAATTTGATCCAAATCAGGTCACCTCCTTCATTTATCCTTTGATTCCAAGCTAAATATTATTCAAAAAATAGGAAACTGAATATTTTGAATTAAAAAGCAATACATTTTTCCTATAAAAAAAGGGAATAGGCATAGTAAGACAGAAATATTGTAAGATATTAGATTGTTTATGTAACTTTATGACTATTTATGTTGTTGAGGAAAGGAGAAGGAGTTAGATGAGCAGAGAGAAGTTAGACTCAAATATAAAATTGGCTTTTTCTGAAATTTATCAAGACCTTGATAAATTAATCTACATAGCAAACAATGCAAGTGTTTTTAATCATGTTGAAATAAAGCGCATCGAAAAAAAAATAAAACAAAATGTAAAAGCCCTTGAGTATATGATGATATCCAAAAGAGATTGAGTAAATAGCGTCAGACACTGGTCGTTCGCCTGCGAGCAAGCTTGGATTGCAAATGGCGCCAAAAAATATGACCATAAAGAAAAGAGGCTAAAGGCAGCCTCTTTGTTGTATATGAATAGTGTTTATTTTAGAAATTAAATTTTAACTACGTTAGAAGCTTGAGGTCCGCGGTTTCCTTCAACAATTTCAAAAGAAACTTCTTGGCCTTCTTCTAATGATTTGAAACCTTCGCCTTGAATAGCTGTGAAATGTACGAATACATCTTCGCCGCCTTCAACTTCAATAAACCCAAAGCCCTTTTCGTTGTTGAACCATTTTACTTTGCCGTTTTGCATATAACTTAATCCTCCTAATAACTGTAGCACAAGCAAGTGCTAAAAAAAATTTTAATCACATGCATCATTCTAATTCAATAAAATGCTGCTAAATGATGGTTATAATATACACTATTGTCATTAGTGAGTCAAGGTTTGCAATGAGTTATTTGTGAACTTTCAGATATTAATACATAGAGAACAGTCCAGGTCGCATATACTGTACAAAATTAATATGAAAGGGCAAGCAAAATGATAAGGACAAACTTCTGTGGAAGAGAGATCATTATTGTACCAAGTAAAAAGATAACGGAAGAGGACTTTGAAAAAGCGTGTCATCTCATTTTAAAATTTGGAGATCCCTTGTTTACTAAATCAAGAGGAAATCAATTCCTTTTAGAGTGTGAAAATTTTAGTATTACACTTGAGAAAGTCATTTCACAGACAACTACATATCAAGTGCTTGGAATTTATTATCCTTTTATGAAACTTTCACTAGAAGAACAAGAAAAAAATCGTTATATTTAAATTATCGGGTTGTTTTCACAAACATTGCTGCAAACTGCTAAAAAGGTTCTCATTTTATGGTGTTAAAGTAATCACCTGAGAAGAGACCAGAATCAATTACTGGTTTTATTTATATGTCACTAATATACGTATAGGTCTCTTGGAAAAAAGCGTTATCACTAACCATTTTTTGTTTTAAGAAAGGGGTTTTATTCATGGCAGATCAAACGTTTATTATTACAAATGATTCTGGTTTACATGCAAGACCAGCTACAGCATTAGTGAATACGGTTAATTCTTTTATTGCTGAAGTGAATCTAGAAGCAAACGGCCGCACAGTAAATTTAAAATCAATTATGGGTGTAATGTCACTTGGAGTATCAAAGGGAACAACAGTCAAAATTTCCGCAGAAGGCAGTGATGCCGATGAAGCTATCCAAGCAGTAGAGCGTGTTATGAAAACAGAAGGATTAGCGGAATAGTTAATAAAGTAATAGAGGAAGAGCGAACTTTTTTTATTTGTAGTTTTCAGAAATTTAAATTAATTTAAATTAAAAAAAGTGATCGATTCTAGCATAGGCGCCGTTTGCCTCAAGGTTATATGCCAATCCGGATAAAGAAAAAATCTTCTTTTCTTTCCGGGTTATCTTATCCTTGAGGCTGATAGACTGGCGTCTTACTTTTTGTTCTATTGCAGGCATTGATTCAGATTATTAGTATTTATTTAGGTAATCGTGCAAATTAATCTGATTAGCGTGCTTTTATCTTTAAAGCATCAAACTTAAGACTTCGCCTGTGCGCGTAGCCTCTCTTATAGAAATATTATTTCTTCGCTGATTTATCTTTCTGGTCTTTATTCCGTTTATTCCCCTTACTATTATCACCAGCTATCATTTCCTTCGCAAACTCGAGCTGGTGATCCTCCTTTTGAGGGCGGTTATTATTTTCGCTGCCTTTATTGTATTTTTTTGTCATTGTTCTGCCTCCTGAAGATATTGTTACATACAGTCTTTCATAATGTTGTCAGAAAACATAATTTTATTCATCACAGCAGGTTTTCCTTAATCTTTATCGAAATAATTTAAAGGGTAGTTATACTGACAGAAAATCCTTTTGAAGTTCTTTTAGAACTTAAAAGTATATTAAAACCAGGCGGAAAGCTATGTATCGCTGTATTTTGCCAACTGCCGGGCCAAGAGCCTATAGTTTTGATCGGCTTTATCAGAAGCCGGTAAATTGCAATTCGATACTGCCTTGGGAATTTGAAAGATTAGCCACGGAAAATGGTTGGTGCATCCTCGAAGGCCAAGGTGTTTATAATAGTAGAGTTGACCAACTATTTCAAGCCAGATCTCAGCCTGAATTGAAGCAAGCTATATCATTTTTATGGTTGTTTATGCTTGAGAACGAAAAGGAGGAACCATACATATGAATCGGTACTCAATTAATGAATTTATTGAAAAAACAAAACAAGAAGACAAAGGGGAAGGATTATTCGAACTTGAAACTCCCCGCATGTTAGAAGTGAATTTACAATCACAGGTATGGGCTAAAGCAGGAGCAATGGTATCCTACCGCGGGCAAATTAAATTTGAAAGAGAAGGAATTCTCGATCATGGACTCGGTAAGCTATTTAAAAAAGCGTTATCAGGAGAAGGAACTTCACTTATGAAGGCAGTGGGAGATGGAAAGCTGTACCTTGCAGATCAAGGAAAGAAAATTTCTATTCTCCAATTAACCGGTGACTCTATTTTTGTAAATGGAAATGATCTTCTTGCATTTGAACCTTCGATTTCGTGGGATATTAAGTTGATGAGAAGGGTAGCTGGAATGCTTTCAGGAGGTCTTTTTAATATAAAGCTGGAGGGAAGTGGGATGGTGGCGATTACTTCTCATTACGAGCCTTTGACCTTGCTTGTATCAGAAAGCAATCCTGTATACACTGATCCGAATGCTACAGTCGCATGGTCTGGAAACCTGGAGCCCGAGTTCGTTACTGATGTTTCGCTTAAAACTTTTTTAGGAAGAGGCAGCGGAGAGTCTGTCCAAATGAAATTTTCTGGGAATGGATTTGTTGTCGTTCAGCCATACGAAGAGGTTTACTATTCACAAAGCAGTCAATCGTGAATTTTAAATTTTAAAATTCCTGCTTGGGTGGTTTTTCCTGCTTAAAGAACGAAAAGCGCAGAGCGCGAGTCTTTCGGCGACAAGCACAAGGCGAGCCGGCATAACCTTCTTAGGCGATTGACCCTGAGACCTAATGGCCGATGGCACTAGGACGTCCTGTCCGCCTGCTCTGGACAACAAGGAAAAGCGAAAGCGCCTTGCTCAGCCCCGAAAAGCACTCTGGCGATCTTCAAAGAAAGGTGTTTTTTCCTTTTTTTGAAGATTGACTTGTGACCTCAGGCGAGCCGGGCGCTGCAGCTGGACTACGATAACCTTCTTTATTACGTTAATACTTTATTTAACTTAAACTTTCTTGCCTGACAAAAAAGGAAGCAATAACTTTTTATTCTTAAAGTTATTGCTTCCTTTTTTTGTTATTCAAGTACCTTAAAGGATTTAGGTTTGATATAAAATAGTATTGTGCTTTTTTCGAAACTAATTCCTCTTCGACCTTTAACTTTCAGAAAGATGAGTACTATTTTTCTCTGGTGGTGAAACCGATTTTACTTGTTGCAGCTTTTGATCAATCAAAGTGGATTGATGGATCCAGCCTGTGTAGGATGATTGAATTTCGTAGGATTCATTCATTTTTACTATTGCCATGTATGGGTAATGATTCTTCGTTCGAAATCTTAAATCGATCCACCTTACTTCATAGCCATTTAATGTGGGAAGAACAAACACATGCTGATGGGCAGAATTGTTGAAAAAATGTTTGACATTCTGGTCAATTAAAGATTTAGCAATGATAGGTTCTCCGGCTGAACGTTTTTCAAATTCATGAACCAAAGTAATTTTTTTTGAATTAACATGCCCAACTTTAAAAAGAGACTTTGATTCCCACACAAAATTCCATTTATTAAAAGAAAGAGTAGGGATTACAGTTAATTTACCATTTTCATGGAGATATTTTTTTACTTGATTTATTATTCTTGTAGAATAATAAAAACGTATCAATAAATAGAAAATAATTCCTAAATAAATGAATAAAAAGCCTATGCCGGGATTTTCGCTGAACAGCCAATAACCAATTCCAATCAGGTGCAATCCAAATATAAATGGATCAAAAAGAGGGATGGTATTTAATGACAGCCACCTTTTTGTTAATGGACGTCCAGCTTGGGTCCCATAAGCATTAAAAAGATCCATTACAACATGAATAACGATTGCCAAGAGTGTCCACAAAAATAGATTCATGAAAGGAATTTCTTGATTAATGAAATAAATTGGCCATGAAAATAATAAACACCATACGAATAACATCGGAACGGAATGAGATAACCCTCTGTGATGTTCTATATAAGCCCCATTACCCTTTAAGATCTTTATAAAGTAATCAAAGTCAGGTGCATTTGAACCAAGTATAGTGGCAGCTAGAATTACTTGAGAAGCCTCTTTACTGGCTGCAATAGATGGATCCAGATGGGCTAGACCTGCTAAACCAATCCCCATCATGACATGAGTACTTGTATCCATAAAAATCCTCCAGAAAAAACAGTGTAAAACCACTCATCCTAGTTTCTGTCTATAAAGCCTTTTGCTGTTTTCTCTCTTTGATTAACTGTGCTTCTTTAAACATGTCTTCTAAAATCACTCTTGCCGAACTTGGGTGATAGAGTGAATGAATGTTTTTCTTCATTTTTTCCAATCTATTTTCATCGCTCATTAATTGAGTAACTGCACCTTGAATTTCTTCAGGCCGGTTGACAATCACAGCAGCACCGTTTTGCTCAAAGAATATAGCATTCTCTTTTTCTTGGCCTGGTACTGGTTTGAAGAGAACTACTGGAACACCTAATGCCGTTGCTTCAGTAAGAGTGATGCCTCCAGGCTTAGTAATCATGCAATCTGATATCCTGAATAATTCATCAACCTTCTCGACATATCCAAGTGCTTTTAATTGGGATGGGTATTGTTGTTCAAGCGGACGTAAAACCTCTTTAAGCTGTTTATTATTTCCACAAACAACAACAACCTGAATATTTTTATTTGAAATAAAAGATTGGCAAAGCTCTTTCACACCTTTAAGAACACCATGTGCCCCTGCCATTATTAATAAAACTTTTTTTGTAGAATCAATGCCGTATTTTTTGAACAAAGAGGAATGTTCATGCTGCTCCTCAAATTGTTCGCGAATCGGAATGCCTGTAACAACAACACGGTCTGGATGGATGCCTAGTTTCATAATCTTTTTCTTTACTATTGAATTAGCCACGTAGTATCTGTCAATATTTTCATGGATCCATATTTTGTGGAGACAAAAATCAGTTAAAACATTAAAAGTAGGAATAATTTTCCCAGTTCTCCTTCTATATTCAGGCACAACAATCATTGGAAAAGTATTGATAATAATATCAGGCTGTATGCTTTTTATTAGCTCATCTAATCGTTTATTCCCCATCTTAAAATATAAGTTCATCATTCTTTTGTTATAGATTTTATCAACACCATAGTAAAACAAACGATAGAACTGTTTTCCGAATGAAAAGCTTTTTAAATAAAGGTATTGTGTAATTTCAGAAAATATTGGATGGGACTCATAATATAGATCAGATACAACGACTTCACTTGCACCTAGCTTGAAACATTGTTGTTGCAGAGTTTTTGCCACTTGAATGTGTCCATTACCATATTTAGCAGTCAAAATTAAAACCTTCAAAATTTTCACCTCAGTTTTATCAACAACAAATCTATGAACCCTTTAGATGTTTAGTTTGTATAAACATACCATACAAATATTTTCTAATTATGAAGACAGTATTAAATGTTGTTGTATTTTTTTACAATTGTTAAGCAACTTACCACAATCATCATGTACATTGTAAAAAAAAGTGTAAAAATACACAACCCTTTTTGTGAAAAATTTCTATTTATCTTCTTTTTCTTTTTGAAACCTTTCCATAAAGCTATGTTTTTGAAGCGAAAAATATAGTCGAATTAAGGCAATTGGTCTATCGCAAATTTCTTCAATTCTCTCATTCCACCCCTTACGACCGAAAGAGTGAAAATTTTTCGAAAACAGCTGCTTATTATGTCCATTCATATGGTGTTTCTTGGTAAACATAATAGTTCAGCCAATTAACAAATAATAAGTTTGCATGAGATTTCCAATAATTGATCGGACGATTAGCAGGATTATTTTTTGGAAAGTAGCCGATAGGCAAATCTAATTGCAGCCCTTTATTAATATCCCTTTCATATTCTTCCTTCAATGATGTGGTGTCATATTCAGGGTGACCTGTTAAAAACACATGTTTTCTGTCTTTAGATGAAACTAAACAGACCCCTGCCTCTTCCGAAAAGGACAATAATTGAAGTTCTTTGATCTCGCTTATTTCTTCCCCCTTTACATCACTATGCCGAGAATGAGGGACATAGTATAGTTCATCGAAACCTTGAACTAATTTATCTGTTGGATGTTGAACAATATGGGGGAAAATACCGAAACATTTTTTTGGCAATTGATATTTATTTACGCCGTAATGATGGAAAAGTCCTGCTTGTGCACCCCAGCAAATATGCAAGGTGGAGGTCACATTCTCTTTTGTCCATTCAAAAATTTGCTGCAATTCTTTCCAATAGGTAACTTCTTCAAACTCTAGATGTTCCAATGGAGCTCCTGTAATAATCATTCCATCATATTTTTTGTCTTTAATTAAATCAAAGGTTGTATAAAATTCTTCTAAATGTTCTTTCTTAGTTGTCTTTGACTCATGAGTTTTCATTCTTAGAAATGATATATTAACCTGTAACGGAGAATTGCCAAGTAAACGCAGAAGCTGCGTTTCTGTTTTTTCTTTTTCAGGCATTAAATTTAATATCATTATCTTTAACGGTCTAATGTCCTGACTATAAGCACGCTTTTCATCCATCACAAAAATATTTTCATTTTCTAGAATTTCCTTGGCAGGCAAATTCACTGGTATATTAATTGGCACATGAGCACCTCCATAAAATA
Organism: Metabacillus arenae; assembly: GCF_014773385.1. Classification (GTDB taxonomy): domain Bacteria; phylum Bacillota; class Bacilli; order Bacillales; family Bacillaceae; genus Metabacillus_D; species Metabacillus_D arenae. The sequence goes on along the minus strand of NZ_JACXAI010000020.1, from coordinate 30,010 downwards.
GTTGCAAATTATTCTTTATTATAGGAACAATTAAAAAATTTTTCAATTTTTCTTATGGTAAAATGATATTTGATTGATGAATTGAGAGTAGAACTGGCGTGGCTGTATCCCTTGCTATAAATATTTCGTAACAGAAACCTTTTCAGCTTTTTTCTCGGAACAATGTTAATGTATGTACTTCTAGAAACCTATTGTTTTAAAAGGCCTGCAGAGGGGGTATTTGTAAATGTTTGATCCTACTGCTTATGATAATCTAAAGGTAATCCTGGAAGGGGCCGTATATGACCTGGATCTTCATAAGGTGATTCAAGTTATCAACAGGAGAGACTTAGTAGACTTGGCTTCAATGTCCCGGCATTATCAAATTAATTTTTGCTTACCATTTGATAAAAAGATAGTTGTCCAATTGGATTTACGCATGGAATTGGAACAATTAGCAGGTGAATTATTAAGGAGTAACCAAACACCAGGATGTATAATACTTATAACTTTTTTTGTAAAAGAAAAAAGTATTGACTCAAACACTAAAATAATTGAGACATTAAGAAATATGTGGGTGGATGCTGCAGATGTCAGGCATTCTGTGACAGTTGTGTCAAATAGTCATTTGCATGACCATCATTATCAAATTGATTTTCAGAGAAAGATAACTGAATCAAATAGCTTCGATATCGAGAACCTTGTTGAACATGTCGTTTTAACATTACAAAAACTGCCTATTAACGATTAAAAATTACTAATCATTAGGAGGATTTAAAAAATGAGTGTATATGAATACCGCGTTAATAAGATAAATGGTGAGGAAATTAGCATCAGAGAGTTTAAGGACAAAGTTCTTCTCATCGTCAATACAGCAAGTAAATGCGGGTTTACACCTCAATACAAACAATTACAGGAGCTTTATGAAACATTTAAAGATCAAGGATTTGAAATATTAGGGTTTCCTTGTAATCAATTTATGAACCAAGAACCTGGAACTGATGAAGAAATCGAGTCATTTTGTTCTGTGAATTACGGTGTTTCTTTTCCGATGTTTGCAAAGGTTGACGTGAATGGAGAAAATGCTCACCCACTTTTTAAATATTTAACAAACGAGGCATCTGGAGTTCTTGGAACAAAAGCAGTTAAATGGAATTTTACAAAATTTTTAATCGATAAAAATGGCCTAGTGAAAGAAAGATTCTCACCAAATACAAATCCATTAGAATTAGAAGCAGATATTGAAAATTTGCTAAATGAAGCCTGATTTTGGCTTCTTCTTTTTTTGTTCAGTTAAGTAAATTTAAGTTAATTAAAGCATTAACATGCTAAAGAAGGTTATTGTCCAGGCGCCCTCGGCTCTTAGGTCATAAGCGAATCCGCCGGAGAAGGTTATAAAACAACCTTCCAGCCGGATCGCCCGAATGCTTGTTGCCGAAGGACTAGCGAATTGCACTTTTCGTTCAAAATAATTGAACAGATCTTCTTATAATACCGATTTATAGAGGGGTGAAGGTAAGTGGAAAATAAGGTCATTTCGAATGTGGAGAAATTTGTTAAGGAAAAGCTTGAACAGGAGAGATCAGGGCATGACTGGTGGCATATTGCAAGAGTAAGAAAGCTGGCAATTGAAATCGGAGAAAAAGAGCAGTGTAACCTTTTTCTAGTCGAGCTTTCTGCACTGCTCCATGATGTAATCGATGAGAAAATTGAAGAAAAAACAAGAATAGAATTAAGTCAATTAAAATCATTTCTCAATAATCTGGATGTGGATGTACGAACAATTCAAGAAGTAGTCTCCATTATTACATCGATCTCATTTAGTACTAGATCTTCCTTGCCTCTCTCAACAGAAGGGCAAGTCGTCCAAGATGCAGACAGATTAGATGCGATTGGAGCGATTGGAATAGCTAGAACCTTCACATATGCCGGCTCTAGGGGGCACTTAATTTATGACCCTAACATAAAAATACGTGAAGAAATGACCTATAACGAATATCGGAATGGACCTTCTACGGCAATAAATCATTTTTATGAGAAATTACTTAAATTAAAAAAATGGATGAATACTGAAACTGCCAAAAAAATGGCAGAACAAAGGGATGAGTACATGAAAAGGTTTTTACAACAATTTCATAATGAATGGAATATTTGACTCCAAATAGGGTATTCGACACCTATTTCTCCTGTTGAGTACGACATCTTTCCTGAAAATTGGGCTGCTTGAACTATAGGATTAGCAAGGAAAAAACCTCTATGTTAAAATGATAAAAGCAGTTTAAATTCAGAGGTGAAAATTCGTGAAAATAAATTCAATTGAACCAACTCCAAGTCCGAATACAATGAAAGTTATTTTAAATCAGGAATTACCTGCAGGAAAAAGCAATAACTATAAAAAATCTGATTCAGATCAAGCGCCTGAGCTCATCAAGAATGTCCTTTTGATTGAAGGTGTAAAGGGAGTCTATCATGTAGCGGATTTTCTTGCAGTTGAACGAAATGCTAAATTTGATTGGAAGGAAATTTTACCTAAGGTCAGAGCTGTTTTTGGTGAAGAAACAGGTGAAGGTGATAGGTCTGACCATCCTAGAGAGGGATTTGGGGAAATTAAAGTTTTTATACAAATGTTCAATGGAATTCCAATGCAGGTAAAACTTACAGATCAAGAGACAGAAAAAAGATACGGATTATCGGAACGGTTTCAAAAGTCGATTATGGAGCTCCAAAAGAATGCTGAAAATGTAGTACTGGACAGGCATTGGAAGGAGCAAGGTGTCCGTTATGGTGACTATGATGATGTTGGACGAGAAGTTGTTGAAGAAATAGAAGCAGCTTATCATGAAGACCGATTAACTAAATTAGTTAAGAATGCTTCAACAAAAGAAAAAGGGGAAAAAGTCACTCCTCGTTCTCCTTATGAAGTTACATTAGATATGATGCAGGACCCCGAATGGAAAAATCGGTATGCTCATTTGGAGCAAATGAACCCTTCTGAAAAGGATATTCCTGTTCTGGAAAAGGCTTTAGAGGATTCAAAGGCTTCTATCAGACGTCTTGCAACTGTTTATTTGGGTATGATTGAAACAGATTCTGTGCTCCCATATTTGTACAAAGCCCTTGAAGATAAATCGGTTACCGTAAGGCGAACTGCGGGTGACTGCCTCTCAGATTTAGGTAACCCGAAAGCAATACCTGTAATGAAAGAGTCTTTGAAGGATCCAAACAAGCTGGTTCGCTGGCGGGCAGCTATGTTTTTATATGAAGTAGGGGATGATACGGCTTTACCTGCATTAAAAGATGCAGAAAATGATCCTGAATTTGAAGTTAGCCTGCAAATAAAAATGGCTGTTGAACGCATTGAAGGCGGAGAGGAAGCAAAAGGTTCAGTTTGGAAGCAGATGACTGAAAATAGGAATAATTAATTGTTCAACAAGTTGATCTGTTTATGGGTCAACTTTTTAAATTTATGCAATTTTCAAAAGCATAAAAACTTCCCATAATAGGAACCAGAAATCTAGAATTTTTTATAAGCAAATGTGAAAGACTATTATGAGGAAAAGCTGGCTCTTTTTACATCCTGCACTTTCCAATTAAAGAATAGGCCAAATATTAAGTAAGCTTTAATGGATAAGAATTACGAGTAGTATTTAAAAAATATTAACTCACAGGAAAAAATTTTGTCAATTAACGCGTTGATACCAAAAATTAATTAGTGAAATTATTAGAATTTTGTTGAAAAAAGTTAATTTTCAAACTATAGTAGAAAACAATATAATTAGTTTGGGAGGCTAAACAAAATGAATAAAGATTTAAGAATTCGAAGCAAACAACTTAGTGAAGATCCAGTAAGAACACCAAACAGAGCAATGCTTCGTGCAGTAGGCTTTAAGGATGAAGACTTTAAAAAGCCGATGATTGGTGTAGCAAGTACATGGAGCGAGGTAACCCCTTGTAACATACATATAGACGAATTAGCTCGAAATGCTAAACAAGGTGCAAAGGACGCAGGCGGAGCTCCGCTAATTTTTAATACAATTACCGTTTCTGACGGGATTTCTATGGGTACGGCTGGCATGCGCTATTCCCTGCCGAGCAGAGAAGTGATTGCAGATTCTATTGAGACTGTTGTTGGTGGAGAAAATCTTGATGGGTTTGTTGCTATTGGCGGATGTGACAAAAATATGCCGGGATGTATGATTGCAATTGCCAGATCCGAGGTTCCTGCTTTATTTGTTTATGGGGGAACAATAAAGCCGGGCAAATTAAATGGTGAAGATATCGATATTGTTTCTGCCTTTGAAGGAGTCGGGAAATTTAACAATGGAGATATTGACAATAAGGAATTGAATCAAATTGAATGTCATGCTTGTCCTGGTGCAGGTTCTTGCGGTGGAATGTATACAGCAAATACGATGGCATCTGCTATTGAAGCAATGGGAATGAGTCTGCCGGGAAGTTCTTCAAACCCTGCAGAAACCGAGTTGAAGAAAAAAGATTGCTATGATGCAGGTCTTGCTGTCTATAAATTGTTAGAAGCAGGAATTTATCCTAAAGACATTATGACGAAGGAAGCGTTTGAAAATGCGATAACGGTAGTCATGGCTTTAGGTGGTTCTACTAACGCAATCCTTCATTTGCTTGCTATCGCCCATGCAATTGATGTGGATTTGAAGTTAGAAGACTTTGAAAGGCTCCAAAAGCAAGTACCGCATATCGCAGACCTTAAGCCAAGCGGAAAATATGTAATGCAGGATTTGCATGAGGCTGGCGGAGTTTCTGCTGTGATGAAGCTCTTATTGGAACAAGGTTACCTGCATGGCGATTGTTTAACTGTTACTGGTAAAACGGTAGCTGAGAATCTTGCAGAGTGTGAACCATTAAAAGAAGGTCAAAAAGTCATTGTTAATACGAAACAACCACTAAGACAGGACGGACCTTTAGTTGTTTTAAAAGGAAATTTAGCACCAAGCGGAGCAGTTGCCAAGGTATCTGGCTTAAAAGTAACTAACTTAACTGGTCCAGCAAAAGTTTTTGATACAGAGGAAGCGGCAACTGAAGCTGTATTGAATGGTCAAATTCAGCCGGGAGACGTTTTGATTATTCGGTACGAGGGTCCAAAAGGAGGGCCGGGAATGCCTGAGATGCTTTCAATTTCAGCGATTCTTGTAGGAAAAGGCCTAGGTGAAAGTGTTGCATTATTAACAGACGGCCGCTTTTCAGGAGGAACACATGGGCTGGTAGTTGGACATATAGCCCCAGAAGCTCAAGAAGGCGGACCAATCGCTCTTGTTAAAAACGGCGATCTTATCACAGTCGATAGTGATAAAAGAGAATTATCTGTACATGTTTCTGATGAAGTATTAGAGGAAAGAAGAAAAGAGTGGAAAGCTCCAGAATTAATGAAAAAAGGAGTCTTAGGAAAATACGCCCGACTTGTTTCCTGTTCATCCATCGGAGCAGTAACTGATTTATTTGAAGAAAAACGAGAGCCAGCAAAAACAAAATAATTCTTATTAAAACTGTTTAGTGCCAGAATTAACTTTTCCTGCGTTCAGTCCTTTTGAAAAAACTGAACCTGAAGATAATTCTGGTACTTTTTTTCATGGATCTAGAAAAGTTCATCTTCATATAGAGTTAGCCCATGAGTGTGGGGGAAATCCCTAATAATACAATTGATAAATAAACGATTTACAGGCAACCATTTTTTAGAAAAGCATTAAAAGTAGTATGTAAAATTCATTATCTGTTTAAAGGAATCTGAATGTTGAGACTAGAGATGGTAGAAAATTATTTATAAAGGTTTAACTTTGCATGAAACGGGTAATATATCTTTGGAATCAAATTTTAAAAAGGGTGATGAAGAATGGATCAACAGTTGAAAGAATTAATTGATGGACTAAATGAGGATTTAGCAAACGAGTATGCAGCTGTAATCATGTACACATACAATGCTGCTGTTGTTTCAGGCATGTATCGCCAAGTGTTAAAGCCTTTTTTTCAAAGTGAAATTGGCGATGAACAAGGACATGCTCTATACTTATCCGAAAAGATTAGTACATTAGGAGGCACACCGACTACACAGCCTGCTGAAGTGAAACAATTAACCAATGTTAGAGAAATGCTTGAACAAGCCCGTAATGCAGAAAAAGAAACAATTGAGAGATATGAAAAACGAAAAAAACAAGCCGAAGATTTAAATATGACTGAGCTTGTCGTTAAATTGGAAGATCTTATTGCCGATGAGACGCATCATATGGAAGAAATGGATCATTTATTAAATGATCCGCGACTTTCATAAATAACTTTGTTAGTCCCCATACTAATTTTGTGGGGACTTTTTTAATGAATGCAATTTTTATTTATCAAATGAAATCCTAGTGACACCTTGTAGTTTATCCATAAAAATTGCGTGAAAATTTCTTCTGTAGTATTCTTGAACTACATGTAAAGCGTGAAGGAGGAATTGTCCATGTCTATGGCTTATGAAGAATATATGCGTCAAATGGTCATACCGATGAGAAAAGAATTAACAGCTGCTGGGTTTGAAGAGTTAACGACAGCGGAAGAAGTTGAGGAGTTTTTTTATAATGTAAAAGGGTCAACTCTTGTGGTTGTCAATTCAGTTTGCGGCTGTGCTGCTGGTCTTGCTAGACCTGCTGCTACTCAAGCCGTTTTGCAAAGTGAAAAAGCTCCTGATCACTTAATAACTGTTTTCGCAGGACAAGATAAAGAAGCAACTGGACAAATGAGAAGATATTTTTCTGGATTGGAACCTTCCTCTCCTTCTATGGCCTTACTAAAGGGAAAAGAAGTTGTCCATTTTATACCAAGAGAACATATAGAAGGCAGCACAATCGAAGAAATCATGCAAAATCTAACATCAGCATTTGAAAAACATTGTTAAGGATGTCCCTTTGAGGCATCCTTTTTTCTAGGGCGTAGATCTTGAAAATTTCAATGGATAATGACTGCCACAAAAGCTTAACTTCGCTTGTAAAACGTTTATTTGAAACATATAGAACCTCTCATAACAAAACTCGGTTTCAACCATTCAGCTCTGACTCATTTTTCATGGAAACCGAACAATATAATTGGAAAACTGGAAACCAAAATGAAACCTGGTACGCAAACGAGAAATTCAGTTCAAAATATTTACAAGAGGAGTTTTCTATGATTGTGACCACTGCAGGAAGAACCAACCAATTGTTGATTGAAGAAGCCTATAAGATATCAAAAGACCTTCAAAGTATTTACATAGATCGGAAAAAGCGAACAGTTTGCGAACTAATTAAAGAATTAAATCAAGATATTTTAGTGGTGGGAAAAAATAGAATGGAATTACATTTGCAAAATAGTGAACACCCTTTATTCTTTCATCCGAACTCCGCATCTTTTAGATATAAGCGACTAATAAAAGGGGAGTCTGATCCATTTTTAAACGCCTGTAAATTAATGAAAGGAGACACACTAGTTGATTGTACGCTTGGGTTAGGATCAGATGCTATCATTGCAAGCTTCATAGCAGGTAAGGATGGCCAAGTTATTGGTGTGGAAGGAAACAGTTTGCTGGCATACATAGTGAAGAAAGGACTTTGCACATGGAAAACCGAAGATGATCATTTTAATTACGCAATGAAAAGAATAAAGGTTGTAACGAATAATCATCTAAGCGTATTAAAAGGAATGGGGACGAACACGGCTGACATTGTTTATTTTGATCCGATGTTTGAAAAAGGGATCTTAACTTCAAATGGAATCGCACCACTCAGAAATTTAGCCGTATTTGATGAGCTAACAGAAGAAGCGATTACAGAAGCACTCAGAGTAGCCAGAAAAAGAATTGTCCTTAAAGATCATTGGCAAAGCAAAAAATTCAGCAAATTTGGTTTTGATGTATTAAAAAGAAAAACTGCTAAATTTCACTTTGGCGTTATAGAACTTAGCAAACAAGGAAAAAGTAACAAAATGGAGGTGTGATTATGAGTAAGAGAAAAAAGGATCCTTCAACTGCATCTTTAGGTTCTCCAGATGTACAAGGTCAGGGAACAACCAGTCAGGAAACAGGGATCTCGAGGAGCTCAGCCCGAAAAAAGAAGAAAAAATAAAGACATATAAACAAGAAGTGCTGCCATCAAATACCTTTCTTTATAACCAAGAGTATTTAAGGCAGCCATTTTTTTGCATTACCATAATTCCAGATACATATTGGTAGGACACAAGCTGATTTTTCCCGTAGGGTCTTTATTTGGATGGCCTGGCAGATGCTCTGTACTATTATGTACAATGCGCATCCCCTTTTAGTTAATCTGTTACTTCCATAAAAATCATGTAAGCCAGTGTGAAAAATCCAAGTACAACAAATAATGTTTCATACATTTTATCTTCCTCCACTAACAATTTTCTATTTAAGTAAACTTTCCCTATCCTCTTTATTGTAAACGTATTCTCTTTTATTTATAACCCTTATTTTTTTAAGTAAATTTAATAATAATTTTTTCATAATGTGCTAGAATAATAGTATGAACTTGGAAAGGACTAGATCATATGAATAAATGGCTGCGTAAGTCACTCGTTATTCTTTTTACACTTGCAACATTTGGTTTAGTTGCACCGCCGTCTGCTCTAATGATAGACGAGCCTTCAAGTGAATCTTCGACAGAAGCAGACCAAACGAAGGTCACCTATCAAGAGCATGATTTGCAGGAGCAAGTGCCTGACCCTTATGATCAATACATAACCAGTTTTATTAGTAAGGCCGAGGAAAGGTCATTAACAAAATTTGGTCAGAAAATTGGGCCAGTAATTGAAGATGAATTTAGAGATATTATCTTTCCTAAAATGGAATTGGTTATTAGAGAATATGTCAACGGAAATGATAAGTCCTTTCAGCACCTGGTCATTTCCAAAACTCCTTCAGGAGGAAAATCAGAGAAAATTTTTCATATATACAATAAAAATACTGGGGAAGATGTTATAAGATTTCATGTGCGCAGAGATCATCCCCCTCAACAAGGCTATTGGTTTAATTTTCATTATCATACCTATCATGACTCCTTTCAAAAGCATCATGATTTAGGAAGTATATACTGGGATAAAAATACACCGCCGAACTGGATACAGTAAAGGAGAGACAAATGAGCAAATATACGATGAAAGAAATGACAGAAACAACAAAAGATCTTCTTGTTTCAAGAGGAGTCCAAATAAAAGATATTGCTGAAATTGTATATCAATTGCAAAACAAATATATTCCTAATCTAACAATAGAAGAGTGCGAAATAAATGTTGAAAAAGTGCTAAATAAACGAGAAATTGTCCACGCAGTATTAACAGGCTTGGCATTGGATCAATTAGCTGAACAAAAATTACTTCCTGAACCACTGCAGTCCTTAGTCGAAACAGATGAGCCGTTATTTGGAATCGATGAAATTATTCCATTATCTATCGTAAATGTGTATGGTTCAATAGGGCTGACGAATTTTGGCTTTTTGGATAAAGAAAAATACGGAATCATTAAAGAATTGGATGAACACCAAGGAAATCATGTTCATACCTTCATGGATGATATTGTAGCAGCACTAGCTGCCGCAGCAGCCAGCAGAATGGCTCATAGAGCAAAAGACTTGGAAGATCAAGAAGAAAGCGTAGTGACTAGCTGAAAGTTGTTTAAAGAGACTGACACAGACTCAAGCAATATACCCTGCAACCTTTCCGAAATTGTAGTGTATGCTTTGTTAAGTATAGGAACAAGGAGCTGGAAGTCAGTCTCTTCAATTCTTCAAAGCAAACTAAACTGTTTTAAATACTCATGTTGCTAAATTTTTATTACCTCTTTCCTCTTCGCAAACCTCGTTTCTATTTCCCATTTACTTTTTCTATCTTTTATCACAGAAAATGAGATTCATATGTTACGATAGTAGTAGAATAGTATGTTTTTTTAATAGCAGCTTATTTTTAGTACGGTAAAACAAAAAACCTATCTTAAGGAAGTTTTATTTAACTACCATCAAGGAGAAATTGCCTGATGAAAAAAGCAATAATCATATCATTTATTTTTACATCCTTACTTGTAAGTGTTTATCAATTAGTTAAAGCATCCCCAACTTCAATTTCTCTAGGAAATTATCAATTTCAAAAAGAGAAACTTAAAGTAACGAATCCAGCCATAAAACAACTCGTTTTTTTACCGGAAGTGAAGTTTTCAGAAAAGGATGCAATTGAGATGATTCGTCATTTGGATCAAGTCGATGCTAATATTCTTCAGCTAGCAGTCAAACAAAATATAAAAGTGATCTTGTTTACTGGATTACTTACTGATCAAAATCAATTCCAAGATCTAAAAGGAGTTATACCAAGGGGATATCCAGAAAGTGGGCCGAGCTGGGACGCGGTGCCCGGAATAGCTGAGGGTAATAAGGTCTTTGCCAAAATAGGCCATAGTGAATATGGATCTGGCCATGGTTCAATCGCTCTTGAACTTCATGAATTTGGTCATGCTATTGATCGATATCTTTTTAAAGGGGTAAGAAAGGATCCTGTCTTTTTGAATATATGGAAAAAGGAAGCAGCTATTCTATTTGAAGGGAAAAATTACTATGTCCGGTTTCCTGAGGAATATTTTGCTGAAGCATTTGCAATGTATTACTTTAATAAAGAAAGCAGAACTAAGCTGGAAGTGACTGCCCCCTTAACATATAATTATATTATCCAGCTTGAACAACACGCTGCCCAAACAAACAAATATGAAATTCCTCTTTCTTAAGGGGAATCAATCAGATAAAATAGATGAGACTATAGGGAAGGATGTGAGCTTGGTGAAGCAATATTTACAATTATGTGATCATGTCTTGAAAAATGGATCAGATAAAGGTGACCGGACTGGAACGGGAACGATTAGTACGTTTGGCTATCAAATGAGATTCGATTTACAAGAAGGCTTTCCACTAATAACAACTAAAAAGCTTCATTTAAAATCAATCATTCATGAGCTCCTCTGGTTTTTAAAGGGAGACACTAATGTGAAGTACCTTCAAGATAATGGGGTGCGAATTTGGAATGAATGGGCAGATGAAAACGGAGAATTGGGCCCGGTTTATGGCTCTCAATGGCGTTCCTGGCGTGGAGCGGATGGTGAGACAGTTGATCAAATTGAGCAGATTGTTAAGCAGATTAAAGAAAATCCGAATTCTAGAAGATTAATTGTAAGTGCTTGGAATGTTGCAGAAGTGGATAAAATGGCCCTTCCGCCGTGTCATTGTTTCTTTCAGTTTTATGTAGCAGATGGAAAGTTATCTTGTCAGCTTTACCAACGTTCTGCAGATGTTTTCTTAGGGGTGCCCTTTAATATTTCATCTTATGCCTTGTTAACGACTATGATGGCGCATGTAACAGGGTTAGAACCAGGAGAATTTGTACATACCTTTGGGGATGTTCATATATATAAAAACCATCTAGAACAAGTTAATTTGCAGCTGGCAAGAGAGCCTAGAGCTTTACCTGTTTTGAAAATAAATCGTAAGGTTGAGTCAATCTTTGATTTTAAATACGAGGATTTTGTCTTAGAAGGCTATGATCCTCATCCCCACATCAAAGGAGTGGTAAGTGTATGATCTCTTTTATGTTAGCAATGGATGAAAATCGTGTAATTGGCAAAGACAATGATCTGCCATGGCATCTGCCTGCTGATTTAGCCTATTTTAAAAAAACAACTATGGGACATCCTATTGTAATGGGGAGAAAGACGTTTGAATCAATTGGTAAGCCCCTTCCTGGAAGAGAGAACATTATTGTTACTACCAATCAAAGCTATAATCAGCCTGGTTGTAAAGTTGTCCACTCTATCCAAGAACTGATGGATTATATATCTAGATTAAAACAGGAGGAAACCTTTATTATTGGGGGAGCCAAGCTATTTGAAGGGACCCTTCCTTATGCTGATAGGCTATATATAACACTCATACACGAAACCTTTGATGGAGACACATATTTTCCAGAAATCAATCAAGATTGGAGAATAGTATCTCAACATGCTGGTAAAAAAGATGAGAATAATCCTTACGAGCATGAATTTGTTGTTTATGAAAGACACACACAAACATAATTTAGCTCTACTGATAGACTGTTCAGCAATTATTAAGGAACATTTAAATAATGGTAGCCAGTGAACCGCCGATTGCTCCTTGTCTCACTTTGTGGAGTTACAACCCTTGATATGATACACTTTGCTTGTGAAAAGTAATAAAAAATTTGTGAAACACCCAATAACTTTTCTATATAAATCCCCCACACCTATACCGTGTGGGGGATTAATTAGATAAATGGAACTTCTACTACATAAAACAGTATACAGAAGAACATAAAAGCACTGCCTGCTAGAACGAAACCATGCCAAATCGCATGATGGTAAGGGATTTTCCGCCAAACATAAAAGATGGAGCCAATCGTATAAAATAATCCTCCGATAAATAGTAGGAAAAATCCATCAAAGCTTAAGTGCTCATAAAGCGGTTTAACAGCAACAAGCACTAACCAGCCCATTAAAACATATAAAACAGTCGATAAGATGATGAATTTTTTCACATAAAAAATTTTGAAGATTATCCCAATTATTGCGAGTCCCCAAATGATTCCTAATAGTGTCCAGCCAAAACTTCCTCTTAACGGACCAAGTAAAAATGGTGTATAGGTTCCTGCAATCAATACATAAATCGCAGAATGGTCTAATATTTCGAATATATCCTTCGTTTTTTCATGCTGGATGCTGTGAAGAAGAGTCGAACAAAGATATAATAATATCATTGAAGACCCAAAAATGGAAAAACTAACAATATCCCAAGCATCTCCGTATTTTACAGCGAAGATGATCAGCATCACAAGGGCTGGTATACTAAGTAATACTCCTATTCCATGTGTAATTGCATTTGCTATTTCTTCTTTAATCGTGAATTCCATAAAGAAGCTCCTTTCTAATCTTTCACCAGGTTTTCATTTAAAGAATTTAAAAAATCTGTACCCTCTAATGTAATTTTTGTTCCGGCTCTTCCACGGCCTTTGGTAATATAACGGTGTTTTTCGAGAAAATCCAGGCGGTGACGAACTTGTTGTGTTGTTAATGTTTGCTCAGCTGTTTTACTCAAATCGGCAATCATCCTTCTGCTGGCAGGTTCTCCTTGGTCATTGAAATCTTTAATCGTGTTTAAAATAAATAAATATTCTCTTTTATCCATCAATGTCAGTTGTAAATCAGTTTTCTCAGGCTCTTTTTTCGGTTTATTTTTACTCAAAACACTTTGCTTGGGAATGTCATGTATTTGAATGGATCGCCCATCACATACTGTTAGCATGTAATCAATCGTATTTTTTAACTCTCGCACATTACCATGCCAATCATATTCCATTAGAAAATCAATAACTGCTTGATCGATTCTGATCTTTTTACCGCTTTGTTTGATAAAGTAGGAAGTAAGCAGTGGTATATCAGATTTTCTCTCTTTAAGTAACGGGATTTGGATTGAAAGAACATTCAATCGATAAAATAAATCAGCCCGAAAAGCTCCGTTCTGTACTTTTTCTAACAGGTTACTGTTTGTAGCTGAAATGATACGGACATTGAGTGGAATACATTCAGAGCCACCAATTCTTCGGAACATTTTCTCTTGAAGTAATCGATTGAAACGAGCTTGCAATTGTTCATTGATATCTCCGATTTCATCTAAAAAAATGGTTCCGCCATCAGCTGCTTCAAATAATCCTGCTTCTCCTTCAAATCCAAAAAGTTCCTTTTCGAGCATGGATTCAGACATTGCACAGCAATTGACAGGAAGAAAAGGGCCGTTACTTCTTTGCGAGCTATAATGCATTGCATGGGCGAAAAGTTCTTTTCCTGCACCTGTTTCTCCTTCAATCAAGACAGGGAAATCAGATGCTGCCAGTTTTTTAGCGATATGCTTGGCTTCAATAATAAGGGGATGGTCGCCAATAATATCCTCAAAATTATATTTTGGTAAAAAGTCAAGATTATGTATGATCAAAAGATTTCCTCCAAGAGTGATTTGGGTTTATTATAACACCCAATTAAAACTAATTGGAACCAATAATGCCGAAAATCTTTGAAAAAATTTTAAAAAAAGTCTAATTAATTTTCACTTTTTTGTTTATAAATAAAATGACATTATTTACTAAGACAACTGTAAATGTTGAATGAAAGCGTTTTACTATTAATAATTCTTAAATTTTGTGTAAAACCTTGAAATATTCACTTTATATTTAGAATATTCATGATATAATGACCAATTATAAAGAGAGAATAAAGGAAAGGATTTTACTATGAACCCACTAGTGAAAGAAGAGCAAGAGCTTGAAGAGACAGTTTATGTAGAAGATATTTTAAAAGCGCACCATTCTTTAAAAGATATTGTGATCCACACTCCATTACAAAAAAATGAAAGATTGTCCGAAAGATATCATTGCAATGTCTATTTAAAAAGAGAAGATCAGCAAATTGTCCGTTCATTTAAGCTGAGAGGTGCTTACTATAAAATTAAAAGCTTAGATACTAAGCAAACAGAAAACGGAATTGTCTGTGCAAGTGCAGGCAACCATGCACAGGGAGTAGCGTACGCTTGCAAGCAACTAAAAATTCACGGTAAAATTTTTATGCCTTCAACAACTCCCCGGCAGAAGGTTTCACAAGTGGAGTTGTTTGGAAAAGATTTTGTAGATATTATTCTGGTCGGGGATACTTTTGATGACGCTTTTTCACAAGCAATGGAATGCTGTAATAAAGAAAATCGTGCATTCATTCATCCCTTTAATGATGAGAAAGTAATTGCAGGTCAAGGAACCGTCGCGGTTGAAATTTTAAATGATGCAGAGATTGACTTTGACTTTTTGTTTGCAAGTGTAGGTGGAGGGGGATTATTATCTGGTCTCGGTACTTACTTTCAAACAGTGTCCCCATTAACAAAGCTGATAGCTGTTGAACCTGAAGGTGCACCGGCATTTGCGAAATCTAAATCTGCTCAAAAGGTAATTACGTTAGATAAGATTGATAAATTTGTTGACGGTGCAGCCGTTAGGAAAATTGGCGATAAAACGTTCAACATATTAACAGAGCTGGTATCAGATACCGTTTTAGTACCTGAAGGAAAAGTGTGTACGACAATTCTGGAACTTTACAATGAAAATGCTATTGTTGCCGAGCCTGCAGGTGCTTTGCCAATCGCTGCTTTAGATTTATATAAAGATCAAATTAAAGGTAAAAATGTTGTATGTGTAATTAGTGGAGGGAACAATGATATTGGAAGAATGCAAGAAATTAAAGAAAGATCTATGATCTATGAGGGACTTCAGCATTATTTTATTGTCAGCTTTCCGCAAAGAGCAGGTGCTTTAAGAGAGTTTCTTGATGAGGTATTAGGAAAGACGGATGATATTACAAGATTTGAATACACGAAAAAAAATAATAAAGACAATGGTCCTGCCCTTGTAGGCATTGAACTTAAAAAAAGGGAAGACTATGAACCATTAATTGACAGAATGAATAAGAAAGGATTTCATTATAGAGAAGTCAATAAGGACAGCAATCTCTTTCATTTATTAATTTAATCCTTTTTCAAAAAAAGGACACTAAAATAATCTATTCAAAAGCCGCTCAGATTCGATTGAGTGGCTTTTTGAATTTATTTTGGGATGGAGTTATAGCCAAAGGTTCTCCATCTCCAATATGAGGCATCTATCAAAACTTTACATTCTAATTTAGCGTAGTTTTCAAACAGCTGTACTCCGGTTTTCATATGTTTAACTTATATATTTCGCGAGCTATCGATTCCAAAATATAGACAACCGGTACTTGTGTAGTTATATCGGAATATTTAAGTTCATTTTCATTTACATGATTTAGATTATTGCCGATTGAAGTTTCAAATCTCTCCTCTGTTACATAATATGGAATATTTGTATCAGATATTTTAGATATGGTTGAATATTTACTATTTGTAATACTAATGACTTTAATCTCCTGCTCTTTCAATTGATTAATATGAGTAATGATAGGTGGAGTTTCTCCAGATACGGATAAAGCTATAGCTACACTGTTGGAAAGAAATTTGGCGTGAATAGGAAAGTAAGGATCCTTTATGTACATTGAAAATTTACCTACGCTTGAAAAATACCGTGCTCCATATTCAGCCATAATACCTGAGCTTCCTATTCCAATAAAAATGACATTATTTGATTCTGATACTAAGCGGGCAGCCTTCTTAATATTTTCTTCTATGTTTCCTTGTGATATTCTTTCGAAAAATTCCAACACAGAATGTTCAATATTTTTGATATTTGTCTTTTTAGTTTCTTCCAAATGTAATTTAATCTTCGTTTTAAATTCTGAAAACCCCTCACAATTCAGCTTCCGACAAAAACGCAAAATTGTAGAAGTAGATACATGGGTTTCATCCGCAAGTTCACGAATTCTCATATAAGCTACTTTATCTTCATTTTTACAAATATAATTATATAAAGATGTTTCTAATTCATTTAATGAAGCAATCATTTCGGCTGTAAACATGTATAACTCTCCTTCTATATTAAAAAAGATATTGCCTTCTTTTATTTTACTCCTTTTTAGATATGTTACTATGTCTAATTAACGAAACAAGACGTTACATTGATGTAACAAATTCCTTCTTGTGTTATAAAAACCTAAATGGCTTTCACGTATTTACCACTTTACTCAATGTAGATAGAATCAGCTTATAAAGTTCAATCTTTTTCTACCCCTTTATAAACAGAGAAAAGTAAAAGACATCAGATTAAGCGAATACCTTTTTTAACATTTTTCATCTTTTTATTCAGAGGTAAGACCAAAAGGATATGGTTATATTACATGGAGGTGCTAAGGATTATGACAAAAGGTATTAAAATTGTAACGATTGGTGGAGGATCCAGCTATACACCTGAATTATTAGAAGGCTTTATTAAACGATATGATAAATTACCAGTAAGGGAATTATGGTTAGTAGATATTGAAGAAGGAAAAGAAAAATTAGAGATAGTTGGAAACCTTGCAAAAAGAATGATTGAAAAAGCAGATCTTCCAATCGAGGTTCACCTCACACTGGATAGAAGAGCAGCTTTAAAGGACGCTGATTTTGTTACTACTCAATTTCGTGTAGGGTTACTAGATGCTCGTGCAAAAGATGAAAAAATTCCTTTAAGCCATGGGGTATTAGGGCAAGAAACAAATGGTCCAGGTGGATTATTTAAGGGTTTGCGTACCATTCCAGTTATTTTGGATATTGTAAAAGATATTAAAGAACTATGTCCAAATGCTTGGCTGGTTAATTTTACAAATCCTGCTGGCATGGTGACGGAGGCTGTTCTTCGTTACACTGACCATAAGAATATCGTTGGCTTATGTAATGTTCCTATTGGAATTGAGATGGGGATTGCAAAGCTCTTAGATATCGACCATTCTCGTATCCGTATTGATTTTGCTGGTCTAAACCATATGGTATATGGACTAGATGTGTATGTAGACGGAGTTAGTGTAAAAGATAAAGTGATTGATTTGTTATCAAATCCAGAGAACAGCAGCTTTGTTAAAAACATAGAAGGACAAGGGTGGGAGCCAGAATTTATTCGAGCACTAAATGCTTTAACTTGTCCATATCACTTGTACTATTATAAGAGTGATGAAATGTTACAAAAAGAATTGAAAAACTTTGAAGAGGGCACAACAAGAGCCGAAGTGGTTAAGAAGCTTGAAGAGGAACTATTTGAACTATACAAAGATCCTAATCTAGCAATTAAGCCACCTCAATTAGAGCAACGGGGCGGAGCATACTACAGTGATGCAGCAGTTCGTCTCATTTCATCTATCTATAACGATGAGCGTGATATTCAGCCGGTTAATACCATTAATAACGGAGCTATTGCAAGTATTCCGTATGACTCTGCTGTTGAAGTAAGTTGTGTGATTACAAAAGAAGGTCCAAAGCCAATTATTAATGGAGATCTTCCAGTTGCAGTTCGAGGACTCGTGCAACAAATCAAATCATTTGAACGGGTGGGTGCTGATGCGGCTGTAACAGGCAACTATGATACAGCTTTGCTTGCTATGACAATTAATCCACTTGTTCCTTCAGATAAAATTGGTAAGGCCATCTTGGATGAAATGCTAGAAGCACATAAAGATCATTTACCAAAGTTTTTTCAAAAAGTAGAGGTTTAAGGGGAAATCTTATGATTAAATTAGTGTTATCTGATATGGATGGAACGTTCTTAAATAATAACGGTGACTTTAACAGGGAACTGTATAAGGATGTAAAAAAGATAATGAGAGAAAAGGGAGTGGTTTTTGCTCCTGTTACTGGCAAGCAATGTGAACGTGTAGAAGAGCTATTTGGTGATGACTCAGATGATTTATGGATTTTAGGTGATAGCGCAACTCGAATAAAGCATAACGGGAAATTTGTTTATGAATCACTACTACCAAATGAATTAGGAATTAAAATTATCCGTTTACTGGAGGAAATAAGTCTAGAACATACAATTATTGCGTGTACAAGAAACGGTGCAGTAATAAAGGATAACTTATCTCTTGAAGAGGCGGCCATTGTCAGAAGGTCCTATGCGCAAGTAAGACAAGTCTCTGACTTTAATGAAATTAAAGATGATTTTGTTAAAATTACTATTCACGACCCATTATTAGGATGTATGGAAACCAGAGAAAAACTATCTTCTTTTTTTGAGTCGGCTTATATCGTTGCTTCGGAACATGCATGGATAGATATAGCTAATGCTAATGTTCACAAGGGTACTACTGTTGAACACTTACAACGTTTGTTGAATGTGACTCCTGAAGAAACAATGTCGTTTGGAGATGGTTATAACGATTTAGAATTAATGGCCAGTGCGACATATAGCTTTGCTGTCCGAAACGCAGTTCAAGAAATAAAAGATGCTGCAAATTTTATTACCCGTTCGAATGAAGAAGATGCTGTAATGAAAA
This sequence comes from Metabacillus arenae, assembly GCF_014773385.1. GTDB lineage: Bacteria > Bacillota > Bacilli > Bacillales > Bacillaceae > Metabacillus_D > Metabacillus_D arenae. The sequence continues at coordinate 11,022 of NZ_JACXAI010000020.1, read as the reverse complement.
CAATTATTCAAATATTATCCTTACATTAAAATATGTAAAAAAGGTAATACTCTAAATCATAAATGGGTAACAGAAAGCGAACTTTCAACTAAATAAAGTTTGATAAAAAATACAGCTTGTTTAGAATTTAAGTCTATTTAAAGGAGTAAAAAAGCGAATCCCTTGGTACTAATGGGATTCGCTTTTCCAGTAATAGCATTCTTATTTTTATCGTTTATGCATGTTTTTTACATCGTTGATACATCAACGTTTTCACTTTAATTGAGCCCCCTATCTCTTTAAGAAATTTACCATCTAATCATACTTGCTTAAGCAATTCTTCAATACTGTCACTGAAGAAAGGCGCGAATGGGATTATTAAGATACTTTCCGAAGGGATTGGAAAATAGACTTCCAACATTCATATTTTTCAAGTAAATTAATGAGAATATTAAAACCCACTTAGATTTTAAATAGTACTTAATTGAGCATCCAAATGATGCTCAGAAGTATGGAGAGATAAAAATGAAATTATTAATTTAAAAAAGAATTCAGGTAACTTTTGTGAAAAATTGAAGGATTTATTCACCAAATGAAAAATAAAATAAGACCAGTACATATTTAGACAGACTTCGAGAATAAGTTGATGTATAATAAAGCAAACGGGTAAAAAAAGAGGATTGATATTTTGTTATTGAAAAGCCTAGAGTTCAAACGGTTGGATGGACAGAAGGTAAAAATTGTAGAGATTCCTGTATTGGAGGAAGATAATCACTATTATTTTTTGATTCAGATTCGTCTGCAATCTTTTTTAACAAAGCTTCATTCTTTAAAAACACCGCAACAAGTTTATTCGTTTCGAGAATACTTAAAAAAGCTTCTAAAATGGCCTGATTATGAGGCGATTTTTCAATCAACAATTTTAAAGCACAATGCTTAATGTGGACCACTTAACGTGGTCTCTTTTTTTGCTGAATCATGAGAAGGACAAGGAATAGTACAAAATAGGTAGTAACGTCAGGATGTGTATTGATGGACAAAATTAAAATTGTAACCGATTCAACAGCTGATCTGCCAATTGAGATTATAGAAAAATATGATATTGAAGTGGTTCCTTTATCAATTGTAATCGAAGGTGAAACATATTTAGATCGTGTTGAAATCGAACCAGATGAGTTTATTGAGAAAATGGAAAAAACAAACGATTTGCCAAAAAGTTCTCAACCTCCTGTTGGTAAATTTGTTGAGTTATATGAAAAATTAATTAAGCAAGGCTACAAAGTGATATCTATTCATATGACTGGAGGAATGAGCGGAACTTGCCAATCTGCCGAATGTGCAGCAAAAATGGTAGAGGGAGATATAACAGTTTTTGATTCCCGGTTCATTTCAAAAGCCTTAAGCTTCCAGGTTGTTGAAGCAGCTAGGCTGGTGAAATCAGGAGAATCAAAAGAAAGTGTAATAAAAAAGATTATTGATATTCGGGATAGTACCTTTTTATTTGTGGCAGTTGACACTCTTGAAAACTTAGTTAAGGGTGGAAGAATCGGGAAAGGGAAAGCATTGTTAGGTTCCTTGTTGAAGCTAAAGCCGATTGCAAGTTTACAAGATGGTGTATATACGCCTGTTGCCAAAGTAAGGAGCCATTCACAAGTAGTAAAATTTTTATGTGAACAATTTGCAGAAGATGTAAAAGGAAAGACAGTCAAGGCAGTCGGGATTGCTCATGCAGATGCTTTAGAACTGGCGGATAATTTGAAAAAATCGCTTTATGAAATGATGCCAGAACTAGATGTTGATATTTCATTTACAACTCCTGTTATATCTACGCATACAGGGAAAGGTGCAATAGGGTTTATGTACTATACTAATTAATGAAAAATAATCTTCTATGTAGCAAAAAGGATGTTACCTTAATATAGTTTTTATATTCCATTTGATTCTGTGACAACCTCGTGAAATCTCCATAATGAGGGATGGAAGCTTTTCACCTTGCAAGTAATTTGATAAGCTATCTTTATCGGCTATGAAAGGTGAAAAAAATGAGAAGAAAATTACGATTAATTGTATTTACACTTGTTCTATGTATCATCACTGCATGTTCAGGAAGCGGAGAATCTATATCTGATTTCACTTTTGTCAATCAAAATAATGAAAAGGTTGGTTTAAAGGAATTGAAAGGGAAAATATGGGTTGCGGATTTTGTTTTTACAAGCTGTGAAACAGTGTGTCCGCCAATGACAGCTCATATGACCGAGCTTCAAAAGAGAGCTGAACAGGCAGGAACGGATGTTCATTTTGTTTCATTTAGCGTCGATCCTGAAGTAGATACCCCTGAAAAACTGACTGAGTTTGCTGAAAATTACCCTTTAAACCTTAAGAAGTGGGATTTTCTTACAGGTTATACTCAGGAAGAAATTGAAGCTTTTGCAAAAAAAAATTTTCAGGTATTGGTGAAAAAACCCGAAGGAGAAGAGCAGGTTATTCACGGGACAAGCTTTTACTTAATGAACCAAAATGGTGAACTTGTCAGCGATTACAATGGTTTTAAAGATGTTCCATATGAAGAAATTATCGAAGATATAAAAAAACTGCAATAGAAGCCATGAATCCATAGGCTTCTTTTTTTTGTTCAGTTCAATTTATATTATAAGTGTGAAAGAAAATTGGCTTTTTCAGTGATTTTCACCTTTGACATCTAACCTGTGAAAGTTTTTTAGTGTTTGTCTTAAGGAAAATTTAACAGAATCTTAAGCATTTTGAAATTTTCATTCAATGTTATAATGTTAATTTAATAGTATGTGAGTAGGGTGATGAAAATGATCAAAAAAAGCTTTGTTCTAATGCTTGTTTTGTTTATCATTGCAGGCTGTTCAAATATAGTATTTAAACCTAAGCCATCAGAGCCGACGAGTAAAACGGTCACAGTGCCAAAAAAGTCAATACCTCCCGAAGAATTTATACCAGGAGACTTAAATATAGTGGCTCTGGGAGACTCTCTAACAGCAGGTGTAGGTGATGCCGATAAAAATGGCGGCTATGTCAGCGATGTTGTAGAACAATTAGAATTAAATGAAGACTATAAAGATATTAGGCTAAGAAATTATGCTGTGGCAGGGCATAAAACTACAAATCTACTAAATCGGTTAAAGCAAGCGGATGTAAAACAAGAAGTCCAAAACGCTGATCTAATCTTTCTAACAATTGGCGGAAACGATATGATGCAAGTAGTAAAAAATAATATATTTGATTTAACCTATGAACCTTTTGAGAAGGAAAGAACAAACTTTTCAGAGCGATTTTCGAAAATTATACAAGACATTCGGAAGCAAAATGATGATGCAACTATCGTTTATTTAGGAATTTACAATCCATTTAAATTCGTTTTACCTGAGCTTTCAGCCATTGACGCAGTTGTGGATAATTGGAATGAAGCATCTAACCGCATTTTGTTAGAGGATGAGAATGCTAGGTTTGTAAAGATTGATGACTTGTTTGCTGATGAAACAAATACGAATCTCCTTTCTGAAGATAAGTTTCATCCTAATTCAGATGGGTATAAACTTATGGGAGGAAGAGTTCTAGAGTCCATTGAACAAGCAGAAATAAGAAATGCAGCAAGATAGGTGGTATTTTTAATGAATAAAATTGAAAAATGGAAACTAGCTTTTGTACTGTTATTAAGTGTAAATGTGCTAGTAATAGCAGCAGCTGGGATTTTAGTTTATTTTCCCTCCTCATCTCCACAAAGCTTTATTAACCATAACAATAAAGGCGGGGAGACAGTTGATTTTTCAGTAAGCTCTTCGAAAGAATCTTTAAATAAGCTGATCAATCATTATTTAGTAAAAGAGGCAAATGCAGACGAATTAAACTATAAAATTCTATTAGATGACAAAGTCTATCTTCTGGGTCAAATCCAAGCGTTTGGAAATAATATAGACGTTACCTTAGCTTTTAATCCAATTGTGAAAGAAGACGGCAATATGAGATTAGCTGTAGAAGAATTATCACTAGGCAGATTACAGCTTCCGGTACCTTATGTAATGAAATATATAAGAGATCATTATGAGTTGCCACCTTTTGTTCATATTGATTCCAATAAACAATATGTTGATGTTCATTTGGATGAAATTCAGTTGAAAAATAAATTGAGGCCAAAAGCAGAAAGCTTTGATTTGGAAAATGATAATATTACTTTCAAATTGTTTTTTCCATTAGAAAATCTTTAAAAGGTTAGACAATCCCTTGTTTAGCCTTTTTTGATTGATGAATTATTACAATTTCTAAATCTTAGTCTAGTTCCTTGGCTTGAATAGTCAATGGAATTTCGAAATTTAAGCTGTCATGCATGAAGCTAGTATCACTTATTACCCTAACTAGAAATGCATTCGGTTTTTAGCACTGAAAATCCCGCGTCTTTAGACGTTTGGAGTGTCAACTGGAAGAAATTTGGTGAACCATGTATACTAATAGAATAATAGGTCGAAAATGAATAGGCTGAGATAAGGAGGACACTCTGGTGAGTTGCCACAATTGCGGTTCGACAAATATACATGAAGGTGCTCGCTTTTGTCCGTTTTGTGGGACGAGGCTAAAAAATGAGATTAATAGAAAGCATCTAATTAAATACATTTCACTTCCCGTCGCAAGTTTTGTTATTGTAACTTTTTTAGTCGTACTAGGCTATAAACACGAAGAAAATGTGAATGCGCAGGTTGTCGATCAACAAAGAAAAGCAGAAGAATTGGCTCTATCAGGCAGGTATGAGGAAGCATTGAGTCTGCTCGAGGCTGCAAAAAAAGACCGTACCGACTATTCAGTTTTAAAAAAAGAGATGGATCATATTGAATTTGCACAAGATATATCCGAGCAAATTAACGACGTAAACGATCATATAAAAAATACTGAATTCGAAGAAGCCCGTACTCAAATCAAAACCATTTCTAAACAGTTGCAAGGAGAAAACACAGTGTTATTATCCCCTTTAAAAGCCAATTTTCAAGAATCTTCTACAAATGTGACTGTTGGCGAAATAAAAAAAGAAATAAATACCCTTAATTCAATTGATTTATTATCAGATAAATTAAAATCCATTGCCTATTTAGATAATGTGGAGGCTGCAAAGGTTGAAAATCAAATTGTTACTAGAATGGTTGAACTTAGTACTAAACAAGCAGAAGACAAGCTATCAAGAAATCATTTTAATGAAGCTTCATACATAATCGAAGAAGCCCTGCAATATGCAGTGAATAATGAAAAGTTAATTTCATTAAAAGAAAAAATAGAACAAGAAAGAGAATCTTTCTTAGTAGCTGAAAGGGTAAGAATCGAAAAGGCCATCTCAGCAGCAAAGAAAGAAGAAGAAAAGAATAAGAACAAGGCAGTAGAAGTAAAGAAGTTAAATGTGAAGCTAGATGATTTTGGAGATGCATATATAGAAGGAGAAGTAATTAATAATGGAACAAGAGATATAAATTCAGTTGTCGTTGAGTTTATTATCAAGGATAAGCAAGGTAAAGAAATTGAGAAAGGAAAAACCAATATCTTTCCGAATACATTGCATCCAAATGAAACTGGAAAGTTAAAACATATCGTTTACGGGGTAAAAAAAGATATCAAAATGGAAATAAGGAATATGAACTGGTATTTGAGTGAAAAAGAAGGGTCTCCTGATGAATAAAAAGTGGGTAATTAGTATAACAGTAACAGCTCTCATTTGGATTGTTGGAATTACTATTTTTGTTTTATTGAAAAAGGATGTTGAGAAGCGCCTCTATGAAGCGCCGATGGTATTGAATGTTATTGAAAATGAAAATAATCCTAATAAAGACTTGAAGGATATCTTACATGACACAAAAAAAAGAGTTGTTATGGTTGAGTTAAGTGATGGCTCGGTTGGTTCTGGTTTTTTGTTTAACGATAAAGGAGATATCATCACAAATGCTCATGTTGTTCAAGGTGCAAAAAAAGTTAAAGTAAGAACGACTGATGCTAAAGGTTTTGACGGGGAAGTTATTGGAATTAGTCTAAATACCGATGTTGCTTTAGTAAGAGTAGACGGTCTTGCAGGACAAGAGCCACTTAAGTTAGATTTGAACCATACGTTTGAATTGGGTGACGAAGTTGTGGCACTTGGAAGTCCACTAGGGCTTCAAAATACTGTAACCACAGGAATTATTAGCGGGACTGGAAGGGAATTTGATCTTGCACCATATCATTATGAAGATGCATACCAAATATCAGCTCCAATAGCTCCCGGGAACAGCGGGGGCCCTTTACTTGATCGGAAAACTGGTAAAGTAATTGGAATTAATTCAGCAAGGATGGAAGAAGGAACGATAGGTTTTAGTCTTTCTATTAAAAACGTATATCCATTAGTAAAAAAATGGTCAGACACTCCAATGAAATCCTTACCCAATATATCAGCTCTTGACGAATTTGAAAAAATAGATGAAAATAAAATGTCAGAAACAGCTGATTATCTCATAAGTTACTTTATGGAAAGTATCGATCACCAAGATTATGTAACGGCCTATTCTTTATTAAGCAGTACATTGCAATCAAATACTGACTATGAATCATTCCGCAACCGTTATATATCTATAGCCAGCTTGAAAATTGAAGAACTGTCTTCAGAAAAAAAAGAAGATCATATTTTAGCAAAAGCTTCTTTGCAAACGGAAGAAGTCGAGAAAGGAAACAGAATCAAGAAAAATTATGATATAACCTATAAAGTAATCTTTGAAAATGAACAAGCGAAGATCGATGACATCAAAATGAAGGCTAAAGAAAATAAGTAATACTGAGATTGGCTGAAAATTGAATAAGGGGTGAAAAAGATGAAAAATATATACATAATCTTTTTTGCGATAGCAATATTAATTTCTGTGTATTTTGCAGGAGTAGCCTATTTGAGCTTTATTGATGAGAATATGGATAAAGTATACTTAAATGTTGGATATTGCGCACTGTTTTTAAGCGGAGCAATATATACATTGCACTTAAATGAACAAAAAACGAATAACTAGTATATAGGAGAGGGCACAAAGCATCCTTTCTTTATTTTTAACTTTATCCCACTCTTAACGGGCAGTAAAACCTCGTATCTCAAGATTTTGAGAAAGTCAAAAAGATAGATGGGGGATAACTGCCCGAAAAGGTCCAAAAAAAGGAACACAGACGTTGCCGCTTCCTGTGGAAACGTCTGTGAGACCCACATTCTGTGGGTCTCAACTAATATCAGTAGTGAGGGATAAAAGAAACCCCCACTGATGGAAGATTCACTTTATGTTATTACTTATTCTCCGTCTTCTTCTTCAGAAGTTTCTTCTTCGGTTTCTTCTGTGTTTGTGTCCTCTGTTTCAGGGTCCTCAGCGTTGTTACAAGCACCTAATAAAAATACAGCTAAAAGAGATGCGCCAACTTTAAGCAAGAAGCTTTTTTGCATTAAAATTCCTCCCCTGTTAGAAACATTTATACATCTTTGGATTGACCACCTAGTCTACATTCATAATAATGGAAATCTACAATAATCATACTGAATTTACTGATTTTATAAACTTTCTTAACAATTTTAATAAAAAACAAATAATTCTTTACAAACCCAACTCAAGTTCAATGATAAACTTGGGAAAAACAGAGGGAATTTTTATTGCAAGAAAAAATGTTTGCTGACAACTATTTAAGGGTATGTTTGTATAAGAAAAGGAGGCGTTAAGATGGAGCTTTATAAACAAAACATCTCTGAGGATATTTCAATTTCTTACATAGATAAAGGTGTCGGTGATTGCATTGTCTTGCTTCATGGATTTTGTGGAAGTCATGAATATTTTAAATATCTTATTCCTGAACTTTCAAAAAGACATAGAGTACTTGCCATAGATTTAAGAGGTCATGGAGAGTCGAGCACAGTAATGAATGAATATGATATAAATGAAATGGCAGATGACATTGCAGGGATCTTAAAAAGTTTAGAAGTTCAAAAAGCCATTCTTTTCGGGCATTCTTTAGGTGGGTATGTTTCATTAGCTTTTGCTGAAAAATACCCTGATAAAATAAGCGGATTAGGTCTTATTCATTCAACAGCTTTTCCTGATAGTGAAGAGGCAAAGGAGAATAGGGTGAAAGGTATAAAGAAAATTAAGGAAGTTGGGATAGAACCTTTTATTGACGATCTTATCCCAAAACTCTTTCGTCAAAAGAAAGATGAAAAAATTGCTTCTGAAATCTCATTTGCCAAACAAATTGGCAATAAAACGCCTTCTACTGGTGCCATTAGTGCACTAAATGCAATGAAAAACAGGAAAGATCGACGAGTAGTTTTACAAAATCTAGATCTCCCGATTTTACTGGTTGCAGGGAAAGAGGATCAAGTTATTCCGAAAGAAAAAACATTTACAACCGAAGGTTCACATGTTACGGAAGTTCTGTTAGAAAACTCCGGACATATGGGGATGTTAGAGGAGCCTGATCGACTTATCGATGTGATGTATCATTTCATTGAAACATCGGTAGCGCCTAAACCTGAAGAATAAAGTTAATCATAAAATCATTCAAATGCCAGACCATCTGTTTCCAATGTGTCTGGCATTTAGTATTACTTGTACTGCTATCTCCCCAGCTCCGCTCTTTTGACGAAAACAACTTCATCTTCAATTAATCCGCAAGCTCCGCATTGCACTTTTATTTGAGGGCCTTTATAAGAGATATGAAAGGGCTCTAAAGATGATTGATCATACTCTTGAACGACCATCCCTGTTTGAGGGTCTAATTTAACTGATTTCGGATTTTGCTCAATAAGATTGAATCTTGTTCGGTTACTTTTGCAATTTGGACACAAGTATGGGGACGCCATAATTTTCCCTCCTTCATCTTCTTTCCATTATTCTTTCACTTATTCATCCACAATATGTAAGAAAAGCTTAGGACGACCAGCAGAAAAGCAATTCTTTTATTTTTAACAGATTGGCTAATGATCTGAGGAATATGGCTTAACGCTGAAGTGGACACTGCTATCTTGTTTTAATAAATATTTTTATAAGCCCATATGCTTCTTTTTGTATGAAAATAGACCGCTTGACATATTGAGCCAGCGGTCATCATTGTTTAATTTAAGTACATTTTCTTAAATAGACGTAATAATTCTCTTAATTCTTGGTTTGAATAATTGTCAAACCTTTTAAAGAGAAATTCTGTTTTCTTTTTCTCGGTTAATAATAATTTTTCTTTACCTGTGTTTGTAAGGTGAAGTTCGATCATTCTACGGTCTTCTTCAGAACGTATTCGTTCTATTAATTCTTTTAAAACTAAAGAATCTGTAACAGCTGTAATATGACTTGCAGACACATCCAATTCTTTCGCTAGTTCATTTGATTTTTTTGGGCCCTCCGTTTTTAAAATTTTCAACACAAGGAATTCATTTCTCGACATTTCTTTACCGAGAATACCGTTCATTTCATTCCGAAGTTGTTTAAAGACGTTCCGTAAAAGGCTCTCCATTTCATACATTGTCTCTTCTCTTTTATCCATTATAACTAACCCCCTGCCAAGAACCTCCACTTTGTTAACTATTATTAAAACTAGCTTGTAATGCTATAGTTGTCAAGCTGGATTAAAATAAGGAGGTAAGTTAGGAAAATACTTAACAATATTGTTTGACTAATAAAAACCATATTTATCTAAGAGGCAGATTACTTTGAGTGTATAGAGTGAATGATATAATAAAAAGGAATTGAAAGGAGGGCTCTAAAGTGACAAATGAAAATATTGAGGTTGCTACTTTTGCCGGAGGATGTTTTTGGTGCATGGTTAAGCCTTTTGATGAACAGCCAGGTATCATTCAAGTAATCTCTGGATATACAGGAGGAGAACTTGAAAATCCTACTTATGAGCAAGTTTGTTCTAATAAGACTGGTCACGTAGAAGCTGTTCAGATCACATTTAACCCAGATGTGTTTCCTTACAAAAAGTTATTAGATCTTTTTTGGCAGCAAATTGATCCAACAGATAGCGGGGGACAATTTGGTGATCGAGGAGAATCCTATCGCACAGCAATTTTTTATCACGATGAATCTCAAAAAGAATTAGCTGAAAGATCTAAACAAGAGCTAGAGCAAAGCGGAAGGTTTAACAATCCAATCGCAACAAGTATAGTACCTGCTAAACCCTTCTATCAAGCAGAAGAATATCATCAAGATTACTATAAGAAAAATCCGCTTCACTATAATCGATATAAAGTTGGATCAGGGAGAGCTGGATTTATTGAAAAGCATTGGGGGGATAGAAATGGTTAACAAAGACGAGCTTAAGAAAAAATTAACAAAAATGCAGTATGAAGTTACTCAAAATGATGCGACTGAGCCGCCATTTCAAAATGAGTACTGGAATCACAATGAAGAAGGATTGTATGTAGACGTTGTCTCAGGTGAACCTTTGTTTAGCTCAAAGGAAAAATTTGATTCAGCATGCGGTTGGCCAAGCTTTACCAAACCTTTAAAGGAGGAGGAGGTTAAGGAAAAACTTGATACTTCCCATGGAATGACCAGGACAGAAGTAAGAAGCAAGAGCGCAGATTCCCATTTGGGTCATGTTTTTAATGATGGACCTGGTCCAAGTGGTCTGCGTTATTGTATTAACTCTGCATCGTTAAGATTTATTCACAAGGATGATCTAGAAAAAGAGGGTTATGGAGAATATAAAAATATTTTTGGATGACTTTATCCTGTAAATAAAGGGCTGTCCGATAAGTCCCTAAAAATAAAGCAGATCAGGAAAACAACTCTTTTTTCCTGATCTGCTTTTTTGTTCTTTCTGTGTTTCAGGATAGTAGCTAGGCGAATGCCTGCTACCTTCTGTAGCCAACTTTAACACGTTAATACTTTAATTAACTTAAACTTTTTTATCTCATAAAGATAGACAGTGTCTGTACTAAAAAGCCGTCATTATTTAGACTGCACCCCTTAAAGTAGATGTTGAAAAACCCACAGTTTGGCAATATTGAATTAAGGGGTGATTTTTTATGGCGAAAAAAGGACAGAAGTT
>NZ_JACXAI010000002.1 GCF_014773385.1 Metabacillus arenae | reverse complement strand
AGAACGATCAAAAACTTAATGAATAAAAAGGGAGCCATTTCCTTTTAGAAACAGCTCCGGTTTTTTTACATCTCCACTTTTTGGGGTCTTGACCAATTTATGACGGTTTTTTTACTAATAAAAATATCTAAACGAGGGAAAATATAATTAACTCGTAGGAGTGAAAAATGGGACAATGGATGCTATTACATTTGATAATGTCAGTGCTTTCTTATTCCCTTTATTTTTTTTAGTTACTTGCTTTTCTTCTTGTTCGATTGCTTTTGAGAGGTTATCCAATGCTTGGCGCCGATACTTATATTCAAAAACCATAAGAGTACCTCCCAGGATTGAATTATTTTGAAAGCGTTTACATAATTGTATCGTTTTAAATTCTTTTTGTAAACATTCTTATGCTCCTTAAGTTTTATATAATTGCCATGAAATTTTACAATAAAAAATGACTGTCGTTTAGATAATATATTAAAAAATAGGCAAATGCACAATCAAAACAAGCTAGTGCCTACATAGTTTATGAGTGTAATAGAAAGTAAGATATTTTAAGGAGATGACAGCTATGCATTGCTATTACGATTGTGGATATCCTTATACAGCTCCTGCTGCTTGCAACAATGGAGGAAGCTTTGTATTAATTGTTGTATTGTTTATTTTATTGATCATCGTTGGCGCATCATTTATTAAATATTAAGCTTAAAAAACCGGGCTTTTTTGTTAAGTGCCAGGACACCTTTGTTTAAGCCAAAGTCAAAGGAGTCCTGTTTTTTTTGATAAGATCAGAAAGTTTAATATAATTAAAGTATTAACGTATTAAAGAGTGTTGTCGTTGTCTAGCTCCAGGCGCCATCGGCTCGAGGTCATAAGCCAATCCGTCAAGAAGGTTAAGGAACAACCTTCATGCCGGCTCGTCTTATGCTTGTCGCCGATAGGCGGGCGCCTTGCGCTTTTCGTTCTTGAAACTAAATAAACAAACATTTAAGATTATAAACTAAAATAATTCGTGTTTGTTTTCACTGTCGGCACAACGAAGGGCCTAGAAAGTTTAAGCGCTCATCAAATGTTAGAGATATAGAAATCGAATTGATTAACAAGGAAATCTTAAATCTTACTCCTGTTGAAACGAGAAGGGCTGAGCTTGAAGGAGTCAATACTCCTTCTATTCAGCCTTTTTCTTTGAAAAGAAATCCTTAGAAATAAGCGGTTCATCTAGTTCATATAATGTAACAATGGCTCTTTTATTGGGATGGCGCAAAGAGGGGGGTTCAGTAATGAAGAGCTTTCTTATAAAACCGGTGCTGGATGAAAACTATAAAAAAATAAGTCATGGCAAAGGCGTTTTTCTTTATGATGAAGATGGAAAACGGTATATTGACGGTTCATCTGGTGCGGTTACATGCAGTATCGGCCATGGAGTTGAAGAAATAATAGAAGTCATGAATGAACAAGCGCAAAAGATCTCGTTTGTTTACAGATCTCACTTTACAAATGAACCTGCTGAGAAGCTGGCTGAGGAGTTAGCACGCGTTTTGCCAGGTTCATTAAATTTTTCTTTTTTTGTAAATAGCGGATCAGAGGCTGTAGAAACCGCTTTGAAAGTTGCATTGCAATACTGGCAGGAAAAAGGGCAATACAGAAAAACGAAAATCATTTCAAGATGGATGAGTTACCATGGGATCACAATCGGTTCGTTATCTTTATCAGGGCATACAGACAGGCGTTTTCGGTTTGTCCCTCTTTTGGATACAAGCCCAACAATTCATCCTCCATACTGTTATCGGTGTCCGTACGATCTGACCTACCCTGATTGCCAATTAAAATGTGCGGCAGAACTGGAAGTAGCGATAAAAAGAATAGGGGCGGACCATATCGCTGCATTTATTGCCGAGCCTGTTATTGGTGCCGCTGGGGGTGCTATAACACCTCCACATGGGTACTATCAAAGACTTAAGGAAATATGCGGGAAACACAACATCCTTTTTATTGCAGATGAAGTGATGACTGGTATTGGCCGTACAGGAAAAATGCTTGCATCAGAGCATTGGAATTTTGTGCCTGACATTGTTGCACTGGGGAAGGGATTGAGTGCTGGTTATACGCCGTTAGCTGCTGCTGTGGTCAGTGATCATGTCATGGAACCAATAGTAATGGGATCTAAAATGATTATGAGCGGTCATACTTACAGCGCAAATCCCCAATCAACTGCTGTTGGTCTTGCAGTATTAAACTATATTGAAAAAAATCAATTAGTTTCTGAATCACTTAGAAAAGGTTCAATACTATTAAATGAACTACGTAAATTACAAGTCAAATATTCAATAGTTGGCGAGGTAAGAGGGGTAGGCATGTTAACAGGAATGGAATTTGTTTCTGATATTTTCAAAAGAATTCCTTTTCGAAAAGAAATTAACTTAACAAACTTCATTGTAATGAAAGCAAAAGAAAATGGTCTTATTGTTTACCCATCATCTACTGGAATAGAAGGAGATTCTGGAGATGCTATTTTGATTGCTCCCCCTTTAACAATTACTGAAGAAGAACTACAGCTGTTAATAGATTTGTTAGATAAGACCCTTTATGAAGTGGAAAAGCACTTACAGGTTTCTGAAATCAATCCTGCTTAAAGAAGGAGGCCCTGAAAATGGTAACAGACGATTATCAAAAACTTAAACAAGTTGATGATGTTTTAGGTCGGATTGACAACCAGTGCAGCCTAATGGTGGGTGGATTTGGCGGGGTCGGATCACCCCCAACATTAATCGAAGCGATCCTTGAAAAAGGAGTTAAAGATCTGACTGTTATTTGTAATGATGCAGGTTTTCCAACGATTGGTACAGGAAAGCTTATCAGTGCAGGAAGAGTAAGTAAATTAATCGCATCCCATATCGGGTCTAACCCTATCGCAGGAAAGATGATGTCAGAAGGGAAGCTGGAGGTAGAATTTTCACCACAAGGGACGCTTGCTGAAAGAATTCGAGCTGGAGGTCTTGGAATAGGTGGAATCCTATTAGATATTGGAATAGATAATGAAATTGTTTATAAAGGTAAAAGCATTATACATGTTGATTCAAAACCATATTTATTAGAAACACCCTTGACTGCAGATGTCGCAATCATTTATGGGAAAACAGCCGATTCATACGGAAATCTAATTTACGATAAAAGTGCTAGGAACATGAATCCCTTGATTGCTATGGCTGGTCATTATACAGTTGCTGAAGTCACTGATATCGTGGAACTGGGTACATTAGATGAGGAGGCGATTATTACCCCGGGTATTTTTATTAACAGTGTGGTAAAAAGCAAGGGAATAAACTGGAAGTGGGTTTGGGAATGAGCTTAAGAGAGAGAATTGCTAAAAGAGCAGCAGAGGAAATTCAAGATGGGATGGTCGTCAATCTGGGAATTGGCATTCCTTCATTAATTCCTAATTTCCTATTAAATAAGCCGCGTGTCATGATTCAAGCAGAAAACGGGGTGCTTGGAATTGGTCCTAGTCCAGCTCTTGAAAAAGAAAATGAACACCTTTGTAATGCTGCAGGGTATCCTGTTACATTAGGTAAGGGAGCTTCCTATTTTGATAGTGCTCTTTCTTTTGGAATGATTAGAAAAGGTTTGATAGACATGACGATATTGGGTTCATTGCAGGTCAGCTCAGGTGGTGATTTAGCTAACTGGATTGTTCCGGGAAGAAGGGTCCCCGGTATGGGAGGTGCTATGGAGCTTGCCCAAAAGGCAAAAAGAGTGATCGTTCTAATGAACCATACAAATAAAGATGGAACCCCAAAAATTGTAAATGAATGTACCCTCCCACTTACTGCAAGAAACTGTGTGAATTTGATCATTACAGAAATGGCTGTAATGGAAATTACTGAAAATGGTCTCTGTCTTAAAGAAACTTTAGAACCTTTTACTGTAGAAGATGTAATAAAAAAAACAGAAGCATCTTTTTTTCAGTGAAAATTTCCAGTCCCGCTGTATAAAAAGGGTGATTTCGCACATAGAAGACTGAATTCGCCTTAGACTTCACCTAACTATCGGTGGGGATTAATGAACGATGGCCAAATCTCGGGCGTCTTGTCTCAGAGGCCTCTGCTTGACATCCTGTGCGTCGAAACCCCACAGATGAAAGGTCACTTTGTCAAAAAGTTACTAACAATATTAACCAAAACGAACTGCTTAAAGAAGGAAAGTAGAGATAAAAAATATGAAGGGGTGGAAGGATGGAGGACCTTCAGCAAAAGCTATTTACATGGATAGACCGAAACAAGATAAAGGCAGAAAGGCTTCTTACCAAACTCGTTCAACAAAAAAGTGTTCAAGGAAAAGAATCGGAAGCGCAAGCTATTATTTTGGAGAAATGCAGACAATTGGAGTTGGAGATTGACATATGGGAGCCTGGAGGTAAACAGCTAAAAGAGCACCCCTACTATAATGCAACAAGAAACAACTTCAATGAAAGTCCAAATATTGTAGGAATCATGAAAGGGACTGGGGAAGGAAAATCGTTAATATTAAATGGTCATATCGATATAGTACCAGAAGGTGATGAAAAGCAGTGGAAGGTTGATCCATACAGCGCAAAAATTATTGAAGGAAAGTTATATGGGCGCGGCTCTACAGATATGAAAGGTGGAAATGTCGCTTTATTGATGGCGATGCAAGCAATCTATGAAACTGGAATAAAACTTAAGGGCGATATCATTTTTCAAAGTGTGATAGAAGAGGAAAGTGGCGGAACAGGTACGCTGGCAACAGTTCTAAGAGGATACGAAGCAGATGCGGCTCTCATCCCAGAACCAACAAATATGAAAATCTTCCCGAAACAACAAGGCTCAATGTGGTTTAGGTTAACAGTGAAGGGAAGGTCTGCTCACGGCGGGACGCGTTATGAGGGTGTTAGTGCAATCGAAAAAAGCACGATTGTAATTGAGCATATTAAACTACTAGAAAAGAAAAGGAATAAACGAATTAGTGATCCTTTGTATCAAAATATCCCGATTCCGGTTCCAATTAATATTGGGAAAATTGAAGGAGGTTCGTGGCCTTCTTCTGTTGCTGATGAAGTGAAATTGGAAGGTCGCTGCGGAATTGCTCCTAATGAAACGATGGACCAAGTAAAAGAGGAATTTTCGAATTGGGTCCAAATGTTAACAGAGAAAGATTCATGGTTTATAGATTATCCAGTAGACCTTGAATGGTTCGGAGCTTTCTGGCTGCCAAATGAGTTGTCTGTAAGTCATCCTATTATTGAAACATTATCAGGCTGCTTTGAAAAAGTAATGAAAAAACGGCCAAATATCGAAGCATCTCCTTGGGGAACTGATGGAGGGATGCTTTATCATTCTGGTGGAATCCCAGCAGTTGTGTTTGGTCCTGGAGTGACGGAAGTTGCCCATTTTCCAAATGAATACATTGAAATTGAAAAGGTCATTCAAGCTGCTAAAATTATTTCTTTATTTATTCTACAATGGTGTGAAGTCGCGGAGGAATAGCCTGAATGTCAGACCTAAAGACTTAAATTAAAGTTAATTCATGAATCACCAGTTGCTTCTAGTCCCCATTCAGCAGACTATCATCTCAGGAGATATTTTAATTCTCTAAAATAAATAGCTGTTAATAAAAAAAGGTGCTGAAATTCATAGGTAGAAACCAGCACCTTTTTTCTGTGAGAGGTCCACTTTTAACTTTTTCAAAGGAGATAAGTACTATAAATGCATGAGGTGGTTTTTTGAATAAAATCGGCTCTTTCGCTGATTTCTTCAACACCCATCTCTAACCTAAAGAAAGGAGAATAAGATGAGATGAAATCTGTCAATATGAAAACAAATGATTACCAGGGTGTTGTCTATCTGGATGAATTTAATGAACGCTGCAAATTGACTGAGTATAAGGGAAATCTGGAAAAGTTATTAGCAGATATTAAACCACTTTGCCAAAAGTATCAATTAACCAAACTCATCGTATATGGAAAAAGAGATCATATAAAGGTTCTTCATGCCAGTATGTTTGAGCTGGAAGCTTATATAAAAGGTTTCTTTGGTGGTGAGGATATGTTTTATTTTTGCCGATATTTTCAAGAGTCACGAAGGCAAACGAGTAATTGGATGAAGGAAGATCATATATTAGAACAAATTAATCAGAAAAAACATGTCAAAAACAAATCAATTAATGAGACATCGTTATTTCCGCTCAGACAAGCGGGACCTGCTGATGCTGGAGCTTTAGCTGATTTATACAAAGAAGTATTTAAAGTCTACCCGACCCCGCTTCATCAAGAAGAATATATAAAAGAAACAATGGAAGAAGGGACCATCTACTTTTTTGTAGAAGACAAAGAAAGAGTGATTAGTGCCGCATCTGCAGAGATCAATTCCATTCTTTCAAATGCCGAATTAACTGATTGCGCCACTCTTCCCGAATATCGTACACATAAACTCATGAAATTTTTATTACGAGAGCTTGAAAAAAAACTCGTAAGTAAAGGTATTTTTAACAGTTTTTCGATTGCCAGAGCAGATTCTGTTGGAATGAATGCTGTCTTGTCTCAATTAAACTATGAATATACGGGCAGATTAAAAAATAATTGCTACATTTTTGAAAACCTTGAAAATATGAATGTATGGTGTAAAGACCTTTCAGACCACATTTGCTGAATAATCGGCATTATTGTGCTGAATATTCAGCAGAAAGGAGACGGTGCTATTTGCTGAATGATGTAACAAAAGAAAAAATGTTTCAAAGAATATTAGAGACAATAGATGAAGGAATTCATGCAGTAGATGCAACAGGGAGGACTATTTTTTATAACTCAAAAGCCGCAGCACATGATGGATTAGATCCTAAAGAAGTAATTGGCAAACACATTTTAGAGGTTTTTCCATCACTTACTCCTAAGACAAGTACTCTAATTAGTGTTATTAATTCTAAGAATCCCATATATGATCTGCAGCAATCCTATGTAAATATGAATGGGGAGAAAATTGAAACGGTCAATTCAACATTACCCATCATCAATGATCAAAAGCTTATTGGGGCTGTAGAAGTAGCAAAAGACTATTCTAAAATAAAACGGCTTTCGGAGAAGCTTGTTGACTTGCAGGCAAACATGAGCAACCAGAATATCATCCATAAAACAGAGTCAGCAAGCTATGAATTTAAGGATATTCTCACAATTAACCGCCTGTTTCTAAAAACCATTCAACTTGGAGAAAAAATTGCTCAATATGAGTCAAATGTGCTTGTTTACGGGGAAACAGGAACAGGTAAGGAATTGTATGTACAAGCCATTCATAATCGTTCGAGGAGATCCGCCCACTCATTTATCGCACAAAATTGCGCAGCCATC
The DNA here is from genome assembly GCF_014773385.1 of Metabacillus arenae. GTDB lineage: Bacteria > Bacillota > Bacilli > Bacillales > Bacillaceae > Metabacillus_D > Metabacillus_D arenae. Next base: position 301,711 of record NZ_JACXAI010000002.1, on the reverse strand, counting down.
CCTGAAAATCTTCTGGAGAGTCTCCTTTTTGGTTCTTCAAAGGGTAGTTATACAGGGGCAGTGGAGCGAGCGGGATTGTTTGAAGTAGCTAATCATGGAACTTTATTTCTTGACGAACTTCAATCAATGCCAGTGTCATTACAAGCCAAAATATTAAGGGTAATAGAAGATGGGGTAGTAAGAAGAGTCGGTGACCTGAAAGGTAGGAAAGTTGACGTTCGTTTAATTGCCGCCATGAATGAACCACCCGAAGTATGTGTGAAAAAAGGGCTGCTGCGCGAAGATTTATTTTACAGGCTAAATGTTTTTTCGATCAATCTACTACCATTAAGGAAGCGAAAAGATGACATAGATGTTTTGATCAAACACTTTATTGGTCATTACAATTCATTATTTAATAAAGAAGTAGCAGGTATTCAGCAAGACGCTTTAGAAAGTTTGCAGCGCTATGATTGGCCTGGAAATGTAAGAGAGTTGAAGCACGCGATTGAGTACTCAATGAATATGTCCGAGGACAATGATATTGAGCTTTCTCATCTCCCTCCTAAGTTTCAGAAAAATTCTGTTTCTGGCAGGGGAAATCCATTTTCATTACCTCAAAAAATTCAGGAAATCGAAAAGAATTTTATTGAGGATGCCCTTCAAAAAAATCAATTTAATGTTTTAAAAGCTGCACAAACTCTTAATATACCTAGACAAACCCTACAATATAAAATAAAGAAACTAAAAATTGCTGAAAATTCAGCAGCACGGAAATAAAGAGTCTCACTCATTTCCCATTCCAGCAGGGATTGCACACATTGGTATAGTTCTTGCATCTATTATAGAAAAGAGTTACGGGGGGAAATGAGTGAATAATCAATTATATAAACCTAAAAAACATTGGAAAGATTTCGAGATTTGGAAAAATGTATCGGAGGAACAATGGAATGATTGGATTTGGCAGTTGACCAATACCATTAGGACATTGGATGATTTGAAAAAAGTAATCAACATTACTCCAAAAGAAGAAGAAGGGGTGAAAATTTCTACAAAAACAATCCCCTTAAACATCACTCCTTACTATGCATGGCTAATGAATCCGGATGATCCGAGATGTCCAATTCGCATGCAGTCCGTTCCAATTTCAGAAGAAATGTATAAGACGAAGTATGATCTAGAAGACCCTTTATATGAAGATGAGGACTCTCCTGTTCCAGGGTTAACTCACCGTTATCCGGACAGAGTCCTATTTCTAGTAACAAATCAATGTTCAATGTATTGCAGATATTGTACAAGACGAAGGTTTTCAGGGCAAATTGGGATGGGAGTTCCAAAAAAACAACTAGATGCTGCAATTTCCTATATAGCTCAAACTCCTGAAGTAAGAGATGTTCTAATTTCCGGCGGTGACGGTCTCCTTATTAATGACAATATCCTTGAATATATTCTGAAAAACCTGCGTGATATCCCTCACGTTGAAATTATCAGGATTGGAACAAGGGCTCCGGTTGTATTTCCGCAAAGAATCACAGAGAATTTATGTAATATCTTAAAAAAATACCATCCGATCTGGTTGAATACCCATTTTAATACCTCCATTGAAATTACAGAGGAATCAAAAAAAGCTTGTGAAATGCTGGCAAATGCGGGTGTTCCTGTAGGGAATCAGGCTGTTATTTTGGCAGGAATAAATGACAGCGTGACGATCATGAAAAAATTAATGCATGATTTAGTCAAAATAAGGGTTAGACCTTACTATATATACCAATGTGATTTATCAGAAGGGATCGGTCACTTTAGAGCCCCTGTTTCAAAGGGATTAGAAATTATTGAAGGGCTCAGAGGACATACATCTGGCTATGCTGTTCCTACGTCATTTTTTATTGTAAGTACAATGAAATCATGGTATCATTAGCTTTATCTTACCATGAAAAGGATTTTGATACTATGAGCAGCACTACAAAAAAGAAGTATGCTCTATACCTGAGGATTAGTAGAGAACATGGAGAAAATGAAGATACTTTGAAGAACCATAGGGAAGTATTAACCGAGTTTGCCAAAAGAGAGGGAATGGAATATGACATTTATGAAGAAATTGTCAGTGGGATGAAACAAGATATTAGCGAACGAGAAGAGTTTCACAAAATATTTACAAATGCTGAAAATTATGCTGGGATCATCGTTTTAAAATTGGACAGGCTTGCTCGTCATGAAACGGTTGCGATGCAATTCAAAGACCTGTGTATTGATTACGAATTGCCGATTATCACCCCAACAAAAACATACGATTTAAAAAATCAATCTGATGCAATGTTATATAGTTTGGAGGCTATATTTAGCGCTACAGAGGGAAAGTCTATTGCGTATAGAAATAAACTCAATAAAATAATTCGAGCAAGAAGAGGAGAATGGATATCTTCAAAACCAGCGTTTGGCTACAGGAGAAATAAAGAAACTAAAAAGCTAGAAATATACGAACCAGAAGCTGAAATAGTACGTTATATTTTTAAATTGCATTCACAGGGATATGGGTCGTTTAAAATTAGAGATATTTTAAACGAAGAAGGGTATAAACCACAACGTTCTGATTATTGGAATCTGCCAAGTATAAAGCGAATTATTAAAAATGAAGTGTATAAAGGAACAGTTGTCTTTTTAGATAGAAAGAGAGTTAAGAGGAAGGATAAATATACTCATGAAACTGTTGAGGAAATAAAATTTGAAAATGCTCATCCTGCAATAATTACAGTGGATGAATGGAATAGAGCAAACCAAGATAGAATTAACCGAGCGTATTCTGCTAATCAGGTGAGGGAAAAACCTGCTGTTAAATCAGGAGTTACAATACTTAAAGATATTTTATATTGTGGAAACTGTGGCAGAAAGTTGAGCATAAGGAAAGATAACAAAAGTAGCGTTGGTTACACAATAAAAAGATGTGAATACTTGATTGATAAAGGAGATAAATGTCCCAATAGGGGGATGAAATTGGAAATTTTAGAGAAGGAAGTTTTAAAGAGGTTAAAGGAAAAAAGAGAAAAACTTAGTGATGCTATTCAACAATTTGAGATTAATGGTAATGAAGAGGTAAAAAAAGAGCTTGAGCAAAGAGTTAAACAAATTGAAAAGAAATTAACTGAGATTAAATCACAAGAAAAGAATTTAATTGACATAGCAGTAAGTGGAATATTCACCAGAGAGGAGCTTAAAGAAAAGAAAGAAGAGATAGAAAATAATAAGCACTACTATGAGGGAAAAGTAAAACAGTATAGAGGCGAAATTGAAAGTATAGACATGAAAGATACAATAAATAAGTATCAAGAAGTGATAAATTTAATTGATAGGATATCTGAACTAAAAAAACCAGAAGAGATTAATCAAACTTTGAAAAGATTTATTAAAAAAGTAAGTTATTTAAGGATTATGCCCGAAGAGGTTTTGAAACTATCTAGTCAAAATGACATAAGAAAAGGATATCCGTACAAATGTCATATAGAGTTTGATGATTAAATAATTTCTTGAAGTCCTCCCTTTCGCTTGAAGGACTAGTAGGGGAGAGGAATTTAAATAAAAATTAACAATTTGTCCACGATAATCCAACACTATATGATAAAATAATAGGGAATATTTTATCAATTAGGGGAGATTATATTGCAAACTAGGTTGAAAGAAGTTATAGAAGAACGTGGAATAATGCAGAAGTTTTTAGTGGACAAAACTGGAGTAACAACGAATACAATGAGTGGTTATGTTACTGGCAGACAAATACCTAGTGTGAAAAATGCATATAGGATTGCAAAGGTATTAGGGGTTAAAGTGGAGGATATTTGGTATGACGAAGAGTTTGATAAGGAATTAAAACAATCTAAGAAATTTTAAATAAGCGAGGTGACAAAAATACAGAGAAAATAAGAAAAGTTTGTGAAATAGTGGTGCGATATATAAGGGATTTACAGCTATATTCACAAACTTTTTTCCATAAAACCAATTTTTTATTTAGATTTATGAAGGAGTAGGGGAGTTATTTTAACCTGCAACTTTATTATCTTTCAATAATCGAATCTCACCTTTTTTATCCAACAATTTCACTATAGGATTATATATTAAGTTAATCAAATATGAAGATGCTATACTTAAAACAAATAACCAAATAAAAATAAATATAGGATACTTTGGTGCAAAAGTAAGTTCTGGAAAAATCATCATGTAGAAAAACATATGTGTGAGCCATATATTTGTAGAATGTTTACTTAAAAAAGATAAAGTATTTTCAACTACAGTGCTCTTATTCATAATTGTAAATAAGAAAACTAACAAAACTCCATTAATTGGTGCTATTATCGATGATTCAACAATAGAGTGAAAACCTATGATTATGCAAATTCCCATAATACAAAAAATGTTTTTATGTTTAATATTAAAAAACTTTTGATGTATTTTCGAATAAATTTTCTCTTTGGCAAAAATAGCTCCGACTAAAAAAGACAATTGTGAAGTTCCAAAAAGAAATAAGACAGCCACAATCTTTAATATTATTTCGTTGTCTCCAAAGTCAATAATTTCTCTGTATCGTTGCAAATAGCTTATAAAATAAAGAACTCCTGAAATAAATATTAAAATCAGTGGATTGAATTTACGGACTAACCTAATAATAAAAGGAGACAAAAGGACAATGATAATGTAAATCTGTATAAACCACCAAGCACCATTGTATGAATTGGATAACCCAAGTAGACTTAAAATTAATTCCCCTATATCGATATTTAAGAAAATATCACGCTTCTTCATGATAAAAGCTAAAGGAATGAATAGAATAAATACAATCCAAAAATTGATCATGAGTTTAAATATTCGTTTGATATTCTTTTTAAATATTAAATTACCTTTATTAGATATGATATAAAATGCATAACCTGTCAAAAATAAATATATAGGTCTACAGGCATCTCCTAATAATGAAATATAATAAATGAATGGAACATCATTTATCTTGAAAAATACTTCATAAAATCCCTCAATATCTTTTCTACAGAATAAATGAAGCAACAACATAAGGATTATAGCTAATCCCTTTAAAACATTTGTGTCATTTTTTGTTATTTCCACAGTAATTTTCTCCTCCCAAATTAAGTTGTTCTTAATTAAGAACAACTTAATTGTAAAGGAAGTAAATGACATTGGCAACTAAATTATTTATTTAAAACTCAACTAACCTATGTTACTCTGAAATTAATCCAAATGACTTAAACACTGCTTTGTTTCCTAGATAAACCCATGTAATTGTTCCGTCAACAGCTTCTCCACTAGTATGAGAAGGGGTTACTGTACTTGAGGTTCCTGCAACTTTGCATTGATATACATTTCCATTAGCATGAACTCTTTGCCCAACTGCATATGCCTTGGTCTGTGTCCAAGCATTGTCATTTGCATATCCTTCAACTATACAAATCCAACCTAAATTACTTCCTGATGAAGGAGTTGCATTTAAGACTTGCTGTGCTACATTATATTTACCTCCAATAGGTATACTGTTCATCAAATCAGACTGTATTTGTACTGAAGGTGTTGTTAGGGAGAAATTAATGAGGTCACTACCTGAAACAATAATCTCTTTTGTAGTATTTACATTTTGAGAAACTTGTGCATTAGAAGTAGTGATCGTTGAATTTATAATTTCCAACAACTCAGTGACATTATTTGTAGTTACAAGTCCTGTTGTAAAATCTGATGTAATGTCAAAATTAATATTGCAATCCAATATCCTCAAAGTACCCCAATCATTTGCATTTATGATGGCATTTCTACCTAATGATATACTACATTTTACTAGCTCTAGAGTATGTCCCATTCTGCCTAGGCCCGCATACGTAGGATGAGACATTATTGAGTTAGTTGTATTTCTTACTTCACAATTTTCAAGTCTAAAAGACATGTTTCCTACAGCAAATCTTATGGTTGAATCCTTAAAGAATGATTTTTTAACAATCAGTTCCGTACTTGATTGCCCTAAAACATAAGAATTAACAAAGGTACATCCGATTATTTTGTCGTATACTTGCTGCATGTTATATAAATCAACGTGAGCGCCATTAGTAAAAGCACAATTAGATATTACCGTATCATTGTTTTGGATATTTATAAAAGAGTTATTAAAAGAATTATTTGAAAAGTTCAAAACATGTATATCAATAACGGCTTGAGAATTATTTGCAAAAGCGTTGTTTGAGATGGTAGATGCTGTACCAGTTCCAGGCAAGGAAAGAGTTGAATAGTTGAAAATATTATCTGTTATAATCCAGTTTCTATGATGGTTATCATATTCATAGCAATGCATCTCGGCATAATAAGATACATTTTTATTTATTGTTACGTGTCTCTGACTATAAAGCACTACGCTATAAGTGCAATTTTTAAATTCATTTCCAGAGATATCGTTATACTCTCCCCTCATAGCGACTGCCATTCTAGTATTTTCAAACACATTATCTAATATCTTACAATTATGACCTATATGGTCTTCTGTTGTGATTGAATATCTAGTGAAGTCAGTAAAAGTAGGTAGTCCATCAATGTCAGTATTTCCATGATACCCAGTGTTGTGAAAATGATTTTTCCTGATCGTTACGTTGTTTGCCCCTAAAAATATTCCTCCTCTGTGACATCTGTGAATTTCATTGTATTCAATAAGAACATCACTAGATATCCCATGTTTAATCAAGATAGCCCAATATGCAGGATTATTAGGAAGAAGTCCTTGGTCTAGAGTACCGTCTCCAATCCAAGATAATTTGAATTTACTTGCACCATTTGGTACAACTACCTTATCTCTGGTTCTAATATTAGATTGCTTATAAACAAATGCACCATCTTCATTGTAGAAATAAGCGTTATACAAACCAGATGGGATACTTGTAGATGGAGCATAACCCAACCCAATCATTGCGAAAGACTCTACGCCTTGAGGTATCGAAATAAAATTTACTGTTCTTATCATTTTTGTATCTGCGCTTGTTACTAGAGTTCCTGTTGTATCTATTTCTCCAAATTCCATCTGTCCAATACCAGGCATACCCTGATAAGGATCGAAAGACACGAAAATTGCATCAGCCATATAATGTGAAACATTACAGTACTTAACGCTAGATTTATCTGATCCTCCACCTAGCTTTATACCTATTGTGTTCTCTAACCTTCTCTCGTCAGCAAGGTTTATCCAGCTTCGATCTTCTCTATCTCCTATTAACCTTAAGTTAACTATGTGAGTGTTAGGAGTAGTACATAAAATACTAGTCCCTCCAAACTCACATACAAGAGAATCAACTGGCCTAGTATCTAATGGTGATCTGTTATCAGAATCATAAATCACTTTCAGCTTTGACGCACTAAAATTAATAACCATATTAGGCTGAGTCCGTATTGATTGAGGGAAACATATAGCGTATTCACCTTTAGGAAATATAACTTCAGAATAACCGTTGTCAGATGCATATTTTAATGCATTGTTAATGCCAGTTATATTGTCATCAGCCATGTAATAATCATCAGAAACGTAGGGTTTTTCAGGAATACCTTGTGTAATACCCCATCTATTAAGTTCTATCACATATGCATTACTCCCATTTACACTTGCTAATTTAGGTTTCCATACTCCACTTTCAAATGTAAGTACTTCACCATCTTCAGGAGTCACCGAAGAAATATCTACGTCTGTAAGTCCATCTAAGTTAGTAGCACCTGACCCAGTGCCATTGGGTAATGGTTTTAATACCAACCTATCTTCGTCAGAGTCATATTGTGGAACATAACCATTAATTTTGTTGGTAAAGTCTAAGTCTATTCTATCAAACTTTTTAGACCACATTTATATCATCTCCTCACAAGTTAATAAACTAAAAAAGTGTCAAGAGAATTATTTTTCTCTCTTGACACTTAAAACTAAACCAACTTTTCTATAATGGCATAATCATATTGAGTTGTTCCCAGTCCTCCAGTGAATCCTATTTTTCCATTAAACGTCTCATTAGGTATTGTTATTGAACCCATGTGAACACTGTTTATATAAAGGTGGGCTACATTGGATATTACATCGATCCTACAGTTTCGATAATCATTATCTTTTAACTTACCGAAGGTGCTTATACTGGTAATTGTTTCAACACCAGCTTTTCTCGTGACAACATCCAATCTTTTTGGGTACCATGAAGGTTCTGGTAGAGTAATCTTTATAAAATTGTTGGTATCCGTATACTTTAGATAAAAACCAAACCTCTGACTTAGCGCTGTAGTTAATTTAAATAATACTGAATAATCTCCTGTATACGGTACGAGAATCGCGTTTGTGTCTACACCATTTGGTTTGAGTGAGTTATTTTCAATTACAGGAGAACCTACTATCTCATAAGTTACTGCATTATCACTTATCCCTATAGATCCATTAGCTCTATTAAACTCATCAACTAAGACAAAGTTTTCCGTATTTGATGAATATCTATCCAAAGCATCAGTCTTATACGCTTCTGCGTTAGCAGCAGAGTATAAATATTGAGGTTTTTTGTATATATTAATGTCTGAAATTGCATCTACCGTGTTTAGGGTACCAAACTGAGCGCCTCTTTTAGTAAAACCATCTACAACATCCTCTTCTGATTGGAAGATGAGTCTTCCATTAACAAAAAGTTCAGCTCTATTATCTAAAATCATAGTTATACGATCATTCACAGCAAGACCATAACTAACCTTTTTCTTTGGAATCGATCCTCCAGCTACTCCCCACAGTTCTACATATAAATTTGAGTCTTCAATGTAAAAATTAAAATGTTGGTTAGTTGAGTCTGCAAAAGCTACAGGTCTAAAGTTTGTTAGTGTTTTTAGTGTAAAATCAAATGCATAAAGGGAGTAATCCATTTCCATCATTTTCCCAGAATTAACAGCAGGAAAACTAGTTACATCCGCATAACTTTGGTGTAATGTATAATCTGATATATCTAAAGTCTGAGGTAATCTTGAGCACACAACTCTTGATACCCGCCACGGAGTAGTACTGCCCGACACTCCACTACCTTTAAACCCGACAAATACTTCAAACTCATCCTGACTCTTCATCACAAAAGAACACTTATATATTGCTGCATTCCACTGCCTACTTGTTCCGTTAACCATTTCATAAGCTGGGGTAGGAGGAGTTATTAATGCACTACTTCTTCCAACCACCTGAGTATCCATTACATCAAAGAACTTGCCAAGCATGAGATTTCCACCAGAAATTAAGTTTCCTGATGCCGATTTATTATTAGCGATAACAATAAACTCTTGGTTAAGATATTGTACTTCTAAGTGCCAAAGCTCACCTAAGGCACCGTTAGAAATGCGGTTGATTTCTGTCCATGTACCTCTCACATCAGTCGCTTCTAACACACAAATGTGGAACGTATCTGTTACATCAATTGCAAACATATAGTATTTTCCATCTACTTTACATACACATGGAGAAACGTAATCAGGATATTCGGGACTCGAAAATATTCTCTGTCTTGGAGTAAAAGTAACACCATCGGTTGTTGAGAAAACTTCAGTCATGCTTCCCCCAGCAGTTAATGCCCCCCGATTGAGGTAATGCATTGTAATCCCATCATAATCCATAAAAATATGGGAGTCAGAGTTGTTCCCTACGTCTGCCTCTTTTGGATATATAGGTTGAGACAATCCTACTGGTGTATACCAATTATCTCCGTCATCAGAGTAGAATAAAAATGGATTTTCAGTTGAACCGGCAGTAGATGCATATGGATTAACACCCATCCAGTAATTATGACCGTTCCAACCTTCTTCAAAATATAGTACTGAAGGGTGAACAAAATCGGAGTAGTCATATCCTGCATAGTTTACTGTTTGGTCAAAAGTAACGTGGTTAGAATCCGCATATCCACTTAAGTTGTTGAAGTCGAATCCTATTATGGCAGCAGTAATACTTAGGTTAAAAGTGTCAGTCTTTCCACCATCTACGGTAGTTACCGTAATTGTCGCGTTACCTATTCCAACTGCCGTTACTAAACCTGTGTTGTTCACTGTAGCAATATTAGTGTCACTTGATGACCAAGTAACATCCTTATTCGGTGCGTTAGAAGGTAAAACTGTCGCAGTGAGTTGTATAGATTGATCTTGTTCAAGAGTCGAAGAAATCTTATCTAACTCTACACTTGTGACAGTAGTTGATTCAGATGAGGTAGTAGCAGTAACAGTTGTTCCACTTGATTCATTACTACTCGTGTCCTTAGCTTTAACAATAAATGTATATTGTGTTCCAGCAGTCAATCCGGAAATTATAAATTCAGTACCTGAAGCCTGACCTATGTTAGTTGTTCCGTTGTAAATTTGATAGTTTGCCACATCAGTAGAAGTTGAAGCAGCCCATGTTAAAGTGACACCTGTTTGAGTAATATTGGAAGCGACTAAATTAGTTACATTATTTGGAGCAGTAGTATCAACAACATTTGTCGTAGTTGCATTTACAGAAACTCCAGTAGAAACATTATTTGAAGTATCTTTTGCTTTAACTGTAAAAGTGTACTGCGTTGATGCAGTCAATCCACTTACGTTATATGTAGTCCCTGTTACAGTAGAAAGGAAAGTAGACCCACGATAAACTTCATACGCGCTTACGTCAGATGAAGAACTTGCTGTCCAAGATAGCGTTAAACTTGTAGCAGTTATATTTGAAGCTGTTAAGTTAGTTACTTCATTTGGAGAGATAAGGTCTGGTGCAGAAGTAGAAACTGTTACAGAAGTTCCCGTTGCAATATTTCCTGATCCGTCTTTTGCTTTAACTGTAAATGTGTACGATGTAGAAGCTGTTAATCCAGTCACATTATAATCCGTTTCTGTAACTGAGTTTAATAATGTGCTACCTTGATAGATTTCATATTCAGTAGTATCCGTAGATGTAGAAGCATTCCATGATATTGTTAAGCTTGATGTAGTGATATTAGTTACAGTAAATCCTGTTACGTTATTGGGTGCAGTAGTATCAGGAGCTATTCCACGTAGAGGTGCTCTTACAGTTGCTCTATATGGAACGGTTGTATTAATCGATAATGATCTATATGGAGCAAAGTTTGCTGTATAAGATTCACTTGCTCCAACGGGAATGGTAATATTGTTAATGGTAAATGTTAATCCAGTTGTTGTATGGTCATTGATAATATCAAAGCCAACCATGTCTTCAGTATAAGTTTTAGTTATATTGGTATTTCCATCAAAATAATCCTTTATTATAAGTGTCATTTCTTCACCTCCGCCAGATGCAGATTGTTCAATACCGTCAATTGTCAACAATCCATTAGAGCTAACTCCTAATCTTGTAAAAATATCAGACTGCTTTATAAGATTAATTTCTTCGTTTAATTCTTCTAACTCTACTCCTGTTTGTTCAATGCCATCTATGGTTAAATTTCCACTCTCATTTATTCCAAGTCTTTGTATAATTTCAAGATTGTTGATAGTATTAATTTGATCCCGAATATCTTGATCATTATAAACTTTTAATTCCAACCCATTAACAAGGATATTTCCGTTTGTTGTACTAGGAGAGACACTCGTATGTCCGTTTCCATTACCAGGAGGAGGGGAGTTAACACTGTCTAATTTTTTACTAACAGTAAATCTTTGTATATCACTTGAGAATCTTTTTCCGTCAGCAAAAATGACAGTGGCTTGAAAGTTATAAACACCTTCGTATTGTACATCTTCAGAGTATAAGGTTACTTCACACATTCCTTTAGTTGCGTCAGTAATCTCAGCATGCTTTATAGAACCAGTTCCCTTGTGTGAAATTAGAACTTCAACACTTGTATTAGTTAAATTTACAATTTGATTATTATCTCTAATGACTAAACTTAATTTTGTTCCGTTGTCAAATTGGATAATTGATGTAGCCACTGTTTCACCTCCTAAATCACTAGAGTATAAACTTGCGATGCAGTAACATTGATTTGTATATTTTCTTGGAATTTAATCTCTAGCGAGTAATCAATTTTTTGTTCGTAATCTGAATTTGTTGTTTCAGTAGGGGAAGATTCGGATGTAGTTGACATTTTTTTAAATCCTCCTTAAAAATTGTTGATGAAAATTAAAAAGTTTGTGAAAAGTGAATGTTAGAAACCCAGTAATATCAAGATTCTAAAATTCAACTTCACAAACTTTTTTGAATAAAAGGATGCTTTTATCGTGAATAATTCTTGTTTGAAGGATGTATACTATAATCACCTTCAAAAGTCATCTTGATATTTCCATAATGAAGGTGAGGGGAGAAGTAAATGGGATTCTCCCCGATTTTAATTTATTTCCACTCATCTTTATACTTTTCTAAAACTTCTTTCTGGCGTTTAGCACTAGGGGACGTGTAAGTATTCTTGTAAACCGCATAAGCAACCAATACCAAAGGAACGCCATTTTCAATTAATCCCATGAAAGAGTTAATCATATCATCAGTTAAAATATTGTAACCTAGTGAAGCTAAGAAAAGCTTTAATGATCCTAAGAAACCTGCGATTAAAATCAATTGATCTTTATTCATTTCAATTCCTCCAATAATATGTATAATTTATTTCCATCCGAATCTTACTAATAAATAAGCTAAGACCAAACCACTTACTAATTTAAAAACGAAATCCATAGTAATCTTTCTAACTTCTTTTTTCGCTTCTTTCTTGTTGTGCTCAATTTCTTTTTTATTTTGTTCTAGGGTTTCAACTCGCCCACCAAGATTTTTCATTTCACCGTTCAAATTTGTAAGATTTTCGTTGATCTTATCTAATGTGTCGCTTTGCTTTTCATTTGTTTGTATGACCATTTCCATAAGAGTGCTTAATTTCGTTGTTTCACTAGATTTTTCTTCTAATGTTTCTATTCTACTTTTATGAGATTCCGACCTTTCCTCCAGCACACTTACACGTTGCAACACTTCTTTATCCATTGATTTTACCTACCTTATTAAAATTAATAGAAAATTCTCACCTCATATGATATAATTAATTTGTAGCCATTGAGGTTTACAAAAAGGTATCTGAGTATTCAACCCACCAGATACCTTTTATAATTGTTTAATTTATTTCTTAAAACATCGTATTCCAAGTGTTCTTGCCTACAAGACCATCCACAGTAAGTCCGTGTCTATGTTGATACTCTTTGACTGCCGATTCCGTTAATTTACCAAATACACCATCTGGATTAACACCGACAGCACGCTGCACACGTTCAACGTCTTTTCCTCTTGATCCCCTTTTAATTAAATGACCAGGGTAGGGAACAATTGCTGATCCATTTGAAGGCTGAGAAGATTTTGTTGGCTTAGATGGTTTTGGTGACGCATTATGTTTTGTTCTAAGCGCATCCATGGTTTCACGCCCAGCGAGGCCATCCACGACTAATCTTCCACCTTTATTTGCTTGAAATTCACGAAGCTCTCTCTCTGTAATTTTCCCGAAGTGACCATCAATTTCAAGGTCGTGTCCTTTTGATTTCAATAAACGCTGAAGTTCTTTGACCGCTTCTCCACGATCACCTTTTTGAAGATAATTTGGACTTTGAATAATTTCTTTGTTATGAATGATCTTAGAGTCTACTTGTGTTTTTGGTGCTTCGACTGTGATGGTTTCGGTTTTATTATTTAATTCATTTTCAATTGCATTTAAAAAAGAATTCCATCTACCTTCACTTAGAATGCGATGAGGACAGTACTTTCCAGACCAATCTTGGTGCTTCTTAACTCGGTTAATTCCCCATCCGCGCTCTTTAAGTAATTGGGCTATTAGTTTAATTGCCAATGATTCTGCTTTGTAATACTTGTCTCCACCTGATTTAGAATAACAAATTTCAACACCTATAGATTTACGGTTTCCTGATCCACTTCCACCATCTCCACAATGCCAAGCATTACGATTACATGAAATTCCTTGTATTACCTCTTTGTCGTCTACTGCGTAGTGGTATGATACAGAGTTATTGTTTCGTTTCATATAATTGATTTCTGATTGTGCTGATGCATCGTTTGCTGTATTATGAACTGTAATATATTCCGCATCCATATTATATGGACACTTAACACCATGTTTGCTTGTAGGGACGAGGTCTTGTTTTACTTTAAAAGCCATTACAAATTCCTCCTTGATAATTTTAAAATTTTATAAAATAAAAAGAGACTGGCAAATTACCAATCTCTTTAAAACACTTAATATAATAAATCTATCTATTATTGATACTTTTAGGCTGTGTATAAAGCTCCAGTTACTACACCTGTATCGTCAACGGTAATTTTATATACTGTTCCATTTGGAGAAGTTAGGATTTTCTGCTTTTCATTTTCCTCAATCAGTCCAGTTTTATCAGTTTTCCAATCTGATGCCTGATTCGTTCCACCAATAAATTTATTATCTTTTGCGACAATTGTAGTAGTAACAGTGTCTTTATGATCACCTACAACCTGAACTAAACGTTTCCCTGTAGAATCATTGTCTATTCTGTTATTTATTAAATACAGGTTAAACGTAAAGGCTGTTTCTGTTTTCCCTGCACTGTTTTCATATACGTATTTACCTGCACCTTTTAGCAGCAAATTACCTTCCAATGTCCATTCACCAACGATACTCGCATTGTAATTTAAATACGTACTTTGTCTATACATAGAAATTATTTGAGCACCTGATGTTTGGTCTAAGAAGCTGACTGTGTTATTTTTGAAATTTAGCTTGGAAATGTTACCCATAGGGAATAGCACATAGTTCGTAGAGACAATCTCCATGTCATTTCCATTCATTGTAAATGTTTCAATACCATCATGATTTGCTGAAATTTGACCGTTTACCAAGAATCCTTTACCTTTTAAACTATTGTTGCTGATGATTAATGATTTGACATGAACTCCTCTTTGGCTATCAGGTAATGTTGAAACTGATGAACTAGGTAATGAACCCATCTCGAACATTCCTTCAATACACTCTACCGCATTCCCCGTGATATTCACACGCTCAACAGGGACATCAAGACCTGTTGTTCCTGAATAGCCAATGGAAACAAAGGTCGAGCAAATTCCTGCATTACCAGAAATAGCAATGTTTTCATTCTCTCTTTGCTCTCCACTGTCACCACTACCAACTTCAGCAAATGTAGCAGTTGCCATATCAAGCGTATTACCTGTGATTGAATAATTGTATACACCATTTCTAGCTTTTACTGCTGATCTCGTTGTGCTTGCTTTAGTTGCTCTAAATGTATTACCACTCACAACAATGTCTTTATTGTATCGGTCTGTATCATTCACACCTCTACCTGCGAAATAAACACAGTGATCATACCAATCAATAAAATGGTTTCCAACTACTTTTACATATGATCCACCTGTAGCTACAATAAACGAGCCACAAGAATTACTAAATGTACATCCCGTAAATAAATAATCCCCGTCAACTTGGTCTTGAGGTGCGAAATCTTGATAATACACATTTTCTCCAGCACCAGGAGCAATCACATCAAAACCGCCATCGTATTTCAGGAAGGAGATTTTGTTGTTTCCTTCAAGTCTTACAGATTGAGAGGCAACAGTACGATTAAATCTTCTTCTAAGTATTCCACCAGTTCCAAGTAAATCTACATTTTTAGGTACAGTTATTGGACTGTAAAAATCGAAGAATTCAGAGTGATTGGGTATTAGTACAGTTCCGCCATTAGGTAGACTATTACAAGCTTGTTGAATAGCCGGTTCCCAATCATAACCCTCTGAGACTGAAACTTTTAAGTGGTCAAATTCTGTAATGCTTACTTGATCTGCTCTTTTGAATAAAGTCCTTACCTCAGAAGAGGTTTTGAAAAAACTCATCTACACACATCATCCTTTCTTAGAGTAATTGATTAGAAAGCTCCGATCCAATTGTAAGAAACTCCAGCTTCAACAATTACAAAGCTCGTGATAGGGGCATCCTCTTTTTCAATTGAAAATCCTTGCCCATCTGCAATATAAATAGGACTACCATTATTTACCTTTATACTACAGGCACCTGAGTTACTAAACGTGAATTTATAGAGTGAATATTTTTTGTTCCAGTGAGAAGGGGGTTCTGGAATGCATTCTTCGTTAGCCGAACTAATTAAAATAGAGGGGCTGCCGATATAGCCGGTTCCTAAGCGAAATCCCATAATATAAATTCCTCCTTATATTTTAATATAAACAAAAAAGTTTGTGAAAAATAGAGTGATACAAACGTTGATATATCAACATCTAAAAATCCATTTCACAAACTTTTTTTCAATAAAACTATACTTTTATAGAATTGTATGATCATAAAGAAGACCACAAGTTCTTTATTTCTTCTTTTTCTTTTTCTAAGTGAAGTCTATCAATTTCCGTTATTCTACTTTTCGCTTCTTCTAATAACGAGTTATATTTACTTATAATGCTAAGTAATTCTTTATTATACTGTATCTCACCTAAATAAATAGGTACCCACAGTAACCCGTCTTCAAGTTCAGCCCAAACAATGTCGTCTTCAGTATTATAGCCTATGGGCATAGTAGTTGGTTTTGTCACTATGTATCCTTGCGATGACATTATCTCCCCAAGCATTCCAAAAATATATCTAAATTCCTTATCAAGATGATAGGGAAGGGAAGTTTCAGCAAAATATGAATAATCATTTTCTTCTAAATGCCACCATAATGCACTGACATTAAATTTATTTTCAATAACTGGATCTATGTTATTAATTAAATTGGTTATATCATTTTTTAAAAGTTGCAATC
This sequence comes from Metabacillus arenae, assembly GCF_014773385.1. Classification (GTDB taxonomy): domain Bacteria; phylum Bacillota; class Bacilli; order Bacillales; family Bacillaceae; genus Metabacillus_D; species Metabacillus_D arenae. The sequence continues at coordinate 284,941 of NZ_JACXAI010000002.1, read as the reverse complement.
CTTCCGAACCAACATTATTACTGAGTTCAATATTGTCTGTTATTATTTTTACGGCATTTTGATTAAAGAAGGAAATTATAAATTCTTTAGAGGAATTTTTGAACTCAACACGACACTCCTCCATTTGTATTAATAAATTATCTTTAATCATAAGGGACTGGGAAATTAATTCATCAAAATCGATAGCTTCAACTGAATCATTAAAATCCAATAAGACACCTCCTTAGATTTATTGAACGTGATACCTTTTATGTGCTTGCTTTTTTCTTTCTTCAGAAACGTGAGCATAGATAAGGGTAGTTCTAGGATCTTCATGTCCTAGTAGGTGCTGAACATCTGCTAGATCAGCTCCGTTTTCCATAGCCAGTGTTACGAAAGAATGCCGAAAAGTATGTGGTGTAAGTTTCTTTGAAATATTGGCTCGTTTGTTTATCTTATCTATTATTCTTTCAATTGTCCGATCAGTCATTTTCCTATTAGGTTTTCGTGTAGTAACAAATAAATAATCGCATTCATCGTTTCGACTTTTTATGTATCTCCTTAAATGATATATAGCCTTATATGACAGGTAAACAACTCGTTCTTTGTCTCCTTTGCCGACTACACGGGCACTCATTTCCTGTATATTGATATCAGTTATTTTCATGTTCTCAATTTCCGATAATCGACAAGCTGTAGAATACAGAACCTCCATGAGCGCTCTTTCTCTTAACGTTTCGCATGATTCACGTACAATCTCCAGTTCTTCAATCGAAAGACCTTTTGGCATTCGTTTAGGCTTTTTAGGTGCCTTAATTTTTAAAGTAGGATCACGTAAAAGTAACTCTTCTTGAACCAGCCAACCAAAAAAGGATTTTAATACTGACAATTTTCTGTCTACGGTACTAATCATCCAATCCTTATTATGCGCAAGGTATCTTCTAATTTCGGCTGTAGTAACCTGGACTACTGCTTTATTCATATATTTAGCAAACATGCTTAATTCTGTTTTATAGCCAGATATGGTTACATTTGATAAACCCTCAATCTTTCTTGCTGATAAGAATATATTTATCTTTTCCTGTATGTCATTATCTATTTCCTTTTGAGTTTTTCTATGTATCTCATAATTACTTAAAACTTCTTCCAATCGAACAACTAATAATTTGGATTCGATATCAGGAGCAATGGTGTTAACAACAACATCTAAATCATTCATAAGCCTGGCCGTATCATTTATCATTACTTATCCCCCTTTTGTTACGTTTAACGTAATTATACACTGTTACTATTTACGTGACAAGTACAAAGTGTTATTTTAAACGTAACAAATAAGGAGGGATACAATGAAAATTGTTATTCATCTTGATAATATGCTTGAAAAAAATAATATGACTCAAAGAGAACTTGCTCGCAAAACCGGTATAAGAGTACCTTCTATAAATGAAATGTATCACAACCAAACAATAAGGTTACCACTTGATAACTTAGCCAAGATCTGTGAAGCGTTACAATGTGAAATTACCGATATTTTGGAATTAGTAAAAGAGCCTATAGAATAACTGTAAGCTCTTTTTCATGATATTCAGTTACGTCGCATTTTCCTCCAATGTGGAATTGGTTTTTTGGTATCAATTATTTTTTAGTACATAACTCCCAAGACCTTTTGTCCAAAAAATATATATTTTTGGCATCTTTTGTATTATAATCTCAATGGGAGTTGATAAATTTATGGAATTGAACTATAAAATGATTTTTCCGTTAAAATTGCTTTTGTTAACTATGACTATTTCTTCTTTCTTAATTGCCCCATCTATCCAAGGCACGACGCCAGCATACATACTGTGTTTTTTCAGTTTATTTTTTGTGCTATTCATGAGCAAAAGACTTTCCTATATTTTTTATAGAGATTTATTTATTTTTTTACTCATTTTTCTTTTTATTACTTTTGCATCGCAGTTATTTGTGGCGTTTACTTCACCAAGTCTCCCTGAAGATTTGACATTGATTGATAAAAATGATGGTAGTGTTTTATTTAGGAAATCATTAATCACACAATCTATCTACTTATTTGTTGCATTTATCTTTTTTTGCTTAACAAAAAATTTTTACAACAACAAATGGGATAAGTTTTTCTTAAGTGGTGTCTGCTTTTTATGTTTGTACGGACTTTATGAATTTTTATACTTTTTTATTTTCAAAACAAACGGTGATTTTTTATCCAACCGTGCTTTTGGAGAAAATATGCATTTCTCAGGAAGCTTATTTCAAGCAATGCAAATAGGCCCATTGCTATTACAACGAATGAAAAGTTTAACTGGAGAACCATCAATGTTCGCTTTTGTAATTGTTCCATTTTTCTACTATGCATACTATAAAAAAATGTACAAGAGTGCTTTATTGTTTGCGATTTGTATAGTTCTTTCTTTCTCAACGACTGCTTATTTAGGTATTGGGTTATTCTTAGGCATTAAACTTTTCAGGTTTTATAGAAATTTAATTTTTATATACTTATCAATATTCATCAGCCTTATCATTTCTTGGATTGTAGGCTTTGAAAAGATAGGAAGTATTATTTATGAATCGATTTTTGAAAAGATATTCACCGACTCACATTCTACAATTGCCCGTTCAGCTAACTTTTCTAAGCACATGGAGTATTTTTACGAAATGCCATTTTTATTAAAGTTTTTCGGATTAGGATTTGGAACAATAAGGTCAACTGACTTTTTCTCTACACTTTTAGTAAACTGCGGAATTATTGGATTTTTGTTATTTACCATACTGTTTCTTATACCAATAATAAAATTAAAAGGTACAAACCCAGAACATGTCGCTTTACGGTTATCATTAATTTTCATTTATCTCGCAATGATGATTTCCGTTCCAGAATACCCCTACTTATCAACCTGGCTTTTTTTAGGTATAGCATATAGTAAAATCCGACTCCTCAAAAAGAGGAGTTTTTTATTTACACTAAAGAAATAGATTTCCATAAAGAACCATCAAAATAAACAGCTTCCCATTAGTTGTATTGAACCACCGGTAAAAAATACATTACCTCCTCCAAATTTTGATTAGGATACCGTTGCTTTCTTCCATGTTGATCCTAAATAAAAATATAAGTCCCCATTTGTGGTATCTGTATACCGTTGTCCTGATGCATAAAAAGTAGTAGTTGGTACACCTGAGCCTGTTAACCCATCAATTAGATCAAAACTTGAACTAGTGCCAAATATACTAAAGCTCAAACCACCTTCTTGCCTATTTCCTGATAATTTCATAAATGTACAGTTATTGTACTCATATGAGCGATCAATTTTAGCAGGTGCTCTGTTATCAATGGAGTTATTGTTTGCGATGATACCTTTAGAGCAACCGGTGAAGTAATAATTATCTACCCCAACTACTTCTTTTGTATTATTATTTATTGCTATATTATTACTCACTGTAATGTTTACACTATTGACTATCGAAAGACCTTGCTCACCGTTCTCTTCAAAACGATTACCCTCTACAATTACTTGGTTAGAAGGATTGATTTGATTGGCACCAAAATTTCTATATGATAAATTTCCTTTTACAATGATTGATGAGCCTGCAAGCAGAAATCCTCTTCCTGTCCCGTGAGAAATTACATTGCTTTCAATCAAACAGCCTTTTGTATCTACTTGAGTTTCAATGCCGGATATATTTCCAGCGTTTGGAAGGACTGTTCCTACATTTTTTATTTGATTCCCTTTAACAATAGTGTCGAGAGGTTTAAAAGTATCATAGTTATTATCCTTCATTATTAAAATCCCAGATGATGCGGTACCATTTATGATATTATCAGAAATCACAACGTTTTTACCGCCAACGTGTGTTATTGCTCTTGTTTTCCCATTTTTAATAGTATTATGAGCTATAATAACCTTTTCACAATAACCCTCTCCTTGGGTTGTAGTAGAGATTGTACCTACCACACCGGTTCCGTTTGAAATGAATCTTGCGTTTACTTCATCTCCATTTGATGCACTAGTGAAAGTAATGGTTGTCCCCGAACCACCTGTAGTCCAACCTGTGAACAATGTACTTCTGACATTAGTTGCTATGGTAGTAGGTGTATCTCCGCTCGTAACATTTATATTATGGATTAAACCATCTAAAACGACTTGTATCCGCCCTGTAGTGGTCGCTCCTCCAGAAATCATTAAACTTGATACTTCTGCTGCTATGCCATCGGCTGTATAAGAAACTACAGCAATAGCGTCATCACCTGTATTTTCTAAGTAGTTATTTAACACTCTTACTTCTTTACAACGTCTAGTTATATGGATTCCGTCTGCGAAAGTATCTTTAACGTTGCAATTTTTTACTACTAAATCTGTACATTGACGGGCTAAAATCCCTGCCGATGTTTTCTCAACATAAACTGATTTAATTTGTATGTCCGTACAGTTGCTCGGTCTAATACCAGTTGAAGCGTCTGTTTGTAACCTTTTTGTGCCGCTGGATTTTATTCGGAAATTTTTAATGACTACACCTGTACAGTCATTAACCCACAAAGTAGAATTTGTATAATTTAAAGCGCACAGAACTGTTTTTCTTCCTACCCCTCTAAATGTTACATTGCTTTTATTCGCAATTGTCCAATTGGCAGAGTAGTTATACGTTCCTTTTGGGATGATTAATTCTCCACCGTCTGAAGGTAAATCATTAATAGCAGTTTGAATCGCAGCTGTATCATCATGTAGAACTAACACACCAGAAACTGTTACCGTTGCGCTATTTTGTAGAGTTATTGAATTTCCATTTAGTGCTGTTATTTCGGAAATGAAATAGCTATCCTTTACACCTACTGTGGTTTGGGTCACTGTACCACTCGCACCGGTTGTGCTTGGATCATAACTCATAGATGGCTTTTCTCCTGCAACATTCGCAGTAAAGGTAATGGTATCTGTTCCGCTTGTTCCGCCTGTTGTGAAATCATTAAAAACAGCACTTCGTATCTTATCAGCCACTTGTATCGCTGTATCCCCTGCATTGACTTCAATAATGTATGCTGCTGCTTGAAATGATATAGATACACTTCCAGTAGTCGTTGCTCCAGATGTAATTTGCAAGGTTTTAACATCTGCAACTGCTGATACAGTTTTGATAGCTATTCCTTGGCCAACCTTAAAATCAATAGGACTTGAGACCGTCAATGTGTTGCTACCTGAATTTATTGAACCTGTCGTTATTTGAGAAGAACCACTGACATTATAAGGGGGAAGCAAAACATTAATTCCACGATCTTTTAAATCTGCCGAAGTATCTGCCAAATCCGACATAACTGTAGTAATTTTATTCCCGACTTCTTCATCATAATTTTTTAATTTAGTCACATCTATCTCATCTTGACCGCCTACCTCATGAGTTGACGTATGACCTGCCGTAGCAGGGACTTTAACTTCGAACCATCTTGCAATTACTTTTAAACCAGCAGGAAGTGGTTCAGGAACTGTGATAATTTTTTCATTAGTTAATGTGTAATCATACTGAGTTACACCACCAACAATCAATGTTAATAGCTTTTTATCTATAGCTTTACCGTTTGAAAGTGTGAATGTAGTTTGACCTTCTGTTGAAACCCAACTCTCCTCATTAGGGATAGAGCTACCGATAGCTTCAATTTTTACATTTTCCCATTCTTGTGTTGTTGGGTTTTTGTATCTCAAATTTGCCATTATTTCACCTCAATTAAAAAAGGTTGAAGAAAATTTTTCTCCAACCCAATTAATTATGTTAAATTTATTTTTAAAATACGTACCATTTTGTATTAAGCTTTACAAACCTTCTTGATTCAAGGAATGATGAGATATTGAAGTTATTACTACCTTCGATTAATTCACCTTCAAATCCTTTAACCTGAATCTTATTAGTGGACTGATCTTTTTTTCTGATCGAAATCTCATGGAATTCTGGTACTGAATCAAGAGGGGGGAGTGTAAATATTATGCTACCATTATATGTATCGCCTACAAGCCATTTTTCTTCTTCCCCAATTATTTCTTTACTATACCCAGTTTCAATTACAATACTTTTCCTTTTAGCGAAATCAGAAATATTACCTATTTGTGCGTATTTATGAGTGATATATACTTTTAATAATTCATTGTTTTGTATTTTATTGATAATATAATATTCTGAAGCATATGCGGTAGTTACGTGTAACTTAAATACGCCATCGGCAGGAGATGAGTCATTTTTCATTGACAAGTTATCATAAGCAGGTTCAAAAGTAAATGGGAAACTTCTCGAATTGTTTGTAATAAATATTTCCTGGTTTGGTTTGCACCCAATAATTCCTTTTAGGACAGAACTACTTGAATTTTCAACATGGATAAACACAAACCGGCTAGATGGATTTACTTGGATGTATCCGTTTGAATCAATTGTAACTTCTTCATAAACTTTACTTGTTTTTAAGTTAGCCACTTCATTACTTAAATTTATTTTTATACTAGATAAGTCATGAATTTCTACGTTACCACTTTTCTCAATAGCCGCAATTATTCTACCATTGTAGTTTGTTAAACATGAGTACCCATCTACTTGACCTTTATATAATGTATACACTGGGTAATAATTAATAAAGTCTAATGTAGCTTGTAAAACCAAGTTTTCTCGTCTAACTGTGCTATAAGGATTTAAAAATAAACCAAGAGTCTTATCTGATGTTTCTATTTTATCAAAACTACCCTGACAACCAACTGGCTCAATTAAAGTATTTCTATCAGTAACGTGAGGAATCCATGTGAATCCTAAATTATCAGTAGTATACATTCTTCTTGCAGAAATACCACTTCTAGCATTGATTAGCAGCTTACCATTTTCATATTCAACTATATTTGCTTCAGATGTAGAAGCTGGAACTCTTACACCTTTCCATTGCCATGTTGCCCCATTGTTTGTACTGTAGATGAGAGAACTTTGAATTGAATGACCTGTATCATTTTTAATTTGTATAGGTAATACTAAAGTACCATTATTCATTGTAATTCCTTTTCCAACGCCACCCCATACAAATTTAATATTTGAATCAGAAGTGAACAGCGATTTCAAACTGATCTCATTTGACCAAGTAGCTCCATCATCGTCTGAATATTTATAAACAAAATCCCAAACAGTTTCTTGTTTTGTAGCTTCAGTCCAAGGTTTGATCATATCAAATACTAAAGCAAAAATGAAAACTCTATTCGTATTTCTATTTACTAGAATAGTAGCATCCATTTTCCTAGAATTATATACAATTTCATTGTTAGGGAAAAGAACTCTCTTATCCAGCCAAGTCTTACCAAAATCATTGCTTCGTGCTATCCCAACGTCAATTCTATCGTGGTCACTTGATGAATCGTATCTAATGTCAGAGCCAGCTATCACTACATTATTGTTTGTAATTTCACAAAAAGGAATACGAAAGTAATAAGAGTCAAAATCTACATCTTTCGTAAAATAGGTTGAAATATTTCCTGATTCTATATAATTTACTTTTTCAGCTACTGATTTTACTTTCAATTGTTCACTGTTTAATCTATCATCAAGACCGTCATAGGTTACACCATCAGTATCAATTAAAGCAGGAGAGATTTTAATTCCTTCTGCCAACTTTGAATCCGTAATTGATCCATCTTGAATTAGTGAGCCATCAGCAGTAGGAACAGGTCTTTCTACGTTCTTTAATACAAGAAAATTAAAAACAGTTCCAGTATCCCAATCAGAACCATCTATACTGTCAATTCTTAATGCGCCTTCATTAAAAGTATAATGAGTTCCTTCGGAGAGTATTTCGCTATCTTTAAAAACTAGTAAAATATCTTCTTCTGGATTAAATTCCGTTATCCCTATGTATACATGGCTGAATTTTCCTGGAAGAGTATATGTATTTCTTAAATTTGCCAATCTAGCATTAATTTTTATTTCTTCCCATTGTCCAGTTGTTCTATTTCTCATTTTTAAATTTGACAAACTAATAAACCTCCTTATTCGTCAATTTGCCACCAAATTTGAGTATCATCCTCTGGTTCAGTTGCAGACATAACCACTCTAGCAGTTCTGGATTCTTCAGCCACGTCTAGCCACAATGTGTGACCTGATAACGGAGGATTTTCAGAAACTGTGATCGTAAAGCCTTCAGGTGTATCAGATATCCCAACAGGTTTCCATTCTGAACTATCCCATCGATATTCTGTTTTATTTTCACGAACGCCAACTGTCCAACCGACTTCAGGATTCGGGAATGTGGTTTGCAAGTCAGAAATTAAATTAACTACACCTTTATAAATTTTCTTTGTATCATTAACTACAGTTGTGTAATCAGAAGTTGCATTATTTGTATCAATGATTGCTTGTTCAGCTTCATCAATTTTCTGCTCAACTTCATCAATTTTATCGTTACTTATATTTACAATATCCTCTAGAGTTTCAGTTACAGTAATTCCATTATGTTTTGTCCATACTCTACGATGAGGGAAGTAGTGAACACCTTCACCTTTATATTCGACAGTGAAGCTTTTACCATTTTGACTTGGGTGGAAAAATACATCACCTTGAGCATAATCAACTCTAAAATAGTTTTCCTTTAACTCTCCATCTGTTATTTCATACATCGGAGTATCAGAAACAACTCTTACTCGTTCTAAGCGATTGGGGATTTCTGTTAGATTTAAAACTTCATTAATAACCTCCCGTGTCTCACTCATAAAGACATACGGATCATCTGGGGTAGTTCCACTTCTGCGTTTACTTAAAATTGGATCATTAAAAATTTCATCTAAACTCATTCATTTTCACCTCAATTTATCGATCTAACGATTAATCTATTTTCTGTGGTATTTAAACTAATTCCCGATGTGGTATCCATAGGATTAATAATTACTTCAAAGTAACAATCTTTATCAATTCGCTCCATACCACTACCGTTCCAAATATATTTATCTTCATTTGCAGGAATAGTTATTTTTTCATAGCAAATATAATTTGAAACTACCGTACCATCGTTCTTTTTAATCCGTACATTCATGTAAACGTCTTGATTTGTTGAAGCTAGGTTATGTATTTTCAAAGTAATATTAAATGAATATAATCTACGATAAGAGATTGCTCCCTGACCTGTATTTGTGTCATATAGCGTTGAAGTCTGCCCAAACAATGATTGTGTTCCCGTTGCAAATTTAATAACGGTACTAGATGTAATAGGAGTGGGGGAGAAGGTAGGATTTAATCCATTACAATTTATATAATAAGTAGAAACATCATCCTGAGAACGTGAGTGACCGTCCTTGTCTCTATTATTCTTAATTTCTGTTTTATCAGGCTTACTGTTGTATCCTCTGAAAATTGTAGGTGGGGTAGCAAATAAATTATCACTAATTGAATTCCAATTTCCACCTTCTAAATAAAGACTTATTCCCGATCCCCAACGTCCATTTTTAATTTGAACTCCCATAGAGTCCTTTATATAGATTTCTCCGAATGAAAAATTACATCCATTAAATAATTCACCATGTGAAATACCGTCAACCATTAATGCACGTCTTTGATTATGATTAGACGTACAAGCAGTAAAGCTACCGTGGGAATCATTTTCACCAGCTACTACTTGGATACCATCAACGTTATTATTAAAGAAGGAACCAACTGTATGTACATTACCTGAAGCTACTCTAATTCCTAAATAATTGCTATATGCTTTCACACCATGTATTTGACAATATTCTGCACGAGTATCAAAATTCATTGCATTAAAATTATTAAAGAAGTGAACATTTTTAACATCTACAGATTTAGAATACAAGTCATCTGTGGCACCTGATTGAGTCACGTACAGACCGTTTTTGTTAAATCCTTGTACCAAACAGTTTTTAAGGAGTATTTCAGAACTTCCATTTGAGTAAACACCAGTTCTACTGCCTATTGTAGAGCTAGGAGCATAAGATGTTCTGTCTAAACCTTCAATTGTAAATCCATCGATGACGACATTATTTATGTTATTTGCATAGAGGAAATCTCCAGTTTCTCCACTTTTAAATGTGAGAAATGCACCCTTAGATACTAACCAAACATTACTTTTTAATGTTAATTTCTTAGCAATATAATTCTTAAAATAAAAATTTATCGCTCCGAAACCATTAGCAGCTACATGATCTATTGCTCTCTGTATTCTTCCAGTATCGTCTGTTTCAGGTACAATAATAGGGAAGGACTCTATATCTGTTCCGTTACCGTTATCTGAGATACGACTTTCCATATCTAGAATTTTTTCAACATCCACCTCTACAGTTCCATTGCTTAATGCTGTGGATTTCATCCCATCCCAAGTTTCAGTTTCAGAATTATAGACATTCTGTATCTTTGTTGTTGGGTTAGTCCATACGTCATTACTCTCAGGATTTTCGGGAGGAGTAGGGGACGATGAATAGGTAATGCCGTTTAATTTCCCATTCATTTCACCGTTTACCACAACTTTATCGCTAGGTTGATAAGGGTTATCTTTTGACAGTTTTGATGTAGCGATCTCAGAAAGAATAATTCCTTCTCTGTTGATATCGACATCAACTCTTCGATAAGCTCTTATTCCTAATGTGTAGTACAAATTAGCAGGGACACTTGGGAAAGTGTATTTTTTAATTTCCGAATTAAGATCGACAAGAGTCTCTTTTGCAACCGTTGAACCAAATATATAAGGTTCTCTTAAATCACTTGAATATAAATAAACGATAAAACCATCAATATTATGTTTATTGTCATTCGTCTTAGAGAAAGAAGGGTACTCCCACTTAATTGTTAAATCAACTGAGCCATTGTCATTTAATTTATGCGTTATAGCAGTCTCATCAGTTTTTAGAGTAGGGGAGACAGGGACATCGGATATTCTATCATTACGAATATTGGAGTTATTTGCTACTCTTTCCCAAGCTAATTTTCTTTTCTCAAAGTCAGTAGATGTCTTATTTACTGCATATATCAATCTCTTCACTTGCTCTACTTCGGATTCAGGATCTTTAGTATTCGAAATAGTTAAAGAGATTGATGCATTCTCATAATCAATATGCATTTCAGTTACAGTAGTCTTAACATCAATTTTCAACTTATCATGTCGAATTGTCACTATATCTCCGATAGATAAGCGATTCCAGTTATGGTTTTCTTCAACAATCTCAAAGAAGTTAACAATTGATAAATTTATGTTTATTGGTGGAGTGTTTATTTCTTTAAAATGTTCTAACGCAGCTTCGTATAAATCTACATCATTAATCTGATTCGTATCTGACCATTCTTCAACAAAAATATAATCTGTTAATTCAGCCATTAATGATGAGGTAAGGTTATTTTCTATATTAATCTCATCTTTAAGTTTTTGGATTGATGAATCAATATTGCTTATTTGCAGTTCAATAGATTTAATCTCTTCTTTTTTATTATTTATATGATTTGTTTTGTTGTCTCTATCTTTATTTAACCCACTTGTTGGATCGCCTATGTCCTTAGCGAGTTCAAGAGTGTCCAGTATTTGTACTAAGTCATCCTCAAGTTCACTTAATTCATTATTTAAAGTCGTTAACTTTTCTTGAGTTTCAGTTTTAGAATCTAAGAATTGTTTAAAGTCATTTTGTTTTTCTTCAACCAGCTCATTATAGTCAAGGATAGCATGGCATAAAGCATCTGACATGTAATGACTAGATTGAATAACTTCTCCCTCTTCATTTCTTTCAAATGGATACAAATAATAAGAGAAATTGTCTATATAAGACTGACCAGTTGGATTAATTGAGTTGATTGAAACTCCATCCGAACCAGATACAACTAATCGAGTGATTACCTGTTCAATATCAATTGTTTCCTCGATAGTATCTAAATATTGACCATATTTTATTATGAACCCTTTATCTTTTGAAGACTCATCTTTTTTATAAATATTTACAAGGAGATTAACCGTATCAAACTCATATACAGCTTCAAAAGTTTCACATATTTCATTTAAAAAATCTAATTTAGTTTTACTTGTAACATCAAACTGACGGTAAATTAAATTTAGTTCGTTCGAAATATAGCCAACTTTCCAGTTAGTACCTTCTAGACAATCCTCTAATACTTGCAAACAGTTGTAGGATGATCTTTGATAATCTATCATTTTCTTAAAACTCAAATCATAGCCAAGAGAAAAACACTCAATAACCACTTTATCAACATCAGTCGAAGTTTTACGTTTCTTTAAGATGATATACCATTCAACTTCTTCGCCTTTTACAGCTTTAATTAAGTATCTTTCACGAACCATGTCAACTACTGGATTTCTAATTACTTTATTATATTGAATTGTTTCATAAGGAATTGAGAATGATAGTTCATTGATAGAGGAAAACTTAATAATTTGATTTTTATCATCTGTATCTGTTATTTTTCTAATTACTTTCCGGTCAGGTTTTGCAAGAAATAATGATATTTTTTTAGGTTTAACATTCATACCAATAGAACTCATACTTCCACCTCCTTATAAATATTTAAATCTGTAATGAAATTTAATTTTACAGTCTCCAGTAATGTGTAAAATATTTTTACCTGTTTGTAAAACGAGATGATTGTCATTAAAATTATCGTATCTAAATGTATTTGGAATATTCGTTTCAATGATTTCATTTTCACTGTCAATCTTTATGATTTCTTTATCTATAAGCCCAGTAAATTTAAATGTGTTATCAGCAATGGCATAATTCTCAATAGTTAGATCTCCGTTACCAATTTTCTCAATATAGATATTAGGACAGATTTTCTCATCTCCTAAGTTGTCAATGATTACTGTTCCTTTGAAGGTAGGAGAGGTAGTGGTATATAGAGGAGTAGCAATGTCACGTCCATATCCATTCGGTGAATCGCATCTCATATTTAAATTCACATAACCTTGCTTTAATCCGTTATGGATTAAACTGTTGTCACCAACAGGCATAGCGTAAAATACAATATCTAAGTTTTCACTGAAAGCAAGTGGCTTGTAATAATCAACATTCAACCATTGAACAATGTTTCTAATTAATCGATCATTATATTTATCTTCAAATGCAAAACTCATAGGAATTGTTTTAGGTTCTTTTTCAACTTCTATAAAGTAGGGCTTATTACGCCCTCTAATAGTAAATTCTCTAATTGAACGATTTGAAAATAACTGTTCTTCAAATAAACCAGCATTTATAGAAATATTTAAAATACCAAAATCACTGGATTTTCTTCCATCAAAGGTAAAATACAAACTTTCTCTTATCATTTATTCACCTCATTCCCAAAAGAAAAGAGTCAACCATTGAGATTGACTCCACAAAGTTCACATAACTAATTAATTTATTCTTGGTATTTTTATACCTTGTTTTAATGCGCTTTTTATAGCTTTGCCCATCAAATTATCCGTTTCTGCTTGGGAGCCATTGAAGTTCTCAACGCTAATTAAACTTCCAATGTGAACATCTCCACCAGTTGTAGTATTTAATTTAATGTTGCTGAAATCAGGGAATTTAATGTTACTAGCTATATTTCTAACAATATCAACAGCTTTTAAGATATTGCCTGTGTCTGACTTATTCAAGATAAGTTCCTTTTCATGAGCTAAGAGGAATTTACCTTTGGAACCATTCATATTAGAAGGTGTCATTCCACCTGAGTCAAACTTCGCTACGTTGATTTTATCAAAACTACCGTTGTTAATATACCGACTCGCACCATTAATAATATCGATCAAATTGTTTCTGTTGCTTAACCCAAGGACTGAGATTGATTTCCATATATGTGAGAAGAAAGCGTCTAAATCTTTATCAATTCGTTTTAGATTCCCTCTAATTAATTCAGTACGAATATTAGCAAATTTACGTTCATCATTAATTAATGTTTCAAAATGATCTTCAATATCTTTGCGTTCTTCCTCTAAGTTCTTCTTTCTCAACTCAGTAGTACGCTCATCCTGCATTTCAGTTATTGATTCATCCTGTTCTTGGAGTTGCTTGTTTAACTCATCTCTACGCTTCTTAGCTGAGTCAGAATCATCTAATGACAAACTAGACATTTCATCTAATATTTCTTGACGCGATTTATTAGCATCATCTAAACGCTTTTTATAATCCGATTCATTTTCTTTTTCATCAATTTCACGTATCATTTCATCGATTGAATTGAGAGCAATTTGTTTTTGTGCTTCATATGCTTTTTTGTACACATCAACAATTTGATCAGCCATTTTCATCCGTTCATCGTATATTTGACGCTCAAGAGAAATAAGTTCTACATTACGTTCAACAAGTTTGTCAGTTAATAATTCACGTTGAGAAGCAGTTAAGTTTTTATTGTTTTTGATTTGATCTTTTATGTATTTTATTGTAATGACTTCTTGATTACGTTGTTGTCTGAATACATCTTCTCTTCTGTGTTGCAAATCAATCCATCTACGAGAATCTTTGACTGCTTCATTTTGTTGATAATCAATAACAGCTAAATCATCTTCAAATTTTTGCTTAAATCGGTCAAATTGAGCAATTTGAGAATCAACTATCGCCATAAATAATTCTTGTACCTGATCTGTAATACCGTTTATTTCTGATTCAAAACCTAAAACAGTTGATTTAGCGTCATCTAAGGATTGAAGTCTTTCTGCTTCAGCTCTACTGGCATCTGATAAATACTTCGCATAATCAGAGCTACTGCCACCACCGGTTCCAGTTTGCCCCATACTATTCATATACTTCATTGGGTCAATGGCTTTACCATTTTGTTCAATTTGTAAATGAAGGTGAGCACCAGTTGAATGCCCCGTGTTACCAACTTTACCTAACTGTTGACCTGCTGATATTCGTTGACCTGCTTTAACATTCAAACCTTTTTGCATATGCATATATTTAGCAACTGTGCCATCGTCTTGTTGAACAACAACCCAATAACCTGCTGATTTACTGTAAGTAGCTGTGATGACTTTACCGCCTCGAAGAGCTTTTACAGGGTCACCTTGACGACCATTTGCAAAGTCAATTCCTTTATGAGGGGATTTACGGAAAGACTCTTGTTGACCAAATTTTGAGGTTATTTTGAAATTGTCTAAATAATATGAGCTAACATCATTTGCATATGACTTGAAGGTGTTGGAAACAGTAGTAGAAATATTTCCAGCCATTGAATCAAAATTAGCTAATACTTTCTTGACATAATCTTGTGTCTCTTTAAATGGAGGAATTCCACCATATTTTCGAACATTGCCCGGCCCTGCATTGTAGGCAGCTAACGCTTTTTGAATATCACCACCAAAGGCTTTAAGTTGTTGTGCAATATACTTTGTTCCACCCATAATATTTTGATAAGGGTCATAGGAATTGTTTACACCTAAGCCTTTTGCTGTTGCAGGCATCAACTGCATCAATCCTCTAGCACCTGCGTGAGAGCGAGCAGTAGGGTTGAAGTTAGATTCTTGTTTAATTATTGCCGCAATTAAAGCAGGATTGACACCATATTTAGTTGCTGCTTGGTTAATAGCACTTGCGTATTTACCTTTATAAGAGCCACTTGAACCGTATGCCCCACCAGTAACTCCACCTGACACACCACTTGAACCGTAGAAAAAGCCATCATTAACTATACCAGAGTTTGCAATTCTACCAGATTTAATTTGAGCCTCTAAGTCTTTTTTCTGTTGTGATAGAATATTCTTTTTCTCGTTCAAGAGATCAATTTCTTTTTGTAGTGAAATACGGTAATCTCTAGAATGATTAGCATAGTCATTTTGCTTATTTTCTAGCTCAGTCAGTTCTAAATTTAATTCTTCTAAGGTTAATTTGTATTTATCTGCAACATATTTTGATTTTTCATACTGCTCAATTTGTTCTTTTGCGGCTTCAGTAGCTTTATCAATTCCTTCAGCTTGTTCCTCTGCGGCTTTAGCTGCGTTTTCTGAGGACTTATAATATTGTCCATTATAATCTGTCGCCTCAGCGAGGGAAGGGATGTATTCGTCTAATTTTTCTGTGATGTCTGCTAGGATGTCGGATTCCATATTACGAGCTTTAGCACCAAACTTGTAAGCAGTTATACCATCTTGAGTTTCTAAGAATGGGTCACTCATTGTACCATCGGTATTTTGACGTTGAGCCATAGTATATAGTGCATCCGATGCTTGCTTATAAGCGTTAATCATATCTTTTAGAAGAGTGATACGATTTTTAACACCTATAGCAGCATTCAAAGTCATTTGTTCCTCTGCGGATAGTTGACCATCTGCCATTTTCTCAATTGCCTCTGTAATTATCTGCGTTTGCTCTACTTCCTTTTGCATGGATTCTACATGGAGTTGACCACCTGATACAAGATGAGGGTATATACCTGATAAATATTGTGTGGCCGATGCTAATATTTGTTTCTGTTCAGCAGATAAACTTTCTTGTTGAGATAGGGTAGAGTACAGTGCAATTTGCTCACGAGTAGTTTGGAGTTCTTTATCAGAAACACCGATTAATTGTTGAGAAAGCGTAATTGCTTCTTCTTGTTCAGCGTTCATGGAGTCAAGAGTATCTTCGGCACTACCTGTTGCACCTGCATTTGCAAGTTGTTTTTTGGTTAATTCTTCAACATTTAAAGATAAATTATTGACAGTAGGGCTACTTTTGGTAACTTTGTCTATATATTTATTAAAAGAATTAACTGATTCATTGACAGTGTTCTGATTTCCACTTGCAAAGGATTCTTGAATATCTTGCATGTATTCAGATATCTTTCTAGCAGTGGCTTCTACTTGAGGTGCATCCATCTTAGAAAAGTCCATTGATGCCACAATATCAGATATTTCTTTTTTAATACTTGGATCAATTTCTATTTTACTAAATGCATCAGCAACTTTGATTACTTCATCATTTATTTTCATTGAAGCATTAGCTGATTCCTGTTCTAATGAAAGTATATCTTGTTTTAATAAATTTACTTCTTTGGAAGCTGCTTCTCTTTGTGACTTTAGAAAATGAGTATCAGCTAAACCTTGAAAGGTTTTCATCTCATCTTCTTTAGTTGTAATATCATCTTCAATATTTTCTCTATTTTTTTGTAAATCGTTTATAGTGTTTTGTGCATTTAGAAGAGTTTCTTCTTTTTTGAGTTTAATTAATTCTTTTGTCGCATCAATTTCTTTGGTTATTTCATCAACATTTTTAATATGGTAATTGCCTTGGGAGTCGATTGACGAAATTAAACCTGGAAAAACAGAAGCGAGTTCTTGTTGTATTGCTAAATATTCTCTCTCTTTTTCATTATCCCAATTACCATTTTCTCTTTGTTCAGAAAGAGATTTATAAGAATTGATAAGCTCATCTGTTTGTGCTTTGTTTGTAGTAAGAGCTTCTATGTTTTTTTCTTGAGATACTGCAAATTCTTCTTGTCTTTGTTTTGCCTCAGAGTAATTCTGAATTAGTTTTTCGAGAGCGAAACCAATACCAACAAACACTGCGCCAACTACGGTAGAAGCTAACAAACCTCTCAGTGCTGTTTTTAATCCAATTGTAGCAATTGATGCTCTGTTCATACTTGCAGATAAACCAGCAGTTGCAAGGGAGGTGGCACTCATGTTTGCTGTACCAGTGATTAGAGCAGTAGAGAATGTTCTAAACTTAGTACTCAAAGCAAATACAGAAACGCCCAATGTGCCCATTACACCAGATAAAACTCCGATTTTATCTATTACCGCAGAACCAATGGTCAGCAAATCGCCTAAAGATTCTACTCCAGCAATAAGAGAATCAGTTAGGACTGCATCGCCAACTGATAAAGTGAATTTATTCCATGCGGTATCAAGCCGATTTATTCTCGCTTCTAAACTATCTGCGTATTTTTCTTGTTCAGCCATCGAACTTCCTTGAGAGTTCATAGCTGTAGTAGTTGCTTCAGTTGCGATGCTGAAATTATTCATTAAGGCAAGGAACCTGGACAATTGATAGCGTCCAGCAAGTGTTACACCCAGATTTTGGCGTTGCTCATCACTGAGGGATGTCCATTTTCCCGCAAGCTGTTCTAAGATATCACTTACGGGTCTTACATTTCCAGACATATCCTTAATTGAAATATTGACTGATTCTAATGCTCCCTTAGCATCATCCATTGTAGTTATTCTGGAAATAATTGTCTTTAACCCATTTCCCACAATTGCCCCTGATTCTCTAGTCGTGCTACCAATAGCAGCTATATATCCTGTTAATTCGTCAATATCTACACCAAATGTTTTAGCTGTGCTCGCTGCCTTGCGAATACCGTCTGATAGATCTTTAGTTGAAATCGCAAAGTTATTGTCAACCTCATTTAATTTCGTTTTTACCCCTGTTTTCACAGTATTTAAAAGGGACTAGACTATCTCTTTATCCTAATAAAAGGATACTCAGCACTTCGAACAGTAGCTCATATTCTATTCTACATAATAGTCGTTACACCTTCGATATAAGTATAATTTACTTATAAAGCTTGGCACGGTATTGTCATATCTATCATAGACTTAGAGTTCCACCGTTAGCATCCCACACTTGAGACACACCCCTGAGCAATAGGGTTCACTGAGTTTTCACTTATGTATTACTACATAAGGCGACTAAAAATTAATCGGCAATTTGAATTGAATCTGACGCAGCTATATTAAAATTCAACATAGCTGAAGTCAAAGTATCTACTGACGCTTTTGCATCAAGATCCGAGATATTCTGGAGTACTTGGGCTGTGGATGACATATCCATTAATTCTGTGTTGGAATAATCACCCATACGAGCAAATTCACCTGTTATTTGTAATAAATCAGTTAGTTTTGAAGATAGCTGGTCAGAAGTGGTAACTGCTTCATTTAAAAGTTCAGTCAATCTAAAATCAGGTACATCCATTACACGCTGAATGTCCACCATAAGGGTATCGATTTCTATTAATCTGGCAGTCATGTCTTGAAGTGCCCTAAGTGGAGCGTAAAATGCTGTTGCAGCTGCCATCCAGATCGGGAAACGACTCATAGCTGTTGAGAATGCTTCACTGAACGAAACCACGTGACTTTGAGAAGATCGTACTTCACTATTAATCTTCTTAAACTGCATTCCAAGTCTATCCATTTCCTGACTTAGATTAGGAGTTGTAGTATTTAATTGACTTACAGTATTCAACCAATTATTTAGATCAGTATTGTCAAATTTTCGGTCATATCTTCTTGTTAAATTGTTAGCATTTATTTCTGATTGCTGTTTGAACATTTCAAGCTGATGTGCCAACTTTTTATTCTGATCATCAATTTGCTTATTAAGTTTTTGTTCACTTTGAAGTTGTTTTTCTCTAATAGCTGCCGATTTGTCTAAAGTTTGCTCACTAGCTAAAACCAGACCATTTTCTTTACCTTGAATTTTCACATTGTTCAAAGAAGCTAATTGATATTTTAATTTTTGAATTGTCCCATCAGCTTTTTCAACAGTTAAATTTAGCTTCTCAACATCCTTGGTGATAGGGTTTAGTGTTTTAGTGTAACTTACTTGACCAAGTTTTTGATGATGTTGAACAATTTTTTCCCACTCGGTCTGTACTGATTTAATCTTATTTAATTCACCATCAGAAACAGTGGACATTTTTGCTTGATTCATTTTAGCTTGTAATTGTTCAACTTGCTTAGCCAATTGAGATAGGTTTTTATCATTAACACCTATTGAGACGTTTAAATTCTTCCCAATCTTCTCAAGTTGTCTATTAATGGAAGCGGTGGTAGTTTGTTCATCAAGCATTCCCTGTAACAATATTTTCAAAGGGTTATCCGCCATTAAATCACTCCTTTCTAAATAATTGCAAACAAAAAAACCACTGAAATTAATCAGTGGTCGGTTTAAACACTTTGATTATTTTGTTGTCGTTTAATTATTACACTAAATACGTTCTGCCAAAGAAGGGCTTTATCATACAGGTTTTTATAAATTGGATTATCTACATTGAGAGGATCATTAGATTTTAAGAAAGTTATTTTATGAAGTGGTTGTATTAGGTCATCACATGTTAATATTAACTCTATGCTTTTAACTCCCTTAGTGTTTCTCTTACTACCTGAAAGTCCTCCAATTATTGCTCCTGCACCACCTAGAAGAGCACCGCCTACAACTACTCCCCCAACTTGGGAGCCTCTGTCAACCTTGGTAACTGTTGAGTCATCTTCTTTTATTTCAGATTGTACGATCTCATTGAAACTGTAAACATACGGTTGATAATTATTATCTTCATTTTTAAAAACTGCAACTTTACTTTGTTTCTCATCGATTAATAATGCGTTTTGTTGATTGAAGTCAAGAAAGAAGTGGGTCTTGGTTAAATTTAATTCGTTTATAATAGTGTTAAGTTTACTGTTAATAACTTTAATTTGTCTTTCACTCATATCACGTTGTTCATTTCGGTTCCAGACTATAGTGATTACTATTGTGACTAATGACATGAGTACAATCAATAAATTATCATTCCATACTCCAAAGAAGATAAAAAGTGAAGCTAACAATAGAATTGCAGGTACTCCGTATAATCTTTTCATTCCATCACCCTCATGGTAAATTTAAGTATATTATAACACAATTACCATGGTGGAGTTATTATTATTTTCTATATTAAAATCCAAGTTCCTCTATATCAAATTCAATGACTTCTTCACCTTTATAATTCAACTTTACATATGTTAATACTTCAGTTTCTCCATTGTTCCAGTAAAACTTTAGACAGCCGACTGAATGACCTTTCCAATCATATGATTTCTTTTCATACTCATCAAATTTTTCTTTATAGATATTCACGGCATCTTGAAATGATTTGGCTTTTGTTGATCTAGATCCTATAAATTCAAACTCATGATTATTAATTCTGTTGTTTAAGTTAAGGTGACCCTCTGTAATCACAAATCCTTTTATTATTTTATCCTTGTCAATTTCCTTTTCAATTAAATTATTATTTTCATAGAATTTTATAATAGTCATATAATTACCCTCCTTTAATTATAAATCTTTAACTCTACTCATCTTTCTCATAAAAACTTTCCCAATCCACATTTACATTATGTACTTTCAATCTATTTACATCTACCAATAAACTCTTATTCATTTCAAAGTTGTACTCATTTACCTTGTAACCAGCCTCTAACTTAGCCAATCCTTCAGTGGTTGATTCTGTCTCCATTGAAACTGAAAGGATAATAGTTCCGTACACTTCATTCTTCATATTAACCATCTCCTAATTTAGTTTATTATGTAACACCTTGTTGGTATTTATATGGTACCACTTTAATACCAAAGTAGTCAACTAATTTTTCTTTATTTTTTGGTACTACTATGATATTATTTTAATATCATCAAAAAGGAGAGATCCGATGAAGAAAGAAGTAATTGCAACTAATCTAAGGCTGCCAAAAGAATTACATGGGAAATTAAAGGAGTTAGCTTCTGATGATAATAGAAGTCTTCATAACTATATAATTACAATTTTAGAAAACCACGTTGAATCTTTAAAAAACAAATAACCATTCGCAAACACAAAAAAGACAATCCAAACCTACAACAACGTAGTAACGATTGTCTTTTTTCTATTCACAATAGGGTAGGGGAGAAGGGCATTTACTTTAAATAAAATTTCGAATTTATAGAGAAAAGAGGAGGAGGGGAAACCTCCCGAATTTTATAATTTAGGTTACGTCTAAATTTCCTCCGAATGTTGATTAAGCAATTTCTCTAAATGTATTTGTTAATCCACCACTATTGGCATAGTTTGTTGTAACATCTTGATAAATGTTATCTATCACAAAGTTATTAATGCAACCTGTTCCAGAAGGTCTGAATAATTTAACGGCAACATTCGCTTTTACAAAGGTGTTTCCTTTTATTTGACTTCTCAATGAACCTTCACCACCTGTAAAGGTAACGCATGAAGAAGATGTTTTATTTGCATCATTAAATCTGTTATTTGAAACAATGTTCCCTACGTTATCAGAAAGTGTTGAACCAGTCAGACGAATGATATCTAATGTAGCAACACTTGAAGTAACGTCATTGTTTGCTATTCTAGAATGAGTAAGTTTTCGTAGATAGATAGAGTACTCTGTACAATCGATAATTGTGTTCCCTTCAATATCTATATAAGAACTTTCATAGGTTCCGTCATCCCCTATAGCTGTTTTACAGTTGATAAAAATGCATTTAGAGAATTTTGAATAATTTGTTTTTCTTAAAGTAATTCCTTTGTTCGTATTTGAAATAAAGGTGACATTGTCAACAATAGTTCTATCTGAATAGGTTACCACTCCTTCTTCGGCATTTGTGATTACCCCTTTTGTGATTTTTACGTCTGGTGAATTGCCTAGAACGTAAACACCATTATCCTTAATATCTGTTAGTGAAAACGACTCTATTTGTACATCTGGGCTATCTTGAATTAAAACACCAATAAAAGCATTTTGAATATTTAACTTCGTTACTTTAACAGATTGTGAAAAGAATATTCCTAGACCGTAAGATTCTTCTCCCGGGGTAACATTTAAATTCGCATAATCCACAATTTTTATGTTATCTAAAACAACATCTTTACACTTTCTAATTTCAATTGCTGATTCCCATTTATTTGTAGTATCAGACCTGTTAAATCCATAAACGTTGGAAATATTTATGTCTTGAACAACCACGCTCGCATTAACTGAAATAACATAATCAGCGGTTTCATTTAAGTCAAACTTCGCACCCTTCCCATCGAATACAAATTCACCCATGTTTGTGTTATTAAATATCTTTTTAATTCCATTTACGGCTCTTAAAATAACATTTGAACCAAAGGAAACTTTTGTATTAGGTGATTTTATTTCTATCGTTGTAGCTATGTCATAGAAGCCATCAGGAAAATAAATATTTTTTGCATTATCAAAAGCTTCTTGTATAGTGGAAAATTGAGTAACTGACTTCTCTCTTTCTGCCAATTGCGTAACAGTTTCATTAATTGCATTCTTCAAACTAGACTTGTCGGTAGTCTGTAATTGCGATAAATCGCCAATTTCATCTAAAAATTCTTGTTCGATCATCGCTTTCTGTATTTTATTTAATTCAGACATTTATTGATTCACATCCTTTTTCTTACAAATAAAAAGCAACCAATACAGGTAGCTACCCTGAATGATTGCTTAGACGTACATATTCACTTAGCTAAGTTAATATTATGTATAATTTATTATTGATCTTGATTGTCTTTCTTTTCTTCTTTGTTCTTCTTAATAAGTTCACGCATTTCTCTTCTCAATTGAGCTTTAGATTTAGGTTTAATATAATGTTTCTTACTAGTTTCGATGGATTCATGATTAGCCCACTCAGCAACCATATCAATATTTCCTGTTTGCTCATATAATAAATTTAGTTTAGTTTTACGAATTGTGTGGAAATAAAAATCATCAATTCCAACAATTTTACCAATTTTTCTTACTCGATCTTGTAGCGAACTATAGCTCATCGATCTATAGTTACCGCCATATCTTGTAATGAAGAATGAATCAATTTCTAAATTATCCATTTCTTTTCTCATTTCCAACCATTCTTCAATTAATTTTTTTGTTTCATCTTCAAAAGCGACTTCAACAATTTTACCTCGTTTTTCCCTAACATTTTCAAAAACCATATTCTCCAAGTCAAGGGATGAAACTGTTAATTTAGAAATCGCTCCAACACGATTTGCTGAATCGAGCGCTATACTCCATATTAGTCTATCTTGAAAATCAAATTTCTTTTCGTCAAGCAGTCCTTCGTTAATTTGTTCTACCTGATCTTCTGTTAGATAATAAGAATCTTTTATCTTTTCATCACTAGCGCCTTTCATTCTTTCAAGTTTTTTATCGAAAGGGTGACGATCAATTAGTCCGCGTTTTAAGCTCCATAAGAAAAATGAGCTAACTGTACTAATTTTAGTATTTATAACTTTTTTATTATTCAATAGGGTTTCTTGGCAGAATCCGATGAATCCTTCCATAATATCAACTGCATCTTCCATGAATTCATCACCGTAAAGAGATATGTTATCCCATTCCTCAGCAAGATAAACCAAGAAATGATCCATGTAGTTCTGATATACTTTATAAGTTGTTTCTTTAACGTCTTTATTCTTAATTATTGAGCTTTTCAAGTATTTTTCATAGAGTTTTTTATTTTCATCAGAAATAAGTGCTTTCTTTTCATTGGTAAAATATTTAACTTTCCTAACTTTTCCCATCAATTCACCGCCTATCTATTCAACTTTGATACCCAAAGATTTTAAGTCTTGTTTCAATGATTCTCTTAATTTATTACTTCCTCGCAATTCCTTACGGGTGTTTTCTGAAAACGGTCTCGGCTTTCCATTATATTCAAAATCGTATTGATATCCTTGACCTGATTCTACAATTTCAGCCACATTGCGACCATCGTCTTCTCTGGAATTATAAACAGCTATTCCGTCAGGAGTATTTTCAACTTCCCATGATTCCTTTAATTTACCTGTGCGATCATATGAATTAGGATTATTAGGATCTGGTGAGTACACGTCATACACGTCTTCTTGAACATGTCTTTTACCAGTCTCAATTACTGTTTTGGAAGTATTACTATTCTGTTTCTGCATAGCCTGAGCAGCCAATTTTTCAATCTGTCTGGCTAATTCCTTAATATTTTTAGCAGCCAATATATATTCAACTCCAATTTATGCTTCTGGAATTTGTTTGCGGTTTTTAAGTAAAATATCTTTATTTTCGAGGGGTAACTCTTGAATTTCTTTTTGTGCTTGTCTCACACGTTCTTGTAACTTAGCATTCATTTCTGCTAATTCCATAATTTTTCCATGTACAAACATCATAGATTCTTCGGGGATTGATTTAAGGATAATTTCGAATAGTTTACTATTAATAGCTGATTTAAATTCATCATAAATAGTTTTGGCTTTTTTACTTTTAGTCATTTTAATGTCTGTAAAGTGACGAACAATAAAATAACCAATTAGGTCATCCCAAGATTTATCTTCAATTTTTAACTTTTCTTCATCAGCTTTTTTCTTAAATTCGATTAATTCATTAATTAATTTATTTACAGAAGTAGGGGAGAAGAAAGGCCATAATTTTACTATGTATTCTTTTCCTTGAGCAGTTACCGGAATTTCTATAAATTCATCGTACTGTTTAGCATCCTCTTTAATTACACTCATACTTAATTGAGACATTGTGTATTAATTCCTCCTTTTTTATCCTTACATATAAATTAAAAGAGAAGGGAAGACCCTTCTCAAAAAACTTTATAACTCATATCCATTTAATTTAGTTTTATCCTTTTCATCACTTTGCCAAGGTTGATATATATAAAATCTATCAGCACTCCATAAATCTTTAAGATTAGAATTACTTTCTCTAACCAAAAGTTCTTTAGTATGTAAAATTTCCACTTCAACTCCAGGTGCATATCCATGAACATCATTACAATAAAGTTTCCGATTTGAAATACCTTTGTGACTACCTTCGATAAAATCTACTGTTAACTCATATGAACTAATAACATTTTTAACTATTCCTTTTTGAATTTCTACAACCTTAGCAATCGATCTATAAGGAACTACCTCGTGATTTGAATATTTATAACCTGTACTAGATTTACTAAAAAATCTTACAATTGCAGCTTTTTCACTATGCTTCTTAGAAAATTTCATATAGCCGTTATATCTTACAATTGGATCAACAATAAAACCTATCTTATTTTGACCGCCCCAATTACAAGATACTAATTCACCCGTTTTGAAAAGATATACGTTGTCTTTTAGTTCCATTAAATCATCAAAAGTTAGCTCTGAAACAATATCATTAAAAATACTCTTCAGTGATGATCCAATTTCTCTAGATGAACTTTGTACTCCTTTCACAATTCTCAATGCCTCACGTAATTCTTCGACTTTGATAGACTGATTTGTCATCTTTGTCATCCTCCTTAAAATTTTTATATTCATTATTGCGCTAATATTTAACACAATATATAGTATCACAATTAAATTATGACACTATATATTGATATAAAGTTTCTTTAAAACCAGCATTTTATTAAGATTAAAAAATAGAGTAGGGTAGAAACCCTACTCACCTTTTAATGGTAATAATTTAATTGAATGTATATCTTCAATATCACCTGTATATTCGACAGGGATTGTTCGACCTAGAGTATAAGACTCTTTCTTTTTTTCATTCAGTGACTCATCAAAATGAGCACGAATTCTCCAACCTTGAATGTTGACAATTACTGCTTTTTCTTCAACTTCATGTATTGGTAGTTCGATAACATTTACAACCTTTTTAGCCGTAGTCTTACTAGTGGTTGCCATACTTTCACCTCCGAAAAGGGGAGAAAGGGGAGTTCTTCCCCTCTAATAATTATTTAATTTATTAAACGATTGCTGAATCATCATAAACCACTAATTCCCACATATCCGTGGAAATTGGAGATTTAAGAAGCTCCATGTTTAAATCTAGTACAGCAGGATCCAATTTTGTTATCGTAGAAGTTTTTTATCATCTACTTCTGTATCTTACTTGTTCGATACAGTTCAGCATATATTTTCATCCTCGACTTTACGTTAGGACGCAGGACACTCGTGGGAACATTATAGTCTACAGTAAGCAGGATCAGTTCCTATGCGTTACGCTGCTAATTAATTTTTAATTAATTAGTTAGCACGGTATTAACATTTCAGTTTTCACCGTATTTGCCCTGTGATAATCTAGTATATTTCTATACTAGACGGCAATAAATTTACCATCTGCTGCAAATGAAAGGTTAAAGTTATCTTGGAATTTAGCATTCGGAATACGTAATTGTCCTTCGAATGCTTCTTTAGTGAATTCATCAACAACAAGAACATCCAATACTACTCGGAAAGACTTACCGAATTGATCAGATGTAACTTTAATTGTTTTAGCATCGGTTGCAGTATTTGCTTGATAATAAACACGGAATTGAGTCCCGTTAGTTACAGTAGTGTGGAAAGTTAATTCTTTCCCAGTAATTGAATATTCTGCTGTGTTTGTAGCAGGAGTCCCAAGTGTATATTCTTGACCATTTGTTCCATCAGGATTTAATTTATATACGGAAACAAGAGCACCCTGTGGAGTTTTATTTAAAGTAAATTTATTAGAAGTGACAGACTTTACTTCATTTAAGTCAATTTTCTTTACACCAGAAACAAGGTCATTACCTGTCAACATAGCGATTGCTTGATTATCGAAAATAGCGTCTTGAAGTGTAAGAGTTGCTTGACGGTTAGTTGAGAAACCTACTATACGTGCGTTCCCACGTCCACCTTGAGCATACACAGTCTCTCCAGTAGTCTCAACACCAGTAGTTTTTAATGTGCTAAGAGTTACCATAGCTTTTCCAGTTGATAAGTTGTAGAAAGTGGCTATACCAGCTTCCTTAATTGCCCAACGATTAGGTGTTGCCATATTATAATCATCCTCCAATTAATTATTAATTTATTTGATAATATTTGCCCAATGTATTTCAGACATCTTTATCTTCTTTCCATCGATATTACCTGTATAGATTCCTGTAAGTGTGTAATGATAGTTATCAATATTATCCAAAGTTCTCAATCCGTTATATAATTGATAGATTGTAAGATTGAAAACATTATCAATACCTATTGATTTCCAACCAATAGAAGATATGATACTATGAAGGCTTTGTTTAGGCTTTATTTTTACTGCTTCAGCTTTTTGCTTCTTTAATTTCTCAATGAATTTTCTAGCACGTTCATTTCCAGCCTTATACTCTTCCACTTTTTTTACTTCTATAAAATTACCAATCATAATTACTTTTTTAATAATCTCCCATTTTTCTTCAGTCAAAACGGAATCTTCACTTAGTTCACCAAAATAGACAATACCCTCTTTATAATTAGGCTTTTCACCAAATACCATTTCCAAGGCATTGAAAATCAGCTCTCTAAAAGAACTGTCTTGATAGAGGAATGATATTAGAATTTCATAATCAGAATAGGGATCAAATTCTTCTGGATTTTCATTTAAATTATCCTTACTAAATAACAAATAAGAAATGTTTGTATTATAAGTAGATTCATTCATAGAAATAATTTCATAAAGGGAAGGGAGGTGGAGATGACCAATTCCTTTAATTTCAATTGGTAATCCTACAAGTAGTTTTAGACGAATATCTTCTTCATTTAATTGAATCATACAATCACCTAAAAATTCTCATTGCAAAATTCATATATTAATCTAAATGCCATATAGTTCTTTGGTGCATTGATCGGATGTCTACGTTTAAACAAAGTTTTACCAATCCCACCAACTCGCTTATTGAAAATCAAATCATTCAATCTATCACAAATCATTTCGAGTCTTTTGTCCATAATCTGAAAATCATTATGAACCAAGACATCGAATATGTATTCTTGATTAGAAAATAAATAATTCGTATTTGTCGGAGCTCCATTCCCAGCATAATAAAAGATTCTGCAAATTTGGTTCTCTTCTAGATCATCAATTTTAATAGCAGGTATCAAATGAAAATCAATTAATTCCCATAGTTCCTCATCATCTTTTTCAAGTATATTAGGCTTAGATTCATCAAGGGGGTCATCTAGTCTGTTTTGAGGTTTATTGTGTAATAATCTCAACAATTCTTCATCCTTGAGTATATTTTCAACTTCAATGGAAAAGTCTTTTAAATCCATTATCACACCACCTTCTCAGCAATAATTTTAATAATCCCTTTATCATCTATAACGCTTGTGTAATCAAAATTTGCCACCTTGTACTTATTTCCATACATTTCAAAGTCATAATCAATCTTAAGTTCTTCAGAAGTTTGATACTTCATGGAAATAACCAAAGTGCCTTCTGGAATTTTAAACTGGTTCACATCACTTGATTTTGAATATTGAGATTCGACAATACACGGGACTTCTATTTGAGTGACTTGTTCATCGTAGATAGGTCTACCTGTTCTTGGATCTTGACCAATTAGAACTTTTGTTTTTTCACCTGGAAGAGAAAAAGTTGAGTTACATAGTTTAATTACGGCTTTACGATAAATATTGTTATCTTTAGGTATTGAAATGACTATCCAGTTTTCATTGGTTTCATTCACTAAGATGACATTTCCTCGCTCGATATCTGCAACTTTACCAATTATATTCTTTTCAGTTCCATCGCCACTGTTAAATTTACTGGTAATTATTGCCCTAGAGATTACCTCATTAACTGTAACTTCATATCCATCAAAACCATTTAATCCTTGTTCGAACAGTATATTTCCATCATGAATGACTTTAGATTTGAAATCAGTGTTATGATAATTACTATAGTCCTTCATTAGTTTCACCATCTGCAATTATCAAATCTGGCAATCTGTTTATATCGGCACTTACAGTTAGAATAATATCTCTAATCATCATTAAGTCTTCATCAACCATTAGACTTTTTCCTAAATATTTTTCTAGTTTATAAAGGTTTGAATTATTTTTCTTACTGATTCTTTGACAATAACTTTGCAAATCTTCGTATTCAGCAGATGAGAGAGATGTAATTTTCACCATTAATTTACTCATATAAAATCCTCCTCTGTGAACATAATCAGCCTTTCGATTATTCTTTCTTCACTTGTAATTGAGGATTCTAGTGATTTTAATTGAGATGAAAAATTCTTTAATCCCACATCATTTGAAAAAGGTTGCCATGTAGATTCAAAGTACGTTTTTTGGTTGATAAGAAAAATTAGTCTAATGTAATGAGCAATAATCAAGACGTAGCTTTCCGGCAGTTCCCTATTGACAGTTTCCATAATATCGTCACATTGAATATTGTCACTTTTTCTAATGTTAAAATGTGAAACTGCGTTTTTAATGGTTTCATGAATCTTCTCTTGAGTAGAAGGAAGATCAAAGTCAGAAGCTTTACAATTGTTCAAAAATGACTGCCAAATCTCATCATAAGAGGTCAATTTATATTCACCCCTTAATCAAATAAAATTGCTGAATCGATACCCAACCACTCGGCAAGGAAGTCAATTTTTCCTTTTGCTAATTCATCTTGCATCTCTTGAGCTACAGATAAAACAAATTGTTTTTCTGAGTCAACTGTAATGTCATTTAATTCTTTTTTCATTTTAGGGAAATTACCTTTTAGAATCTTTTCGATTTCTTCTTTAGTATGAGTGTTATTTTCATATGACTCAATATCTGCAATGTGTTCTTTTGCTTGTTTTGATTCTTCGGTATCTTCTACAATGACTAATTCACCATTATCAAAACATTGACTATTCATTGATAAATAATCGAAAACTTCTTGAGGGACTTCTTTAATGTCAATCCTATTTCCTTTTGCACCAGTCCAAGTGTATTGTTTTTCTCCTCCTGATAAAAAACAACGTGCAAAGTAACTCGTATTTCTGTATCTAGCTAATTTTATTCCCATTTAAAATTCCTCCTTGTTATCCTTTTAAAAATAAAGAGGTGGGAATAATCCCACCTCAAATGTTAAGTTTATTTATTATAGCGCCACAGAAGCGTCTTCAGTGACCATACCTACAGCGTTACCGTAGATTAAGCTAATAGAAGCATCTTGGGTAATCTTCATTTTTACACGCTCGTCTTCAATATCAGAAGCAGTTTGTTGACGTAATGCACCGTACTCAACGATTTCAAATGGTTTCTTGTTAGTTCCACCACTAAACATGTAACCTTTGTTAACTGGAAGCTCAACTTTAGAGTTTGTTTCATCAGTGAATGGGTTAACAAGGTTCATAGCTACTGTACGACCAATCTCAGAAGGATTTAATGCAGAAAGAATTTCTTCACGAATGCGGTCAGTAAGCAAGTTTGGTTTAGATGTTTGTTGTTGATCTAAGAAGTAATCGATAAGTAAAGAATCTGCTACGAAAATTGTTTTACCGCCAGCAACACGAGAAATAGTTGAAGCTAATTTGTTGTATTGAGCAATAGTTAAGTTTGAACCAGAAAGAACGTTAGCAGCAGGGATTTTACCAGCAGCAACTGCTGATGCAATCATTTCATAAACTTTATCCAAATATAATTTAGCTTTTGCATTAGCAACATCGTTTACTAACATGCGGAAGTAGTCAACAGACTCAGTTACTAAATCAAGTGGCTCATAGTAGAAACCAGCAGATAGGTGAGCAGGAACCGCAACAATAGACTTTTTACCTTCAACACGTACTAAGTCTACGCCTGAACCAGTAGCAGACCATAAAACTTTAGCTTTGTTTTGTTGAGGGATTTTAATTTCAACAATGTTACCACGTTGAGCAGTTGATTTGTTAGCAAAAAGACCAAGCATATCAGTAACCATCGGTTTAGCAATTTCATCAGCAGTTTTAACAACTACGTCATTGAATTGGTGTAAAAGAGATGGGTCTGGATGAGAATCACCATTACCAAAAGTTTTCTTAATTAATTCTTTGATATCAGCGTAATCATTTTCTTCCATTTTGTCATGGTAAACACGAGAAAATAATCCTTTTAATTTTTCGTTAGAGTATTTCATTTATTTTTCCTCCTAATATATGTATAATTTATTTTTGTAATTAAGCTTCAATAACTTCAAATCGAACCATTGGTTTTCCAAATGTGTAAGCAATATCTTCTTCGTTGCTTACAACTAAGAATTTAGCAGAAGCGTTAGCATAATCTACATGAGGAGTACCAGAAGCAGAAATAATGAACTTTTTAGTAGCAGGGTCGAAGTGAGCAACTTGACCATTTGTAATTTCAGTAACGCCAGTGTTTAAGGAATATGCAGAAGTTTCAAAACGAGTATAAGCAGCTTCTAAAACTACGATTCTAGCACGATCTCCAACAGCATTATAGAAATCAGTCATTGCTTCTCCCATATAACGAGTTTCAGGAGCAGCGATTAAATAAGATTTGTTTGTAACAGCAGATAATTGACGAGCAACTCTTTCTCCATCAGCGTTAAAAGATAGCTGCACAAGTGTGAAGTTATCAATGTCAGCATTCTCAACGATTGCACCGTTTGCTACAGTTTTTACCTTTAAAGAATTCAAATTTCCAACAGCATGATTATGTTCTTCGCTAAATGCCTTTAATTGTTCAGTTGCCATTATAAAATTCCTCCATTTTTAATAAATTTATTTTTTATAATTTATTCCGCATAACGCTTTTCAAAAGAATCGTTAGCAGGAATTAAATTTTCACGTTTACTAGAAGTTTCACGAATTACTCCATCGTTTTCTTCAGTCTTAACTTGTACTAAATCAACAAGAATTGAATTTAGTTGATATGTAGCTTCTTTACCTTCGTCATCAGAATTTAAAGATTTTTTAATTAAATCTTGCACTTCCTCAGAGTCGAACTTTTCAACTGCGCTCATAGCTTCAAATTTACCTCTATAAAGATCTTGCTTTTCACTAAGTTGCTTTTGGAATTTTTCAGTTTCAACTTGCTCTTTATACGGTTTTAATTCTTCAAGCTGAGAATTTAACTGTGTAAGTTTTTCAGTAGCTTTAGAAAACTTTTCTTGAAGTTGTTCATTCGCTTCTTTAAGAGATGAAACTTGATCCTTTAATTCTTCTAACTCACTTTGAAGAGATTTAACTTCTTCATTTTCTTCAGGAGCTTCCTCTGGTTTTTCATCTTCTTGTTGTTCTTCAACATTAGGTTCTCCTTGAACTTCTTCAGCTTCTTTTCCTTTGGCTACTTCTTCAGGTTCTTCATTTTTTAATTCTTCTACAACTTCTTCTTGATTTAATTGGTTTTCTTCCACTTGCTCAACCTCCTCGCTTTCTTCTTTATTTTGTTTCAAAGCCTCCGCAACAAGTTTTGTCAGTTTAGACTCATCATAAGCAGGGTAAACTTTTTTATGATTTCCTCTTTCTTGACTATTAAGTAATGCATGACCTTCGTAAACATAACTCAGTATTTCAGTAATTCCTTCTTCAACTTTATAACTGTCGTATAATATTTCCATGCTAGAAACAACAGATATTCCTTTGTCAACCCATTCTTTTAAAAGTCCAATAACATTAGGGAATCTAGAAGCCCATAGTATACCTTTACCGCAAACAACTTCTTTCTCGTTTCCTTGATCATCTGTGATTGTTGTTATATATGCATCTTCCGTGAAGACCCCAATGGGTACTGTGCCCATTGTTATAATTGGATCACCATTATCCCTATCTCTTTCAAATTGAACTTCATGACTCCCCAATGCGTCATCACTTTCTTCATGAGAAGATTTGTCATGATATTTAGCGACAATTGGCATCCCTTTAAGAGAATGTAAAGTCTTTTCAGCAGTTTCTTTTGAGATAAATGCGTAGTTGTGAGATATGTCAAATCCATGAATTACGAATGAAACTTCTGCTTTTGTAGGATTATCTGAATCCATAATAGAATTCAATTGCATCTCAAATAAATGTCTCTTTTTCTCCAATATCTCACCTCCTTTAAAGAGATAGGTTTAGTGTTAATCAGGTAAACTATTGCCGTCAGTTGTTTTAGATTTAATAGTATTATCATTTGTTGAGCTATCATCAGTCGGTCTACCAACTTCATCACTACTTGAAGTTGTATGAGTGGACTTATACGGAACGATCTTAGACTGCAATTCCAAATCCTCAGTCTCATATAATGTTTGTTCAAGGTAGCTTTCCCAACTAATACCATCTAAATGATCAACAACATGTTTAATTGACCAACCTTTATCATTGAGTTTAATGAGATAATCAACTTTATCCTTAAGTGACAGAGGAGCTTCTTTATCATAAATCATCATGTAATTGTCTTGTTGATTTTTAGGTAATACTAAATTGAATAATTTCCCATATACTTCTTGTTCAATAGACTCTAATAAAACTGCTACACGCTTATAAAATGTATCAATATTTATTTTTGCTGTAGCATGATTTCCGCCAGTTCCATTTAATGCAGCGCCACCGATTCCATAGGCAGACTGAATATCTGAGTTGATGTGGTCGAACTTTTTACCGTCTAAACCATCTGTCTTAACATCTGGAAATTCAATCTTTGCATAGTTTGGTATGGCTACTACAGTGATACCATTAGATTCATTTTTTTCCATTGCCGCTTTAACGCCTGAATGAACTTTCTTTTTAAGTTGAGGTGGTAATTTGGTGTTTCGTTCATCATCATTTTTGTCACTACCGATTGTTAAAACAGCTATAGCATTGATAATTTTATTTGCAATAGACCTCTCAACATCCTTAAGCTTCTTTTTATGTAAAACATCATATAGACCAACAGTAACCCATGAATTACCTAGATTTTGATTACGTTTTAAGGTATGAGTTCTTAATACAAATGTACGATCTTGTGGAAGTTCAACGTATTGATTCTCAGTAGGATCTTTTAAGAAATCATCATAGTCTTGTTCGGTTATATGAGGAGAGAGATTTCTGATTTGCATTTTTCTATTGAGATCAGTCATTTCTTTGAACCAATTTAAATCAACTGTAACTTGCCATTCTCCGTTTTTTCGGTACGCAGGGAAGATATAGTTTAAGTTATCAAATATGTATGGATACGGCTTGGTTTTATCACCTAGCCACATTCCAACTAGAGTACCTGCGGTAATTTCTTGCTTTAAAATATCTCTTGTTAATGTCTTGTGTTTAACTTTGTGAAGAATTTTATTACAAACAGAAATATTCTTATCAAAACTTTTCCCTTTATCAAAAGCATCAATTTTATAATTGAGAGTAGGGAGGGATTCAACTAATTCAAATAATTGATGAACTTCTGCTGAAGATATGTAATAATATTGTGCTAAATTTTCAATCTCTTTTTGATGGTCATCTGGATTAGCAAAGTATTTTTTTAAAGTCTCCATGTCTACTTCATCAATGATTCCTTTTGAAAACATATCAGAGAAAAAACCTTCAACAAAAGTATTCATATAAGATTGATAATCATTTAAAGCACGTTCATACTCTTCGGGTGAATATTCTTTAATTTCAACTTCATTGATAGACATTCACACACCTCCAATCAGTGTTAAATTTACTTTAAAAGTATACGAGTTCATCTGTTTCATCAAAGTAGTCATCAATTTTTAGATTTTCACCTTCTAAAACTTTCGCTAAATAGTTTGAAAATCCTAAACTTGAGTATCTGTCTTTCCGTTTACCGGATTTCTCTTTGATTTTAATAAATCCACCAACTATATCATGCTCTAAGTTTACTAGTTCGTTTACAAGTAAGGTTGCTTGAATGAAAGGTAATTCATAGAGAACTTTATCCTCAATCGAAGCATTTTGATAATATTTCTTATCAGAAAGAAAATCCTTAGCCTCGATTTCGCTTATAGGTAATTCAATGTTTGAACTCTGTAAGTTAACACGTAAGGAAGTAGCTATCTCATGGTTAAGTCTATTTCCTGCTTTAATTGAAAATACAACAGGAAGTGGATTGGGGGATTTGGCACGACTTTTCATTTCCTCATCGTTATAAGCACACCATGCTTCATACTCAACATCTCGCTCTTCATCATATTGAACCTTTGCTAATTCATCATAAATTGACATACCGTTACCGTGAGTATCAAGCGCAACATAACTCGCCTGAAAGTCCTCAAAAATCTGTTTTATTCTTATGGCTTGGTCTTCTGAATGCTTTCCTTCAATTGATTCGATATAAGATACTTTTCTCAAATACTTATCGCCATTTGGAATTAGCCTCATGCAAGTTATAATAGTATTATCGTTGGCATTACCTCCCATTAAGGCAACGTCAACTCCCATTATTCGTATCTCGCCATCTCTCAATCTTTCTTTCTTTTTATTTTTTTGAGTAGAATAGTCAATATTTTTAATGGGGTAAAAAGGATTCTTCAGTTTTCTATTTTTAGTTATATCTTCAAGTGCGAAAATAGCATTAGCGTTCTGACCATACATAAGATTTTCATATTCTAACATAACGTGTTATTCCTATATTTCTATAGGCACAGACTATATCACCATCTCCAAGGAGATGCTCTGCGCTTCGAACGGTAGTTCATCATCCGTTCTACTCCCATACGGGATAGTCGTTACACCTTCTTACTTATAAGCCCATTTATAACCATATACGTAGTTTATTTTACCTTTACAAGCCTTTGAGATATTCTGGTGCCCTGCTTTAGGATAATTAGCATTCTCCCGAATCCATTTAACTGCATCTCTCATACTATCAAATTCTTTTTCAATGGATTCATCAATAATATTTAACATCAGTACACCTACTTTACATGCTTCAGCAGCAGGCTTTAATCTTTCTACTCTGTCTTCTAAACTAATTTCTTCCCATGCTTTCAGATAATTCTCATTACTTGATTTAGGAACACCTTTTAATTTTTTACTATATTCTTTTCGTAATTCTTGGTCTTCCCATCTTAATTTGTGAGAATTAGACATTTTCTCTTTTGTCTCTTCGCTAACTGGATTTTTCTTTGACTCTAGTAATTTTTGCCTTGTGTGATCATTCATTTTACGTCCAACAGAACCTTCACCTCCATCTGTCATGTTATATCCATATGGAGATTTAGTATTAAATTTATTTATCCAATATATCTCTTGATCATCTATAGAATCTACTGGAATATCATTTTCAATAACTTCAAATTTAAAGTTTTCTATTCCATATTTATTCATTGCTCTATATAAATATCGGCTTAAATATTTTTTAGAGTCTTTCTGATGATTTTTCCATCTTTGAATTGGATCTATAGATTGACCTACGTATTTTTTGTTATTAATGGTGTTTGTGATTAAATAAATGTTTGATAATGTCATAGCAATAATGACAACTCCTTTTTATAATATAAGTAAGCTTGGCACGGGATTGCCGTATCATATTAATTTATCTTTATGACTTAGGTTTCCCCGTTAGCGCAACAATTCGTTGCACACCCCTGAACAATAGGGTTCACAGAGTTCATCTACAATGTCGCCATTGTAACGCACTTTTTCAAATGAAATTTCATCAAAATCAGAGCTTTCGCGTTCTTTTTGTATCCGTTTTTTACTTAACAGTCCATGATGAATAGATGTTAAGTAATCAAGTGAAAATATAGCAACATCCTTGCCTTTTAACATCATATCCCTTGCGTTTTGCATGGATTTCCACATCCAATGCGAAGTATACCAAGCCGATGAAATGTATAGTTCAATGTTTTCTTCTGTTAAATGTTTATATTTTTCCTTTTTAAGAAAAGGAGGTTGTCTGTATACGTTTAGAAATGGCTTTAATACTGTATTCAAGATTGTTTCATCAATCATCCGAAATTCTTCTGCGATGAGTATGTTTCCGCGATATCCGCGAGAATTTTCACTTGATGTAACGGCTTCTATGGTTGATCCATTGTGAAATATAACTGTTGCATCATTTGATGATGATTTAATCTGTTTTATTTCCCGTGCTAAATTCGGATATTGCATTAACTCCTTTTCAATTTTTTCAGTAATAATTAATTTCGCTTGTTTCTTTACACCACTGGCAATTATTACTTTAGTTCCAGGGTAGAGTATACAACGGGCGCAAGCAAAGATAGCTATCATAAATGATTTTGATAAGCCTCTCGCAGCCACAATCATTACAAATGTATTAAGATTCATAAAAAACAATAATATCTTTTGAAAAAAGAATAGTTCGATTCCAAGATAATGTTCTATGAATCTATGCATGTTCAATCTGTAAAAAGTTGTCCATTTCTTAATTTGTAATCTCATACGTTCGTCTTTGCTCATATTATCTTTAACTTTACTGACCTGTTTTGTTTTCACTAAATAATTTTGACCTTTTGAATTTTTATTACGATCTACTTGATAGTTAGAGTAACCTGCCATAATTAATCGTCATCCCTAACATTAAAATCTTTAGAAATGTTAAAGATGTTTTTAAATGGACGAACGAACCAGTCATTAATATACTTTTTAAGTTTGTCGAAGTCTTCATATATAGGTTTAGATTCAAAGTGTTCACACGGTTCTTCTTGCTCAACAGTTTTTATCCATAGTCCATATGTAGACAACCCTTTGTCATCATTAGCACCAGTTGACTGAATTGGTTTAATGTTACCATCGTTATGCAGCTTAGACGATAATTCCATCAAATCCTTAAATTCCTTAATGTTACTATTAGCTAGAGCTTTTTCTGCCTGTAAATGAACTTTACCAATATTTTTATAAAGATTAATTTGTACAGGAGTATCAGTTGCATAATTATGAGAATACTCAAAAAAGAAATTTTCTAGATACTCTAGGTCGCTATCACTATTACCACGACCCCATTTTTTAACTAACTCTTCATTGTTTGAAGTCTCTGAATCTTTTTCATTCTCATAATGATTGCTTTTTATGGAATCACTATCTTTCCACATCAGTTCACGATACTGTCTCATTCCTAAATTCTTCATATATGTCTTAAAGATATCCTTATTGGCTTTTTCAGATTCCTGAATAGATGTTTGCCACAAACCTCCAAGGTACGGTTTGTCTAACATCCTTAATGTGTCTTTGATTAAATCTATATTTTCGTTTTGATTATTTACGCGATCCCAAATGCACTGTTTGCATACATGCAATTTTCCAGTTCGACTGTGGAAAGGGGAAGAGGAGGCGTAGAATTCG
The DNA here is from genome assembly GCF_014773385.1 of Metabacillus arenae. Taxonomy (GTDB): domain Bacteria; phylum Bacillota; class Bacilli; order Bacillales; family Bacillaceae; genus Metabacillus_D; species Metabacillus_D arenae. The sequence goes on along the minus strand of NZ_JACXAI010000002.1, from coordinate 246,287 downwards.
GTAAGGTTTTTCTCTTTTTTGCAGTCCCCACTACAGATTTGTCTATCATTTTGCATAATCTTTCACCGCCTTATAAAAAAGAATCCTTTATCTAGGTATCAATAGTAGGGAAGTGCCTAACATTGACACCTATAAAAAGATTCTTGAGGAAGAATGGAGTATAGATAAAATTGACTTTTTATATCAATTTTAAATAATTAATTAACTTTTAAAAATCATCTAGCTCATCGTCAATAAAATCTGTTTCGATTTTATGTATGTTTTCTAGCCCCTGCAAACATTCTTTTGCTTGGTCTATCAGGAATTGTTTAGCTGTCCAGCGATTCACTTCATCAAAGAAGTCATGTAAAATTTCTTCTAAGGGAACACCGTGCTTAAGATTGTATTTAATCATTTCAGCATAATCTTCAATAATTTCTTCTGGTGATTCATTGTAGGGAACAATCAATACATTTGGCATTTCGTCACTCATAGTTCGTACCTCCAAGTTTTTAAGTAGGGAGGCAGAGGATTAATAATTAATCATACCTTATTATGTATTAATCAATTGGACAATTGTCTTCGTCACACTCATCACAATTACATACTCCGTGTATTTCATCTAGGATATTCATTTTATTTTGAACATCTTGCATCAAAGCATCTTTATATCCTATACTTCTAGCTTCGGAGATCAACTCAGCAATTATAGAATGTAATTCTTCTAGAGAATCCGCATCTTGGATAATTTCTCCGTATTCATTTACAAGTTCACAGATTTCACAGTCGCAATTTTCTTCTTTTTGAAAGTTAAGTAATTTTCCCATTGGATTCTCCTTTTGTTATTAATATATAATTTATTTTTAAAAATTATTTTAATTTAAAGTCATATACAGTAGTTCTACCCAAACCACGTTCAAATATCATCATGTTAGATCCTGCATTAGCAGTTTTCTTCAATTTAACACTGAATTCATCGATTCCACAAATAGAAGGGGATTGGTAAAACTCAATATTTTGAAGTCCATCCATGCCAACTGTTTTATTATGAGTATTATGCAAGTGACCAGTTTTTAACATATGTATTGGTTTTTGATAAACGTTTATATATTCTTTTATAGAATTTTCAAGATTTTTTTCGTCTTGTCCATGTGTAGCTAATATCTTCGTCCCAACAACATCAACATACACTAAACTTTTGTTATCATGGATAGTGATATTTTGGTTATCTTTAAGACTGTTTTTTAGGAACCATGTAGTAATCCTCTCCATGTTCTCATGAGGGAAATCACCTTTACTTGATCCTAAAGGTCTTATTTCTGTGTGGTTCCCTTGGCAAGAGTAATAATCAACGTAAACATATCTAGAAAGTTCATTTAGCCAATTGGTCATAAATTCAGAAAATCCCATTGCAGAATCTAATATTCCCAATTGTAAAACTTGTAGTTGCGACATTCTTAAAATTCCATCTAGAGAATCAGAAAGATTAAAAACATTTAAATGTGTTAGGTGCTCTTTTTTAACTTTTACTAAGATCTGACCAAGTAAGTCCCACATGCGACTTTCGAAAATCTCAACATTATACTCATTAATTACTTCATCATCAAAACCTTTGATAAGAACCTTTTTACCATAGTGAACATCTGCAATGTCAACAGTAGCGTCAATGTCACCAATTTCTCTTTCAATCTTATAATTTGGAACTTTAACTGTCTTTCTATTTTCAAGAGCGATTAATAACTTTTCGTAAAAGTTTTCAGTCCGACCTTGTTCACGAATCCATTTATTTATTTCATTCTTTTCTGCTTGAAGCTTAGTACGTTCTAACTGTAACTCTAATTTCTTTTGTGTTAGCTTATCGAGGACATCTTCATCAGAAACATTCTCGTTTAGTTTCTCGCCATAATGTTCAGTGATTTCCTTATAGGCATATGAAAGTTTTCTGAGATGATCGGGGGAACAGTCTAATCCTAATAAGTCACGAATTTCTATCCAATCCAAGTCTAATTCTTTATTTAGTTTAGCTATACACAAACGCACTTTGTAATCAAATGAACTTTCATTCTCCAACTTTTTAAGAATAGAACTCATTATTTCACCGTCCTATTCCTTAATCGGGAGTTCGTTTTCTTCTTTTATCGTAATTGAAACAGTTTTACCATTAAAATCTGACAAGATTTCCTTGAAGTCATAGACAAACTCTGCTTCTTTGGTTTGTTCAGTTACTTCCATAACGTCCATATCGAACAAACCTTTTAAATTCACCTGATTTACTTTTTTACTAGCCATTGTATTTCCTCCTTTTTTATCCTCAAAAAATAAAAACACCTCTCAGATATCTAAGAGGGTGAATTGCCCGTGACGAAACATGTGATGTAAATTGTCTTGAAATTATACATAAGTGCTTAGTTTCCTTTTTTAATCTAACAAATCTGCCAGTTCAGCAGTTTCGCTTCGTTCTGTTTTGTCTAATGTAACTTGACCGAATAAAGGGTTGCCTTTAAGTTTTGAAAGTGCTTTGATGCCACTGTTACTCCTATAAACTTCTTTGTCGGTCTGTTTTAAGTCTCCATTTAGCCATAACTGCGATTCTTTACCCACACGTCCTATGAGTAACTTAATGTGATCTCTTGTGTTATTTTGGCACTCTGTCACGTAAATAATAGATTTCTTAATGTCTCGTCCACGCAAACTGCCTAAGTGCTGAATTTCTATTTTGTTAAGTCTAATTAGCATCTCTAATCCTTCAACACCGCCGACATGATCAGCTAAAGGCATGGCAAAGTCAACGAGCTTTTCAAATTTATCTCCGGGCAATATACCAAGCGTGGGCACATCTGCAAGCTCAACGTTATTTCTAGCCCAGATTAATTTTTCTATTTTCCCTTGCTCAATTAAATCTAAGGCATGCTGAATCATTACAAAATCCTTACCAACACCATATTTGCCAAAACAAGCTTTGATTGTAATATCTTTATTTTGTAAAAGATCAAACAACATCTCTTGTTTTCGATTAATAGGCTTAACTTTTTCACCCATAAATTTAGAGTGTATAGCTTTAAACTTTAATTTGTTCAACTTGAATCCATCAAATTTAAAACTGTCAATGAGTTCATATCCATTATGTATTCCGTCATTATTGTATGTAGGCTTATCTTTATCCCAAATGAATAAGTATTGATGTTGCACTAAGTTAAATAGATTGTCTTCAGGTGTTTCATATATATGAGCTAGTAACTCCTGATCTTCTTTAGAGGAGGTGACAAATACTTCATGTACTCCATAATAATCAGATTCATCGCTAACATTGTTGAAATAAACAACGTCTAAATCAAATCCTTCTGCTTTATATCCTAACAAAACGTCATTTGTTATTAAGCCATATCCATTTGATACACATGCATATAGAATATTGTTGTCTTCATATGTATTATCATAATCTCTACCTAATTTACTTCCGTCATAATCTCTTGTGTTAATAATGAACTTATCTCGATTATCACGAACGTATCTACTAACTTGTCTGGCTCTGAATTTTAAGTCTTCTTTATTACTAGACTTATGCTTCTCAAGCTCTCTTAAAGTAGAGGAGAGAAGTACAATCTTGTAATCTTGTAGACTTTCAATTGAATCTAATAGTATATTCGTATCTGCCGCAAATAGTTTGGTCATATAACTAATAGCCCCTTATTTTAAGATTTTAAAACAAGGTAGGGGATAATGAGGGGGTATTGATTAACCTACCTTGTTTTTTAATTTATAATATTATATATAATTCATTTATAAGAGTTTAAAGCACTGCTTCACGAAGTTTCTTCGAAGCTTTAAATTTCGGAGCATTCTTAGCCGGAACTTCAATACTTTCCCCAGATTGTGGATTTCTTGCGGTTCTAGCTGCTCTTTCTACGACTTGAAGTTTACCTAAATCACCAAGTGTAACTTCACCTTCGGAAACCAATCCTTCTAAAACAACTTCAAATACACCATCTACAATAGGGGCAGCATCTTTTTTAGTAATCTCCAATTTTTCAGCCACCGCAGTAATAAGTCCTTGTTTGTTCATAATAAAAAACTCCTCCTTTTAATCCTATATATTAATTTTATTTGTTTGAAACTTAATAATTAAAGGGAATATTATTCATACTCTCTTCATAAGTACCATTTTCCCAAAAGTGCTAAAAACCCAGTAATATCAAGGGTTTCAGCGTTTTTCTAATTATACACGTTTCTTATTTTCTCTGTATTCTCTTTGTTTTTTTGCATTATATTCTCTCCAATTATCTTCAAAGCAAGTATCACAAAATTTAGTCCGATTAGATTTAACTTTGATAGGAGTTTCACAACATTCGCACTTTTTAACTTTATTTTCACCGATATGAAGATCATAATATAATCCAATATTATCAAATGAGTTAATTGTAATGACACCTAAATCATCATCGGGAATGTTATACATGAAAGACAATTTAATTCTACCTTGATTAGTAGATTCTAATACTCCTTCATTATTTAAATCACCAATGATACTATGTATGTTTTTTATTTTCTTACTTTTGCCTTTTGGTATTTTAGAAGACTCAATCAATTCTTTATACTGACTTGGATTTCTGCCAAAATAATATTCTTTGTTATTGAACTCATCTCCATATTTAATCTTTTGTGACTCTTTATTTAATTTATCTAAAACTAACATTGTAAATAACACTTTCTTATGTAAATTACCTACATTAAAACCTTCAATTACTTGTAATTCCTTATCACTAACTTTTATTTCGTTTATTTCGATAAGTTTATTTTTATTATTCCTCGCATGATTTAAAGCAGAGTTGACTGTCTTGAAATACTTCACCTTGTTATAATTCTTAATATTATTTCCGCAAAACTCATAAAGCTTTTCTTCACGTTCTTTGGGTTTTAATTCTTTGTGTTTATAATATTTAGCTAGAATTTTCAACTGACCGATTAAGTTATTTGTAGAAAATCCATTCTTTAAGATTTCTTCTGCATAGGTTTTTTCTTTATATTTGTATTTAATCAATCAAAAACCACCTCTTTAATAGAATATTTTTCATTTAAATAAGTTATATCTCCGTCTACACTTGGAACGGGGATTGAAATTTTACCATCATTTTTCTTTTTTATATTGAAGTAGATATGATCTCCATATAACGACCATAAGGATTCTTTATTAGAATTGGGAATTTCCACATAATGATGATGAATTAAATAATCAACAAGTTCATCCAGATTGTCACATATATTAATCATTTGAGATTTAAACTTTTCATAAATACCAACTTTTTCTTTATACAAAGAGTCATCAAAACTTGATTTTTCTGGTTTTGAGCTAGTTGATATTAACTGATTGATACTCTTCTTGTATTCATTGAAGGACTTAGTGATTTTCTTATATTTACTTTCATCGAATTCCTTCAATTCACCACTCATATATAATTCATGTATATCCTCATCTTCATTTTTGATAATATTTCTAATACCGAAATCAACTGATTCAATATACTTACATAGATTGTTCATTACACAATCACTGTCAATCACAGGTGAGTATTGTTCAAATAAGTTTAAAAATTCTCGCTGTTCTTTATTTTTTCTCTTAACTTTCTTTAGTTCATCTAGAGTCATTCCAAATTTTTGTTGACAAGTGATATCATAACTTTTCACATGGTTTTTGTATTTATTTCTTGTACCTTTATAAAGATAAATGAAGAAGTATGGATGCTTATCTAACAAAATTCTATTCAAAAATTCCTTTTTACTTTTTGACTCTAACGATTCATCTTCTTCAGTTTTTTGATAATTAACCCAGGTAGAAGGAATTCCTTTAACTTCACGACCAATCTTTGCTTTATCTATTTGAGCAGATTGCAGCTTTGTACACATTTTCACTCTATTCATAGTAGTTTCATATTCTTTAGTGTTTTCATCAAGTTGAGCAAGTAATGCGTATCCACTCGTACTTTTATTAGTTATACTTCCTATGATTGAACCAAAGCTAAACAGGTCTGAATTAAACAAGTCATCTTGAGTCAATACTTTCTTTTCCGATTTTGGCGGTGTGTAAACTACAGGCAGTTCACCGTGATAAACAGATTTTAAAACGGTTGAGTTACAAGTGGTGGCAATTATGTCATAATCAAAATCAGATCCAGCCCAATTCATTGTCTCATGTCCATGTACATTTACTATTATTCCTGTGTAGTTGTATCTATACCAATGATCCAATTCTTCATTTTTCTTTAAGTTTAGGAGCAAGTGTTCACTTCTATATGTAAGTGGTGCTCTCATGGAATCTACAACTTTAACACCTTTTTCATTCCAATAATTAGAATAATACTCTTTTTCTTTAAGTAGCCCGGTTATTTCTAACCCACAAACATGTTGCATCATACCATAAGGATCACTAACCAATGTTTGAAAGTTACCATCAATTAAAATTTCTCCTAGGCAGCCATTCTTTATTTTTCTCTTTATCAAATCATAAATTTTCTTCTTTATGTATCTATCCTTAATTAAATCATGATTAACAAGCAATGATTTTATCCAATAATTCTCACTTTTATTTAAATAATTAAGTAATTTTTCTTCAGTGATTTCAGTTCCCATTAAGAATAAGATAGTGTAATAAATGTTTTCTGAATTAACACCTGTAATCCAATCAACGAATTTTTCACATATTTTTTCAATATCCTTCTTATTCATGTTTAATGTTTGAAGGAATTGATAATTCATTTTTAAAATATCCTTATCTTTTTTAGGGCTATGCAATGAAACTCCCCATTTAAGATTGTTCTTTTCACAATTTTCCTGATAAACTTCAATTGAAGGGAAGCTATCCCAAAGCTTGAACTGACTTTCAGAAAGTACAATGTCTACATCCCGTAAATCAATAATCTTAGGATTACCATTCTCATCTTTATAAGATGTTCTGATTCTGTAATTACCATTATTAACTTTTTCACAAAACTCATGAATGGGAAAGGTGTTCAACATACCTTTTATGTAATTTTGTCTTATGCACCACTGAGCAGGTACATAATCCAGTCCTAACTCATTTGCCCATTTAACAGCCATATCGTAGCTTATTAGCCCTTGGCCATCAAAACGATTAAACGATTCTCTGATGCCTTTAACTTCGATAATATCATCTTCGCTATAATCGGTTTCGGTCACAAAGTTTACTTTAACTTCTGTATCACTATAGTAGTCAGGAACTAAGCAAAATCTAGGTGTCGAGACAACGGAAGTAGCAGAAGATGCTAATCCCTTATAAGCATTGAATTTAGAGGGAACTAGCTCTTTATTTAGATTTCTTCCGTTATCTAAAATTACATCAAGTTTCTTAGCTGTTTCTTCCTCGCAGAAGGTAACAGTGGAAACACGAGCTTGACCAGCAGATGAGGAAAAACGCACGAAGCGTTGTTTGTTTAACATTAAGCCATTCTTATATAAATATTTATAATGAGAAGGGTGATCCATCACAATTGTTATGTATTCTTGAATGAGCAAACTTTTAGGATCATCGTAATCTATTTGTTTATCAGTTATTTCTCTTATAGACCTGAGCATTTGATTATCAAATAATGAAATTACTTCACCGTACTCTTTGGCTTCCTCAAAGGAAAGGGATATATCATAATCAAATTCCTTTAATCTAGATGATTTAAATTTATATGTATAGAATTGTTTATTTTTCATTAAATTCCTCCTGCCGTTTAGTCACAATCTATAATTTTGCAATTTGTAATTATATTTTGTTTAACACCGAGATACTCCCTATGATGATCTATTCTTGCACGAATTTTTATTTTATTTCTTTTTGTATCGCTTAACGATTTAGGAGAAAACCAAGTATAAACATTTCCACAGTCATCAACAATTTCGTTTACGTATTTAATTCCATACCAACTTCTAAAAGAAGTACTTTTTGAAACCCTTCCAATTACATCTATATTTTCACCGATAGCTCCTACATACTTTGAATTTTCTTTTAGTTTGCTGATTTCTTGATTGAACTGTTTGATTTTTTCCTGTTCTATTAGATTTAAACCTTGTTCTTCAGTCCATTTAATTCTTAAATCTTTCTCTAAAGAATTAAACATTCCAATGATATCACCATTCATTTTTAAACCTTCGTTAAAAGTGAAATTATCAACCTTTTCCACAACGAAAAAATTTTCAACACTTCCCAAAGTATCAAATACCTTACTATTTTCTTTGTAGAATTTATTCATAAAATAACTATCATCTAAATCCTTTAATAAGGAGTGATTGTTTATTAAAAAACTGCTATGGACAATTAAAATCCCTTTAGTAGACTCAAAATATAATAATCCATTTTTCATATTTTCTTTCTCAATTTTTCTATACCTACCGAGGAAGTTAGCACTGCCAAATTTGCCAACATTGATGTTGTATTTCTCTGTCCCTAGTATCCATATGTCATTAATTCCGGCTAATTTATAAAGTTCTCTTCTTAATAAAAACTCACTGGCAATAGGAGTACACTGATACTCAATTACAAATCTTTTACCTCCATATTCAAAATAAATATCAGGTCTTTGTTTAGTCTCAGGTATCCAATATTCCAATTTACAATTTGTAACTCCAGCTTGTTTGCTAATCCAATCATAAAGTACTCTCTTACCGTTTCTATGTTCTTCAGTTTCACTCTCAGAGTAATATTCACTACATTCTTTTCCAACATGGCGGAAATAGGGAGGAACTATTTCACCGTGACAGTATTCGTAATTTCCTCCACAAACAGGACATTTCAATATACCTTTATTTGACCATTGCTTAAGTCTATATCTGTCGTACTTACCGTCAAAACAATTTACAATCTCTTTACCAACCTTTGATGTTAGCAATATACAACCTCCTTTTTTCAGTTCATTTATAGAAAGGGGAGTAACCCCCCTTTTATTTAATTTCATTACTTATATGTATAATTTATTTATATTAACATCCTTCATTATGTAATCTTTTCATTTCTCTAATCACTGATTTCCACTCAGCAGATTTACGGTTAACTTTACCGTTCCACTTTAAGTTGTAATAAACTTCTTCCATTTCCTCAGTTGCTGTATTTTCACTTAAGCAATCCTCGATAAAAGAAATCACTTCAGACTTTCTCCAATTCAATTTAGTCATGATGCCCACCTCCAATCCAACTAATCTACAAATCTATGTATTAAATAAAACGAACATTTTATTATGTATCGTACCACTTGTTTAAGTGGTATCTTCATTATATATGATTAATTTATTTGTGTAAACATCTTTTTTATAATAAATTTATTTTTATCTTTTTGAGATTGTGATTTCACAATTTTATATAATTTTTATTGTTATTTTTAAACAGGGACACGCAAGTGATACTGTCCTAATTCATATGTATGTACTGTGTATTAGAAAAGTATGATTTTTCTATTAGTTTTCTATGATATTTGGCTATTTTTACTTGTCTGTATTAGAAAAATCATAGAATTCTATTACTTTTCTATGACAAAGGAGGTTGTTAGAAATGATTCTCGGTGTAGATGCAGGAAACAGTGAGGTCAAAATTGCAGCGAAATATGGTTTAATTAAATTTTTATCTGACATAGGGGAGGGTAGAAACATCAACTTAGAACAAGTACACGGGGAAGATGATATGGTATTTGAATATGAAGGTAAGTACGGTTTTGCAGGTTCATTGGCAAAGTATGAATCAGAATTCGTTGGCTCTCTTATGGGCGACTCAAAAGTCCATGAGGATACGAAGTTACGTGTTCTTCTAGGCATTCACAGATATTTAACTTTAAATAATGTAGAAGAATACAATTTTCAAATCATTGTAGGTCAACCAATTTCTAAGCATACTCCACTTGAAAAGGAAGGACTTAGGAAATTACTGCAAGGGAAACACGTAATCACTGTAAATGAGATTAAAAAGAAAATTAACATTGACAAAATTTCAGTGGCAGCCGAGGCGGCAAGCTCTTTTTGGTCAAATCCTCAAAATGGATTAACAAGAATAATTGACGTAGGGTCAGGAACAGTGAATTACGCAAGTGTATTAGAAGGTAGGTTTATTGATAAAGAGTCAGGTACTTTGAATTTCGGGATGAACACCAATAAATCAAATAATCTTCAAGCATTAGTTAGGGGAATAGCTGCTGAGACACTTAAGAAATGGAATAAAGAAGACAATGTATTTCTTGTTGGAGGGGTTGCTGAGGCAATTAAAAGTCCATTGAAACAATATTATCCTAATGTTCAAGTCCTACAACCGATCTTCAACCGTAAAATTCAAGATCCAATATTCGCAAATGCTATATCCTTTTACAATATCGGAGTGAGTGTTTATGAATAAGAAAACCAAATCCATTTATTTCAACTTAAACGATCCTTTTGATTCAAATCTTTACGAGTATTCACAACAATATCCCAACTTCTCAAAGTTTGTTAAACGACTAATTCAAAATCACATCAATGGAATTAATCCTAGTCAAAAGATTTATCAAGACGAGCAAATTATACAGGCAGAGGAAGCTGAAAACAACCCTAAATTTGATACTAGTCTGATGAAAAACCTTCTATAAATTTATGTTACCAATATATCATTTTCTTCTTACCCCTAATTACCGCTCTTATTACCCATCTTATTACCGAAGTTAATTACCGCCTTTGGGTAATAAGATTTTGTTCAGGTAATTAGAAAATTGGGTAAGAATGATTTTGATAATTAGAATACATTTTAGCTTTACAAGAATAATTATTTTGGGGAAGTGTGTGAAATATGAGCTATAAAATTACATCTAAATTTTTGCAGCAAGAGAGCTTTAGAAATTTCCCTCACAAAGGGATCGATCTGAAGATGGAAATCGGTGAGCCACTTCGAGCAATTTGTGCAGGCAAAATTCATTTAAAAAATTTCGGGAGTTCGAACGCAGGAAAGACGATTTTAATTGAAGGAGAGGATGGGCGAACATATATTTATGGGCATCTTTCAGAATTTAACGTTCAAGAAGGTCAATTTGTATCTCAAGGAGATCTAATTGGCTTGTCAGGTAATAGTGGGTTTTCTACTGGAGCACATTTACATTTCGCAGTTCGAGAAGGTGAGAAGTTTTTAGACCCCTCACCCCACATTGATTTCATTCAAAATATGAACAACCCACAATTTTTAGCCAGTTTACCATCTAAAAAAGAATCACTCACTCAAGCCTATTCAATGTTTGATGTTCTCAAGGATGCTGCAAGCACATACAGCGACTTTTTCCAATCTTTAAAATTAAATATAGTTTACTTGTTTAACTCAATTGATTACTCTATGTTCGTACAATATCTCCAACACTTCATGCAATTTTTCTCGTGATAAACCCGTTTCTCTAATTGCACTTTCCGATGCATATTCTAAATTAGTTTCCCAACTCGGTTTACGATATTTCCATCCATCTAACATTAAACTAGACATTCAGCATACCTCCAAATATTTAGTCATATCTATTGTATTATTACAACTTTTTTCCACCTTTGTTGGTTTTTTCGGAGTATTCATCAAATTTTTCACTTGGTGTTTTCTTGTATAGCATTTAGTTCAACCCTTTCTGCATCTGTTGTTTTTATTATGGAATAAAGGAGGATCGTTTATACATGGGCGAAAAAATCATTTTTGAAATTGAATTGGAAAAAGAGACAGTTTATGAGATTGAAGAACTGATTAAATATTTCAAAGTTAGAAACTTACTGACTAACATGGACTTTTCTAAATCTCATGCAGACTTTATTAAATCTGGTCTATATGCTCATATGGAAAGATTGAAAAGATTCCATTCCTTTACTATTAGTAAAGATACCTATAAATTGAAATCTGTAGCCAAACTTCAAAATAAAATTAAACAATATATGGTAGAAGAGGGTTTAAGAGCAACAGACTTGTCTGAACTAACCGAAATTGATAAAGGTGCTATCAGTAATATCTTATCAAATAGAAATCAGCCTTCAATGGACTATTTTTTACGAATTTGGATAGCTTTGGGATGTCCACCAATTGAAGAATTATTCTATCGTGACACCGACTGAAAGGTGTCATTTTTCATTTCCAAACTTTTTCAGGAATTTTTTCAAAAATAACGCATAGGACAATTTTCCATCTGAGTAATATTGAGTATAGATATATTAGGTTAACAAATAACAATAAATCAGGAGGAAAATAAAATGTTGACAACTTTAATTGGAATTCAAACAATTTGCGTAGGAGTTTCAGCTTATTTGGCATATAAGACAACAAAAAAGTCTACTAAGGTAAAATTATCATCAAATGTAAAAGGTTTTAAGTATTATAAAGCTGGAGGTTTTTAAAATGGAAACTGCTTTAATCGGCATAGGTATCACCATCCTTAAAGTTTGTGCTTTCGGTGGATTAGGTGCTGGTGCAATCACAGGAATTAAATGGTTTTCTAAATTCGATCCATCATTTAAAAGGAAGAGTATCTTAGGAGGTGGAGAAAGTGACTCAACTGACCTTGAACATCTCCGCAAAAAGGTTAGACAAACAAACTAAATATATAAATCCTAAACAATACAACGTACTTAATAGTTCAAGATCAATAGAAAAAATGAGTTTTTTAGCAAAAAGTTTGCCGAAGGAGGCGATGCAAAAAAGGAAAGAAGGGAAGAAGTTTATAAGAATAGCAACAAGAACAATTCTAACATCCATATCAATATTAACCCTCGTAGACCCAACTCTAGCATTTGCTGCAACAGCAGTACCAGTAGTAACACAAACTCCGAACCTAATCACTCCACCAGACATAATCAAACTGTGCAAGTATCTTCTGGGTATATGTGTAGTAATAAGTTTCGCAACAGCAATGATCATGTCTGTAATAGCAAGCAGTTGGGGATATTTCAGAAGAACAAACGATGCATTCAAGTGGGTGCAGGAAATAATAAAATCCTTCATAATGATGATGTTGGCACCAACACTAATAATCACAATAGCCCTAGTAGCCTACATGCTTTTTGGAACGTCCGATTGGTTTATAAAACCATTCTAAAAGTAATTAAAAAATTCACTATTCCATTCGGAGCAGTATCATCAAGCTTCTTATTTACAAATATAGCTAAAGCAGAATCGAATTGGATGCTTCAGAATGAAGGGATATTATACAAAGCAGCTAAACACAAAGTAAAAAGTGAGGGAGGAGATGATGGATTCTTTGAAACTTGGGGACAGATAGGAGATTGGATAATTTCAGCAATCAAGTGGTTCGTCCATCTTCCAGAAAATATTGCACAATTATCAGTTAATTTACTCACAAAACTTTATGAATTATTAATGTTTATCTTACAAACTCCACTTTTTATCTTTAATAATTCTTATATACAAGATGCAACATTAGTATTTACAAGCACTTCTATTCTTATGGTCACTATTCTCACATTATTTGAACTGATGAAACGAATGTTTAAGAAAAAGCACACAGACTTCAAGAAAATTATGGGCAGATGGTCATTAGCAGTAGTTGGTTCAGGATTCGCCCCATTCTTATTTGAGCAAACATTCAACTTACTAAACATGCTATCTAAGGCAATTACAAAAATCGGGGTTACTGAAATAAGATCAGAGGATGTGATGACTTATCTTAAGTTGAGTGGGTTTAATACTGTTATGTTAGTAGGATTTGATTTAATCCTTATTGCAATAATGATACCTATTTTTCTACAAAACTTTCGTAGATTTTTTGATCTAATGTGTCTAGGTGCCATCACACCATTGGCTTTAACCGCATGGGTATTCGATGATCATAGACACTATTTCAATAAATGGTGGAATCATCTTAAGGCACTTGGTACCGTTCAAATAGTCTACTCGCTGTTCATTTGTTTGCTAGGAATCTTTATTTTTGGAACTAGAAATATGGTTGATGGAGGAGGACTTTTTCTCAAACTTGGTATCGCGCTAGGTGGCCTCTATAGATTAGCAAATCCTCCTCAGTTCATCAAATCAAAACTTGATAATGGAGATGATATATTTGATGTAGCTAAAGATTTATGGAGATCAGGTAAAAACGTTTGGAGCACCGTAACATTGAAACCAACTAGACTATTCCTACAAAAGAAAAATGAAAGCAAGCTAAGTGAAATCCAAAAACTAAGAAAGAAACACGGTCAACGTTTTGTAAAAGGATTATCATAAAAAAGGAGAGATTTGTAATGACGAATCAAATTAAAAATCTAAGAATAGAATTAGCTGAAGAAGTAATGGAATTAATGATGGAAGGAACGGTTTATTTAACCGAAGAAGGTTTGCAATATATTATCAATCTAAAGAATGGTAAAGAGGGGCTAGTCTAATGAGTGTTATTGCAACCGTTATTTTATTAAACACTGGAATCATTGTTGCAAATACAGTTATATTGATAATAAATACAAAAACAATCACAAAGGCTCTTGATCTACATGCTTAGAGCAATAAAAAGTAAATTAAATAAGACAACGAGTCCAAATTCATCCAATATTATCCGACTTGTTGACACATTTGACGAAGAAGTGACAATTCCTCTCTTAGCATCTGACTTGTTAGGAGAGGGAGTTTTTTCTTTTGAGACAGTGATAAATGATTCATTTACTGAAAATTACGTGGTCACTCCCCCTTTTTACCGTGAGCAGCTTGGGGAAGAGTGTTACAGAGACTATGATTACCTGAAAAATAGTATAAATGACATTCATTGTTATACGATTGAACTTGCAAAACCTTCATTTTTACCCATTTATACTGAAAATGAAGCCTCATTACTACAAGATTTATCACTTTTACATCAGAAAAACAGTGAATTATATATACAACTACTTATTACACAAAGGCAAGACAATTGGCAAAATGAATTTATTGACCAGTACTCTGAATATCTCAATGGGAATGATTACCCTTCTTCCAAACGTGTACAGAGAAGTGTCCAGCGCTCCATTCTGAATGTATTAAATAAATTTAGTGGCTATCACTCTCAAAGAAAAGAAGTGGCTGAAATAAGCTCTAAAATACTTCAAAATGGATTTCGTTTTGAGCTAAAAATTATTACTAATACAAATAATAAGGATACTTTTGAGGACGAATTAAATGAACTTCTTAAAGAATATGATTTCTTTAATAACCTTATATTCTTAAGAGATAGACATAAGAAACAATTTGTAGATAATTTTTTAAATAGGCGATTCTCAACAGTCTCAAAAGAACAATTAATAAGTGAATCCGAATTGTTAAGCATTCTATCCTGTGATCAGGTTATACCAAAGCAAGAAACAATTATGGACAAAATTGAGAAGACAAAAAGATTAGTGACAAAGGTTAGTAATTTTGATTTATTACCGATTGGAGAAAAGAAGGATAGGAATATTGATGAGGATATTGTTGCTGAATTACCAGTTGCCCTAAAGAAAGCCAAATCAATAAGGAATCCTAATATAGAAGTTTTAGATGTAGAGCTAGGTGCCACTGTACAGAGAATTACATTTAAGATTCCAGAGGGACATGTATATTCTGATATCAAAAATAAACATGAAGATATTAATTCTGCTCTAGGATCAGATATAAATATTATCCAAGGTAAGGAAGCTAGTACAATAACTTTTCTCATTCCATGTAGTCAACGTGAAATCATTTACCTAAAAGAATTACTTGAAAACGAAAAATTCCAGGAATATTCCAGTGCAAATTCTTTACCATTTGTATGTGGAGTAGATATGCATAATGAATTAGTTTTAAAATGTCTAACTAAAGCCCCCCACCTACTAGTTTGTGGCGCGACAAATTCAGGTAAAAGTGTATTTGTTAATGCAGTTTTAATCACGTTGATACTTCTTAAGTCACCAAGTGAGCTAAGAATTTTCCTAATTGATCCTAAAAAGGTTGAATTTATACAATATAACGGATTTTCACATGTAGAAAAAGTAATTACAGATATGCAAAAAGCAGTAGTAATTCTTGATCGATTAATTGCCGAAATGGAAAATAGATATGAAAAATTCTCAAAAATTGGAGTTAGGAAAATTGATGCCTACAACAACAAATCTAAATCTAAAATCCCTTATATCCTTTGTGGAATTGATGAATATAATGATTTAAGGATGATGCATCCTGAAGTGGAAGAAAAGATTGAGAGGCTTGGTCAGAAGGCAAGGGCTGCTGGAATTCATTTGATATTAGCGACACAAAGACCTGATAAAGAAGTAATGAGTGGAGTAATTAAAACCAATTTTCCCTCCAGAGTTTCCTTTAAACTTGATAATAGCAATGAATATCGAACAGTTTTCGGAACAGGTATACCTTATAAAAATCTATTGGGATTTGGAGATGGAGTAATTAAATTTGTTGGTCAAGTTGAAGAATTTATACGATTCCAAGCACCTGTCATTAGCCTAGATGAAGATGTGGAAGAAAAGACATTTGAAAAGATAAAGAATTTAGCCAAAAATGAATTTGTGGAAAACATCCAATTGGAAGATATTAAGTATGAGAGTGATTTAGATAAGTTAAAGAGGTTAATAGCTAATTCTGGTGAAACAAGAGTGAGTAGGCTGCGTGAAGAAATGGGTATAAAGATGAATGTAGTTAGTCAATTAATGCAACAGTTAGTAGAAGAAAAGTGGTTAGAGAAACCAGAAAGTAAAGCAAAGGGTTATAAGTTAATTGCAAGTGATGAAGAATTGGCTAAATGGAGAGAACATTAGGGACTGTGAAAGTAGCAGTCCTTTATTTGTTGTTTTGAGAGCGTAGGAGGATGATTTGAGTGTATTTGAAGCTAGGGAATAGGAATATAGCCTGAGTGATTAAAATGGTCATACGAGGATAAGAGGGGTGTTAGAATGGGTTTGATGTTTTTGTAATTAATAAATTTATTTGTGTTGACTTTATAAATAAATTTATTATATAATCAATTTGTAAACTAATTAACGAGGAGGTGAAATTATGTCAGGATTAGAATTTAAGATTAAAAGAATTATGTTAAATATTCAAGCCAAAGAGATTGCCGATAGATTGCAAGTAAGTAAAGCATACATAAGTTTAATGGAAAGTGGCAAGAGGGCGATACCAAGTGATATACATGAGAAGTGGGCAGATGTTTTAGGATTACAAAAATAAATTATACATATTTAATATAAAAAAGGAGTGGAGAAATGAGTGAGGTAATTAAGGTTAGGTTAAGACCAGTCAAAGAATTATGGTATGACGATATTTCAAGTAAAGCTGGATACTCTTGTATCACAGATGAAGTAGATAAGGTCGAGGTGCATAAGGATTTTAAGAACTTTGTTATCAAAGGAACTTTGCCGAAGCTAACATTACGGATGGAGTATAATGCAAATCTAGTTGGTGAATATGACAAGAAAAGAAAGTCAATGACGTACATAGTGCAAAGTATATTTGAAGATATCCCAAAAGATATAGATAAACAACGTGTGTATTTAAACCAGATTGTTGCACCGAGATATGTTGATGCAATCTATAAAGAATATCCAAATCAAGACGTTATAACTTTAATCATGAACGATCAATTAGACATTTCTAAAGTAAAAGGCGTTGGTAATAAGATCATTTCACGAATTAAAAATAAAGTTGAACAAAATGTTGAATACAGAGAGGCAATGGAGTTCTTAGGTCAATTTGACATTAAGCCTAAGTTTATTATTAATCTTGTAAAGCATTACAAGTCTAGTAAGCTAGTTGTTCAAAAAGTTAAAGAATGTCCTTACAATCTTTTAACTGTCAGAGGAATCGGATTTAAAAAAGCAGATGATGTCGCAATGAAGATGAAATATCCAAGAGACAGCAAAGAAAGAATTGTGGCTGCAATTGAGTACATTGTTGAAGAAAATGAAAAAGATGGTCATACATACATTAAGCAAGATAAACTTATTGAAGAGGCGTATCAGTTATTAGGTATCTCACATTCTTTAATCAGTGAACAAATATTTGAAACTGAGAATATAGGAGTATTTGGTGATGCTGTTGCAATAAAGAGAACTTACTTTGCTGAAAAATATGTTGCGGGTATTCTGAAAGATATGGTTAATCATTCTGCTGAATTAAATTTTAATGTTGAAAAGTTCATTGAGAAACAAGAAAAAGAAAATAGCATAAAATTAACTGACCAGCAAAAACAGTTTTTCTATAATATAAAAAAATATAATGTCAATTTACTTGTAGGTTTCGCCGGATGTGGCAAGAGTGCTCTACAAAAGCTCGTAATTTCATTACTTGAAGAGTTGAAAATGACATATTTATTACTTGCTCCCACAGGAAAAGCAAGTCGTGTGTTATCTGAATACACAAAACGTAAAGCAATGACTGTACATAAAGCTGTTCTAATGGGACAAATTGATAACTCTGAAGATGAGGATGATAAGAATTATTTTAAAGATGATTTCATTATTGTTGATGAAGCCTCAATGGTTGATGTTAAATTAGCAAGTCAATTATTAAACCGAGTAGACCCAGAACGAACTAGATTGTTATTCATTGGGGATTCGTTCCAAATCCCATCTGTACAATGTGGATTGTTCTTACATGACTGCATAGAGAGTAAAGCAATACCTACAACAATGTTAGATATTGTATTCCGTCAGAAAGAGGGTGGCATACTCGATGTAATGACGAAAATTAGACTTAAGGAAAAGTTCATCAGTAATAACGAGTGGGGTATTAAGGAGTACGGTGATAACTGTATAGTTGCAGCAGTACCACAAGAGAAAATGGAAGGTGGATATAAATATTTTTATAATGAAATGTTAAAACAATATAAACCAGAAGATATTATGGTACTATCTCCACAAAAGAAAGGTAATCTTGGTACATTTGCGATTAATCAAAGTTTACAAGACATTGTTAACCCAAGTGAAGGTAATAAAGAAGAAGTATCGCATGGAAAAGATCCTGAGTTTATTTATAGAGAAAATGACTATGTGATGAATATTCTTAACTCCTATGGAATTATGAATGAGCGAGAACAAGAGATTGATATTGTTAATGGTGAAACTGGTTATATTAGAAAAATAGATAAAGAGAATAGAGAAGTTTTACTTGATTTGGATTATGACAAAGTGCCATTGGAGTTTAAGCAGTTAAAACAATTGCTCCACGCTTGGTGTATTACTTTGCATAAGAGTCAGGGGTCAGGGAGTAAATGTGTAATCATGGTTGTTGATAAAGCTCATAAATTTCAGTTAAACGCAAATTTAATTTACACCGGAGGTACGAGAAGTAAAGATATGCTGATTATTATTTCTCAAGCTGAGACATTGAATTATGCAATGAAGAAGAATGCTAACTTACAGAGGAATACGTTTTTGCTTGATATGTTAACTGATAACGGAGTAAATAATGAGCAATAAAAGTAAATTATACATAAAGATTCCGACATATATTATAAGAAACGAAGATTTTTTTATTGGAAATGATGAATTTTTACTATATGCGCGATTATCGTTCCTTTACTTTAGAAACTATAAGAATCCAGAAATTAAAGTAGATCATAAGAAGTTAATGATTAATATAAGTATCACAGATACGAGAACATTAAAGAAACGTTTAAATGTTCTTTATGATTTAAAGTTAATTGAAAATAAGATTGATAAATTACCGAGAAGAGGGGAGGTGACGATTCTAATTAATAAAAAGATTATTGATGATAGTAAAAACTTTACCATGATGAACGCAGGCATATTTAATATGATGGAGTCATTAGATGAAGATTGTATTAGATTATTGTTTTATTACAAGAGTCACATTACCAAAAAGGATACACATAAACAATATTGCTTTGTTGGATATGAAACACTTAGGACTAGATTAAAGATTGGAAATGAAACGATACGGGACGCTAATGATATATTAAAAAAGTTAAAATTAATTAAGATTGAGAAGCATGAATTAAAACATGATTTTGAATATGGAGAAGATGATGAATTAATCTTCAATAAATTTAACAACCACTACATAGTAAACAGAGAATTATTTTGACCGCAAATTGCAAACTTGTTTTGCGATTTGTAAATACTTGATCTTACTATTGATATTCTATTGATATTATATATTAGACAATTACTATATACACTCCTGTTTATGCAGCATAACGAGAAATTCAATACTGCATAACGAGTAACGCTAAACTGCATACTCAGAAATCTAAACTGCATGTTCAGAAACTAGGTGGATTTTGAAGAAATTAATTATAAAATTCGGAGGTAAAATAATGACTAAATTTAACGATCAACAATTAGAAGCGATAAATTTTTATAAGGGAGCGATGGGTGTAATCGCTGGAGCTGGAAGTGGAAAGTCAACCGTTCTAATTAACCGTATTAAAACACTTGTAGAAACACATGAGGTAAATGGACATGATATTCTTGCTATCAGCTTCACAAAGAATACAGCAGATGAATTAAAATCTAAATTAAACAAATTAGGATTAAAGGATATTAACATTGGAACATTCCATGCCATATGTTCAAGGATACTTGCTGCTGAGGGAATATTTATCAATGGTCAAAATTTGATTAAGGAATGGCAAGTTGAAAATTTATTTAAAAATATGTTAGAGAAACCTGATATCAATGATATTACAAGCTATATTAGTTACCAAAAGAATTATATGCGCTATCCTACAGATGAGTTTGTTTATAAGGAAAGCATTTATACTGAGGAAGAAATAAGGTGTTTATATAAGACTTATGAGGAATATAAACAGAAAAATATGCTATATGACTTTGATGACTATTTGCTTCTTGCCTATGAAGTGCTAAAGAATAATCCAAGTAAATATACATATGAGTTTATCTTAGTTGATGAACATCAAGATTCTAACCTTGTGCAAAATCTATTACTAAAGGAACTTTGTCAAAGCGGTAATTTGTTTGTAGTATTTGATTACAGGCAGGCCATTTACAGTTTCAGAGGTGGAAATCCTGACTATGCTATGAACTTTGAAAAGGATTGGGATAATGCCACAATGATCAATCTTGATGTCAACTATAGATCCGTTAGTAATGTTGTTGATAACGCAAATAGATTTATCAAGAAATATTATGGAACATATGAACATTATGCAGATGCTATTCCATTTAATAAGAATAATGGTGAGATAAAAGGAAATACATATCTAAATAGAGATATTGAAGGTGAGAAGATTGTTGAAGAAATTGAAAATAAGATTAAAAGTGGAGTAAATCCTAGTCAAATTTGTGTGTTGTACAGATTAAACTCTCATTCTTTTAATGTTGAATGTGAGCTGAAGAGAAAAGGGATAGAATATGAGATTACCAATGATAGCAGCTTCTTTAAAAGGAAAGAGATTAATGGTTTACTAGGTTATTTAAGACTAATACATAATCCATTTGATGATTCAGCATTTGAAGATATATTCAGATTGAGGAATTATCCATTATCTTATTTTAGTAACAATGTGTTGAATGATATTAAGAAATACTCTGGTGAGAATGATTTGTCATTATATGAGAGTATGATCAATATGAAATTTGATAAACCTTGGCAAAATAAAAATGTAGAAGTATTTGAAAATGGGATTAATAAATTAAGATTACAAAATGAAAAAGGGACTACTGTTACAAGATTGATTGAGAATATTGTGAGGACATTTCAGGTAGATAAGTTTATTCAAAGTAAATACTCTAATGCTGAAGAGTTAGAAGATAGAATGAATTCCATTGACGTTCTAAAGAGTTTTGTTAAGGGAAATAATTTAGAACAGTTTATTGCATATGTGTATAGTAGCAATACGAAAAAGAAGAGTAAGAAAAATTGTGTTAAGTTAATGAGCTTACATGCGAGCAAAGGTCTTGAGTTTGAGTATGTTTATATGATTGGTATTGAAGATGGTAAGTTTCCTCACTATAAGAGTGAATTGTTGGATGAAGTTAGATTGTGGTATGTGGGGATAACAAGAAGTAAGGAGAATCTTTATATAAGTCAAATAGGTGAAGGGAATCAATTTGTGGATGAGTATTTTGGTAAGAGTGTTATATAAATAAACTAATCAAATATTTAAACTATGGTAGTCTATATTTGGCTGCCTTTTTCTGTGTTCGTAAAATAGCCCCCTCCCCAGGTGATCGATAAGGTTATCGTAGGGTGAAAATTGAGTATCGTAAAAGTGTGTGAAAAGGGAAGGGTGAGAGGGGATAAACGTAGATGGGATAAGGGGTTGAGTGGTGTTGAAGGGAATATTGGATAGGTGAGAATGAGATGTGTATCGGTAAAATGTAGGAATGATAGGGGATTTGAGGTTGGTTAAGGGCCATATGAGTCTGATTTGGATGATTTTTGAGGTGGATAGGGTAAGAGTGAGGAGAGAGGAAATGTTGGTATATGGGGATTCTGTGTCGTTTGTGACGATAGAGAGTACGATAGAAATTTGGGGAAAAAGTGGGGAAAGTGATTAAATGGAAAAATAAGTGTGGTGTGTGGATGGAAGTGCTAGCGCTCATATCAGAACACACATTCCCATTTAGAATGTAAAATAACCCCCTCTATCTTCCCTATAATTCAGGTTATATACACCTTAATTTGCCTTAGTGCAACTTATGCAGTTATTCACACTAACCAGGTAATTTCCAATTTAATTTAAAAAAATCACCATTCACCTATATCCTAATTATTTACAATTTAAAATCGATAATAACATGCAGTAAAAACTACATCTCTTTATATTCCTATTTAAGCATATACTTAATTAAGTGTTTAATTAAATGTTCTAATCATAATCAATACTTATCACACTACATAGTCTTACCTTATCAACTCTTATTACTCACTATTTACCTTTTCCACTTAATCACCAGGTAAGTAATCCACACACAAAAACTACACAAATAAACTTAATATATTTTACATAATCCATTGACCACTCACATATAATATAGTATAATAAAGATAAGTTAATAAATGAATAAAACAAAACTCACATAAAGGGGAAATTAAAATGATGAATGTAAACCAACTAACAACAGAGGAATTGTTAATGGAGAAGTCACACATGGAGCAACTTGGATATCCAGGAGAAGTAATGTTACTTGAAATAACAGAAGAGATTCAAAAGCGTTACGCACAAATGAAAGCTGAACAAACTAAGCAAGAAGAATCTAAGCCAGCACAATCAATCCAAGAAGAACAAACAGTTATCAATGTATTCTATGAAGAAGGTTACAAGTGGACTGTTAACATCAATGGCGAAGAATCAATTGATTGTAGCTTAACTAAAAAAGATGCCATGGTCTTAGCTAGAACATTAAAAAAACAATATAACAATGCAGTAATTAACGAACAGAAACTATCTAAGAAAGAACGCAAGCGCAACTTGTCTTGGTTACATGAAAACTCATTCGCATACGATAGATCAATGTAGTATAACAAGACTCCACTGTAATGCCAAGGGGAGTGAGCAAGAGGCTTCCCTTTTAAATGAATTAAACATATAACACAACTTGTAAAATATCACTGTACAAATTCTATATAACAGGTTTACTATAACAGAACGGGCTTTATAAATTAACTAAAGGAGACTGATACCATGATCACATTCACCGAATACATATTAGATAAAATTGAATCAGCAATTCTATGTGACGACAAAGATACGTACACAATCCAAGATATTCACAACTTAGTTAACTCATCAATTGAAGACTATGAACACGAATACAATACAACCATTTCCAATCTATCCAACATTCCATTTACTAAAATCAAGCAGCTACTCAATCAAATGAATATCAAATTAGTTTAATCTATATTCCTGTCATAAGCGACGGGTTATTTCTTTTCATAAACAAATTTAATATATATACACTTTCCTATATACAATCAATCCTATTCATGATACAATAGAAGTAACTCTTCAAAGGGTTGCTTTATTTCACTATATAAACAAACTTATCTAATAGAAAGGAGATTATAAAAAATGTCTTATTGTGATAATTGTGTAGATGGAGGGAACGAACTTTCTTGGCTAGATGATAAAGGGAATATTCAAACTCAATATGCTGTATGCGAAACGTGCAAGGGTACCAGATGGATAGAATTAATAAAGGAGGACAGCACACATGCAATCAACTAATCAAGATAAATTTTTCTTTTGCTACAATCCATCATTAGCTAAGTATTTAAAGTTAAAAGGGTTTGACTACGTAACGAGGGCAAAACACTACAAGTCAAATAAGGAATTCACGCTTTACACTATCAATGATAGCTTAGAAAATTGTATTCAAGAATGGAATAAAAGAAATAAATTTAATTGGAGGTAGTCAGATGAACATATCAAACTTACAACTTAATCATACATACAAGAATTATAAACAACTATGTGAAGTATTAGAGATGCCAATGAAAGGAGGGAACGCAAAGAAAGCACAGTTAAAAGAATTAGAAAGATATTTTAAATATAATAAAGAAGGCAATAAGTTTATTATCACTCATATTTACAAAGTGCCTTTGCCTAAGAATAATAATAAAACTCAATACATATCTGAAATAGCTAAGCTAATACTAGACAAAGCTGTTCATCAAAATAATAGAGGTAAACTATTCATATCTAAAAGTAAATTAATGTCTGAATTAAGAATGGTAAATGAGAATTACGCATACGCAAAATATAAACAATTAAGACTTGCTAAACATATGAATATTACTATTGAGGAAGTAGAAGAGTTTTATTTGACTTCAGATGATTTATTGAAAAGAAACATTGAAGCAGCTCTAAACAGTTTACGCAGTCAATCATTAATATTCTGGTCACATGCTATGACTTTATGTGTAATTGAAACAGAAGCAGAAACTAATATGAATTTTGATATTAAAGTCAATAAGTATGAACATGTTAACGAATTCCAGGAAGAAAGTACAGTATTTGAGGCCTCGCAACCTGTAAGCTATAGAACATACAGAAAGGCTACAGACGAGGAGATAGAGTTAGTTTTACAAGTTGAAAGAGATGTATTATTAAAATACAAATGTGATACTGTAAATGATATTTATAAACGTAAATTAAATAAGAAATTCTACAAAGATGTAAATGATATTCTTATGGAACATTCCAACATTCATAGATACTATAATTCATATGAAATTATCTGCAATGAGAAATATATTTATTCTAAATGGGAAGAGTTGCAGGACTTACAATTGGGAATAGAAGAACGTGAAACGTCAATGAACAATCTTAATAAAGGTGTAATGGATAGAATTAATACAAATGTAGAGAATAGGCATAATAAAGCAATAGACATGATAAATAATGATGATGTTGATAATAAACAAAGAGTAGAAAGAAGATCAAATAAAAAATATAAGACAAATGGATTTCAATTAACTGATACACTTATAAATAAAGATGCTTTATCATTGGAAGAACCATTTGAGAAAATGCTAATTAAGAAATAAAAATAAATTTAATAAAAGTTGACCACTTCTTCCAATAAGGTTTATATATACTAAATACATATTGGAGGATACGGTCAACTTTTAAAACTATACATACACAACTAAATAACCTTTTCAAGCCTTTCATCCTAAACAAGTGGAAGGCCTTTTATTTTACTCACACTTCACATTCAAAACCTTGGGGAAAGCGACAGTTTCTAAAGAAACTTTACGCATTGCATTTCCCCAAACCCCATTGCACATAGTCTTTTTTCTCCTTATTGTAACAAATGTTCAACTTTCCATCCTATAAACTTTTTACAAATAAACTTAATATATTTTAATAAAAACTATTGAATTCTTTCTCATCATCCTGTATAATGTAATTAAAGGTAAGGTAATCAAAAATACATATTCACAAAGGGGATAATAAAATGAAAAAATTTCAATGTGACAAATGCGAAAACGGTAAAATTACAAAATACTTACACATTGACAATGGGTTTTGTTATAAATGCAAAGGAACTGGAAAACTAAATTATGATCCTGATACAAAAGGACACAACGCACAAGAAAATATTAATCCTGAAATTGAATGGTTGGAAATCCAATCAGAACAAGAAATGATTGCTCAAGCAGAACTTGAAAACTGGATGCACGCCAATAATATTGAATACGATTACCATTAAAAAGGGAAGGAGATAGCACTCCTTTCTTACCTTTCTTAAATTAAATCTATTCACAAAGGAGCCAACCAAAATGTTAAACATGACTATTGAAAATTTACAAGTTGAAAAAGTATTTAATTCAACACTTGACGAAAATGTATTTAGACTGATCGCAACTATTGACGGATCTAAAAGAATTGTCGGAGATTATGAGACAATAAAAGAAGCTAACACGGCCAAAAGAACAATTGAAAGACTGTACGAATTACAAACAGTTGCTAATTTATTTAAATAAACTTATCAAACTATAATTAAATTAACTGGAGGTTTTACCATGAAAAAAGTAACTTTATCAATCCCATTAAGAGATACTGAACCAGTAGAAGTAAAAGGGTATGAGTTCACACTTCCTAATGGTCATCAAGTAGTAGTTCACAAATCAATTAATGGTTATGGTTGGAGCGTATCAACTAAAGTTAAAGGTTTATTAATGGTATATGGGAAGAAGACGAAAAAAGAAGCTGTTCAAGCTTCAATTGAAATATCCGAAAAGCATGTAGATGGGCATTATTGGAATAAATTAAAGGAGGTAAACTAGTCATGACTAAATTAATCAAACTTTTATCAATCATTTCATTAATCCTAACTATTACAGCATGCTCAAACAATCAAACTGTATCTAATCCTGGATCACCTGCAAGCGAATCACAACAAACAGAAACACCTCAACAAAAAGAATTAGTCAAATTCACATACACAGTCACACAAATAAACGGTTCGGAATACTACGGAGAAGCATCAGACGGCACGGGAATCTATTTCACATCTGAAAACATACAATCATCTGAAATCAACGTAAATGATCAAATTATAGCTTTCTTTGAGCCTGAAAATATTGTAGATGGATTAGTGAAAGTTGAAAAGGGTATTAAAGTAGAAGACGGTTCAATTGTTCCTGAATCATTTTATAAATAAATTAATCAATTTTTATAAATTTATTATTGATTATCATTGTATTATATGGTAGAATTTAAATATAGAAACGGCAAACAAATTAACTAAATGATAGGAGTGTTACTCATGATCACGATTAAAAATTGTAAGCAATATCTTTCACAAAACTACTTCACTAATATTCAATTCACACACCAAAAAGAAGATAATCTATATTTCACCGCATATGACACCGAAGAGGAGCAGAACGCACAATTAGAATTTGAATTAGAAGAAGGCACACTGTATATAAATGTTAAATATGAATCTGATGAAGATTGGTTAATCTTAGAACGTTTATCACTAGAAGACTGGAGGCTTTCACAATGATTAATTTTCTAATTGGTGTAATTGTGTACGCAATTCTAGTATATATAATTATCGGATTTATTCACGTTGGAAACAGAAAACAATATAAATCATAAAGGAGCTGTTACAGTGTTAACTTTAAAAACCTATGCACTACTCATACGAAAATGGATGGACGACTTACAAACTGGTGCTTATGAAGGTTCAAGCGAGTATTTCACCAACTATGATTTGAAACAGCAGGAATACACTAACAATATGAACAAATTATATAAACGTCTTCAAAGAGAGTACAATTTTACCAAGGAAAAGTTTTACGCTCTCCAAGATCAAGCAGTAATGTTTTAGGTCAACTATGCAGCCTTTTTATTTAATCAAAATTAGCTTATAATAGTATTAATATCAATTGTTAGGAGTTGATACAATTGGCCATGTTAGAAGAAAAGAGAAAATTGTTACATGATCTTATTAAATCGGCACCAGATAATAAACTATCTGAAATTGAAAAATTGATTAAATTTGCACTTATTCCAGAAGTAGAGCCAAGCGAAGAAGAAAAAAGGATCATTGAACAAGCTGAAAAAGAATTTAAGAACGGAGAAACAAAAAGATACACCATTGAAGAATTAAGGAAGGAATTTTTAGGGGATGAGTAGTTCTAGGCTTCTTCATTCTTGGTGTACTTATGTATCATAAAATGGGTAGTGGTAAAGATCCATACACAGAATTATTAAAAATATTGATAGTTATCCTTATTGCTGTGCCAGCAGCATTTGTTGTTAGAGATGCTTTACACGATGATAAACCTGAAGAAAATATACAAGACATTGTTAAAGAAGAATCCCAAATAGAACTTTAATTTTAAAAAGTTTTATAAATAAATTAATCAATTATAAGATACTTATTGCATATAATAAACCATAAGAAAGAAACAAAAAATAAAATCAAATTATAAAGGAGAAATGTAAAATGAGTTATTTTAAATCAATTCGCACAGGGAGATATCTTAAGGCAGAAACGGATTTACACTTTGATGACGATTCTTTTATCAAAGCAGGAACTATGGTGGAAGTTGTAACGCCTAATAGGCAGTATGAGGGCTTTGTGAGTGTATTGTTCAACGGAAATGTGGAGTACTATAGTCATGGAACATTCGCTGAAGTTTGATTAAAATCGTTATTTTAATTAAATAAATTAAATACGAATTAGACGTAAAAAGCGTCGTAAGGGAGGAAATAAAAATGTTAAAACAAGAACATTATGAAGTTATGAAAGCTGTGAAAGATGGTGCAACAATTTATGGTTATGTTGATGCAAAGAGATTAAGAGAAGTTCAAAAATTTGATTCAGAATTGATTGAAATTATTGGTTTGAAAGACTTAGAAGAAATAACTGGAGAGGAATATAACGGTGCAGAACAGCTACCATATTTCGGAGCGATCCTTACTGGAAAAGGAAAAGAAGTATTGAACAATTCTAATTCCGAGTTTGGCCAGTAGGAATTAAACTTTGCTGAACAATACGCTTAAAATGTGACTTAACTAATATTGCAATGTTATAACATTTATGTTAATATGATTGGTAATCTACCGAATACAGGTAGACCCAATTAGTTATAAATTGAGGCTGAGATACTATTATCTTGGCTTCTTTTTATTTTTTAAAAAAATTCAAAAAAAGTATTGCAGTGTTATACTTTTTGTTATAACATAGAAAACGTGGTAAAGATAACCACAAAAAAATAACTAATTGGGGAGTGTTGTAAAATGGGTTTATTTACTTCAAAGATCGCTGTAGGTGTATTAGCTGGTGGGTTTACATTAGCAGGAGCCGGACTACTCTTTTCTGGAACTGAGACATTGCAGAAGGCTACCGACTTTGTGAACGGTGCAGGAGAAAGATTAACTCAGTATGAGCAAAACGAAGGTAGCTTACTAGAGAAAATTGGATTAATTAAAGAAGATGCTACTAGCAAACTAGCGAGCGCAAATTCAACTATTACAGATTTAGAAGGTCAAATTGTTACTTTAAATGGGGAAATTACAACTTTAACAAACGAAAAAGCAGAACTACAATCAACTGTAGATGAATTAAATACACAAATTGAAGGACTACAAGCAGACATTTCTGGATTACAAGCAAGCTTAGATACAGAACAGGCTAATCACGCAGAAACTCAAGCACAATTAGAAGCTAAAACGGCAGCATATGATGCAAAAGTGGCAGAACTTGAAACTGCTCAAGCTAATTTAACTGCTGCTAATCAAAAAATTGAAGACTTAGAAGGTACGATTAGATGGGCAGAAGAAAAAATGGCTGAGGCAGACGGACATGTAGCTCAATTAGAATTAGAGCTAGAACGTGCAAATCAAGAAGTTGAAGCTCACGGTGAAGTAGTCGAAACTGTAGAAGCTGAAACAGAAGATGCTCAACCGATGACTCAAGAGGAAATTGATGCTGTAGAAACTACTGTTGAATAAAAAAGAGATGCCGTAAACATCCCTTTTCACAATAAACCTTTTTCTTTAAGATATTGATCAATGACCCTTTTTATCACTTGCTCAAGGTGATTATCATTAAGGGTCATTGATTTATTTTTTATTTTAATCATATTTAAGGCTTTGTCAAACTCCATATCAATAATGTCATTATAAGTAACACCTAAATCCTCAAGGTATTTAGATGGAATAATAACGCCTAAACTGTTACCAATCTTAACAATTTTGCGATCCAATTAAATCACCTACCCTTAATATAATTGTATCACACTCTAAGGATGATTATGAGTAAGGTATTAATTCACAATAAAGTATCCATATCATTGACCCTTATTATATCTACATGCTACACTTAAATTGCTATCGCAAAGTGAGCGATTGGCTTTATGAGGTTTTCTCTAAAGAGTAGCCAACACCCAACGTCGCCAAACAGCCGGGTGAGCTACTCTTTAAATTTTTATAAATAAATTTAACACTCATTGTTTTTAAAAAAGTTGGATTATTTTTCATTTAGGTATTTACACAAGTAAATTAATAATTTATAATATAGTTATAAGTTAAGTGATTACATAAAACTAATTGGAGAGTGAATGAAATGCATCCTTTAAAATATTTGGCTGAAGTAAATGATCTATCTATGAATCAAATTGCTAAGAGTTTGGGTATTACTAGGCAAACAGTTAATGAATGGGTGGGAAAGCGAAATAAACCTGTTCCAGATAAGCAAGTTAAAAAGTTATCTCAATTGTACAATGTTAAAGAAGGATTTATCAAGGGAGATATTGAATTTACAGATGAAATGATTTTGAACATGTATGAAACCAGGATTTCAAAGAAGTTAGGAAGAAAAGTAAAAATAACTTTTAAATAAAACAACTCATTTATCCAAAAATGGAGGGAAATAATATGAACCAAAAAGAAAGAGTAGAGGCATTTTTAAAAGATTTAAATACATTAACAGATAAATACGGTTTAGAAATAACAGCAGAAGGTACTTCACCATTACTGCTTGATATTGAAGAAGGTGGATATGCAGGAGAGTTCGGAAGATCATTTTTTGGTGGCGATTATAAGATTTACGAAGATTAGATAAATGAAGTAATTTATTGAAAAATGCATGATGAAAAGAAGAGGAAATTGAAGTATTAAGTAGAAAAAACGGAGGATGGAATATTGATTGTATTAGAATATTTAATTAAACAGAAAAAAATGAAGAAAAAAGAGGTTGCTGAAATAGCCGGTGCTTTTCCTCAAGCATTGAATGATTGGCTAAAACAGAAAAGACCTATTCCGAAAGATAAATTGTATATTCTTTCAAAATATTTCAATGTACCACCTCAATACATGGAATTAGAGCTTACGTCTATTGTTAGAGATCAGATAGAAGAATATTTAACTGATGTAGTTGATGAACCTGATTTTATAGATGAATTTACAGATGACTATGCTTTGTTAGCTAAATGGAAAAACACTCTGCATGTATTAGAAAATATAGGAGTTGATCCAGATAAAGCAATTAAACTATTAAAACTTGCTAATGAAATAAATCAAATAAAATGACAATCCTATCTATACTTTAAACCTTCCCAATGTTCATTAACTTTTCTCACATCATACATAAAAAAGGTTAGTGGGCATTATGGAACGTTTAAAATAAATTAAATACTAGGAGGAACTTCATGAAGGAATTAATTGTGAAAAATGAATTCTCTTACATTGAAGACAATCGAGAATGGTTTGTAAAAAAAGGAAGTAAGGTTCAAATCTTAGAAGAGCATGAAAATCATCAAGTACTAAGAATGCCTGAAGGACATGAATTATCTGTTGGTTGGTGGGATTGTGGCGAAGAAACGTTATTCGAATATGAAAATGACAATGAAAAGGATGATTATCATGAAAATATTGACGATTTCAAAACTCTACCGGAAGCAATTGCATATTATGCTAGATTAGTAAATGAAAATTTTAATAGCAACAAACATACGAAACAAGAATTGTTAAAGGTTAAAAAACAATTAGGCGACAGAATTAAAAAGGAATATATTGAAAACAAATAAAATAAAAGGAGAGGTTTAAAAATGGATATATTTTTCGGACTTGTTGGATTTGTTGGCATGGTTGTTTATGGGATTATTGCGATTGTAGGGGCGATTAGGAAGTCAGATAAAATGAAAAAGAATTTTATTATTTCCTTTGTATGCTTCATCTTCTTTGTAATTGGATTATCATTACCTTCATCACAAACTACAACTGAGACTGATGCAGAACCTATTGAACAAGTAGAAAATGTAACAGAAGAAGTAATAGAAGAACCGGAAGAAACTGTAGAAGAGCCGACACAAGAGGAAATAGATGCAGAGGAACAAGCAAAGATAGAAGCAGAAGCACAGGCTAAAAAAGAGGCTGAAGAGCAAGCGAAGTTAGAAGAGGAAAGGGCTAAATTAGAAGCAGAACAGAAAGCAAAAGAGGAAGCCGAAGCTAAGAAAAAATCAGAAGAGCCAGAATTATCAGCCTCACAACAAAACGCTATTCGCCATGCTGAAAACTATGTTTCAACAATGCCATTCTCAAAATCTGGACTGATTAAACAATTGGAATATGAAGGGTACTCAACAGAAGAAGCTACTTTTGCTGTTAACAATATCGAAGTTGATTGGAGAGAACAGGCAGTAAAACATGCCGTGAACTACAATGATACAATGCCTATGTCTAGACAAGGTTTAATTGACCAACTAATGTATGAAGGACATAGTAAAGAGGATTCAGCATATGCCGTTGATGAACTAGGACTTTAATACAAGCTAACAATTCAAAGGTGTAGTAAGTAAATCTTATTGCACCTTATACATAAAAGCTAAGGGGGAATTGAAATGTATTTTATCGAATGGTTTGATCATGAGGGGAATAGGAAATCAATAGTCGCTGAATCTTGGATTGAGCGTGATTCAATTGTCGATGAACTTTTAATGTATAAAATGGATCATAAAGTTACGGTTCTATAAAAGACGAATTTTATTCAAAAAAATAGGTTTAAAAGTAAATTAATCATATACAAACAATAATAAATTTGGTATAATTAGATTATAAAGAAGAGAGGGAGATGATGAAATGTGCTATGCAAGCAAACACCTAAAAGAATTGAAGAAAAACTTAGAGAACATACAAAATCTTAAAGAAGAATTAAGTAAAAAGCAAAGCCAATATGATCAACTCTTATCAGAAAAGTATCATGAGCTAGAAGTGAAAAACTTTAATGCTGCTGAGGGATATTATCTGGCGAAAGGTTTACAAGCAATTGTTCAAGAGAGAAGAATTATAAAGAATGAGCTTGCTAAATTAAACTCATTAAGTAATACATTAAACATTGATCAACTTTTAACCAAAGTGGAAAAGTCAGATAAGAATATATGCAGACTAAGAAATAGAAATACTACATATATTAAGAATTTCAGCAAAGAGTCATTGTCTCTTGTACAATAAAATCTAAGGAAGTATTTTTCATTAAATGGAGAGAAGAAGAATGATAATTACACAATAGATTTTTCAGAAGAAATTTTTGAAGTAGTACATTAAATAAGGAGTGTAGAAAATGGAACAAAAATTTGAGGTGGGTCAGATTGTTTACGGAAAACCAGGAACCAATAAGTCGAGATACAGTAAAGAAATAAAAGAAGGTAGGATTGAAAAAGTAGGAAGAAAATATATACAAGTAAGCTTCGGAGGGTTTCAAACTTATAAATATTATAAAGACAGTTTAGAGCAAGTTAGCGATTATGCAGCAGATTTTTACTTGTATTTATCTAAACAAGAAATATTAGATGAGCAAGAAATTTCTAATTTAGTTTCTGAAATTAGAAGTAAGTTTGATAGATGGGGTTCTGTGAATTTAACTTTAGATCAACTAAGAAGAATCAGCAAAATTATTTCTGAGTAAAAAAAATATCTTTTAAGGAGTTTTACTATAATGATGGGATTAGAATATTTAATATTTTTAAGAGGAATGAGCAGACAGGATTTTTCAAAAAAACTAGGAATAACTAGGCAACAATTAAATTCTTGGCTAAATAAAGGTAAAGCAGCTAGACCTATACCATATAAGCATATTAAATCATGTTCTGAATTCTTCAATGTCCCAGGCGTGTTTATAAGTAAATTACTCACAAATGAAGATAAAGTTAAGATTCTTAATTTGGAAATACAGAGATTAGAGGCTATATAAATACTATATTGTATCTAGTTCTTAAAAGAAAGGAGAAGTGACTATTGAAAATCTGTTCAATAGAAGGATGTAATGAAAAACACGAGGCTAAGGGCTACTGTAAAAGACATTACAGAAGTTTTCATAAATACGGAGATCCGTTACAAGTTGAAAAGAACAAACAAAAGGAAACTAGACCTTACAATTTAAAAGCAGTAAAAATTCCCTATGAGGAAAATCATAAAACTATAGACGGTATAGAACATAAACTTTGTAGGCATTGCGAAGAATGGATTCCTATGAACGAAGAGTATTTTTATAAAAAGAAAGCAAATAAAACTGATGGATTTGATAGCTACTGTAAAGAATGTGTTAAAGAAAAATCTTCAAAATGGGTTGACGAGAATAGAGATAGACATAATGAAAATCAGTTAAAGTATTTTATGACAGATAAAGGGAGGGAAGCTAAAAACAGAGAGCTTGCTACGTGGAGGGCAAACGGTGGACAAAAAAGATATTATAAAAAGAATAAAGTAAAACTAAGGAAAAATGCTGAATTAAGGAAAATGAATAAAGAGCATACTATTTCTAAAAATGAGTGGGAAAATTGTAAAAATTACTTTCACTACCGATGTGCATATTGTAATTTACCAATCGAAGATCATTTTATTAAACAGAATGAAAACATTATGATTGGTGACTTTCATAAAGAACACGTTAATCATAATGGAGCAAATGACTTATCTAATTGTGTTCCAAGTTGTAAGGTTTGCAATACTACAAAACATGATACAGAATTTGAAGAGTGGTATAATGAAGACAACAAGAATTTCTCTCAGGGTAGATTAGATAAGATTATAAAATGGCTGCACGAGGATCACAAGCAATACATAGAACCACAAAAACCAAAAAGAAAGTACACAAAAAGGTCTGAAAAGTGGTTCAGTGTAAATTAAAAGTAAATTTAACTTAATGTAAAATGCACGATTTAATTAAATTGAAAAGGAGTGAGATATAATGAATCCAGAATATAAAAAAATCAGTCGATCTTATAAGTGGAAAATTACACATCAAATAACTAAAGAAAAAGTAGAAAATGTAGATACTTTGCTCGATGAATACAATGATTATATGACGCTATTCAAAAATTTTGGAGACATGGAGTATAAAACAAAAGCTGAAAAATTAATGCTGAAAATAAAGATAATGGCAATTGTCTAGTTTAAATAAATTCTAGGTTTTATTTAAAAAATTAATTAAATACGAATTAGAAGAAAAAAGCGAAATAACAAGGAGGATTTTTAAAATGAGTAAATTAAGTGAAGTACTAAACAGATTAAAGCGTCAGTACCACGCCTATGAAAAAGAGAGAAACAATGAAAACGAGGATGGGATTATTGATATTTCATTAGCTTGTAGTCTAGCTGACTCAATCCCTTACCTTATTAAGCAAGCTGAAAAGATAGATAAAATTAATCAACTTTCTAATGCGGATGAATTAACACTTTCAGACTTTGCAAAAGAAACTTTACTGATAATCGAGGAAAGAGAAAATATGACTAGAAAAGCAAGTAGTTAATGCGTAATTCGCGTAAAATCTAAATCAAATTAAAGTTTTAAAATAAATTAAATAATAATATTTGCATCCTATACATAAAATATAGGAGGTGTCATATTTCCCCATTACAAATAATACAGAATTGTAACAATTAATTGACACAAACGTAGAAAATTGTGGTAAAATCCAAAATGGAACTAAAATACTAGGAGGAATTATTCATGAAAAAACTATTAATCTTATTATCTGCTTTACTACTATTAATTCTTGGTGCGTGTGGATCGTCTGATGTTTCAACTGGAGGAGAAGGAAATTCAACTGAGGCTAAAAAAGAGGGACAAAAGGAAGAAAAGAAAGTTGAAGAAGGAACGAAAACAATTGATGCTACATCTCAAACTGTAGAAGCTGCTGGAATGAAAGTTGGATTAGGAGAAATCAAAATTTCAAAGGATAAAATTGAAGTTGGAGTAAACTTAGAAAATACAAGTGATGGAGTTTTACATTTCTATCCTGACCAAGGAAGTGCTGTTATTGGAGACATGCAAATTGATTCTAATATGTTCATGACTGACGGTGATCTAGGTGGAGAAGTTCAGCCATCTGTAAAACAAGACGGTGTACTCCAATATCTCGCTCCTGACGGTAAAGAAATTGATGTTAATGCCATTTCAGAAATTAAATTAATTTTTGGTGAAGTAAACACAGATGACTACATGACAAATGAAAAAGTTGAATTCACAGTTCCGGTGAAATAACATGAAAAGAACAACTGAGTTTGTACTAGGTCTGATTGGTGGCATCTTTGGTCTTATAGGTGCAGTTATGGCAATTTTAATCGGTGCCGTAGATGAAGCATTTACAGGTAGTATGGAAATTAGTGGGCTAGGTTGGTCAGCAGTATTGTTTTCTATAGTAGGAATAATTGGTTCAATTGTTGTGAAAAGAAAACCTAAGCTTGGTGGTACATTTATGACAGTAGCAGGGCTTGGTGGCACAATATCAATTTTCATTTTCTACATTCTACCTGGAGTCCTGTTAATTATCGGTGGGCTGATGGGATTGATTAAAAAAGAGAAAATAAAAAGTATCGAAGTGTAGAAATATTCAAAGGTAACTGGTATAATAAAGTTACCTTTGAAATACATATAAAAATAAATTAATCATTTTACTTAGAAAGGATGTGAAGATTTTGGTTATTTATAGAGTATATAGTGACTTTTCAGATGCTTACAATCAAGCATTTAAAGAATATGATTATTATTTAGATAAAGATAAAGCTCTAATTGCATTAGAAAAAGTAATTAGAGTAGAAATAAAGAGTGTCGATGAGGAACAAATTAGTAAATTATCAGAAGAATGGATTTATGAAATAGAATACGTGGGGTATTATGGGGTTGGTGAAATTGAAGTAATTGAATAAAAGAAATGTCTTATACAGAAAGGTGGTTTATATGTTTAGCATTGTGATTCGTTTTAAAGATAAAAACTGGATTGATTTAGACGGTGTTCCTGATACAATTCTTATTGAAGCATTGAATATTTGGTCAAGTGCCAAAGAGGAATCCATTAAAATAAACGGAATGACATTTGATGTGGCACAAATTAGAGATATTGTAATTTCTAAATAAAGTCTTAATTTCATCTATATTAATAAACCTCAAAAGGAGAGAAGTGATTCCAATTGTCTAATAAAAGCAAGCGAAAGTCAGAACTTCTAAAATTGCATACGAACAATGAATTAAATTCTGAGGATTTAATTGATAAAATTGTTGAATTAGAAGAAAAAGTTGATCAATATGAGGCAATTCTAGAGAAAATTAACAATGATGCTAAAAAGTCAAAAAGCATTATTGCTGAGAGATTTTTTGAAGTAGCTAAGCATAATGCTCTCCCAAAGATGATAGAAGAGCATAGAAAAAGCAAATCTTCTGGATAAACTTTTAGTTCGAAGCAGAATAGAGGTGTTAAATTTGGTAGACATTGAGTTTTCTAAAGTTTTGAAGAAGTATAATAAACATATTTGTCCAAATTGTAAAAGGGGTATTGATCGTGGAGATGTACAATGGAATAATGCTACAACTGAATATGGAACAGGTTATAGTGTACTAGAAATTATATGTGAGAAATGCTACACGGAAATTGTTTATCTGCATTCATGGTATCCAACCATTGACACATTCGATGAATTTGTTGAAGTATTGGACAATGAATTAAAATAAAAGTTTGCATTTATTTAAACTGGAGGAATTAATGGCTAAGAAGTTAATTACATTTTTATTATTACTATCCGTTATGGGTTGTGGTCAACTTGTAGAACCAGTATCAGAGACAACTATCTCACCAACTAATATACTAAAAGAAGATTATGATGCCATACTTAATTTCCCTTCTGAAAAATATCCAGAAACAGCCCAACATATTGAGCATGCCATGGAAAAACAACTTTCAAATATCTGTACGATTGATCGTGATGGGGCAGATCAGAGAAGAGAAGAATCATTAGAGGGCATCCCTACGAAACCGGGGTATGACCGTGATGAATGGCCGATGGCGATGTGTGAAGAAGGAGGCGCAGGAGCATCTGTAAGATATGTAACTCCTTCTGACAATCGCGGTGCGGGAGCATGGGTAGGCAATCAGGTGGAGGATTATCCAGACGGTACACGGGTATTGTTTATTGTAGAATAAATGATTGAATTTATTGAGAGGCGAATTAAATGAAATTAGATTATAAAGCTGACTATATTAAAGTTTATGCAGATTGGCATAGTAGTGGTGTTCCAGGTAAAACATTCTACGAAAAAGCTCTTTATGAAGTTAATAAGGGTTATGCAGAAATTATAGCACCGGATGCTATTAAGCTTACAAAAAAATTACCTCCTTTAAAAGAAAGAGTGCTTAAACGAGATAAAAATGTATGTCAATATTGTGGTGAATATGGCAACACAATTGACCATATTATTCCTCAATCAGAGTATAAAATATTTACAACTGAAGAAATGACGGTTTGTGCTTGTAGAAGATGTAATCAATTAAAGTCCAATAAACCTATGCACGTATTCATTAAAGAGTTGATGAAAGAACAAATGATTAAATTTATTAATGAAAAACTATAGAAAAGTCTAATTTTAAGGAGTTTTAAAATGAAAAAGAAAGAAAGCCCTCTAAGAGTTGGGAAAGAAACATATGGAACTATGAAGATTGAGGAAGCTTTCAAAAAAGCTCTGGAGCCTTATTTTAAAGGAGAATTAAAAGTTTCTGTCAAAGATTCTAAGGAGTTAGGTAAATGAAAAAATTGATCGAATTGAAAGAGCATATTCAAGGAGTGCTATTAATTGATCATTTTAATGGCGCGAAATTTCTTGTCACGAAAGAAACTCCAGTAGATGATAAGTTGCTATGGATTGATTGTGAGCCAGAAAATTATTTTCAGGATCATATAATAAACAGATTAAAAGTAGAAAAGAGTATCTTGCTTTAAAAGGAACTGCTGTATACAATTAATACTCATAAGTTTTTGAAGGAGATTTAAAATTGACTCATTTAGAGAAACTGGGTAAGCGTCTGAGAGAAATTAGAATAAAAAGAGGTTTGACTTTGCGAGAGGTCGCAGATGTATTATTATGTGATGTTAGCAATCTATCAAAGGTAGAACGAGGACTTTTTGACATATCAACTGAGAATTTAGTTATACTTAGCAAATTCTATAATGTGTCTCCATCTTATCTACTTGGGATGACAGAAAAAGAAACCAATATTGATGATAAACTCAATGAATTTGATAAATGGAG
Organism: Metabacillus arenae; assembly: GCF_014773385.1. Taxonomy (GTDB): domain Bacteria; phylum Bacillota; class Bacilli; order Bacillales; family Bacillaceae; genus Metabacillus_D; species Metabacillus_D arenae. The sequence goes on along the minus strand of NZ_JACXAI010000002.1, from coordinate 206,855 downwards.
ACTATTCATTAACTATTGTAAAAGAAATCGATTAGATCCAGAAGAAGCGTTAAGAATCTTGAATAATAACAAGTGAAGTGGATTTCTAACTTTCTTTAAAACACGGATTTTAATCAAAAATTTCATAAATAAATTTATTAAAAATACTTGTATTTAAAATACATGTATAGTATACTAAAAATATACCAAGTGGGAGGAAAAACAAATGGGACTGCATACGATAGCAGGATCGATTCCATTTAAAACAATTAAAGAAACTGGTCAAATTATCCAAAAGTTAAAAAAGGATTTTGAAAATAGAGTAAAGATTGATATTCTACAAGAGCAAAATATTGTTTATTATCAGAGTACATTTAAAGTAGAAAATGATTTTTCATAAATAAATAAATCAAAAAGGTATTTACATACATATGGAAATAGTGTTAAAATAAGAATAAAATAACAAGGAGGTTGTACTCAATGTCAGATTTAAAACAAATGCTAAAAAACAAATTTGATGAAAACAGAGGCTTGCTTAAAGAAGTATCAATTGAAGCTGGACTAAGTAGTTCATCAGCTTTGACAAAATTCTTAGATAAGCCCGAAAAAGAATTAGAAGATTTCAGTGTACTGGTTTTCATTGTAAAGCGTTTGTTTCCTGACAGAGAGTATCAACTAATTACAGAGTATAGCTTAACACTTGATCCAAAAAAACAGTGTTCCAGACAGGCATTAGAATATGCAGATGTGAATAATTTGAACGATTTAACAGATGAACTTATTATTAAATTAGCTAAGAGTAAAAATAGTACAAGTAACGAATGGGCAGCCGTTTATAAGTTACATAGACAAATGACAAAAGGTGAAATAAGTGTCCTTCAAGCAAATGATAGTCTTTCTGATATTTCAATTAAGTCTGCTGAAATGAAAATATTTAGCAAAGTAATGTTCCTATATCAATATTTAAACAAAAGAGAGTTTAAAAGACATGAAGAAACTATAAACTATATTGATACGGAATTAATTAATAACTTTTCAAGTTCATTTATTAAAAATTCATTCAATTGTAGAATATTAATAATGAAAGGCAATGCCAGATTATTTGAAAATGATGTAATTGAAACAAGAGATTGTATTGAAAAATGCCTAAAAATTACTAATACAGTTAGATTTATTGCATTAGGATACATGAACTTGGGCAATACTTATATGTTTGAAAATTATGATAAGGCTAGAAGTTATTTTCTTAAAGGAGTTGATGCTTGCGAATATAACCCTATATACAAGCCACTGTTGGAGAGAAGTTTATCATTTTTGGCGAACTATTGGTCAAAAGAAAACAGCTATCTAGTAGAAGAATCAGAGGATATTGACGACATTCAAGAAATTATATTTCATAAAATTAGCATAGGTCAATCTGAGGAAGCACTGGAAATGTTAAATAGCTTAAACAAACACGAACTTACAGATTATGATCTAGCTTATGATAATTACTTTAGAGGATTAATTAGCAAAGAAAAATCTTATTTATATGAATCAATTAAGTATTTTAAATTAACCGGTGATAAATTCTATAGGAATGCACCGTTAATTGAATTAAAAAAACTAGGGGAGAGTGATCATATATTAGAATTATTTGCCCTATGATTATTCACTTCCTTTTGAAAGGAGGTGAAACACATGAAAAAATTAGTTGTATTATTAGTTGCTTTAGGTTTAGTTGCTGCTCTAGGAGCTGGCGCATTCGTTGTCTCTAACGAAAAATCTGATATCGAAATGGCTTATAAGCCAGGTATTGGAGGTTAATAAAACAAATTATACATAATTTATGAATGGCGTTTGACCCTCTGGGTTAAGCGTCATTTGTATTTTATAGAAAAAATTCCAAGATTTCAAAAATAAAAAATTGGAATAAATGGCGAAGGGATGAGAGAGTATGAAAAAGAAAAGTGTATTAGTTACATTACAAATGGCTTATTTAGAGTCCAGTTTAAATAAAGAGAAAAATGATCAAGATATCTGCATGTACTGTTGGAAATCAAACTGTGGCTGTAGTTCAGGAGGAAGTGTAAAGAATGATGTGTTTATAAACAACACTTACGCTTCAGAGTTTGCCGTTTGATGTGTAGGCAAGAACATAATACTGCTTAGGATTAGTACAATACTCCCAAAAGAGTGTCGAAATCTAATCCTATTTGTCTATGATTTTTTAAATAAATTTATTAAAAAGTGTTGTGTTTTTTATAAATGAATTATATAATAAGGATGTGAAATGAAATAAATGAAATGAGGTAGAGGATTATGGGATTGCAACAAGTAGCAATTAACGAACAGGTAACACACATCTTTGAGGCAAAGTACAAGAATTATAATGGAGTAAATTTACAGCAAGATACAGTACATACGAAAAGACCACCTAAAAGAGATATACGTAAAGAAATGATTAGGAGTTATATGAAGTTGTTGAGTAAATAAAAATAACATAATCCTTATCTATGATTATATTTCATTTATCAACAAAATGAAAGGGGTGAACAAGGATGAGTACAGTTTATTGTGAGTATCAAGAAGAGGATTTATGGGAAGTTGCAACACTGCTTGATTTAGAGAACCAGTCAGAAGAAGTGTTATTTGACACAATGAAAGAACATAAGAATATTGAGCTACAGAACATGAAGAAAGTCTTACATAATAATTTACATAATTTGAGCAATGAGGATATTGAATATTATTTACATACTGCGATGGGAAGAATAGATGAGGAAATAAATGAATTAGAGTTCGATGGTAGAATGATAGAAAATAGTTACCATGAAAATAAATATATTATATATTTAAATGAGTATAAAGATAGGGTCAAGGGAATGTTTGATGAGTTTATTTAAAATTAGGAGGAATAGTAATTGAAAAAATTTAATGAAGTTATTAATAATTGGGAATCACACAACAATCAAAAAGGCGTATATGTTTTTAATATCCAGATTGATAAAGATGATTTTAATGAAATGATCAGAGAAATTAAAGAATTACAGCAAGAAAATAAGGATTATAAAGAATGTACAGATTGGCTATTAAAAATTCGTGAAGATCTATCTGACGTTGACTTCCAACCAGGAACACCTGAATTAGCAATTGCTAGTCCAGAAGGTATTTATCAAATGGTTATGGAGTTAAAGCAGTTACTGAAAGAGACTGAGGCTAATCTAATAACTAGTTATAATCAATTATCGCTACTTTGTCCAATTGGAGATTTACCAGTAATTGAGACATTGAAAGATGAGAAGCTAATGTACATGGAGCATGTAAGTGAACTAGAAATGGAAAACCAAAAACTAAAAGAAACCCAAGATAAACTTATTGAACAACTGAAAAAGGCTGACGAATATTCTGATAAAATTGAATGGAAGTTATTTTGGGAAACAAAGGATAAGATAGTTAATGATATTATTAAAAGAAAATAAAATAAAACTATGTAAAACAGAAATTTTAAAGAGAGGGGAGACAAATAATGAATATAGAAGCGTCTAACTACGGTTATTGGGGATTCATTGTAGCCCTAGCTCAGTTTACCCTAATATTCTTGATTATCGCACGTATCGACATATGGCTTATGAAACATGAAGCCCGAAAGGATAAAAAGCATTGAAACTTGAGTTTTAAATAAAAAGATCAGTTCCAAACAGACTTTGAGGTGAGGTAGTGGAAACTTATTACATTGATAATGTACATAGATGTTGTATAAAGGTTGAAGTATCCAGTTACACATGGATTAGTGCAGAAGTTAGAGAAGTTCGTGAAAATGGAAGAAGTGTTTATAGGACTTCTACATCTAAAATAATATATAAGCCAAATTTTTTAGAGGGGTTATTCGGTATTACATATGAAAAGAAAATAAATAACGGTGTCCAAAATATCAAGGAGCAGATTGAGAAAGATCTTGTCAAGGTATTACAGTACAAAGAAATTGAATCAAAGTTTCAATGAAACATATATTTTATTACCTATGAGGAGGAGAAACATATGGCGCACTGGGTTGATACGTATCCACATGAAGTATATGCAAGTGTTTTATTGTTGGATAATAAAATTTATAACTATAAGATTGGCCAACATTATTGGGAATATCCATTTCAAGTTAAAATGAGATATAGTGATTTTGATAAATTAGACAAAATGGAAGCAAAGTATACTAGTTTTACAGTTGAAAATGATGAAGAACATGAAAATGCTTTTAGAATACACGCAAGAGAATGGTTTAAACAATGGGAAATTCACAAGGAAAACATAGGAAGTAAGCCATATTAAGTTAAAATGAAGTTTTTATTCGAAAAAAAGGAGTGATATCAATGAAAGATATTATTGACAGTATTCAATTTAAAGACAAGGAAGCACAATTTATTTCTGATTTTTATCGTAAGAGTATGGAGGGGTTGTCAAATAAGAGTGAATACGAAATATTAATAGAAACATCTAACGCTCATCATAACGCATTTTATGATTACTTAGAGAAGTATGGAATGGATAATAAATTAGAAGTGTGTTTGGTTGGAAAGTATAGATTGCTTAAAATGATTGCTGAAAAACATGGTATAGAATTATAAGTCAATGAAATGGAATTTTTATCGAGAAGGAGAGATATTATGAATATAAAGTGTCCAGTATGTAGTTCACACGACATAGGAAAGTGTAAAAATTTAACGATCCCTAATACTATTTACAACCGCGAATTAGGGAAACATGAGAGAACGTTTGAAATAAAGAAGTGTAATAATTGCAACTACATGATGTTTTTCAATTTATTAACTAACAAATAAATTATACATATCGGGAGTTGATATAAATGTATATAATCAAAACAGAAAAAGGATATATCAAAGGTAGTGTTAGAAGTGGATTTTCATTCACTACAATAGCTCACGCAAGACATTTCGACCGTATTGAATTATTGAGTAAGTTTGATTCTATTGCTGTGGATTTAAAGGATCATTATGGATGTGAGGATGTTGAAGCAGTGAAACATGGGGAAGAGGTGAGAGTGTAATGACCAATTTAGAAAAAATGAATGAGCTAGTTGGTACAATAAACTCAGCCAAAGAACAGGTTATAAATTGGGCTTATATGAATAGGATTCCATTATGCTGCCTATGTGACGAGCAAGAATTTGAGGAAATGGAAAATTCAGTAGAGGCTTTTATGGACACAGTTTTTTATATGAATAGTGATGATGAAAATGAGATTTGGGATAAATTCTTAGATGCTAATTACATTGACTGAATAAAAAACTAAATAAAAGCACAATTTTAAATTGATAAGGAGGAAATTAATGATGGCGGCTAAATATCATGTAGGTGAATTTGTAAAACTTACTCATGAATATCTTACCTTTAAAAAAGGGGAAATTGTTGTAATAGCTGAAATTCGGAATCAGGGTAATTATGACTATAAAGTGAATAAAACAAATGTAGACAGTTATGGATATTTAAATGAAGGAGCATTGGAAATCGCATCTGATGAAGAAATACTTAAAGCACTTAAGGATCTTAGAGAGATGCAAAAGGCAAAAGCTATAAGGCAAAATAAAAAAGGATTTAATACTCATGTAGCGAGAAGTGTTGGGCAATATGAAGGAAATAGAAATGTTTCAAATGTTAGTAGGAGCCATAATAATAGCAACAATTTATTTGAAACTGCAATTCAATTAGGGAGCATTACAAATTTTAGCGAATAAAACTCACATTTTACGTAAAATTTTCAGAAAGCTATCCCCATAAAATCCCATAAATGGACGAATTTTATCATAGACAGAAAATTCGCAAATCACTTATTATTAAGTTATCTATGTGAATTGGGAGTGATGCTTAATGGGGAGATGTAAGTTAGACAAAGTATTGGATTGTAAGGATATTGAATTAGAAGAGTTATCATCATTAACAGGAATCTCAGTATACAATTTAAAACAATACATAAATAATGATACAAAGATGTCTTTAAAAACTGCTAAAAGAATTGCCTATGTTTTAGACGTTCATATTGAAGAATTGTATGAAAAGTACAAATAGGAATTAATTTAATAAAAATGAATTATATATAAAAATACAGATGGAGACACTTACTTTAAAGAGGTAGGTGTCTTTTTTATTGAGTTGGAATACTTTAAGTAGTAAATGACTATATATAAAATAGGAAAAAGGTTTTAAAATTAAATAAAAAGCTTTACAAATAAATTAAATTAATATATAATAAATATATATAAAGATGAATAAGTATATAATGGCGAGTATTCTTTATGAAAGGAGTGACTTTATCTATGTTGCAAGATATCCTGGGCTATTTTAAGAGAAACAAATCCACTATGAAACCTTATCAAATAAAGAAAATGATCAAAGAGCTTGAGATGACAATTGAATTTTTAGCGAAATAGAGTATAAGGGGATGAGGAGTATGAAAACAACGGTTGAATATTTAAAAATGCCAAAAGAACTATTAAGCGACTTGAGCTTGGTTGATCAATCAGAAATTTGCAACGAAGTGATCATGGTTAATAATAAAATCGGATGTCTAGTCGGTGTAAGCGACTCATGGTATACCTGGTGTAGCACTTGGGATGAATTTGATAAATACCTATTGAATAAAATTATCAATAGTGGGGATGATGAGAATGTTAGCGAATAATGTTGTTAGGTTAAATAATAATAACTATATCTATGAACACATTCAGATGTTTCTAAGGAAAAAGGGGTTAAAAAGTGACAAAACAAGTACTTCCTATTCCAAAGGAATCAAAGACTTTTTTAGTGTAATTAAGCCAAATAAGAGTATTGAACATTTGACCATTGAAGACATGGAATTGGACTTAGATGACTTCGATAAGTTTATTCTAGAATCTGTGGATTCTGAAAAATACTCTAACAAAACAATTAATGCGAAAGTAATGGCAGTTAAAAGTTTGCTTAATTATCTTCATGCCAAGAAAATCGATGGAAAAAATATTGTTTCAGATATTAGTTATTTTTCTGCGATTGAAAAGCTACCTGAAAATAATGATGGATGGGGAATTCTCACTATTGAGGAAGTTTTAGAAATGGCGAGGATAGCTAGAGTAACGGAATATCGTTCACAAGAAATTAAGTATTACTTCATTCTTTTTGCACTTGACACATGCTTAAGAAAATCTGCAATTTTAAAATTAAATTGGAGCGACTTTGAAGAAAAAGATACTTATGTACTTGTTAAAGCTGTAGATAAAGGAAATAAAGAATTTAGACCCAAGATATCAAAAGAATTTTATAATAAATTATTATCACTTAAAAATGGAAATGAAAAAGTATTTCAACTCACTGGCAAGTCAATTAATGCAATGATGTTTAGACTCCGTGAAAAAATGAATTTTCCAAAAGAAAGAAGAATTGTGTTTCATAGTATAAGAAAAGCGGGCATAACATTCCATTATCGAGTTACATCAGACCCCTTGTCTACAATGAAGGCAGCAAATCACAAAGACTTTAACACAACAGTTCGTTACTTGGATAATAACGATTATGGGGCAATTGGTGCAGTTTCATCTAGTAATGAATTAGACTTGGAATTATATAAAAATGTCCCTCATGAAGTTTTATTGGATGTTATAGGTAAAATGAAAAAAGATTATTTGATTATATTGAATATGGAATTAAATAAAATACAAAAATAAATTTAGTATCAGTTTTCATCTTTACTTAAACGTGAAAACTTGTTAATATTAATACTAACAATGGATAATTGTGAGATAGGAGTGTAAATAATGGCTACCGTAATTTTTGATGAAAGAGAATTAGACAATCTTAGAAAAAACATTATAGATGTAGTTGAGAGTATAAAACATGATAAAAATGTATTAAACAAACTAAAAAGAGGTCTGAAAGAGTATAACATTCTACCTGGTCGAGTACAACAAATTGTAAATGAGATTAATACTCAAGCGTACGATCTAGATGTAAGTGAATTATATTTGTTTGCTAATGAATTGTATAAGTCAACTGGTAAAAGTGCAGCAGACCCGTCTAGTTATTATCCTTCTAGAATGTCAAAGGAAATTAAGACAAACTTTGAAGCAGATTTACCTGATAGAGTCGAATTTCCTTATACATTTGAAAATGTCATTAAGGGTGAAGATGACGATTATATGGCTTACGTAAAGGCAAGTGAAATAAAAAAACTTTTTGAAAATGGACTTTTACAATATAACAAAGAGGTTCAACGTGAAACAAGAAAATTAAATACGAAACATATTGAAGATATTATACATGTTCCAAAAGTTGTGGAAAAAAGTGTCGAAGCAATGATTAATCTTCATAAAACGGGAGAATGGGCTAGTACAGTCATAACACTCAATGCTAGACTAGACTCTTCTGATGAATATGAAGAATTGATTTATGATGAAGAAAATAAGACATTGACAGTTACAAAAGGAACTTTATTAGATATATTGGATGGATTCCATAGGATTAATGCTATTGCAAGAGTGTTTAGAGATCCTTCCTCATCAGACAAATTTTTTAAAGTAAATATTCTTAATTTTAATATCGGTAAAGCAAAGCAACAATTTGCTCAAATTAATACGATTAATCCTGTTAGTAAAAGCAGAGTTGAAGAAATAGCTCAAAGTAAATGGTCGTCTAATGTTGTGGAAAGATTAAAATATAATAGTGAACTTAAAGGTAGAATTTCTGATCAGACTATCGGTAGAAATTCAGGATTACTTGTATCCTTCTTAACCTTATCTAATGCGATTGATGATTGTTTTGAAATTAAAGATAAGGCTGATGCAGCAAAATTATCTAAATATTTAATTGAATTTTTTAATGAATTGGTATTAAATTTCCCCGATGAGTTTCTAGGCGATGTAGCAGCAGTAAGAAAGAAAAGCTTAATAAATAACAACTTAATGTTCGAAGGATATGTTATGCTTGCTAAGAAAATGAAAGATGAGTCAATCCCTGTTAATAAGTTATCAGAGATACTAAATAAAATTGATTTTAATAAAGAAAATCCCTTATGGAGAGATATAAATATTCTCGATGAAACATTGCATGTTAAAGGTAAAACTAAAAAACATATTTACAACTTTTTCGAGAAATTAACAATTAAATAGGTGGTGAACGCAATGGCGAAAATCTATAATGAAGATATTAAAAATAAATTTTTAGAAACTTTTCCTGAAACAACAAGTGATATCTATAAGTACTTGTTCTATAGGAGTTATGATACTGAGGATATATTAGGAAGGGATCTTTACACTTTTACATCGGATGAAATAAAAGATGTTCTGATAAATGCTAATCATACGACATTGAACGCAGTTAGATTAAGCCATCAAGTCATTTCTACGTATTTGCAGTGGGCTGCTGAAAATGGACTTAGTGAAACAAATATTAATTTAGCTAAAACAATTAAAACTGATGAATTAAGAAACTTCATTGATAAGAGTAGAAAGCTTTATTTGTCGGAAGAAGAAATAATTGATATAGAAGATCATTTGGTTAATTATCAAGATAAGGCATTGATAAGATTAATTTTCGAGGGTGTAAACGGCTTCCAACATTCTGAGATATTAAATTTGGTACCTGAAAATTTCAATGAGGATACAAATGAATTAAAGCTCAAAGATGACAAATACGGTAAAAGAACTATTAAAGTTAGTGATAGATGTATAAATATAGTGAAAAAAGCAGCAAATGAAACTGAATACCACATGAAAAATGGGGAAGCACAAGGAAGAAGAAGTACAGTTAAGTTAGCTGAAAATTATCATGTAATAAAAACAAAAGTAACGAGAGTGGAAAATTTTAAAAGAGCAGATAGACATTTAGTATACAGGGCTTTAACTTCAATCAGTGAATTCTTTAAATTACCTTACTTATCACCAAAAAATATTGAAAAATCAGGTATGCTTAAAATGGCTCATGACATTAATCCATCTGGAGATTTGACAAATGAGGAATTAACCAAAATAGCAGACCATTTTAATGTAAGAACAGTGAAAATAAATGGTCGTGAGATATACAATTATTCACTTCTCAGAGAATTCATTAATAAGGAAAATATAGATTCACTTTATAACCAATAATGGCAATATTTAATCCTAGAAAAGCTAGGGTTAAATATTTATACATAAGTAAATTTAATAAAAATTTGTGTCTGAATTCGTGTAATTTGTGGCAAATTATAGGACTTGAGAAACAAATTAGCAAAAATATCAGAATTCGACAAAAAACGCTAGTGACATAAGTCTTATTGTGTAGTAAAATTGGATTATGTTCACGAAAACGTGAACTAGGAGGCAAAGTAGGACTAAGATCCTACTCCCAGAGCCAATGCTTATCTTGATACTTTCCATTCATATAAATCATCGATATGACAATTTAAAGCTACAGCAATCAACATGGCATTATGAAGTGACATTTTTCTTTTGTTTCTTCTATATTCACTTATCTGACTTTTTGAAATTCCGGTCATGTCTGCCAATTGCTGTTGAGTCATACCTTTCCTGTGAATGAGATCTTCTAATAAGCATTGTCCGATTTCTATTCTGATCATCGGACAACCTCCTATAAATCCTACTTCTATCTTCAAATGTTCCAGTTCTAATCATACCAACTTTGCCCTACATATTAAAGAAAATTTTTTGCTACTAGTAATCAAAGACGAATGAAGGTATAATGAAAGTAAGAAATACGAACGAATGTTCTGTTTTGATGTTGAGGCTTTTGTCTTAATATATATTATAATTTTTCAAAGGAGAGGGAATAATGGAGCAGTTAATCCAGGGGAGCATTACATTAGATTTTTTTACTAGAGTAGTAGGAGATGAAGGAGTAGATTCATTTATTAAGATGATTCTGACCCTATCAGATAATAATATTAGAGAGTTAAATTTTACGGATTTAACTGGAGAAACCCGTACTCTACATATACAAGGACATACAGTAGATAATGATGACTTGTTTGTATCAGAAATTGATGAGTTTACTCCAGAAGAATATAAAAAGTAGTCGCCATATGCAACCAGACGACTACTTAATGCAGTGTATATGTGGGCATATACTACTAACAACTTAATAATACCATAGAGATATGTTTTATCCTATTACAGGTTTGTTACAACATATGAAAAAGTCATCGATTGCGAAAAATTATTGCGGTGACTTTTTATTTTCCCTCTTTACAAATAATTGATTTATATGTATAATTTACTTATAAAAAGAAATTAGGGGATAGAATTATGGAGATAACTATAGTAGCAAGTGATTTCAAAATTGTATCTAATAAAATTGTTGCCAAGAACCTGCTTAGAATTCCAGACGACATTAAAGTAAGTTTTGCTACTGGGAAAACCACATTAAATGTATTGTTTGATTCAAAGAGTTTAACAAGAGCAATCAAGGATTTAGAAAAAGCTGCGAATGATTTGAAATCTATGCAACAATTAACCATTCATAAAAACCAATTAACAGCAAAGAAAGATTTCTTAAATCTTATGGATCAGTTTTATTCGATGGCTAAAGTATATGGATTTACACATGATGAAATTATGAATTATGCCTATGAATCTTATTTGGGACTATCTGGTGAGAGTAGTAACAAAAGAAAAATCAGAAAGGCTGAGGAATTTCTATAAAACAGTCGTTTCAATGAAAGGGGGTGGGGAGTTGATTACTAGGACAGATGTTGGCTTAGTTGAATGTAAAGGATGTCGTGGGAAAGGAAGTCAAGTTACACTCTATAGCATACACAGAGGAATACCCAATCCGGTTAGAAAATGCAGAAGCTGTGAGGGAACTGGCAAAGTCCAGGGAATGGTTGTAACATATTTTGAAGATGAAGATTATGCTACTTTATGCATAAATGATTGTTATAATAAATAAATTAAACATATATAATAAAGAAGGGGAATATCCCCTCCCAATCAATGTAACTGATGTTGGTGCTCAGTCTGACTAACAATTGATGTTACAGGTTGATTATTCATTTCTAATAACTTTTGTTGTCCTAGTTGGATAAGTCGCTTTGTCATTTCTCCACCAACTGAACCGTTAGCGCGGGAAGTAGTTTCAGCTCCTAAGTTAACACCAAATTCAGTAGCGATTTCTAGTTTTAATTGATCGAGTAATTGTTGGTTTTGAATTAGCATTTAGCAACAACTCCTAGAGGTTTATTCAAGCCATATCTGACTTGTTAATCTAATTATAAGTGAATTTAATATAAGTGTATATGTATAAAATAAGGTATGAAAGGAAGTTGATTATGGAACAAGTTCAAAAAACTATAATCGAAAAGGCTACTTATTCTTATGATACAGAGGAGGAAAAAATATCTCATTCAGCAGTTATGGGAGCAAGAAACTATAAAGAGATAGATACTTGGATTGGTATAGAATTATGCGGTCAGGCAAAGTTCTATAGTTACTTATGAACGTAAAATTTAAATGAAAACTCAGTTTTATGGGGTGATTGAATGCTTACGCCTACACATTTTATAATAATGCTCATAGTGTTTTTGGCAAGTATAGGTACAGGTTGGATTTTAAAGAAGTTGTATAAAAACTAAATCTTATCGAATTAAGGATGTGAACACATGAAGCATGTTTATTATGGGGAGAGATATATAACCTGTAAAGTTGTTGATATAGGTAGAATTATGAATTTAAATAGCGATTTTATATGGGGTTATGGTAGTAATCGCTATAAGGAAATCATTGAAAATGAAATAGATAATTTCAAAAAAGGACAACCGAAGGAATTTGTAAAGTATATCTCTAATCTCAGGGTTAGTGGGATATTTATTAAAGAAGAGTCGCATGAACATATTCTGAATACTGGTGAAAGTATTAAGGTTAATAACCGAATAGGTCAGATATTATATAGGACATATGACTCTACAAATAATACAATGTATTATTATACAGATATGCCTTTCGAACATGATATATATGACAAAATTGACGTATCTGATGTAGGATATGAAGATGCGTTAGAAATGCTAGAGAATATGCATAAAAAATACTTTACTGATAAAACAGAGCTTAACGTTAATGCATGTGAGAAGAAAGGATTCTGGAGTAGAATTTTTGGATAAAATCTGATTTTTAAAGAGAAATAAATTAATTATTAGGAGGTAAAAACATGGTAGCATTAGATAATATGTATGACGGAGTCCAATTTGGTAAATTTGATAATGGAAAAGATTTAACTAAAGCAATTAGCAAATATGTTAAATGTAGTTTAGATGATGTTTTGTTTTTATGCATTGGTACTGATAGATCGACAGGTGATAGTTATGCTCCTTTAATTGGAACAATGTTAAAAGAAAAAGGATATAGGAATGTTATCGGTACAATTGATGATCCGTGTCATGCTAAGAACCTAGATGAAAAAATAAAAGAAATTCCTGAAGAGAAAACAGTGATTGCAATTGATGCTGCTCTAGGAAAATTCAAAAATATTGGGAAAATTTCTTTTAATAAAGGTAAATTGTCTCCTGGTGCTGGAGTAGGGAAGGAATTAACAAAAGTTGGTGATTACAGTATTTATGGAACAGTAAATGTTGGAGGATACATGGAGTTTCAAGTATTGCAGAATACTAGATTGAGTTTAGTAATGAAAATGGCAAAAGAAACTACGTTAGCAATAACAAAAGCATTTCCACTAATTAAAGAAGAAAGCAGATATACATATAACATGAAAAATAAGCATGCTTTTAAATTAAAAAGATTGTCTGTTTAAAATGAGAATTTTTTTAAATAAATTAAACTTAAGGGGATGGGTTAAATGAATAAACTAGAACAAAGTTATAATATTTTAGAAAGTTTAAGATTACCTCATGGATTGTATTACGCAAGTCCTTCATCAGATTATTCATACGTCTGGATACGTGATTCCTGCTATGAAGTAATGCCTTATCTTGATAAACAGTGTAACAGATACGAAAAAACTTATCATAGACTTCTAGATCTATTCCTTGAATACGAATGGAAAATCGAGATACATACAAAACAAAAGCCTCATGCGCAATGGGAATATATACACGCAAGATTTTCAGCACAAGATGTTAAGGAAATTGACACACCTTGGGGGCACGCACAACACGATGCAGTGGGAGCATTTCTGTTTGGTGTAGGAGAAGGTGTTAAGAAAGGTAAGAAAATTATTAGGAATGAAGCCGATCACAGGATCATTCAAAAGTTAGTTTGGTACTTAGATACATGCCAGTATTGGATCGATTCCGATAATGGGATGTGGGAAGAATGGCGAGAAGTACATAGTTCATCGGTTGGCGCATGTATAGCCGGATTACAGAATGTTAGAGAAATCGTATTTGTACCAAGAGAACTGGTATTAAAAGGTTATTATTCATTGTCAAATCTATTCCCTAATGAAAGTGCAGATAGACCAATTGACTTGGCGCAAATGAGTTTAATTTATCCATATAAAGTGTTATTTAGTGATGATGCAGTTAAGATTGTTAATGAGGTTGAAAGTAAGTTATTGAGGTCAAGGGGCGTAATTAGATACCAAGGCGACTCATACTACTCCACAATTGAACATGAAGGAAGGCATCATCCATTAAGTCATTATTATGGAACTGAGGCAGAATGGTGCTTTGGATTACCTTGGTTAGCACTTTGTCACATGGAATTAGGTAATTATAATAAAGCAAAAGATTATATAGAGTGGACTGAAAGTGTAATGTTGGAAGATGGAAGTTTACCAGAATTGTATTTATCAGGCACAAATCAATACAATATCAACACGCCTTTGGGATGGTCAAATGCAATGTACATACAAGCAAAAGAAAAATACATAAATAAAACTGTTGACAAAAATAAACTTATCAATGTAATATAAGATTATAAATAAATTAATCATATTTTAAGAGGTGAGGATGTGGAAAGTAAATTCGAAGATTTAGTAAAAAAGAAAGCTCATCAGGGAATCGACAAGTTAACCGGAAACAGATTGCTTAAAGTCGCATCGCTAATAGATGAATTAATTAAAGAAGATGAATACATAAATGAATATATTAATCTAGGAATGAAAATGGGAGAATAGAATGATTTCGCAGGAGAAGATAATAAATGCTGTAAATGCCGGATTAAAAGCTTTGAAGTGTAATGCAGATGGAGATAAGAGAAAGGCATTGTATTACGCTGATCATGTAAAGGATGATATACAAGCTGCTATACATCTATTGTTAGCTGAGATTGAAGAAGATGAAAGTGAGGATGATACTACGTTAAGGAGTGAAAGAAATGCTAAGGATCATTAAGATGGAATTTTATTTTCGCATAGCAATGTACCATTTTAAGAAATCGAACAAACATGCTGATAAATTTATTAAACATAGAAAAATAGCTGAGGTATACGAAAAGAAACACAATATAGTTTAGTTAAAAGTAAAATTTTATTTAGAATAGGAGGGAATTAAATGAAAAGGTATTTTACTGGAATAGCGCAAGAAACATTGGGTAATAATTCTATTTGTGTAAAAGAAGGAGAGTATATCAGAAAGATAATAGATGACGAAGATATTGAACGTGAACTTCTAGTCTATATAAATAATATTGGAGAGGTTACGATTAATCCTAATCGACCTGTAAGATATACAGTATTAAATGTTAGTTTTAGATAAAATTGAAGTTTTATATAAATAGGAGGAATCTATGAATGAGAAATGTTGCTTGGTTAAATGGGATTCGAAAAGCATTCGATCTTACTTGTGAAACAGTTAAAGTTGTAGAGGATGATCAGCATATAATTGTAAATCGATTTATAAATGGAGATAAGAATGATTATACAGGATGGGATATCGAGGATGTTATAAATAACCTAAACGAAAATGGATATTTTATAACCTCGGTTGAAAAGGATGGAGATGTAAGAATATACTATCTTACCAATTTAACTATATTTTCTGATTAACATAAAAGTTATGATTTATATAAATAAATTAAATTGGAGGAATGAAAAATGAATCTCAATTGGTTATATAAGAAAGAAGATCATATGACAAGGTTTTTCGGAACTAAATGGAATAGTCGTGTTTCATTAAAACGTTGGCATAAAGCTAATTTAGGTAAAAGAGGGGTTTATTTTTATCAAGGATATATGGAAATTCAGTTCGGTAATTGGGTACTTAGATATAAAAATAATAAATGACACTACATATGGTTATTAGGAAAAACATAAACACAATATATAGATATTGAATTCAAATGAAATGAATATTCTAAATAGGAGATGATATTATGAAAAAGATGATTTTAACAGGTTTAGTAGCTATTATGGCAGTAATAGGTTTGGTAGGATGTACAGAAGCAGATACAGACAGTATCACAAAATTTATCGAAGTCGGCAGATTCATTTGAGGTACAGAGAAGGGTTGTTTTCTTTAACGGTATAACCGACAAATATCTGCTTACCGTTGAAGGACTTTGTTCTTTGGGGAATGGAGACACTGACCTGAGAATGACAGTAACTTGTAAGGTTGGTGAGGATGAATATAAAAAACATTATCTTGGCTTGAGTGACAACGTGAGTTTCTTTGCGGAACAGCTTGAACCAAATAAGGAAGACCCTTTCCACTACAAAATTTTATTCCGTCCAGAAGCAATCATTCCAGATATAGACTTGCAAACAAGTAAAAAATAAAGAGGTGATAATGTGGAAAAAGAACAGATTATAAGAACATTAGAATCATTGTTGTCAGATTTAGAAAGTGCTTATTATGGTGGATTCAGAGCTACTACGAATGAAGAAGAACATAGAGCAATTAGAGAAGCAATTAAATTGATAAAGTAATTTAATTAGTTAAATTAAGGAGTGTGAAAATGAGCAAATTTTGGAGAGAAAAGTACATAGGTAATTACACAGTATACTGTGGTCTATTCCG
Organism: Metabacillus arenae; assembly: GCF_014773385.1. Taxonomy (GTDB): domain Bacteria; phylum Bacillota; class Bacilli; order Bacillales; family Bacillaceae; genus Metabacillus_D; species Metabacillus_D arenae. Next base: position 189,950 of record NZ_JACXAI010000002.1, on the reverse strand, counting down.
AAAAGGAGATATTAGAATAGGAATTACTTTAGGTAATCAAGAATCATGTGTCGATTTATTCTTTGTAACTTTCGGTTTTATGAGAACTTAATAGGGAGGTGTAATAAATTGAATTGTATTGTTACGAGTGATATTACAAAAGCAAGTCACTGGTTAGCTAAAGAGGATGAAAATAATGAATTTTCAAATGTCACAGTAGGTAATCTTTATGCTTTAAAATATGACGAGAGAGAACACGAGTATTACATAATTGATGACGAAGACAGGTATTCACTTATCTTTTTATGTCACGAAGGGGATTTTGTAATTGTTAATTAAACCAACTTAAAAGGGAGGTTAAAAACATTGAAAGAAATTGAAATTTCAATTGATACTGAAGAAATTGCTGAGTTTCTATTCGATAACCTAATTAGAAATGGATATTCTCCAACAGAAGATGAATTAGATGTCGTAGCAGATATTGTGTTTGACTTCTTTATCCATAAAGGAATTGTTCAAGAGGAATTTTAATCTAGGCTAAAACCCATTTTACATAAACAGCAACACCACAACCACCACATGCTCATAAGATACACTATCAAAGACAACAGGGAGAGATAGTGTAAATGAAAAACTTCGAGAGCATTATAAATAAACTTATTAATAATGATCAAAATAAATTGAAATGTCCATATTGCTGGTGTAAGATTACATTAGAAGGAAATAAAAAAATATGCAAAGATTGCAATGTAGAGGTGAACAAACATGAACTTATCTAAAACAAAAGCCAAATACATCTGCGAACATAATGAACTAGGGAATAAAGAATATTATAAACAAGTATATTTATCTGATCTGCAAATGTGGGGAGCTAAGAGAAAAATAACTAAGAGTACATTCAAGAAGAAAGAAAAAGAAGGATTCAAAGTTGAATATCGGAAAGTCATCATTAACTTTAAAATAATTGAAGAAATGGTTTTGGATATTGATAGTTTAATTGACTTGTCCTTGATGACCAAAGATAAAGCTTGGTTTAAGCAGCTTATTTCAAAAAGAAATTTATTAAATAAAATATTAAATTAAAGGAAATTAAACAACCACCACAACATATAATTAATAAAGACTCAATTTAGAGGTGGTTGAATTGAACATAAAAGAAAGATTGCAGCAGTGGAAAAATGAAAATCCAATACGGAAATATAGGAAGGAGAGTGGATTGAGTCAACCAGATATAGCTGGGTTAATAGGAGTAAGCACATATACTGTGCAACGTTGGGAAGATGGATCTGTTAGTCCTTCGGGAGAGAACTTGAAGAAGATGAGTAAATTGATTGATGAGATTGAGGAAAGTTTAAGTGAATGGAAGAATAATAGGCCGACATTATGAGGGGCTGTTGCTCCTCTGAGTACATAATTGACGCAAAAACTGTGAAGTAAGAAAGGGTGCAGAAGGTGAGATTTTTTAAAGAATTAATTAAAATTATTTGGGAAAGCACGGTATTGTTTTATTATTACAGCACTGTTGAAATCATTCATAGGTTGAAAACAGGAGAAGATAAGTTTTATTGGGAGATAAAAGAAATGAAAAATAAAAAGTAATTATGTGCAGTACGCTAAGATTGCGAACCAAAGGGGGAAGTATTTTGAAAATAGAAATTTGGTTTTCGGACACAAGTCAACCAAGAACCTACGAGAATGTGGTGAACACATTTCAAGAAGGTCAACTGTTTTGTATACAACTTGCAGATAAAATCTACAAGTACCCAATAATTAAATTATTTAGAGTAGTTGAATATCTCTAATACGCAATACTCTAAAAAATACGAATTAGACAAAAATACCGACATAGGGAGATGGAGAATTTGAAAAGAACCATTACCGATAAAATTAGAAACAGACATATGATTCATGGAAATAGGTATACAGAGGATTTAGAGTGGACTGTCAGAAAATTCGAGAAAGCGTTAAAAGAAATAAACGAAAAATGCGTCCAATGTGATAGTAAAGGACAAAAGATAAACGGGGATGAAATAGGAGAAATCGTGATTAAAGCATTGGATATTTAATGCACTATCCAAGGAAAGAACAGACAAAAAAATGAGAAGTAAGAGGTGAGTTGACTTGAAACCATATCAACCCAACAAAAAGAACTCTGAACTATTTGAAATGGTGGATAGGATTAATGAATGTAACGAAGAATTGAACTACTTTGCTACAAGGGATAAGTCAAAACGATTAGACCATATTGAAAGTAATGCAAAGCAAATTGAGAAAATAGCAATTGAAATACAGAAACAAGTGAAATCAATGAGAAGAAAGTAAGTCGTAGTTCGCATAAAATGTGAATAAAACAAATATTTTATCGTAAATATATGCTTGAAAAACATAGTATGAGCGAGTAAAACAGAGAATACAGGAGGTTGAAAATGGACATTCAGCAGAAACCGAAGGATAATAAGAGTGATAATTATATAGACCAGGTTAAAAAAAGTGATTTAAAGGGTGGACAAATGATATAAATAAATTTAATATTATATATTGATTTACACAAGTAAATTAATTATAATTTAATCAAGGAGGTAATAAAGTTGTTAAGAAAATAAAAGTTTGGTCGGAATTGGCATGATGTTATTGAATAAAAACGATATTATGAGGAGTAAAGGGGTTGTTAAAAATGGAATGTAGTAACTACCATTGTTTGTGGAACGCATTTAGTCAATGCTGTCATGAAAGCGAAGAAGGATATGACCGTGCAACACCTAACGAATTGGATTGTCCTTCATCTTTAAGAAAAGACTTTCAAGAACAGTTATTTCTTTTGGCTTCAGAATGTGGGGATTTGCTTGATAAGAGAAACATGAAAGAATTAATCAAGATAAAAAAGTTTATAGAATCACAAAGAAATTAATTTAAAAGTAGTTTTTTATGGAAAAAAGGAGAGATAAACATGCTAGAAAAATTAATGAATGAGTTTAATAAAGATCAAAAAATTGAATTTATCCGTTCTGTGCAAGGTTTATATTGGACTATGACTTCTACTGAAACACTTAAACAATTAACAGATGGAGAGATTGATGACCTGTTTGAATTTCAATATAGTAATTTGCCATCAGAATTAATGAATAAAACAATAGAAAATGTTAAGGAAAGAACTAAGTAAAAGGAACATTTCTTACAGAAAAGGAGTGAAAAAATGGAAATTAAAGTTAAATTAAATAAGCGTGAAATAGAAGAAATTGTTGCTTATTATTTTTCCAATAATAAGGATGCTCATGAACCAATCGTTAATCAATTGAAGAATGGTGAAGTAGAAGTGATTTATGAAGATTGTAGTATAGAAGATGGAATTCTTTAAAAGACACATTTTAGTAAAAATAAATTAAATTAAAGGAGTAAATATGAACAAGAAAACATATTATGCTGATACAAAAAGTATAGATGTTACGGTTAATGATGGAAAGAAAGATCTGCTCGATAAAGTATTTAAACTTCTTGAATCTAGAGGCTTTATAATTCAAACAGACCAAAGGATTTTAAATGAATATCCAATTTTAGCAGATACGCATTGGGAAGGTATAAAAGGAGATTTACAATTTAAGTCCCATATCTATCCGGCAGGATTTGATATCAAATTTTATCAAGAAGTAAAAACTAAAAATAAAAATGGCGGATATTACGACTCTGATAAACTTGAAAAGATGCCGTATTTAGTCAAGTGTGAATTCCTAATCACACGGAACCTTATTTGCGAACTAATTGAGTCAGAAGGATTTTCTAATCGTGCAGAGCCAGAGTTTAAAAGTTCATTTGACAAAGTAATGTACAAAATTAAAAGCTGTTGGCATTACAAAGAGGGTAAGGAACTTCCTGATTATGAATTTCCTTCCTATAATTCTAAAGATAGAGATGATAAACAATTATATAACGGTCAAACGAAGTATTTTCGTGATAGGAAAGGCCGTTTAAAACGTGGAGTTATCTATCATAATATCAACAATATGTGGTGGACTATTTTAAATAAGAATGATTACACTAACGTTGCAGCATTTGAATTATTTGATTTAACAACAGAAGAGGATCACATTCCTAAAATTTATAGTCGAGCAATACCACAAAGAGTGAGAGCAGAGAAAGCTAGAAAACGTTTTAACGAAGAGTTTAGTTATTCGATGTTAAGAGAAATACATATCGACCATTTAAGGTCATTTATTTCACAGGAATTAGCTAATCACGATCATGATAAAGAGATGAAATTATCGTTAAGAGCACCTCGTAAAAAAGATATTGACATTCTGAAGACTAAAGGTTTAAGATACGTCCAGATTACAGTTAAAGGGTCATATTTTGATAGAAGAGAAGGCATCACATTTAATCAAGTTGGTTTTATTGGTTTTGCAGGATGGACTTCAAGTTATAATGTAAAACCATTCGTAGATGCATTTGAAAAGTGGATGGATTGGTTAAGTGGAGTAGTCAAACAAGTTGCTTAAATTAAGATAAATTCAAGTTTTTAATTAAAGGAGGAAATTAAATGATTTGGATTGTTTTTGCTACAGCAGTATTTAATATATTATTTGCTCTAATTAATAAAACAAAAAATTTTACTAGCTCTATGTTGTATAAGGTGATTCCGTTCTTTTTAGGATTAGGATGTCTATATTATTCATTGAAAATTTTGGGATTGATTTAAAACTTACTTTTTATAGAAAGATAGGAGGTCAAGACGTGATTAATATGATAGGAAATGAACAATTTATCATCCTTGATTATGGATTTAAAAATGGTAAAAGAGATTTTCAACTCCAGGTTAGAAATAATTGCCACGAACCAGAGGAGATGTTTAATTTTGATGGAACGCATTTAGAGGATCTTATAGAGTTATTAAAGACAGCGAATGATTTATACAATAAAATCTAATTAAAAAGAAGGTGACTTTAATGAAATGGCAGTTCAAAAAACTTTTATTAAAGGTCGCAATAATTACCCTAGCTTTAACCATAGCAGCAGTTACTATACAAAAAGCATATTTTAAAAATGAACAAAATGTAAATTCAGTCAAAATTATCGAACTCGATAAACAGATTTCAAATAGTGAGTTTATAATTTCGGAAGAAATGATTCTAGGTAAATTACAATCTAAAAGTGAAATTGTTTCAGTTGAGCAGGAAATCAATAAAACAGATACAAAAGTAGATGATGGCTTTCTCGGAAAGAGGGAGACTGAAATGAATGTTCATGGTTCTTACAAAATGGGCATTAGTACAAAGAATATACATATTGCAAATGTTGACAATGAGAATGGAACTGTTTATATCTCATTGGGAAATCCAGAATTGGTTAGCTTGGAGATTCCATTCAATGAAGTTGAGATTGAAAAAACAAGCGGATGGTTGAGACTTAGTATGTCAGAAGATGAAACCAAATCCTTTTACAAAAGTGTACATAAGAATATTGAGAATGAAATACTTAATGACAAAGAAATTATGTCACAAGCCAACTTAAACAATCAGCGTGTTATTAAAGAATTGTTAATTGGATTACCTGGAGTCAATGATATTATATTCTCAGAGGAGAGTGTGAAATGAGCTATAAAGAGCAAGTGATACAAACATATGTGGATTCAATGAAAGCTTATGGGATGAGTGAATTGAATATTAAGATTGCTAAGATGGCATTTGAAACTGGGTACGCAGCAGGTGTATTGGAAGGAAACAGCGAGGACAGACAGGATAGAATGGTTAAGTGTTTAATGTATGATAATAAAGTAAATTAATGATTTACATACTATATATAGTATGATTTGATCAATAGTACCACTACATATAGATTTATTTCTGAATAAAAACAACCTTTTATTGAGATTAATTTTTTATAAATAAATTTATTAAAAACACTTTACATAAATAAATTAATCATATATACTAAAAGTACCCCATAAAGAAAGGAGTTGAAATAATGAAAATACTAAAGCTCAGTAAGAAGGCATATAAACAGTATACCACTACAGTAAAGGGCAATGAAGATACTGATATGGATCAGGTAGCCAGGAAATTAACAAGAAATATCCAGATTGTCAAAGAAAAGGTTGAGCGACATAAATGGATGAAAGAAAAACTGATTCATGAATCAATGTTTTGGACTACATACTGTTATGGTGACTTACATATAAAAGTTTGGAATGGTAAAGTTATAAGAGTGAAAAACTTCCAAGGTGATAACGAGTTCGAGTTCTTTGTGCCAAAAAGAAGATATGAGCAGATTAGTAAGCAACTTAGAATAGAAGGTTACGAGAAGAAGTTTAGTAGAAAAAAGAATAATAGAAAATTTGTTTAAAAGGTGGTGAGAGTTATAGATTATATGAACAAGAGTTCACCGTAGGTTAAAGCAAATCTTTTATTGAAAATAACATATAAAAGTAAATTAATTATAAAATATAATGGAATATTAGGAGGAAATACATATATGGCAAATACTTTCGAAATCATTGGTAAATTATCTATCTCAAAAGAGAGTGAGAAATTTAAACCATATGAAGTAACATCTTATCCTAGTGGATGGGCTAAATCAAGATTGTTATTCAACGTACAATCTGCTGAAAATCGACACATGTTAACTAGTGAAGGAATGTATAAAGAAGATGGAACAGGATTTGTTTATTCTTTCACTAAAGGAGAAGTTGATCCAACAACTCATGAGCGTAAAAAAGGTGAAAAGATTCAAATTCCTTGGAAAGATCGAAATAAACCGGAAGTAATTGAAAATATTGCTGAATTTAAAAAGTTAGTAGTTGATTTAGAAAAGTACGGCAGACGATATGAATTAGAAAATGCATTAGAGAAACAAGAAAAAGGTATTCTTACAGAAGAAGAGTTATCTAAATTAGGTGTAGCAGATATTAAAGCTGCTTTAGAAGAAAGTAAAAAGAAACGTAAAGTATTCCTAGCTGAATATGATTACACTGAGTTTTTACAAAAATTAATTTCTTCTGGTAAAGTTGATAATAAATTATTTAAAGTCAGTGGAGATATTGTATGGAGCGAATACAACGGTAAAATTTACAAAAAGTTAGTTCCATCAAGAATTTATCTTGTAGATGACAATGAACCACAAACATCAACCGGACTAATTGAAATTTACTACAACAAAGATAGTTTAGATACTGCTAGCTTTGAAACTACTAAAAAACACTACGTAAATGGTTTTATCAGAAACTATGATAATCAACGTAAAGAAAATATTGCTTGCCCTGTACAGTTGGTAATTGACGGTTCAAAAGAAGGTGAAAAAGTAGAAAAATTTGTGAAAATTATGGAAAATCAATTCACTGTTGAGGATGATTCTTGGAAAGAGTTCGGTGTAAAAGTAAAGATTCTAGATGGAGCACAAAAAGCTGAAATTACTGAAGACATGCTAACTGATTTCCAAAAAGAAATGCTTGAATTAGAAGTAATCACAATGGATGATATTAGAAAAGAACTTGGCGGAGATGTTTATGGTGAAAAAGTCCAAGAAATGATCATTGTCAATGTATCTAGAGGATTTACAAAAGGACGTAAAGATACAGTTTATATCGATAGTGACTTTGAGATTAAATCAATTGTAAATACTCCAGAAGAAACTTCGAATGCGAATGATGAAGAAATTGGAGATGTCCTAGACGATTTAGATGATTTAGACATTATGTAAGTAATACATATAAAGACGTTAAAAATAAATTAATTATAAAAAAGGTGGTACTTAATAATATGGCGTTAAAAAAACCCTCGATTAATAAAATCTCTACAGATATCAAGGATTTAAGCATTTACTTGCGTTCACAAAAGAAATTTGGTAAATCTACTCTTGCTCGTGATGTAATTATTGAAAAATACGGTGATCCAGAAAAAGGATTACTTGTGGCATTAGGTGCTGAAATTGGTTTCAAATTACTCGATAACTTAAATGTTATACATATTGAAACTTATCAAGAGTTAATTGAATTGAAAAATTGGTTAATTAAAGAAAAAGGAAAAGAACATAATATCGAAATGGTTGTTTTCGATGTAGCCGAGGAAATAATTCCAATGTTTGAAAAAGAGGTCATTCGTTTATCGGTAATTGATACTAAAAAGCCTTGTAAATCTATTAATTCGGCATATGGAGGATACGGAGCCGGTCAATCGCAGGTTGTTGAACTAATTAAAAAGTACTTCTTGGAATTACAAAAAGCTTCATTTGGAGTATGGATGATTGGTCATACAAAATTTAGAACAATTAAAGAAAAAGGGAATATCGAGGAAGAAGGTTATATGCAATTAACTTCCAACTTACAATCAAACTATGAAGCTGCCTTCGGAGATGTATTCGATGTTACTCTAACTGGATATATTGACCGTGAAGTCGAAGAAGAAACTATTGGCGAAGGTGACAACGAAAAGAAAAGACGCAAAGCAACCGGTGAAGTTAGAAAACTATATTTACGCTCTACCACATTAATTGATGCGGGAGGTAGATTTGCAATGGGAGCAGTACCTGAATATATCGTCTTTGATAAACCAAATATGGCAAAAGAATTCATTGATATTGTAGAAAAAGGAATGGCTCTTTCTAAAACGGGAGCGTTGAATAATAAAGATGTTAAGGTAGTAGAACCCAAAAAAGAAATTGAAGAAGATTTGATTGATGGGGAAGAAGTAATCGTAGATGAAACTACAATTGAACCAGCGATTGATGTTGAACATAACAAAGAACTAAAGAAGCAAGTAGCTGGTAAATATAAAACAGCAACTACAGAGCAAAAACAACAAGTTAAAGAGATTTTAGGAAGATATGACGCTACAAAGTTAGATGAAACTAAACCTACTCAAATGTTTGAAGACATTTTAGCAATTCTTTAATAAGTAATATTAATAATTTAATAGGGAGATTCTTCTCCCTATATTCTTTAGGGAGGAGAATTTATGTTAGTTAAATGTAGAATTTGTAAAAATAAAATTGAACGAAATGAAGCTTATAAGGTTGTAGTAAAAAATAAAAATCAATATTACTGTAATGCTGAAGAATACTCCGATTGGAATAAAGAAAATGAAAGTAGAATGAAAGTTATAGATTTTGCTTTTGAAGTGTTAGGAGAGACAACTAACACTAGCTTGATGAAAGAACTGCAAGGTATTGCTAAAATACACACCTATAAAAAAATGATAAATTATTTGGAATCTGATGTTGAAAATATTGTGAATGCAATGGATAAACATTTTGAAAAAGAATATGCGAAAATAAGATATTTCACAGCGATTATTAAAAATTCAATTGGTGATTTTAGAGATAAAATAGAAGAGACGGATGAAGAGTTTATGGTAGAGTTGGATATCGTTGAAGAAGTAAAGTATACGCCAACTAAGAAGAAATCATTTTCTGACTTAATTGACGAATACTAGTATGGAGGAATATTATGAGTGTTTTTATAAGTGGAGTTACTGAGAAATACCCAAAAGAGCTTCTTGAAGGGAGAATTGGAGTCGAAGGAAATACAGTTTTTGGGTTCTGGAAAGATCCTAATTTATATAAAGAATATAAGGAAATAACTTCAGAAAACTTTTTAACAGAAGACGCAAGGTTTTACTTTACATTAGGACAACAAATGAGTAAATTGTACAATGTTTTTGATGAAGTATCTGTACTATCGTACTTAGGTGAAAATGAAATTTTAATGTCTGGGTTTAATGAAAGAGGAGGATATGATGTTATATTCAATACTATGGAGATGTTAAATTCCAATAACATTGAACAATATATAGACGTATTGAATAGGGAGAATATCCTTTTGAAGTTACATGAAGATGGTTTTAATTTATTAAATGAAATATACATAAACAATAAAGTAATCATACCAATTAAGTTATTGAGAAAAATGAGTGCTGCTGAAACATTACAATTTTATGAATCTAGAATTTCTAATATTGGGATCAGAGTTCGTTCTAATGATATGGAAATTAGTGATCTAGACATTGAGGATGATTTTGAAGAAAAATTAGAAGGTGGAATTTTAACAGGAATTCCTTTTGATATCGGTGGTTATTCTCAAAAGGATAATAAAGAAATATGGGCATCTCCAATTCTTTCAAACATTTCAATGGGAGTAAATAAAGGTGAGTTAACGCTCGTAGGTGGTTTTTCAGGTACAGGAAAAACGAGTATGGCTTTTTCAAACTTCGTCATGCCAATGGTTTATAGAGGGGAACAAGTTTGTATTACAGCAAATGAACAACGTAAATTAGCATGGCAAATTCTAATATTGGTGTATACATTGGTACATCATTTTAAATATTTCAACTTAACAAGAAAGAAAATTAAAGCTGGTAAATTCTCAAACGAAGATAAAAAAATGATTAAATTAGCAAAACAATATGTTAATAAAAACTATAAAAACAATATTAAATTCATTAAAACGTTTGATTACAATGTAAGGGATATTGTAAGAGAACAAAAAAGACTTCACCTGAATCATGGATATTCCGCATTTCTTTATGATACTTTTAAAGCCGAAGATTCTTCTGATATGGGATTGGCCAGAGGTTCTATGGTTGAAGATTCAAAAGCATTGTTTCAATTTGCATCTAAATATAATGTACCACAAATCATTACAGCGCAATTAGCGACATATCTGGAAAAAACTTCATGGGTAACTTCTCAGTGTTTATCAAGTAGTAAACAAACAAAAGAAGTATGTTCCGAGATATTCTTAATGAGAAAAGTAGTCAATGAAATTGAATTAAATCCAGAAAACAAGTATTACATGCGACCTTATAGATTAAAGAAAGATAATGGTAAATGGAAAAAGGATTTCTTTGAAATCGACCATACATTAGGTGGACAATTTAGAATAGTATTTGTAGATAAAACACGTAATGATGAAGATTCGAAAGCAATTCTTTACAAATACGATGGACATATAAATGTTTGGCATGAATTAGGATTCTGTTCTCCCTCAAGAATTGACTTTTTAAGATAGGGATGAAATATGCATGATTGAGTTGAAGAAAAGATTAATGAATAATCCACATCATATAGAATCCATATTGGAAGAATATGATTTTCATAACGTTAAAGTTGGAACAAGAGAAATAAGATGTTCTATTGATGAAGAAGGAAATGCCACTTCAATTAGAATTAAATTAAATGAAAACTTAACAAGTAACGATTTTGCTAGAGATATATACGGTGATCTTTTCAGTTTAATCATGAAATGTAAGAAAGTTGAATTAAAAGAAATAATTAGGACAGTAAAAAAAGAACTTGGAATATCTTACATAGATTTTAATAAAAACAAAAAAATATTCGGTGGATTTTATGACAATATAAGAAAAAGAAATAATAGTAGGATTGAACTTAAGCCTTATGAAGAAGATGTGTTAAATGAATACATAAACAAATATAACACTTTGTTCTTGAAAGATGGAATTAATTTATTAACACAAAAGAAATTTAAACTGGGTATCTGCCATTCAACATCAAGAATCGTAGTTCCCTGGTATTCTTATGAAGGATCTCTTATTGGGATTGAAGGTAGGTACATGGGAAATCATGAAAAAGATGAAGTTCCTAAATGGTTCCCACTAATAGCCTTTCCAAAGAGTCAAGCTTTGTTTGGTTACTATAATAACTACGAATATTTACAAAGCACTGAAGACATATACGTTGGAGAATCGTCTAAATTTGTAATGCAGCTTGATTCATGGGGAATTCATAAAGGAGTAGCTTTAGGTGGAAAAGCAATACATAATGAACAAATTAAACAATTATCTTGGTTAAATCCAAAAAGAATAATTTTATGTTTTGATGAAGGATTGGAAGAAGAATTGATAATCAATCAAGTTAATAAGGCAAAGGTTCTTCTTAAATTCTTCAATATGGAGGTCGGTTATGTGTCTGACAAAGAAAATAAAATACTTTCAAAAGGTAGTAAAAATTCACCAACCGATGTCGGGTTAGATAAATTCAAAGAATTAATTGAAAATTATGTCGTATGGGGTTGATTTAATGGAAGAAGAAAAGTATTCGTTTTCTCGTCTAGAAACATTTCACAATTGTAGAAGATTATATTATCACAACTATGTACAAAAAAACAGATCAGGAGATAACATTTATTCATTTCTTGGCACTGTAACGCATGAGTTAACACAAGGAATGGAGCAAGGTCATGAGACTAATGAATCTGCTACTAAAAAATTCATAGAAGCAGTTGATGATGCTGAGATGTTAGATTTACCTTGGATGAGTGAAAATGTTAAAAATAAATATGTGGATTGTATTGTCCATTTCTTAGAAAATTATAAACCCACAAACAATAACACTATTAGAATTGAGGATTATTTCGAGATTGATATTAACGGAATTATACTTAGGGGATACATAGATTTATGGTACAGAATCGGAATGGATATTTATGTAGTTGATTTAAAAACAAGTACAAAGTTTGCTAAAAAGGACTTACCGAAGAAATCAAGACAACTATTATTGTACGGTATACATTTGAGTGAGAAATATCCAGATTACAATATTATTCTTCAATTTAACATGCTCAAATATGTGTTAAGAAATGGAAAATTAGTTGAAAGGACTAAAATTGACCTCTTTGATGAATATGAAGATGGGATCGTTGACGTTGATTATTCTGAAGAAGCTGCAAATGAAGCAAAAGAATATGTTACTAATACAGTTAAGGAAATTAATCAAATTGACACGAGTAATATCGGAAATTGGCATATGGATAACGATCCTAATAAAGATTTCTTTTGTAGGAACCTTTGTAGCTATAGGGAAACATGTTTAGGAATGCTTAATAAGTAAATTTAATATAAAATTTAGAGGTGGTTTAATGGGTGAGATTTGGAAAGATGTAAGTGGATATGAAGGTAAATGCATGGTAAGTAATTTAGGTAATATTAAAAGTATTAAAAAAGATAAGATTCTTTCTCCTAAAAACAATCACGATGGATATTTAAGAATTCAATTATGGGAAAAATGTAAGGTGAAATTTGTTTCTATACATAGGTTAGTTGCTGAAGCATTTATTCCAAATCCAGAAAATAAACCTTTTGTTAATCATGTTAATGGAGTAAAGAATTGCAATACTGTAGAAAATTTAGAATGGGTGACACAACGTGAAAATATAAATCACGCTTGGGAAAATGGATTAAGTAAACCACAGATAAATGGTAAACATTCCAAATCAGTAGATCAGTTAGATTTAGGCGGTAATTATATAAAGACATTTCCTTCTACTATGGAAGTTGAAAGACAATTAGGAATTAATCATGTAAATATAAGTTCGGTGTGTAGGGGTAAGAAACATTGTAAAACAGCAGGTGGTTATAAATGGAGATATTCTTCAGGTGATACATATGAATAATCAACCAAAATTAATGTTTTATGATTTTGAAGTCCTGTCAAATTGTAAAGATGAAATTACCGGAAGAAGTTATTGGTGTGTAGTATTTATAGATTATGATAGTAAGAAAGGTAAAATAATTAAAAATAATGAAGATGAGTTAAGGAGATTCTATAATCTCACTAAGGAATATATATACGTAGGATATAATTGTCGCAGTTACGATCAACATATTTTCAAAGGTCTATTATTAGGAATGGACGCAGGATATGTCAATGATAAATTAATTGTAGAAGGAAAGAAAGGTTTTGAAATTGTTAGAGATGGTTTTAAAATACCATTTAACAATTTCGACATAATGCCTAACCCTCCAATTGGTTTAAAAACTCTTGAGGGATTCATGGGATCTAACATTAAAGAATCAAGCGTTCCTTTTAACATTGATAGACCTTTGACAGACGAAGAAGAAAAAGACTTAATTAGGTATTGTGCACATGATGTAAAAGAAACTGTAAAAGTATTCGATATTAGACGAGCAGAATTTGACAGTCAATTAGCTATCATAGATACTTTTGATTTAAGTATGAATCAATTTAACAAAACAAAAGCACAATTAGCTGGATTTACTTTAGGTGCTGAAAAACACCCTCATCGTGGGGATGAATTTGATATGATTGTTCCAGATACATTGGTATTGAATAAGTATAAACATGTGATTGATTGGTACATGAATCCTGAAAATCATAATTATAAAGCGAAGTTGAAATTTCATGTTAAAGATAGTGAATTAATACTTGGTTATGGTGGAGCACACGCTGCAATACCTAAATATAATGCCGAAGGTATCATTTTGTGTGCAGATGTGGCGAGTCTTTATCCATCATTGATGATTGAATATGGTTTCATGAGTAGAAATGTAAAAGATAAAGATAAATACAAACTGATTAGAGATGAGCGTTTAAGATTAAAAGCTTTGAAAGATCCTCGCCAACAACCCATGAAAATTATCCTTAACAGTACCTATGGTGCACTTAAGGATAAGTTTAATCCATTATATGATCCTTTACAGGCCAATAATGTGTGTTTAGCAGGACAATTACTCTTATTGGATTTAGTTGAAAAGGTTGAAGATCTCTGTGTTGTCAATAACATAAATACTGATGGACTATTCATGACAGTTAAGGATAGAGAAACTGTAGATAAGATAAAAGAAATAGCTGCTGAATGGGAAAAGAGAACAAGATTAGATTTAGAATGGGAAGAGTTTTCTAAAATTTATCAAAAGGATGTGAATAATTACATCATAATTAATGATAAAGGAAAATACAAAAGTAAAGGGGCTTGGCTTAAGTCACTTGATGATTTAGATTATGATCTACCAATTGTGAACAAAGCTTTGGTGAATTATTTTACTAAGAATGTTCCTTTAGAAGAAACAATAAATAATTGTAATGAACTTAGAGAATTTCAAAAGTTAGTCAAAGTTTCAAGTAAATATCTTTATGGTTTACATGGGGAAGAAAGATTATATGAAAAAGTATTAAGAGTATTTGCGGATAATCGTGAAAATGCTAAAGGAGTTTTTAAAGTAAAGTTAAAAATGAAAGATGGGTTAGAACAAGAAGTTCCAGAAAAAATAGGCAATACTCCAGATAAATGCTTCATTGACAATGACGATATCAAAGGTGTTAAAGTTCCTACTTATTTGGATAAAAATTATTATGTTGAGTTAGCGAAAGAACGACTAAATAATATTCTCGGAATTCCAAATAGAAAGAAAAAGAAGTCGAAAAAAGACGAACAGAAAAATGAGAAATAAGTTTACTAAATCTTAATAATAAAATATAATATAAATAAATTAATTACATAAATAAGGAGAGAAGAGAATGAGAATAGATGTAATGACAGATATTGAAACTTTAGGTACAAATTCAGATTCAACTATTATTCAAATTTCAGCTATTGCCTTTAACATTAACACAGGAGAATACATATCAGAATTTAATAAGATCGCAGATATAGCACTTAACAAGACTAATAATATCACAGGTGGTACATTAATTTGGTGGTTAAATACAAATAAAGAATTATTAACTGAACTCCTTAACGAAGGAGAGGGTTCCAGTGAAGAATTGTTGCAAAGTTTTAATGAATGGCTGTTAGAGTTAAGTTTAGATGGAGAAATTCATTTATGGGGTAATGGTATTTTATTTGACAACAAAATGATACAACATCAACTTGAGTCAATTGGTCTCAGATACCCTATTCACTATAAGAATGACAGAGATGTGCGCACAATAGTAGATCTTGCAAGTGCAAAACTTGGAATCACTGAAAAAGAATTGAAAGATAGATATATAGATGATTCATTGGTTCATCATAACGCATTTGATGATGTTAAGTATCAAATTAATTTAGTCGTTGGTTGCTATAATGAATTAATCAAACTCAATAAAAGATAAAATTTATTTAGATTATGAGTTTGAAAAACGGAGAATAAGAGAGTTTTAATTTAACAAAAAATTTAGGCGTAAGGAGGGATGAATTTGTTAAAGAATTTGATCTGGTTTTTTAAGTCAGACATACAACTTAAAACAGATACTTGTTGGTATGGAAAAGATGAAAAAATTGAAGGGTTTTATTTTTACTCTAAACGGCCATTTTCAAAATCATACCAATATCACAGTGTTATCGGTTTAAATTACACTTACGATTTACTCTTCCTTATACAAGATGCTATTAAAAATAAACGTAAAGCGGTATTGATTGAGGTTAGCTCAGGTTACGGTATAGAAAAAGTTTATATGTATAAAAGCAGTCTGAAGAAAGCGGAAAAACAAATGCTTAAATTGATCAAGGAAATACAAGAACAGTATTAATATTACATAGTAATACGCTTAAAAAAAGTAAATTAATTATACATAAAAAGGTAGGTGGTGAAGCCTCACTCGCAAAGAGGCTTACATTATGATTAAAAAACAACATCGGGTAACAACAGGTATTATTGCTGCACTATTGATTTCAAATGGTGTAATTGCTTGGCAATATAATCAAGAGACTGATTCATTACATAAGAAGTTAGAAAGTAAAACTGAGCAATATGAGAAGTTACAAATAAATTATACAAATAAAATTGAATTGTTAGAAAGAAAAGAAACTGAGATTAAGAGTCAAACAGGAAAGATTAATCAGTTGAAAGATGAGAATGAGAGTTTAAATGAAACTGTTACTAAGCAAAAAGAGGATATCAGTAAGCTAAAAGAACAGTTGGAGCAGGCTAGAGATAGGGAGTCATCCTCACCCTAACGATAATAAGAGAGTTTTAAATGTGGAAGCTACATATTATACTGCATTTTGTAATGAAGGTTGTATAGGTATAACTGCTACAGGTCACGATGTATCTAATACTATTTACAGAGATGGGTATAGAATTATTGCTGTAGATACCGATCTGATAAAACTGCATTCAATAGTTAAAGTTGAAACTGAGACAGAAACATTTACTGCAATAGCGTCTGACACTGGTGGAGCTATTCAGGGAAAAATTGTTGATGTACTAGTTGCTAGTAAATCAGAAGCCATTAAACTAGGAAGGCAAAAAGCAAAATTAACTATTTTAAGAGAAGGGAAGTGAAATTAATGCCAAAATATTTTACATTTGAAATTGGCGACATGGTTATTGTAAACGACCATTCTAAAAATCAAATTCCTTACGAAGTGGGGAAGAAAGGACAAATTATATCCACTCTAGAGGTTTCACAGTATGACTACGAAGTATTATTAGAAAACGGGACACTATGTAGGTTCCGTGAAATCGAATTAAATAAACTGTATAAATAAATTAAACAAAATAAAGGCGGTGGATTAATTGTTTGAAGTAGGTGAGCAAATTCAACTAATACATACAGGGGAACCAGGAAAAGTATTAATGATCGATCATCAACATGAGCAAGTGGAGATTGAGTTTAGAGATAAGAGTGCAGCAGTACATAATTTTAAGCAAATTGAGAAGGTGGAACATTGTCAAAATTAATAATCTTCATGGGAGCTAGTGGATCAGGAAAATCGGAAATTCAACATTCATTACCTATTGATTTTATGACTAATTGTACTACAAGAGCATTAAGAGATGGAGAAATTGACGGTTATCACATTAAACAGGTGAGTGAAGAAGAGTTTTTAAAATTAGAAATTGAAGGATTCTTTTTTGAAACAAATAAATATGCAGGGAACTATTATGGGACACCAAAACATAAAATTGATGAATTAATTAATGGAAAACCTTATCATTGCACAAAAGATATAAATGGCATGAGAGCGTTAAAGGGTAAATTAGGTGATAAGGCAGTTTCAATATATATAAAACCTCCGTCTATTGATGAATTAAAAAGACGTATGCTTATTCGTGGTGATAAGGAAATTGATATTGCTAGAAGAATTAAACACTTAGAAGAAACCGATGAATTTGAAAATGAGAAATTTGCGGATTATGTGATTGTTAATGATGATTTAAAAGAAGCACAACTAGAAGCACATAAAATTGTTATTAAAGAATTATTGAAATCAATATCAAATGGAGAGTGACTGAATGAAAACAAATTTCTTCGAAGAGTTAAAAAAGTTTGTAATAGATGAACATAAAGATGATAAATATTTTCTTCAGTATATAAGGTACTATGAAACACTGCTTCAAAACAAAGATGTATTACAACCTTTATTGAGTGATTTAGAAAACTGGAAAATGGATATTCATTTTGAAAATGATAAGACAGAAGGCTATACATATGGGAAATGGTTATTTTATCTATGGGAATATAATGGAGAAGAGCCGAATGATGAGTATGACTTTTTTAATTGTGCATACGATCAAAAATCACCAGATTATTATTATGAAATTAAGCTAACAAGAGATCAGCGACTTTGGGGATTTTGCCAATGCATTCCAGATATGGAACTCTATAATGAAAAACATGAATGTTGTGGAAATGGTTGTGATTGGACAGCACCCTCATTCATTCTTAGTAAGGTTGAAGAAAAATACGGTAAATTCAAAGGTAAAGAACGCGATATATGGGAATTAGAAGAAAAGTGGAGCGAATATCTTGAGTCTTATGATAATAAGGTTAAGGAAAGTAAATTGAAAAGTATTGATGAGCAGATTAAAAGACTAGAAGAAGAGAAGAATAAGTTCATTAACAAATAAATTATAAATAAAACAACTACATATAGTGTATAACTTAAATAAAAACCACTATATGTAGTATCTAAATTTAAATAAAATATGTGTTTTATTTAAATGAAAAGGAGAATGGAAATGGGATTTAAGTTACCTGAAAAATATAGGCAAAAACAACAAGAAATTTATGATTTAAAATATGTAATTTTTGGTGAAAAAGAAATTCATATCAGTGAATTAGAAGATAAGACAGTCACTCCTGAGATGCAAAGTCAAATGAGAATGAACTCATACGCTCAAGAAGATTTACCACCTAAACTTACAGATGAAGCATTATTAAAAATGACTAAGCGTTTTCTAGGTCAGTGTTCGCAGCCAAGATTTCCTTGTACGACATATAATGAGGCTTTAATACATACGATTGTTCCAGAATTAGTCAAGAGATTAGAAGAAAATTTTAAATGAAATCAAATTTTTATTTAAAGTTATATAGATAAAATAAACGTAATATAGGAGTGGTTCAATGAACGTATTGTCATTATTTGATGGAATCAGCTGCGGTCAAGTAGCACTGGAACGTACAGGAATAAAAGTAGATAACTATTTTGCTAGTGAGATTAATGAAGACTCAATGAAGGTAGCTAAACACAATTATCCTAATATAAAACATATTGGTGACGTAACTAAATTAAATGAAGAATTCCTTAAACAACTTCCAAAAATAGATTTACTTATTGGAGGAAGTCCATGTCAGGGTTTATCAAAAGCAAAGTCAGGTAGAAAAAACTTAGATGATCCACGTAGTAAATTATTTTATAAATATGTGGAAATTAGAGATTGGCTGCTTAAATACAATAATCCGAACTTAAAGTATTTATTAGAGAATGTTAAACCAGATAAAGAAACAAAGGAAATAATGAATGAAGAAATGGGTGTGCAACCCATCGAGATGAATAGTGTTTTAGTTTCAGCGCAAAGACGTATTCGGTTATACTGGACAAATATTGAAGGAATAATTCAACCCGATGATAAGCAGTTGAAAATTAAAGATATTATTTACGATAATACATATAAAATAAAAACAATGGATGATCAAAAGCTATTAGAGACAGTGAGATTCAGTAAGAATTATGTTAAATGGGATACTAGTTATAAAGGACATTACTCACAAGCAAACAGAGCTTACTTTATTGATGGAACTATGTGCACTGTACCTAAATCAAGAGCAAGTAGTAAATTAAACATATGGTTAGGAAATAATTCATACAGAAGAATTCATCCAATTGAAGCTGAAAGATTACAGACGTTACCTTATAACTACACAAAGATCGTTGAAACAAATAATGATGACGTGAGAGTAGGGTTAGTTGGCGATGGCTGGACTGTAGATGTAATTGCTCATATATTCAGTTTTATGAAAGAACAAATTATACATAGTGAATCAAATAAAGATATACATAAAGCATCATAATTTAGTAATACATAACTAAATAAATGAATCCATTTATTTAGAAAAGAGGTGAAAATAAGTGGAACTAATTTACGCTCATCCTTGGTGGACGACATTTTGGTTAATTATTATATTCGGATGCATTAGTGAAATTAAGATAGGCGGCAGGAAGTGAAAAGAAATCTGAATAATATTTACATTTTAATTAAAAATAAAAAACAAAATTGGAGGATTAATATATGAATTACATCACACAAGAAGAAGTAGATAATACGTTTTTAGGTCAAGTGGCAGAAAAGGAGCAGTTTATTGAGGAAAACAAAGAAGAATGGTTAAAAATAGGATCAGAACTTCAAAACAAGCGCTTAGAATTAGGAATTTCAGTTTCACAGTTAAGTAAATTATTAGGTACATCTGATACTAGAATTAGAAATTTTGAATCTGGTGAGCCTGTTATGATGTCTAATCACTTGATTAGCACTTATAAACTTGCCTTAGAATTAACTAAAATGAAACAAGAACAGAAATTAGCAAATTTCACATTATAATAAATTAAACAAAAATAAAAGGGGATGAAGGGATGAAATTTTCAATTGGTGAAAAGGTTGTGATTGGCAAAGATGTAATTGGGACTGTTGAACAAGTAGAAGAAAGAAAGTTTTATTATAAAGATGGAAGAGAAAGTTCAACATATAAGTATTTGGTTCAATATGAGGAACCGTGGAAGAAAGATTGGTATGCCGAAGACAAAATTGAACATTATCTTAACGATGAGATTTCAGTCAACAAGGTACTCATCAACGTAAACTTGTTGTGCAATTTGCCACTTGCTAAACAACTAAAATATGAAAATGATCAATTAGAAGAAACAAAGAAAAGAATACAAGGCTAAAGTTTTTAAATAGAAAGGTAGGACATTAGTGAAGAAGTATTTCGTAAGATGTTGCTCTCAGAACGATCAAAACATAACACTTAAGGTTAAAGCTGAGAGCGAGGATATAGTAAGAGAGATAGTATTTAATACATATAATGTGAAAAAGGTATTTAACATAAGCGAGGAAGCACCAAAGGTTAATTATGAACGGGGAAGGAAACATTCTTCTCCACATATTATTCAGCGCAAAGGTAAATATTTGACGGTATTTTGTTGAGGGAGGTGGGTAAATGGTCAAAACAGGTGCAACTGACGAAGGTAAACAATTAATTAGAGATTCTGCTGAAAAAGCAAAATTGAAATTGTATGAACTAGAAGAATACTTAGTAAACGAAGTTACATTTACTGATCCAGGGAAATATGGGAAAGTTGATGAGTATCTGACTAAAGTATCATTACTACTCAGAGAAATTGATGAAAATACATATTTAATATAAATAAATTAATCATAAAAACATGTTGACAAAAATAAATTTATCATTTATATTAAAGATAACAAATAAACGAGAGTGGTAAATGAATCCACTCTCTATAACTAGGAGATGATATAAGTGATGGAAATTGTCAAAATTATAATGTGTTTAATGATTGGTGGAACCGTAGGAGCATTTATCATGGCAATTATTGCAGGAGGTAATAAAAAAAGTTATCCTCCATTTGAGAAAAGGAGAAATTAGTGGAAAAGATATGTGATCTTTGTAAAAAATATTGCAACGAAAATGTTCATGGAATATACATCTACGATGCGAATCATAAAGACAGAATTGAACTAACAGGTCATGAGAGTTGTGTTGAGGGAGTTTATACAAAAGTTAAGTTGATTGAGAAAGCATTGCCACTTGATAAAGTAATTGAATATTTAGGGATAGAGGTGAAATGATGGAGCTTAAATTAGATGAAAGGTTTTCCATAAAGAGCGATAAGCTGAATTTCATATTGCAGAGATTTGATGACATAAAAGACAAATCAACTGGAGAGGTAATTAAGCAGGATTGGAAGGATATTGGTTATTATGGGGACTTATCACATGCAATTAAGCGTTATGCCTCAGAGAAGATTAAAGAGATTGATAGTGTGGAAGTAAATGAATTAAACAATAAGTTAGAAGAATTAAAGATACATATAGAAAAAGTTGTGAAGAAAGAGAATATTATTCTGAAGATAAAGGAGTGAAAAATATGTACGCTGATAATCAATTTTTAACTGCACTAGCAAATAAGCTAATGGAAATGTCAGAAAATTGCATTGATGTAGATACTCAATTGGAATTGAATGAGCTTATTGAAAAGACTGTCGAACAAATAAGTGTCCAGTCTAAATAAAAACAAATTTTATAATTTAACACCAAAAGATAATAAAGAATCTATGGAAGCAAGAGATAGAGCTTGGAAAGAAGATTAATATCGAATTTAGACATAAATAACGAAGTAAATTAAAGGAGGAATTACAAGTGAAAGCATTTGTAACTATTGAATTGGAGATTCCATTTTCGGACGAGGAGACAAAAGAAATGGACGAAGGTTTAAAAAAACAAGGTAAAACTTTTAAATATCACGTATCCGAACAGTTTGAATCTTTGCTTGTAAATGAAGCAGATATACCCACGGAAGCTATAAAAAATATTGAAATTAACAGAGTTGATTAGTGAGTATTTAGAAGAATTAGACAAAAATTGCGAAGTAAAGGAGAGGACTAAAATGCAAGAAGTAATACGCTGTGAAAAGTGTAATGAATATGTGGACTATAAAAGACATTGGGACTTAAAAAATAATTGCTGTGATAAATGCAATAAGGAAGTTAAATGAACAATTCGCTTAAATTTAGACGTAAGACACATTTATAAATATACAATAATACTTAAATTATACACTAAATATACATAATAAATGTATATTTATACGATAAATTTTCAATAAAAGATTACTTTTATATAGAATGCGAGGTGAATGATAAATGAATACAGAGAATTTCTCTTATCAAGATATTCAAAATGCTATTGAAGAATATATGGAATCTAAGTAAGCTATTCGAGTTTCATGGAGAATAAAAATAAATTAATAAATAAAAACTATTTACACAAATAAATTAATCATATATAATGGTAATACAACATATGAGAGGAAGTGAGATTAATAGATTCGCAGTAAGACAAATTAAATAAGGGAGTGGTTAGTTTGAAAGGAGATAGAGAGTTGAAAAAATTATACGCCCATCGTAAGTTTCTTGTGACCTTAGACAAAGTTGCAGATGATGGAGAAAGATTTGAAACAGAATATGGGCCTTTCGCTTGCTGTAAAGGTGAGAGAATCTTAGTTGATAATGCTGGAAAAGGTAATAAGTTTGCAGTTAATGAGAGATACTTCAATGAAAATTACATTGAAGTTGGGGAAGTTAAAGAAGATAAAACATATGATTATGAAAGTATGGGAAATGCATACGCTGCTATGGCAGATTTAAACCAAGATGAAGATAGTGATTACATAAAAGGTACGAAAGATATTCATTCGATTGAGTGATTAATGATATAAGTTTATAAGTAAATTAAATATAAATATATAGAGAAAAGAGTGATTGGTTAGTGACAATTATTACTAAAGATAAAGGAAGAAGAAAATTACCGTATGATCAAGAAAGATTAGAAAGATCAATTAACAATGTTATGGTTGATTTTCCTAAATTAGATTCTACAGAATACAAAAATCGTATCACTCGACTTGTTGCGAGTAGAGATGAATTTAGAGCAGCAGAAATTACAGATAAACTGGTTTTGAATGCTCTAGACAATATCACAAGAGAACAACCTGATTGGACTTATGTTGCTTCGAGGACTTTCTTAAATAAGTTATACAAAGAAGCTGCATACAATCGATCATATGATGCGAATGACAAATACGGAAGTTTTTATGGGCTGTTGAAAAAATTAGGTGAGATTGGTATTTATTCTGAAACTATCTTAAAAGAGTACACTAGGGAAGAAATTAAGGTAGCACAGTCATTCATCGATCCTGAAATGGATTATAAATTTAACTATATTGGGTTAAAAACATTATACGATAGATACTTAGCTAAAGACTACGATGAACGTACTTTCGAATTACCGCAGGAGAGATGGCTTATTATTGCCATGATCGAGATGGTTAAAGAGCCTAAGCATGTACGTATGCAATTAGTTAAAGAATCGTATTGGGCTTTATCCAATCTTTATATTACCGTTGCGACTCCAACGATGGCCAATGCTGGTAAGAATAATGGACAGTTATCAAGTTGCTTTATTGATACGGTTGATGATAGTTTACAGGGTATTTACGACAGCAATACAGATATTGCCAATCTATCTAGTCAAGGTGGGGGCATAGGTGCATATTTAGGTAAAATTCGTAGTAGAGGATCTGACATTCGGGGATACAAAGGAGTTTCATCAGGAGTAATTCCTTGGATGAGACAATTAAACAATACTGCTGTTTCAGTGGATCAACGTGGCATTAGACAAGGTTCAATCTGCGTAACACTTGATGCTTGGCACAAAGATATTTTCTTTTTCTTAGAAGCTAAGTTGAATAACGGTGATGAACGTATGAAGGCTCATGACTTATTCTTCAGTGTAAGTATTCCAGATTTATTCATGGAACAAGTTGAAAAACGTGGCGACTGGTATTTATTTGATCCGCATGAAGTTAAAAAAGTAATGGGGTGGTCGCTAGAAGACTCCTATGATGAGACAGAAGGTAGTGGTACTTTTAGGGATCGTTATGAGATGTGCGTACAGAATAACAGTTTGTCAAAAGATAAAGTTGCAGCAATTGATATTATGAAGGCAATGATGAAAGCAATGCTGGAAACAGGAACACCATTTTGCTTCTTTAGGGATGCGGTAAATCGTGACAATCCAAATAAACACGCTGGGATTATTTATTGTTCTAATCTTTGTCACGAAATTGCACAAAACACTTCTGCTACAACGGTTAGAGAGACTTATTCTACCGAAGATGGAACTATCATAGTAGAGAAAGTACCTGGTGACTTTGTAGTATGTAATCTTTCATCAATTCACTTAGGTAATGCCGTTACGGATGACGTATTGGAAAGATTGATTCCAATTCAAGTAAGAATGCTTGATAACGTAATTGACTTAAATAATATTCCTGTTTTACAAGCTGTTCTTTCTAATAAAAAATACAGAAATATTGGCTTAGGAACTTTCTCATGGGCGCATTTATTGGCATTAAAAGGTATCCTATGGGATTCACAAGAATCGGTTGATTATGCAGATAAATTGTATGAAAAAATTGCTTATCTTACAATTAAAGCATCTAACGAATTAGCAATCGAAAAAGGTTCTTACCCTGCATTCGAAGGTTCAGATTGGCATAATGCAAGTTACTTTAAACGTAGAAACTACGGTAATCAAGAAGATAGTGAACGATTTGTTTCTAATGAACAATGGAACGAATTAATTCAATCCGTTGAAGAAAATGGTATGCGTAATGGTAACTTGATCGCAATCGCCCCCAACGGTTCAACTAGCGTAATTGGAAATGGAAGTGCAACAATCGATCCAATTTTCCGTCAACTTTACTTCGAAGAAAAGAAAAGCTATAAGATTCCAGTTACTGCTCCAGATTTAAGTCCTAAGACAGTTTGGTTCTATAAGGGAGCATACGAAGTTGATCAGTTGTGGAGTATTAAACAAAATGCTGCAAGACAGAGACATATAGATCAATCTCAAAGTTTTAACCTGTATGTACATAATGATGTAAAAGCTAAGGATTTATTAAACTACCTTGTAACTGCTTGGAAGAGTAAATTTAAAACTATATATTATGTTCGTTCAACTTCTGGTAGTTACCATGAGTGTGAGTCTTGTCAGTAAATAAAGTTTTAATAGTCTATTATTCTCTAAGTGGAAATACTAAGGTAGTAGCAAATAAGATTCGTGAGTTTATAAATGACCAAGTACAGGAATGTGATGTTCTTGTACTTGGTAAGAACTCGGATTATACAAATCTTAATATTGAAAAGTATGATCTGGTCTTTATAGGAAGTCCTACATATGGAACAGGAAATACTCCTGAATATACGTTAGCTTTTCTTAGATATATTCTTAAGTACAATAATTTCATTCTTCCATCGTTTGCTGTATTTGGCACAGGTGACACTCAATGGGCAAACTACACTAGAGCAATTGATGAAATAAAGTATCACTTAGAGAAAAAAACGACTGTCATTGATATCTTAAGAGTAGAACAAAGACCAGTGAGTGTATATCAAATTAGTAAAATTAAAGACTTCGCAGATAACGTGATTAGGAGGACATACGATTGTTAAAGTTAGAAGATAAGTTAAAAGTACAGCCATTATTAGCACCTGAATTTCCAAACAAAGCAACATCAATCTTAAATGGGGATGTTAGTGGTATTTTAAGCTGGAATGACATTAGAAATGATGCAACATACGAACGTTACAAAGAATTATTAAGTCGTTTTTGGACACCATTTGAAATTAATATGTCGGATGACGCAAAACAATGGAAGCAATTTACGGAACAACAAAAAGAAACATTTCTAAAAATAAATGGACTTGTTGCTATTTTAGACTCTGTTCAACCGAGGTTCTTCTCATTGTTAATTAAATACATATCTGATACAGCAGTTCAGGCTAAACTTATCATAGCGATGCAGCAAGAGGTAATTCATAACCACTCTTACTCATATATTATGTCTTCTATTGAGCAATTAACAAGACAAAATTTAGCCTTTGAAATGGCTAGAACTGAAAAACCTATTTATGAAAGAAACAAACTAATCACTGAGGTATATGAGAACCTAGAAAAAAATCCTACAGTACAGTCATTTGTTGAAGCACTAGTTGCATCTATGGCTTTAGAAGGGATTAACTTCTATTCAGCATTTGCTTATTTTTACAACTTGGCTCGGAATCAGAAAATGCTCAAAACTTCTTCTATAATTTCATATATTAATATCGATGAGCTTGTTCATACGAAAGTAGTTGGAGATATTTTAAATGATTTAATTAACGATAACCCTCGCCTATTTGAGCATGTAGAGAAGTTTTCATATTACTTATTTAAACAGGCAGTAGAAAAAGAAATTGAGTGGTCAGAATATATTCTTAAAAATGAAGAAGATATTGATATGTATGAAATGAAAGAGTATATCAAATACCGTGCGAATAAATGTCTTTCCATTATCGGTATTAAGCCATTGTACGAAGATGTAGACGATAATCCTATGCCTTGGATTAGAAGTTTCTCAGAAGAAAATATTGATATGGGTAAATCAGACTTCTTTGAGCAGAAATCTAGGCAGTACACAAAAGTAAGTGATAGTAATGGATTTGACGACCTGTAACACAATCAATGAAAATAAATTTAATTATAAGGGAGATATAAAATATGAAAATTATTAAATTAGAACAACCTAACTGTCGTAACTGTGGATTTGTAGAAAATTTCTTAAATGACAACGAAGTAGAATATGAGTCAATTGATGTAATGCAAAATACAGATGTAGCTGTGAAGTATGGAATTATGTCTACTCCGGTAACAATTTTACTAGATGATGAAGGTAAGGAAGTAAAACGTAGTAATGGATATAATCCAGGAGAATTAGAGGAAATGGCTGAGTTATTAGGATGATTATAATATAGGGAGGTTGATTCCTCCCTTACAAATAAACTTTATATAAAGGAGATTTAAATTACATATGACATACAACAAAATGGACGAAATGATAATTGTATCACCACGATCAGCAACTTTCTCAAATGAAGAATTAACATTCCAAGGTGTAAACAGTGACAAAGAATCTACACAGAAAATTGTAGCTAATATGGCTTCTAGTTATTCAGTTATGCGTAGAGGAGATGCAGAAGAAAATCCTGAATATAAGCAACCAATCCCATATTGCGTCCTAAAACAAGGTAATGAAGTGTTTGGTTATAAACGTTTATCTGGTGGAGGAGAGAAACGTCTACATAATCAAATTTCTCTTGGTGTTGGTGGTCACGTTAATAATATTGAAGGATTAGATTTCTATGACATAATTTCTGAAAGCTTGAAACGTGAGCTAGATGAAGAATTATTTATTGATCAAGAAAAAATCTCATTAGATACGATTGGATTAATCAATGACGACTTAAATGAAGTAGGACGTGTACATATTGGAATGTTAGTTATTGCTGAATTAGAGGAAGGATTGACTGTTTCAGTAAAGGAAACTGATCAATTAGAAGGCATTTGGTTTACTGTAGATGAATTAAAGCAGTCAGAAGTATTTGATTCATTGGAAGCTTGGTCGCAATTTGTTGTAGATATTCTATAAAATTTTGTTTTTATCTTAAATTGAAATGTCGGTTAAGACGAATATTACGAAGTAAAAAAGGAGGAATAATGATGGAATTGAAAATGTTTGCGTTTGGTGAGGAAGAGGGTTGTGTTTATTATATCTGTTCGACAAGCAAAGAAGAAGCAATCAATCTTTATAAATCTACATTCGGTGAAGATGTATGGACTCAATCAATTGAAGCTTATGAGAATGAAGAAGATTTTGCAAGAGAAATGTCCCAAGATGAAATCTTTAATTATTATCATGATGGAGTGAATAAAGAGACTGATACTATCGGAAATCATATTAATAAATATTGCTTAAAGCCAGACATATTCGCTTGCAGTGAATTTTAATTAGTACACAGTTCGCTAAAATTGTTCATTACTTAAAATAAGAATTTTATTTTAAATTGAAAGGAGGTGATTGAGTTGAAGCCTATCAGATATTATCCAGGTGGATTAGTCAATACTGAAGGATTGGAAATCTTAAGTAAAAACGAAAAAGTTCTAAACAGAGAAGAAACTAAAGAAATTCTCAAGTCTATCGAATTATCAAATTATGTAATTGGAATTGATTTAGCTAAGAAAGAAGATAAGTAAATTAATAAAAAATTATAGGGTAGCGACCAATCGCTAAAGGAGTATTTAAATGAACACTATGAAACTTGATACGTATCAAAATATTATTCAAATTGATGAGAAACTTGACAAATTAATTAAAGATGCAGATGTAAAAGCAGGGAGAACATTAATCGATTCTTTAGAAAGAAATATTGGATTGATTTACTTTGATGGCATAGCAGATAAAATTGAAGGAAAATTAATTAAACAGTTATTGCTTTCAAAATACGATATTTATAAGCCATTGATGAGATCATCTTTGAATAAATTAGAATTAAGACAATATCATGATTACACTATTATCTTTGAAAAATTACAAAGAATGATTTCAAAGATAGACAATGATTTAAAAAATACGATTAAAATTCCTTTAGGATTACCTCAGTATAAAAATCAATTCGCTGAAAGTAAGTTTAAATTAAGAGGTTGTGAAATGGGAATAGCAATCGTTTCTACCTCTAAAACAAATGCACAATCTATGCAGATTAAGTTATTTGGTGATTTAGAAGGTACTAAAATTACAGCTAATATGGATATAGTGCATCCTAACAAATCATTTAGAGCGTGTAATCCAGACCTTTTTAGAGGAACTAGAGGAAATGTCTTATATATAGATTATAAACTTGGGTTAAAATTCTACATAGAAAACTTAAAATCGATAGAACACTTCGACCGTGTTGAATTAATAGAAGAAACTGATTTAAAAAGGAGAGATTAATATGCTCAAAGTGGAAAAACAATTAGACGGAAATATCACAATTACAACTAGTCCTGAAGTAACGCTAACATTACACAGTATCCTTGAGTTCTTCACTCGTGCAGAAGGAATTGTAGATAATGTTATAGATGAAGAGATTGATATGGCGAATTTCCTTGCAGAAGAGTTAAACTACTATATTACACATGGCGTTAGCGAACAAGCTGAATCAGAAGTTATTGACTATATAAACGATTCTTACAAATAAATTATACATAATGAGAAGGTGTTAACTAACCTTCTCTTTAAAATTGAAATTTAGGGAGAGATTATATGATTACAATGAACGAACAAGGAAACTTAGTATATCATGGAGACACATTTCAAATTGTACTACAACGTTATTCTGATCCAGAGAGATTAAATGCCGCACGTAATGCTGCAATTTACTTAGGTAAAAAGGATAGAGGCAATGTCCGTAGGCCTTTATCAATTATTCGTCAAGGTCATGTTCCAGAGGTATTTCGTGGAGAATTTGCAGAATTTGAATTTGTTGATGTTTCAAAAGAAGTTTACGATCACATTATAACGTACACTACGCGAAATATGCGAGTTGCAGGTGGAAATAGAGCATTAACCAGTGATGATTTTGCTATGCCCGATGATAAGATGAAAAATCCCGACCTAGTGCATGAAATGATTCAGCAATCATTAGATAATTATCAAAAATTATTAGAGATAGGAGAAACACCTCAAGTATCACGCTCAGCTATGCCTGTTAATGCTAAAATAAATCCATTTGTATATCAGTTTAACTTTGTAACGCTAATGCAGTCATTATTTAAACAACGTATTTGGGAGAAAGGTGCACAAGGAAACACTGTTAAAGTCGTACAAGGGATGTGGGAATTAGTTAATCAAGTAGATCCTGATTTATGGCAAACTGCATATGAATGGTTCGGTCAACCTGCTACAGATTGGACAGAGGTAAGACGTAAGATTAAAAAGAAATGTGTAGATGTTACTACTATCTTAGAAATGTTGGAGGAAGATTTGATGAGTGTTGGTGAAAATATCGACTCAGGAACTCCATTTGAAGATTGGCTAGTAAGTAAATTCGGTGAACAGAAGTCAATGTGGTGAAAATAAAAATAAATTAATCATAAAAAGGTATTTACATAAATAAATTAATTATATATAATAAGAGTAGAAATTGAGAAACACATAAGAAACTTAATTTTCTACTCTTTTCTTTATAAGTAAATTTATTATTTATAACAAAGGTGGTGAACAAAATGAGATCACAAGATGGTCGTATATCCGGCAGTGGAGTGCTTTTAGCATTTAGTGAAAATGAAGAATCATGGAGGGACTACAAGGAATACAATGTTCGTTTTCCTCAACATGAAGAAGATAAAGTTTACCCTGTTACTACATATAAAATTGGATCGAATGGTGAATTAGTTAGAGTTTAATATTTATAGATTTATAAACTACATAATTGGGAGATGATTAGAATGGTAGATAATAATATTCAATTAGACGGGAATAAATTTCTAAATCGTATTAACGCCAGAATTAACGCATTACAAAATTTAATCAGCATGGATATTGCTGAAGCACCAGAATTAAATATTAAGTTAAAAGAATTAATGAGTGTTAGAGAGGAATTATTATCTGGAGAGTTTAATATTCAAATTTGGTAAAAGATTGTGAAATTTTACATGCTAAAAACATTGATATATAAGAGTTTTGAAAATTAATTCACAAACTCTTTTAGCATAAAAGATACATTTTATTTAGTTGGGGGGGATGACTTTGTTAGAGATTCCAAGTCTATTGGTTGAATTTTTTAAAAACATGCTATTTGACTTTGGTTATTTTTCTTCATTTATGCTTAACGGAGGTTGGGCTGGGATTTTCGGAACTGTATGTATTATATACTTACTTAGGATTTTTATTAAAGATTTAAAAGAATAATCATAAAGCGAATATGAAAAATAAATTCTGTATTTTATAGTGAAAAGAAAGGGAGAGGTAAAAATGAATTATGAAGATGCTTTAGAGGTCGAGAATATACTGAATAATTTATCAGAGAGTAAAGAAACAAAACAAGAGGTAGCTAGGTTAAAAGAATTGCTAGGATATATAATTCAGAATGAAAAAGATATAAATTTCAAAAAACAGAAACATATTTCGACTACTTGGAATAACTTTACTCCAATCAAGGAAATATCAAAGGTCATAAACGTACTCTGTAACTGTAATAGATACTACGACGATGCAAATGAGGAGGTTAGAATATACCAAAGAGAAACGCAAGATATATTACATGCCTTAGAATTAACAGAACTAGAAGATGAGGAAATGATTGATCTTATGGAAGAATTAAAAACAATAAGGGTCTTTAGAAGGAGAGTGAAAAACTTTATAGAGGCAATAGAACCCTTGCATGAGTTTGTTTCTAATAACCCAGATGTTGTAAATGGGTTTAAAAACGTCCACTCGAAAATGGATAGTATTAGAATTAGACAAGGGAAAAAGAGATATTCTGTCAGAGAAAAAACGTCTTTAAGTAGCGCATTTGAGAAAACAGACGGATTTAACCATATTTTAGAGGAACTTCTAAAAAGAGAAAATTCAACTCTGTGAAAAAAGTCCATGTCTATTTAAAATATCTGTAAAGGTGGTATTTAAAATAAAAAGTCTAAATTTATCAAATCTTGATAGAGCACTTGAAACTTATTATAAGTCGGATTCCGAGATAGCGATTAAGTTCAATATCAAAGGGGAACATCCGTTTGAGTTAATACTCAATCAAGAGCAGTTTATAAATCTAAAGGAAGCCGTAAGTGGTCAAATCATTGAATACCTATAACGTAAATTTAATATGGAGGTAAACAGATGTATAAGGTTCGTGAATGGTATGATTCTGGATTCAAAATATACTCATGCAATAATGAAGTCTCATTAAAGGAGACTATGAAAAAATATCGAAACTCCCACTTAGATATATACATAAATGGAAAATATATATTAGAAGTAAGAACGTTGTTACCTAAAAGATTAATAGATAAATTAGATTTTGATTATATTAGCAAACAAAAGTGTCCTGTGCTTATAGAGGGCACACCTGTTTAAAAAAATAACTAGAAAGAAGGAACGTAGTCAATGAAGAAACTATCTCTAAAAAATTTAAATCAGGAATACAATTTTGTGAAAGGATTTAGCCATGAGTTGTACTATAACGAAAAAGTTAATAATTTAATTATTTTCAACCCTTTAGCTGAGAAGATTACTTCTGAAGAAGTCTATAACGGTACATCCGAGAATGCCTATCTTCATTTAATAAGTGAATTAAATAATAAGAATGGACTGGTTATCTCATGGTCTAAAGTTGAAGGCACGACAAGTGACTATACAATTTATCACGACTTGTCACCAAACGAATTATTAAAAATTAGCACTGATAAAATTTTTAAGGAGTTAAAAAACTCAATAAAAAGTGAAAGATTACCTTCTTCCAAATATACTCAAGTAATAGAAGGAGAAGAAAAGAAGATTGAACTTCCTGAAATAGAAGATGAATTAGCTACATATTTTCACACTATGACAAGCGGCGAGTTTAGAATGCTTACTATGAGATCCATTGAATTTGATATTGTTGAAATAGACTACTGTATTAAATTAAAAACAGGGTCGCTCAAAGGTAAGATGTTTATACCGCGAGAGGTTATTTACGGAAAGTTTGATGAGTTAGGAGAGATTGTAATAAAACAATTGAGCAAGGAGTTTAAAGACATTATTAATCCTGGTGATCTATTACAATAAAACGTTGAATTTATAGAAAAGGAGACTGATGTTTTTGGAACAAAAACTATTAAGCGAAATGAAAAGTTTAGTTTTTGATTATGCGGATGATGAAGTTTCTAAGGTTGAATTTGTTTACATTATGCTGGAACATATTAGCTCTTTGCAAATTGAAATTGAGTCGAAAGAAAAAATAAAATCTACTTTAAAAGAATCCAATGTATTGATGAGAGAACGACCTATTGTAGCTGGTGAAGATGCTGAACGTTTTCTTGAGAGAGTAAAGGAAAATGATGAAAAATTGAAGAAACGTAATGAACATTTAAGGAAATCAATTGAAACATATAAGAAGATTGAAAGAAAAGGAGATTGATAAATATGCACGTTTGTATGAGTTGCTATGAAAAATATGAAGGTAGATTTTTAGATATTGCTAACCGTTATGGTGAAACTTTTTGTCCTAAGTATGAATGCCACGGGAATGTAATTGAATTAGATGAACTGATAGCTCCTGTTATCATTATGTTGAATCAAAAGGGTTATTTAACTAAATTTTGCTGTTCGGGTCATTGGTATGAACTAGTATCCACGCCATACATATACTTTCACGAAGGTTTTATTCCTGGAACTGTTCCAGAAAGTTTTAAGATTGATGATCACAATAGCGATACAATTAGAGCCACGTATGAGGAAAATGATCAAGAAAGTAAATATGATTGGGTGATTAGAGTGAATAAGGAATTATATGAGTGGGTTGAAGGATTGCCTGAGTTAGAGTGGTTGTAAAAATAAATTATACATATCTAAATGAAATAAAATTTTAATTGAAATTATATAAGTAAATTAAATATATAATTGAGGTGATTACTTGCAAATAGAAATGACATTACCGCTCCCCACAAGTATTAATAAATTGTATATCAATCAGTTTGGTTGGAATCCAAAAACAAAAACTCGTATGCCAACAGGTAAGCGCATCATGAGTAAAGATGGAGTAAAGGTTAAGAATGAAATTCAAAATGAAGCAATTAAACAATTAACTAATCAAGAGTGGGATTATGAGTGGACTAAGGAAAATTACATATATCAAGACTGCTATATTTATATGAACAGACTTGGTAGGGACGATAATAACCTGTTCAAATTGCTTAATGACAGTTTAGAGAAAATTGTATATGACAATGACTCAAGAGTATTAACTAGAACACAGCGTATTTTAATAGATAGTGAGAACCCTAGAATTATATTACATATTAGTCAAACACCGCATAGAGGAATATTCGATGATGAAAATAAAATATACATATTCGAAGAAAATTGTAAAACTTGCAAGAGGTATCTAAGAAACTGTTCTATTTTGAAGAAAGCAAAAGAGGGAAGAGTGCAAAGTGAAATTAATGAAGTCGATGGGGAGTTTGTTTGTAGTAAATATAGTGAGATAAAAGTAAAAAGTAATAGGACAAAATCCAACTCGCATAATCCTTTATTAAAGGATGGTGAGTGAGTATTGTCATCTAAGAAGTTAAAGGAAAAAGTTGTACCATATTGTGAAGAATTTTCATTTACTAATGAGCCTAATTTTGAAAAAATGGCTAAGGCTTTTATAGATTTGTATTATCTGTTAAAAAGACAAGGTGAAATTTAAACCAGTATTTATTACTGGTTTTTCTTATAGATGTTCTACTTACAATAAAAAATGCTGTTCCTGCTTTTGTAGTGGATGCGCCGGGTGGAGGAGGGAAAATAGCCCTTCAACCAAACTATTTAATCTCACAAAGTCCTGAAAAGGTAGTCTTGAGAAACTTTGAAGGTGTCATCACATCTTATCCTGAACCGGAAAATTATGTGGCGGGAAAAGCGGATGATTATTTTAACGAAATTTATGAGGATGCAGACGGTAAAGCATCAACTATCGGGATTTCTGGTCTGTATACAGACAGCCACTTCAATTTAGTCCCTGAGGGAATTTCTCGTATTAGCAAGAGAAAAAATTACGAGGTAGATCCTGCCCATACCTCTCTTAAAGATAAACGAGAGAAGCGCGATGAGCTGAAAGAAAAGAAATATCAGGCACAGACAGCCAAGTACAACCAAACAAAAGAGGGTGTAAAAGATGAAACTGTGTGAATGGTGTGAATCAGAGAACATTCAAGAGATAACTAACACCGTATACTGGGAGCTGCCTGATGGATCGAGAGCTATTCAGATAGATGATGCACCTGCCATTGAATGTTTGGAATGCGGAATTGAATACCAGGAAGAAAAGATAATCGAGAAAATCGAAAATCAATTGTTGCTTGTTAATACAAAGAAACTTGCTCAAACTCTAACTTATGAGAGCCTGCTTAAGACAGAAAGAATATTAAAAAGAAACTATTTTGACTTTTAAATTCTTATTAGAAGGAAAGTGAGTTAACTTTCTCTACCATCTCCGGATACCCTTCGTTGTCACCGAAGGGTGAGTGACTTGCCCTTTTCTAAGTTAAAAGGTTTGCATTGCTCCTCCTGCAAGTTATAATTAA
Organism: Metabacillus arenae; assembly: GCF_014773385.1. Classification (GTDB taxonomy): domain Bacteria; phylum Bacillota; class Bacilli; order Bacillales; family Bacillaceae; genus Metabacillus_D; species Metabacillus_D arenae. Next base: position 154,047 of record NZ_JACXAI010000002.1, on the reverse strand, counting down.
TAATAATTTTTCGATTGTAGGGGGAAAGAGCTTGAAATCTTTTTACCATTATTTAATGAAATACCGGCATCCTAAACCAAAAGATAACATTAGTCAGTTTGCTAATGATGCGTATGATGACCTTAGCTTTCCCAAGGGATCGACAAACTACGATGAACTAAGTGATTACTTGGAGCTTAATGGCCACTATTTAAACAATATGGTTATATTTGATGAAGCATGGGATTTGTATATAAGTGAAAGATGAGGGAAATGCTGTTCTTTGTATAGAGCAGCTTTTTTTTCTCTATTCTAACAGTTGTTGCTTTTGAAGTATTTATGACAATCGTTGAATATCGATTTCACTTATTACCTTTTGAGAAAAAACTAGGTTTGGCTGCTATAAAATTAACGAATACTGCCTCAGCTATGAAATTGAAGCTTGTTTTTTCGACTTTTACCAAATTTAAAAGCCCACGCTCCTTCTAAAAGATTGCATATACTATCATAAATAATGATGACCGTGTTATAGGGGGAAGAAGGGAATGGACAAAAAAATACCAAAATATCGTGTAGGTGATGTAGTCGTCATTATGCTGTATGGAACAGTCGGAACAGTTACAAAATTTCATAAATTAGATGATTTTTATCTTTATGAGGTGAATCATGGAGATGTTTTGTATTATGAAAATTCGTTAGAATTATTTGACGAATATGAAGGGGAATTAATTGAAACGGAAAGATTAGAAATCGATTATCGATTTTTTATAGGAGATCTTGTCGAAGTAACAGGGTATGAAGGGGATCTGTTCAAAGTTGTGGGTTTTCGAACAGAAATATGGCGATACGAAGATGATAGCTGGGAGGATGTCATATATGAACTAACCCGGATAAGTGATGGGGAATGGTTGGAAGCGGATGAAGAAGAACTGCAAATTGTCTTGCATCAGGGGGATATTGAAAAATTTATGCACCATATTCTCATGTTATTCTATTTTACTCATGGACAATCACATTTAGATCAATGGCTTCAAAAAGAGCTTCCCTCATTAAAGGATCAGATAAAAGCTGTACCTGCTCCTCAAACTAAGTCCGATATGATTGACGAATTGTTGGATATTTATAATGATTACCACATTCTATATGACATGTTTCAGGATGAGGAGTATAAAGATATGATGAACCTCATTTTACAAAATCTTGAAAGATATTCTTAACGAAAAAGAGATAGTATAGTAAAGAAAAAATATGGGAAGCAAAATAAAACGATAAAGAGAAACAATCCATTTAAGATTTTATCAAACAGTTGATCAAAACGATCTCCATCAATAAACGATAGAAAAGACTTCATCATATATTAACCCCTCCAATTTATTAGCTTGTCCTAAAACCATTTATATGTCCGTAAAGCTTAAATATGCATGATGAGATTTTAGAGCTTAGACATATTTTTTTATTTACACACATAATTAATAGAACAAGGGGGCGATGTTGTGCGAGAAATTGAAGTCGTCATTGATACAGAGGAAATAGCTGAATATTTTTTCAAAGCGTTAACTAAAAGAGGGTACATACCGTCCGAAGCTGAATTAGAAAATCTTGCAGATATTACATTTGACTACCTGTTGGAAAAATGTATTATTGATGAAGAAGTTGATTGTGATGAATTTGAATAAATGATAAAGAGTGTCCGGTGGACACTCTTTATTTGATAAATGGCAAATATCTTATCTCTTCTGTTAAAATAGGTTTAGTAGAAAGGTTTGAGTTTGTCGATAATGAGGAAAGAAAGCTCATAAGAACACCACCATTTTGGCTAAAACTAATGATGTATGAAATGAAGGTTTTATTCTTTAAAAAAATGCAAAGCGAGTGATCTAGTATGTTAAAGAAACTACTGAAAAAAGTATTAAATCAAAAATCCCATCGTCGATATTCAAGCAGCAGCGGCTATAAAAAATCACATTATGGGAAACACCCATCAAAATATGGGCATAAATATTATAAAAAAAAGCATAGGTCGAGCGGTTCTTACAGCAGCTGAAAATGCTTTTTAAAAAGTATTTCCAATCCCCCCTTGAACAAGGATTTATGCTGCATAACACATATGTAATAAAGCGTCTTGTGGGGGAAGGGGCTTACGGTTTTTCTTATCTTGCCGAGCATATAAATAATGGACATGAAGTCCTAATTAAACAACAAAGGTTATCTAAAGGGAAGAAGGGAAAACGATCTTTTCTATTGGAAGCCGAAATCTTACAAAAGCTTAATAATCATCCAAATGTGCCAAGTTTTTATGAACTGTTTGAAACAGATAACATGATTTATTTAGTGATGGAATTTATTAAAGGAAAAACTTTTGAAGAAGTAATTTTTGATGATCTTATTGTGTTTAATGAAGAAAAAAGCTTTAAGCAGATTAACGATATTCTAAATGTTCTTCAGTTGATTCATGAAAAAAATATCGTCCATCGTGATTTGAGGATTCCGAATATTTTATTAGATGGCGATCGCATTACAATCATAGATTTTGGTCTGGCAGCTAATTTAGAAATTCCAGAGAATGAAAAATTTTTCGTTTCTAAAAGAAAAAAATTATTTCGAGAAAGAAGCTTTCAAAGTGATTTCTATGGATTGGGGCATTTTCTTTTATTCCTGCTATATTCCGGCTACGTTCCATCCTCTTCAGCAAAAGAAAAGTCATGGAATGAAGAGCTTTCATTAATGCCAGAAGCCCAAAAAATCATTGGGAAAATGCTGCAGCTGGAACCTCCGTATAGAAATTGTAAAGAATTGAAGGATGATATTGAAATGTATTTAAATAGCATAGAAGTTAACAAATAAGACATATAAAAATGAAGAAGGAAGCGGAGTACCCGTTTCTTTTTTTGTTATAATAAAAGCGTGATGTGATTGTTAGAAAAAGGTGTTGATTGCTATTTTCATCATTTTTATTATAATTGGCCTATGTATTGGGGTACTATCAGGTTTTTTTGGTGTAGGTGGCGGATTTGTTTTAACACCACTGTTATTATTGCTGCATTATGATCCTATTTCAGCTATTACAATTAGTTTATTGTATACAATCGGGACATCACTATCAGGTGTTTTTGTACATATTCAGTTGAAAAATATAATTTGGAAAGATGCATTCATTATGGGGCTCTCAGGGATAGTTATGACACAAGCAGCTCATCCATTTGTCTTATATATAGAAAAAATAGATGTCGATACATGGTTAATTCCATTAGTTTATATCCTCTTGCTTGCATACTTTGCCTATAAGATGATAAGGGAACATCATAGAGAAAGCTTTACAAACCATTTGCAAGTAAAAAGCAGGATATTATATGTTCTTTTCCTAATTGTCATTGGTATGACAGGTGGCTTTATGTCAACTATGCTGGGGGTAGGCGGTGGATTTATTATTGTTCCTTTACTCATTAGCTTTCTCCATTATCCTGCAAACCAAGCGGTTGGGACAAGCTTATTTGCAGTTTTATTTATTGTCATCATCGGGTTTTTAACTTATATTGTTCAATCTCCAATAGATTTAATGACAGGAGCTTTATTAATTGCAGGCGGTTTGATTGGAGCACAAGCTGGAGCAAAAAGCTTATCTTACTTCAGGCAGGCAGAAGTTCAGAAAAGATTGGGATTATTGTACATCGTTACACTTATGAGCTTGCTCTTAAAATTGATGGATTACCAGCTTGCTGGTCTTATTCTTTTATGTTTATTTGTCCTTTATTTATTATCTCTTTTAAGTATTAGAGCAGTGTCTAGAACAAGACAATCTGTCAAACAATAAAAGTGGCAGCTTCCATTTTATAAAAAAGGCTGTACTTGTAATAGTAGATTCTCACAATAATTATTTATCGGACATCAGTTTAGTTTTTTAGGGTGGTAAGTATGTATATTTTCATTTTTTTGATCCTCATTTTTTTAATGATTGCTTATGGGTATGACCATTCAATGGTTATGAAATGGGATGATCAAATTATTTTATTTTTTGAAGAAGTTCGCACCCCGTTTCTTACTAACTTCTTTACAATCATGACGGAAATCGGATCTATAAAATTCACGCTGCCATTTCTACTATTAATCATCTTGTTTTTTATGTGGAAACGGTATTTTTTTGAATCTCTATTTTTAATCCTCGGATATGTAGGTGTTAGACAATTCAACTTCCTTCTGAAGGAACTTTATGAGCGTGACCGTCCAGATTTTGATTCACTCATTGGGGCAGCACATTATAGTTTTCCCAGCGGGCATGCTATGAATTCTGCTGCGATTTTTACATTAATCACTTTTTTTGTTTTTCAAAAGTGGAGCGTTTCAAAACCAGTTATTATTTCCTCTTCCATTTTAATAGCACTTTTTATATTATCAATCGGGCTAAGCAGAGTTTATTTAGGCGTTCATTATTTAACTGATATTACAGCCGGTTTTTGCAGCGGAATTGTTTGGTTTTTTATGATTAAGTTTGTTTATCTTTGGTTTTATAAGAACTTTCGACAAAACTACTGAAAGGATTTCTTCCTCCACCAGCTAATATTATAAGCAAAGGGAGGGAAATAAATTGGCATTGAGGCTGTTTTCACGGAGAAAAGTTTCGTATGACATAACCATTTTCCAAACTCCAAAACATGGAGACCACAAAGGATACAGGCAAGTATATCGCCTTGAAGTTTTTGGCTGCAGTCACAACGAGGTTCTTGATAGAGTGTTTTCCAAATTTAATGTACCGGATACAGTTCCAAAGGATTTTACTGCAAGATATATAAGCACTGGGGATATTTTAATGATAGATCAAGGCAAGAAAGGAAAGTATTATTACAAACTTTTTCCAGGAGGATGGGAACAAATCAATCGAATATTTGTCAGGTAAATAGGTATTAAATCAGTGGGATTAAGAAAATCCCACTGAGATATATTTGTTATTAGGCAAGCGGTAAGTCACCGGTTGCTAAGTGTTCTACTTTATATCCCAACTTTGACTTAATTGCTAAAATGTATCCTCCACGTTATAGATGGTTTCCTGGACCATTTTTTCTTTTTGTAGAGGAGTATTCTTTACCATGTGCATTTTCCTTCGCTTCAATTGCTTCTGGCGGGACATGATTATTCTTTTTTTGGCCTTGTATTCGGTTTCGCTGTTTTTTACCCATTTCACAGAACTCCTTTTATTATTATTTATTGGAAAATACGAATAAATGTTAACTATATCTAGCTTCAGTGTAATCCACAGATTGTTCAACCCTACATGTTCTTTCGTTTTCAGCGTTTTAATTAGAGGTGTTGTTGGTCAGTTGCAGAGCCTACGCCTGAGGTCACGAGCATTGTTAACAGTTAAAGAGCAAACCTTTTTGCTGGATTGCTCGAATACTTGTCGCCGATAGGCAGGCTTGCGCTTTTCGTTCTATGATTTCTTCATTTTCATCTTTTTCGAAGTGTTCGGCTGATTATTTCTAGATCGTGACGATGGGTTTGTTTCATTTGCATGCTCGACAGCTTGTTCTAATTTCTTTTTCATGTAAATTCCTCCTTGTCTCAGATCATACATTTATTAGTTTGTACAAATAAAAAGGAAGTTTGATATGAAAATCAATCCAATCCCAATTATCTTGGTATGATTTCTTTTTAAGTTCAACGTATGGTATATTGGACATGCTTAACTTTTTTTAGGAGGACCAATAAATGAGTGTACATATTGGAGCAAATCAAAACGAGATTGCAGAAACAATTTTACTTCCAGGTGATCCATTAAGAGCTAAATATATTGCCGAAACGTTTTTAGAAAACATATTCTGCTACAATGAAGTCCGTGGAATGCTAGGGTTTACTGGAACCTATAAAGGGAAAAAAATTTCCGTACAAGGGACAGGAATGGGCGTTCCTTCCATTTCTATATATGTGAATGAACTGATTCAAAGCTACAATGTCCAAAACTTAATCCGTGTCGGTACTTGCGGAGCTATACAAAAAGATGTGAAGGTTCGGGATGTCATCCTTGCCATGACTTCTTCAACTGACTCTCAAATGAATCGGATCGCTTTTGGAGGAATCGATTTTGCGCCGACAGCAAGCTTTCATTTGTTGAAAAAAGCTTATGACGCTGGAACAGCAAGGGGATTAAACTTAAAAGCAGGCAACGTATTTACAGCAGATCAATTCTACAATGATCATGGACAACTTGAAAAGCTTGCAAAATATGGAGTATTAGCTGTCGAAATGGAAACAACTGCACTCTATACACTAGCATCGAAATTTGACCGAAAGGCTCTATCCGTTTTAACAGTAAGTGACCACATTATAACTGGTGAAGAAACTACTTCTGAAGAACGACAAACAACATTTAATGATATGATTGAAGTCGCCTTAGAAGCAGCAATTACAGAGTAATTCCAAAAATCAAATGATGCTTATTCTTTGTCGTTAAACGGTACAATTAGTGCTGTTAGGATACAATTATCGAGATATCGGAGCAATTATTGCGGTAACGGTGCAAGTATCACGATGACGGTGCAATTATCCGGATAAAGGTGCAAAAATTATGATAATGGTGCAAATAATCAGTTAACGGTGCAAATAATTGGATACCGGTACAATTATCCCGATAATCAGAACTTAAGTAGTTTCACCCAAAACACTTATTATCAGAAGCGGACTGGCTTAAATAAGTTTTACTTGACCCATAAAGTGGGAAATTAGTTCATTAAGTGCCTTGCTCTATGATCATGATGTGATATGAATGCCAGGCATTTTACATTAGATCATGTTTATTTAGCTCAAAAATTTCCAAAAATAGTTTTTGAGTAAAAAAATATGAATGGTAAAATGGTGTCGAATGAAGAAATTAAGGTGGTATTAGTATGTGGTACAAAAAATTAGCGGCTGGCTCTGTTTCGTTTTTACTCCTTGCAGGCTGCTCAAATTTAGACTTTTCAAAAGGTTTTTTTCAAGAGGATGTCAAGACTGAATCTGTTCAGCCAGAGGTATCTTCTCAGTCAAAAGAATCTAATAAAAAGAATCAAGAAGAAGTTGATAAAGATTTTCTTCTGAAATCCAGTTTTTTTAATGAAGTGAAACAGGTAAATGGAAAAGCAACTATACAAAATCCAGATAATTCCTTAGTTTTAGTTAATAAAGAATTTGCGCTTCCAGAGAATTATACACCTGAAGATCTAGTCTTCCCTGATGTTCCTTTTTCATTCGGTGATGCAGAAATACCTCAAAGATATTTAAGAGAGGAAGCTGCAATTGCATTAAAGCAATTATTTAATCAAGCCAAAAAAGAACAGATTGAGCTATTTGCTGTTTCTGGATTTCGTTCATATGAGAGACAGCAAGGGATTTTTAACGTTGAAAAAGACACAAAAGGGGAGGAAGAAGCTAAACAAGCAGTGGCGATTCCTGGCCAGAGTGAACATCAGACCGGACTTGCTATGGATATATCTTCAAGAAGTGTGAATTTAGAAATCACTGAGGCTTTTGGTGAAACAAAAGAAGGCAAGTGGGTAAGTGAAAACGCCCATAAATTTGGGTTCATTATTCGCTATCAGCAAGGAAAAGAAGACATTACCGGCTACCAATATGAACCGTGGCATTTAAGGTATGTTGGAAAAGAAGCTGCAAAAGTGATGTTTGAACATGATTTAACTTTAGAAGAGTATTTTGAAAGAGTAAAAAAGATCTAATGCAAAATGATTTAGACATACTAGGTTATCACCTGGACATCCTATTTATTGGCTTTAATCCTAGCATTGTGTCTGGTGAAACGGGACATCATTATGCAAATAAAAGCAACCGTTTTTGGAAGCTTCTTTATATGGCAAATTTAACGGATCGCATTTACCTTCCTGAAGAAGATAGATCTCTATTAAAGGAAGGATATGGTTTTACCAATATTGTTAGTAGACCGACAAAAGAGGCGGCCCATATAACTCCTGAAGAATACCAAGAAGGAAGAATCCTGTTACGTGAAAAGCTAGAAGAATATAGGCCTATGGTTGCTTTCTTTGTCGGAAAAGGTGTATACGAACAATATAGTAAGACGAGGAAAGTAGCCTGGGGTAAACAGGAAACTCCTGTTAGTAAGAATATGATTGAGTTTGTTGCTCCTTCCTCTAGTGGATTGGTAAGAATGAAAATAGAAGAAATCGTTGACATTTATAAGCAAGTTCATTTATATATAAATAAATGATAGAAGGATTGTCGGTTAAAAAGCTAATAAAACTGAACAATCCTTTTTGATATAACAGATTTTTTAAAAGCTGTTTTGTTCCCGCTCTTAACGGGCTGTAATCCCTCACCTCAAATTTAGTGATGCAATGAAGACAGCTTGTCCACAGGCGACCGGAAAAGAGGAACAAAAACTTAAAAGCGCCACGTCCGTGGCACCGTCTTGTGTGACCCGCATCCTGCGGGCATCAACTAACCAAAAGTAAAACACCAACTGATGGAAGTATAGAGCTAAGGCTCAGTTTAGCTAACGAATATATTTTCAAAGTAAACATAAGAGCTGCCTTTTTGATAGCCCTTATGTTTATAAAAATTAATAATAAAGCAAATAAAAAAATATTACCAAAAAAGCCCGCCAATGACTAATCCTGTAATAAAACCTAAGCCAATTCCATATGGGTAGTAATAACCGGGATAGTATCCTCCGCCCCAAAATCCTAATCCGTAACCTCCGCCTCGAGGCCCCATTGGCTGGATATAGACTTTTCTCCGTGTTACATTTACAATTCTACCAACATGTGTACGACCAGCTCGATCTGTTATTCGTGCAACTTTACCTCTGTGCTGACAACATAAACGGTAATAATCCTGACTCAAAAAGTTCCCTCCCTTGGTCTTCTTCCCAATTAATTTATGAGAGGCCAAGGAGAAAAGATTGTACGCTTATCCAATAAAGAGGAAATATAGGCCAAACTATTTTATACATGATAATACCCGAAAAGTTAAACGATCCTTATATTTTTCGTTGAATAATGTATGCCGTTCCATCAGGGAATAATATTCTTCCGGAATCGGTTCTGTAATCCTAATTTCTGAAGTTTGCGCATGATTATGTTTTGAGAATTGATTTGGGGTAAGTGCTTTTATTTTTTTAAAACCTTGCTGTTTAAGCTGCTTAACCCAATCATCTTCAAATTGAATTTTTGAGAACCCGTAAAATGATATTAATTCATTCTCTTCCTCATTAGTCAAACTATTTTCGATCGTTAACTCAGTGGCAACCAAATATCCATTGGGTTTTAATACTCGGAAAATTTCGTATAAAGACTGCTCGATATTAGTAAAGCTCAATACCGATTCACTTATAATATAATCAAATGAGTCATTTGAAAAAGGTAAATCCTCCAGATCTTCTAAAAGAATCGTAACATCTTTTAAACGATCACAACGGGCTTTTGCTTTTTCAACCATCTTGTGATTTGAATCTATTCCAATAATAGGACATTCAAAGCTGCTTAAATAATCAATAGTTTGCCCAGTCCCACAACCAACGTCCAGTATTTGAACGTTTTTATTTAAAGGTAACTTTGAAAGTATCTCTTTTGTCAATGCCAGCCCGCCTGGATGTGCCCCTCCAACCCCAAACAAAGAAAGCATTTCAATATATTTTCCCATCAGGTTCCGCTCCTCATGTTGTTTTATCCTGCTCGGTAGAAAACCGTTAAAGGGCAATTGATGCTAATAACATTTAAGCAATGTATATTTATTGAATAACTCATTTAATTTTAATTTCATTAATTGGTAAAGTTCAGCTTTATATACAACCTTTAGAGATTGTTTAACATTGCAGGTTTTTAGAAAGCATTCGATTTGGCTGTTTACATAATCTAATATTTGATTTTCATAAAACAATTTTTTATCTTTAATCTTTTGGTCAATTTCAGCTATTAGTGAAAAGGAGAAGTGAATAAGCTGATAGTCATCGGGTTGAATAAAATGAAGAATGTTCATCTAACCGCTCCTCGAAAAAATATTTACATTGTTGTAATAAAATTTACAAAATTTCAAATTTAAAATCCATTGAATTTTGTCGAATAAAATTTTTTATAAAAAAATAGTACCTTTTATGGTATGCAGAGGATTGAAAATTTGTAATAGGTCATGTTGAGTGATTTTACACATATCTTGGACTAATAAAGAACCGAAATATAATTAGGAGATGAATGAGAAGAATGTATGATGAAGGTTATTTTAGTAAGATTCTTCAAAGGAAATTGATCAGTCAGATATTACTTTATCTGACTCGTAAAGGGAGCAAAAATTTACCTAAGTCTTTAGTGAAACCAAAGTAGTGTGGTTTTAAAGCTCTGTATGGTCACCATTTTAAAGTTGGAGGTTAGAGGTTGGATCCAATCTGTCTCCTATTCGGGGAATTTTTCTGCAGCTTATTTCATTGAGTATAGAAGTTTCACTTTATGGTTGACTCCACAAGTTCAGTTCGCCATAATGATTACATGATAAGGTGGTGTATCTATGCTAGGAAAATTAAAAATTCCAATAATCATCCTGCTGACGGCTGTCATAAGTTCTGCATTAACGCTAACATTAATTGAACCGAAAAGTATGACTACTGCAAGTAGTGATGAAAAGTTCGAAAAGTTGTTTTCTACATATGAAACAATAAAAAAAGAATACTATCAAGACACAAATGATACAAAACTTGTGGATGGGGCGATTAATGGGATGGTTGAATCCCTTGACGATCCTTATTCAGACTATATGAATCAAAAGGAAGCAAAAAGCTTTGACGATAATATTTCCTCTTCCTTTGAAGGCATAGGTGCTGAGGTTCAGGAAATTGACGGAAAAATTATGATTGTTTCACCAATAAAAGGATCCCCAGCTGAAAAAGCAGGTTTAAAGCCTCGGGATAAAATTTTAAAAGTAGATAATAAAAGTATCGAAGGAATGTCTGTTAATGAAGCAGTGATGTTGATTCGCGGTGAAAAAGGATCAACAGTTGATCTCGTGGTTGAAAGAGACGGCTCCGGACAAATGGATTTCACTATAACAAGAGACACAATACCATTAGAAACGGTTTATTTTGAAGTGGAAGATAACGTTGGAAAAATTCAAATAACGAAATTTTCCGAGTCAACTGCTGAAGAATTAAAAAAAGCTGTTGAAGAACTAGAAAGTAAGAATGTAAAGGGATTAGTATTAGATTTACGCCAAAACCCGGGTGGATTAATGGACCAGGCAATATTAATGAGTGATATGTTTGTACCAAAAGGAAAAACAATCATGCAGGTTGAAAATAAAGATGGTTCAAAAGAGGTCTATAAGGCTGAGAACGATCCAATAACAGACCTACCTTCAGTTGTTGTAGTAGATAAAGGAACAGCAAGTGCTGCTGAAATAATGGCTGCTGCTCTATATCAATCAGCAAGAATTCCAGTTGTTGGTGAAAAAACCTTTGGAAAGGGAACAATCCAGACAGCTCAAACCTTTAATGACAGTTCTTCTGTGAAATTTACAATAGCAAAATGGTTAACACCAAACGGAGAATGGATTCACGAAAAAGGGTTTAAACCACAAGTAAAGGCTTCATTGCCTGAATTTGCTAGTTTACCATACTTGGACCCTAAAAAAGGGATGAAACCAGGAGATTCAGGAGAAGAAGTCAAAACAGCTCAGAAAATGCTTAATGCTCTGGGATACAAAGAGATGAAAGAGGAAGGGTTCTTTGACGAATCGACTAAAAGTCAAGTAAAAGCATTTCAAGCGGATCATAAACTATCTGCTTCCGGGGAGTTGAATGAAGAAACAATTATCAAACTAATGGAAGCTTTACAAAAAATGATTGCCGAAAATGACGTGCAGATAGAGAAAGCTATTGAAGTCTTAAAAAAATAAATAAGTTATTAAAAATGAAACCCTGCTGCTGCAGGGTTTTATTTCCTTATAAATTATTATGTGAAGAACAGTACGGATTTGACAGAAGCAAACAATCTTAAATTTATAAACTAAAGTGTTCCATTTGTGATTGGTTCTTGGAAGAGGTTGAAATTACCTTATTATGTAGTAAGTTGCAACATTTCTAATAACGCGTTAAAATACTAATGTAATATATCTTGAAATCAAGATAATAGAATAGAGAGAAAAAACAAGCTATATTCACTATTTAGCAGCACTTGCTTGAGATATGACTGAAAATATTGAATTTTAAACCCAAACCATTTGAATAGGAGCGAAAATCATGAAGCATATTTTTCAAAAAGGAATGAGCAAGCGTACTCTCTTACTATTGCATGGCACAGGAGGGACTGAAGAAGATTTACTGCCTCTTGCAAATCTTCTTGATAATAAAGCAAACATATTAAGCGTACGGGGGAATGTCCTGGAAAATGGAATGCCCAGATTTTTCAAAAGATTAGCTGAAGGGGTTTTTGACGAGGAAGATCTTATTTTCCGAACGAAGGAGTTAAATGATTTCATATCATACGCAGAAAAAGAATATGAAATATCACGCGCGGACATGACGGCTGTTGGCTATTCTAACGGAGCAAATATTGCAGGTAGTTTATTATTCCATTTTGAACAACCATTTAAGGCAGCTATTCTTCATCAACCAATGGTTCCAAAAAGAGGGATCCGGTTGCCTAAGCTAACTGGATTACCTGTCTTTATTGGAGCAGGAACAAATGATCCAATCTGTTCACCAAGTGAATCAGAAGAATTAGCAAAGCTTCTTCAATCAGCTAATGCCAATGTTACATTACATTGGGCAGATCATGGGCACCAATTAACTCATTCTGAAGTTGAAGCAGCCGCTCAATGGTACAAAAAAATCATATGAAACTCTTATATAGCGAATTTCACTATAGAAATGTCGGATTATTTTCGGCATTTTTTCTTTTTTACCTCTGTAGTCGTTTACCTGTGCAATCCTAAATTTACTAAAGCATCAGCAGTTTTTCCACATGTCATCTCCAAGTTGTCATGGTTGTCAGTATTCGTATATAATAAACAAAAAGTGAGAAACTAACTTTAAGTAAGTAATCCAACTTTGCCTATATTAAAACTTGTGATAGCAGGAATGGGGTGGGGATATGACAAAGCCAGTTTGTCCAAATATTGAATTTGCGTTCCAATTACTCGGGAAACGCTGGAATGGAATTTTGATTTATGTCCTTCTTGAGGGACCAAAGAGATTTAATGAATTAACATCCATTATCCCGAGCATAAGCCAAAAGATGCTGGCGGAACGGTTAAAGGAATTGGAATTATATGGAGTGGTCGAGAGGCATGTTCTTCCAGAAATACCTGTTAAAGTCGTTTATCAGTTAACGGAAAAAGGTATGGGTATTGAGAACGTATTGAAGGAAGCTAAAAATTGGGCAGAACAATATGGTAAAGGAGATTGCAATGACTAAAACAGCTATTGTTACAGGAGGAGCAAACGGGATCGGTAAAGAGATTGTAAAGCTTTATGCTAAAAAAGGTTACAAGGTAGTGTTTGGTGATATCGATACAAGGGAAGGTCTAATGCTTGAGGAAGAAATGACGAATGTGAATCAATCGGTTCATTTTGTAAAGTGCGATGTTCAAAGGGAAGATGAAATCATTCATCTTATAAAGACTGCCAAAGACCGATTTGGTTCGGTCGATGTGTTAATTAACAATGCAGGTGTTTCAAAGTGGAAATCAGTATACGAGCTTACAGTCGAAGATTGGGATGACATTATTCATACAAATTTAAGAAGTGTGTTTATATGTTCAAAAGAAGCTGCGAAGCTGATGAGAGACAACCCACAAGGCGGATCGATTGTTAATATAGCATCAACAAGGGCAATCATGTCTGAACCAAATTCAGAAGCTTATGCCGCGGCTAAGGGTGGAATAACAGCACTTACTCATGCTTTAGCTGCTTCTTTGAGTCGTGATAAGATTACAGTAAATTCCGTCTCACCAGGTTGGATAGAAACCGATAATTATTCAGAGCTGCGAGCAATTGACCATAAACAGCATTTCTCACAAAGAGTTGGTAAACCAATTGATATTGCCAATGCTTGTTTTTATCTAACAAATCCTGAAAATGATTTTATCAATGGAGTTAATCTTGTAATTGACGGCGGAATGACAAGAAAAATGATCTATGAGGCGTAATTCACAGTTTATAAGGAGGATATGTGGGGAAAATGGTTGGTAAACGAAAAAGGAGATGAATCAAATGAGTTGGACAAAAAATGATTATCCAAGTTCGTTTAAAAATTTACCATCAAAAACAAAAAATAAGGCAATTGACATTGGGAACAGTTTACTAGACGAGGGTTATGAAGAAGATCGCGCCATTCCAATCGCGATTTCTCAAGCAGAAAAATGGGCAGATAATCAAAGTGGTTCTACTAAAGAAGAATATGTGGTTTTCTATAAAGAAGACAAATGGGTGTTGAAAAAACAAGGGAATAAACGCCCAACTAATACCTTTACCACAAAAGAAGCAGCAATGGATAAAGGAAGAGAATTTATGAAAAATCGGAATATTACGCTAATTGTAGAAAAACAAGATGGGTCAATTCAACAAAGGATTAATGATAATTAAAATGGTAAGTTCAATGTGTCTTGGACAAGCATCGCTAACAACGAGACGGATTCCAGAAAGATGTTCTTCCTTATCTTTGAAGATTTAGTAGATGGGGCAGTTGCTTTGAGCCGGACAACGAGAACTTAGTTAAATTCAATTTATAGTTTCCCTAACTTAAACACATATCTAATGAGAAAGCTCAGAAACCTCCCTTTTCGCCCACGCTTTTTTTTCCTAATTGAATACCCTTTTAGTGTAGGCAAATAAAAGGGAGGAATTGTTTTGCACCCTCAAATGATACAAGTTGGCTATCGAAACAAGCCAGGTTATGGATATAGACAACCGTTTTTTTTCGGGGCTCCATTTATTGGAGGTTTATTAGGTGGTTTCCTTGGAGGCGCCCTTATTAGTTATGCTAGACCTCGGCCATATCCTTTTTATGGAGGATACGGTGGGTACCCTGGATATGGCGGGTATGGAGGCGCTCCATACGGGGGCGGCTACCCTGGCTATGGGTACGGGGGTTATCCCTACTAAACGAAAAAACTACCTGCAGGGTAGTTTTTTTGTTATAAGCTGAAGGTAAAGTATGTGAGTTAATGTTATCAATCCCAAGTTGCCAACGGCTAAAAAGAATATGTAAATCCGTTAAAAAGTTTAAAAAACAATCTTTCTAACGGTTCTTATATTGTTCGCCATGAAACAGGACACCTTACCGCTTTACTTTTTTATTCATCATTAATGACAACTTCAGAAATATAATGGTCTTCATTTTTTATAAGCTTAATCTCAAGGAGGGAGTCTTTATAGTGAGTTTTTGTTCCTTTGCGCTTAACCAGCGAAGGGAGACTGACTTTTTCTGTCTCTCCTTCTTCAGGATAATTGTGAATGATTAATTGGTGGCTTGTGTGCTGAATTTTTAGTCCCGCTAATTTTTCTCGCTCTAGTGGGATTTTTACATATATATATTCACTTGTTTCAAAGCATTCGATTTGGTATTTTTTCGATTGTCTGTCATTTTTGCTGTTAGGCTGTATTTCGCCTTGAAAAGGAAATTGGAACGGGTATTGGTTGCCAAAAACATTTTTCATAACGTCTTGAACATATTCTTCAACTTGATTGGGTTCTAGATCTTTAAACTGGTCAGGGATCTTCATTTTATGAAAGGGAAAACCTTTATTCCAAGGAAACACCTTTTAAATTCACTTCCTTTTTCATGAAGGAAAGATGTTGCGGAAATTTACCAAGGCATGTAAGTTGTTTTACAATATCATAGTCCTTCATATTAAATAGCGGTATATTGGTTTGGATGAATTAGATTTTTTCCGCACTATTATTATATGAGATTGTAAAAGAGATGTTATCAAGACCTTTTTGTTGTTGATTTTGTGTGGGACCGATTATAATGGAAATTAGGTTCTTTTAAGGAAAGGTGAAGTTTAAGGATGAACAATGGAAAGGTGGATAGATCAGGGGTTTTATTTACAGCCTGTTCTTATACGTTGTGGGGAATACTGCCCTTATATTGGAAATTACTTGAGTATGTTCAAGCAGAAGAAATTCTTGCTCATAGGGTCATTTGGTCGTTTGCCTTTATGGCTGGTATTCTATCGGTACAAAAACAATGGCCGCAATTTCAACAAGTATTTAAACAAATGAGCATAAAACCAAAGATAATTTTTTTACTGGTCATTTCTTCGTTACTAATCAGTATAAATTGGTACGTATATATATGGGCAGTAAACAATGATCATATGATTGACGCGAGCTTAGGATATTATATTAACCCATTAGTAAGTGTCATATTAGGTGTAATATTTTTAAAAGAGAGACTTAATTGGCTGCAAATAACCTCCTTTGTGTTAGCTGGAGTCGGAGTGCTCATTTCAACAATTCATTATGGGAAATTTCCATGGGTGGCTGTTATTTTAGCGTTAAGCTTTGGTTTATATGGATTGACTAAAAAAGTTACAAAGTTAAATTCTTCAATTGGTTTAACATATGAAACCTTAGTTGTTACACCAATTGCCGGAATTTATTTAATTTCCATTTTTGAAAACAAGAGTTCCGCCATATTATCTTTTGATTTCATAACAATTGTGCTGTTAATGGGAGCGGGAATTGTGACGGCAATCCCCCTTTTATTATTTGCAATGGGTGCACAGCGGATCCCGCTATATATGGTAGGAGTTTTACAATACATAGCTCCAACCATCACATTAATTATCGGAGTCCTTTTATACAATGAACCTTTCACTATAATTGAAATCTTGACATTTGCTTTCATTTGGAGTGCTCTTTTCCTATTTACTATAGCAAACACTAAATTAATCAAACGTCAATCTGTTAAAATTCATAAGAAAAAATCGTTTCAATTATAATTCCTTCCTCGATTTATGCAAGCAAAGTTCTTTTGCTTTTTCGGTGATAAAGATAAAATAAAAGGGAGATAAGAAAGGGTATATTATGAATATTTCTGAGCTGCTTGCCTCTTATCGCTCGTTATGGATAAATAGGAAGCTTCCTGTAGAAGATGGGGAAGAAAAAACTCTTCTTCAAGCTATAAAAAAAGACTTAAAGGATGAATTGACCCATCCAAGGCTTCGAAAAAATTCTGCAGATAAATTTCTTGCAGCGACAAAAAGAATTATGAATTCTTCTTTGGAGGACAATGTTAAATTGCATTTAATTAAACTTCATCTTTTAGTTCTGGACGAAGTAAAGGACAAATGACAATTGGAGGATATAAAGTGAAACCTATCGAAATAGAAAGTGTGCAAGAAGAGCTCAATAAAAAGCTCCAGAAAAAAGTGTATGTACATTTAGAAACAACTACCGGAGCCTATTCTGCCCATTTTAATGAAAATAATATGACGGTTGTTGCATTTATTCGAAATGTAGAAGTATCCTTTAGCCAGGCGAAAATTAAAGGAGAGGGACCATACAGGGTCGGATTAAAATTGGAGCATGGCTGGGTTTATGCGGAAGGGTTGACAGATTGGACGGTTACTGATCAAAATCAACTATTGTTAGCGGGACATGATAAAGACGGTAAGTTAGCGATTGCTTTGCAAATCAGTGAAGTACCATTTAGCAATTAAAAGACTGACTCTTTTCTAAAAGATTGCTGCTTCTGAAGGATAATGAATTGTATTTCTCGTCTTTTCAGAAAGCTTAAGATGATTAAAGTGTTAACGTATTAAAGTTAGCTATCGATGCTCCAGCGCAGGCGGACAGGACGTCCTAGTGCCGGCAGGCATAAGGCCGTAACGCCTTTGCAGGCAGGTGCCATCGGCTCTTAGGTCTCAGGGCCAATCATCTCAGGGAAAGACAAAAGTTCTTGGAATAAATAGCAATGATTAATCGCAAATAAAGTTTACGAATATATCCCATTGAATAGAGTAGGAGTGCAAAAATCATGAGTGAACGATTACTAGTAGTTTTACCTCATCCAGATGACGAATCATTTGGAGTTGCTGGATTGATTGCCTTATATCGAAAACAAAATATTCCAGTTACATATGCATGCGGGACATTGGGGGAAATGGGCAGGAATATGGGAAATCCGTTATTTGCTAACCGTGAAACACTTCCATTACTGCGCAAGCAGGAATTGATAGATGCTTGTAAAGAAATGGACATACAAGATTTGAGGATGCTTGGCCTTCGGGATAAAACGTTAGAATTTGAAGATGAAGAAGAGTTTGCTGACATGATTGAAGATATCATTCAAGAAGTAAAGCCGTCGCTTGTAGTCACTTTTTACCCTGGTCATGGAGTCCATCCTGACCATGATGCTACTGGTGCTGCTACAATACGTGCATTAAAGCGGATACCGAAAGATAAACGACCACTGACATACTGCAAAGCTATTACACGCCACTCTGAAGAAGAGCTTGGAAAACCAGATGTCTCGATTGATATTACAGAGGTTGCTGACATCAAGATGAGTGCCCTTAAGGCACATCGAACCCAGACAGAGGGTATGTTAAAACAAATGGAAATTAAGCTGCAAAATAATGAACCAGATGTGATGAATTGGTTTGAAACAGAAACCTTTTGGACTTATCAATGGGATGACTGAGAAAGTCGAAGCTCGTTTTGAAGAAATCAGCGAAAGAGCTGATTTCTTTATCATACCAACCCCTTACTTTCGTGCATTTGATGATATAAAAAAGTGCTGTTTATCTATTCATGAGCAGCACTTTTTTTGGTATTAGAAGGTTTAAGCTTATTAAATGATTATTTTTATTAATACGTAATGTCGTTGTCCAGATCTGATCGAAGTCATCTAACCTGATAAATTGGCAAAAGTAAAACCTTTCTGAGCGTTTGTTTTTACTAGTCACAGCAGGACCAGCTCCTTACGTCTTTCCTTTTTAACTGGCTTTTAATCTTAATGATTTATATTTTTGTTGAATAAAGTATAGCCTTGCTGATAAGCAGATTGCGCCTGCTGCAAGCCCTGAAATTAATCCAATCCAGTAACCGAATGCACCAAAAGAAGTATAATTTCCAAGTATATACCCTAAAGGAAGTCCAATAATCCAGTAGGAAACTAAAGCTATGATTAAAGTAACATTCACATCTTTATATCCTCTTAGTGCCCCCTGAATAGGAGCAGCAATTGCATCTGACAGCTGAAAGAAAATCGCATAAATTAAAAACTGCTGAGTCAAAAGGAGTACATCTGGATTATTTGTGTAGATACCAGCGATTTGCGGTCTCAGCAGTAAAATGACAAATCCTGAAAAAAGTGACAAAAGAACACCGAAAGCAATTCCCATGTAACTGTAATGCCTTGCATCTTTGTACCGTCCTGCTCCAATTTCAAAACCGACTACAATCGTTAATGCCATGGAAATACTTAATGGAATCATATATAAGAAAGATGCGAAATTCAAGGCAGCCTGATGTGAAGCAATCGTTATTGTATCAAAGGTACTCATCAATATTGTTACGGCTGCAAAAATACTAGTTTCAAAAAAGATCGCAAAACCAATTGGTACACCAATTTTTAATATTTCTTTCCACGCAGCAAAGGAGACATTGTAAATGCTTTGAAAGATTTTGAACTGATTAAATGGAGCTTTTTTGTGAACAATAAACATAGAAATGATAAAGATGCTCCAATAGGTAATGGCTGAAGCTACTCCAGCTCCAATACCGCCAAGTTTAGGAAAACCAAAAGCTCCAAATATAAATAAATAATTAAACACGAAATTAATCGGTAAAGAAAGCAGGGTAATAAACATAGATACTCTGGTTAAACCTAATGCGTCAATAAAACAGCGCAAAACCGTATAGGCAAATAAGGGAAAGATCCCAAATGACAGGGCAACTAAATAGTTTTTGGCGATGATTCTAACTGATGTTTCTAAATTAAGATTATCTAAGATGAAATCTAAAGATAAATAGCCTGCGAGGATAATCACTGTTGATATAACTACAGACAAATACAGCCCTTGGATGACAGAAAAGGAAACTTTAGCTTGCTGCTTAGCTCCAATTAATTGAGCAACAATTGGAGTTATTGCTAATAAAATTCCGCTTAGTCCTGTATTTATAGGGACCCATAAGCTGGAACCTATCGCAACCCCTGCTAGATCAGAAGGACTCAATTTTCCAGACATCATAGTATCTAAGAAATTCATCGCAAAAAGACC
This sequence comes from Metabacillus arenae, assembly GCF_014773385.1. GTDB lineage: Bacteria > Bacillota > Bacilli > Bacillales > Bacillaceae > Metabacillus_D > Metabacillus_D arenae. The sequence continues at coordinate 133,851 of NZ_JACXAI010000002.1, read as the reverse complement.
CAGTTGGGTCACTAATATCGGTAATAAAATGATGACAAACTGTTTGTATTTTTCTTTAAAATTGTAAGTTTCTCTCATGTTAAAGTCCTCGTTTTCTTTAGGATAACGAAAGAAATTATAACATGGAAGCAATTAAAAGTTGTTATTTTTGCTTGTCTTCTTTTTTATTTGAATTTTCTCTAAACATTTGGGTGTAGAAAAAACCTAAAGTAATCACTCCAAAAAACGTAAACAAATATTGAAAAAACTTGTATGTAATCATATGTAATCAACCTCCCTGTTTATAAAATTTCCAATTTATGAAAGACTCATTCATTTTTATTTTATATGAATGAACAGTCAATTTAACAAGACAATAATAGTATTATAAGGGGGGATGAGCATGTTAGCTGACGAAAATGAAATTTTAAAAACGGTTAGAGGTCAAATAAAAAGCCACCTTCAAAAGATTATAGATGAGTCATCAAAAATGGTCCATTCTCTAGAAAATAAATCAGATTGCTTACTTTGTGATTTAGACCACATTAAAGACTTATTTATAGAAATCCAATCCTCAGCTTCCTCTTTTTATTTAGAAGCTTATTTGTCGCCTTATACAACCAAGTATGTTGAACTATCAAAAGCAATTCACCATTTGTCTGAAAGAAGACACGGGGCATTAATTGTAGTAGAAAGAAATATGCCCGCTGAGCCCCTATTGAATCAAGGAGTATTGGTCCACGCTCATCTTTCCGCTTCTTTAATCGAAAGTATTTTTTATCCAGGCAACCCATTACATGATGGGGCATTACTTGTACGCGGAAACATAATTGAATCCGCATCAAATGTCCTCCCTCTTTCCCCAAGAGATATCGGTACCAAAAAAGTTGGCACTAGACATCTAGCTGCTTTAGGACTGACAGAATTGACGGATGCTCTTGTATTGGTAGTATCTGAAGAAACAGGGAAAATGTCATTTGCTAAAGATGGAACTTTATACCCCATCAGCACAGAAAAGCATATCTAAAACGAAAATTTCGTATTACGAAGTAGAAACTGAGGGATAGGTGGCATTAGCATTGTTAGCTTCTTTGAAGGAAATGAAGGTTTTTTCTGGATATCGTGCTAGTATTTGCTGCGATGTTTGGAATGATAATTGTTTTATTAATATTTAATGATAGACAATTGCAAAATAAAGAAAAAAAAGATTATATTGTTCCTACACAGCTAACATAGTATATAGGTCATTTTAATTTGGTAGAGAGTTTTTTCACTGGGTAAAAATAATTAAAATATTATAAAAGTTTGCAATAGATTTTTTGCGGTGATATATTTTATAGTGAAAAGTGTGCAAACGTTTGCGGAGTTGATTTTTTGAATACAAGTGAAAAATCTATGTTACACTATCAATCTTTTTAAAAAGTAGAGTATTGATATTTTAATGTGCAAACGTTTGCTCAAAAAAGTTGAAATGGTACCTAGATTTAGGATTACTACTTTTCTCTGATTGATTGATGCTTGCAAGTAATTGAAATTAAAAAAATACAAAGGAGGTAGCTATTGAATAGATCAATCACTTTTCAAAATGAATACTGGTATGCTTTTTTAGACTCGCGAAGTTCTATATAGAAAAATTTCAGGGAACTAGTTGTAATTCTAAGAAAAATACATTTTGAAAACATGATAGAAAATGGAAGGAGTATTCACTTTTATGAGAAAGCTGTCCTATAGTTTGATTGCTTATATGTTATGTGTTGTCGCTTTATTCTCAAGTTTTTCGACTGCTCAAGCCGAAGTAAAGCCAAATTATAAATCATATGTTATGGCACCACTAGGGGAAATAACAGATTGGGAGGAATTTAAAAAGCAATTGATTCAATTGAAAGAAAGTGGTGTGTACGCTTTAACAACAGATGTATGGTGGGGGAAAGTCGAAGGCACTGGAGATAATCAATTTGACTGGTCTTACTATGAAAAGTATGCGGACGTAGTGGAGTCATCTGGGTTAAAATGGGTCCCTATTATTTCCACTCACCAATGCGGTGGCAACGTAGGGGATGATTGTAATTATCCTATTCCGGCATGGTTATGGGAGAAAGACTCCATAGAAAATATGGCGTTCAAAAGCGAAAGTGGTTATTTGAATAAAGAGGCACTTGCTCCCTGGTGGGGGGGAATAGAAAACCAATATAATGAATTATATAAGTCGTTTGCAGAAAATTTTGCTGACGAAAAAGAGCTTATAGTTAAAATATACTTAAGTGGAGGTCCCGCAGGTGAATTAAGATACCCGTCTTATCAGTTTGCAGATGGTTGGGAATATCCTCAAAGAGGAAAGCTTCAAGCCTATTCAGAAGGTGCTAAAAAAGATTTCGGACTTTTTATACAAGAAAAGTATCCTACCATTCAAGAACTAAATGCTGCGTGGGGTACGGAACTCGGAAGCTGGAGCGAAATTCAGCCGCCAAACAATGGAGAGAAGTTCTTCAGAAGCGGTGAGGCTTACAATACACAATATGGAAAGGACTTCATGGAATGGTACCAGAGTACCCTTGAAGACCATATAGAAAAGATCGCCAACGTTGCTCATATGCAATTTGATAACACCTTTAATGTACCGATCGGGGCAAAAATAGCAGGTGTTCATTGGAAAATGAATGATCCAGAAATGCCTCATTCCGCTGAATACAGCGCGGGGTACTATAAGTATTCTCAATTGCTCGATCAGTTTAAACAATCTAATTTGGCTATCACATTTACTTGTTTAGAAATGGGAGACCATGATGCATATAATCCACCATACTATAGTGCTCCTAGAACGTTAGTTACTCAAATTGCCAACTTAGCGAATGTACGTGGTATATCATTGAATGGTGAAAATGCACTGCCTCTTATTAATAACGAATGGGGATTTGATAACTCCGCAGAAGCTGTTTTCAACTACAATTTTGACGGATTTACCTTGCTAAGAATGAATCATTTATTCGATAGTGAGGGAAATCAGACAAATGAGTTTAACATGATGGCAGATAAATTAGGAGTTACACCCATTCCTGTAACATTTACAGTTAAAGATGTTCCTGCAGCAAACGGTCAGGAAGTTTATTTGATTGGAGATAGGGGAGAAATTGGTAGATGGAACACTGCTGAGCATAAATATAAACTCACACAAAATTCAGATGACACCTGGACCGGTACGTTTAATTTAGCCGCTGATCGATCATACGAATTCAAGTTTTTCTTGAAAGATGAAGACGGTAAAATTACGTGGCAGAATCTTGAAACTAACAGATACCATACTCCATCGATCGGTACCGGGGAGTACAGTGCATCTTGGTAAAAGAAAGGAATAGACTTAAAAAAATTACAAAATAAGTTAATTCTAACCAATGAGTTGATTTAATCCTTTTTAGTAGAATTTCCTCAATAAGAAAAGTGTTCTTTATGTGTAACACTTTTCTTATTTAGGGGTTCTTTTTTATTAAAAAAGAATATTTAAAGCAATATAAAAAATGGAAAGTTTATTTTAAAACTTACCCAAAAGAATATGTATCATCCTTTTACTTCTGGTTCAACTTGCTAACTTTTATTGAACAACACAGATAGAATTGACCAAACGTTTTTATAAAAAGCGCCCTAATGAAATATTTTAAGAGCCTGTTTTGATCAAACTTTTTTTCAAAAACAGTCTCTTTTATATTTGGGAAATCAACGTATAAGACGTACTTTTGATCAAATGATCAAATTTTTTTAGAATCCAACAAAAATCGCCAAGTTCGTGGCAACCTCTATGCGACCACATCCTTCAGGCTTCATCTAACCATCAGTGGGGATGTAGAAAGTTGAAGGAAGTTCCCCACTGTTAGCAAATTCACTTTATTTTTCTCTGCATTTTTTACAAACTGTTAACTTTCTGCCTTTATTGTCGATATTTGAATAAAGAAGTTTAATTCTTTTCGTCAAACAAAGCGGACAAGTTCCTCTTCCTCTCGCTGGGAGTTTGGCCAGCGTTTTGCCTCTGTTTCTTTTTGCCATAATTGTTCACCTTCAATTTTATTTTCTACAAGTTATGCAAAAAGTAAGTGTTTGTTTATTTATTTTTTCAACAAATTTCTGGTGAAATGTGGAGAAATTAAAATAATTTGTAACATTATCAGAAAAAATGTAGTTTTTCAGTTTAGTATCTATTAAAATATGAAATAGAAAGGGTAGGAGGTAAAGTGAACAACAATGAAAAAATTATTTGGTTTGACAGCATCAGCTGTAGTCGGTTCCACAATGCTGGCAAATGCTGCATCTGCTGAAAGTGTAACTGTTAAAAAAGGCGATACCTTATGGGATATTTCGATTGCAAGCAAGACGACAGTCAAAGCGTTAAAAGAAGCAAATCAGCTGAAATCTAACCTCATTAGAGTAGGACAAGTTCTCCAGCTTCCTGGAAATAATTCGAAAAAACCTTCAAATCAAGGAACAAATAACACAGACAATAATAATCAATCGGTCGTTACATATTCAGTTACCTCTGGTGACACGCTTTCAGAAATTGCATTATTGCATGATACAACTGTAAAAAAATTGAAATCGTTGAATAATCTTTCTTCTGATCTGATCTACGTTGGGCAAAAGCTAAAGGTAAACGGCAAGGCAGAAAATACAAATAATGTGGATTCTAAGCCTTCTCAATCAATCTCAGGCAGCCAGAAGCCATCACAATCTTCATCTACATATAAAGTTAAATTAGGCGATTCTTTATGGGAAATTGCCAACCAACATAATCTTACAGTAGCAGAATTGAAGTCTATGAACCAATTAAAATCTGATGTCATCTATCCTGGTCAAACATTGAAAGTAACAGGCGGAAGTACAAAACAACCGGTTGAACAAGAACCAAGTAATTCAAATTCAAATGTAAGCAATAAAGTGGATAAAATGATAAATGAGGCTAAAAAGCATATGGGTGTCCCATATCGCTGGGGAGGCAACACTCCATCAGGGTTTGATTGCAGCGGCTATATCTATTATACAGTAAATAAAGTAGCGTCAGTTTCACGATTAAGCACTGCAGGATATTGGAATATGATGACATCTGTCAAGCAGCCAGCAGTAGGTGACTTCGTTTATTTTTCAACTTATAAACCGGGTCCTTCACATATGGGAATTTATTTAGGGAATGATGAGTTTATTCATGCTAGTTCCAGTGGCGTAACCATTTCAAATTTGAATAATTCCTATTGGAAAGAGCGTTATTTGGGCGCTAAACGATTTAATAAAGTAATGAATTAAGAAGCGAACTCTCGCTTCTTTTTTTCGTTCAAAAGTAATAAGTTAGGTAGAGAAAAGGTGGAGGTGGTACCATGATTAATTTTCCATTACTTATCTATACCCAACAAATAAAGAGCCGCAATCTTCTTATTTATTATCCATACGTTTCTGGCCAACAATCAGGACCAATTCAGAGAATAAACAGCAGAATTCAACAAGAGGTTCAGAAGCAAATTTCAAGTCAAAACTATGACGGCGGAATTAAAACTGAAATGACCGGTTTCTTTGAAATAAAAACAAATGAACGAAATGTATTGAGTCTTACTCTTGAAAATTATGCTTTTTCAGGAGGTGCTCACGGACTGACCATCTTAAAGGGCTTAACTTTTGATGCAAATACAGGGAAGTCTTATCGGCTGAAAGATCTATTTAAGGACGGAAGCGACTATGTAAAAAGGTTATCCGACATTATCAGCAAACAGATTATTGAGCGGGATATTTTTGTTTTGGATCCCCCTTTTAAGGGAATTGCGCCGAATCAGGACTTTTATATTGCAGATAAAAGCCTTATAATTTTTTTTCAGCTTTATGAGCTGACTGCTTATGTATATGGATTTCCATATTTTCCTATTTCTGTATATGAAATTCAAGAAATAGTAAAAGAGGATGGTCCCTTAGGCATCATGATAGGGTAAGGCAGAATGGTTTTCCTTAGTGGCGGTTGAAAGGAACGAGAAAAGCGGCAACCCAAATCGTTATGTAATCAGGAAAAACCATTTGAGAACTCTTAAACAATTTAAGGTTTTCAACGCGAGCAGCTTGTAGTCACTTATAGAAAAACATATGATTTTAATATAGTTTGGACTTGATAGGATCTTAATAAGGAAACCTTCTATTATTGTTAAAAAAATCCATCACAATGACGACTAAATAGTAAAATGGGGATAAAAAGATTAAATCCCTATTTTTTAAGTATTTATCATAGTTATTTTTAGTTTCACTACTACCTGGATTCCCATTTGACAAAAGCTTTCTATTTATCTTGATACCAAAAAAAATAATAATCTGTCATGATAGATGCATGCCCCATTTGCCGCAGCATTGCAGAGATATTCCCTCAGTGATAAGTTCCATGATTAACAACATGTATCACGATTTCAGATAAACGGGTATCCCGGATACCAGCATATAGAGGTTATCCAGATCAATAACTTTCTCTAAATCACCCTGATTTCCTTATATCGCTTGCTTAATTGAATAAACATTTCCTCTAATTCCTTTATACTTTTCTTTGAGCTTCATCACCTAATAGCCATGACCGTTCCATGGATTCACTCATACTCATTCCTGAAAGAATACCTAACCCAGCAGTGATCAACAACGTATAATTCCGCTAGTACCTTTGATACAGAGGGAAAGATGCTGGTGATTTCTGGATGATAGATATCTTGAGGGAGTTCATTTAAACGATTGAATATTCTTGGTTAGACCATGCGTGATAATCATACATTTTTATTGGATTTGTCATTTTCATCATCTCCTAAACTCTTTATATTAATTTTTATGAGTTTATTCTTGATAAAGAAGTATGACAACAGAATGTCATACTTCAGAATAATGTTCTAACATTTTTTTAAGCTTTGTTTTCATGATATATAATTGGTATGTTTCATTCTAAGAAAAAATTAGAAAATCAAAGGTTCCGCAATGTTCGTTTGTTTTTAGAGGACTATTTTACTACTCCTTTTTTGAAAAAGCTTTGTTATCCTATGATTATGGCAATGTTTGCTATGAAACTTGGAAATACAGATGTTACATCTTTAAAGATAGCATGGAGGACAAAGAGGATGTTTTTAAATTTGAAGTTAATTATAGCTGCCGTCGTTGCTGCATTAATGATCGGTCCTTTTGCAGGGACAGTTCATGCGCAATCACTTGGAACATATGGAGATTATTCCCGTATGTTCGAGCGGAGTGCTGGTCAATTTTGGTCAGGAGAATGGCGCAACCAATGGGCATGGGAACCTCAGGGGAGAGGGGTGTCACACATAAGCTGGGGAGAACCAGATAACTGGCCCCCGGTAAATTATGAGAAGTTCGAGATAAGTGATGATGGAAAGTGGGTTTTGCTAGATGGGTTTGGTAATAATGAGGGCTTCCTTAAGCAGCGAGTGACTAAAGAAAAAATCGGTGATGTCAGCTGCAAGAAAATGACGTCCCTCCCAAAAGTTGAGGGAGGTAAACAGCATTACGTGAAGTGGAATATACAGTCTGAACCATACTGTCTTGAAGCGTGGGGTCAAATTATCGTCCCAGGTGGTACAGATGTAGATTTTTACCACAAGCAGGTCTGGTTCGGACCGTCCGGGCCTTGGTGTGATAACAAGTACTACCAGGACAAGACTTGTATTAAGCAATATGAGGTTTGGAAAGACAACAATGATAATGGAAAGGTTGGAGGTCCAATGGAGCTAAGAATTGAGCGAGACAACATTTTTGCTAAGGGCATGGGACCAGCCTTTATCACCCACAACTATTATCCCAACAATGGCTGGCATGCCGAACTCAGGTATTCTTGGACTTGGTAAAACAAGATAGTATTCTACTACATTAGTTAAATTTAAATTTGTCATACAGCCTGTTCTCAAATTTATACTATCAACTTGGAGGAGAATAATATGTGTCAAAATGAAACAGAAAACCAATCCACAGCGAACTCTGAAGAAGAAAGCCAACCGTCAGAGCAAAATGCTCAAATTATTGATTTCAAAGAAAAAAGAGAAAATAAGATAGACGAAGGGGTTAGATGGTTACGGGCAGCCATTCGGGCTGGAGATATAGGAGCAATGAATGAGTTAGCCCATATTTTGTTAACAGGGGAAGTAGTAAAGCAAGATCTAGTTGAAGGAGAGAAGTGGCTAAGAAAATCTGTCGAAGCGGGAGATAGGTGGGCCATGATGGAGCTTGGCTACCGCTTACTTGTTGGGGAAGGACTTAATCAAGATGCAGTTGAAGGAGAAAAATGGCTGAGAAATTCTGCTGAATTACAATATCCTATCGCAATGAGGATACTTGGTTATCGATTACTAAAGGGACAGGGATTAGAACAAAGGATTGAAGAAGGAGAAAAGTGGTTAAAAAAAGCAGCCGAAGCTGGAGAAAGCATTGCTATGAGAGAATGGGGAAAATATTTAATCAATGGAGTGGGTAAAAAAGTAAAGAAATAAATCTTGGCGACGGTAATGAATGACTAAGGGGGGAGGAAATAATTTTGTGCTGTACGAAGTACGGGTCGGAGTTCGATCCAACTAATACAGAGCATTTTTATTGCTCTCGCCTGAAACTGAAAGGATATCCAACCTGAGACAAAAGGGAATGAAATTCACTTCATTCTTCCTTGAATTCATGTATCGATCTAATATTAGTTCCTATCAAGTAATGACATTCCGAAAAGACGCTATTCTTTCTTAAAGATGATTGAAAGGATAGTGTTTTTTTAAGCTTAAAGTGTTTAAGTTCAATGAAAAAAATATGGGGTAAAAGTTAGCTGTTATTTACATCACTATCCTCCTTGAACTAGAGGTCAAAGACCGTTCTACCAGAAATGATAAAAATAATTTTGCAGTGGTTTGCGGTCGAAAAAACTGGTAAAAATGTTTCAGTAAATAGGTAGTTTATCATTTATCCATTAAATTCCCATGAAATAACATTGGTGGTCGGCTTGATTATTCTAGGATTCTCTTAATTATGTTGTAGAAAATAGATTTTGTGGAGAAAATGGAGATGAAGGCCTTTTTGATTAGTTGACTTAAAGTCCAGTTTATAACTCATATTCATGAAGTACTCCAATTGGAAGGGGATATTAGGAATGAAAAAAATGCAATTGAAAAAGGGTAATTGATACAAAAGGTTAGAACGGATATAAAAATAATTGATTTATGACAATAGCCATTCGCAACAGAGTGTATATTCAATTAATAAAAAAAGGCAAAAAAAGCAATTGAGAAGAAATCCTTACCACTTTTTAAAGGTATAATATCTTCAGCCATGTTGTCGCAGTTAAACGTATATCAGAGTGATCGGCAAGAGTATTACACAACCATGGGAAGGAAGGTAAACAAACCCACTCAGTAATACTTTCTATCATTCTGAGTAATCTGAAGGAATTTCTAAGGAAGGAAATTTTCATGCGACTAGTCTTATTTAAAAGACTATCTATGTTTATATTTTTACTTTAGACCTAATTCAAATCCCGGAAAGGAGAAAACAATGAACAAAATAAATAATATCCAAAACCAATCCGAGCTGGCGATTGAAGCCTCCGGTCTTGTGAAGGTATTCGGTGAAAACCGGGCAGTAGACGGTGTGGATCTAAAAGTACGTAAAGGTACTGTATATGGGGTTTTAGGTCCAAACGGTGCAGGCAAGACGACAACACTTCGTATGCTGACTACCCTGCTGCAACCGGATGGCGGAACAGCAAGAATACTCGGACATGACCTTGTTCAAGAGGCTGATGCAGTAAGAAGTCGCGTAAGCTTAACGGGGCAGTTTGCCTCGGTGGACGATGATTTGACCGGTATAGAAAATCTCATTTTGATTGCCAGGCTCATGGGTTATTCTCGGAAACAGGCCAAGGCGAGAGCAGATGAACTCCTCCATGCCTTTGGCTTGGAGGAGGCGTCCAAGCGTCAAGTAAAAAAATACTCTGGTGGTATGCGGCGCCGTATTGATATTGCTGCCAGCATTGTTATTTCACCGGATTTGTTGTTTCTAGATGAACCGACTACAGGGCTTGACCCTCGCAGCAGAAATCAGGTTTGGGATACCGTTAGAGCTTTGGTCAATAACGGAACAACTGTTTTACTGACGACTCAGTATCTTGATGAGGCTGACCAACTTGCTGACCGAATTGCAGTGATTGATCACGGCAAGATTATCGCTGAGGGGACTAGTGGTGAACTCAAAGCATCCGTCGGCTCAGGCGCTCTGCACGTTCGGTTGCTCGATCCGCATACTCGGCCTTTAGCAAAACAGTTACTTGAGGATAAACTCGGTACTTCCATCCAGCTTCCATCTGATCCAGCGGTACTTTCTGCTAGGGTTTCTGACGCTGAGCGTGCCTCTTATTCACTCGGGGAACTAGCTCGTGCTGGTATTATTGTCACAGATTTTTCTCTTGGTCAGCCGAGCCTTGACGAAGTTTTCCTCACTTTGACTGGTCGACCAGCTGACCATGAAACTACTAAAACCGGGGAGGGAGGGCAATGAACATTCCGAAACAGAAGACCAACAATAATGTTGATGAAGCAATGCGTAAAGCCCTTTTAGTTTACGAGCGCCCGCCGCGTCCAAGCCCATTGTCGGCGTCACTAACATTTGGATGGCGGGCATTGCTAAAGATCAAGCATGTTCCTGAACAGTTGTTCGACATCACTGCGTTTCCTATTATTTTTTTATTGATGTTTACCTACCTTTTCGGCGGGGCATTAGCTAGATCTACTGGAGATTACTTGCAGTTCCTTCTGCCGGGAATCTTGGTTCAAACTGTCACGATGATCACTATGTATACTGGAATTGACCTAAACAAAGACATTTCTAAAGGAATCTTTGACCGTTTTCGGACATTGCCAATTTGGCGGCCAGCTGCACTAGTTGGAGCACTTCTCGTTGATGCTGTCCGCTACACAATGGCATCCACGATCATGATTGTACTCGGAATGGCGCTTGGTTTTCGGCCTGAGGGTGGGACGCTTGGAGTTTTGCTTGCGGTGGTGTTACTATTGGTGTTCTGTTTTAGTTTATCTTGGATTTGGACCACATTAGGGTTGTTGATGAGATCAGAGAAGTCGGTTATGGGATTTACCATGATGGTGCTCTTTCCCTTGACCTTTGCTAGTAATGTTTTCGTTGATCCTGAAACAATGCCATCGTGGCTTCAGGCGTTTGTTGAAGTAAATCCAATAACTATTCTAGTGACAGCAGTCCGAAGCTCGATGCAGGGGACGGTCACTTTTGAACAGATAAGCTTAGTTCTCATCGTATCCGTTGTGCTCACAGTTATTTTTGCGCCATTAACGATGTATTTTTATCGTAATAAAAAGTGATTATAAAGCTTTTATCAGGTATCGGGTCGATATGGAGTGGCTGCAAGTCTCAAAATAACTATGATATACCTATCCATTCATTTAATAGGACTACACATAACAATCTGTGTTTTAAAAAATTCTTTTTAATCAGGTTTTTGCTTACCATCCCTTATTATCATCGTATAGTAAGGGATGGTTTTTTTATTCACAATGTGAAGAATGTTGTGTTGGTGCCGTTCACTTCAAGAATAGCTTCAATTTTTGAGATATTGACGTGATTCCGATTACATGTTACTATATTGTCACATGTTATATGTGACCTTATGATCACATATGGTGCATATTACCCTAAAGAAAGGATCGTGTTATGGAAGACGAACTTTCCATATTGTTCAAAGCGTTAGGTCACCCTATTCGAAGACAAATTCTTGATATCCTTAAACAATCGCCAAAAACTACTGGTGAACTTAACAATTATTTTCCTGAAGTCACAAGGTATGCAATTATGAAACATTTGTCTACCTTACAAGAAGGGAATTTAGTTGTGGTACGTCGCAAAGGAAAATACAGAATTAATTTTTTAAATGTGGTCCCTTTACAGGAAATGCACAACAGATGGGTAGGAAAATATATGCAATCAACAGCCGCATCTTTGCTAAATTTACGGTCGGCAGTTGAACAAACAGGAGGAGATGGAGACATGTCAACAACAGAACAAGGACGGGTATTCCGAATTGAACAAGAAGTATTAATAGAAGCACCTCGCGAGCGTGTATTCAAAGCTTTGACAGAAAAGGTGGAAGATTGGTGGGAATTTCGGTTAGCTCCAAAGGGGATACCTTCAAGGCTTACGCTTGATCCTGTTCCGGGTGGATATTTTATCGAAAAATGGGGTGAACAAGAAGGAGCAGTGTGGGGAAATGTTTACTTTGTGAATGCGCCTGAAGAAATCCGTCTGCATGGGCATCTAGGTATGCAGGGAGCAGTCAATAGTTCTTATACGTATCGCTTAATTGAGAAAGATGGGGCAACTTCTCTACAGCTTTCCCATACAGCTTCCGGAGTTATTGAGGATGGCTGGGAAAATGAGCATACAGAGGGATGGAAACACCTTCTTAGTAACTTGCTAAAAAAATATGTGGAAGAAGATAAATAATGACACAGAGTTACTGGAAAACGGTGAAGGGTTATTCATGCAACTTAACCGGAATTTTGTAGGAGATGTCAAAGGTTTCAATATATGATTGTTTAAACATTGGTTAAAAAAATTGGAGGTTCATAAAAAACAATGGTAGACGTTTTTACAGAAGTAAAAATTCGATGTTCTCTTGACAAAGTTTCTGAGTATGCCGCTAATCCTGATAATGCGCCGAAATGGTATGTAAATATTCGTTCAGCAGAATGGCAAACGAATAAGCCGTTGACAACTGGTTCTCGTATCGCATTCAAAGCACAATTCCTAGGACGACAACTTGAATATGTTTACGAAATTGGAGAACTAATCCCAAGTCAAAAACTTGTCATGAGAACCGCAGATGGACCAATTCCAATGGAGACAACCTACACATGGAAAGCTATTGACAACAATATTACATTAATGACATTACGGAACAAAGGGAATCCGACAGGTTTTTCAAAGCTTTTTACTCCGTTTATGTCCTTCATGATGAAAAGAGCTAACAAAAAAGACTTGAAAAAAATTAAGGACATACTTGAACAGATATAAAGCTTCTCTGTGTCAACCTTAACGACTTTTTCTAAAAAGGTGAACTGAGTGGGTTATCTTGATATCAAACTTTTTCAGGGTGGGGTAATTGATATAAAATAGCTAAATCTTAATAAATCATGTAAAAAAGTCCGAATCCCTCATTCGGACTTTTTTACAATTTTCACCTCTAAAACTATTCAAAGCGATTGCACATTTCTTTCTTTCCTTTTTCGTAAAGGGAATGCTATACTATATATACCTTTTAATTCTAGGTAGGTGAAATGATGTTTGATCGAGAGCTGGTAAAAGGAAGCACTTCTTTAATTGTATTACAAGTCCTTTCAAAGAAAGATATGTATGGTTATGAAATTGTCAAAGAGATGGAAAAGTCGACAGATCAACAACTCTTATTAAAAGAAGGTACATTATATCCTGCGCTTCACAAGTTAGAAAATCAAGGATACATTTCTTCCTATTGGATGGATATGGAGAAAGGTCCAGCAAGAAAATATTACAAAGTAACAAATGATGGAAAGTTATTACTGCAGAAAAAAACTAGTGAATGGACGAAATTTGTGAGCATGATAAACAAGGTGATTAACAATGAAAATGGATGAACTCCTGCTTGAAAAGTGGTTGATTGACCTAGAAAAAGAATTAAATTATAAAAAAATCAAACATATAAATGAAATTATAACTGATTATCGTGAACATATTTTAATAAAGCATCTAGAAACAAAGGAACCAATTGAACGAATTTTAACTAGTATTGGAAGCGTTGATGAAATTGTTAATCTTTATAAAAAGAAACAAATCGTGCCGGAAAAAATTAGGAGTTGGTTTGTATTCGTTAACGGCTGTTTTTTTGCGGCAGGAGCATTCTTAACTTTTTGCAGACATAGTGGTTATTTCGTTTCTATTTGGGAGGCACTAGCAGCAGTTAACTGGTTTATATTATTTGGCTATGCCGGGTTTTGGCTGTTTGTTGGATATCAATTAGGTAAAGAATTTGGTGTTAAAGGAACTCTAGAACTGCCAAAAACAATTTTGTTCACTACAATTCCAAATGTTGTTCTTATGGCTTGCGTATTATCAAACATCATTCCGAAGCCATGGTTTGAATCAATGCTTTCCCCAGGATTTATGATTGCTTGTGTGATTATAACATTGCTTTTTTATCCTTTGGCAATGCTCGGGGTTAAGCTGGGAATGCGTTTTTCACTATAAAAATTTTTTTGTATATATACATAGAATTACTATGTAGGAGGAATTAGATGCTATCTATTTATTTACCACAAAACGGAGACATTCTTAGGCAAGGACTAAAGTTTTTTCTGTTAAACACTTTATATATATTTCTTTCAGCAGCAATCCTAGTTGTTTTTTTGTTTGTGTTAATCAATATTTCTCCAATGGTTCCAGGCTTAATTATAGTAGCTTATTTAGTATTTGTAGCATTTTTTTATTTTAATTATTGGATAAAGTTTATTAGTAAATTTACAAAATATCACTTAAAATATAAGCCACTTTATGGATTTCTGATAAGTCTTTTCGGTATTCTCCCTAATCTTATTTATTATGTGATTTTGGCATTATTAGTTGAAAGCGATCCAAATAGCTGCGGTGGAGGCGAATTTTTTGCATTCATCATTTTATTTTTAACTTCGATTACTATGCCTTTTGTTGGCTTGATAAGTTCTTTTAAAAAATGAACAGATAATTTTGAGAAGAGACAGAATATCTCCCAGTTAATTCGGAAAAAATGATTGGTAAAACAGCCGGGAGGTAACTTCATTTGAATGGTAAAAAGATGATCATCCCAGTACTCTCCCTACTTCTTTTCATAGCAGGATGTAACGTAGATGAAGAGGAAAGTGCTTCAAGCGGGGAAAAGGATAGTATTGCTGCAGTCGAGCAAACAGTCGACACTTTAGAGGTTAAAATGATGAATGAAAATGGGAGAATCGTTGGGAAAGCGATTATGAATGAAATAAACGAAGGTGTTTTAATTGAAATACAATTGCAAAATGTATCGCCAGGTAAAAAAGCTATTCATATTCATGAGAATGCAAGCTGTGTGAAGCCTAGCTTTGAATCAGCTGGAGCTCATTTTAACCCATACAATAAAGAGCATGGATTTAAAAACCCTCATGGCCCGCACGCAGGGGATTTGCCGAACATAGAAATAGGGGCAGATGGGAAAATAGATGTTGTTTTAACAGCTGATCAAGTAACACTGCAAATCGGAAAAGAGAATTCGTTATTAGATATGAATGGAAGTGCCCTAATCGTCCATGAAAATTCTGACGATTACAGCACAGATCCATCTGGAAATTCAGGAGAACGATTGATTTGCGGTGAAATTAGTGGATAAAATACAAATAAGGTACCAGGTACTCGGAGTGCCTGCTACCTTATTTTTTAACTTATTCATTGAGGAAAAAAAGACTTTCTAGTATACTACTTAAATGGAAAATTAATTGAAACATGTTCCTAGAAAGGATTATATAAATGTCATATTCTCTAGAGCAATTGCAATTGCCAAGTGAAATTTTACAGCAGATCGAAAAACGAAAAAAAACATATAACGAGGAAGAAACCCTGTTAATAGGTAAAGGCGGGTTTACTCCTTCAGAATTGAGTGTTTTAACAGATGCGATTATAGCACTATCTCTTGGAAAAAATGTATTATTAAAAGGTCCAACCGGATCTGGAAAAACAAAGCTTGCTGAAACATTATCACAGGTTTTTGTCCAGCCCATGCATAGTATCAATTGTTCTGTTGACCTGGATGCAGAGGCTTTAATTGGCTACAAAACGATCCATTCAAATGAAAGCAGGACTTCAATTGAGTTTGTTTCAGGTCCTGTAATTAAAGCGATGGAAAAAGGCCATTTGCTATATATTGATGAAATCAACATGGCTAAACCAGAAACACTCCCAATCTTAAATGGTGTCTTAGATTATCGAAAAATGATAACAAATCCATTTACGGGTGAGGTCGTTCGTGCAATAGAAGGATTTGGAGTAATTGCAGCAATAAATGAAGGCTATGTAGGAACTGTTCCTTTAAATGAAGCATTGAAAAATCGTTTCGTTGTGATTGAAGTTCCGTATATTCAAGGAGGTCAATTAAAAACGGTTTTATCTGAGCAATCTAAATTACAAAATGAAAAGCTATTAAATCAGTTTGTTACCCTTTCATCAGACCTTATTACACAAGTGCAAAATGGACAAGTTTCTGAAGAAGCTGCATCTATCCGCGCCTTATTAGATACATGTGATTTAGCTCAATATTTACCTCCTTTAAGAGCTATTGAACGAGGAATAATTGATAAACTAGAAGATGATAGGGAAAAAGCAGCCGTTCGAAATATAGCCGAAACACTATTTGAGTGAGGGGCAATAAATGAAATTTATTAAATTTAACGATAGTCAGATTGACTCTTTTTTATTTATGGAATTGTCTGATCTTGTTAAAACGTTAACTAAAAGTGAGTCTGTCGAGGTTGAATATAGTGTTCATTCCTACTACAATCCATTAGACCGAAAAATATATCTCAGCCATTTTTGGGATCACAGAACACCAGAAAATACAGAAGATGGTCTGAAAAGCGATGTGTTTTTAAGATCAATTGGCAGTTACTATAATAGTGATTTTAATACGATTCAATCCTACTTATCAAAGGTCAGAAGCCTTAAAGTAAATAGCTTTGCCAAACAGCTTTTCATGCTAGTTGAAGATATAAGATTAGAAGAAGTATGCAAAAAGGAAAGACCTGGTACAAAACGTATTTTTGATAATCGGCGTCAAATGCTGCGCAAACACTTTCGTACTCAATTAACGATCAATTTAGAGAGAAGTATTCATACCGATGCATTATTTTGTGCATTGTTTCTAAAATTAACAACTCAGTCTCCGCTCGAGGAAATCCCTGATATTTCAAATTCAATTAATTTAACATATTCTTTTCTGGAGAATCAGCTTATTAAAGTGTTTGATTCTAACTCAACAGATGAAAATGTGAAGATTACCTTAGAAATAGCAGAAGTAATGGATGAAGTACTAGAAAAGGATATGTTAAACACTTATTTTTTTCTCCCAGATATTGATTATCATTTGATTGAAGAAGGATTAACTTTTGATGATCTTAAGCGGACATCTAAACTGGATCATGATGATACCCTTGCTGACCAAAAAAAAGGCGATGAGGATATTAATGAAGAAAAAATGCCGACATGGCATCGTGAAACGAATGCCCCTTCAAAAAGTTTCCTCCAATTTGATCTTGAACATGGTGCAAAAACGGACCTATTAGGAGAGGGGGTCCGTGAGGGTGATGATGGAGATCAAGCTTTAGGGGTTGTTCAAGGGTCTTCAAAGCAATCTTCTAATCATGATTTCTCTAAAATGGAAGCAATGGAGTCAATTGAGTCTGAAGCTAAAGAGGGAGGCAGTGAACAATTTGGTAAAGAAAATCGTTTTGCCTACCCAGTTTTTAAAAAACCACAACCGCCAGCAAAAGGTGAGATAGAACAATATTCCCAACATAGAAAGGAAATCGCAGTTTATCAAAAAAAATTAAAGCAAATGATCCAAAAAACATTGGAGCATAAAAAAAACCTTCCTAGAACAGATTTGCATGTGGGCAGACTAAACAAGAAATTGCTTCGGGTTTTAACAGATGATAATCCAAGATTATTTTATAAAAAGCAATCTCCTTCAAGTCAGATAGATGCTGTCTTTACTTTGCTCGTTGATTGTTCAGCCTCCATGTTTGATAAAATGGAGCAAACCAAGCTTGGAATCACACTTTTTCATGAGGCATTAAAATCTGTCCAGGTTGTTCATCAGGTCATCGGTTTTTGGGAGGATACAAATGGTGCAACCGAAACAAAACAACCGAATTATTTTTATCCTGTCGTACCTTTTACAACATCTTTAATCCGGTCATCTGGACCTGAAATTATGCAGCTTCTACCTGAAGAAGATAATCGGGATGGATATGCAATCCGCCATATGACAAAACAATTGAGGGAGCGCAGCGAAAAGCAAAAGTTTTTGCTCGTTTTCTCAGACGGTGAACCTGCAGCTATGAATTATGAACAAAATGGAATTGTGGATACACATGAAGCAGTTGTATCAGCAAGAAAGCAAGGAATTGAAGTAATAAATATTTTTCTTGCAAATGAAAATATAGATGAATGTCAAGTGAAAACGATTCAAAATATTTATGGTAAGTATAGTATTCTAGTCGAAAGAATTGAAGAATTACCTGAAGTCCTTTTTCCTTTATTAAAAAAATTATTACAAAAAAGCATTTATTAAGGAGCCGCCTAAAATTTTATAGGGCTCTTTTTTTTGTTTCAAAAAGTGTAATTTAGTTAATGTATTAAAGTAAGTTTCGTTGTCTAGCTCCGGCCCGCCTAGCTTGACTTAAGCACAAGCCAATCCTCCAAGGGAAAAACAGCCTTTCGAGAGGCTCAACCTAGGCTGTTCGAGGCACTACCTCATTTCTTTGTTTTCCATCTCCTTGCGCTATCGGCCACTTGAGTAATATGCCAAGCCGACAAATAGGTGAAAGAACAACCTTTCTGCCGGATCTTCACAAGCTTGTCGCCGATCGGACTAATGCCTGCGCTTTTCATTCATTAAAGGAATGGAAAGTAATTGTACTACTTTTCATTAAGAGTGGTCCATCAGGGGTAAGCCAAAATTGGCTGGTAAAGTTAAGCATGATTTGCAGTAGATGAAAGTATGTTCTGCCAAGGGATTATTCCTCTAAAGATTCTTTTTAAAAAGAAATCAACTCTTTCACTGATTTTAGGAGTTTCAAATAAATTAAATTGATTAAAGTTTTTACATGTTGTCTCATTACTGGCCTAATCAGCTTTTAAGGTAACAAATCCCATCTATCCATACGAGAAAAATTGGTTTTCTCAAGAGGCTCTTCTTATAAATTATACTTGGGAAAGCGTTTTTTGTTGACAAATTTCGACTTTTCCATATTTAGAAAACATTTAAATTTTTTGTTTTTCAGTATGATTTTAAAAATTCTTCATAAACCGCTTGGAAAGTTAGGGTAAAGGATGTTAAAATAGATCTTGGAAGCGTTTTTATTCAATTCTTCTAATCTTATTTAGAAGAAAAAATATATTACGATAATATGCTGGAAATAACATTTTGATTATGGTAGTTGGGGGTATTGTACAATGTCGCAAATTTCTACAAAGCAAAAGGTAACCTGGGAAGACTTTCATGGTCCTAACCTCGGCTATGTGATGGAGGTGTACGATCATTATCTTAAAGACCCAGAATCGATTGACCCTGATCTTAAAGAAATGTTTGATCAACTTGATGGTCCTCCTCAAACAAAAGGAGAGACAATTTCTTATAGCCAAGAGATGGCAGGACTGCAAACGTCTGCTGAAAAGATTCAAAAAATCGCATCTGCCGTTAAGCTTGCAGAAGATATTAGGATTTACGGCCACCTAAACGCTTCAATCTACCCGCTTGAAAAATGGGAAGATAAAAAAGAGTTTTTACGTCTAGAAGACTATCAATTATCTGAGCAGGATTTAACCGGAATTCCTGCACAAGTATTATGCCCAGATGCACCAAGTGATATAAAAAATGGTTATGAAGCAATTTGTTATTTAAAAGAAGTATATAAAAAATCACTTTCTTTCGAGTTTTCGCATGTTCATGTTTTTGAGGAAAAAAATTGGTTGAAAAAAATGGTGGAATCTGGTGATATTTTTAAACCTCATTCTAAAGAAAAACAGGTCGCCATTTTAAAACGATTAACAGAGGTAGAAGGTTTTGAGAAATTTCTACATCGTACCTTTGTTGGTCAAAAGCGCTTTTCAATTGAAGGCTTGGATATGCTTGTCCCTGTATTAGATGAAATCATTTCCGGGTCAGCAGAGTCCGGCACTAAAACTGTAAATATCGGAATGGCTCACCGAGGAAGATTAAATGTGCTCGCTCATGTTCTGGGCAAGCCTTATGAAATCATATTCTCGGAATTTCAGCATGCTCCGAATAAAGATCTTGTTCCTTCTGAAGGCTCAATTGGCATCAACTATGGATGGAGTGGGGACGTAAAATACCACTTGGGTGCTGACCGTCAAATTAAAGACGAAAGCACAACCCGGACTCGCTTAACTTTAGCCAATAACCCAAGTCATTTAGAATTCGTTGACCCGATTGTTGAAGGCTACACAAGAGCAGCTCAAGAAGACCGTTTTGAAAATGGATTTCCCAAACAAGATGTTAACAAATCACTAGCCATTTTAATTCACGGAGATGCTGCTTTTCCTGGAGAAGGAATTGTCGCAGAAACTCTTAATTTAAGCGGTTTAACAGGATACCAAGTTGGGGGAACGATTCATATAATAGCCAATAACATGATTGGATTTACAACAGAAAGTATGGATTCCAGATCAACAAAATATGCAAGTGACCTTGCAAAGGGATATGAAATACCAATCGTGCATGTAAATGCAGATGATCCGGAAGCCTGTCTTGCAGCGGTTCATATGGCTGTAGAATATCGGAAAAAATTTAATAAGGATTTCTTAATTGATCTAATCGGATATCGCCGTTTTGGGCACAATGAAATGGATGAACCTTCAACAACACAGCCAACAACTTATGAGAAAATAAGGAAGCATCCGACAGTAAGAGAAATCTATGCAAAAACTCTTGAAGAAGCAAAGATTATTAAAAAGGAAGAGATTGAAGAAATCGATCAAGAGATTCAATACAAGATGGATACATCCTATAAGAAAGTACCTGATAAAAGAGTTCATGAAGTTCATGATATTCAAATGCCGGCGCCGATATTGAACGGATTCCCGCAGTTGGAAACAAAGGTAGATGTTGAGACATTAAACCAATTCAACAAACAGCTTGTCACTTGGCCGGATGGATTCAATGTATTCGGAAAGCTAAAAAAGATTCTCGAGCGCAGGGCAAAAGTTTTCGAAGATGATCGAAAAGTGGAATGGGCTTTGGCTGAAACACTTGCGTTTGCTTCGATCCTTGCTGAGGGAACCCCTATTAGACTTACTGGTCAAGACTCAGAGAGAGGAACTTTTGCTCAACGTAATATTATGCTTCATGATAGCAAATCGGGGGCAGCTTATTCTCCTCTTCATATGTTAGAAAAGTCAAAAGCATCATTTGCTGTTCATAACAGTCCATTATCAGAAGGCTCAGTTATTGGGTTTGAATATGGTTATAACGTTTTTGCTCCAGAAACATTAGTACTATGGGAAGCGCAATACGGCGATTTTGCCAACGTAGCCCAAGTCTTCTTTGATCAATTCATTGCTGCAGGAAGAGCGAAATGGGGGCAAAAATCAGGTCTAGTAATGCTTCTCCCGCACGGTTATGAAGGACAGGGTCCAGAGCATTCAAGCGGCCGGATGGAGCGTTTTTTACAATTAGCTGCTGAAAATAACTGGACGGTTGCAAACCTTACTAGTGCTGCTCAATACTTCCATATTTTGCGCAGACAAGCTAAAATATTGAAACGTGAAGAAGTAAGACCATTAGTTATCATGACTCCAAAGAGCTTATTAAGAAATCCAAATACGTTATCAGAAGTTCAAGAATTAAGCGAAGGGGTATTTAAGCCAGTTCTTGAACAGGCTAGCTTAGTAGAAAATGCTGAAAATATTAAACGGATCGTTTTAAGCAGCGGTAAAATTGGAATTGATTTATCAGATAAGCTTAACTCTATGGATGAGAAGCCAGATTGGCTGCACATGATACGTGTAGAAGAGCTTTATCCATTCCCTAAGAAAAAAATTGAAGCAATCCTTAAGCGATATCCTTCACTTAAAGAAATTGTATGGGTGCAAGAGGAGCCGCAAAATATGGGTGCTTGGACATACATTCAACCAAAACTGCAAGAAATTGCTTCTGAAGGTGTGAAAGTCGAGTACATCGGGCGCAGAAGAAGATCAAGTACAGCAGAAGGTGATCCGAATGTCCATAAAAAAGAACAAGAACGTATTTTAACAAGTGCATTAACTCAAGGAAATTAGGGGGAAGAGAAAATGGCAGAAATTAAAGTACCAGAATTAGCGGAGTCTATTTCAGAAGGAACAATTGCACAATGGCTGAAACAGCCTGGTGATTTTGTCGAACAGGGAGAGTATTTATTAGAGCTTGAAACAGATAAAGTTAATGTTGAATTAACAGCCGAGCAATCAGGAGTATTAAAAGAAGTTCGAAAAGATGCAGGCGACACAGTTGAAGTTGGTGAAATCATTGGAACCATTGATGAGGAAGGGAAGGAAACATCAGCAACTCATGATAAAGAGCTTGAAGAGAAAGCCCCTCAAGAAGAACCAAAAGCAGAGATGAAGGAAGTTAGGGATGAGGCTCCACAAGAAGAGGATAAAAAATCCCGGACAATTGCTTCACCAGCTGCCCGCAAGCTTGCTCGTGAAAAAGGAATTAGTTTAGACTCTATTTCAACATCTGATCCGCTTGGCCGAATAAGAAAGCATGATGTAGCAGCAGCTTCTGAACAAAAATCTGCACCTGCTCAGGCAAAAGCAGAACCGACTAAGCAACCTGCCCAGCAGGCAAAACCTGCAGATGATCCTGCAAAACCAGTAGAACGGATCCGTATGTCCCGCCGCCGTCAAACGATTGCAAACCGTCTTGTTGAAGTACAACAAACAGCTGCAATGCTTACAACATTTAATGAAGTGGACATGACAGCTGTTATGGATCTGCGAAAACGTCGTAAAGATCGTTTCTTCGAACAACACGATGTTCGTCTAGGGTTTATGTCGTTCTTTACAAAAGCTGTTGTAGCTGCATTGAAAAAATATCCACTCGTTAATGCAGAAATTCAAGGCGATGAAATTGTTCTAAAGAAATTTTATGACATCGGAATTGCAGTAGCAGCTCCGGACGGATTAGTCGTGCCAGTAGTAAGAGACGCTGACCGCAAAACATTTGCTCAAATCGAAGGCGAAATAGCTGAACTGGCAAACAAAGCGAAAGACAACAAATTGAGTCTTAAAGATCTGCAAGGCGGATCATTCACTATTACAAACGGCGGAGTATTCGGTTCACTAATGTCCACACCAATCTTAAACGGACCACAAGTCGGAATACTCGGTATGCACAAAATCCAACTACGCCCAGTAGCAATTGACGCAGAACGGATGGAAAACCGCCCAATGATGTACATTGCCTTATCATACGACCACAGAATCATTGATGGAAAAGATGCAGTAAGCTATTTAGCAATGATTAAAGACTTGCTTGAAGATCCAGAACAGTTGTTGTTGGAAGGGTAAAATAGGATTGTAACAATGCACCTGTTTAAGGGTGCATTGTTTTTTTGCTTCAGGATACAGTAAGTTCACTGCGAAACCTGTCTGCTCTGGTCATTCTTCATAGAGTCTCCTATGAAGAACTAGAAGATAGGTTTTATTATTTGCCCTTTTGTCAACTAGATAACAGGAGTACAATAATAATGTGAAATTGAAAATCTAACAGTGAAATTATTCGGGCATTAGTCAATCACCTTTCATTTTGCTAGAAAAAAACATCTCTAAATAAATATGAGATTAACTGATAAGATAGATCACCTAAAATGAAAGTATCTACACTATATATGTAAAAGTTTGCAGAAAGATTAGCGCCATTAATAATATTGAAGCATATGAACTATCCGAGGTCCCTTGCCAATTCTTCTAAAAATCAAAGCCAGTCTTTTTCTTAGGTTCGTCTTGATTTTGCCAAGATCGGTCAAGACACTTGCCCTTTTCTTTAAGAAAGGAGAGCTGAGATGCTATACCATTTTTCCGAAAATCCCGATATTCCGTTTTTTGAACCAAGATTACATACCCATCATCCACATCTAAAACCCTCCGTATGGGCAATCAATGAAAAATGCTCCCCCTTGTATTTTTTTCCGAGGGATTGCCCTAGAATAGGATACTATCAACTTCCCACTACCTCTAAAGAAGATCATTTAAAATTTTTTAGCAATTCAAGTGCAAGAATGATTATTGCTGTTGAAAATAAGTGGTTTCATAAAATAAAAGAAGCAACCCTTTGCCGATATCACCTTTTTGAAAAGACATTCCACTTACATGATGAAGGGGCAGGTTATTATCTTTCGTACACAAGGGTAGTGCCTGAGAAAGTCGATCATATGACAGACCTTTTCAAGAAACTTTTAACGAAAATATAGAGCTAAGAATCATACCTGAGCTGCTGTCTTTAAAAGAAGATTTGCTGGACTCAACTTTGCACTTTTCGAGGATAAGAATGAGAAATGCTCAAGGAGGATAATAAATGACAAAGGATTCAATAAGAGAAAAAGTATGGGATAAGATGATAGATGAAAAAGTCGGACGTTTTCCGTTTCCAATTAAAGGGCGAATTCCAAACTTTAAAGGAGCTGAGTTAGCAGCAAAGCAGCTTTTCTCATTGTCTATCTTTAATGATGCACAAGTTATCAAAGTAAATCCTGATTCTCCCCAATTACCAGTAAGGACACAACTATTAAAGGATGGAAAGACGCTGCTTGTACCAACTCCAAGGTTAAAAGACGGTTTTATTCAAGTAAAACCAGAGGATGTTCCAAAAGGAGAAGAAAAAAAGGCAGCTAGTTTATCTCACATTAACAAATATGGGAAAGTGATTCCTTTAATTGATCTGCCAACAATTGATTTAATCGTAGTTGGTTCGGTTGCCATACATAAAGATGGACGAAGACTTGGAAAAGGGGAAGGATATGCAGACAGGGAGTACGCAATTTTGAGGGAGCTTGGACAACCATTAGTGCCTGTAGTAACAACAATTCATTCAACACAATTAGTGGCTAGTCATATTCCAATAGATTCCTTCGACTTAACGGTAGACTGGATCATTACAGAAAAGGACGTTATTAAAACAGGAAGTCAATATGAAAAGCCCACAGGAATAAATTGGAGTAGAGTAACTGATGAAGAAAAAAAAGAAATGCCTGTCTTAATGGAAATTTTTGAACTAACAAAGAGACGATAAAAATATTATGTAAACTAATGATTTTTTGAATAAATTATTTGATATCAAGACAACTTAATCTATGTAAACATCAAAGGAGGGAAAATATGTCACAATCTC
The DNA here is from genome assembly GCF_014773385.1 of Metabacillus arenae. Lineage (GTDB taxonomy): Bacteria > Bacillota > Bacilli > Bacillales > Bacillaceae > Metabacillus_D > Metabacillus_D arenae. Next base: position 108,665 of record NZ_JACXAI010000002.1, on the reverse strand, counting down.
AGCAAGCTTTAAGCCAAGCTAGACAAGCGTTGTTAAATGCCCAGCAAAATCCTGAAGGTTCAAAAGCTGAACTTTCCGAAACAGCTCAAAAATTAGCCCAATGTATGAATGCACAAGGAGAAATTCATGCTGATATGCTCAGAGATGTATACAATGCTGTCCACCAAGCTCTAAATGCTTCTGAACAGCCAGCAAATGAGGAAGCATTGCAAAATTCATTTGTGGAAGCCATTCGTGCATGCGAGCAGGCAGAAGTTACATATCAGAATGAAAGGTAGTGGGGAATGGTACTAAATACTTTGGGAATTTGGTACCGCCCACCCACAATCAATCCACTAACTTCAATACGGTGTTTCTCTTCGGTAAGTATTTCTAACCTAGAGCTCTATAACGATGTCTGGAAAGGTCTGATTGGTTAAGTGCCTTGCATTATTTAACAGGAACTAATCATCAGAGATAGGAAATTGAAACCCCCCTTTTATATAAGTTTCACTTTTTTTTTCAAATAGGGAAGAAATACAAACTCAAAAATGGACCAAGCAAAAAAATTGCCGCTGAATTGATCTAACGATTTATTCACCAGAGCAATTTTTTTATAAGAGTATTTACTCATAGCTATCCTGCCCTTACATTTCCTCAAAACATTTTTATCCTTCTTTTCACGTGAAAATATATGAAAAATGAAGTGAAAAATCAAGAACAAATATATACAACTCAAAAAAATGAAATATGGGCGCTATTATCAATGGCAAAAATGCTGAAATTGCATATCTAATAATTATGGGAAATTGCCCCTGGTAAATTTAACCACTAAGAGGAGGAGGTTAAAAAAATCAGTTCAAAGAATTACTCGTTTTTATAAATAATATGGCCTTTGTTATAGTGGTCAATCTCTTTGTTCAATTGATTAATGATCGAAAGATACTTTCTAAAATTGGCTAGTTCACTTTCAATTTTGCATTTTTCATTTGCTGTCTGTTGAAGTTTAGAGGTTAGTACTTCAAGTTTCTTGTGGGTTTCCCATAAAAAAACTTCCAACTTGTAAATGTAGTTCTTCATTTTCAATAGTTCTTGTTCTTGCTGCTGCAGTTCTATTAATAGGAAATCTTTTTCAATTTGTCTATCTCCATCTGATTTGCGATTTTTTTCATATTCTTTATGTGTTTCAATTTCAGACCTAGTCAAAGCGGTGTTTATTGCTTGATTGCTTTTCATGATTTTATCTTTTTCAATTAAGGCAGTTCTGTAATTATGTTGTTGAGTCTCTAATTCTTTTGTATACTCTTCTGATGATTTTACTAAATTGTCAAAGTAATCGTTGAAAACATTCTCATATTCTTTGAGCCTGCTTTTAAGTATTTGATTTTCTTGTGCAAGTTTTTCTGTTTTAGAGTAAGCATGTATGTTCTCATACCTTGATAATTTAGCTTTTGCTTTTGAAAGCTCAGCATTTAAATAAATAATTTTTTGTTGAAGCTGAAAGGAATCGGTGGTATGAGAAGTCCGTGATTCTTTAAACAATTTAACCACCTCTTACAATCTTTGTTTTATAAACAATTTATGTATGAATCTGGGCTTATGTTACAAAAACTTGTTTTGCAAGAAAAAAAACATGTGAATGAGCAATTCACATGTTAAAGAAAGTCTCACTGCAGTGTGAGTGTGTGATAAAAATACCGTTCGAAAAATATTCATTGACCTCTTGAAAGGGAGAGGATATAAGCCTGTAGGAATCGATTTATAAAATAAATTTATAACAATTATAAAATATATTCATTGTTGTACTTCCTAATTTTTAAAGGTTATATTTCAACTCCTTATATCAAGATATTCTATTATATGAAAAATATAAAAATACAAAACTACCATTAGTCTATAATTTCAACACATTTTTAAAAATAGGCTAGGGTATATTTTCCAAACTTAGGTTTTTTTTCTATACCAAACACACATTATTCCATAGGATATAGTGTGATAAAAATATTCATTGAAGAGAAAGGGAGATTTATGTGAAAAAACGTAAGTCGATCAAGGGATCACAAACACCCAGCCCTACACCAATTCCAGTAGATCCTAATGATTTACAACCAGAATGTATTCGCGTAGATAAGGTGTATGATTGGGTATTTTTTGCAAATCGTTATGAGAATAAAAACTTTATTCCTGACGAGGAATGCAGAGAAGCAGTCAATGCTGCATTAGCTGCAGGGGAACGGGTAGAAGTTCAATGTTCTGCTCCAGACCCAGATGATGTTATTTGTTCATCCACTATTGTAGAAAATGGAAACCCTGGAATTGTTTCAATTGTTTGGACTGTTCCTGTAGAAGTAACGATCCTTATCATGGGTGAAGCTGTATGTACTTTCACTGTCCGTACACAATTTACAGATGAACTTGCACTTTGCGTACCTGTAGGAATTACAAATGAGCATATTAATTGCAGAGCAACACAGGTCATCTGTTCAACCGGCGGTGTATTAATGGGTCCAGATCCATTTGGCCCAATGATCCCAGTTAAAGTAGTTTTATGTAAAGATGTTCAAGTTGAATTCCCTGTTAAATTAGAAGTTCTAGCTAAATTCTGCTTCCCGCGTCCTAACAATATTAGAATCCCTGAAGAAAAAATTAGATGTGACCTGAATTTATTAGAATTCCCGCAGCAATGTGATTTCTTCCCAGTTGATAACTGTGAATGTCAAGCGACTGCCGTTACATTCAATGCACCGACAACTGCGACTATTGGAACAGAAGATGTAGCAGGTAATTCAGATATTCGTGCTGAAATTTGCCAAGAGTGTTCATTGGGAGATAGTTCCTTAACATATACCTTCAGAGACACTACTATTAGTCCTACACTAGCGCCAACACCTACACCACTAGACAATGACTTCAGTTTCACGTTTACTGCCAAAACATTTGAACAAGTAGATTGTGGAGCTTCATCGCTTACAGCTCAAGGGGAAGGCGTACGATTCTTTGATGGTGTTCCTGAACAAGTATTCTACTCACTATTCATCAATGACGCAACTCAGCAGTTCCAATTATTCTTAGAAAATACAGCAGGTGAGCTTGTATTTGACAGCGGACTTGTTTCTGCATTAATTGATTTCAGTGAATGTGAAACATTTAATGACCTTTTAGATGACTAATGTAAAGGGAGAGAAAAATCTCTCCCTTTATTTCTTTCACCAAAATCAAATCGCCTACATACTTTTAAAGATAAAGGGAGATTTGGAGTGAAAATAGTGAACAATGAGGTTATGTTATGTAAAACTTCTGATGGAGACCCCTGTAATGTGGAAGAATTATTGCTAAAAAGTGAAGCTAATCTCACTCAATTTAGTGAATATGAATCTTCCATAAAAAAGGTCAATGCTGGTTCGGATTTCTTAAAAGATTTTCCAGCAGGTATTTTTCTCCTTTTAAAAAATATTGATAATATGAAGAATATATCCAAGGAAAAAGAAATGAGATTAAGGAAAGAATTGTCTGAAAAAGAAATGGATTCCCAAAACTATAAAGAAAAAGCGCAAGAACTAGAGAAGTCTCTTATATTTTTCATGAATCAAATTCATTTTCTTAAGAGTCAAAGTAATAAAAAAAGTCACATAGTCAGAAATAACATGATCGAAGGAAGTGAAGCTACATTAAGTACTAATGAGGCTATTTGTTGTGATCGGAGTAAAGATTCTGTCAGAAATTTCATGATAAACGTTAAATTAAAGGACACCCATATAATAAGACACGAAATAAAAATGGAGTATTTTCATTTTTTTGATCTTTTAGAGACTATGAAGAATTATTCTTTTTCTTTTCAAAGTGTCATTTCAAATACTTTACAACATATTGAAAAAAATATCACTAGGTATAGTGACCAAAATAAAGAAATTCAAAAAGAGTACAGTCAACTAGAAAGGAAGCTTAATAATATAAAACAGAGAAGGTGGATGCAAATGTTTTGGAAAACCTGGGATCAAGACCAGCTTTTAGAACTTCAGGAAGGGATGGATTCCATTCATAAAAAAGTTGACCATTTACAAGAAGAGTTAGCAGATAATAAACAATTTTTTAATAAGTTATCCGAGAGTTTTGATAAGTTGGAAAATTCAGAGGGGAAATATAGCAAGGGTCTTGAAGATATTGCTAGCTTAACTAAAGAATATGAAGAAAAACAATTAGAGTATAAGAACGAACTGGAAAGCATGAGCAGACTAATCGAACAATTTGAGCAGAAACAGAGAGAAGATGAAGCAACAATATTGAATTTAGAAGCAGAACTTCAAAAGTTTTCTGAAAAAGAAACGAAATTAATGAATCAGCTTAAACAAAAAAATCAGACAATGTCTAAAATGCAAAAACAATTAGTTGTACCTAATCACCTTAGAAAAGATAGAGAAAGAACAAAAAAAAATGATAGTCCTCTGAACCAAAACAACGAAGTCGAAAAATATTTAAATTTACCAGTTCAAGATTCATCTTATCAAATTATGTTTAATCCATTTCGGTATACTAATAAGCAATCAAAGGAGTGACAGTGAATGACACCTGAAGATATCCAACGAATTTATCGCTATAAAAAAGCGGGTTTAGCGAGAAAAAGCAAGCAAAATAAAGCAAAGCCTTCTTTTCAAAAGACAAGGGTTAAAGGCTGCTGCGGAGCGCAAATTAGAAGAAAAACAAGTCAATAGCCACTTTGTTTTCATGAGAAAAACAGCTTGGAACAACATGATAAACCATTGCCGATCTGAATTGCCAAACGAAGCTTGTGGCTTAATATCGGGTATAAACGGTTATCAAGAAAAAGTTTGGGAAATTTCCAATGTTAATAAAAGTCCATATTCATTTGAAATGGACTCTGTCCAAGTTGAAGCGATTTTTAATTATTTTAATCGAAAAAAGGAGACTGTTACAGGAATTTATCATTCGCATCCAACTGCGGATCCCTTCCCTTCACTTGAAGATGTTGAAAATATTATCTACCCAGAGATTCCTTATTTCATTGTGTCTTTCAAAACGAATAAACCTGATGTTAAAGGATACTTAATTAATGGTAATAAGATCGTTCAATTACACATTAGGCTTTATTAGATATTTTCTCTGCTGATTAAAAAGATATACGGCTGCCCCTTAGGAAATCTCCAAGGGGCAGTTGTGCCTTCCTAGTTTTAACGAAGTTTATCTGCTTTATTTTCAATTTTTTAAAGATAGGGCGTTTCAATCAAAATAGAAAAGATGGGAGGAAATATGTTCCAAATCAAGTTAGTGTACATATTTTAGTAAAAGAAAAGTTCCTACATTTATCACGTTTATAACGGGAGTAAAACTCCTACCACAGGGATTAGGCGAACCAAGAAGATAGTTGGGGGATACACTCTGCCCGCAGGTGTCCGGAAAAGAGGAAAACAGACTAAAAGATGCACGTTTGTGGCAACGTGTCTGTGTGACCCACATCCTTTGGGCAAAATCTAATCATCAATAGAGTTGAGAGTCCCAACTGATGGAAGGTTCATTTTATTATTTTGTTTTATTCATTCACATTAAAAGGCGGTGTTTACATTTTGAAAGGAGTTATCCTTGCTGGAGGTTCAGGAACACGTCTGAAACCTTTAACCATTCTATTTAATAAACATCTCTTACCCGTTGGTCCTTTCCCGATGATCTATTGGTCTATTATAAAATTAAGAGATGCAGGAATATCAGAAATTTTAATTATTACGAATAAAAACCACCTTAGCTCATTTATTGGGTTATTAGGGATGGGAGAGGAATTGAATGTTAATCTACAATATAAAGTGCAGAAAAATGAAGGAGGAGGAATAGCAGATGCTTTATTAGGTGCAAAACCATTTATAAATGAAGAAAAGTTTATTGTTTTACTTGGAGACAATCTTTTTGAAGATTCACTAATTTCATTTGTTGAAAGATTTCAAAAGCAAGAGGCAGGCGCCAGACTATTATTAAAAGAAGTGGAAGATCCTGAAAGGTATGGAGTTCCTTGTTTAGATGTTAATAAAAATCAAATCAAATTCATTGTAGAAAAACCAAGTCAACCACCTTCAGCGTTCTGTGTTACAGGAATTTACATGTATGATCAGCAAGTATTCGAGTATATCGACGCTATTCATCCCTCGGATCGAAATGAGCTGGAGATCACAGATGTAAATAACTTGTATATTAAAAACGACAATTTACAATACGATATTTTAAAAGGATGGTGGATTGATGCAGGGACTCATCAATCCCTTTACCGAGCAAATCAAATGATATTTGAAAAAAATAAGGAGGAACCCGAATGAATAGAAATCTCCTTATAACAGGCGGGGCAGGTTTTATCGGTTCAAATTTTATTTCTTATTTATTGAAAAAGACGGATTACTTTATAACGAATGTAGATCTTCTTACCTATGCAGCAAACAGCAGTATGATCAAAACATTTAATAAAAGTCAAAGATATCGTTTTATAAAGTGTGATATAAGCAGTGATAAAGAGCTTAATCAAGTTTTTGATCAACCTTATGATGCCATCATAAATTTTGCAGCAGAATCTCATGTTGACCGTAGTATAGAAGAAGCAACCCCATTTATAAATACCAATATTATTGGTACGTTTAATTTATTAGAAGCCGTTCTAAATCATAAAGCAAGAAAAATGATCCAAATCTCTACGGACGAAGTTTACGGTTCACTTAATCCAGATGATCCACCATTTACAGAAAAGACTTCCCTTTCATCGAATAATCCATATTCCGCCAGTAAAGCCAGCTCAGACTTACTTGTAAGATCCTATTTTCAAACACATCAGCTTCCTTTAACGATAACAAGATGCAGCAACAACTTTGGACCAATGCAACATACTGAAAAATTCATCCCAAAAATTATTATGAATGCTCTGCATAACAAAGAAATACCATTATATGGTGATGGTCTAAATATTCGCGATTGGATTTATGTGGAAGATCATTGTCGGGCAATACACATGGTCCTTGAAAAGGGAGTACCTGGTGAAATTTATAACATCGGGGGATCCGTCGAAAAGACAAATCTCGAGGTTATCAAGGTCATTCTAAAAGAATTGAATAAAAGTGAAAAGTTAATTAAAAAAGTAGCCGATCGAAAAGGTCATGACCGGCGGTATGCCATGGATTCTTCAAAAATAAAGAGAGAGCTGGGCTGGTCTCAGGTTGTGTCATTTGAGGAAGGAATTCAAAAAACGATTAAATGGTTTAGTGAAATGAACCGAAGAGATGATGATTAAATGAAGATTTTATTAACCGGAGCACATGGCCAGTTAGGAAAGGAATTGTATCGAAAACTAAGACCTTATCATTCTGTTTTTGCATTAGGGAAAGAGGATTTAGACATCACCAATAAAAATGAAGTGGAAAAACGTTTTTCACAGATAAAGCCTGAATTAATCCTACATGCTGCTGCTTTTACCGCTGTAGACAAATGTGAAATTGAACGAATGAAAGCATTTGAAGTAAATGGGTTAGGTGCAGGCACAGTCGCGATCGAAGCAAGTAAAATAGGAGCGAAAATGCTCTACTATAGCTCAGATTATGTATTTGACGGCAACAAAAAAACTCCATATCAAGAAGACGATAAACCAAACCCACAATCCATTTACGGGATGAGCAAGCTTTTGGGAGAACAATTTGTCCTAAATTTCAACAAAGGCATAATCATTCGAACTTCCTGGTTATATGGCCACGATGGAAAGAATTTTGTAAAGACGATGTTGAAGTTGGCAGAAGACAAAAAAGAAGTGAGGGTTGTAGATGATCAAATTGGTACACCGACCTACGTACCGGATCTTGCAGACTTGACCATTCAATTAATGGATCGAGGCAGCAGCGGGATTTATCATATCAGTAATAATGGTTCATGCACTTGGTATGAATTTGCAAAGGCTATCTTCAGTGAAGCAGGACACAACCAAGAATTAGTAAAAGCAACGTCAACAGAAGAATTCGGTTCACTTGCACCAAGACCACATTATTCTATATTAGGTCACAATGCCCTTATAAATGCAAAAATAAAGCCTCTGCGACCATGGGAAGAAGCGTTAAAAGAATTTATTCGAAAGGAGATTTCACAGTGATAGAAGGAGTTAAGGTAAAGAAATTATTGAAACATTGTGATGATCGCGGCTTTTTTGCAGAATTGGTTCGAGATGATGAACCAGAATTGTTAGCCAAATTTGGTCAGGCTTCCTGGTCAATGAGTTATCCAGGGGTTATAAAAGCTTTTCACTATCACGAAAAACAAGATGATTTGTGGTTCTTTCCATCAGGAAATGCACAGGTAGTTCTTTACGATCTACGTGAAAATTCACCTACTAAAGGTTTAACAGATATTTATTATATGGGAGAAGAAAATCCGATCATGCTCCTTATCCCCAAGGGAATTGCTCACGGTTATAGAGTTCTTGGAGAAAGACCGGCTACTATTATTTACTTTACAACGGAATCATATGATCCTGAAAATCCAGATGAAAAAAGAATTTCCTGGAATGATAAAGAGATTGGATTTAATTGGAACACAAAATACAAGTAATTTATAGAAAATTTCTATCAAAGATAGGTGAAGGGCCAGTGAGTACTAATGAAATATTAGAGTTTAATGGAAAAGAACAATATATTGTAAAAGATTTATTTTCTGCTGCACAGAATTCTTTCACTTATGAATTTTGGATAAAGCCCGCTGGAAACATAAAAATTATACCAGAAACGATTAGTGGAACTTTCGGTATAAATGGGCAAAGGTGGGTCATAGGAGCTGGACATGGGGGGATGAATGGAAAGAATTCCGGAGCAGGAATATCAGTTGGCTTAAATGGAATTACCGTCCTTGAACATTCTAATAATTATTTGACAGCAACCTTAGTATATCAATTTAAAATAAATAAATTTACACACATCGCAATAGTATATAACGATAAAACTCCTTCACTCTATATAAACGGAAATTTTATTAAAACCGGATTAAGAAGTCCTAAGCAACACGTATATCCATCAGGTATCTTTGGTGGTTTAGAACCTTATGGAAATTTTATCGGCCAAGTAGGTAATTTAAGAATATGGAATCATGCAAGGACGGAAAAGCAAATAAAACACCATTTAATTAGTCAAATAGCTCGTAATGAACCAGGGTTACTTTGTTCTACAGCAAAAATTTTAGAGAAAAAAAATAGCTTCTATCGTTTTCCTAAAAAGGAAATTCATTTGATAAATAAGCAGATTGATCAAATGAGAATTGAAAAAATTGACATTATAATATGCGTATATAATGCTTTAGACCACGTAAAAAAGTGTATAGAAAGCATTAAGGAAAATACAATCATACCTCATAGATTGATTTTGATTGATGATGGCAGTAATTCAGAGACAAAAAAATATTTACAGTCCTTAGATGGAATAATATTAATTAAAAATAAAGAAAATATAGGTTATACTAAATCCGTAAATATCGGATTAAAAAGCTCTTCATCTAGAAATGTTGTTATCTTGAATAGTGATACAATTGTTTCGATGGGCTGGTTAAATAAGTTAATAGATGCCTTAGATAGTGAGGAAAAAATCGGGATTGTGAGTCCACTTTCAAATGCAGCAAGTTACCAAAGTGTCCCAAGAATTTTCAAACCAGGGACAACTGAGTGGGATATCCATGAACCGCCTTTTAATGTACAATTATGGTCTCAGTTTGTTAAACAAACTTCAGGAAGAAAAAGGCCATACTTACCTAATTTAAATGGTTTTTGTTTAGCGATCAAGAGAAAAGTAATCAATAAAATTGGTTATTTTGATGAGAAAAAATTCCCGCTAGGGTATGGGGAAGAAAATGAATATTGCTTGCGTGCTCAAGATAATGGTTTTGACACTCGCATTGTCGATAATTGCTATATTTATCATGCAAAATCAAAGTCTTTTACACATGAAAGAAGAAAAGAATTATCAAATAAAAGCAATAAAGTTTATACTGAGATTTTCAATATAGAAAGATTAAGAAAAAACAATAAAATTCTTCAAGAATATAATCCTTTAAATGCACATCGATATAGAATTCAACATTTTAAATCAATTAGTTTAACTATTGGTTATGTATTACCAGTAGCAGGGATTTCTGGTGGGATCATTTCGGTCTTACAATTAGTCAAAGGCTTAAATGATATAGGTATAAAAGCGTCTGTTATCATTCCTAATTCGCAATTGAAGTTTATCCATAAGATAAATGAGATGAAGAAATATATCATTACTTTTAATAAAACAGAAGAAATACCAAAAATCGGAGCAAGCTTTGATATTTTAGTTGCTACACACAATTCATCTGTTAAATTTGTTCAGGAGGCTATTAAACTAGCAACCAAACCAGTGTTACCTGGATATTTTATTCAAGATTATGAACCTTGGTTTTATGAGCCGCATAGTCACGAATGTAAGGTTGCCAAAGATTCCTATGAAATCATACCTGATATAGTGGGAGTAGCTAAAACTGATTATTTGGTTGAAACTGTTAGGGAACTTCATCCAGACTTTAATATATATAAGATCCCTCCAAGTTTTGATCTTTCAATGTATAAACCTCACATATCAAATCTATTGGAGAAAGTTCCAATTAAAATATGTGCTATGGTTAGACCAAGTACTCCCAGGAGAGCTCCCCAAAAAACCATTAAAGTTTTAACAAGGTTATTAAATGAAGTAAATTCAAAGGTAGAAATTCATATTTTTGGATGTGAAAACAGAGAACTTAAAAATCTAAACGTTAATAGATCCATTATAAAACATGGTGTACTTGACCAGCCAAGTGTATTTAATCTAATGTGTAACTGTGATATTTTCTTAGATATGTCCACTTTTCAAGCTTTTGGAAGAACCGGACTGGAGGCAATGGCTGCAGGTTGTTTACCTATTTTACCAAAAGATTGCGGCACTAGTGAATATGCTATAAATGACCAAAATGCGCTATTGATTGATACAAAAAATGAAGAAAGTGCTTTAAGAACGTTATTGGAAATAATAAACAATTCTTCAAAAAGACTTGAATTAAAAAAGAATGCGTTGAATACAGTTTTGGATTATGATTGTATAGGAGATGCATTAAGGCAATGGGAGGTCTTTTGTCAAGAATATAAGTTTCGTTTTAAACCTCCTAAAGTAAGCATCATTATTTTCGTTAACAAAAAAGATCATTATTTAAAGTGGTTAGAAAATCTTATGAAAAACACCAGCTATTCACATTATGAACTATTAATTATTAGTACCTCTGTCAATTATGAGACTATAAAAAATCTAAACAACAAAAGAATTGGTAATAATAACAATAATATCAAAGTAATAGGCGTTTCAAATACAGCCCTTATTTCTAAAGCTTATAATGAGGCAGCTGCAACAGCAAAAGGAGAATTATTATTATTTTTAAATGAAGGTATAGAATTCGAAAATAAAAACTGGCTTTCGAAAATGGTTAAACAATTGTTAACAATCCCCTTGACTTCAGCAGTAGTACCTAAAATATTGTTACCAGATAAGACAGTTCATTCTTCAGGAATAAAAGTTAATATTAATGAAGAGAAAAAATCTTTCTTGAGCGCTGAAGAAATAAAAAAAAGTATGCCTAGTAGTTATGTAGACGCGGTCTCTTCTAATTGTTTATTAATAAAAAAAGATATTTTTAATATTGTAGGTGGATTTGATACAAAGTTTAACAATAGGCAAATGGCCATAGATTTGAGTTTTTCACTTAGAGCAAATGGTTTTGATTTATATTTCTGTTCGGAATCCTCTGTCACATTAGCCTCAACTAGCAGAAGTGAAGAAAAGATAATAAATAGTGATAAATTAAGGTTAAAATGGGATGGTTTGATGAATAATTTAATATAAAACATGATCCCATTTAAAACAATTAACTTATATAAATATATTTATTCAAATTTGAAAATACTGTCTTAATATATGACCATCCTGCTTGTAGATAAAGCCTGTTTGCCGGGAAATCTACAAGTTTTTTTGTTAAGTGAAAGAATAGAGGCATACCGCAAAAACATAAACAAGTTAAATCAGATTTCTTTTTAAGTAAATATTATGCCCCCACGGTATATTAAGCATTTACTGAAAATCCAAATGAAAAAAGAATTGTATTACTATTGGGTTGGAGAATACGTAAATAGTCCCCTCTCACAGCTCTAAAAACGGAAGAACCTTCCGTATTGTAAATTTAATTATCTGAACGTTGTAAAGAAATGAAGACTTTATGCCACAATATAACGAGGAAAGAAAAATTAGGCTACCTCACACCAAAATAATTTGGAATGATTGCAGCCTAATATGTGTTTTATATGTGTCTCATTTCATAGGTAAGTTCACTTTTAGATTCTTTTTTTTATTATACATGCTCTACTAGTAAAACTTAAGAAATGAATTTGTTTTTCTAATCCTACAATTCCTGGATTCATTTTTTTAATATAATTTGAACCATTCTCTCCTCTAAGATTATGAAAGTCTATTCTATTTTTTAAATATTCAATGAAAGGTAAACTGTCAAGACCGGAGAAATTCGGTTCATAACTCGAATGCAAATCTTCAACTATATAGTATCCACCGGGAGAAACAATCTTAAATAAATTTTCAAATGCAATCCTTTGGTGATCCCAGCGATGACTGCCATCATCTATTAAGATATCGACTTTAGGATATTTAGCTTGTAATCTTTTAATTACTTCTTTTGAAGAAATGTCCCCAATTTCAACCGAGATTCTATCTGATTCATACTTTTTTACATCAGGGTTAATGTCAACACAAATAATTTTACTTTTCGGAAAATACTCTTCCCACATCTTAATTGATGCCCCGACACCTCCGCCAATCTCCATTAAGACAGCACGTTTATTTCTATAAGAATTTAGAAAATATTCGTAGGTTGAAAGATAATTATGACCTTTTGAGCTTTTGTCAGTACCATACTTTATACCAATTGAATCTAAATTATTCAACAAAGAATCCAAAATAAAACCTCCATGAATTAGTGTATTAAATATTTTTTAGCTATTTACATCTATATTCTAAAATTATAAATTTTGTGAAGCTATATTTCTTTTTTTCACTCTCATTTTTACTCAAATCACATTGACCTCTTCGTTTTCTGCTCCTGTTAGTGCCTTTATGACACAGCAGAGCCTGTATTCCCCCGTAAAAGTATCCAAATTTTTTAGTTGGTAAAAGGATATTAGGAAAATAAAAATTATTTTATAAAGAAAAACCATCTATATTAATACCATAGTATGATAAAGAAGTAGGGAGTATTATCATCTTTAATAATAAATAATGCATATAGTAGTTGAGAATGCACTTGACCTAATTATCTTAGAATACTTTTTTTAATAAATTTTGAAAGTTTGTCAATGTCAACAATCCAATCAGCAAACATTCCAGATGGCTCGTTCCCCACATTTTTACCTATAAAGTAATTTAACTCACATTTTGAACTTCCATTTATTAATATATCATTAGGTATGATAAATTTAGGAGGTGCCATAATAAGTTTTTTCGATGCATTCTTCTGAAAGATACAGTTATACATAGCTGAGCCTGCAGGACCTGCAATAAACTTTGCGTTTCTAAATGTATTTATTTGATCTTTAATTTCCAGCTCTTGAGGATGGATAATTTTAAAACCGTGTGAAGAAAAAATTTTTTCAACAACTAATTCGTTTAGCAATCTTCTTTTATGTTGAATTTTTGATCTTGAAACATATATTTTTTCTGGACCTAATCCTGTGTCGTAGTATGCACCTATTTTATTCCATGTATCTGTTGCAAATGTTGAAGAAAACCTTTCTAATGCGAATGCTTGAACAGGAATAAGCACTCTTTCAAAAATTGTAGGATTATCCAAATAATAGATTTGTTCCTGTCTTATTCCAAGTGCTTTTAGAATATCAAGTTGCCATTTAAATTTATCAAATGGATTCATAATAAATTTGTATTTTTTTAAATCTAAATACTTTGCAATCCATAATCTTGATACTACTTCTAATAAAAAGTGACCGAAATGACTTGAAACTTCACCACTTAAAAAAATATATTCTCCAGCTACTGACCTAATGTTCGATATATCGAGTGTATCAAAGGTTTTATCAATTAAATTATAAGGAAGTTGAGAATGTCCATATCCCAATGTTTCATATCGTCTAAAACTATCAGGTAATATAAACTTTTTATCCTTCAGAATGACTTGTCTTTGCATACAAAATCCATTTTTAATACTAGCAACATAAAAGTCTTTACTAGTAAATGAATTAGGTAATTTCACCTCTTGGGAAACATTAATGAGAGGACTAAGCCTAGTATTTTCAGCTCTTTTGAAGATATACAAAGTGTTATCCTGAAATTTGTTAACCTTATTATTTCCAACAAAACACTCATTACAAATGTCCTTATAATCTACTAATTTTAATTTACTTAATTTAAAATTATTACTTTTGTGAACCATATATTCCTCCTGTAACAATTTCTACTATAATATATGTTCCTTTTATAATCAGGTTCCCCCAAAAGTTTGATCAATTCATTTAGGAGAATAATTAGAAATTAAGTTAATAATCAGACAAATAAAAGGAAAAAAAGAGATTCATAATCCAATCTTATATTTAAGTTATGCATATAATAATAGTGATTCTGTAGTTTATCGCGTAGATAAATGAATACCAATTTAAATAGGATTAGGGGTGTTTATTATTTGGAGAGGCAGTCGATGTTTTTAAATGGAAAAAGAATTCTAAATATTCAACCTCTATTTAAAAATGTTAAAAATACATTCACGTATGAATTTTGGGTTAAACCATTAGCATCCATTACAATCGCAAATGAATCGTCAGTAGGGATAAGTGGAACACAAGGTCAAAAATTTGTCATAGGGCCGGGACATGGAGAAAGCATAGAGTCTGCTGGACTAGGTGTATCTGTTGGCACAAATGGGGTAATAGTATTTGAGCATAGTGAATATCACTTTCCGGCTCTATTGGTATACCACACAAGCATAACAGAATGGACACATATTGCGATCGTAATGAAAAATAAAATACCCCACTTATTTATTAATGGGGAATTAAAGAAAAAGGGTTTTACAAGTACCAAAAAAAATGTATATCCATCTGGTTTAGTAGGGGGACTTAACTCATATGGATATTATAAAGGCCTTCTTAGTGATGTTCGTATATGGAACATTGAGAGGTCCTCATCAGACATAAGTGGAAACATAAATAAAAAAATTACAAAAAAAGAACATGGATTAATATATAGTTTACTTCCTCAGTCAGATTCAATACCACAAATTCAACGTAATAATAAGGTTTTGCAAAAAAATGATCTTTTTAAAAATAACTTGAAAGTCTTGTTCGTAAAATCTGGTAATGGTGCCCCATACACGGCATTAGAAGAGTCAATTATTCATTCCCTGAAACAAATTGTAAAAGAAGTTTGGATAGCAACTCCTAATGATGATATGAGCAAAATTGCAATGATAATGAAACCAGATCTTGCACTCTTTTTTACTTCGGGTTTCAACTTACGCTGTGATCAGGTTGAAAGAATGAAAAAAATGGGGGTAAGAACTGCATTATGGTTAACCGATGATCCTTATTATATTGATATTACCAAAAGGTATGTTTCTAATTTTGACGTGGTTTTTACGCAGGAGCTAAATTGCGTTCATATTTATCAAACACACGGTGCAAAGAAAGTGTATTATCTTCCCTTAGCAGCAGATCCAAATATTTTTCATCCTAAAAGTGTTAGTGCAAACTATCAATCCGACATTCTATTTATTGGCAATGCTTTTTGGAATCGTGTAAATCTCTTCGATTCAATTGCTCGATATCTCCTCCATAAAAATGTCAAAATATTAGGACTATATTGGGATCGGTTAAAAAATTATCAACTTTTGCAACAGAAAATCATAAACACTTGGGCATCACCAGAAGAAACAGCAAGCTACTACAATGGTGCAAAGATTGTTATAAACATGCATCGAGCACATGATGATTTAACAATTAACTATAATAAAAGAAAAATAAAAGCCATTTCAATTAACCCAAGAACTTTTGAAATTTCTGCATGCAAGGCTTTTCAACTAACAGATATACGACAAGGTTTATCGAATGGCTATTTACCAGGTCAGGAGGTAGCCACTTATGGTTCCCCTCAAGAATTGATGGAAAAGATTGATTATTATTTATCAAATTCTAAGGAAAGAGAGCTTTTCGCAAGCAGAGCATTTAAGAGAACATTAGATCAACATACTTTTATGAAACGAATTTCTGAATTATTAAAAAATGTGTTTAGGTAAAAATAGCCTTTACAAAAATACAAAGGAGTCATTTATTTTGGATTATTCAATAATTATAAGATGTTACAATAAACTCCCTTTAGTTAAGAAATGTGTTGAGGCAGCCATACAATCAACGGATTTTAGAACAGAAATTATTTTAGTGAACAATCACCCTCCTTATCAGGAAGTGACTACCTATCTAAATAAATTGAAACACCCGAGAGTAACTGTTTTGGATCCACAGCGTAACATTGGAAACGCTGCAGGTTTTAATTATGGGGCGCAACGAGCAAAAGGAGAATATCTAATCATTTTAGATGACGATATTATTGTTCCAAAAAATGATTGGATAGATGTGATGTCAAAAGCGTTAAATGATTTTCCTGATACAGCCTATGTATCATTAGTATGGCAAGGTGTTAGAAAGTTATTGGAAAATAATCCAAATTATAAGAATCATATTATACAACAACCAGAATATAATATTTACTTTGATAAAAGTTATGTCGTGTTTGGTTGTGTCATGTTAAAGAAGAGTATATGGAAGAAATATTTTTCTGATTCAAATCTGGTCAATAAGGACTTATATGGAATCGATGGATATTATAAAAACAAAGCTAATCAATTGGGAATGAGGACCGGTTATATTCTATCACATGTACCTGAACATCTAGGGAGAACAAAACACTCTGACCTGTTGTATGGGGCTTATAAAGTTATTTATGCTTATGGATTAACAAAAGAGGACTTTGTAACTTGGAGAAGGAGAAAGCCGACTTTCACTGCCAAAGAGAAAATTGCATTATTAAAATTTGGTTACCATGAAACCGAAATTAAAAATCTTACCGATAACTGGCATTAATATTTTCACCCTCATCATTACTAATTTATTTTTGATCGAATAACGGTATAATATTACGAACGTCTATATAACCATTTACTGATATTATTCAAAAATTAAAATATTGAATGAAATAAGCAGATAATAACTCACTAATTTGGAGGAGACAGAATGAAAAATTTTTGGGAAGATGTCATAAGTCATATTTTAAAAGAAGCGAATGCAAAGAAGATTGTAGAGATAGGATCTGCTACTGGTGCAAATACCTTAAAGCTATTAGAATACTGCAATAATAATGATGGGCAGTTAGTATCTATAGATCCTGCACCTGCCTTCGATTATGTTTCATTAGAAAAACAGAATAAGGTTTTTAAATTAATGAAGGATATTAGTTTAAAAGCATTGCCGAAAATTAAGGAATATGATGCTGTTTTAATCGATGGGGACCATAATTGGTATACTGTTTACCATGAATTAAAATTAATAGAGAAACACGCTGAAAAAAATGGGAAATTTCCTATTGTTTTTTTACATGATGTTGAGTGGCCATATGCCAGAAGAGACATGTATTATTCTCCAGAAACAATTCCAGCCGAGTTTAAGAAACCCTATGCGAAGAGGGGAATTTTAAAAGGGCAATCAAAATTGCGAGAGGTGGAAAATATTGGATTTAACTATAAATTAAATAATGCAATATTTGAAGGTGGAGAAAAAAATGGGGTATTGACAGCTATTGAGGACTTTTTAAAAGAATCGGCTATCATTTGTAGGTTTTACAAAATAAAACCTCATTGCGGCCTTGGAATTTTAATAAACGATAAAAAGGTCGAAATTTTATTGGAAAAAATTATTAAATCGTACGAGGATAATTAGTAAAGATAACTCGCTTTATATGTTAATACTGCATCATCCTAACTTCACCTACTGTATAGCCTATAACATTAGTACTTTAGGCAGCTCATTGTAAGGTTAATTCCTTTGGAAAAAATCTTAGGAGGATTATTAGCAATTTGGCAGACACAACAATATTAATTGTTTAGTTTGAAATTTTAATAATAGTTAAGGAGGTTTAGTTTCTTTAAAATGGATCTTTTTAATTCATTTCACAAGTATTATTATGAAAGTCGTGTGTGGGGCGGAAATACAAAATGGATGGGATGTGATGTCCTAAAGTGTCCACTAGATTTATGGATTTACCAAGAAATAATATATGAAACAAAACCCGATTGGATTATTGAATGCGGAACACATTTAGGAGGGACTAGTTTATATTTAGCATCCATATGTGAGCTTATAGGTAAGGGTAAAATCATTACAATTGATATTAAAGATAATGGAAACCATATAAATCATCCACGAATAGAGTTTTTAATCGGTTCAAGTGTTTCAAGTCAAATAGAAAAGGAAATACAGAAAAAAATTAAGAAAGAAGAATCAGTTATGGTAATTTTAGATTCTGATCATACTAAGTCTCATGTATTGCAAGAATTAGAGATGTATCAAACATTTGTGACAAAAGGAAATTATTTAATTGTAGAAGATACTAATATAAATGGAAATCCAGTCCTGCCGGATTTTGGCGATGGACCATTAGAAGCTGTTGAAGAATTTTTATCAAAAAATGACCAATTTATCATAGATCATTCATGTGAAAAATTTATCCTAACCTTTAACCCCAACGGATATTTAAAAAAGATTAAATAAAAAGTAATCTAAATGCTGTCTAAATCTCTGCATTCTTCTACTAATTTAGCATTACAAAAACGTTTATGGAATAATTTTTTAGAAAAGGGTTCCTAATCATCATTTAACAAAAATTAATAAAGAAATTTTTTCTTAATGAATAAGAATACATTTGATGAAAAAAAGAATAAATAGCTTATTAAAAATTGACAAATATACCGATTGAAATTGCTAAATTCTCAACTATATCAACACGAATTACGTCATATTCAATAAGGAACATAATGGCGAATGGAGTTGAAAGGCTTTTCACGCTTCACAACTTGAGCAAGCTGATGGAGGTTTTTAACATTCCATTTATTCACAAATTTACTGTAACTTTCATTAACAATCTTTTCATGTTGTTCTTTATTCTTTTTAAAACTGCTGCTTCCATAATGATGGATAAATACATCGCTTGCAACCCAGAGCTTTTTACCACTGATTTGCGCTCGAATACAGAAGTCGGTGTCTTCGTAATAACCGGGAGAAAAACGTTCATCTAATCCTCCGATTTTTTCGATCAGACTTTTTTTAAATACCATACAGAAACCGCTAAGTTGATCAGTTTCATAGCCCTGCTTGTTGTGTTTTTTTGCCCATTCTTTTGCGAATGCTTTCATTTCATCGATTGTTTTGTACGGGACTTGAGAGATCGCTTGCTGAGCAAGAACAAAATTGGAGCGTGGACCAACTATTCCAATTTGATCATTATGCCGAAGCCACCAGAGAAGATGTGACAGCCAGCCTTCTGTAACAACTGTATCATTATTAAGTAGAACAATATTAGTACCTGCAGCAAGTTTTAAACCTTGATTGCATCCTCCAGCGAATCCTCGATTGATTTGATTAGCAATTACCTTTGCATTAGGCAGTTTTGTTAAATAGGAAAGGGTACCATCAGTAGAACCATTGTCTATAAGGATTAATTCAAAAGGTTCATTTGTGTATTGAAAAATACTTGATATACATTCCTTTGTGTAAGCGAGACTGTTATGAGTTAGAATGATAATAGAGGTTAGGGGCGGCTGATTGCGTTTTTTTCTCTTTTTCATAAATCTTCACCTTTCTGATACGTTTTGATTAAGTATTATGTAGAGCCAGCCAGTAGATAAAAGTGGCTGGCTATGTGATTTTAAAATGAGATTTTAAACTTTTTGAAAAACCAATCATCGCTAAACTTCCTCTTTTTAAAATAGGCGGTTCTCTTAAATTGTGCTCCATCTTGGAGGACACGTCTTTCAATTTTGTCTGCATGTCGATGAGCAAGAAGAGTTCTTGTTTTTTGTATTCTTTCATATCCAAAATGCAAGTAAGCCATTCTTATAAAGTTGTAGTCAATATCCTCTTGGTTTACTTGATATGGATGAGCCTTCCGAAACAGATGCAGGATTTTAACAGAGGGCTGAACGACGCAACGATAACCAAACAGCCAAAGTTTAATTGAAATTTCGACATCTTCATGCCCCCAAGTTGCGAATCCCGTTTCGAAACCACCTACATCATTAAAAATTTTTTTTGGAATTATGCAACAACCGCCAGGTAAAATGGCTGTTTCAAATATGGTATGTTTTTTTCGATTCCACACCACTTTGAGGCTGGGGCTGAGTGTCATACCATATCCTACATTCGTTGGATCTTCAATTGGTGCAATCCCTGGAGTTACAGCATTGGCTTTTCCAGATACTAGTGGTTCCATTAACCTTTCAATCCATAAATCTTCAAATAGTAAATGGGCATCACAGAATATTAAGTAATCGGCAGCAGAATTTTCAGCGCCTAGGTTACGAGCCTTTGATGGACCTACCCCTTTAGTGCGAATCAATGTGACTTTGTCTTTCATCATATAATCACTTAAAAAATCACAACAACCATCAGTTGACCCATCATCAACAACTATGACATCAAAAGGAGTTTTGGATCTCGCTGTAAACAAAGAGTCTAAGGTTGTCTTTACATTTTGCCCTTCATTCTTTGCTGGAAAGATAATTGAAACAGTGGTTTTTTTTTCATGCATTCGCTGTACTCACCTTTTTATTGAGAATTTAAAGAAGAGACCTTTTATTGAAATATTGTATGACAGAGATAGATTGTTTCGTGTTAAATATGATTTTTCTTTGAACTGAATCTTCAATAAAGGAAGCGTCATAAAATAATGGATATTTCATACTATTTTAGTGGTGGTATTTTTTAATTTCCACTCGCTTGAACTTATTGAATAAAGCTCGTATGAAAAATGACGAATTTAGGTGATAAAATGGAGATCAATGTCATTTATAATGGTGAAAAAAGGGGTACTATTTCATTCTTTGAGGTACCCAAGACCGTGATAGCTGCAAAACAAATGGGTTTTGAAGTGAGATGGAATCATTCCGAGAAGGAGCTTGAGCTATCTTCTGTATTTTTTCAAAAAAATGTGGTGATTGTCTCTGAAGATGAAAGCATAACTATAGATGAAAAAGAAACAGCCAAACTTCTACAATCCTTTCTGGAAGAAGCAGGAATTAATTCTGTCATTCTAAAAAAAGAGCAACATATAAAATATGAAAATCCGGTCTCCCTTTTCATACGAATTAAGATTTTAAGAAGGAAAGATACATCTTCATTGTTTACCGGTTTTGTTTATAATAATAAGATTGAAAAAAAGGAAATTCAGAATTGTTTCAATGGAGAACATACCCCTTATATTATTAAGTTAAGCCATAGTGATGAATTTGATGAAGTAACTGCTCCATTTCTCGATTGCATTGCTTATTTTCCTGCTGATTACCTGATTGATGAAAAGAAGTTTATAGAAGAATTTGCTCTTTATTTATCTTATGGAATCATTCGATCTATTTTGGGTGACCACGAATTAGAAGTTCATCCAAGAAAAATAAATGAACTTATACAATTAAAAAATGACCATGTTCAGAAAGTAAAAGAGATTCCTAAAAAGGAAACAGAAATAAAATCGGATCCTAAACCTAAAAAAATGGAAACAGCAGAAGTATATTTCGATTATACTGTTAAACCTCAATCCAATAACGAAAAATATACCATTATTGGCTCGCTTATTATCAAAAACAGTGGGAATGTTGATTTAATAAACCCAACGATTGGGATTCGGATTACTCCTGGTGATAAAGCAGATTTTGGGGGGCAAATTTTGCCGCCTAGTATGGTGGATGTTTTAGCGGTTCAAGGATCAGAAGGTTCGTACGGGTGGCAATATGTTGGAGAAGATTGGCTGGAGAAGGGGATGGGAAAAGGAGAGTATTGGATTCAGCCTATACAATATTTAACTATTGCTCCGAATGAAACAGAGGGCTTAAGGCAATTCCATATTAATTTTGAAAAGCTCGATAGAAAAAAAACAATTATTGTAGAAGGCTTTGTTCTTTTTCAGGAGCAAAATTTATCTTTTGCTTCTAATAACAAAATTATCATGTCATTTTAATTAATATAGTAGAAAAAAGGGTGAATTTATGTATAGAGAAAATGAAATAAAGCCACCTGAAGGCTTTTACTTAAATACCATGGATTGGATAAAAGAGACATTTATTAATAAAAAAGAGATTGACAAATATTATAAGGAGATTTATTCGAACGAAATTATTTCTTTTCCTCCTCCAAAGGGAGTTGATTCCCCCCGCTGGGAAACAAAATGTAAATTTGGCAAAGCATTTGTAGCAGTTATACCCTATGGACGTCTTTGGGGAATAAATGGTAGTGTAATAACTTCGAATAATAAACTGTTATGGGATGTATCATGGCTTAATAGGAAAACTCCTGAAGAACATGACATTTTTTATCAAAAAAAATTACCGACATTTAATTATAGTAAAGAAACGGTAGCAACATTAGCTTTTACAACCCACAATAATTACTATCACTGGATGTTTGATATTTTACCACGTATCCATTTATTGAATCAAAGCGGCATTAAAGTAGATAAATATATTATAAATGGTTCTTTGAAATTTCCAGAATTACAATATGAAACTCTTTCAGTCTTAGGTATACCTAAAAACAAAATAATAGAAACGAATGATACTTTCCATTATAAAGCTGAAAAGGTTGTTGTATCAGCTGTACCAAGAAGATTAGGACGCATCCCTAGATGGGCATGTGATTTTATTAGAAACAAGTTTTTAGAAAATAAAAAGCCAACATTTTTAAAAGAATATGAAAGAATTTATATTAGTAGAAACGATACAGAACACAGAAAAGTAATTAACGAAGATGAGTTAATAAAATTTATTAAGCCATATGGTTTTAAAAAGGTTCAAATAAAAGATTTATCACTCCAAGATCAAATAAACCTCTTTTATTCAGCTACACATATCATATCGCCATCAGGTGCAAATCTTACAAATATCGTATTTTGTAATCCAAGAACAAAAATAATCGAGTTTTCATCAACAATGGTTTGTGAGCTTTTTTGGAAAATTAGTAATTATATTAACCTTGATTATTATTATATTAAATGTGACGCTGGAAAAAAACGTCATGATAAGCCAATGAAAGATGATATTATTGTAAATATAAATAAATTTAAAGAAATATTAAAGATGCAAGGATTATGACAGATAATAAATAAAGATGAACTACCGAATTGTAGTTCATGTTAAAAAAATGTTATGAGAAATAACATTTTTTGTTTTGAAAATTTTAGAAAATGATACCAGGTACTTTAGGTACCTGGTACCGGAAATCCATTAATAAGGCTGCCATTTCAATTGACTGGCTGCGTTAAACCTTCTTTCAACTTCCTTCCAATTAACAACATTCCACCAATTTTCAACGTATTTTGGCCGTTCATTTTTATATTGCAGGTAATAAGCATGCTCCCAAACATCTAAAACGAGGAGGGGGATCACATCCCACTGACTTAAATCCTGATGTTTTTCAGCCGTTAAGATTTCTAGTCTATGAGAGCGGGGAGCCCATACAAGGATTGCCCACCCAACTCCTTCAACATTTTTAGCAGCTTCTGTGAAATGTTTTTTGAAACGATCGAAGCTGCCAAAGGCTTCATTAATAGCACGTAGCAGCTGGCCGCTTGGCCTTCCTCCGCCGCCCGGTGTCATCACATTCCAAAAAATTGTATGCAAATAGTGTCCTGCTCCATGAAAGGCTGCTTCCCTTTCCCAATGCTTAATTAATTCGTAATTATTGGTCTCACGAGCAGCTTGCATTTTTAGCTCTGCTTTATTAAGGCCATCAACATAGCTTTGATGATGCTTTGTATGATGAAGGCGCATGATTTCTTCTGCAATGTACGGCTCCAAAGCGTTATAAGCATACGGCAATGGAGGCAGGGTATGTTTACCGATTGGAACGGCAGGGGCACGATCTGATTGGCTATCAGTTTCTTCGGTCATAAGAATATCTTGGATTCTGTTATGAAGCTCGTGTGCCTTTTCAAAAAGACTTTCTTGACGGTCCCTTTGAGCACTTACGTATAAATCCTCTTTCAGCTGTTGAAGTTCATCATAAATGTCACTTGCTTCTTGATCACCAAAATTCAAACTTTTCCATAAATTCTCTGTTTCCTTACACCAATCTAATAATGACTGTCCATTTTGTTCATCTGACAAAGCTATCGCCTCCTGAAAAATCCATCTTTTAAAAGGATATGAGACAAAAGCCTATATTGTGTTTAAAAAAACAATTAGCAGTTCTCC
The DNA here is from genome assembly GCF_014773385.1 of Metabacillus arenae. Taxonomy (GTDB): domain Bacteria; phylum Bacillota; class Bacilli; order Bacillales; family Bacillaceae; genus Metabacillus_D; species Metabacillus_D arenae. The sequence goes on along the minus strand of NZ_JACXAI010000002.1, from coordinate 84,107 downwards.
TTGCTTCTAACCACGTATCGACTCAAAAAGTCATCACTACAAAGCTTTCAAAAAAGACAAACGGCTCATCCATTTATAGGATAAGCCGCTTGAATCATTCATTAGCGTATGCTTTTTTTCTATGTGTTTGGTACTTTTGAAAATATCAAACTCGACAATGCATTATTTTAAAAATACATGATCGCCGATTTCGACTGTCACTTGTTTATTTTCTAAGAAATCATTTTGTGCTTTTTTAGGATTATAGAAGAAGAGGGAGTTGTTCCCTTGCCCATGAAAAGCCAATGCCTCAGAAACCGCTTTCTTAGCTTCTGCGCCAGCAGGCTTATTAATTTCGCCATTTAATACTGGTTCAAATTGTGTACCGTCATAGATAACACCATGAATTGTATTCGGGAAAAGGTTGCTTTCTACACGGTTTAACACAACGGTTGCAACCGCGACTTTCCCTGCATATGGTTCACCGACTGCTTCTGCTTGTACCAAACGAGCAAGCAAATCTTTTTCCTCAGCTGTAATAGAAGCAGGAATGGTTAATTCTTCTCCAGGAATGAGCATATCGCTGTTTTTATTGTTAGCTGTTTGTAAGTCTTGAACAGACACACCATATTGCATCCCTAATTTGTAAAGGGTGTCTCCTTCCTTTACAACATGATTACTTTCTTTTGCATCTGCCTGAGCACCGAAAGCTAAAACAGAAACTGCTAATGATGAAGCTGCGACAAATTTCTTAATCATATGTTACCTCCCAGTAGTTTACTAGAGTCATACACTACTAGGCTACCAGTTTATTCACTAAACTTTCATTAGAAAATTTATTCCTTTGATCCCAAGTTTAACTAAAAATCTGTTTATAATAAGAGCAGGGAAGGGGGAGTTTTCCGATGAAATTATCCTATTATCAATTGAAAGGTCCAAGTAAAAAAGTGAGTGAGGATGCGTTTGTCATAAATGAACATGCTAATTTGTTTGGAGTTTTTGATGGAGCAACTCCGTTGGTGGATTTTACAAATGAAGAAGGGTTTAATGGAGCCTATTTAGCTGCAAATTTATTTAGAAATTATTTCTCTAGTAAAAAAAGTTATCCAAACCTAGATAAACATGTTATTAAATGTAATGATTTGTTAAAAAAATTAATGATTAAGAATGGTATTGATATGAAAGAAAAACATCACCTCTGGTCAACCTGTGTGGTAATTATTTCCCTTCACCGAGAGTTGATTGAACTGGCTCATTTAGGTGACAGCATGATTATAATTGAGCAGTCAGATGGGAAGATTACTTTGCTTACTAAAGATACGTTAAAAGGACTAAATGATCGTGCAAAGAAAAAGAGAGCAAAGGATCGGAAAAAAGGAATACCGCTACCAGATGAAGAAGTCTATGAAAAAGACATTAAAAGGAAGCTTATCTACAATCGCTGGCTAGCCAATACAAAGGAGGGATATTCTGTAGCGAACGGGATGGAGGAAGCAGCAGAATTCATTGATTTTCAAAGGATAGATCGAAAGCTGGTTAAATCTGTGCTGCTGCTCTCTGATGGACTTTTTCATCCTGAATTATCTCTTACAGACATTTTCTTAGAGGTTCAAAAGAAAGGAATAGAATCGTATATTCATTCTTTACAAAACTTTGAAGAATCCAATGGGCTCTATAGTGACGATAAAACCGGCATTTTTTTAGAATTATAATTTCCAGCTTTAAACTTTAAATAGTTAACAACAGTTATGCTGTAATTACTTAAGAGGTTGTACCAAACTGGGAGTATTTAATAGGATAAAAAGTTGACTTAAAGTTGTTCCATATTCATGAATAATGTGCTAAAATTGATATAGATGGGAACATTTGTTCTGTTCGAACGAAATAGCAGGTAAACGTCCTTACTCTAAACATTATTAGGAAGATAAGCGGGAGGGAGTTATAGGAATGGTAACTGACATGCAAACAGAAATTGACGAGGTCATCTCTTATATTCATCAACATATCAATGAACCGCTTCCGCTTTCCCGGTTGGCTGGTCATGTCGCCTACAGTCCGTACCATTTTACACGCATTTTTAAAGAAAGAATGGGTCTTTCCCCCATATACTATGTTTCTTCCCTCCGATTGCAAAAGGCTAAGGATTTGTTAGTGCGCACGAACTTGAGTGTTCGTGATATCGGGTTGGAAATCGGTCAACAGAGCCTTGGGACCTTCACAACCCGATTTACCGAAAGGGTAGGTGTGACGCCATCCGAATTTCGCAATTCGACCCTGCAAGCGGACCATCATTTGAGGTCATTGCAACAGCTTAATGATTGGCATACGAAGCATCTAATTATAAATCAACACGCTTGTATAGAAGGGACCATCCAAGCGGAAATTCCTTTTGAGGGAGTTATTTTAGTCGGCTTATTTGCCAAACCGATACCTGAAGGACTCCCCCTATACGGCACACTTCTTTCATCCTTGGGGTATTTTTGTTTTACAGGCGTCAAACCGGGCACCTATTATCTGATGGCTACAGCTGTATCCTGGAAGGCTCAGGCCATGGAGATTTTACTTCCGCACACTACGTTACGCACCCGATCTAAGGAGCCGATCATTGTCAAACCTTATGGTTCAGTCCCGCATCAGAGAATTACTCTCCATGCCCCCCGCCCGGACGATCCACCAATCCTTATTTCTCTTCCTCTATTGATGAAGATTTTTCTAAATAGGATATCACTTAACAGTTGACTATAGGGTGACAATTAGTAATTTAAACAATTAACCCGCCCGCGTTGCATGAGTTACGATGTAGACATGAGGGTGTAAAAGATCGTATTTGGTACGGCATGAATCAAAGGCGATCTGATTACTTGTGTAAGGCTTATTTTGATGACACATCTATGTTAGATGGTGCTCAAATCAGAAACAGCAATTTTTGCTTTATAATGAGCGGCCGCCAGCAAAGGGAAGATGTCATTGTAACTGTGATAGTAAATGTAATATTGCCCAGGTAAGCCAAGTCCTGTTGGATAAGTTAGTGCTGCTTTAGAGAAGGAAGAAGGATTGGTCAGTTTTTTCATTCCTCTATCGATATCAGTTGATTTGGGGCTTTCATTTGTTAACAATGCATCAATTGCCCATGCAGTTTGCGAAGGTGTACTAAACTTGAGTGGAACATACGATTTGATTTCTGCACTTTTGCACGATTCGCCCCATCCTCCGTCTGGATTTTGAATCGATTTCAGCCATTCTTTGGCTTTTTTTATACTTGGATGAAGATGGGAAACCCCAACAGCACTGAGCCCGGTCAATGCGGCCCAAGTTCCATATATATAACAAATTCCCCACCTTCCATACCAGCTTCCATTCGAATTTTGGTTGTTAATCAACCATTTAATTGCTTCCTTTATTTGGGGATGATCTTCTTTTAATCCTGCGTAATTGCCGAGAAACTCAATGGCTCTACCTGTTAGATCCGGTGTAGAAGGATCGATTACGGCATCCTCCGCATTTTCAATCGGGATAAAGGTTAATAGTGTTTGATCGACATTTTTTTCGAATGCTCCCCACCCGCCGTCCCTGTTTTGCATAGATAAAAGATATTGGGCTCCTAATCTCCACGCCGAATTTTCTTTTTCATATTGGTATGCAGCCCTAGTTAGTGAGCGCAAAGCCGCTGACGTATCGTCATTATCAGGATTATTTGTATTAATGTTTGAAAAGCCCCATCCGCCGGGACGAACCCCAGGTGCATGGACCGACCAATCAGCTTTCTTTGTATGCTGTTTTTTCAGCAAATAAGAATTAGCCTTTTGGATCATGGGATCATTAAATGATATTCCTGATTCTTGCAAGCTATACGACAAGAGAGCTGTATCCCAAACAGTTGAAGTCGAGTTTTCAATAATTGTTGAATTTTCGGTTTCACAAACTAAAGATTTTATCCCCTTAACAGCATTTTTGATGACCGGAGAATCCTTCTTATATCCGATAGCCAGTAGTGCGTATACCATAAAAATGGTGGCACTCGTATAGCTGAATAAAGTGCCATCCTTTTCGATTCGTTTTAACATATATTGCTCTGCTGCCTGATAACCCAGCCTGTGAAAATAAGCAGGGAGCTGTGATAACTTAGTGAATTCCTGTTTAAACCATTGAAGATACTTTTGATGGTCTCTATCCCAAGATAACCATTCAGTATATGAAGTGGGATTTTTAACTGTGATAAAAGGAATGGAAGGTGTCCATTTTGAGGTGATCTGATACTTTTTGTTTGCTGTTAGAAGCATCGGAACAAAGTGAATACGGGCATATATGCTGAAGCTGTAAAAATTAATCGGAAAAGATGTCGGAACAAGTAAGAAAGGAAATGGAAAATAAAAGAGGACAGGCCATTGGTAAAGGCCATTAACTGCAAGCATCCATTTAGTCATAAAATGTACATGCTTCATACCACCGTTTTTCTTAATGAACTGTTCTGCCTTTTTCATTTTATCATCCTCAAGAGAAATATAGCCTGAGTAAGCCAATGCTGCATATGCTTGAACGGTTGCGGTTACATTTCCTTGTGTTTCATCCTGATACAGTTTCCACAGACCATTTTTCTCTTGAATAGAAAGCAAACGGTTCGTAATCGTTTTAATTAGATTTTCATCCTTGTCATCAATGGTTCTAAGAAATATAAGTACAAACGCATCTGTTAAAAGACTCCCCTCAAAGCAGTATTTCCATGAACCATTATGTTGTTGAGAGCTCCTTAATTTTTTTATTTTTTCATCAATAAAAGCTTGTAACTCGGAGTTCGTTACCATGTATTTTCACCTCTACCTAAACTTATTCAGGGATTGAAAAAACATGAAAAAGTCATCAGGAGAAATCCTGATGACAATTATAAACTTTTACTGGCCGTAAGAACCCCTTACAATATGTTTCAGAGACAATGAAGTGTGGTAACTGCCTAAAAAAGTCAAAAAAGAACACAGATGCAGCCACACGAAGTGGCAACGTCTGTGTGACCCACATTCTGTGGAACTTGGGCAAAACAGCAGTGGTGGTTTCCACTGCTGTAAGCTTCACTTTATTGTAAACTAACCCATACACTTTTTACTTCAGTATAGTTATCTAATGCATATGACCCCATTTCCCGTCCTATTCCGGATTGCTTGTATCCCCCGAATGGAGAGGCTGCATCAAAGACATTGTAGCAGTTGACCCAGACGGTTCCTGCTCTTAATTTATTGGCTACATAATGGGCATTTGCAACATTGCTTGTCCAAAGGCCTGCCGCCAATCCATATTCAGATCTGTTAGCACGGTCAATCACCTCGTCCAAATCTTCATATGGCATCGCAGCGATAACTGGTCCGAATATTTCTTCCTTTGCAATCGCCATATCATCACTAACATCTGCAAAGATAGTTGGCTCGACGAAATATCCTTGCTCATAAGGATTTTGTCCGCCAGTTAATACTTGGGCCCCTTCATCTAAACCCTTTTGAATGTAATCTAATACCCGGGTTTGCTGCTCAGTTGAGACGAGCGGCCCGATTTGCGTTTCTGGGTCAATTCCTGATCCTTGACGGATCGATTTCGCATGAGAAACCATGTCAGCAACAACATTGTCATAGTTTTTCTTTTGTATGAACACTCTTGAGCCGGCACAGCATACCTGTCCTTGATTAAACATCACTCCGTTTAAGGCCCCAGGGACTGCTTTTGAGAGATCAGCATCAGGTAAAATGATGTTGGGCGATTTTCCTCCGAGCTCCAATGTAACCCTTTTTAGTGTTTTAGCCGCATTACTCATAATCAATTTTCCAACTTCAGTTGAACCTGTAAAAGCAATTTTATCAACTAAAGGATGATCTACAAGTGCTTGTCCAGCCGTTTCACCATACCCTGGTACAATGTTAACTACACCTCTCGGGAAGCCGGCTTCTTGAATTAATTCAGCGAGGTAAAGGGCTGATAAAGGAGTTTGCTCTGCAGGCTTTAATACAACTGTACAGCCAGTTGCAAGTGCCGCACCTAATTTCCACAATGCCATAAGCAGCGGGAAGTTCCATGGGATGATTTGACCGACGACACCTACCGGTTCATGCCGTGTATAGTTAAAATATTCTTGACTAACAGGAATGGTTTGTCCTACCATTTTTGTAGACCAGCCAGCATAATAGCGCATATGTTCTATTGCAAGAGGTATGTCTGCATTTGTTGTTTCTTGAATCGGTTTTCCGTTATCAAGAGTTTCCAGCTGTGCCAAAGCTTCTTTGTTTTCTTCCATCAAATCAGCAAGCTTGTACATTAAACGGCTTCTAGTTGCTGCATTCATTGAAGGCCACAGACCTCCATCAAATGCTTTACGAGCCGCTTTAACTGCACGGTCAATGTCCTCACGATTTGCTTCATAAACAGATGCTAATACCTCTCCAGTGGCTGGATTTGGTGTATCAAATGTTTTTCCCGAAGCACTCTCCACAAACTCACCATTGATAAACAGCTTTTTCTTACCAGCTAAAAACCTCTCAACCTTCTCATCAAGCTTTAACATTACATGACTCATGAACAAACCTCCCTAATTGTTATGTAGCTTTGTTTAGGATAATTAGCCCCATGTTTAGCAGGTCATTTGGCAAAAAGTATAGGAAAATAATTGATAGCGCTTACAAAAATGATAATAATACAAAATTTTGAAAATTTCAATTATAAACCCTTGGTTTTTTGGGAAAATTGCATAAACAAAAACATACCTGTTAAAATAAAGTTAGAATAATCATAGTAAGGAGACAAGATAATGATCCATAAGGAATGGCAAGAAAGTAAAACGATTAGGCAAGTAAAATGTGTACATACTGAGGCGAAAAAATATGTAGTTGATAACGTCCTGACGACAGGGAAGGTTTATGATGTAAAAAATGAAACGGAAGAATTTATTTTCGTCGTCGATAACAGTGGAAAAGTAGGAGGCTTTTATAAAGGATACTTCGAAGATGTAAATAAATAATACACACCGTCAAAGAAAAATCTTTGGCGGTTTTTAATGTTTTCCAAGAAGTTAGTAAATAGTAAGGAAGAAGAACTGAAAGGAGATGAAAATCATGAAGAAGAAAGAAGAGCATCAGGAAGACACAAGCAAAATCGCCGGAAGAGAATTTTCCTTCAACGATTATAAAAGTAATGATGAAACAGCAGAAGGCTTGGCTATCACACATGAACAAATAAGTGATAATTTTGCAGAAGGAACGATTGAAGGGGAACTGCAAAAAGAGAATGGGGAAGTAGTAAAAATTCCTCGAAAAGAAATGGAATAAAAAAATCTAAAAAAGCTGACTCAGGTGAGGTGGGATCACTCTTGTGTCAGCTTTATATTGTTTACCTTACTTTCATTTATACATATAAAACAATATAAGCATCCCTCTGAATGCTCGCCGTTTAAAAATCCATCCATACAATAAATATTCCTTCCACATAATTTACAAATGCCAACTAGCTCTTTCAATTTTATCACCTCGTTTAATATCCAAGCTTTTTTCTAACTAAACCCAATTATTTCTTCGATTATTTAAGCCTCCCATCCCACCATCGCCTTATAGAAGACTAAAGTACTTTGAGTGGTTTCGTTATAACACAAAACGATTTTGAAGATTTCTATCCTTATCTATATCTACTATTATACAGAATTTTCTAAAAAGAAGAAAATCCAAAAATTTACGATAAAATAAAGTGAAATTTTAAATATTTTGGAGGATTTATGAATCGCTTTATTCACAACAAAGAACGTATTTATCTTGCACTATTATTGATTTTTAGTATTCCGTTTTATCTAGTTTTTCTTCTTTCAGGAGTTGGACTCCTCGTGATTTTTTTCCTTATCGCGCTTCCATTGTGTGCCCACTTTATTTCGATGGGTTACATCAGAAGCAATGGAGTTAAGCTCACACCCCAGCAGTTTCCTGATATCTTTCAGGAAGTGTTGGATTTAAGTACTAAAATGGAAGTGAAATCTGTTCCTGATGTGTACATTATTCAATCTGATGGATTACTAAATGCATTTGCGACAAGGTTTTTCGGTAAAAATATGATCGTTTTGTATTCCGAAATGACCGATGTCTATAAGCACAATGGACAAGAGGAATTAAGGTTTATTTTAGCGCACGAATTAGCTCATCTTAAAAGAAACCATATATTGAAGAACCTGTTGATCTTACCTGGAAATTGGGTACCATTTCTTGGTCAAGCTTATTCTCGGGCTTGTGAATATACATGTGATGCAATGGCAGCCCATTATAACGGCAATCTTCAAGCCGCAAAGGAAACGTTAACCTTGCTAGCCATAGGAAGAGGATTCTACAAAGATGTTAATATCCATGACTATTTGCTGCAAAGCAGTAGAGAAAGAAATGTCTTTGTTTGGTTAAGTGAGAAACTTTCTACTCATCCGACGCTGCCCAAAAGGATACACCATCTTGATAACCAATTTGGTTCTGTTTCTCCAGAAATTAATTTTAAAACAACTACACTGTTCAAATTTGGGATTGTAGGTATGTGTTTAGCTTTTCTTTTAGTTTCGGCGGGTGCTATCTTTGGTTTAGTAAAATTTATCGAAACAGTTGAAGCAAGTGAAGAGTTCAGCATTGAAAATGAAGGAACGACTTCCTTGATGACAGCTGCATCAGAGGGAGATATCGCCCGTGTAGAGGAACTAATTGAAAGCCGGGAAGATATAAATGCGACAGATGAGAATGGTAATACGGCAATAGTTTATGCAACAGGATATTTTATCGAGGAGGAGTTTAGTGAAACACAAGCAGAGATCGTTCAAACCCTATTAGATAATGGAGCTTCACTAAACTCACACTCAGAAGAAGACATTCCAATTCTTTTCATGATCTACCAAAATGAGCTGGAAATGGTTCAAACGTTGATTGAATACGGGGCAAATATCCAAGTAGAGGATTCTTATGGAGATATACCGTTAATCGCTGCAGTTTATGCGAATAATGCTGAAATCGTTCAGATACTATTACAGGCTGGTGCTGATCCGAAACAAACCAATCAGTATGGTGAAACAGCTCTTGATATTGCTGAAGCTGAAAAAGCAGAAGAGATCATAAGCTTATTAGAGTAAAACGAAAAGGTGTGGAATTTCCATACCTTTTATTTTTTTGAAAACAAAGCATACTAAAAGGTATAGGAGGGATTGTGGATTGGATTATTATTTATATTCACATAATGATTTAGATGGAGTTGGATGTGGAATTCTTGCAAAGATTGCTTTTGGAGAAAAAATAAAGATAAAGTACAATTCGATTTCAAGTCTGAATCATGAGCTTGAGCTTTATTTCGATCAGAAAAGATATCAGGATGTACTTTATATTACCGACTTAGGCATTAATGAGGAGAACGAGAAGAGGATTGAACAATACATAAAAAAAGGCGGAACTGTTCAATTAATCGATCATCATAAGTCGTCCCTCCATTTAGGTAAGTACCCTTGGGCGATTGTAAAAATTCAAGAAAATGAGCAAAAACTAAGCTCTGCAACATCTTTATTTTTTCATTACATTGTTGAAAATAACTTATTGAATGAAACTAAGGGAATAAAAGAGTTTGTTGAGCTTGTTAGACTTTACGACACTTGGGAATGGGATAAACTAAAAGTTCAGGCAGCAAAAAACCTAAATGATCTTCTTTATTTGGATTCTATCGAAGAGTTTGAAAAGAAAATAGTCGCAAAATTGCAGGAAGAATCAGAGTTTTCTTTTAGCGAGCTTGAAGAGCATGTCCTTCATATTGAAGAAAAGAAAACAGAGCGGTATATTCATAAAAAGAAACGGGAAGTATGGCAAACATTTGTAAAGGACCATTGTATTGGAATCGTATTTGCGGAACAATATCAGTCAGAATTAGGAAACGGTCTAGGTGAGGAATTCCCTCATTTAGACTACATTGCCATTGTAAATATGAGCTCAAGGAGGGTCGGGTTCCGAACGATCCATGATCACGTCGATTTAGCTGAGGTCGCTCATATGTATGGCGGGGGAGGTCATGCGAAAGCAGCAGGCTGCCAATTAACAAAGGAAGCCTATCAAGCATTTGTTGAAAGTACATTGGAAACCGTTCCGATAAAACAGGACCATCAAAACAATAAGCAAAATGGGGTGGAAAAAGAAAAAGGAATATTGTTTGAAAATAAGGAAGAAGAGATGTTTCTCATTAAAAAATTGAATGATAAGTGGGAGATTAAATGTAAGGGCAAAAAAATCCTAGAAAGCTTTTTATCAGAAGTGAAAGCTATTGATTTTTTACGAAGAAAATATCAAGTATTCTTATCAAGTGATGAGAAATATCAATCTTATTTAAAAAAGAACTAAAATTATTATTTTGTATGGAAATCAATAAAGTTAGGTAATAAACTCATATTGAAATGGGGTACCAGACAATTTTTGCTTGGTACCCATTCCTATTCTTTAATCCACCACTAAGTAAGCAACCATCGGGCCATCGTTTTCAATATTCGAATGTGTCTCGCAAATAAGTCTGTAGATCCCTTCCTCATCAAAGCGAAGATCTACGACTGTCTCTTTTCCTTTTTTGACGGTTCCTTTAATATCTGTTCCTTCAATTGTGAATGGATGCTCCATTCCGTTTACACCATAAATTTTCAGCTGGACATTTTCACCTTTTGGAAGAACGATCGTTGCCGGGTCCCATCTGTAGGCTTCAATCTCCTTACCCTCTTTTGTTTGCGATTTGAATTCCCCAGTTACCATATTAATTTCATACTCTTTTTTCAAATCTGTCTGTTGAAAAGTCGGCTCAGCCTCCATCGTTCGGAATATGAACCATCCGGAAACAAGTATAGCGATACTTAAAACACTGAGAATCAGCCAGCTTTTTTTTATTACATAAAATCTCATGATATTCTCTCCTCCCAGTAAACATGTCCCTTATATATATGCAAGCAGGGAGGTGGAACTTGTCTACTTTTAGAAAGAAAAGATGTTTATTTATTTAAAAGGTTTTAAAAAGAAAATATCCAGCTTTTTGTAAGGATTAAGATCACTTAATACAATAGGTGTCCAGGAAAGCCCTGGACACCTATATATTTTGATTCTCATTAATTTGATAAGCCTGTGCTTTTCGTCCTGCCTGTTTCCATCTATAAATAACAAGTACCAGTAAAACTAAAATAGATGCAAATAAGTAAAGGTAACTGTATCCATATAAGCTGGCAATAATCCCTAAAACAAATGATCCAGCAGCAATTCCGGAATCAAAAAAAGTAAAGAATGTAGCGGTAGCGTGAGCACTTCGTTTATGATCTGCTGACTGAACCGCAATTGTTTGAAAACTTGGAACAAGTGTGCCGTAGCCAAGGCCTATAAAAGCCCCAGCTAAAAGCAGGGAGATGCTTGACTCTACAATGCTTAACGTAAATAGCCCAAGTGCAAAACTGATGAAGGCTGGATACATGACGAAATTAGGTCCTCTTGTATCAAATAATCTTCCTGAAAAAGGACGAGAAACCAGCATTACAACAGCGAATATGACAAAAAAGAAACTAGCAGCCTCAATCAATCCGAGGCTTTTTGCATAAATCGAAATAAACGAAAGGACACTGGAATATGAGAAGGCAATTAAGCATCCAATCAATGCAATAGGGATTGCCTTTGTTTCGAACAAATCATCAAGTGAAATTTTCCGTTTTGAAAGAGGGGACGGAGTTTCATTTACCTTTATTGATAGAGTGAAAACCGCACCAATAGTCATAAGAATTCCTAAAACTAAAAACAGCCAATCAAAACTCATAGATTGAAGGAGAAAAAGGGCAATAAAAGGTCCACAAACGACAGCAAAATTGTTTGACATGACAAAATAGCCGAGACCTTCTCCTCTTCTTTTCACAGGTACAAGATCAGCTGCAATTGCACCAGTGGCTGTAGTTGCGATACTAAACCAAATACCCTGAAAAAAGCGTAATGCCAATAAGAGAAAGTAAGGTTTTACAAGCATATAAAGGAAAGTAGATAATAAAAATAAAGTTAAACTGAACATAAGCATTTTTTTCTTTCCATACGTTTCTAGTAACCGTCCGGAAAAAGGTCTTACAACAATCGCGGATAATAAGAAAGCAGTAACGATTAATCCTCCTTCTTTATCTGTTCGCTGCAGGTCTTCTACCACATAAATCGGTAAAGTTGTCAGAAGACCATAGAAGATGAGGAAAATAAAAAAATTACTTATAAAAATAGTAATAAAGCTTTTCGTCCAAATTGGTGATTTTTCGTGACTCATTCAAATCCTCCTTTTTATCCCACTCTTAACGGGCAGTAAATCCGCCTTCTCCATCTTCAGAAAGTAAAAAGAAGATAAGTGGAGGAAACTGCCCGTAAAGGTCCGGAAAAGTGGAACACAGACTAAAAGCGCACGTTTGTGGCAACGTCTGTGTGACCCGCATTCTGTGGGCCTCATCTAACCATCAGTGGGGGATGAAGTAAGCCCCCCTTGATGGAAGATTCTCTTTATTTGTATCCTGTACCCAATTTTCTTAATAAAAGGAGTAAGGTTTTTTGGTCATTTTCTGATAATTCCTTTAGCATATCTTCTTCAAACCGGGAAATTTCCTTTTCAATTTTTGAAAGTTGTTCTTCTGCTTTTTTTGTCAATCGAACGATTTTTTCGCGTTTGTCTTTTCCTTCATCCCTCATAATCCAACCTGTATCTTCCAAGCGGGATAAAGTTCTGGTAACAGTCGGAGCTTCAACATTTAAATAGCGCCAAATTTCAGTTTGAGACATAGAACCATGATTTTTAAGTGTATAAAGAATCGTCCACTGTGAACTGAATAAATCGAAATCTTTCAGCCTCTCATTAAGTTCTTTATTTAACAAACGTACTTTTTGATGCAGCTCATGAAAAAGGATACTTGTATTCAATGGATATTCACCTCAATTATTTACCTAGGTAAATATATCTCATTTTGACTAAAAAGTAAAGGGTTTTGAGCCCTCTGATGATTAAAATGAATGATGATACTTTTCTGCCAAATGCAATCATTAACTTTTGGTTGGCAAGTGAGTCAAAATAATTGTTTTTGAAGAAGATAGTACTAATTATGATGCTAACGACCATTGTTCATAAATCAAAGAGGATTACGTTGAAACGATCTTTGTTTCAAACCTAACCAACAACTAACAAAAAAGGTTGGTACTGTTTTAAATAGGGAAGGCTATCTTAGGAGAATAGGATAAAGGATGATTTTAATGGAAAAAGCTGCTTTTGAATGCACAATTGTTGGAGGCGGAATTGCAGGCCTGCAGGCTGCGATACAGCTAGGACGATATGAGCATAATGTGTTAATTATTGATTCAAATGAGGGAAGATCTACGCTATGCAAAAATTATCATAATATTCTTGGTTGGCCAGATGGCGTGAGCGGGGAACATTTGAGGGAGCAGGGGCTTAAGCATGCTCTGCAATATGGAGTTCAAAGAATACAGGATAAGGTTATTGAGATTTCTAAAAAGGAGCAGCTTTTTTCTTTGAAGACTAGTAATGGTTCAACTTTTTTAACGAAAACCGTTTTGTTCGCGACTGGAATAAAAGAAAACATTCCACAATGGCCGAATTTGAAGCCGTGCTTAGGAAAAACCATCTATATTTGCCCAGATTGTGACGGATATGAAATTCGCGGTAAAAAGACATACGTTCTTGGTTCTGGAGAAGCTGGGGCAAACATGGCTTTAACATTAACTTATTGGACAAACAATCTAATCTATATAAATCATACAGGCGAAAAAATAAATGATATAACAAACAGAGAACTAGTTAAAAAGCAGATCAAATATCTTGATTGCAAGGTAAGCGATGTGATGATTAGAGAAGAAGGGCAGTTTAAAGGGGTGTTATTAGCGAATCAAGAACAATTAGAGGGGGACCGTGCGTTCCTTGCATTCGGTGGAAATCAAGTATTATCAAAACTAGCTGAGTCATTGGGAGCACAAACCGAAAAACATCATGTAGTTGTTAATCCAAGAACAAAAGAAACAAGTATAGAAAATGTATGGGCGGCAGGAGATCTCATTACACACTCTGAACAAGTAACAATTGCGATGGGAGATGGTGTGCAAGCAGCAATTTGGATACATAAACGATTGCTTTCTAAAAGGAAGAATTAAAGAGTGTTTATTAGGAATCAAAAACGGTCGCTCTATGTATTCTTCAAAAAAATCCGGTTTTCCTTAAAGTAAGGAAAACCGGGTTTTTCTATAAAGAGGCAAATTTTTACCTTTGTGAGCGTCGATATCCAGCAGCATTTGCTTCTTCCTCTGTATGGAACCACTCTACAGCATTTGTAATCTCATAGAATTGACCTTCTGGTACATGGTAAATTAGTTTGCCCTGTGCATTAATATTTCCTTTTATTAGAGGATCTTTATTAGTTTGTTCAGATTCAATTTCTTTTATAGTTGTGCTTTTACTTGATGATAGTTTTGACAAGAGATATGAGATAACTGTGGATATGAAACTACTTAGAAAAATCCCTTTCCCTATAAGAGAAATATTGCATGGTTTCTTCATTATCAAAACTCCCATCCCAATGAAATCATATGTTTAAATAAGCTAAATTCAGTGTAAATGATAGTAAACCGACATTAACATAATAATAACAAACTTTTGATTAATTAGAAAAGGAGATTGATAGAAATGATCAGCTTCATTGTACAATATACAGATAAGAGCACGTTAGAACGAATCTTTGATGGTCCTATCTTTCAATCAGAGGAAGAAGCATTGTTAAAGAAAGAGGAACTGGAAGAACAAGGGCATTTAGATGTGATCATTGAAAGTGACAACGATATTCAGCTTGATAGGGAATAGACGAAAAAACTCACAGAAATCAATCCTTCTGTGGGTTTTTAATATTTAATCAAAAGAATTGGTTAAGACCACAATCAGATAATCAAAATGCATCAATGATGTATCTAAAATACTCTTTAAAACCATATGAAAAGCATTTTTTCACCTTTCGCTTTTCTTTAAAAATTCACGTATAATGTGAACGATGTAAAAAATAGTTCGGAAAGATTCATGGGGGGAAAATAGTTTGATAGAAAAAGCAGAACAACTGTTAAGTCAGTATTTTGGCTATCCATCATTTAGAAGAGGCCAAAAGGAAATTATTGAAAATGTACTGGCCGGTAAACACACAGCTGGAATATTACCTACCGGTGGAGGAAAGTCGATTTGCTATCAAATCCCTGCCTGTATTTTATCTGGTGTTAGTATAGTCATTTCACCTTTGATCTCTTTAATGAAAGATCAAGTCGACTCATTAACACAAGTAGGTATTCCTGCTGCCTATATAAACAGTTCTTTAACATCGCAAGAAATAACTGAGCGTATTGACAAAACAAGAAATGAATTTTATAAAATTCTTTATATTTCTCCTGAACGTCTGGAATCTGATTCTTTTAGAAATATTATCAAAGATTTACCAATATCTCTTATTGCAATTGATGAAGCCCATTGTATTTCTCAATGGGGGCACGATTTCAGACCAAGTTATATGAAGATTTTTCCCCTTATTAAGCAATTGTCAGCTTCCCCTGTTGTATTAGCCTTAACAGCTACGGCAACACCGATTGTGAAAAAGGATATATGCAGTTCTTTAAAAATCAGTGAGGAAGATTGTTTTGTAACAGGCTTTGAAAGAGAAAACCTGCAGTTTAAAGTAGTGAAAGGGCAGAACAGATCTGATTTCATCAGGAAATATGTAGACAACAATAAATCAGAATCAGGTATTGTATATGCCTCCACTAGAAAAGATGTAGATCAAATTTATGAACAATTTAAGAGAAGTGGTGTAAAAGCCGGAAAGTATCATGCTGGATTAAGTGATGTAGAGAGGGAAAAGCATCAAGACCTTTTTTTAAATGACCAGATCAGTGTCATGGTAGCATCGAATGCATTTGGGATGGGTATTGATAAGTCAAATGTTCGTTACGTCCTTCATTATCAGCTCCCTAAGAACATGGAAAGTTATTATCAAGAAGCTGGCAGGGCAGGAAGAGATGGCTTAATAAGTGAGTGTATCTTATTATTTTCCCCGCAGGATATTCAGCTGCAGCGGTTTTTGATTGACCAAAATCAAATGAATGACGAGCGTAAAAATCAGGAGTTAGTTAAATTACAGCAAATGGCAGACTATTGCTATACGGAGAATTGCTTACAAAGGTATATCCAGCATTATTTTGGAGAAATAGAGCATTCTGATAAGTGCGGAAAATGCAGCAGCTGTACGGACGATAGAACGGCTGTAGATGTTACAATTGAAGCGCAAATGGTGTTATCCTGTGTCATCCGAACAGGGGAGAGATTTGGCAAAAGTATAATAAGTCAGGTTTTAACAGGTTCATCAAACAAAAAGGTAAAGCAATTGGAGTTTGATAAATTGTCTACCTATGGCATTTTAAAGGATCGGTCTATGAAAAGTATTACGGAATTTATTGATTTTTTAACTTCCGAGCAATTAATTGGTGTGTCTGGAGGCCAATATCCAATCCTCTTTGTCACAAACAAAGGAAAGGAAGTATTATTAGGAAAACAGGACGTATTGAAAAAAGAAAAAATAAAGATTCAAAGTCTAGAATCAAATGGAGAATTATTTGAAAAATTAAGAGCACTTAGAAAAGAAATCTCCCAAGAAGAAAATGTGCCGCCTTTCGTGGTTTTTTCAGATGTCACGTTAAGGGAGATGTGTTTATATCAACCTAAAAATGAAGATGAATTTTTGGAAGTCAAAGGTGTAGGACTTCAGAAAAAAGAGCGTTATGGAAGTAGATTTATTGAGGTAATTCAAAAATATTTAGAAAATGATAACCTATCTATGACAACTGAAAATTAACAGAAAAAGAGGCGGTGGAGCTGCCTCTTATTTGCGGCTTTATATTCGGAACAAACTTTCGTTAATTTCCGTTACGGACTTTATTGTAATATTGCACAGAAAAAGTCGAGCCTTCTGAAACCATTTTATTGTCTTCTGTGTCCATCGGATCTGGAGTGCCGGCTTTTTGAAGTTCTGATTTTTCAACGCTTAAATTTGATGAACCAGCAGGTTTTAATTTTCCTAATAACTGTTTTGTTTTTGTACGATTTTCTTCATCTTTTAGTAAATAGGTTGTGACCCCTAAGGTTGAAAGGGTAATACCAGAAATGAAAATAACCTTCCGATTTTTAAGCCAATCAAGTTTATTCTTCATTGGTCATTTCTCCTCTCAATAATATTGTCTTTTTTTATTTTCCCTCCTAGTTATTTCATTAAACTTACATTAAGGCGCCCAAAGAGATAGCTGACTTTGTCCTCTCACCAATCGATATTAAAGCAATCCTCTTGCAGAATTGAAAAGGTATCAAGTAATGAAGGTTAAACAGGAATATTTTATTAATAGAATTGGTTAGGTTATGTTCACATTCACTTGATTACTTAATGTCAGCTTACAAAATGCCCTAAATCCAAAGTAAAACAATAGTTTAGTAGGAGATACCCGCTTTTTTGTGAAAATTGTTAAAAAATAGAGGTTAGAAGTAATTTTAGGAGATTTCATAAATAAAATAGGCAATTGGATATATGTGGAACCATTTGTAAACTTTTCATTATATTTTTGTAATAGGGTAAAGAAACTGTTAACCCCTTGTTCTTTAAAAGCCTTTATTTCATGTTAAGATAGGACACGTTGATTGGCTTTTAGTCAGCTTAGCAGTGCCAAAAGTTCTAAGAAAAAAAGTTATTAACTCACACAGAAGTGAACTTTTGACTGCCGTCAGCTAACAGGGAGGTAATAAAATGAAAAAAAACATTTTATCATTCGTAGCAGTCGCTGCACTATCTGGAGGGGTTGCAGCCAATGCTTCAGCTGAGGAAGTAAAAGTTAAAGATGGGGACACTCTTTGGGGTATTTCCAAACAAAAAGAAGTCTCAGTTGAAGATTTAAAACATTTGAACAACCTATCAGGAGAAGTTATTCACCCTGGTGACACATTACAGGTCTCTCTCCATGAAAATTATAAAGTTCAAAATGGCGATTCTCTATGGGGTATCGCAAAAGAATATAACGTTTCAATTGAAGATTTGAAAGGTTGGAATGGACTTGATTCTCATACTATCCAACCGGATCAAAATCTAATCATCAAACATAAGCAAGAGCAGACAAAAAATACATTCCAAGCAGAACCAATTGAACAACAGACGAATCAAGCAGAGCCTGTAAAAGCGGCGCCAGCAGGTGCAGATCCAGTTGCAGCTTCTCCAGCTGAATCGTCTGATGGGAAAGAAATCTCTGTTACAGCAACCGCCTATACAGCAAACTGTGAAGGTTGTTCTGGTACAACCTCAACAGGTATTGATTTAAAAGCAAACCCAAATCAAAAAGTAATCGCTGTTGATCCAAATGTGATTCCACTAGGATCTAAGGTTCATGTTGAAGGATATGGAGAAGCTATCGCTGGGGATACTGGCGGAGCCATAAAAGGCAATAAAATTGATGTATTTATCTCTTCTGAATCGGAAGCCCAACAATGGGGCACTAAAGAGGTTAAAGTAAAAGTATTAGAGTAAATAAAATTTAATAAAAAACCCTTAGGTCTATCAATGAACTAAGGGTTTTTTTAGTTTCATAATTTTATAGCTTTATATTCGTTCAATGTCAAAAGTTGACAAGGAAAGGTCATTTTTGAAGGATTTAGGAATATCTTCATATTACCTTTTTTTCACTCGATTTACTGGGTAAACGAAATCTCCTCGTATCGGGTTAGAGCTGTCTTCAAACCGGATTCGAATGGAGTTACTACTGAAGAAATTTGGTGAATCCATTACTTGAAAATGGATATGAGCCTCCGATGAATTTCCTGAGTTTCCACACAACCCTATTTTATCACCCTTATTTATATATTCCCCTTCTTTAACCTCAATAGAGTCTTGCTTGAAATGGGCAAGCATACTATATTCGCCGTTTTTGTGCTCAATGATGACGTGATTACCTGCCGGCTGATCTGGATTCATTTCACCAGGAACATTATCCTTAATGCCGTCTACCACTTTGACAATTTTCCCATCTTCAGGTGAAATTACGTCTTTACCGAAAGCATAATAATGGTCATTCTTTTTTGGATCTCCATGGTACGTTTGCCTTTTTTTCATGATAACTAAATCATATGCATAGCGCTGATTTTCGGTTGCATAATGATAATTGACTAATTGATTTGTACCACCCCAAAATACTAACCATTTATCTTTAATCGGCATAATGTAATCATTTTTTGTGAATTGCCGATCGCTTTCTGGATTGGAGACTAGTGGTATCAGATTCAACCCCACAATGGTATGCTGTCGATCGAAAACCACACTAATTCCTTTTGTCCTCTCTCGATCAAGCCAAATATATTGTTTCACTTTCTTACTAATCGGCAGGCTTGTTTCCAAGTTATATCCTTGAACACCATGGTTAAAAGATTGTGCTACATCTTTAAACTGATCAAGCGTTAAAGCTTTCTTAAATTCTCTACTCGTTTGATGGTAGATGGAGTCAAAATCCTCTTTCAAAAAAACGTCTCCGAATTCCCTAGGCTTAATCTCGTTTTTCTTGGAAACATTCCTATTCATTATCTCACTACTAATTTCAATCTGGTTAACCGGCTTAGCTGGATATTCTACTGATCCTAAGGCTGGGATCATTCCTGCTGCCATTAAAGCAATTACACTACTATTTACTTTCAAGCTGACAACATCCTTCCTTTTTATTATTTGGAAAAATTCTAATTCCATCATTTGTTATTTTCCTATTTTCAAAGCAATGTAAACTCTTAAAATAAAACTGACAGTCGCCCGAAAATATTCTTAGGATAATTTTCCGATAAAGTCAGATCTTATAAAGGAAGGGGATGAGGACGAGGTAATTTATTAACTAATTTAACCCCAGTATGGGACAGAATACAAGAATCCGGTTTAGAGTAGATTACGATCCTATACTATTTAGAACAATAAAAAACGGAATTTTTTCTTATCCTTTACACTTTCTTATCAGTACTATACAATTTTACTTTATGACATTTTTATAGAAACGGAGTTAAATCATGAATAACCAAGAGCAATGGACATCTAAGATTGGTTTTATTTTAGCAGCTGCTGGAAGCGCAATCGGGTTAGGGGCAATTTGGAAATTTCCCTATGTGGCAGGCACAAGTGGAGGGGGAGCGTTTTTCTTCATCTTTCTTCTTTTTACTTTCATTGTCGGTCTTCCATTGTTGCTAGCTGAGTTTGCAATTGGCCGAAGTACTCAAAAAGAGGCAATTACCGCCTATAAAATAATCGTACCTGCTAGCAGGTGGCATTGGATTGGCCGTCTCGGAGTCATCACTTGTTTTATCCTGCTTTCATTTTATAGTGTAATCGGTGGATGGATCATTTTATATCTAATAACTAATTTAACTGGACAGCTGCTTCAGGTAGAATCAGGTTATAGTGCTTATTTTGAACATATCATTGCAAATCCATATTTAGTAGTTGGATCACAATTGCTATTCATAGTAGTTGTCATCATTGTGGTAGCAAAAGGTGTACAGGCTGGAATTGAAAAGGCAAATAAATATATGATGCCTGCTTTATTTATTTTATTTTTAGTATTGATTGTCCGCTCACTTACACTGGAGGGCGCAATGGAGGGTGTTGAATTCTTCCTAAAACCAAACTTTTCTAATATTACATCTGAAGCGATTTTGTACGCAATGGGGCAGTCTTTTTTCTCCCTAAGTATTGGGGTCTCTGTGATGGTAACGTACAGCTCATATCTTTCAAAAAAAGAAAGCTTACCTAATTCAGCTTTTTCTATTGTCGGTTTAAATGTTTTTATCGCATTGCTCGCAGGTTTAGCAATATTCCCGGCAACTTTTTCATTGGGAATCGAGCCTGCAGAAGGACCGGGTTTATTATTTGTAGTACTGCCTGCTGTATTCGAACAAATTTCGTTAGGAGGAGTCTTTTTAAGCTTATTTCTTGGGCTTTTCTTATTTGCAACACTAACCTCTGCTTTTTCAATGCTTGAAATTATTGTTGCCTCAATCATTAAAGATGAACGGCAACGAAGGGTAAAAATTACTTGGATTGTCGGTTTTCTTATTTTGCTGTTTGGCATTCCATCCGCATTATCGTTTGGAGTTTTAAGCGAATATACGTTATTTGATAAAATCCTTTTTGATCAAGCGGACTATTTAGTCAGTAATATTTTAATGCCGCTGGGTGTCTTCCTCATTTCGATTTTTGTTCCACTTAAAATGAAAAAGGATGTTTTAAAGAGAGAAATAGGCGGCAGCATTTGGTTCTCAGTTTGGTTTTTCCTGTTGAAATATGTAATTCCAGTTGTCATCATTGCGGTTTTTCTTGATGTGATTGGTGTTTATTAAAAGAAGCTGTCCAAAAGGGTAATTCATTAATAATTAAATCAAGAATGTTATTATATCAGCATTCTGAAACATGTTAAGTGGCATCCAATAGCCGAAAAATCGACTTATTGGACAGCCCCTTTTACTATTAACGAAATTTCATGTTTAAAGGAGCCTATTAAAGATAATTAATAAGTAAGGTCTAATTAAGGAGGATGATCTATGTCTTTTCAAAAAAAATCCAAATGCTAGAACATCTTGCCCTGCAAAAACCTGACAAAATGTTGACACTTTATTTAAACACTGATCGCCGCAATCAAGATCAACAAGGTGGAGAATGGAAAATTGCTTTAAAGAACGGATTGAATCGTTTAGGGGAGTATCTGGAAATAAGTGATTTAGATGAAAAGAAAAGGTTTGTTTCAATAAGAGAAAAAATAGAAAAATACATTTCCAGTAGAGAGCGTGAGATGCCAAGAAGTATCATCCTATTCGCTTCAGATGATAGTGGTATATGGGAAACCTTTGAGATGCAAAATCCGGTTGAAACAAGTTTTTATTGGGAGGAACATGCTGTATTAGATCAAATTCAAGATATACACCAGCAATATCCATTATCGGCCTTTATTCTTCTCCAGCAAAATCAAGTAAAGGTATTGGAAACTATGTTTGGCGAGCTTCAGAAAAAAGATTACTATGAATATGATCTAGACACTGAAGATTGGAAAAAACATGAGGGTCCACACCATGCTGATGTAACAATGGGTTCTGGTGGAGGAAATGCCAATAAGAAGGATCATTTCGAGGAACGAGTGAAAGCAAACCAGAAAAGGTGGATAAAAAGTTTAGGGAGCAGCCTTGATAAAAAAGCAGCAGATCGAAAATGGGAAAAAATCGTTTTAGTAGGAGAAAAAAGTACCGCAGATCTTTTAGATGCCAGCATGAACAAGCACATTCATGAAAAAATCCAAAAAAACCTCCTGCACGAAAACGAAACAAAAGTTATTGAAGAGTTGACTTAAATTGAATAGGAAAGTAAAAGAAGGTACCAGGTACCCTCAATACCTGGTACCTCTTTCAGTGTTATTTTATGGAAAAAAACTAAAAGTACTAGTAAAATAGTCTTTTAATGTAAAATCTAAGATAGTGGAAAGCGGGGAGGGACTTTTGGATTTAAAAATCGGAGATATTTTGCTAGTGCGGGGTGACGGGTTCATATCTCCTTTGATCAAACGGTTTTTAGACTCAGAGTATTCACATGTTGCTATTGCTTTGGAGAATGGAAAAATTTGTGAAGTTGATTTGAATGTGAAAATGAAAATTATTGACAACCCTTACTTTGAGTATGAAGTTTTCCGATACAAAGAAGGGCTTAATAATGAACAAATGCAAAAAATAAATGCTTTTTTGAGAAAAAAGTGTAAGTCTTCTATAGGGTATGATTGGTGGAGAATTCTCTCATTAATGATCAAAAAGTACACAAAGCTGGAATTAATCATTCATCACCCCAATCGCTATGTTTGCTCGGAAATAGTGGACCAAGCCTATCAGTATATTGGAATAGACCTTGTTCCTGAAAGTATGACAGGTGATGTCACTCCTGTTGACTTGTTAAAGTCGAACAGCTTTAAACATGTTCACTCTGTAAGATTACTACATAGAAGTATGAAGGGTCCATAACAATATAGGAGTTTTTATTTATTTTTTTCCAAAATAGCTAGATTTCTAAACTACTATACCAATTATAAGAGATTTTATATTATGATTATTGTAAGCGTTTACTATTAATGTGAAACAAAAAAGGAGGAAGAGAAGAGTCAGAAGTGGAAGATTATACTAAAGCATTAATTAAAAGGAGCAGCTTTTGCTTAATTTGAAGGTTATGTGGTAAGGATAGTGATGAAGCTCCAGACAAACTTGCAATGAGACTTCCTGTAAGGGGAAAGGGGTAAACACTTCTATCCTCGTAATCCCATTCTTATCTGCCAGTAAAGCCCCGCCGCTTTATTTAAGTGAGACAAAAAATTGGTAGGGAAGTTATTTTTACATGATTTAAAGAATCGGGGGAGGTACTTTATGTTAGGGAGAAAGGTTATTACACTCGGAATTGTTTCAGTCTTATTGGGAAGCAGTTTTATGAGCGTTAGGTCAGCAAGTGCAAATGAAAGAACTGATGTTGAACAAATAGTAGAAGAGATGTCTCTTGAGGAAAAAGTTGGACAAATGCTTATGCCTGATTTTCGCAACTGGAAAAAACAAGGGCAATCAAAAGCGACTGGATTGACTGAAATGAACACAGAGGTAGGTTTAATCATTGAAAAATACCATCTTGGCGGTGTCATTCTTTTTGCAGAAAATGTAGTCGGGACAGAACAAACCGCTCGATTGGTCGACGGTCTTCAAAGAGCAAGCGGAGATATCCCGTTATTTGTCACGATCGATCAGGAAGGCGGGATTGTTACAAGACTGCAATCGGGAACAAATCTGCCTGGTAATATGGCAGTAGGCGCCACCCGAAATAAAAACCATGCTTATAAAGCCGGTAAAGTTATTGGAGCAGAGCTCTCATCATTAGGGATTAATGTAAATTTTTCACCAGTGCTGGATGTCAATAATAACCCGGATAATCCAGTGATCGGAGTACGATCCTTCAGCAGTAATCCTGAACTTGTTGCAAAATTGGGAACAAGTATGATAAAAGGCCTGCAAGATGAAAACATCGCAGCAACTGCCAAACATTTCCCTGGTCATGGAGATACAGCGGTTGACAGTCATTATGGCTTGCCTCTTGTCGAACATAGTCAAGAGCGATTGCGAGAAGTTGAATTGTATCCATTTCAACAAGCCATTCAAAAAGATGTGGACATGATTATGACTGCTCACGTTCAATTTCCAGCATTTGATGACACAACATATATTAGTAAAAAAGATGGCAAAAAAATCAAGGTCCCGGCTACCCTTTCCAAAAAAGTATTAACAGATCTCCTCCGTAAAGATATGGGCTTTGATGGAGTCATTGTAACAGATGCCCTTAATATGAAAGCGATTGTTGATAACTTCGGGCAAGAGGAGGCTGTTATTATGGCAATTAATGCTGGAGTCGACATTGCGTTAATGCCTGCCCAGGTCAATTCATTAGAAATGGAACAAAATCTAGCCAGCGTATTTAACTCGGTAATTGAGGCGGTAAAGAAAAATACAATCCCAATGGAAGAAATTGATGATTCAGTAGAACGAATCCTTTCACTTAAAGTAGAAAGAGGCGTTTATGAACCTGGAAAATCTTATGAGTCTAATATAGATACAAAAGTAAAAAATGCAACAAAAATCGTAGGAAGCAAAAGGCATATTCAAATAGAAAAAAAGATCACCTCTGATGCGGTAACACTACTTAAAAATGAAAATAAAACATTGCCTTTTAAACCAAAGAAAAATGAAAAGGTTATTGTATTTGCTCCTTTTGAAGACCAAGTGATATCAATGAAAAAAACGATTGAAACATTGATTGAAAAGAAAAAGATAAAGCATGTAGAAGTGGAAGGGGCAGCATTCACCAACAAGGTTTTTAATGAAGATATGAAAAAAAGGATTGATGAAGCAGATTATGTGATAGCTGGTTCATACGTAGTAAAAAATGATCCAGCCGTAAATGATGGAGTTATTGATGATACGATCATTGACAGCAGCAAATGGGCTACAGTATTCCCTCGGTCTGTTATGAATTATAGTCAAAATCAAAACAAAGATATTGTGATGATGAGCTTGCGGAATCCATATGATGTCGCGAATTTCCCAGAAGCAAAGGCTGTTATAGCTGTGTACGGCTTTAAAGGATATGCAAACGGAAGATTTCATTCACCAAACATCCCAGCAGGTATTGAAGCTGTATTCGGATTATCAAAAACAAAGGGGAAACTTCCTGTTGACATCCCATCTGTAACAAATCCAGAAGAGACTCTTTACCCTTATGGTTTTGGGCTAAATATTAAAAATGGAAAACCGCTTAAATAATGAAAAATGGGCTGACCCAAAAGGAAATTGCCTTGGACCCATTAACAAAATATTTGTAGTTTTTCAGTTAAAGGAGATTTGATTAGATATTTTGCTCGGAGCTATGTCCTTATGGGGAACCCTAATTTTTTATTTGTAAAATTTGTTAATAATTAGCGTAAAATGTTTTGACGAATTAGTGGTGATGTTTTTCTGAAAAAGAAGATAAAAGGGAGAGGAAATTTGATTATGAAAAAGAGGATTACGCCTTTTTTAAGCTCTGATTTATCTAAATCAACTACTATTGATCCTGCCTCTAATGAAATTAAAAATCACCAAATACCCGGAGCCCATTCCGTAAGAACTACCCAATTTGATGGAGAAAACAACAATTGGCTTACAACAAAAAATCCTTTTCAATTAAATCAAGCCATAGTAGACGGGAATATTGGACTTGCTCCTATTAATTGGGGCCGTGCAACTAATAGGACAGGCTGGCATCGAATGAATCAACCTGAAAGTATTAAAGGGACACAGGTCAACGGTGTATTTGATGATGCTCATTTTCTTATCAGAGTGCCAGAGGATTGGAATGGCAAACTTGTCGTATCCGGGGTCCCTGCTACAAGAAATGAAACATCTACTGATCTTTTGTTTAGTGATTTTGTTTTAGGAAAAAGATATGCCTTTGCAGCTATTGATAAAGGGACACAAGGGAAAAGGGATCCTTTTGATCCACTTGCTAAAATGAAGAATGCACTCATAGATGAAGATGACAGTGTAGCTGAATGGCACATGAGATTTAGACAAATAACCAGAGCTGCCCATCAATATCTTGAGACTTATTTTAAAGAGTATCTTATCGACTCTTCAGATAAAAGCAATTCGGCAAGTCATTTAGTGAACGGCCAACATAAAATCCCGACATATGCAATGGGAATTTCGAATGGCGGATATGTTGTCCGCTATGCATTAGAGAATGATGATCCCAGTGTCACCAGCGAGCCACGTTTATTTGACGGGGGGATTGATTGGGAAGGAGTTCTCTGGTCAGAAGAGCAGCCAAACATGATTTCCTCTTTAACTTCGGTTGTTAACCATGCAGAAAATGCTCTTTTTGGAAATGGAAAAGAACGGGAAAGAGCGATCATAGAATTATATAAAGCAGGTTTACCGAAAGGTTCGGAAAAGCTCTGGAACTATTACGATCAAATCTATTGGTTCATTACTTTAAATATTTATAGGGATCATTTCGATCCTACATCACCAAATAGAATTCACTGGAAATATTATTTGAACTTTACAGCGTCTGGTCTGCGAGATCGAAGCAATGATCATATTTTTCAACAATATGATTATGAAACTAGACCTGATAGCGTAAAAGAAAATATAAAAGAAGTTTCTAATACCGGGGATATAGATGTACCTTTAATTAGTTTAACAGGTTCCTTAGATGCTTTAATATTTCCAGAAATTCATGCAACAGGCTACCAAAAACTTGTAAAAAAATCTGGAAAAGAAAAATTTCATCGATTTTATACAATAGAGAACGGAAATCACGTCGATAGCTTAGTCTGGGAATGGAAAACAGATGCTGACCGAACTTTACAACCTATTCTGCCATATGTTCACCAATCATTTGATCTATTAGTAGAGTGGGTGGAGAAAGGGTATGAACCACCGGAGAGCAAGAGGGTTCCCCGACCTGAGAACTCAGAAAAAGTTATAGATTTAAAGACTGGGAACGAAGTAGATCCGTTTTAATCTCCATACTAAATAAGATGAAATTATTCATATCGATCTCAGAAAATCACCTACTTTCATAATGGAATGTATAGACAACATTTAAGCTGCTGCCCGGTATTCTGCGGGAGGGCAGTCCAAATCATTTACCTTGGGAGTGATAGAAATGGGAGTTAAAGCAGATAAAATTTTTGTTAATTTACCGGTTAAGGACCTGAATAAAACAGTCGAATTTTTTACTGAAATAGGCTTTGAATTTAATGCACAATTTACCGATGAAAATGCAACATGTATGGTCATTAATGACAATATTTTTGCCATGCTGCTAGTTGAAGATTTTTTCAAAACCTTTACAAATAAAGAAATTTCTAATGCAACAAAAAGTACAGAAGTTATTGTGGGTTTATCAGCTGAAAGCAGGGAACAAGTTGATGAGATCGTAAATAAAGCTCTTGCAGCAGGCGGAAAGCCTTCAAAAGAACCGGTTGACCATGGGTTTATGTATGGATGGAGTTTTCAAGATATAGACGGTCATATTTGGGAGTTCATTTATATGGATGAAAGTGCTATCCCTCAAGAGTAAGTTTGTAACAGGAGATGTATAATACCTCCTTATGTCTGAATCTATAAGAAAAAATAAAAACCATAATATGCAAGTTTAATATTCTTGTATACTATGGTTTTTTCTTTTCGCAACCTTATACTGACAATTCTAATTTTGAAAAGGGAAAAGGATAATGTCCTGGATAAGTCGAAAGTATTATATGATCGTCTTTTTTGCTGAAAAACAGAACTATTTCGGTATAGACCTCTTAATTACAATCCTTGTAAACTGGAAATGTAAGCGCTAATTATGTGAGCGAGGAGGTTGTTTATGTTCAATAGGAAAAGATTACAGATTTTTTTGTTGATGTGTGGGTCCCTCTTTCTTGGGAGTATTTCAGTATTTGCTCAGGAAACAGAAAAAGGAAGGGGTGAACAAATGTTCTCCATTTATCCTTTTCCTTGGGGACAGCCTGGAAAATCATCCAATGTGCTGCACAAAGGACCATTTCAATCCGCGGGATTTACCTCTAACTTAGACTCAATCGACCCCATCATCGAATCTGCATTAACAAACAGAACATTTTCAGGAGCAGTTATGCTAACAGCAAGAAAAGGTGTTGTAGTGAAAGAGGGTGCATATGGATATGCTTACCAATATGAGGATGGCTCTTTTACTAAAGATGAACAACCGATCCGAACCACTGAATCTACTATTTTTGATATCGCCTCTATCAGCAAATTATTCACCTCTACAGCTATTCTTATGTTATATGAAGATAACAAACTTCAATTAGATGATCCTGTTTCCAGGTACTTACCAGAGTTTGCTGCAAACGACAAGGAACAAGTTACAATTAGGCAATTATTAACTCATACATCAGGATTCAAAGCTTGGATACCCTTGTATCAAACAGAAGGCAATCGAGACGAGAAAATTCAAACTGTTCTTCATTATCCCCTTGACCATGCTCCTGGCACAACTTATACATATAGTGATCTAAACCTTATTACTTTAGGAGCATTAGTTGAAAAATTAACAAATCAACGTTTAGATGAATTTGTTACAAAACATATTACAAAACCGCTTGGCATGAAAGATACGATGTATAACCCGCCCAAAAAACTAAAACACCGAATCGCTGCAACAGAGTATCAGCCAGCAATTAAACGGGGCATGGTGTGGGGAGAAGTTCATGATGAAAATGCGTGGTCTCTCGAAGGGATTGCAGGACATGCAGGAGTTTTTTCAACAGCAAAAGATCTTGCCATTTTTGGCCACATGATTTTACAAGATGGAAAATATAAGGGAAAGCAATTGCTTGAAAAGGATACAGTAAGATTGTTGTTAGATAATCAGACCCCAAAATTTCCTGGTGACGATCATTCATTAGGCTGGGAATTAAATCAAAGCTGGTATATGGATGCCCTATCCCATTCAACAACACTCGGGCATACCGGCTATACCGGCACATCTCTTGTGATAAGTAAAGAAAATGAAACGATTGTAGTTCTGCTTACAAATCGTGTACATCCTAACCGAACAACTCCAGCTATTAATCCAGTTAGAAGAGAAGTGGCAAGGAAAGTAGCAGATGCCATTCCGATACCAGCTAAAAAGCAACATGCAATGTGGTTTGCAGGCTTTGGAGATCAGTTGGAAAATTCATTGGAAGCAAACCTATCGCTAGAAAAAGAAGCAAAGCTTACGTTCGACAGCTGGTATCGGATGGAAGGGAGGGCAGATAGCGAGAGGCCTGATCACGGCTCCTTGCAAATAACGAAGGACGGAGATAAATGGGAAACGATCAAGACGTTTAAAGGATTTTCTTCTGATTGGGAACATTCTGAACTAATTTTACCTAAGGACACGAAATCTATCCGATTTTTGTATGAGACAGATGATTATGGAAATGGGCGCGGCTGGTATTTGAATAATATAAAAGTACTTTTATCCGCAAAAGACCAAATTTCTGTTAATTGGAAGTCTGACTCATGGATAAAACGTAAAAATTGATAGGAGCTGGTTATAATGAAAAAATGGACACTCTTTTCCGTTATCATGTTCAGTCTCTTAGCTTTATCCTTTCAATCATCACAGGCAAGACCAGATAAGAAACAAATGAAGCTGGGAGTTGAGGTTTTACTTGATGAAGAACTTGAACTTCTGAAAGGGAAAAACGTCGGCTTGATTACGAATCCAACAGGGGTAGATAAAGAACTTAATAGTGTTGCGGATCGGTTATATGAAAATTCTAATGTAAATTTGGTAGCTCTCTACGGTCCTGAGCACGGGGTTAGAGGGGACGCGCAGGCAGGTCAATACGTTGAACAATATACAGATGAGAGGACAGGGCTTCCAGTTTACAGCCTCTATGGACAAACTCGAAAACCTACACCAGAAATGCTTGAGAATGTCGATGTATTACTATTTGATATTCAAGATGTAGGCACACGATTTTATACTTATATTTATACGATGGCCTACGCGATGGAAGCAGCTGCTGAAAACGATGTAGAATTTATTGTACTGGACAGACCAAATCCGCTTGGCGGAATACAAGTTGAAGGCCCCGTTTTGCATCAAGATTACTCATCGTTCGTCGGTCTATATCCGATTCCGTTAAGACATGGAATGACAGTAGGAGAATTAGCGTTATTATTCAATCAAGAATTTGAGATTGGAGCAGATCTTGAAGTCGTTGAAATGAAAAATTGGAAGCGAAGTATGGATTATCATGATACAGGGTTAGAATGGGTCATGCCATCGCCAAATATGCCCACGCTTGATACGGCATTCGCTTACCCTGGCTCTGCATGGATTGAAGGAACAAATGTATCAGAGGGCAGAGGTACAACAAAGCCTTTTGAATTAATTGGTGCACCTTTTATGAATAGCTTCGATACAGCGAAAGCCTTAAATGACCTGAATTTACCTGGTGTAACATTTCGGGCTGCATCATTTACCCCTACTTTTTCAAAGCATGCATCAAAGCTGTCACACGGAATCCAAATTCATGTATCCGATTATGATTTATACGAGCCGGTTAAAACAGGCTTATCAATCATAAAAACCATTCATAATCTATATCCGGAAGAATTTCAATTTAGTCCTGAAAACAGCAAAGGTCAATCATTTTTTGATTTATTAGTTGGTAATGGATGGATAAGAGAAGAAATTGAAAAAGGTTCATCAGTCAAAAAAATCGAACAAATGTGGAAGGCTGAATTAAATGACTTTAAGGAAATAAGAGAGGATTACTTATTATACAGCAATGGTAAGAGGACTAAATAAATCCTAATCCCTTCATTTTTGTGAAGGGCTTTTTAATATTGTCTTTCTTTATTTGTTTTCTTTTTATACAAGCACTAGAAAATTCTAACATCATAGATGGATGGCGACTGAAGTTATCAGAAATTCTACTCATATTTTCATAGCTCAGGCTGGATTATTTCTAAAGCTTTGTTTCATTTGTTTTTTGGATTATAAAAATGTTCGAATCAACAAATTGGTTGATGCATAAGGTACATATGATAACTACGTATATTCTTTTTCTATATAAAAAAATATGTTACGTTTGATTGAGAAAATATATGTACGATAAAAAAGGAGAAAAAAATGAAGTCTATTAAAATAGCTTTTTTTGACATTGATGGGACGATTTTTAATCATAATACGAACAGTATTGCTGAAAGTACAATAGAAGCTATTCAAGCTCTAAATCATAAAGGAATAAAAACGATTATTTCTACGGGCAGAACCCGTCAAAATTGTATAGATGTTGCTGAGAAAGTCGGTATTACTAACTTTATTAATGTTAACGGGAATTACGTGACAATTGATGAAAAGGTCATCCATAAAACAGCTATTTCATTAGAAACATTAAAAAAATTTGATGAATTTGCAAGGTCTAATAACCATTGTTTTTATTATTGTGGTGAAATGGATAATAATATTTCTAGTGCCAATCACCCCTATACGGAAAAGCATTTTAATCAACATTATTTAAAACAAATGAAAAGCGAAGCAGATTTTCATTTAAAAAATGAAGTGTTACAAATCGCTTTATTATGTGAACATGAATACCTGCCTCTTTATCATCCTCAATTCAATGATCTTACCTTTAAACCGTGGATTTCGATTGGCACAGATATTTTTGTAAAAGGTCAATCTAAAGCAAAGGGTATTGAAAAAGTGTTAGCATATTACAATTTTCATGCAGATGAGGCAATCGCCTTCGGTGACGGCGTGAATGATATTGAAATGCTGCAATATGTAGGTACTGGGATAGCGATGGGGAATGCGAATGATGAGGTGAAATCCGCAGCAAACATTGTTGCAAAATCAATTGATGAGGATGGAATCTTCCATTCATTAAAGCAATTAAGTATTATATAGAAAAAAGAGAGATCCATGAAACTCTGGATCTCTCTTTTGTATGATTGTAATTGAATAGTATGGCAAACCTTAAATTTTAACCGCATCTCCCTTAGTATCCCAATTTCTCTTCCAAGAAAAACTAGCCAAAAGAAGAATACCGAAAGCGATGATCGTAATGATAGAAAAGGTAATAAATCCCGAAGTGTATGTTCCGGTAAATTGTTTTAATGTACCTAAAATGTTTGGTAAAAAGAAACCGCCAATCCCACCTGCAGCCCCAACTATCCCGGTAACCATGCCAATTTCTTTTTGAAAGCGCTGGGGTACTAATTGGAAAACAGCACCATTCCCCATTCCTAGACACATCATTCCTACAAATAATAGAGCAGTAACAAGTAAAATAGGTGGCAGCTGGCTGACTCCAACCATACATATAGCTACAATTATAAATAATGTAGACAGAACCCGAACACCGCCGACTCGGTCCGCTATATAACCCCCAACAGGCCTAAAAAAGCTTCCTGCTGAAACACATATCGTTACAAAATCTCCTGCCTGAATCGATGACAATTGATATTGATCAACAAAAAAGATACTTAGAAAACTAGTTAGTCCTACAAACCCACCAAATGTCACGCTGTAAAGTAAACAAAAAAACCAAGTATCCTTAAAAGAAAAAACTTTAAAATAATTAGATAATGGCTGTGGTTCAGGCTGGGACGGTGCATCCTTAGCCATGATTGTAAAAATAATGAAGACGATCACTAAGGGTATAAGAGCAAATCCCATTACACTATGCCAGCCAAAGCTTTCTGCTAACCGAGGGCCGAATAAAGTCGCAAAAAGTGTCCCGCTATTTCCAGCACCTGCTATTCCCATCGCCAATCCCTGCAGATGTGGGGGATACCAGCGGCTTGCCATTGGCAAAGCCACAGAAAAACTTGCTCCGGCTACTCCTAATAATATCCCAATCGCGTAAAGCTCTGGTAATGAGGTTCCAGCAGTAAATCCCC
This sequence comes from Metabacillus arenae, assembly GCF_014773385.1. GTDB lineage: Bacteria > Bacillota > Bacilli > Bacillales > Bacillaceae > Metabacillus_D > Metabacillus_D arenae. The sequence continues at coordinate 51,029 of NZ_JACXAI010000002.1, read as the reverse complement.
AAATTAGAGGTATCATTGTAACCAACATCCCTATGGTAGCCGTTTTCTTTGGCCCGACCCGGTCTGTCATGATACCAAGAATGATTCGAAAAAATGAACCGGCTAAAGTTGGAATAGCAACCATTAATCCTTTTTGGGCTGGTGAAAGGCCAAAATCTTGCGAAATGAATACTCCAAGAGCACCAAGGAGAACCCAAATCATAAAACTAATATCAAAATACAAAAAGGAAGAGAAGAGTGTTGATGGATTACCATTGTTTTTCAATTCAGATAATTTCATAAAAATCTCCTTTCAAACATTGTTGTAAGTTTCAGTAAAACATTTTGCTTGTCTTTCTTTGTTGCTCATCAACCTGTGTCGATTATAAATGGAGTAATTCAAAGATAAAAGCTTTATGTTAGGAAATGTAACATCACAAATATTCATTTTTGATTAAAAGTAGATTTGGAGACTAATTAACCAATTCAAATAATTCCAATCGAACGAAATATGTGGTTGATGCTCCCCATCCATTTAATTACCTCTATATGGAAATGTAATTTTCTTGTTAGATTATATGACATGAATAATTTCAAATCTTAAATTTTATGAAATAATACTTACTAGCCACTTAATAGCTGGGGGTTTTAAACTATGGATAAGCAAAAGCTTGTACTAATTGGGAATGGAATGGCAGGTGTCCGCTGCATTGAGGAAATTTTAAATATTGATCCAACCTCATTTGAAATTACCATTTTTGGCAGTGAGCCCCACGTTAATTATAATCGAATTATGTTATCGTCCGTATTACAGGGCAAGACATTGCTGAAAGATATTACGATAAATGAACTGGATTGGTATAAAGACAATCAAATTGAACTCTACAGCGGAGAAACGGTTATTCATATCGACAAGGAAAACATGACGGTCACAACTGATAAAAACCGCACAGTTGCTTATGACAAACTTATTTTGGCAACTGGATCTTTGCCGTTTATGCTTCCGATTCCAAACATTGAAAAAGAAGGAGTTTTCACGTTTCGAACAATAGAAGATTGCGAGAAAATGATCGAAAGCTCCAAACAATATAAAAAAGCAATTGTAATAGGCGGGGGACTGCTAGGTTTAGAGGCTGCAAGCGGACTCGTGAACCTTGGTATGGAAGTAGATGTCGTTCATAACACTCCTTATCTCATGCAGAGACAGCTTGATTCAACAGCTTCAATCATGCTGCAAAAAGAATTAGAGAAGCAAGGGATTCGAGTTCATCTCGAAAAAAACACAACAGAAATTATCGGAGAAAACCGGGCTGAAGGTTTGAGGTTTGATGATGGTTCAGAATTAGAAGCTGATTTAATTGTCATGGCAGCTGGTGTCATACCTAATACTCAATTGGCTAAGGAAAACGGTATTCATACAAATCGTGCAATTGTTGTAAATGACTATATGGAAACAGATACACCTCATATTTACGCTGTAGGAGAGTGTGTAGAGCATAAAGGGATTGCATATGGTTTAGTAAAGCCTTTATACGAACAAGGCAAAGTATTAGCAAAACACGTTTGCGGCATTAGCTGTGAGGCCTATCAAGGATCCGTTTTATCTACACAATTAAAAGTATCTGGAGTCAATGTATTTTCCGTCGGGGTCTTTGAAGAAGATGACACGCTTAAAGCAGTAAAGGTTTTTGATGAAGTAGATGGAGTTTATAAAAAGATCGTCTTCGATCAAAATAAAATCGTCGGCGCTGTATTGTTTGGAGACACAAGTGATGGTACAAGACTGCTTGATATCGTTGTGAAGCAGAAGGATATAACGAATTTGGAAAAAGTAAGGCTTCTTCATTCAACAAGTGGAGAAAATCATTCCATTTCTGCCATGGCTAATAATGAAATACTTTGCAACTGTAATAATGTAACAAAAGGAACGATTATTGAAGCTGTTCAAACGAAAGGATTAACTACAATTGAACAAGTGAAACAATGCACGAAGGCTTCAGGCTCCTGCGGGGGTTGTAAACCATTGGTTGAAGAACTTCTCACCTATATTAAAAGCGGGGAATGTGAATCGCCGATTAAAGAAAAACCAATGTGCACTTGTACAGCTTTAACAGAGGATGAAGTTGTAAATGAAATACAGAAAAGAAATCTCCTTACTGTTCAAGAAGTAATAGAGAAGCTCGACTGGAAAGAAAAAAATGGATGTGATATATGCCATCCAGCTTTAAACTATTATCTAGGAATGATATACCCGGAATTTGAGACGAAAAAAGAGAGTTTATTTGTAAATGAGAGAATGAATGCTGCCCTTCAGCAAGATGGTACCTATTCTATCTTTCCACAAATGTACGGTGGCATGACAAATGCTGAAGAATTGAGAAGAATTGCAGATCTAGTAGAAAAATACCGGATTGATAATGTGTCATTAACGAGTCATCAACGACTCCTTTTAAGCGGTATACGGCAAGAAGATCTATCTAATATTTTGAATGATTTAAATATGCCGTTATTTTCAACGAATGGACATACAGTTCAAAATGTAAAAACCTGTAATGGTGACCATATATGCCAATGTGATAAACATCACGCTACTCATTTAGCTGTCAACCTGGAGAAGAAACTTGAAGGATTAACAACCCCTTATCTATTAAAGATGGGAGTCTCAGGCTGCATTCATAATGGCGGAGACGCGAAAGCGAAAGATCTAGGAATTATTAGAATTGAAAGAGGCTGGGAGATTTATATCGGAGGCAGCAGTGGAAATAATGTTCGTGCAGGAGAATTATTATGTGTAGCCTCAACAGAAGATGAAGCAATCGAAATAATCTATGGATGTATTCAGTATTATCGTGAAACAGCTATTTATTTGGAGCGAACTTGGGAATGGATGGAACGAGTCGGCTTGATTCATATAAGAGAAGTATTGTTTGATAGTGAACTTCGCCTTCAGCTGCTTGAGAGGCTTGAGGAGGAAGCTTCTAAGCGGAAAATTATTTCCGAGAAGACTTATTCAGAACCATTAATACAGTAAATATTGAACTACTAGGGGAGAGGTTGATGAGCTTTGACTGATTTGTTATTAAAATATTTTCGATCAAAACAGCAAGAAATTGAATCAGAAAAATCTTATCAGACACAATGCCCATTTTGCAGTATGCAATGTAAAATGGAATTAATCGAACAAACAAAAGTGACAAGAAAAAAGTATACTACGGTTGGAAAAGATAACCCGACTTCTGAGGGCCGTTTATGTATAAAAGGAATGAATGCACACCAGCATGCTTTGCATAGTGATCGGATAAAATATCCTTTATTAAAAGTGGACGGAGAATTTGTCCGAATCTCATGGGACCAAGCCTTAGACATTATTAAAGAACAATTCACTAAAATTCAAGCTGAAGATGGCTTTGATGCTTTAGGGGTATATGGCAGTGCATCCATTACGAACGAAGAAGCGTACCTTCTCGGAAAATTTGCAAGGGTTGCTTTAAAAACAAAATACATCGATTATAATGGGCGATTGTGTATGTCGGCAGCGGCAACTGCTGCGAGTCAAACGTTCGGAATGGACCGGGGATTAACGAATGCTTTAACAGAAGTCCCATTTTCCCGCGTAATCATCTTGGCAGGGACAAACATTGCAGAATGTCAGCCAACCATCATGCCTTACTTTGAACGAGCAAAGGAAAATGGAGCTTATATTATAGCTATTGATCCTCGTGAAACAGCAACAACAAAAATAGCCGATTTACATTTAAAAGTGAGACCAGGGAAAGATGCAGCTCTTGCAAATGGATTATTAAAAGTAATTATTGAAGAAAATTTAATTGATGAGGAATTTATTCAAGCTCGGGCAGAAGGGTTTGAAGAAATTAGAGAATACGTTTCTTCTATAAATTTAGAGGATATTGAAAGCTTAACAGGGGTACCTGCTAAGCAAATCCAAACAGCTGCTAGAATATTTGGCAGTGAAGAATCAGGTATGATTTTTACTGCAAGAGGTGTTGAACAGCAGACTGATGGATCAGCGGCTGTTCGTAACTTTTTAAATATTCTAATTTCAACTGGAAAAATTGGGAAACCTTATAGTGGTTATGGAGCAATTACTGGCCAGGGGAATGGCCAAGGAGCAAGGGAACATGGACAAAAAGCGGATCAGCTGCCTGGATACAGAATGATTGAAAACGAGGAGCATCGGGAATATATTTCATCTGTATGGGGGATAGGTAAAGAAGATTTACCAAGGAAAGGTGTATCCGCATTTGAAATGATCCAGAAAATAGACGAGGGTCAAATAAAAGGTATGTTTCTCATGTGCTCAAATCCAGTTGTTTCTAATCCTAATGCCCATTTTGTTAAACAAGCATTAAAGAAATTAAAATTTCTGGTAGCTGTAGATTTATTTGAATCTGAAACAGCAAGGCTAGCCGATTTAATTTTGCCGACATCATCCTATTTAGAGGATGAAGGAACGATGACCAATCTTGAAGGTCGCGTGACATTAAGAGAAGCAAGCAAACCGATGCCCGGAGAAGTAAGACATGATTGGCAAATTATATGTGATATAGCACGAGCCCTCGGAAAAGGAAATTATTTCTCTTATTCAAAAGCAGAAGATATTTTTAATGAGCTAAGAATCGCAAGCCGTGGAGGAATAGCAGATTATTATGGGATAACTTATGAACGACTGAGAAAGGAAGGGGGAATATTGTGGCCATGCCCAGACCTTGACCATCCGGGGACTCAAAGGATGTTTGAAGCAACCTTTGCCCATTCAAACGGAAAAGCGAAAATGGTTACTGTTCCAAACGATCCAGTCGTTTCAAAAGAGAAAACGTGTGATGAGTTTCCACTTTACTTAACGACTGGAAGAGTCATGTCCCATTATTTAACCGGAGTCCAAACGAGGAAGAGTGCGTCATTATCTGCGAGAAATTTTGAATCCTATTTAGAGGTTCATCCATCAACAGCCAAAAAATACAACATCCAAGACAATGTTTTAGTAAAAATAGATTCAAGGCGAGGAAGCATCGTTGTTAGAAGCAAATGGTCAGACAAAATTAGACAAGATACAGTTTTTGTTCCTTTTCATTGGGCAGACACTCAAAATGTGAATCGATTAGTAGCAGAAGACTTAGACCCTGCCTGCAAAATGCCAGGCTTTAAAGTAAGTGCAGTTAAAGTAAGCCCGGTTTTGTCGGAAAATTAGGAGTAACAAATTTCACCAAATACATTTTTGATAGAAATAGCCGGCTTTCCTTACTTTAAGAAGGTGAAGTGACCCCATAAAGTTAGACAAGTTTTTGTTTAGGCGGCTTGTAGGGCATGTGCTCGGTATTGTACTGGGCTCATGCCTTTTAATTTTGCCTTGATTCGTTTGTGATTATAAAATACTATATGCCAGCCTAAGATGGTCAATTTGATTTGAAATGATAAATGGAAAGTACAAAAATAATCAGCCATCAAAATTTCTGAAGGCTGGAGTTTCAAATAAAGGATAAACGAAATCATGATATAGTAGACCATTCAGAAAAAAATCCCCAAAAAAGGGGCTAGGTAAATAATGAAGCAACTATTCCTAAGAAGCCGCCGGCAAGGAAGCCGATTGAAATACACTTGGTATACTGTTTATAAAAATGAAGTTCCACAGCAATACCTCCTTTCACCCCAAAAATAACATACGAATATTACCTTGTGCAAACACTATTTTTCCTATTCAATTGATTTATTTATCTCAAATGAAAAGCCTTAAATATACTATTTTTTCCTTTAAACCATTTAAATCATGATATAATATAATGAACTATTTTAATATTCTAATAATTATACATTTGTCTGTAAATAAGGAGTGTCCACGTTGAAATCCTTTAAAAACTTATATTTTAGACGTATTTTTTTATTCGGAATTCTTTGTATTACAATTCCCATTTTATTATTTTCTATTGTGTCCTATTCCATATTCACTTCTTATTTAGATGAACAGGTTCTTCAATCAAATTTAGCAAATATAAGTCAAGTGAAAAAAAGAATGGATGCTGAGTTAGAATTTATAAGTAAATCCACCAAAAATTTAGTAGGGGATTCTGATCTCAATCAATTAATCTATAATTCCAACTTGAAAAATGAAAATGATCATATTCAAAGTATTCATACTAAATTGCGGGATATAAAAAAATCAATTAAAGATTCATACAGTATCGATCTCTATATACCAAAGCTGGAAATGATCATTTCCAGCGAGAAAGGCGTAATAAGTCCTTTATCTAATCAGTTACTTGCAAGCTATCAAAATGTTGAAGCAAATAGAAAACCAGTCTGGGACTACTATAATGAGCAAGGTGCAGCTGACCTGCTGGCTTATTATCAGCCTCTTCCTGTTATTTCTAATTTCCCGCAAGCTTACTTAACAGTTCATACATACGAAAGTGCTTTTTCAAGGATATACGGATTAGATATATACCAGACAGTTGGTGAAATGTATATTTTAAATCGTTCAGGAAAAGTAGTTTCCCATTCTAATAAAAAATTTCTTGGGACCTATCTCTCAAATAAATATCAGTCAGCTTTAAAAGAAATAGACAGGTCATCTGAACAAGATAATTATTACACTGATCAAGAAACAAAGGAAACTTATTTTTACAGTAAATCTACCACAAGTGATTTAATTGCTGTTTATCGTATTGATAATGACAGACTATTTCCACACCGTAAAACGGCTTCGATTTTCTTTGTACTTGCCTTTTCTTTAATCTTATTAGGTAGTATCTATATTTTTTATCAAGCTAATAAGCTATTGAAACCTATGGTTCTGTATTTAAAAGAAATGAATGTTCCCCTTGAAAAGTTAAATAAAGAAGAAATTTGGAATATTCTCCGAAAAAATAGAAAGCTCCTATTGAAGGAAATTTTTTCATTGGAAAAATGGAAGAAAAAAAATTCACTGGAATTAGAAAAATATTCGTGGTTAAAATTATTGCATGGACCCTGTGAAATGGGCACAAGTAAACAATCAATCGATCTCTTATCGAATCAATTGAACTTTGACAAGCCTTACAGAGTCATTTTTATTGAACCTTATGCAGGCTTGTCTAGTCAAAATTCTCTACTCCATGATAAAGGATTAATGTTATTCGCGATTAGGAATATTGGAGGTGAGGTATTAGATCAAAAAAATATAGAGGGATTTATTGTTGAGGCGATTGAAAATAACGGAATTGTATTAATCCTCTGGCTTTCAACTATAAGTGAAGAAAATTATCATGTGGAGACAAATCAAGTAATTGCTCTCCTGCAACAATCATTCTATTCAACATTAAAAATAGCTGCATGTATCGGAATTGGAAAAGTCTATTTTTCCTTAGATGGTATAAATAAATCGTTTAATGAAGCAACTGAAGCATTAAAAGAAAAATACATAAAAGCAGATCAAAAAATTTATTACTATGAAGAAGTTGAGACTACCAGACCTTTTTCCTATCCTTACCAGATTGAGAGTGAACTTATTAAAGAACTTAAAGATAATAATCTTGAGAATACATTGCAAAAATTTAATGAATGGTCCATTCAAATAGAAAATAACTGTAAAAATTGTCAAATGATTTCCGATGCTTACTTTATATTGTTTGTTTCATTTAAAAGAATACTCGATGAGATTAGCGACAACCAATTTGATTTGTTTTATGAAGTACCTTTTCGGAAGCTTTCTCATTTTCAGTCCTTCATCGCATTCAAAGCATGGTTTGAAAATAAAGTGGTTATTTTCGTTTTAAACCAAATAAAAACGATTAGTGAAAAGAAGGGGATAAAAGCAGTTGAATTTGTGAAATCTTACATGAAAGAACACATTTATGAAGATCATACTTTGACATCAGCAGCAGAGAAGGTAGGTTTAAGCAGTGCATATTTAAGCAGACTGTTTAAAAAAATAACAGGAGAAAGCTTTTTAAACTATTTATCTCATATAAAAGTTGAAAAATCAAAAGAGCTGTTACTTCAGACAGACATGAACATATCTGAAATTGCGGTGAAGATCGGTTATTCAGAAAGAACATATGGGAGATTGTTTAAAAAAATCACTGGAACTACTCCTAATAATTTTCGATTATCCCATTCTAAACAATTTTCTGAGAAATCAAAGAAAATAGGTGGGGGATAAATGTTCGCAGATGGCCGATATTTTCGGGCTGACAAAAGGAGAAAAACCCAGATGATGAAATTTTGTTTTTATTAAATAAGACAGTTTCGAAATGGCGGGGATTATTAACCGTCATTTTTTGTCTTTACGAAAAAATACATAACAAAAATTGACCAAAATTAGCATAGAACCTTGATATATCAACACTTCTTGATATTTTTGTACATTTAAAAATACTGACTATTGTATAAAAAATTCAGAAAACTTAGAATAACGATTAAGCAGGAATAAGTTTCTGAAAAATAAAAAAGGGGGGATTTGTATTATATACGAAGCATTAAAAATGAAAAATGATCTCATCCATTGGAGAAGAGATTTTCATCAGAATCCAGAATTGGGATTCAAAGAAGTAAGGACATCTAAGATTATTAGAAAAGAACTAATGGACATGGGAATCAAAGAAATTAGGATACTTGCAAAAACGGGGATTGAAGCATTAATAAGGGGAAAGAGGGAAGGCTCCACAATCATGTTAAGAGCAGATATGGATGCACTTCCTATTCAGGATCAAAAAAACAAGGCTTACTCTTCAAAAGTGGATAATATCGCTCATTTGTGCGGGCATGATGCTCATACAGCGATATTACTTGGTGCAGCAAGGTTATTGATGGATAAGCCGCTTGAGGCTGGAAATGTAAAACTGGTGTTCCAGCCTGCTGAAGAAGGCTTAGCAGGTGCTAAATCAATGATTGAGGAAGGAGTATTAAAAAACCCTGAAGTTGATGCAGTTGCTGCCTTACATGTTCAACCCTCTCTTCCAACTGGATACATTAGTGTTTGTCCGAATGATTGCACGGCAAACTCAGATCGATTTGATTTAGTTATCACAGGAAATGGCGGGCATGCGGGTCACCCACATAAATCAGTAGATTCAATAACAGTTGCCTCCCAGATTATTTCAAGTCTGCAGCAAATTGTAAGCAGACAAACTGATCCATTAAAGCCTGTTGTCTTAACAATTGGGAAAATTAATGGGGGTTTCGCAAGAAATGTTATCGCTCCATTCGTTTCCATAGAAGGAACGGTTCGTACATTAAGCGAAGAAATGAGAAAGGTTGTTCCTAAAAAGCTAGAACAAATTGTAAAAGGTCATTGTGAAAGTTTTGGATCTTCCTATCAATTTACTTATATAGAAGGTTACCCTTCTGTAAAAACTGATTCAGCTCTAATTCCACTATTAATGAATTCATCGTCATCTATATTAGGTGAAGGTAAATGTAAGCTAGAAAAACCTTCAATGGGAGGAGAGGATTTTGCTTATTATACGGAACAGGTTCCCGGTATTTATTTCAGGTTAGGGACAAGAAGTGAAGAAAAAGGGTGTATTTATCCTCATCACCACCCAATGTTTGATATCGATGAGGAGGCATTGCCAATTGGAGCGGCTTTAATGGCTGATTATGCTTTGAATTTTTTAAAAGAAAATAAAGGTCAGGAGCAGGGCCACATAATGGGAGGTAAAAATGAAAAAATTCACTAGTATTTTTGCAGTATGTATGGTCTTATTATCAGTTTTTATTTCAGGTTGTTCTTCTTCTGCCGGCACTCAGGGTGAAAGTGAAAAAGAAGAAACTGTAAAAAAGGATGATAATATATTAACCTTTGGCATGCCAGTTGATATGACAACTTTTGATATTCACAATCACAATACCATTTTAACTGAAGCCATTCATGTTAATTTATTTAATTATTTATTTAAACGGGATTCAAATCTTGAAATTAAACCTGATTTAGTGGATACCTATAAGCTTGTAAACGACACGACATGGGAATTTACGCTTAAAGAAGGTGTTACCTTCCATAATGGAGATGCTTTTACAGCAGAAGATGTGAAGTTTACTCTTGAAAGGGTTGCAAAGGACGAAAGCTTAAAGGAGCATTCCCAATACAAACAAATAGTTGAAGTGAAAGTTTTAGAGGAATTAAAATTCCAAATTATCACAGATGGCCCTCAACCTGCTTTGTTGAACAGACTTTCAAGGATAGGTTCTGGGATGCTGCCTAAGAAATACATTGAAGAAAATGGATGGGAACATTTTTTAAATAAACCAATTGGTACCGGCCCATTTGAATTTAAAGAATGGAAACGAGATGAAAAGATTGTTTTAAAGCCGTATGACAATTATTTTGAAGGAACTGTAACCGATTGGGAGCAATTAGAATTCAGAAAAATTGCCGAGGATTCTACACGGGTTAACGAATTGATTGCAGGCGGAGTTGATATTGTATTAAACACTCCTCCGAATGAAATTGAGCGGATTGAAAACAGCAGTGAAGCTAATGTCATAACAAGTGCCTCAAATGTTGTCGGATTGCTTGCTCTTAACCAGAAAGAAGAGTTTCCAACCTCAGACCCGAGGGTGAGGGAGGCCATCGATTTAGCTATAGATAAAAAAGCCCTGACTGAACATATTTTGAAAGGGGCAGGAGTGCCAACACGAACCCGTGTCACTCCAGGTAACTTTGGGGATCACCCTGAGCTTTTTGATACTTCCTTATATGATGTTGAAAAAGCGAAGGATCTCTTAGCAGAAGCTGGATATTCAGATGGATTGGAATTAACATTGCACGCTCCTAATGATCGTTATTATAAAGGAAAAGAAGTAGTTGAGGCTATCGCAGCCATGCTGTCTGAAGTTGGGATAAAAGTAAATATTGATTTGATGGAATGGAGTAAGTTTACTGAAATGAGAAATGCAGGAGCAAATAAAGAAATGTTCTTTGCAGCATATGGAAACTCTCTTTTCGATGCTGCAACTGCTTTGGATGTTTATACGACTGAAAGAGCTGAAAAAGAATTATCGTATTCGAATCCAGAGGTTGATTCCCTATTAGCACAGGCCAACACAAATATGAATCCTGAGGACAGGAAAAAACAGTACTTACGAGTGCAAGAAATAATTGCCGAAGAAAGACCCCATATTTATCTATACCTGCAAAGTGACAGCTATGGTGTGAGTAATGATATCAATTTTAAGCCGAGAGCGGACCAAATGCTGTACGCACAGGAGATTACGAAGAAATAGCATCTGAGATTTTATGACTGCCTGAGGTTACAAGACCTTGCTAACCTCAGGCTATATGAGGAGGGGATTAAAAATCAAGTACGTAGTGAATCGGATCATCCAAGCAATACCAGTTTTATTGATCATCTCATTTATTGTTTTTTCTCTATTATATATGGCGGGAGATCCAGTCCTTTTGATGTTGCCTGAAGATGCTACTGAAGAGGAACAACAAGCCTTAAGAAAAGCCCTTAACCTTGATCAACCTTTTTATATTCAATATTTTACTTTTCTGTTAAATATGCTGAAAGGCCAGTTTGGTGAATCCTATACTTACGGTCAGCAAGCCTTGCCATTAGTTCTCGAAAGACTCCCGGCTACATTTGAATTAGCATTTGCCGCCATTTTAGTGGCAACCTTTATTTCCATTCCACTAGGGGTTTGGTCTGCAACGAAGAAAAATTCATTTTATGATCTGTTCATTAGCGGGGGAGCGGTTTTAGGAAAAGCAATGCCTAATTTTTGGCTGGGTATTATGTTAATTTTACTTTTATCTGTATCATTTGGTTTATTTCCTGTATCTGGGAGAGGGACGATTGCTCATTTGATTTTACCAGCCATTACTCTTGGAACAGGCATTGCCGCACAAATGACGCGTTTGATTCGTTCGAATATATTAGACATCTTACATCAGGATTTTATTAGAACAGCAAGAAGTAAAGGTGTAAAGGAATTTTGGATCATTTATAAACATGCGTTAAGAAACTCGTTAATTCCAGTTGTTACGATTATGGCCTTGCAAACATCTTCCTTAATTGGTGGTGCAATTATAACGGAAACTGTTTTCTCGTGGCCAGGGCTTGGTCAATTATTAATACAATCTATTAATACGAGGGATATGGCAATCGTTCAGGCAAGCGTTTTTGTAATTGCTATTCTAGTTATCTTCATGAACTTAGTTGCCGATATTTTGTATCGTCTTTTGGATCCACGGATAACCTTAAAATAATGGAGGTATTTGATGTCTACACCTGTAACTGCCGCAAATCCTATAAAACATACCGGCAAAAAAAGAAAATACCCATTTAAAATCCTTTTCCAAAGCAGGACAGGAATCCTGGGGCTGATCATACTGTCAGTTTTCATTATTGTTGCATTATTAGCCCCTTTATTAGCTCCTCATGATCATACAAAGGTTGATATAACGGCAACTCTTATCCCACCTGTTTGGAGTGATGGAGGAAATCCTGATCATTTGCTTGGTACGGATCATATGGGGAGAGATTTACTTAGCAGAATTATTTATGGAACCCAAGTTTCTTTACTTGTGGGCGTAAGTTCAGTTGTTGTAGCTGGTTTTATTGGTATATGGATTGGTCTCATTTCAGGCTACTATGGCGGATGGATTGACAATTTATTAATGAGAATAGTTGATTCCTTTTTAGCAATCCCGAATATTTTATTTACTTTAGTCATATTAGGGGTGTTCGGTCCAAGTCTAGTTACGTTAATTCTCGTTATTGGGGCAACCAACTGGGTAAACTATGCAAGGATCGTTAGAAGTGAAGTATTAAGTTTGAAAGAACGTGAATTTATTAAGGCAGCGAAGACAGTCGGAGTAAAAGACTTCTATATCCTCTCTAGACATCTAGTCCCAAATGTTATGTCTTCTTTAACTGTTGTTTCAACACTAAGTGTTGCTACGACGATCATTCTAGAAGCTTCTCTTAGCTTTTTGGGGCTTGGCATCAAACCGCCTGATGTCTCATGGGGGGGAATATTAAGCGATGGCCGTGATTATTTGGCCACACATTGGTGGATTGCCACATTCCCGGGCTTAGCAATTACTTTTTGTGTCCTGGGAATTATAATGCTTGGTGACTGGCTTAGAGACATTTTTGATCCACGATCAAATATTAAAAATGATATTTAGATTGGAGGTTAATAGCTTATGAGCAAAAGAGATCCTTTACTAACTGTGAAGAATTTAAAGACATATTTTTATACGAATGAGGGGGTCATTCCCTCTGTAGATGGTGTTTCTTTCCAAATAAACAAAGGTGAAATAGTTGCTTTAGTAGGGGAATCTGGTTGTGGAAAAAGTGTAACCTCCTTATCCATTTTAGGATTAATCGATTCACCTGGAAAGATTGTCGATGGAAGCATCCTCTTTGGCGACCATGATCTTATTCATCTATCAAATAAAGAAAAAAGAAGATTGAGAGGCAATGAAATTTCGATGATTTTCCAAGAGCCATTAACCGCCCTCAATCCTGTTTTTTCAGTTGGTCACCAAATCCAAGAAGCCATTCTCGTCCATCAAGCAATCTCAAAAGAAAAAGCAAAAGAGAAATCGATAGAATTATTGAGAAGAGTTGGGATTGCTGATCCTAAAAGAGTCTTTAAGGAATTTCCACATTCACTAAGCGGGGGAATGAGACAAAGAGTCATGATCGCAATGGCATTATCCAGTAATCCAAAACTAATGATTGCGGATGAACCAACTACTGCCTTAGACGTGACGATACAAGCCCAAATTTTGGGCATTTTAAAAGGAATAACCGAAACTTTAGGAACGTCAATTTTGCTTATTACCCATGATCTTGGAGTTGTAGCAGAAGTTGCTGATCGAGTTATTGTTATGTATGCAGGTCAAATAGTAGAAGAAACAGATGTGTTTACTCTATTTCAAAGTCCACAACACCCTTATACGAAAGCATTGCTCAATAGTTCACCTAAAATGGATTTGATTCATGAGAAGCTGGAAGCAATTGAAGGGACTGTTCCAAGTCCTCTAAACATGCCTTACGGATGCAGATTTCAGCCAAGATGCCGTTTTGCTGTAGACGATTGTAAACATATTGTACCCCCATTAAAGGGAAGCAATCGGCATATGATCCGTTGTCTGTTAACAGATGAGGTAAATGAATTTGAGGTGAAGACGTGCAAAAAACATCTGAAAGCCTACTAGAGTTAAAAGGAATAAAAAAATATTTTACGGTTGATAAAAAGTGGCACTCAAGAGAATCGTCTTCGTTAAAGGCTGTAGATGGAATAGATTTAACATTATCTCAAGGAGAAATTCTTGGAATTGTCGGAGAGTCGGGGTGCGGGAAATCCACTCTTGGACAAATGATCGTGCAATTGCTGCAACCTACAGAGGGGGAAATTATTTTTGACGGAACACAACTAAATCAACTTTCCAACAAAGAATTAAGAGTGAAAAGAGCTGATATTCAAATGATTTTTCAGGATCCTTTTTCCTCTTTAAATCCAAGGATGAAAGTGTTTGATATTATCGCAGAACCTTTGAAAACTCATAAGTCTTTAACGAAAAAGGAATTAAAGATAAAAGTATTTGATTTAATGAAAACTGTGGGACTAAACGCTGATTTCAGCGATCGATATCCTCATCAATTTAGTGGAGGTCAGCGGCAGCGGATCGGAATTGCAAGAGCTCTCGCACTGAACCCAAAATTAATTGTGTGTGATGAAGCAGTATCTGCCTTAGATGTTTCAATACAGGCTCAAATATTAAATCTACTTTTAAAATTGCAAAAAGAATATAATTTATCTCTTATTTTTATCGCACATGGTATACCGGCAGTGAAATATATTTCAACACGAATTGCTGTCATGTATTTAGGAAGAATTGTAGAAATAGGAACGAAGGAACAAATTATAACGTCACCCAAACATCCTTATACAGATATATTGCTTTCTTCCATTCCAATTTCAAACCCAATATTAAGAAATGTATCGGAAAGAAAAGAAATCTCTGGAGAAATGCCAAGTCCATTAAATCTTCCTAAAGGCTGCAGGTTTCATACTAGATGTCCAATTGCTACCGATAAATGTAAACATGAAGCCCCGGAATTAATAGAAAAGGAAAATTCACATATGGTCGCTTGTCATTTTCCCCTTCAAGCCAAAAGGAGGATAGCTGATGGACACGGAACAACTTACGAATTTAACTGAAATGTATGAATCATTCTTTAAATTTAATAAATACGAGGGTATTGAACAATCCAACTCTGCTGTAGGTGCGAAATTCGGTTCTCTTCCTGTTTTACTATCAATGCCGCACTCTGTCGTTCATTATCGAAACGGTAATAGAAAGGAGGCTGATGACTACACAGGGGCTATCGGTTTACTCATGAACGATCTAACTGACTGCTATTGTATCTATTCCAAAAAAACAACAGAGGAAGATCCTAATTATGTAAACGGAGGCAGGTATAAAAAATGTTTAGAAGAGGTGATTGTGAAAAACAATATCTTATTTATGATTGATCTTCATGGTGCATCTTCAGGACGAACTTTTGACATTGATTTAGGAACGATGAATGGGAAGTCTGCGGATTTCAAACATATAGAAATGATGAAACAGGTTTTTTCCAAATATCATATTCTGGATGTAAGAGAAAACGATACATTTCCTGCGCTTCACCCGGGTACTGTTACTTCCTTTGTATCTACAAAATTGAATATTCCTTGTGTTCAAATGGAAATTCATGCAAAATATCGCACACCGTTAGAAAATCTAACTCAATTTATGAAATTGCTAGATTCTTTAAAAGAGATCGTAATGACTCTTTCAAAGGAAAGCAGGGAACAATGAAACAATTTGGAATAAGTGCAGCTCACCCTCTCGCGGTCAAATCTGGAGTCAAGGTGTTAGAAAATGGCGGGAACGGGGTAGATGCAGCAATTGCCATCTCTTTTGTTTTAGGTGTTGTAGAACCATACGCATCAGGAATCGGTGGAGGAGGTGTTATGTTACTTCACCAACGCGGTCAAAAGAATCCTTTATTTTATGATTATCGGGAATGTGCTCCCAAATCCGGCGTTATTTCAGAAGCTAAAGTAGGAGTACCAGGGCTTGTTCAAGGATTGGAAGCCATTCATCAAAAACATGGCAAATTACAATGGTGCGATCTTCTAAATGATGCGATTGATCTTGCTGAAAATGGCTTTTCTATTCATTCTATTTTCCATGAAAGATTAGTAATTGCTCAAAATATAAAAAAGGAAAAGGCTCCTCATTTTTATCCATTTGGTATGCCTTTAAAAAGCAGGGAACGATTAATTCAAAAGGAGCTGGCAAAAACCCTGCGTTATATTCAAGCTTTTGGTTCATCCTATTTTTATTTTGGTGAATTGGCGGGGAAGATAAGCGGGAAAATAGAGGGTTTAGAAGAATGTGATTTTCATAACTATAAACTGTTAAAAAGAGAGCCTGTTGTAGGCAGCTTTTCAAGTCATAGACTTTATACCGCACCAGCTCCTCTGGGGGGCATTACATTAATTCAAGCACTATCTTTAGCAGAAAAACTGAAAATTGAACAAGATAACAAAATCGATTTTCTGCTGAATTTAGCAAGAATAATGAATGAATGCCATCATGATCGAAGTCATTGGATGGGGGATCCTGATTTTGTATATGTTCCCGAAACAGAATTGATAAGTGAATCCTATATAAACAAGCTTAAAATGAGCAGCAACAAAACGAAAACTGTTTCTCTCATTAATGAGTATAACCATACCACTCATTTTAGCATTGTCGATCAAGAAGGGATGATGGTCTCAGCAACCCATACAATTAGTGATCCTTTCGGTTCAGGTATTTTAATAGACGGTTTCTTTCTAAACAATCAGTTAAGAAATTTTGAAAATGAAGCAGGATTGCCTAATAGTCCTGCACCTGGAAAAAGACCAGCAAGTCATATTGCTCCTTCTTTGCTTTTTTCAAAAGAGGGAAGCAGGATTGTGATAGGAGCATCAGGAGGCAAAAGAATACCAACTATTCTCACCCTGATATTAATTAAATTGCTGAAAAATAAAGCAGGCTTTAAACAAGCTCTTTCTGATCCAAGATTTTTTATCGAGGATTCTAGTATTTATATAGAGGAAATGTTGCCTTGCAAGGAAAAAAACTATCTAGAAAACTTGGGGTTTAAATGTTTTCCAAATACGAACCCTTTTTTCTTTGGCGGCGTTCATGGTCTTTTAATAGATGAAAATAATGTGATGAAAGGAGGTGCTGATCCTAGAAGAGGAGGAACAACAATTATAAGTGAAGCTTTCAGTAATAGTTAGTGTCTGTATGCGATAGCGAAATAGGTAATAGGCCAATTGGAGCTGCATAACGAGAGTGTGATTAAAAAGGGAGGATTATGATGGAGAAAAAATTGAAATCTATCGGAATCTGTTTTCTGCTCATATTTGTTTTGTTTCCATACCATAAAGGATTTGCATCAAGTTCTGCTATTTCAACAGGTGATTCAACAATTGATGGGCGTCCGGTAGCATGGAAAAATCGGGATCATTGGTCAACGCCAGATGGATGGAAGGTCATTCCTTATTACTATGAAGCTGATCAAACGAGTTTTGGTACAGGTGATCGATACAAATCACGGTTTAATTATATGGGAGTGACCGCGAAAGGGAGTTCAGGGATCGATCCTATCACGAGTACGCAAGTTCCTTGGGCTGGAGCAAACGATAAAGGCCTTGGTCTTGTTCAAGTAGCAGGTCACTCGCTTACTTCGAGCTTTGCCCAAGAAAATGGTTTTCCCATTTCACAGGATCTTGAAAAGGGAATGACAGGCGGTTATCTAAATCATCTCATCCTATCACGTGCAGAGCATATTGATGAAGTGGAGCAGATTCTTCGTGACACAAATGAAGGCGGAGGATTTAATCAAAGCAGTGCAAGAAACACCTCTACCATTATCTCAGTTTTTGACAGATGGGGAAATGCAGCCACTTTTGAAATAGATGGAGACAGCTTTACAAGAGACAATGTAACGAAAGAATATGCTCAAAATGCAAACGGAGATTTTGCCGATAAACATGATGACGACAAAGATATTGAAAATCCTTATGATGGAGATTACAGTGGTTTTGATTGGCGAACAAATTTTAGTAAAGTAGATTGGCAAAAACCAAATGGATTTCCGTATTTTGTTGATAATCAAAAAACTGAAGTCATTAATAATGAAGTGGTTAATAACGGAAATACGCCAGATGGTATTCATGATTGGGAATATTCCTCAAGCGCAGTTATGCGACATACGCGTGCAGGGATAAGGATGGATGACCCATTTAAAAAGGATTATCGATATTTTATCCAAAAAAATGTTGGCTCTCATGCATTAGGAACAAAATATGATATTGAAAGCTTATCAAAAAATATTGGCGATCTCCCTAGTCAAAATAAATCGACTGGATATCACCTTAACCGTTTTGTCTCCACATTCGGGGTTGTTCTCACGGGAAGCAAAATCGATGATCCGTATGACGGGAAACTTACCACCATGTGGGTAGCATTAGGTGAACCGACGGTTAGTATATTTGTTCCTCTTTTTCCTTATGCGGGTAAACCTCCTATAGAGCTTAATGATATGTATCAAAAGATCAATGAAAAAAGAAAGCAAGTGTATCATTATACAAATGATGAAGCCTGCGGCTACAGCTGTGGAAGAAATGAAATTCATGAAATTGATATCCAAGCATTAACTGGCGGAAAATATTATGGCGAAGGTGGAATTCAGGAATATACGTTTGGGATCGAAAATTGGGCCTTTGATCAATATGATTCCTTTATTGAAGATTTGAGAAATGGTGATCGTGATCATGAAACATTAAAAGCAGAAATGGCTGCCTGGCAAAAAGATATCATTAAGACAATGAAAACTCATTATATTAATGAAACTACTCCTTAATAGGATAAAGACGTCTGAAAACATTCATTCAGGCGTCTTATTAACCTAAATTAAGTGTTGAACAACCAGAATAAGGAAGGGGGTTGACACGACTTTTAATAGATTTATACCGGACTGTGTGACTTTTTAAGAATCTCAGTTAAAAGTAATCAAAGCTTATACCTCTTTTTCTTTCTAGCTAAAGTAGTGTAATCAATTCCAAGCGCATCTGCGCAACGCTTCATCGGTCTATAGTTTTCCAAAAAATAGGCAAGAACCTTTTTTTCATATTGGCCAGTCATTTCTTTTAAAGTTAATTCAGGTACTGCTGAGGGAATGAACTCTGCTTTGATATCTTGTACCTCTGTCCTCGCATTGCGTATATTGGTTGGAACCATGGAGTCATCTACGATATCTGTGTCTGATATAACAATAAGCTGTTCGACGGCATTTTTTAATTCACGTATATTCCCCGGCCATTGATAAGAAAGTAGTAAATCGATTGTGGAAGAAGAGAAAGACCTATTCATATTATGTTTCCGATTAAACATTTTTAGAAAATGGATTAAAAGAACAAACACATCCTCTTGTCTCTCACGGAGAGGGGGAATATTGAGAGACAACACATTTAATCGAAAATAGAGATCACTTCGGAATTGTTTTTCATTTATCATTTTCTCTAAATTAGCATTTGTTGCAGCAATTATCCTAACATCAATTGGTATTTGCTTCGTTCCGCCCACACGCTGGATCTTCATATCTTGTAAAACACCTAATAATTTTACTTGTAAAGATAACGGCATTTCCCCAACTTCATCTAAAAAAATCGTCCCATTATGAGCCACTTCAAACAGCCCAACTTTACCTTGGCGTCCTGCTCCAGTAAAGGAGCCAGCTTCGTATCCAAAAAGTTCTGATTCTAACAAATGCTCGGGTATCGCTCCACAATTGATTTTAACAAAAGGACCTTTATCCTTTCGATCACTTATGAAATGAATGTAATTGGCCAAAACGTCTTTACCTACTCCTGATTCTCCTAAAATTAATATAGGCGTATCGACTACAGAGAACTTGTGAGCAAGTGAAATGATTTTTTCCATGATTGTGCTGCGATAGATAATTTGATTACCATCAACGCTTGTCAGCTGTACCTCTTGCAATGTCTGCCTATACCCTTCTGTAAGCGCAGTGGTTTCATCCAATTGATGCTTTAGGTTATTAAGTTCTGTTAAATCCCGCACATTTCCAAGGGTATAAAGCAATTTCCCTTCATCGTCAAAAATTGGTGTAGCTGAAATCAATGCCTCGACTCCAGTAGGGTATGTCACCGATTTGGTAACGGTTACATTTTTCGTAATAGATTCCATGGAGGCAGAATCTTTCAACCAACCTTTTTCAACAATTTCAAATATTGTGTAATTATCCAGCTGAGAAGGAAGTAAGCCAGACATTCTTAAAAAAGAATCATTATACCAAATAGTACGTCCAGCTGGATCCGTAATGGTAATGCCGTCATATGAACTGCCTATCAGCTTACGAAGTAAAAACTCTGAATCATAATTTTTATTAAAAATTTTCTTCGCATTGTCATGGATATTCTCCATTTCTATTAATCTCCTTTATTATCCTTATCGTTAAATTGCGATATGTATAGCAATTTTGCCATAGTATTAATGCAATTTCAAATGATTATTACTGATTAGAAATATACTCCGTTTGTACAAAACATGCTCAAAAATCTAAAGAAACTAGAAGGTCGACACCAATAAATGTAATAAAGTTAAACTCTCCATTAAAACTGCTTATAAAAACAAGTCATTGATATAAATGGGTAACCAATGACTAATGAAAGGCTGACCAGGCTTACAAATTAGTAGAAGGCAATGAAGGTATCTATTTTATTCAATCTTAAATTTCTGTTTACTATAAATTTTTATGGCAAAAACGCAATTATTATAGCGTTTTTGCCATAGTATTTATGCTATTTTAATTGAAAAATTAATTGGCCGATCATATAATGTTAAATGTTTTGGAAAAATCCTGTCCTTCCATAGTTGGCACGTAAATTGCATCAAGTAAATCAAGCAAGCTAAGGAAGAATGATCATCATTATAAAGAGGGAATTTTTTCGATTAGGAATGGTTGTAAATGAAATTGTTATTCATTAATGCTTAAAAGGTTCAATAAAAGAAGTTTAACTGCTTAAAAAATTAAAAGAAGAGGTGAAGGTTTATGTTGGAATTAAGTAAAAACCATGATTTGACTGGGCAAGCAGCGATTGTAACAGGAGCTGCCCGCGGAATTGGAGCAGCGTGTGCATATGCCCTTGCTCGAAATGGAGCAAATGTTGTTATCGTCGATTTATTATCTGCCGAGGAGATTATTAATAAGATCAACAACGATTTTCCTAATAGTGAAACAGCTTCCTACCAGATTGATATCCGAAAAAGAGAAGAAGTTCAACTAGTCATTGATGAAAGCGCTAACAAATGGGGGAGGATTGATATTGTTGTAAATAACGCTGGTACTTGCGGCCGAATTGGATTAGATAATATGACTGATGATGATTGGTCTAGGGATTTAGATACAAATCTTGGAGGAACATTTTTGTTCACCCAACTGGCAATCCACCCTCATATGATTAACCAAGGTTATGGGAAAATCGTAAACGTTAGTTCCATTGCCGGTATTATGGGTGGACCAACTTCTAATCATGAAGGAGCTGAATCAGGCCGCTCTGGTCCTGCTTATGCTGCTTCAAAAGGGGGTGTCATTGCTTTTAGTAAATGGGTGGCAAAAGAAGTAGGCAAACATGGGATTACTTGTAATAGTGTAGCTCCGGGAGCTGTAGAGTCAGAGATGACGAAAAGTTTAAATTATCCATTAGATAATCAACCAATCAAACGAATGGGATCTGCCGAGGATATTGCTGAAGCAGTTGTCTATCTTGCTTCCCCTGCTTCAAATTATGTAACAGGTCAAGTTATTAAAGTGTGTGGAGGACTGGCAATTGGGTAACAAAGGAGGGCTAGAAGTGATCAGCGAAAAAGTTCAAAACCACTCTATATATGATGAAAAGAACGGGATTATCTTTGGGGCATTAACGGAAGGTTCTGACATTATGGAAGGGATTATGAAAGAATATAAGAAATACGATGTTCACTCGGGAGTTGTAACCTGCATCGGTTCTCTTTCTCAAGCAGGATATGTGTACCTAATAAAAGACGAAAACGGAAAATTGACTTATAGTGATTTAATCATTGAGAATGGACCGATCGAGCTTGTAAAAGGCTCGGGATTTTTGTGCAAAAATGAAGATGGAATGACCGATTTCCATTTACATGCTTTATTTGGTGATGATCAGGGAAACATTTTTGGAGGTCATATTTTCCCTGGCAACAATCCAACATTAATTACAGTTGAGTTCACCATTCAAGTTGGAAAAGGCATTGAGGCCGTTCGTACATTTAAACAACAGTTAGGATTTCAAACCATTACTTTTAAGAAAGGAGATTCATAAAATTGGAGACATTGGGCAAAGTCTATTTGAAAACGTTTAATAAGAGGACAAATGAACAAGCTTTATTGGATGGATCCAAGGCTTATACATTTTCTCAATTAAAAGAACGTTCATTGCGTTTAGCCAACGCTTTAATTTCACAACGTTTATCCAAAGGAGACCGTGTAGCCATTCTAATGTCGAACCGAATGGAGCATATTGAATTAGATGTAGCGATTGCGATTGCAGGACTTATCAAAGTACCGTTAAATTATCGACTACACCCAAAAGAACATCAATATGCTTTGGAGGACTCGGGAGCAAGCATATTAATTGGAGAAGACTATTTAATTGAACATGTTAACTGTAAGATTCCTGTTGTAAAAGTAGGAAATGAGTACGAAGCTTGGATTGCTTCGTTTCCAAATAGCGAACCGAAGATAGAGGTTCAAGAGAATGATGTATATGCGATTATGTACACCTCTGGTACTACTGGAAGGCCAAAAGGAGCGATGTTGTCGCACCGTAATTTTATATCAAGTTCACTTGCTTTGATCACCACATGCGATATGACTCAAGAAGATGTGGTTGGCCATGCAGCGCCACTAACACATGGATCAAATTTCCTTGCACATAGCGCGTTATTATTAGGGATTAAACAAGTGATTTTTAATAAATTCGAACCTGAATATTTTCTAGAATCTATCGAAAAAGAACGAATTACAACATTTTTCCTCGTTCCGACCATGGTTAATCTAATGATTCACGAAGAAAGCTTACCATCGCGTGATCTTAGTTCATTGAAAACAATTAATATGGCAGGAGCTCCAATGGCCTCGGAAAAAATAAAATTGGCACTTGATATTCTGGGACCTAAAATTGTGGAAACATTTGGGCAGATTGAAGCACCAATGACAATTACTGCGATGCCAAGACACGAACTAGGGAAAAGACTCGCTTCTTGCGGTGCGCCTGGACCTTTTGTTGAGGTTAAAATCGTAGATGATCACGGTAAGGAAGTTTCATCTGGAAATATTGGTGAAATTATTTGCCGTGGATCATTGGTCATGAAGGGTTATTGGAATAATGAAGAGGCAACTGCTGATGCAATTAAAAATGGTTGGTTACATACTGGTGATCTTGGGTGGGCAGATGAAAACGGCTTTCTCCACATTGTGGATCGAAAAAAAGATGTCATTATTAGCGGCGGGGCCAATACGTACCCACGCGAAGTAGAGGAAGTATTAAATTTACATCCCGCTGTAAAAGAAACATGCGTATTTGGTGTCCCTGATGAAAAGTGGGGGGAATCAGTTTGTGCACATGTTGTGCTTCGCGATGAAGAGCATGTGACAGTGCAGGAACTCATTGACTTGTGTAAAGAACATCTTGCTAGTTTTAAAAAGCCGAAGCAAATTTATATTGTTGATCGTCTGCCAAAAAGTTCTTACGGAAAAATAATGCGAAAAGAAATTCGAGAATCATATTGGAGGAAAACGGTATGAGAAATGCTTCAGTTATTGGACTTGGAATGACCAAATTTGGTAAGAATGAGGCTTCCTTAAAATCACTCGCAATTTCAGCTTGTAAAGAAGCCTTAATTGATGCAGGAAATCCAAAGGTTGATGCCATTTATGTAGGAAATTTTCTAGGCGGACAACTTGCCGGACAAGAAATTATCGGCTCAATATTGGCTAAAGAATTAGGACTAGGTCCAATCCCAGCAACAAAAACGGAAGGAGCCTGTGCCTCCGGCGGAATTGCCTTTCGTCAGGCTTATCATATGGTCGCTGCTGGTATTTACGATACGGTGTTGGTTGCAGGGGTTGAAAAGATGACTCATGCTTCTACGAATCTCGTCACTCAAGCTATTAATTCAGCTATGGATAATGATTCAAATGAAGGGATTTCTGGACTTACATTCCCGGGATTTTTCGGCGTGGTTGCCAATCGTTATATGTATGAATACGGAGCAAAAGAAGAGCATCTGGCCATGGTGGCTGTTAAAAATCGGGAGTATGCTATGCATAATCCGAAAGCCCAGTTCCAAAAGGAAACAAGCATCGATGAAATAATGCATGCACGTCCAATTACATCACCTCTGGGATTGTTTCACTGTTCCCCAATTACAGACGGTGCTGCAGCTGTTGTTATTACTGCGGGTAATACAGGAGTAAAAGTTCTTGCATCAGGTCAGGCGTCAGGACCTCCGCTTATGCAGGATATTCCTGATTTATTAAGTATAGAAGCTATTCAAGAATCTGCCCGCCAGGCCTATGAGGAAGCAGGTCTTGGACCAGACGATATTGATGTA
Organism: Metabacillus arenae; assembly: GCF_014773385.1. Taxonomy (GTDB): domain Bacteria; phylum Bacillota; class Bacilli; order Bacillales; family Bacillaceae; genus Metabacillus_D; species Metabacillus_D arenae. The sequence continues at coordinate 26,332 of NZ_JACXAI010000002.1, read as the reverse complement.
GTCGAACTTCATGATTGTTTTGCCATGACTGAGATATTAGCTATTGAAGACTTGGGACTGTTTGAAAAAGGAACTGGGTGGAAAGCAGTCGAACAAGGTTTGACGAAGCATGGAGGAAAAGTTCCTGTTAACACAAGTGGTGGACTCCTATCACGCGGACATCCGATTGGTGCGACAGGCATATCGCAAATTGTTCAAATTGTCAGTCAGCTTCGAAGAACAGCTGTCAATCAAGTTGAGGGAGTAAGAATAGGGCTTGCGCAAAATTTAGGAGGAACAGGCGCATTCTCTACGGTCCATATTTTCGAAGGAAGCGGGGTGTAAACATGGACATTACATTACTTATATGTGAAAAATGCGACAAAAAGTTTATTCAACCAAAATATGCATGTCCTAATTGTCATAACGGTGATCTGATTGAAAAGAAAACAAGTGGGAAAGGAACAATTTACTCCTTCACAACGATCTATACTGCACCAGAAATGTTTACTTCACAGGTTCCCTATCATATTGTTCTAGTTGATTTAGATAATGGACCGCGAATTACAGCTCGAATGGTCGATGGTGAACCTATTATCGATCGGAAGGTTGAACTAGTTGACATTGAAAACTCAGTCTACTGGTTTTCAATAAATAAAGATTAATAGTATAATTGTCTTAATTTTTTATCAGGAATTCGGTTTAACTCGAGTTCCTGCTTTATAACTGAGCTAGCTGGGGGGAAGTTGAGTGAAGAAATTAGTAATTTGTTTTGTAAGCGCTATCATTTCAGTTGGGTTAGCTGGATGTGGAACTGTAGTAGACGGATCAGCAAAAGAGAAAAGCTACAATTTGAAAATGTCTGTTACAGTAAGTGAATCTTCTACTTGGTATAAGGGAGCCATGCATTTTGCCAAAGAAGTGGAAGAAAAAACAAATGGCCGTATTAAGACTAAAGTATATGCAAATGAACAGTTGTCTGCTGGAGATTCGGCTAAAGGTGTTGAAATGCTTTTAAAAGGGTCGACAGATCTAAGTTATCACTCACCGATTATTTATTCTGTTTTTGAGAAGCGGCTTGGTGTTATCTCTGCACCATTTTTATTTAAAAACTTGGAAGAGGCAGATAAGAAAATGAAGGGAGAAGGCGGCGAAGCCCTTAAGAAAATTCTTTTAGAAAATGGCATTGAACCATTAGGTTTTGGTGAAAGCGGATTCCGGCAGGTTACAAATAATGTTAGGCCGATAAAAAATCCTGAAGATATTGAGAATCTGAAAATTCGTATTCCTGGAATTAAAATGTTTTCAGATTTATGGAGAGAATTAGGAGCTGATCCTACAACAATGGCTTTTTCAGAAGTGTTTACAGCTCTTCAACAAGGAACAATAGACGGACAGGAAAACCCAATTGATGTTATTAAATCTTCTAAATTGGAGGAAGTTCAAAAATACATTAGTATGTGGAATTACTCCTACGACCCGCTTATTTTTGGAATGAATAAAGAAAAATTCGATAGTATGCATCCAGATGATCAAAAAATAATTAAAAAGGCGGCGGAAAACGCAAACAAATATCAAATAAAACTAGCGAGAGAGCAAGAACAAAGACAGATTGAGGAATTAAAGGCAGCAGGAATGGAATTTGTTTATCCGACAGATGCTGAAATCGAATTGTTTAGGAAAGCATCCGAAAAAATTTATGAGGAATATGAGTCTATATGGGGATCAGACTTGCTTGAAACGTTTCGAAAATAAAATCCATCATAATGGAGGGATGTATATGTCTAAAGTGATTAGTTATATTGAAAACTTTATTCTCGCTATTACAATGTTGGCAATGTCAGTCATCACCTTTACAAATGTCATTTCAAGATACTTCTTTCACTATTCATTGTCATTTACCGAGGAAATTACAATTAATCTCTTTGTGTTGCTTACATTTTTTGGTGCTGCGGTAGGGTTACGGAAAAATGCTCACCTTGGATTTTCATTACTATTTGAAAAAGCAAATGTTATCTCAAAAAAGGTTCTTATTTTGTTTAGTACCGCTCTTATCTCTACTGTGTTTTTTCTTCTTGCTTACTACGGTTATGATATGATGCTGTTTCAAATGGAAAGAAAACTGATTACACCATCACTTGGCATGCAGCAATGGGTATTTTCAATGGTCCTTCCTATTGGCAGTATTTTCTGCTTATATCGGTCAATAGAGGTGGGAGTCAAAGAGTGGAAAGATCTTAATAAAGTAGAGGGGATGAATTCATGAACGCGCTTATCTTATTCGGACTATTTGCGCTTTTCGTATTGCTCAGAGTCCCTATCGCCATTGCACTTGCTGGTTCTTCAATAGCTGTTATTCTAATCAATTGGGGTTTCTCAAGCTTTACTCTCCTGCCAGATATCCTGTATGCAAGCATTGCGAAATTCACACTGCTGGCAATTCCATTTTTCATCCTTGCAGGAGTCATTATGGAATATGCAGGAATATCACGAAGGCTGATTAACTTTGCGAATGTATGTGTAGGTCATTTTAAAAGCGGCATTATTCTAGTCACTGTGATTACAGCGATTTTCTTTGCAGCAATTTCAGGATCGGGTCCAGCTACTGTAGCAGCGATTGGTGGTATCTTAATTCCGGCGCTTGTTAAAAATGGTATGAGAAAAGAATCAGCGAGCGCCCTGTTGGCTAGTTCCGGTGCAATAGGAATTGTTATTCCTCCAAGTATTGCGATGATCGTTTTTGCCATTGTATCTGGAGATCAATTAAACATTTCGATTGAGCGATTGTTTCTTGCAGGAGTCATCCCAGGTCTTCTTCTCGGAATTGGCTTTATTATCGCAGCGATTTATGCAAGAAAACGAGATTTGCTAAATCATGTACTTCCAGTAAATGAAGTTGCTGCAACAATTGAAACTAGAGAGAAGGCAACCCCAAAAGAAGTGTTTCGTGCATTTCGTGAAGCTATATGGGGACTTCTAATGCCGGTCATTATTTTAGGAGGAATTTATGGCGGTATTTTTACTCCGACAGAAGCTGCAGTTGTAGCAGTATTTTATGGATTTTTTGTTGGTATATTTATTTACCGCGATTTGAAAATTTCACAAATTTATCGAATTCTATATGAATCCGGAGTTCAAACAGCTGTCATCATGTTAATTGTCAGTGCAGCCTCCTTATTTGCTTATATCATCACAACAGAAGAAATTGCCAAATCGATTGCTGATTCATTACTATCCATCAGTTCAAATCCTATCATCATTCTATTGCTTTTAAATGTGATTTTACTTATTGCAGGTGCATTTATTGATGCCATTTCAGCTTTTTATATTTTCGTACCGATCTTAATTCCTGTGATCCTTCATTTCAATATTGATCCAACCGTATTCGGGATCTTTATGACTGTAAATTTAGCGATTGGTTTGTTTACCCCTCCAGTAGGAATCAACCTCTATGTTGCTTGTGGAATAGGGAATGTAAAACTTCATAGTATTTCTAAAGCGATTTTGCCATTTTTAATTTCTGCTATAGTTGTCTTACTTCTAATAACTTATATTCCAGAGCTTTCAACATTTTTGCCGGATTTGTTGAATGTTAGATAGGGTTTAGACATGCTGGAACAATCAATGGTTAATAGTAATATTTTCAGTTAACATTAGATATTTAACATACGAAAATGATTAACCTTCTTTCTAAAAGGAATTATGAATTTGCTTTGGGATTATGTGAAAACAAGACCTTATATTACCGATAAATCAATTCACATTTAAAGGAAAAAGTAGAATTGTTTCATATCTTTTTTCTTGGTAAGTTGCTTATTATCAAGTGTATTCTTTTGCAAAAACCAAGTATCATGAAAAAAGCTCAGGAGTTAGTTTCTGGGCTTTTTTGTTTCCGTTTTAACCCTAAGTATCTTTTACATACCCTTTAAATCTAAATTTAAATTAAAATGGAAGTTTTATTATATAAATTGAATGGTCATTTTCATTTTGTCAGAAGATATATTTACACATGTTTTAAATTAAATAGGTTTCGATTCTTTGAAAAAGGGTAAAAACATCATTGTGAAATAATAAATTTCTTATGATAACTTAATGGAGGCCATTCATGATTCAATTAAAAAACATTTCGAAAAGGTACAATGATGGTTTTGAAGCTTTAAAAAATATTCATTTAGAGCTTGAAGACGGAAAAATACATGTCATTATTGGACCAAGCGGGTGTGGGAAATCCACCACTATGAAATTGATTAACCGCTTAATCACACCGTCAGAAGGAAAGGTACACATAAACAAAGAGGATATTGCCCAAAAAAATCCTGTTGAGCTGCGCAGGAAAATAGGATATGTGATCCAGAGTATCGGTTTATTTCCCCATATGACGATAGCAGACAATGTAGCGGTAGTGCCTAAGCTATTAAAATGGGAAGAAAATAAAATCCAAGGAAAAGTAAATGAATTACTAAATCTGGTTCATTTAGAGCCAGAAACCTATCGAAATCGTTATCCGAGTGAATTGAGCGGAGGACAGCAGCAGAGGGTAGGAGTCATTAGAGCACTTGCGGCTGAACCCGATATTATTTTAATGGATGAACCTTTCAGCGCACTTGATCCTATCAGCAGAGAGCAACTGCAAGATGAATTAATCAATTTGCAGGAAGAATTAAAGAAAACGATCATTTTTGTTACCCATGATATGGATGAAGCTATAAAAATAGCCGACAATATTATTCTGATGAAAGATGGAGAAGTTATTCAAGTTGGCTCCCCCGACGCGATCTTAAGACATCCTGCAAATGACTTCGTAAAAGAGTTTATTGGGAAGAAGAGATTAAAAGACCATGCATCTGCAGAATCAGGCATTTCTATGGACATTGAGGACATTCCTACTGTTGACGAGGTGATGATTGAAAAACCAGCTACCGCTTATCCGGAAAGAGGACTTGCAGCAGCATTAAAGCTTATGGAGCAGCGAAAAGTAGATTCATTAATAGTCATTGATCATCAGAAACTGCTTTTAGGTTACGCGCCGATCTTAAACGTTCTTGGACAGTACCGTGATGAATCAAAAACATTAAAAGATGTTATGCAGCCGTTTTCGTTTACTGTTCAATCCAATAGTCCTTTTACTGTCGCTTTAGACTATATGAGCCAGCATAATCTGCCTTATGTACCAGTCATTACAGAAGAAAATAAATTCTTGGGAGTTATCACGCGAGGAAGTATGGTCAGGTTAATGGCAGACGTATTCCCTACAGAGGGAGAGGTTATATAAATGCAATTATTACAAGATTATTTTGCTTTCCTGCAAGAAAGATACCCCGATGTACTTGCAAGAACTGTTGAACACTTAACAATCGTTGCACTCGCTGTATTATTTGGGAGCCTAGTCGCCATCACGACAGGAATTATATTAACCCGTTTTAAGGAAGGGCCAATAAAAGGAATCGTTTTTGGAGCTGTTAACATATTTCAAACAATTCCTACAATAGCATTGCTTGCGATGCTGATTCCTTTGTTTGGAATTGGGATGACACCAGCAGTATTCGCGCTATTTCTGTATTCTCTCCTTCCTTTGCTTCGCAATACCTATTCAGGGATTAAAGAGGTAGATGACAGTATCATTGAATCTGCCAGAGGAATGGGCTTCAGCTCCTTACAAAGGCTGTGGAAAATTGAACTCCCATTAGCGTTTCCTTATATATTGTCAGGAATCAGACTAACAACTGTATATATTATCAGCTGGACAACATTAGCAGCTCTAATCGGAGCTGGCGGCTTAGGTGATTTAATTGTTGCTGGAATGTCAAATAATGATAACTTTCTCATTTTTACTGGCACAATAAGTGCAATTATTTTAGCACTTATTGTTGACATCGCCCTTGGCTTTTTCAGTAAAAAACGTGATAAAGCGGAAATATAGTGATACAAGGAGATTATTATGAAGAGAGTAATGAAAATGATGCTGGTGATTCTTTTAGCTTCTGCCTTCCTCATGTCAGGTTGTAATTCAAAGGAAACCATTAGAATCGGCGCAGCGACTTACACTGAAACAAAAATCATGGCAGCCATATATAAAGAGTTGATTGAAGACCGGACTGATTTGGAGGTGGATATTACACCTGACTTATTGTCTAATCCGATGATATTAAATTCGATGAGTCAAGATGATTTAGATATGGCGTTAATGTATTCAGGCGTAATCTTTAGCAATTTTTTCCCTGTGAAGCAAACGACAGATCGAGAAGAAGTTTTAAAACAGGCGAAAGAGGGCTTTGATAAACATTACGACTTTACCTGGTTTGATCCGTTAGGTTGGGAGAATACATACGCGCTTACTGTCAGGGAAGATGTTGCAAAAGAAAAGAAATTACAAAATGTATCTGATTTGAAAAAATATCAATCTGAAATGAAGTTTGGAGTAGACTCTTCATGGATGGAGAGGCAGCAAGATGGATATCCAGCTTTTGTGAAGCATTATGGCTTTAATTTTCAACAAGCCTATTCGATGGATATCAACTTAGTTTATGAAGCAGTTGCAAATAATAGAGTGGATGTTGTTCTTGCCTATTCAACTGATCCAAGGTTGATTGAATATAACTTAAAAACATTAAAGGATGATCAACGATTTTTCCCGCCTTATGATGCCTCAATGGTTGCTAGAAACGAAGTATTAGAAAGGCATCCTGAATTAAGAGATATTTTGAATTTACTAACAGGAGAAATAAGTGAGGAAACAATCACAAAATTAAATTATGAAGTGGATATAAAAAATCGAAACGAACGGGAAGTTGCCAGAGAATTTTTAATAGAAAAAGGTCTCCTTTCTAACGAAGCGGGGGGAAGCTGATGGTATTTTTACAAGAATTACTTTCATACATGATAGAAAATTTTGATCTTATTTTGCTTTATACGGGTCAGCATGTGTTAATGGTTGTGCTTTCTGTCACGGCTGCCTTAATTGTCGGGACTATTCTAGGAATAATATGCAACCGATTTAAAAAACTTGCACCTGTTATTATATCAATTGCAAATATCATTCAAATCATCCCCAGCTTAGCCCTATTGGCTATATTGATGGTTTATTTCGGACTAGGGTTTTATACAGTAGTGGTCGGCTTATTTCTCTACTCCTTACTGCCTATTATTCGGCATACTTATGTAGGATTAGAGGAGGTAGATCCTTCGTTAAGTGAAGCTGGTCATGGAATAGGAATGACATACATGCAATTATTAACTAAGGTTCAACTGCCCCTTGCCATGCCGTTTATAATGGCAGGCCTCCGCATCGCTGCCGTTATTGCAGTTGGAGTTGCAGCACTTGCTCCATTTGTCGGGGGAGATGGATTAGGAAGAGAGATCTTCTCAGGAATCAACTCAAGAAACAATGTCCGCATCTTTGCAGGGGCCATTCCTGCTTCTATCTTAGCCATAATTGCAGATTTCATCCTTGGGAGAATGGAGAAAAGGATGAAGACAAGGGTGGCAAAATAAAAAATTGGGTCATAGTTTAAAAAACAAGGTCGGAGGTAGGATTTGATGAAATCAGCAAAAGAGCTGATTTCATTATAAGACTGTGTAAACTTTAATGTTGATAATTAGATAAAATTAAGGGAAACCAAAACTATAAAGGTTTCCCATTCTTTGTTAAAGAAACGAATCAGCTAGCACAATACTATTTTTAAAGTGGTGGATTTTGCACCCCTAAATGAATCCAATCTTCTTTTGGTGGTCCATAAACCCCAAAGGGTTTTATGCCTGCTTGACGCATAAGAACTGTAGCTTGTCCGCGATGATGAACAATGTGCTTGATTAGTCCCATTAGGATTGCAGCATTTGTTTCTTGTCTTCCGAACGCTTCTTGTATTTGCTTTAGAGATTCATCTGTCCATTGTTTCTCGATAACTCTGGCTGCGTTAAAGCTTATATTTTTAAAGGTTTCAGCAATTTCCTTAGCTGAGGTTGGGACACTTTCTGCATTTTCTTCTATGCCATCTATCTTAAACCCGAAATGGGCTAAGTAATCTGGAATATTTGTTGTAAAATGCCACACAATCCTTCCCAAAGTACGACCTTCTGGATAAACTTGCTGTTTTAATGAATCATCTGTCAAACCATCTAAAACTTTTTGAGTTAATAGTGCTTCCTTATTCCATTCTTTAATAAAGTCTGAAATTGTTACATACATAAATAATTCCTCCACATTCAATTCAACTGATAATTACATTATAAAACATTTGTTCCTATATCTCAATTTGCATTCTTACATTAGAACTATGCATTGAACTGATCCTCCATTAAAGAAGGCTCTTCTCACCAAAAAAATAAAGGTCAAAAAAACCCCTTGTTATACGCTTACATATGTATTATACTTTTACTAAACCGGTTTGCTAAATCGGTTTAGTAAGCTGGTAGTAATAGTTTAAACAATTAGAAGTTATAGGAGCAGAGCCAATGAAACCAATTACGATTGCAGATGTGGCAAAGCATGCTGGGGTTTCAAAGAGTACAGTCTCCCAATATTTAAATCAACGTTATGATTATATGGGGGAAAAAACAAAAAAGCGAATTGAACAGACGATCGAGGAATTGGGTTATAGACCCAATATCATTGCAAGGAGCTTAAAACAAAAGTCAACGATGACTATCGGTGTAATTGTTGCGAATATCCTTCATGTTTTCTCCACCCAGGTTATTCGGGCAATTGAAGATTTTTGTAATGAATCAAATTTCCACATTATTGTATGCAATGCAGATGATGACCCGATGAAAGAAAAACGTTATATTGAAATGCTTCGTGCAAAACAGGTAGATGGTATTATTGCTTTTCCTACAGGTGGAAATGTTGAACTGTACAAAGGATTAATAAAGGTTAATTATCCAGTTGTATTCATGGATAGAATTCTGCCGGAAGTAGAAATTCCGACTGTTTTGCTTGATAATGAAAAAGCTTCATTACTAGCAGTAGACCAGCTTTTGAAAAATGGTTATAAGAAAATTGGGATGATAGCTCCGCCGCTTAGTCCATATGTTACTCCAAGATTGGAACGAATTAGTGGATATAAAAAAGCGCTACAACAGCACGATATTCCTTTTAACCCAAACTATTTGATTAGCAGTGAAATTTTTGAATTAGAAGCAAAAATAAATCATATGCTGACGATGGCTGATCCTCCGGAGGCACTTGTGGCCCTTAATGATCGGGTATTAATTGAAATTTTAAAATATACGAAAGAACAACAAATTAACATACCCGGAGATTTAGCTCTAGTAGGCATTGATGAGGTATCATTTGCCAGCTTTTACAGCCCGGCATTAACGACCGTTGCGCAGCCAGCATTTCAAATGGGAAAGAAAGCAGCAGAGTTATTGCTAAATCGAATAAGAGATAAAGATACCGATGATTTTTCGAAAATTTATAGGTTTGAACCTGATTTAATAAAACGAGAATCATGTTAAAAATGTATCGTGAGTAATAAAGGCTATTGAAGGAGGAATGTTTTATGAAAGAAATAATTAATACGGTTGCAGGAGAAGTAAATGAAGTCCTGCAACAGGTAAATCCTGATGAAGCATTGAAGTTAGCACAAGAACTTCAAAATGCGAATCGAATTTTTATTGCTGGAACAGGTCGCTCCGGTTTAATCGGTAAAGTGTTTGCGATGCGTTTAATGCATAGCGGCTTTCCTATTTATGTTGTCGGGGAAACGATAACACCGAGTATTGAAGCAAATGACCTTTTGCTTGTTATTTCAGGTTCAGGAAGTACTGGAACTTTAAAGCAATTTGCAGCAAAAGCGAAAGATATTGATGCTAAGGTTGCTTTAGTTACAACCAATAAAGATTCTGTAATTGGACAATTAAGTGATTGTACCGTAAGAATCCCTGCAGCAACAAAGAAACGTCTTGAATCTGAACCGGAAACAATCCAACCGCTTGGGAGTCAATTCGATCAATCTGCACATTTACTTTTAGACGCGATTGTAGTCAACGTCCTGCAGCAGCAATCAAAAGAACAGGACAATTCAAGTTTAAATCAGAAGCATGCAAATTTAGAATAAGACCATTTTCGAAAAGCACTTTTAACTCTATCACTTCCAAGGTATCAAATCTCTTATTAAAAACATTCAGCTTCACATCGATTGGGTTCATTTAAATGTCTTTAATACTATAAAGTCAATAATCTATTTGAAAATAGCTTGAAATAATAAGGAGATGAATGAGATGACAATAGTAGAAACGATTAAAAATAATAAAATTGTAGCAGTCATTCGTAAAGCGGATAAACAAAATATTGTACAGATACTTGAGGCTTTATCAAAAGGAGGCGTAAAAGCAGTTGAAATTACAGCTGAAACTCCCCGCGTGGAAAGCGTAATTGAAACAGCCGTAAAGCATGTGAAAGAAGAAATTTGTATAGGGGCAGGTACTGTCCTCGATCCTGAAACGGCTAGAGCTGTTATGATGGCAGGCGCAGAATTCATTGTTTCACCAACATTAAATATCGATACATTGAAATTAACAAATCGCTACGGAGTATTAAATATTCCAGGAGTGTTATCCCCAACGGAAATTTTAACAGCTTATGAGCATGGAGCAAAAATGGTAAAGGTGTTTCCGGCGGATGCATTTGGACCGAATTATATTAAAAATATTTTAGGCCCACTTCCGCATGTACAAGCAATGGTAACAGGCGGTATCACCCTGGACAACATGAATGAATACCTTGCAAAAGGCAGCGTAGCTGTCGGAATCGGCAGTAATTTAGTAAATGCAAAAGTGCTGAAAACAGAAGAAGACTATGAGCAATTAACAGCGAGGGCAAAGCAATATGTTTCTAAATTAACAGAATTACAGAAATAATTTTACAAAATATATAGAAGGGGGTTTTGCTTCTTATGAAGAAAGTTATATGCGCTTTCATTTTGCTTGTGCTATCTTCTCTAGTACTAACCGCCTGCACAGATCAAGCGGACCCGAATGGGGATGGAAAGATTAAAATCATTGCAGCCCATAACCAGACATCACCTGAGAATCCATACCAGGCTGGATTATTAAAATTTAAAGAAATAGCTGAAAAAGAATCAAATGGAACAATTGAAGTAGAGGTTCATGCCGGAACAATTGGTACAGAAGAATCAGAGCTTGTGGAAAAACTTCAATTAGGTGCAGCAGATATCGTATTGGTATCCCCTGGCTTTATGACGCAAACAGGGATAAGGGAAGTAGATTTATTTTCTGCACCATATTTATTTAATAGTTATGAGCATTGGTTAAAGGTTGTTGATGGAGAAGTTGGACAGGAAATGGCTGAAATCATTAATGAAAAATCCAACAATTCTTTTAAACTATTAGGCTATTGGTCTGCTGGTGTGAGACATTTTTATGGAAAAAAACCGATAGAATCGATTAGTGATCTAAAGGGAATGTCACTTCGTACTCAAACATCAGGTGTAATAGGTGATTTCTGGAAAAAAGTGGGGTCTATCCCGTCATCTATATCTTGGGGGGAGCTATATCAGGGATTACAACAGGATGTTGTTGACTCATCTGAAAACGCTTACCCGTTTTTTGTACAGCAGGCCCATCATACAACTCCAAATGGAAAATATATTACGGAAACAGCCCATGATTTTACAACCAGGTTTCTATTAATCAATGGAGAAAAGTTTGATCAATATACTATGGAGCATCAGAAGATTATTTTGAATGCTGCGGAAGAATCCGTGCAGGCTGAACGTGCTGCTACGAATAAACAAGATGTGGAATATAAAGAAAAAGCAACTGAGGAAGGTGCAGTCGTTAATAAAATTGATCGAGAACCTTTTATTGAAATAGCCAGACCGATTCAGGATGAATTTGCTGAAGAAATCGAAGCAGAAGATATGTTAAAGGATATTAGGGAATTAGAATAAAAAAAACTTGGGGGAGGGTTGAGCAGTGAAGCGTTTTGTCCAAATTCTTGAAAAAGTACAGATTACCGTAGGATTCGTATTTTTATGTCTTTTCTTTTTGGTGATCATGCTGCAAATTTTAACAAGGCATCTGGGGATATCGGTTATCTGGACAGAAGAGGTTGCAAATTATTCCTTTATATGGGCAATTTTCATGGGAGCTTCAGTAATGGTCAATAGACGGGAGCACTTTAATTTTGATCTTTTACAGAGAAAGTTGAAAGGTAAAAGTAAAATATCTCTGAATATAGTTACTGATTTAGTATTAATCGTGTTTAATCTCTTTATCTTCCTATTAGGTTTCCAGGTTGTTACCGAGTTTTGGAACTATACGTGGGCATCCATCCCAGAAATGAAAATGGGTTATATTTGGCTTTCGATTCCGATTATGGCTGGAACGATGATTATCTATTCTGTATCACATCTGTTTGCCCACATGGGAGTGCTAAAAGTAAAGGAGGCAGGTGAATAATGGGATTCCTTTTACTTGGGCTCTTTATCGTTTTAATGCTGATTGGGGTCCCTATAGCATTTGTCATTGGAATTGTTGCATTATTAGGGATTTTTAGTATCCCTTATACTCCAGAAGCAACTGTTGTTATGAAAATGGTAAATGGACTTGATTCCTTTGTTCTTTTAGCTGTACCATTGTTTATTTTAGCTGCTAATTTGATGAATTCAGGGAAAATTTCTGAAAAATTGATTGATCTTGCTTTAGCTATTGTTGGTCCGATCCGCGGAGGATTAGCGCATGCAAATATCCTCGTTTCAATGATGTTTGCAGGGGTGTCAGGAGCTGCACAGGCGGATGCTGCAGGTGTAGGGAAAATACTTATTCCAAGCATGCTAAGAAAAGGGTATGACAAAGAAACTTCTGTAGGGGTTACGGCTGCATCCTCTACCATCGGCGTTATTATTCCGCCAAGTATTCCGATGATCATCTTTGCTGGTTTAACGAATGCATCAATAAGCGCTTTATTTCTTGGAGGAATTATACCAGGAATATTAATTGGACTAGGTATGATGATTATTGTTTATATTATCGCTGTTAAACGAAATTATCCAAAAGCTGCAAGACCGGATTTTAAAAAGTTTGCAAAATTATTGATTGAATCCATTCCTGCTTTATTAACTCCTATTATTATTATTGGAGGGATCATTTCAGGGTTTTTTACAGCAACAGAAGCTGCGGCAGTCGCATCATTATACACTTTTTTAATTAGTATGTTTTTTTATAAGACTTTAAAAATGAAAGATTTGCCTAAGATCCTAATGGATACCCTTGCATTGAGCTCGCTATCTTTGTTTGCACTAGCTTGTGCAAGTGCATTGGGAGAATTAATGAGTTATTACCGATTGGGAACGATTGCGCAAGAATTTTTCTCAAATAATGTAGGTTCAGAATGGTTATTTATTATCATCGTTATTGCATTCTTTCTGTTTGTCGGGACATTTATGGATGCGATTCCAGCAATGATTTTGTTCGTGCCGATCATCTTGCCAACAGCCATAAAGTTTGGCGTTGATCCGGTGCATCTTGGCTTAATAGTTGTTATGACATTGGCAATTGGGCTTGCGACACCGCCATATGGTTTGGTTTTATTAATCGCTGGAAAGATTGGAGAACTGTCAATTGAGAGGTCCTTCATTGCTGTTATTCCATATCTTCTAGTTATTTTAGTAGTCCTATTTTTTATAGCCTTTTTACCGGATCTAGCATTTTTTATTCCACATTGGCTCAATCCGGAATTGTTTTAGTTAACTTGTTTTCGTAAGCTGGATAAAAAAAGGGGTGATCTACATTTGGAACCAAAAAATAATGATAAACAAATAGCCGGTGAAGAAGCAGTAAAGTTTATAAAAGATGGTATGACCATTGGTCTGGGATCTGGTTCGACTGTAAACTGGATGTTAAAGAAATTAGGTGAGCGTGTAAAAGAAGGATTGAATATTAAAGGAATTCCTTCTTCATTAAAAACAGAGCGTTTAGCCAATGAACTTGGAATTCCATTAACAGACTTTTCTGAAGTAGCTCAGTTAGATCTTGCAATCGATGGTGCTGATGAAGTAGATAGCCGTTTAAACCTTCTCAAAGGGGGCGGGGGATCGCTAGTGAGGGAAAAAATTGTCGATATGGCAGCCAAAGAGCTGATCATTATCGTTGACAGGTCAAAAGTTGTTCCACAACTTGGCGCTTTTCCTTTGCCGGTTGAAGTACTTCCCTTTGGTTGGGAACTAACAGCAAGGAACATTGCAAAACTGGGCTGTGAACCAATAATTAGGAAGAAAGAAGATCAGGTTTTTGTTTCAGACAATGGGAATTACATTCTTGATTGCAAATTTAGTGCTATCAAACAGCCGGAAATTCTTCATGAAGATTTGAAGCGGATAGTGGGAGTCGTAGAAACAGGGTTATTTATAGGGATGGGTGTTAAAGTGATTGTTGCGAAAAATGGTGAAATTGAACTATTAAAATAAAAATATAATTGGAGGTATGGTAGTGATGGATGTTATTACAATTGGAGAAGCAATGATTGCATTTAGTCCAAGTTCCACCGGCCCAATGAAATTTGTTAATTCCTTTGAAAAAAAAGTAGGTGGAGCAGAGTTGAATCTTGCGATCGGTTGTGCACGCCTTGGACTAAAAGCCGGTTATATCAGCAATTTGGGAAATGATGAGTTTGGCAAATTTATTCTGACATTTGCCCGCGGTGAAGGGATTGACGTTTCTCAGGTTGGCCTTGTTAAAGAATATCCTACGTCGTTGAATTTTAAGGAAATAATGGAAGACGGGAATGTGAGGACTTTCTATTACCGCGATAAATCACCAACTTTACTGATGGAGCCAGACGGCTTGGACGAGACTTATTTTAGCCAGGCGAAAATCCTGCATCTAACTGGGATCTTTCCGGCGATACATGAGAAGAACATTGCCATTATCGAACGATCTATCGAGCTGGCCAAAAAACATGGTTTAAAAATTTCCTTTGACCCTAATATCCGATTGCGGATGTGGAGCAAGGAAGAAGCTCGCTCAGTTTTATCTAAAATTCTGCCTCATGTAGATATCCTGCTTGCAGGAGATGAGGAAATGGAGATTATTATCGGCGAAAAAGATCCTAAAACTATTATTGAAAAAACGAAGGATTTAGGTATTTCTTTTATAGCAGTAAAACAAGGAGATAAAGGTTCAGTTGGTTATTATAATGGCGAAGTCTTTGAGGCGCCTCCTGTCAAAGCTGCTAAAGTGGTTGATACAGTGGGTGCAGGGGACGGGTTTAATGCAGGAGTTCTATATGGCGTCCTGCAGAGCTGGCCGCTTGATAAAACATTAAATTTCGCTAACACGATTGGTTCGATGGTAGTTGGTATAGTTGGTGATAATGAAGGGTTGCCATACTATGAAGATGTTCAAGAAAAGTTGGGTGAAATAGAACGGATTGAAAGATAAAAAATGAGGTGAAACAATGAACTTGCAGCTTGCTTTAGATCGTTTGACGAGAGAAGAATGTATTCAGATCGTGAAGGAAACGGAAAATGAAATTGATATTATCGAAGTAGGCACAGGTGTCATTAAAGAATATGGAATGGCGATTGTGCGGGAAATGAGAGACCGTTTTCCAGAAAAGAAAATCGTTGCCGATATGAAAACCTGTGATGCAGGCAAGCACGAAGCCCACCAAGCATTTAAAGCTGGGGCTGATATCACCACCGTGATGGCTTTTTCATCCAATCAGACGATTATAGATACATTGGATGCTGCTAAACAGTATGGCAAACGAGTTATGATTGACTTATTAGAGGTTCATTCAAAGGATCGAATAAAAGAACTGTATGAACTCGGGGTCGACCTCGTAAGTCTTCATGTTGGCAAAGATAAGCAAATAGAAGGAAATTTTCATACAGATTTATTTTCATTATTAGAAGGTTTCGATTTTGAAGTGACTGTTGCAGGGGGAATTAATCTAGAAACATTGCCGGATATTGTTCAAAAGAATCCTGATACAGTTATTGTGGGCAGTGCGATTACAAAAGCTTTAAACCCTCAGCAAGTCGCTTCTGAGATGAAAAAGTTGATTTCTTAGTTAATGGCAGTTGCTTAATATATATAAATAGGTCAATTGAGTTGATACTCTTTTGATAAAGATACGTAATCTATAAAAGCCCGTTTTTAAATGCGGGTTTTTTCTATTTAAGAAGGCTTTAAACTTGATTGGATGATAAATGATGAGCCTACATCGTTTTCAATAAAACATAGACTTTTTTAAATAGAGGTTAACGTTTATTGTTGAATAATTAACAAAGTTCTAGATAATAATAAATCTTTGAAGTAAGAATAATGATTTACTGATTACATGTAAAGGAATGAGAAAATGTTTATTCCAAAAGCAGTATCAGAAAAAGCAGATGATATCTATAAAGCATTAGTAAGTGCGGATCAAAAATATCATGCGTTTTGGTTTGAATATGTATTTTTATCCTGGCAATGGTGGTTTTGTGTCATACTTGCAGTTATTCCATGGGTTTTTTGGTGGAAATTTAGAATAAAAGAGAGCACAAATCGGTTATTATTAGGGGCATTTTCGATCATTTCCATTTCGATGTTCCTAGATTCAATAGGAGCAGAATTGGGGTTATGGGATTACAGGTATGAGCCAATTCCTTTTTTACCATCTTTCTTACCTTGGGATTTAAGTCTTCTCCCGGTAATATTTCTTGTTCTTGTGCAAATAAAACCAAATATTTCTCCTGTTTTAAAAGCCATTTTCTATTCGGTAATAAGTGCATTCATTGGAGAACCTTTTTTTGAATGGCTGGGGTTTTATAAATTAATAAGATGGAATCACTTTTATTCTTTTCCAATCTATATTTTAATATTTTTAATTGTTAACTCCCTTGTGACAAGTGAGAACTTTGAGCAGCTAAAGAAAAAATGAGATCTTTTTCGATGAGGTTGAATCTTTTTTTTGGAGAAAAAGCCCACAAGAATAATGATGTTCATTAGCTTTTCATTCTTGAATAGAGAGTTTAAAACCAATTCTTTAAAGTCGATATGCCTAACCTCGGTAACCGTGAGATAAAAATGGTTATGTTTCAAAGGTTACATTTCTCCTCTTTGTAAAAAAATGTCCTCCATAATATTATCAAATTCATGCAAGTGATCATTCATAATTTGGAAAATTTGTCATGATGGAATATAGCCCATAAGATGCTTTTTTCTGAAATCCCTTATAAACACTTATAATTACTTGAAATAAACTAGAAAATAACTTACAATAACGTATAAATAGTAATGAGTTCACTTATTATTGTCAAAAAACAATGGAAGTGATGGAATGTATCAAGAGGAAAGATTGTTATCGATAGTTGAATATTTACAGGAGCACAAAAAAATTACTGTAGATCAGATTTGTTCTTTCTATGGTGTTTCAAGAGATACAGCACGCAGGGATTTGGTGAAATTAGAAGAGCAACAATCTATCATTAGGACTCGCGGGGGAGGTATCTTGCCTTCACATCCTAAAGAAGTGCTTGACTATCAAAACCGGTTAGAAGTGGTTTCGGATGAGAAAAAACTAATTGGCAAAAAGGCGGCCAGCCTAATTTCTTCAGGAGATCGGCTTATTTTAGATGCATCTACAACCGTTCAAGCTTGTGCAGAATTTATAGACAGTCCCAATTGTACGATTATCACCAATTCAATAAATCAAGCTGACATTTTGTCCCAAAAAGAAGATATTAGAATTCACCTTTTAGGTGGGGAATTACAGAAAGAACATCGGTATCTATATGGGGAATCAGTTGTAGACAAACTTGGAAATTATCATGTGGATAAAGCGTTTATTGGAGTTGTTGGTCTTTCAGAAAACGGGTTGACAATTGCACATGAAGAAGATGGAATAGTGAAAAGAAAAATGATTAAGCAAGCAAAACAAGTCATTATTCTTGCCGATCATTCAAAAATTGGAGTAACTGACTTTTACAGGGTAGCTGATTTGAATGAAATCGACCTTTTAATCACTGATAAAATTCCTGAAAAGCCTTTTAGAGATTTGTTAAAGCAACATTCTGTTGAGCTTTTGGTTTCTTCTGAAGGCAATGAGGAAGAGGAGGATGAAAATGACTAAATTAATTGCTATTGATTTAGATGGAACATTATTAAATAACAAGAATGAAGTAAGTAAAGAAAATTTGGAAGCTATTCGCAGTGCACAAGAAAATGGCGTAGAGGTTGTTATAGCTACTGGCAGAGCCTACTTTGATGTAAGAGAAATATTTAAAAATACTGGTATAAAGACTTGGATTATTGGGGCAAATGGAGCGACCATTCATCACCCTGATGGGGGGCTGTTCCACTCAGTGCCAATTGAGAAGGATGATGCTGCTGAGATTTTGCAGTGGCTTGAGAAAGAAGAGTTTTATTATGAAGTCTTTTCAAATGAAGCTATTTTTACTCCTCTAAATGGAAGAGAATTACTTCAGATTGAAATGGATAGAGTTATTAGTGCTAATCCTGAAGTAACAATAGAAGAACTAACTATGGCTTTAGAAAAACAGTTTAGCCAAACTGGTTTTACATTTATTGAATCTTATCAGGAAATTATTTCTTCGCCAGCAGATATCTATAATATTCTCGCTTTTTCTTTTCATAAAGATAAGCTTGAAAAAGGATGGAATAAATATAAGGAGCTGGAACACTTAACACTAGTTACATCTGCTAATCATAATTTCGAGCTGGAGCACAAACAAGCATCTAAAGGCCATGCATTAGAAAAACTGGCGGTTCAGCTTGGAATCGATTTGCGTGACACGGCAGCCATTGGAGACAGTATGAATGATGTATCAATGCTTAAAAAAGCCGGCCTAAGTATTGCAATGGGGAATGCGCGCCAAGAGGTGAAAGATATTTCTGATCATGTAACCTTGGGAAATGATGAAAATGGAGTCGCTCATACTTTAAATAGCGTTGTTGTAAAAAAGAAAATTATTAACTAAATAATGAATCGGCGTAACTCTTTAAGGAGGCGTAACGATAGAAAAAACCATTGGAAACAGATCCAGTGGTTTTTTGTTTACTCTTTTAATAAAATATGAACTTATTAAAGGAATAATCAACCTAACCCGGTCAGGTATCTAATATTTTTTTGAAAAAAATTCAAAAAAAAAGAAACTTTTCCTTCTCAAATTCAGTCTAATAAATAAGATATAGAAAAAAGGAAGTATAGGCAGCCGTATTAAATAATATAGATATAAATGGAAATTAATACCTGAGTATTGGAAAGAATTTTTACATGGAAGAGGGAATGGAAATTATCATGGGGGAAAAACAATTAGGGATTGGATTAGCTTTGGTATCCATGCTGTTAGTAGCTTCTGGATGCAGCGAGAGTAAAGTAACAGCTGCAGCATCGGTTGATAGTTCTAAGAAGACTTTTAGTTTAGCAATAAAGGAGATTGATAAAACTGTCGACCTTGTAAATCCTCGTACAAATAAAGTTCTTTATGAATTAAATCAATCAAATAATGCAAAGGAATTTGAAAATGAAGTAAAGGGATTCGTTTCAGATTTAGCAAATAAAGTAGATCAGCCGATGATCCCATCCAAATTAGACAGCAATGGAAAATTAATTCATGGTAAAAGCAGAGTCATTCTTGATGAGGAAAAAACTGTTCAAAGACTCCTTGGGCTCACCGCCCATGATAATATAGTTGAATTACCAATCGAAGAAACGAAACCAAATGTTTCGGCAGAAACAGTTAATGGAATTACAAATACTGTGATAGGATCGTATAAAACAAGCTTTGATCCCAGTGTAAAAGGCCGTTCAACGAATATTGCCATCTCTGCAAAAGAATTTGATCAGGTTGTCTTAGGACCTGGAGACAGATTTTACTTTAATTTGGTTGTTGGTGAACGAACTACTGAAAGAGGCTACCAAAAAGCAATGGAAATTGTAAATAAAGAATTTGTTGAAGGTATTGGCGGAGGCATTTGTCAAACATCAAGCACCCTTTACAATGCTGTCGAGAAAGCTGGTCTCGAAATTATTGAACGTCACAACCATTCTAGGTCAATCGGTTACGTTCCTGCTGGAAAAGATGCAACAGTTGCTTGGGGCTTTAAAGATTTTAAATTTGCTAATAATAAAGACTTTCCAGTGATGTTAAAGACAATAGTAGACCAGGTGAATGGAACAATTGAAGTTCAAGTATTAGCTGCTTCGAAAATATAATATTTTGACCAATCGAGCACTCCTTTATGGGGTGCTCGATTTATGGGAATAGAGAGTATTTGAAAGATTATCAAGTATGGAAAATTGGTTAAAAAGAGTCCATTCTTTGTAAGATCAGAATTTATATGCAATCCCATTTTTGGAGGTTTATCCACAATAAGTAACCTGTACACCACTTAGTTTTGTTGATATATGTCGAATAATCGATATTTTGAAATTTTCGAAGATGAGTCTGTCGATTTCGGAGATATATGTGAAAAAATCGAAGATAAGTTGAACAAGGAGTGGGGGATCAAGAGCGAATAGCTGTTTGTTATTGAATGAAATCGTTTGAATTAAGGCCAAAATAAGGCGAAACATCCTAAAAAACCATTCAAAATTATAGATAAAAAGAAATCAGCTCTTTCGCTGATTTCATCAATTTCACCTCCCAATAATAATGATGACCTTGGTATCGAAACAGGGTCATCATTTTTCAGACTAACAGGAGGGAACTTCCTTGTTTTAAATTTGCAATTGACTTTTAAACCGTCCGGACGGTATAGTGAGAGTAGTAAAGCTTAAAGTGAGGATAATAATAATGAAAAATAACCACTCAAAATCAGAAGCGATTCTCTCATCAGCTGCTCAAATTATCAGGAAAGAGGGAGTAGCAAGATTAACACTTGAAGCAGTTGCAAAACATGCAGGCGTTAGTAAAGGCGGCCTGCTTTACCATTTTTCATCTAAAGATGACTTAATAAAAGCTATGGTGACTAAACTGATGGTGAGCTTTGATACAGGAGTTCAGGCGAGAATAGAAGCTGACAATATAGAGACAGGCCGATCAAGTCGAGCATATGTGGAAGATACATTTGATTACTTGAACAGTGATCAAGATGTTAGTCCAGGATTGCTTGCTGCAATAGCTACGAATCCGGAATTGTTAACAATTATTCAGCAAAGCTTTGCTAAATGGCAAAACCAAATTGAAAATGATGGTATTGATCCAGTAAAGGCGACAATTATCAGGCTGGCTTCAGATGGTTTATGGCTCTCAGATTTATTCGGATTAGCTCCAATTGATGAAAATTTGCAAAAAAAAGTAAAAGAAGAACTCATTTCAATGACGAGGGGGATATAAAATGAAAGCCTATCTGTTTTTGTTAATTGCAATATTGGCTGAACTCTTTGGAACTTCTATGCTAAAATTCTCAAACGGGTTTTCAAAACTTTTTCCGAGTATCGGAGTCGTTTTAGGCTTTGGAATTGCTTTTTTCTCCCTTTCATTATCCCTTAAAAGTATTCCTTTAAGTATGGCATATGCGATCTGGTCTGGTGTAGGGACAGCGGCAACCGCAGTTATAGGTGTCCTTATTTGGAAGGAAAAATTAAGTATTTATAGTGTTATGGGTATCCTTTTCATAATCATTGGTGTTGTCATATTAAATTTAAAAGCCCCTATCCATGAAACAACAGATCAACAACCAAATATAGAGAAAAATCACCAAAGCTACCAGGACTTTTCTTAGGTATGCCGGAATAGAGGAACTCTAATATAATTACTTTAAGAAATTGGGAATAACCCTGTCGGTCTGAGATCTTAAACGGACTGCAGAAGTGAACTTTTATTGGTGATTATAATTAAAGTCTTTACAGGCATACAAACACTCTGTGAATCGCTTTTTATTCAAGTGCCTATATTTTAAAAATGTATTATGCAAAAACTCCAGCCAACTATCTGCTGGAGTTTTATAATGATTATTATTGAATAACTAGATCACAGGATAATATTGCTCAAATCGTGGGTTACAATAATACGGCGGTCTAGGTCCTATTTTCGGAATTAGCCAAGGATAGGGATAAGAATTATATAGTATTTCTTCTTTTTCATTAGAGTGCTCAATTAACAATAACTTTACTTCAGGGCTGAACTTATAAGGCAGCACAAACGTACCCTCCTTTAGAAAACTCTTTTTACCATTCAGTTTATTCAACCCTCTATAGTAATGAGCCCGTACTGAACTCACTTTCACCCAATTTAAAAAGGGCAGCTAAATAGTAGATACAAATGGTATACAATCTTTTGGAAGAAGGAAAAGTATATATGGTTTCAGCACAATCATTTAGAAAAGATAAAGAATATGATTGTACCAATGGATATAATCCATTAATTCCAGTTCCAAAACTTCTAAACTATCAAAATGGTGTCTTTTTACAAATTCTATCTTAAAGACTTTGAAGGAAAATAAATCGTACCTCGTTTAGATCGTGCTCTTCCTTCAAAAGATAAATTGAAAGTAGAACAGGAGGTATGTAAGTAGGTATATGGGAAAAGTAGATTTAGTCCAAAGGGGAGGAAAGAACGAAAGAAACTAGCAAACATATGTAATTTTTTTAAAATCATCTATTGAAAACACGATAACTAGAAGTTATTTATCCTAGATTTTTACTCTATTGGTCAATGTCATTGGCAGAAATGGCTTTTTTTATTTTTGAAATTTTCAAAATCTTGACACAATTGGTCTATTGAATTACATTTTAATAAAGTATAAAATCTTAGTTAGGATGGGATATGTTGCCACTTATAAGGAGTAGTATAAGAAATAAGATAATGTTTTTAATGCTATTAGTTATACTTATTCCTTTTATAATATCTACTATAATAGGTTCCTTTTATACTAAAGGTGTTTTAGTTGATGAAGCTATCAATGATAACGTTCAACTGTTATCTCAGGGGAATATCAATATGACTAACTATATTGAAAAGTTAAATGAAGTATCCTTATCCATTTACGAGGATAGCAATATGAGCCCATATATTTCAAATAGAACATTTGATTTAACGTATGAAAAGCAACAAAGTATAAAAGAATCAATGTTGTCCATATTCCAAAAAGATGCCCATATTCATCAAGTCTATTTTTCTTCCAAATTACAAAATAGAGCATTTTTGCTCACCAATAATCTAGGATTCAATACTAGTTCAATTATGTATGATTATCCTAAACCTAGTATTGAAAGCGATTATACTCCATTTTTAGAATTGCCTCATGGAAATCATGCGTATAGCACAAACGCTTATATACAACATGGAAATACAGTAATGACTCTGCATAGGCCTCTCTATCGAGTTCCTTCCTCAGAGCTAATTGGCTGGCTGGCCATTGATTTTGAATTAGATAACTTTCTTGATATCCTTCAGAATTTATATTTCCAAGGAGAAGAGGAAATATTTATATATGATCTCCATGCAAATCAGCTTGTATATCCAATCCAACCAAACAATACGAAACTAAATGTTCTTAGAAGCGATTGGGTCGATGCGATCAATCAGTCTGAAAATGATACATGGGCAATTTCTATTGATGAGGATTTATTTTCAGGGGTTATGATTTTTTCAAAAGTTCAGACGCAATTGCAGAATTGGGTTCTTATCAAAAGGATTCCAAAAGAAACCTTGTATCAAAATTTAAATAATATAGCTCAAATCAACAGGTTGATCATGTTTGCTTCGTTAGTAATCGCGATAATCTTAGTTTTGTATGTTTCTATTAGTATAACAACTCCATTAAAAAAATTAACCAATCATATTGAAAAAGTAGAAAAAGGTCAAATGTATGAATATGTAAATATGAATATAGATAGCAAGGACGAGGTAGGTATTCTAACTAAAAAATTCCAAGAAATGATGGATACAATTAATGACTTGATCATTAATAAATACAAACAAGAATTAATCAATACAAGAACAAAATTAAAAATGTTACAAGCACAAATTAATCCACATTTCCTAAATAATTCACTTCAGTCAATTGGTGCCGCTGCTTTAGAAAAAGGTGATTACAAGGTTTATAGTTTAATTTCTTCCCTTGGTCAGTTAATGCATTACAGTATGGAAACAGAAAATATGTATGTAACCTTGAAGGAGGAATTCAACTATATAACATACTACATTAATTTACAGAAACAACGTTTTGGCTCATTAGATGTAGATATGAAAATAGAAGACAGCATAAAAGACATTAAAGTACCCAAAATGCTATTACAACCTATTGTTGAAAACTATTTTAAATATGGTTATGAGCCATCTCAAACTAATAATATGTTAAAAGTAAGTGCTATAACATCTGATGGAAAACTTATTATTAAAGTGCTAGATAACGGTAAGGGATTAAATGAAGCTGATTTACTAAGTCTGAAAACAAGTATTAATAAATCTCTAAGTAGTAGTGAAGAAGAATTACAAAACAAAATTGGTTTATTAAATGTTATTAAGCGCGCCGTTTTATTTTGGGGGAAGGGTGCAAAAATTCAAATTGATAGTAATGAATTTGGCGGTTTGAATGTTGAACTACATATACCATTAGGGAGTGATGTGAGTGAGAGTTATTATCGTAGATGATGAACAACATGTACGAACATCAATAAAATCCTTAGTTGATTGGGAAAAACATGGAATTAGTGAAATTGATGAAGCAGAAAATGGTATGGAAGCAATAGAAATAATAAATAAAAGAAAGCCTAGTATTATCATTACGGATATGGTAATGCCATATAAAAATGGAGTTCAATTATTAGAATGGGTAGAAGATCATTGCCAGGATTCTCGTATTATTGTAATTAGCGGATACAATGACTTTGAGCTCGTCAGGAGTACCATAAAACACGGTGTTATTGACTATTTATTAAAGCCAATAGATCAACAACAGTTAATAGATACGATTGAACAGGCTATTATAAAATACAATAAATCATTAGATGAACGTAATGAACTTGTAGAAAAAAATAGAAAAGTAGTAAAGCTTAGTTCTATTTATAAAGATAAATTATTATCTCAACATTTAACACAGGAACACAATCAATATGACCAATTACTGAAGGAATTAGGACATGAATATCCACTCTTACACAACATCAAGCATACTAGCCTTGCTATTATTGATGTAGCCTTATTAAATAAACAGATTCGTCATGATTATAATTGGAATAACGAATTGCTAACTTTCTCTGTTAGAAATATATGTAACGAGATATTAAATAATGGAAAAAAAGGTATAGTTTTTCAGAATTTAAACTCACCTAATGAAATCGCTATTATCCTCTGGAATGACAAATATAGAGGAGAAGCTATTCTGCAGGAAATTAACCAGGTACTTGAAAAGTTATTATATACCAAACTATATATTGGTTTCAGCCCAGGTACGCCATACATGACTCGTTTGGCTGAATCCTATGAGAAGGCAAAAATAGCTTTATTAAACAATAATTTGCTAGATAAAGATAATTTTATTAACAGTTATACACAAAATGAAATAAAACGGTACCAATCCTTAAATTTTGCAGCGTATAGTGATGATTTAAAATATGCGTTGAAAAGTAGTAACCCAAACAGGATTAAATGTCTACTAGACAAATGGTATGATTATCTAAAACAATTGTATCCTATTACATTAGGTCAATTAAAAATGTGGTTACATGAGTTCAGTGTCATAAAAATGAGATGGTTACAAGAATTATCAGTAAAAAACGATTTAGTTTACGAAACAACATTAAATGAAATCGAATTATATGAGATGTTAGATCGAAATGGGAATTTAGATCTGTCCTTATTAATTCAAACAGTTGCCAAGGATTTAAAGGAATTATCTGTTTATTACTGTGAACAAATTGTTCAATCAACGAATGTAATTCATCAAATCGCCAGATATATTGAAATAAATTATGAAAAAAATCTCTCATTGCAAGAATTATCAGATGAATTTCTTCTGAACAAAGAACACATTTCTCGAAAGTTCAAACAAATATTTAATGAAACTTTTATTAACTATCTTAATAGAATTAGAATAGAGAAGGCAAAATTATTATTAGAAAACCCAAACATTAAAATTATTGATATTGCATTCATGGTAGGATATCAGGATGAAAAATACTTTAGTAGAGTGTTTAAGAAAATAGAAGGAAAATCCCCAAAAGATTACCGAGCATTACACACCATTTCAAATATGTTGTAATCAAATAATTAGAGATTACTTATAATTGAGATTTTCTCATAGACCTTTATTTAAAAAGTCTATGAGATTTTTTTATAAGATCAGAAAGCATTCCTGTATTAAAGCAAAATGGGGTTTGAATAAAAAAAGTCCCCTTGGTATGATACGAGGTGTCCAAAGCTGCGCAGCACAAGGA
>NZ_JACXAI010000019.1 GCF_014773385.1 Metabacillus arenae | reverse complement strand
CTTTAGCAGAAGATCCATGACTCTTTTGTAAAAATAAATCTAGAATTAACGTTGACGCTTTGCTTTGTTTAGTTTTCAAAGATCATTTTGATGTCAACTTCTCTTTAGAAGCGACTTTTTTAATATAACATCTTCCCCTATTTTGAGTCAAGAGTTATTTTTGTTTTTTATTTCGTCATTGCTTTTGTTTCAGCAGCGACGATTAATAATATAACACGTATATTTCTTAATCACAAGTCTTTTTTGATACTTTTTTGCAAAAGAAAATTATTTCTATTATCCAATTAAACAAAGGATTTGATTTTGATAATTGAGAACCTATATATAGATGGGTTATTGTGTTTGTAAATTTCTTCTCTTCATCTTAATGTGAATTACTACCAAGATAACTTCAAATTATTTTTAAAAATTTATCGTCTTCATTCTTAGAGTGTTTTTTTCTATACAACAGAGCTTAAACTGATTTGGAATGAAAATAGCAGCTTTGATCCTATACCTTAAACACAAAAGTTAATAGAAATAATAATAGAGAAAACAGTCATAAAACCTTTGCTTTTTGAATCTATTAGAAATAAGTAGATTTAATTGGAGGAGAACGAAATGATGAATGAGACTGGATTACTTATGGGATTATGCTACGTTCTATCATTAGTTCATTTTTTGTATGGATATAAAGAGGCGATTAGAATTACAAATGAGGAAGGATTAGTGAGTGGTTGGTCAATGGTTTTTAGTTTTCCGCTGGCGATTATTTTTGCATACTTCGCAAATTATTTTCACCTTTCCATGCAGCCGTGATGAGGGTCCATCCCGGCTGCATCATATAATGGCTTAATAGGTCGGGTATGAAAGGTTAAGCTTGGTAAAAGAAAGCCTAGTTCGTTAATTATAAAGCATTAATTGTCCAAAATCATAGAGTGAGTCGAAGGGTAGATTGTATACAGCAACCAATCATCCGGCGTTGTAACTTAATAACTCACATCTGTCAAAGTGTTTATCGTCGAAAAGCTGTCATTAGCTTTTCTCTGTTTTCTAGCAGCTTATTTACTAGGCTTTTGCCATCAATTTAAGTATTCCAAGAATTATCCAGATTTTATCCGTTAATCTCCCTCGCACCTTTAGCAGATAACCTTTGGTACAACAGATTTAAATCATTCCATCCATAAGCAACCTCAATGTGCTGACGGTTGCCAATTGTAAATGAACTCTCTGCTATTTCGTGCGGCAGATAATATTGATAAAAACCTTTATTTCGGTTTTCCTCTAAAACCCAGACCATCATTCGTTTGTAGCCATGGATTAGTAAATCTTCCACAGCATGAAGTGTTAATGCTTTACCTATTCCATGCCCTTGGTATTCCTCAAGTATGTATATTGCATAAATTTCTCCGCCAATATTATAATTTTTCGTTCTTTCAGGACCGTAGCTTACAAAACCGACGATATCATTTGAATGATTTACCGCCACAAATAAAAAATTCAGATCCGCCTGTTCCCATTGCCTTTCTTTTTGTTCATAAGATAATGAATCAAGATAGTTTTGCACAACAACCCCCTTATACGTTGTTTTCCAGCTATCCACATGCACCTTTGCTATTCCTTGACAATCATTTCTAGTTGCTTTTCGAATCGTAAACACGTCAAAACCTCGCTTTCCTTCCTAATCTTTTTCGACATATTTATTCATTTTCCTACTAAATCAAAAGATCTAATTTTTTGGCTTTAGATAAAAAAACTAATGACCCCGTTCCAGGACCAGGGTCATTTATAAGCTTCACTATTTTATAGTTGCTTTTGAATTATTTATTTTACTTATTCTCTTTCGTAGATGCCGTTTGCAGATTCGCTTCCTTTATCTCATCTGCCAGACCGTCGATGCTTTGACGGACATTCCCTTTTCCAGAGAAATTCTCAATTAATTCTTTCATATCTATTCCTGAAGAAGCCTTTAGACTTTCTTGCAGGGTGCTCATTAAGTTTGTTGCATAACCGGATACTTTATTTGCACCGCCGTTTTCACTGCTGCTTCCTGTATCCACAACGGTAATTTTATCAATATTAGAGAGCGGGCTTGCCACTTGTTTTGCATATTCAGGAAGCATTTTAATAATCATGTCTAACATTGCTGCCTGTCCAAACTTTTCAAATGCTTCTGCAATTTTTTCTTTCGCTTCCGCTTCAGCGAGTCCTTTCAGGCGAATAACTTCTGCTTCAGTTTCCCCTTGAGCTTTTTGCGCGTCTGCTTTTGCAAGACCATCAATACGTACACGTTCTGCTTCGGCCTGGGCCATTGCTTCAACGCGGTATTTATTTGCATCGGCTTCTGCCAGCTGCTTCGCTTTTTCCGCTTCTGCTGCCTGCTCAACTGAGTACCTGTCCGCATCTGCTTTCTTCTTCACTTCAGAATCGTATTGGCGCTCACGACGAAGAATCTCTTTTTCTTCAAGCTCTATCTGTTTTTGACGTTCAATAATTCGGACTTGCATTTCCTGCTCAGTGACCTCTTGCTTAGATCGAGCGGTTTCTAAATCATAAGCTTGGTCAGCCCTTGCTTTTGCAGAATCCTGCTCTCTTCTGAATTCAGCTATTTTAAGCTGATTTATTTTTTCTGCTTCAGCAATTTCAGTTGCCCGCTCTAATTCAGATCTCTTTGCATCCTTGTCAGCCTCTGCCCGCTTAATTCGCGTCTCTTTATCAGCTTCGGCTGTTGCAATATCAGCATCACGCTTAACCTGAGCTATTCTTGGTTTCCCTAACGAATCTAAGTATCCATTTTTATCACGTACATCTTTAATTGTAAATGAAACAATAATGAGGCCCATCTTTGCTAAATCTTGAGAAGCAACTCGCTGAACTTCCTGTGAAAACTTTTCCCGGTTTTTATAAATCTCCTCGACAGTCATCGACCCGAGTATAGACCGAAGATGGCCCTCCAGTACTTCACGTGCTTCTTGTTCCCGGTCATCCTTCGTCTTTCCTAAGAATTGTTCAGCAGCTGTCGCAATTTCACCAATTGAGCTTCCGATTTTAATGATCGCAACCCCGTCTGCCATAACAGGCACCCCCTGTTCTGTATACACTTCAGGGGTGGAAACCTCCAATTTGCTTGAAAGCAAGCTTAACGGCTCTGCCTGTTGAAAAACAGGTAATACAAATGTTCCTCCGCCACGGACGATTTTTATTTTATTTCCGTTTTCGTCGACATGAACGTTTTTGTTTCCTAAATAGCTGCCGGTTACGATTAAGGCTTCATCAGGACCCGCAGTTCGATATTTCGTAACGAATACTCCTAATAGTGCAATTAATACGAAAGCTACAACTCCAATCACAATCCAAATGGCTGTTGTCAAATCATTTCCCCCTATCTAAATTTCATCTAAACCTTTCTGTTCAACGACAGATAAAACACCTGATTGGACATCTATTACCAAAACGTTTGATCCAGATGGTATGGGTAATGAATCAAAGCTTATTGCAGGTTTGGCAATGGAACCGCTATTGCTTTTTAAAATAACCTCTCCATACCCATCAACCGGAATAGAAGTAATGACAACGCCCATTCTTCCTTTAAGATCGCTCTCTGAATAAGAAAGTGATTCTTCTGCAGATGAAAGAGGAATTAAAACAAAAACATTCAGTAATGTTACAAGAATGGATGATATACCTAATGAGATTAGGAAGATTAGTCCACTATGTAAAGAGGTGATGAGTTCAAATAAATATCCGTTTGCGGTGAAAATCGTTAAAAAGGAAAATAATAATGTAGGGTTTAGCAAACTGCCGGTTATCCCTTCAAAAACTCCCTCCAGCACATCCCCGAAAAGAATGTATAAAAATGTAAGACTACCCGCAATGATTAAACCATAAAAATAGATTGTCTCAAGAGAAGTACCAAACAGTTCCATATACATCCACCCCTTTCAATTGCTGACCTTTCTTGTCTAGGAACCTCCTTTCTATAAAAATACAATTCAATTATTTTCTTCCTATTAGTATTACGAACAGAACGGGGAAAAAGTTTCATTTTTTAGAAAAAAAAGGGACCTATAAAAATAGGTACTAATGAGTTTGAGTGATGGTATTTTGGTTAAGAAGCTTTTTTTCAAAAAGGTAACACATGATTCCAAAAATAATGACAATCCCGCCAAGTACCTGGGTCCACATGACGATCTCACCGAGGATAAAGTAAGCTAGAATAATGGCTCCGACCGGTTCAAATAAAATCGCTACACTAATCAAATTTGTACTAATCCATTTTACTGACCAATTAAATAACGAATGACCCAGCAACGTTGGCACGAGCGCTAATAATAGAAAGTAAACCCAGTCGCCCGCGGGGTAAGCTGTTAACGGCATGTTTAAGAATAAGCAGTAAATAAATAAAGTCACTGTGCATATCCCATACACAATAAACGTATACAAGGTTAAAGAATGCCTTTTCCTTACACCTTGACCAAAGAGAAGGTAGGCTGTTACCATCGCACAAGCTATAAGGGCTAATAAATCTCCATATAAGGCTAACCCGCTTACTTTAAAATCTCCCCAGCTAATAATGACACTGCCTGCGATGGCAGTCAGCACAGAAAAAAGAGCGAACCGCGATACTTTTTCCTTAAAAAACAAAAACGTTCCAATAAAAGCAAACAAAGGCTGCAGTGTTACCAGCACTACTGAGCTGGCAACTGATGTGAAATTTAATGATTCGAACCAAAGGATAAAATGAAAAGCTAAGAAAATTCCGGCAATCGTCGAGTACATCCAATCTTTTTTCGTCATTCTTTTCAATTCTGATAAGGAATGCCAAATGAAAAAAGGAGCAATCAGCAATGTCGAAAATAGCATTCGATAAAAGGCGATGACAGCAGCTGGTGCTGTAATCAGTTTTACTAGAATGGCAGAGGTAGAAACAGCAATTACCCCTATTGTTAGGGCAATATATGGATAAGTGTGTTTAGACTTCATCCTCTTTCACTCCTCTCAGCAACAAAAATTATACTTGTCTTCTATTCTATTATCTAAAATTGCAGAAAGAAATTTTATTAAGTTTTCTTAAATTGTGTTTTATAATGTAAGCGTGAACATTTTGTCTCTTAAGGAGGTTCTTATGCTAAAATCACTTACCATTGGTACTCTTTTAAAAGAAACAGCCCAAAAATATGGTCAGCAAGAAGCCGTCGTGTATTCAAAAGAAAATATCCGTCTCACCTATAAGCAATTTTACGATGAATCGACTAGACTCGCAAAAGCTTTAATGAAGCTTGGCATCAAAAAAGGAGGGAATGTCGCGATATGGGCATCAAATGTACCCGAATGGCTGCTTTTGCAATTTGCCACTGCCCGGATTGGAGCCGTTCTTGTCACAGTAAATACAAGCTACCAAGCGAATGAGCTTGAGTATTTATTAAAACAATCAGACTCTACTACCCTTTTTTTAATTGATGGATTTAAAGGTACTTCCTATGTGGACACTTTAAAACAAATTACTAATTTTCAAGCTCCCCACCAAGATAAACTCCCAAAATTAAAGAATCTCATTTATATAGGCAAGGACAAAGCTCCTGCTGGTATGAACAGCTGGAATGAGCTCCTTATGCTCTCAGGCGAAGTGACAGATGAAGAACTAGCTGGCAGAGAGAACGAATTATCCCATAATGATGTGATAAATATGCAGTACACTTCCGGAACAACGGGATTTCCAAAGGGCGTAATGCTCACACACCACAATATTGTCAATAATGGCTACCTTGTAGCCGAAGCTATGAATCTATCGAATCAAGATCGTTTATGTATCCCTGTTCCTTTTTTTCACTGTTTCGGCTGTGTATTAAGTACGATGGCTTGTGTATCTGTCGGAGCAACAATGCTGCCGATTATTGAATTTGATCCTGAATTAGTTTTACAAACGGTCGAGGAAGAAAAATGTACGGCCTTGCATGGAGTCCCTACTATGTTTATTGCTGAATTAAATCACCCAAATTTCAGCCGCTACAATTTAACCACCCTTCGAACAGGAATCATGGCAGGTTCCCCTTGTCCGATTGAAGTCATGAAAAAAGTGATAAATGTTATGGGGATGACTGAAATTACGATTGCCTATGGACAGACGGAATCCTCTCCTGTTATTACGCAAACGACAAGAACTGATTCGATTGAGCGCCGTGTCCAAACAGTAGGAAAAGCCCACACGCATGCAGAGGTAAAAATCATTGACCCGCTGACAGGTGAAGAAGCAGCTCCCAACCAGCAAGGTGAGCTCTGTACAAGAGGATATTTAGTCATGAAAGGCTATTATAAAATGCCTGAAGCGACTAAGCAGGTCATTGATGCAGATGGCTGGCTGCATACCGGAGATTTAGCTACAATAGATGAGGAAGGATATGTGCAAATCACTGGCCGGCTAAAGGATATGATGATCCGCGGCGGTGAAAATATTTATCCAAGAGAAATTGAAGAGTTTCTATACAGTCATGACCTTATCGTAGATGTACAGGTCATCGGGGTTCCTGATGAGAAATATGGCGAAAAAGCGGCTGCATGTATCAAAATAAAGGAAGGCTATACGTTATCTTTGGAAGAAATCAGGGAATATTGCAAAGGAAAGCTTGCTTTTCACAAGATTCCTGAATATGTCTTCTTAGTTGACGAATACCCGATGACCGCTTCAGGAAAAATCCAAAAGTACAAATTACGTGAGCAAGCAAAAGAATGGATATCACAGGAAGTGAACTAGGAGGGATTAACATGTTAAATGTTGTTGAGGATGTAAGAAGAGATCTAATAAATGAAGTCAAGGAGTTGAATGATGAGCAGCTAAACAAAAAGCCTGCTCCAGAAGAATGGAGCATAAATCAAGTCCTTATCCACCTGTACAAATCTGAAATGCTTACTTTAACGACTTTGAAAGAATTAATCACCGAAGCAAAGGATCAAAAGATCGAAGACAAACCGGTAGAGCTTACCGTTGACAGATCCAAAAAAAGAAAAGCTCCTGATTACTTAAAACCGACAGACGAATCCATGGAAAAGCAAGCCGTCTTGGAACAGCTTGAAACTTCCAGAAAAGAATTAGCTTCCTTCGTAGAAAACTATCCAAACCAAAATTCCCTGCATGAAAAAACATTAGAACATCCAGTGTTTGGAGAAATGTCCATTGCTCAATGGATTGATTGTGTTGGATATCACGAAAAAAGACATCTTATTCAAATAAAAGAAATTAAGAAAACCCTTTCTATTTCTTAATTAGTCAGCAAGCATTCTTCGGAATGCTTGTTTTTATTTCTCTTGTTGGAAGATTTATAGATTAGGGAGGTTGTACGCCAATTCCCGAGGTTGCCCTGTTAACTTAAAGAAAATTAGCCTTAAACCACGTTTATTGGCGTGTTCCCCCTGTTACTCTCCGTATCTAGATATTTATTGTCCAATTCTTAAAATTTTCTGTCCGTTTCGGTGAATTTTCTGTCCGGATTTGTAATTTATTTGCTTGAAGTCCCCTTTATTAGCGGGTTCCTTCAGTTACTGTCCGCATCTCAAAGTTTATTGTCATATTCTTGAAATTTTCTGTCCGATTCGGTGATTTTTCTGTCCGGATTTGAGATTTATTTGCTTGAAGAGCCCTTTATTAGCTGCTTTACCCAGTTACTGTCCGTTTCAGGTTATTAGAAAGTCTGATCGCTTATAAAAGAGTACTCCTGTTATGATGCAAATTTTTTTCTTTTTCAACTAAGTAAACGCAATTCACGCATCGAACCTAATACGATATTATATCCATCAGGATCCTTTATACATGTGTTTTTAAACTCCCATTGGCCATGCATCCCAGTATACGGCTCGACTGCAATATTTCCGCCATTTCCACGTACTTCTTCGACTAGGAGGTCCAGGTCATCCCAACTAACGTGTATATAGGTATCCCATCCGTACTCAGGACCTTCCCAATCGGTTGGATAATCTGAACGCTTTTTTGATAAGGCATTTGGCCGCACATCATCAGGGGAGTTCGCCTGCTGCAAAATAATAATCATTCCGTCTCGTTCTGCGTGTCCCCAGTTGTCTACCTCACATCCGAGGACATCACGGTAGTATTCCTGTGATTTTTTAATGTCGGAGACTAAACGGACTTGAATCGTTTGTCCGAATTTCCCTTTCTTTTTTGTATGAACCTCCTCTATACGTTCGCTCAATTTCGTTTCTCCTTTCGGTTTCAGGATTGATTAAAATTTAGTCATTCATTATGTTCTACTATTCACCAATGTTTTCCTGCGATTTATCTAACAGGTGAGTAACTTTTTTTGGATATTATTTTCTTTGCTTCTAGATAGAATAGAAAAGAAGCACGCACATGCCCCCCTCTAGTAACTTGGCAAATCATCTTGTTCCACCAATCCTCCATTGATAAATAAACTGAAAAAACAAAAAATGTATAGAAAATGTTCACAAAGATTCGACATCTTTATGTCTAAACCGTGTTTCAATTCTTTTCTAAGACAATTTGCTGTTAAAATAGGGTATAATTGTTTAGGTTGATGAAACAGATTGAGATGTAAAGGAGAATCGAAATGAAAAGTACTGAAGCTGTTGCACAGGATTCTCTTCCTATTAAAGCTTATTTTTCATGGAACATATTAAAAGCCATAATAAAAGATGGGATTGTTAAATCAAATCTTTTAGGCATGTTTGCCGGACTTTCTGTAGCCCTTTCCATAAATAACGTGAGTTTCGTTGACAATATTTTGGTTGTCCTTTTGGCTTTAGCCGGAACAGCGCTCGTTGTTGGCGGAGTCGGCGCTATTAACAATTACTATGATCGAGATATTGATGCGATTATGAAAAGAACAATGGAGCGGCCGACTGTTACAGGGGCAGTCAATCCAAAGTTTGCCTTATGGCTGGGAATTGTACTATCCATATTAGGATTGGTTTGTCTGTTCTTCATTTCCAGCTTAACAGCCTTCGTTGGACTTTTAGGGAGCTTCCTCTATTTGTTTCCCTACACGATGTGGACGAAGAGAAAAACAATCTATAATACAGAAGTAGGAAGCTTCTCTGGGGCAATTGCTCCACTCATTGGCTGGGTGGCGATTTCACCTGAGATAATCCATCCCGTTTCCATCGGATTGTTTGTTTTAATGTTTTTATGGCAGCCGCCGCACTTTTATGCAATTGCTATTAGAAGACTTGATGACTACCGGAATGCAGGCGTACCAATGCTGCCTGTCGTGAAAGGCACCCATCGCACAAAAGTGCAAACAATTGTCTACTTAGTGATGTTATCAGCTTCATCGTTCTTATTTTTACCATTCAGCAAAGTAGTCGTTTTCACGATGCTCGGCCTTACACTTGCATGGATGGTAATTGGAATTATCGGATTTCGTAAAATGGAAGATTACAAATGGGCAACGATGATGTTTGTATTCTCTCTTAACCATTTAACTATTCTATTTTCCTTGTTGATTCTCGTTTCATTTATTGAATAGCTCGTCCTCCTTACATATAAGGAGGATTTTTTATTATTTAACAGAATTAACTAGTTATCTGATTTGAAAAGGAGAAAAATGATGGCCATTTCGATTCAACCGATCATTAAAAGTGTCTTTATTAAAGTTTCAGACATGGATCTAGCGATTCAATGGTATTCCAAGCTTTTGCATTTTGAATATGAAAAAGAAAATGATTTCGGAAATATCTATGTAATCCCTCTGACAAATGGAACAAATATATTACTGGACAGCCATAATGCTGGTGAAGTGACACCCTCTCCGCATGAATTGTTTATGTTTTCAACAGACAGCATTGACGAAGCATACAAGGAGCTCCAAGAATTAAATGTAGAGATCGTAAAAGACGATTATGGAGAGATTTACCGGGATAACAAGGTTTCCTTTATTAATTTTAAAGATCTAAATGGGCATGTTTTAATGGTTTGCGAAGAGCATGCAGAGTAAGCTACTGGAGAAAACCTATATCGCTGGAAGGGTCAAATATTACGGCCA
The DNA here is from genome assembly GCF_014773385.1 of Metabacillus arenae. Taxonomy (GTDB): domain Bacteria; phylum Bacillota; class Bacilli; order Bacillales; family Bacillaceae; genus Metabacillus_D; species Metabacillus_D arenae. The sequence continues at coordinate 111,958 of NZ_JACXAI010000019.1, read as the reverse complement.
ACTTCAGGTAATCTGTATATACAATGAAGCATCGAATAGAACTCCAAACAAAGGAATTGCTAGAGTTTTATAAATAATTGCGAGAGTTTCAAGATTAATTGCTAGACTTTCCAAGTTAATTGCGAAGGTTTTAAAAATAATTGCACGTAATTGTGGACAAATTGTGAATAACAAAAATAAATGGCCTAGAATTGCAAATCAGTTTTGGCTGTTATTCGTCGGAATGACAGACTTTAACCTGTAATTGGATTAGAAGGCTGTGAATGAACACTTAATTATATCCCCTACATAGAGTCTTTAATAGAAAATAAGTTTGTGTAAGCCCCGGTACTTGATCCAGACATTGTTCCTTGATGGGACAGCTTCTGTTGGGATACTATTAAAATAGGAGAAAGGGGAGATATAATGGCAGAAACAGGATACATAAAAGTGGTGAGGAAAAAGGAACTTTATGGTATGTTCCGCAGCTATGAAATATTGTTAAATGAGGAGCTTGCCGGGAAGCTACCCCGGGGTAAAGAGCTGGTGCTTGAAGTACCAGCAGGAACTCACACCCTTCAGAACAAAATGGATTGGATCGTTACGGATCCACTAAAGGTAGAAGTGAGTGCTGGGGAAACAGCCGTTTTTCAAGTGGGAGGAAAAGTGAAGGGAATCGCTGATCAGGATATTCATATGATCAGGCTGGAAGAATAACCGGCATTCTGAAAGTGGGAGTAAAAGAAATCAGCGAAAGTGCTGATTTCTTTTACTGTTGGGCACAAACCGTGTGAAGGGATTACCCTAATGAAATTTTTTATTTTTGGCTAACATTACTTAAAATAAAACTTAGTCTGCCATATATTATTCTGTTTGAATGCTTCCTCATCTACAGTTGACTCTAATTCTTCAACCTTTTAATTATTGGGACGTTTTTGTTTCTTTACAATCCCTCTGCATACAGAGCTGTAAACTGAAATAAATTACTATGGCTAACCTTGATAGCTTGTAATTACTCCTTTATAAAACAATCATAAAAATGACAGGTAGAGTAGCTAAACTAAGAGTGGTACTAATGAGTGTCGCACTCGAGACAAATTCTGGTTCGGTATTAAATTGCAAGGCGTACATGGTCGTATTCGCTGCTGAAGGCATAGCGGCCATAATGATCATGATTTGCTTTACCATTTCGTCAACTGGTAAAAACAAAGTAAGGATATATGCAATAGCTGGTGATACCGCTAATTTCGTAATAAGAGATAAAGAGACTTTTTCTCTTTCTATTTTTTTTATTGAAATTTTAGCAAGCTGCATACCTAGTACGATCATAACTGTTGGAATAGCAGCATCAGCTACCATGTCAACCGCTTGAGTCATAGAGTTTCCCAAATGGACATGAAAGGCTTGAAGCATGGATCCAAGAGCTGCTCCATAAACCATCGGCATGCGCTGAACCGCCCGAATGGCAGAACGCACCCCATTTCCTCCAGGGCTTCCTTTTGCTGCGTAATAGACACCTACTGTACACATGACGAGCTGTTGAATGACCATTAATACAATCGCATAATCGAGACCTGCTGCCCCAAATAACAGTAGTACGACTGGAGTCCCGTAATTTCCATTATTCATAAAGGAGGATGCTAATATCATTCCGCATGTTTCTTTAACAGTGTATCTACGTATAAATGCAATAAAATATACAACCACTATTAAAGAAAAACAAAGGGCAAATGTATAAAGTGTCATATATAAATAGGTCAAATCAAATTTGGTTGTATAAAAAGTCCTGAATACTAAAACAGGTGACATTAAATAAAGAGCCATTGTTGAGATCGTCTTAGTATCGAATCCTATCTTTTTTTGACCAATAAAACCGAGAGCGAATATGCCGAAAATTGGTATAAGGATAAGTAAGAAATCCACTGGTTCACCTTCATTGCTGAAAAATATGTTTTTCCTTTTTATAAGTTTAGTACAATGATACGCTCTTCTGTCATTTCCTCAATTGCGTATTTCGGGCCTTCCTTGCCGTTGCCGCTGTTTTTCACGCCGCCATAAGGCATGTGATCGACACGATATGCAGAGGCGTCATTTACAATTAGTCCGCCCACCTCAATTTCACGGGCTGCTTTCATCGCAAATTGTAAATCATTTGTGAAAAGGCCGGCCTGCAAACCATAGTCAGAATCATTTACTTTCGCAATCACTTCATCGATTTCTTTATATGTCGCTACTGAAACCACCGGACCAAATACCTCTTCGCGGCACACTTTCATATCGTCATTTACATTTGTTAGAATAGTAGGCTCATATAGTGCACCATTGCGTTTACCGCCTAATGCAATGACAGCTCCCTCTTCAACGGCTTCATTTACCCAGCTTTCAACACGCTCTGCCTCACGAAGGCGAATCATAGGACCAATGTCAGTTGATTCATCAGATGGATCACCTATGACAAGCTTTTCTGTCTTTTTCTTCAATAAGTCGATAAACGATTCAAAAGCTTCTTCTTGTACATAAACACGCTGTACAGATATACAAACTTGGCCGGCATTATTGAAGCTTTTTTGAGAAATTAAAGATGCAGCTTGTTCTAAATTTGCATCATTGTGCACAATTGTTGCTGAGTTGTTTCCCAGCTCCAATGCCACTTTACGCAATCCTGCTTTCGAACGGATATATTCACCAACAAGAGGACTTCCAGTAAATGTAAACATATTTACATCCTTGTTTTCTAACAGCCATTCACCGATTTTAGCACCGTCTCCTGTTAATACTTGCAGGCGACCTTTTGGAAGACCAGCTTCTTCAAATAAGTCCGCTAACATTAGTGCACAAATTGGTGTCACTTCTGCAGGTTTTAATACAACACTGTTTCCAGCTGCTAAGGCCGGACCAATTTTATGGCAAACTAGATTAACTGGTACATTAAATGGTGTAATGGCAGCAATAACTCCAACTGGCACACGAATTGTAAAAGCCATTCGGTTTTCAGAACCTTGTGCCGCCTCTACTGGAACCCCTTCTCCATGAATACGTTTAGCTTCTTCAGCTGAAATGACCAATGTTTGGGCAGCGCGTTCAATTTCTCCTCTAGACTCGCGAATTGGTTTCCCCACTTCCAGAGCAAGCACTTGTGCAAATTCCTCACAACGGTCAACTAATAACTGAGCGGCTTTCATCAATACCTCATAGCGGGCATATGGCGGAAACGGGCTCTTAAGTGCTTCTTTTGCACCTTGAACAGCTGCATCCACATGTTCTTTTTTGGCTGATGAGATATGTGCTGTTACTTCTTGATTATATTTATTTATTACTTCCATCATTTCTTCAGTCTGTTCCCATTTTCCATTTATATATAATCCATATTGTTTATCTGCTGCTATTGTTGCCATGTTCTCCACTCCTTAACGTTCATTTTAGTTGGACTCATTTACCTCATAAGTTCAATATTGTAATGATATTTGTCACTACAGAATTTTGTCGTTGTATATTCTATCGGTCTATCTTCATTCCCATAACTGAGCCTTTCCATTTGTAATAAGGCCTGACCACCTCGGATTCCAAGCAAATCTGCCTCTAATAGAGTCGCATTAATCGCAGTAATTTTCTCTTTTGCATGTTTTAGAGTAATACCATTTCCCTCTAGAATTTCGTAAAATGTTGCACCATTTAAATCCTGATCAATCAACATTTTCCCAATACAATACGGCCAACATGAGCGTTCAATTGCAATAGGTGTCTGATTCGCAAAACGCAGACGTTCAATCACAACGATTTCTTCTTCCTTTGGTAGTTTAAGCATCGAACTTTCATACTTTAAATTATTACTAGTTTTAACAAACAATAATTTAGAACTTGGATAGATCCCATTCTCAATGGCTTCCTCCGCAAATCCTTTTAGCTTTCCCAAGCTTCCTACAAAAACGCTGGGCTTTATAATGGTCCCTTTTCCCTGCTTTTTCTCTAAGATTCCTTCTTGGACAAGTATAGAAACTGCTTGTCGTATTGTAGTTCGGCTCACATTGAACTCTGCCATCAATTCATTTTCAGTTGGAATCATTGAATTCGCTGGCCATTCTTTTTCTTGAATCCGTTTGATCATCGTGTCTTTAATTTGTATATATAGTGAAATATTTTTGGCAGGCTCGAAATTACTTCCCACTTATTAAAAACCCCCTTCAACAATTAAAGATTCCAGTTACTAAGTGGAAGTAACAACCCTTCATTCTTAGATAAAAACGTTTGTTTCTAAATGAAGCAGCCGGCCAAGTTCGATTAGCTGTTTCGTTACGTCACCATATACTAATGCAAAGTGAGGCTCATAGCCCGAATTCATTAGGTCATAAAGTGTACTTGTAACATCCGTCGTTAATGCTACTTCTACAGAGGTGCCGCTAAAAGGCTGTTCCACATCAAGTGCGTTCCCTTTCATAACAAGAAGTCGATACCCGTCTGGTGTATGGCTTACTCGGAAAATTGTCACTTCCCCTGCCTTTAAACCAAAATCCATCGCAAACCCCATCTTACGGTTTGGATGTAAGCCAGCTGTAGCTCCTGTAGAAGGATGAGCAAGTGAGTACGCTCCAGCTCCGCAATGCCAAAAAACAACTGAGTTTTTTTCCTCGTCTACATGGACCAAGTCTCCTAAATATGGTGCATTTCCGCCGGTTAATTCCCGTAAAAGATACATGGAAACTGAGCCATGAATATCGGATTCACATGAAGATACCATTCCATCCTCAGTAAACTGTGAAAGCACGGAGCATGGGGCCGCTCCTAAATCATTGAAAAAGTCCGGCCAACACCTCATGGCGATTGACTTAATCTCTTCTTCCTTGATTTGTTTTTTAATGTAGCTTGAGAACTGGGCGAATTTTTGAACCGTCTCATCCTCACGATTAAGGCCTATTACTTGCTGCTGGGCCCGGTCAATTTCACCAATCCATTCTTCTTCGGGAAGCTCTGCACATTTTCTGAACGCTTCTTGCAAATCCATCTTATGGAGAGTTACGCCTAACGCTTCTTTTAGTTCACCCTCGTTTGCATCTGAGAAAAAGAATCCAGGCGGGTACTCTCCAACAACCCCAATTTTTAATTGAGATAAAGATTTAAGAACTCGCATGACATCAAATTTTTGCAGCAATTCTTTTTGCAGCTTCTCTTCATCTGGATTTCCAAAAACGAATGAAAACGGATGACGGTGATTGCGGAGCACATTGCTTGTGCTATTGCCACCCGTTAACGAATTTAATCGTAAACGCCCGCCAACACTCGGCTCGCGAACCGACCAGACAATAACTGGGTCTCTAAAAAACTCTAACGCCTTAACCATGAATTCCCCATCTGCAAATGTTACACTTTGATACAAAACGGTATCTATTTCAGTGGAAGCCACTGTTTCCAAAAAATGTTGAAGCTCCTCTACCGAAGTGAGGATTTCATTCGGTGCTACAATTGTATGGCCGCTTTCCTGCAGCCATTTCATACTTTGGCTGCGATACATTTCTGCTGCTTCTAGATCAAATGTTTTTCTTCCAATTGGAAGATATAAAATGACTGTGTTTGACATCAACATTTCTCCTTTTCTCATATTACTACTAGTGACTATTCATCACTATAATAATAATATACATCACTATCTTTGATTGCGTAAAAACGCTGATACTACCATATTTCACTTAGATTATCTTCAAAGTTTCTTGCTTTTGATAAATATCCTTTCCCAATCCTAATTGGTATAGAACTTCTTCATGTTTAAGGCATGATGAAATTTGTACACTTACATGAAAAACGAAGATCATCCCTAAAACATAGTTACCTTTATATAAAAAGTAGGTACCTTTAATACTATCATATGAAACCGTCTACAATATTTCAAGTGTTTTCTGCATTTTTTTCAAAAATATCACCAATTAATGATTGGATCCAAAAATAGTGCCCTTCCGGTTACTTCATAAATCAGAAAAGGACAATGAAAAAATCACTGTCCAATTGTTAAAATCATATTTGTCTTGCAGTTTATCTCGTAAGTTCAATATTATAATGGTATTTATCACTGCGAAACTTAATGGTTGAAAATTCAATGGGTCTATCGTCAAGACCAAAGCTTAACCTTTCCGTCTCCAGCATTGCTTCGCCACCGCGTATTCCAAGTAAGTCCGCTTCAAATAATGTCGCATTAATAGCAGAAATCTTCTCTTGTGCGCGCTTCAGAATAATGTCGTTGCTTTCTAGGATTTCATAGAACTTTGCGCTATCCAGATCCAAATTAATGAACAATTTTCCAATCTGAGAAGGCCAACAAGTCCGCTCAATAGCAATTGGGACCTGGTCCGCAAAACGAATCCGCTCAATCACTAAAATTTCTTCATCCTCTGGGATATTCAGCATAGATTTTTCATGATACAAATCATTTTTAAATTCCGCTCGCAGTAATTTCGAATTGGGCGTTAACCCTTTTTCAGTCGCTTCTTCTGCAAAGCCCTTCAGTCTTCCATTCCCCGTTAACTGTTGTGACTTTACAATTGTTCCTTTTCCTTGCCTTTTCTCTAATAGACCATCCTGCACAAGCATAGATATAGCCTGCCGCAGAGTTGTTCGACTTACATTAAACTCCTCCATTAATTCTTGTTCAGTAGGAATCAATGTATTAGGAGCCCATACCTTTTCTTGAATGCGTTTAATAAGAATATCTTTTACCTGAAGATATAATGAAATATTCTTGTTAGGATCAACCATACTTGCCAATTATATATCTCCCTTCTGTTTACTGTCTGAAATAAACTATTTTGCCTATTAAAATACATGATAAACCTGCAATCGTTCACACCTATTTTCCTTGTTCTTCCATAATAATAGATTCATTTTTTCAATTCTATTCTACTTTCATCATAACTATTATAACATACATTACTATCTTTTAATTCAAGTATATTCTTTGTTCCAGCTATATAAAAAAAGGCTGTTGAAAATCTTCAACAACCATAATAAATAACGATTTAGATGTTAGATACTTTTAAAAACAACTCTTTCCACTTTGAATCTTTGCGGTAGAAAACAGGCGGATAGCCAATCGGCGCTTCTACGGCAGCATATCCCCCAGAGTATTCCTGCCCGCTCCATAAATGCACCCACTTATCTTCCGGCAAGTAAACTTCCCATTTACTCTGCTTTTCTTGGTGTACGGGTGCTACCAATAGATCCTCTCCATATAAATATTGATATTTAAGATCATAGGCTGTTTCATCCTTTTCGTAATGCATAAACAGCGGGCGTTGTACTGGAATGCCGCGTTCCGAATTAAGCTTTACCAATGATTTTGTATATGGAGCAAGGGTGACAAAAATGTTCGTCATTCTCGCTAAATGCTCTAGTGATTCTTGGTCATCATCAAATTGAAAACAATCGTCAGGACGATTTCCTTCATGTGTTCTCATCATTGGCGTGAAGGCACCCATTTCCGACCATCTCATTAACAATTCCTTGGATCGTTTATTTCCGTGCAAGCTTGTGTATCCGCCGATATCACTGTGATGCAAACCGCAGCCTATCATGCCTGAAGAAAGTGCTGCAGGAATAACTGATGCTAACCCATCATCTAGTGTCCAATCAACGCTTTGGTCACCGCCCCAAAGCATCGTACAATATTTTTGAACTCCTGTATATCCAGCACGCATGAAATAAACGACTTCGCCTAATTTTCCTGCTTCAGATACAGCCTCGTAATTGATTTTTGCCCACATAGTCGGCCATGCATTATGCATCATTCGTGCATCAACGCCATTCTTAAGGACTACATCTGTTGGCAAATATTCACCAAAGTCCGCCATCCAGCCATCTATGCCAAAGTCAATCATGTTTTCCTTAATGACTTGCTTATACCATTCGCAAGCCTCTTCATTTGTAAAATCGACAACCCCGCAATAGAACTCGCCAAAATCGACTAAATAGATTTCCCCTTGGTTGTCTAATGCCAAGTAGCCCTTTTCTTCGGCTTCCTTATACAAATCGCCTTCAATTGCTACATATGGATTGATATAGCCTAAAAAGCGAATCCCGTTTTCTTTCCATTCCGGAATCTTTTTATCTAATTCAGGATACTCTTCCTCATTCCATTTCCAGTTCCACATTAAGCGCTTACCAAATGAAGTAATCCGCTTGCCTTGCCAATCTTGGCACCAAACACCTGAAATCTTCATTCCAGCAGCAAGCGCTTTTTCAAGTTTCTTCTCGACAATCTCAGTTCCACCCTGAATCCCTAAAATCACTCCATCATATACCCATTCTGGCAATTCAGGCTGTTTACCAAACAAATTCGAAATCTTTTCAACAAGCTCAATATACGTTTCTGCTGTTTCAAATACCAAAGATTTAGGGACTTCCCAAATTTGGAGTTCATGGAATTCTGGATGACGAAAATCAAAATCAGCATATGCGGTTGTTTCAGAATGACAGTAATATTTTTGACTTGATACATACGTTGGTTGAGGAAAATTTGTATTGTAATAATCTCCGCCAGCTTTGTCTTTCACATCCGCCTGCCAAGTAACATACGTATTTTTGTTTCTTCCCACTCCAGGTTCAGAAGTCCATAAAGGAAAGTTCTTCCCTCGCAGATTAAAATAGGAAAGTTGTTCACCACACCCATAAATTTTTTCATCTGGATTTGCCGCAATTCTTAACCAGAATCGATTTATACGAACATCCTTTTTCGTATAGTCCATTTTCAAGCGACCTTTTTCTATTTTCATTGAGAGATTTAATAGGACCTCTCCGCTATCACCATTTGAAAAATCAATCGTACATTCATTGTTATTTTCGTTCATTTCAGCATATTTAAGCGGGATACGTTCAATGACGTAATCCTGAATATCGAAATTCCCACGATACATATCAATTTTTTCTTCCCCGCGACCAACAAATAGGATGGGATGATCCTTAGTATGACGAAGCAGGAGAACATGATTAAGATAGACCTCGAATCCTGATTCGATTTTATTTATCACTAACTTTGTATCTAATAGGGTATTTTGCATTTTTATCCTCCTCGTCCATCACGCTGTATATTTCGATTGATCTGCCTTAGCAGGTGTAATTTGTTTTTTCACGTAGTTCCTATATTTTTCATTCCATTTCTTCACAGAAATATAAGCTAATATGGCTGTTACGGCTGCCAAACCAAGCAGTGCCGGCCAGAAATAAGGAGATACGATGGCTTCACTATAAGCTAAACCTATCGGTGAGAAAACAATATAGAAACTAAACATTAACCCGATTAAAATGATGGAAACACATAATGCATATTTCCATGGCTGCATATCTACTTTTGGCTTTGGAGTAAAACTCCACCCTTCTTTTGCAGGGATAATTTTTCCAATAATTAACATCATTGCTACTTCAGTAAAGAATAGAATCGCATAAATATGAATAAAGTTAATTTCTACCTTGAATCCAAATAAATGGTTCGTGCCCCATACCAGCATATAATAAACAATGACATGGAAGACAATGGCAATTTTTGCTGCTATCGGTGGAACTCTCTTAGCAAATATCCCAATTAAAACAACAGCAATGACTGGAATGTTAAAGAATCCTGTAAAACGACGGATTAATTCCCATAAGCCATCTGGTGCATACATTAATAACGGGGATACACAGAAACTTATTATCGCTAATGCTGCTCCAAACCATTTACTTAATCTGAGCAGTTTTTCGTCAGAAATATGCGGTTTTAATGGCTGGACAACATCTAAGGCAAACATGGTTGCCGCAGAGTTAATCAAGGCATTGAATGTACTAAATACAGCTCCAAGAAGGACAAGTAAGAAAAAGCCTTGTAAATACCAAGGTAATATATTGGCGACCAAAGTAGGAAAAGCTAGATCGACTGGATTTAGATCTCCTCCATACAAATGGAAAGCAATAATACCAGGGATCATCATAAAGACCGGAACTAATAATTTAAAAAATCCAGTATACAAAACACCTTTTTGGCCTTCCGCGAGATTAGCAGCTCCAAGAGTACGTTGAATCGCATATTGGTTCGTACCCCAATAAAACAGGTTTGCCCAAATCATTCCGGTAAAAATTGTAGCAAATGGTACTGCATCTGTACTTGAGCCAACAGCATTTAATTTCTCAGGGCTTCTTGTTGAAATTGTTTTAAACCCCTCAAAAATGCTTCCATCCCCTAACTGGAATAAAGCGATAGCTGGAATCAGTGTACACACTACCAATAAACCGACTCCAATAAAGGTATCAGAAACAGCAATCGCTTTCATTCCTCCGAATATCGCAAAGACTCCGCCGATAATACCAATTATCCATACCATTAACCAAATGGATTGTGTGGAGGAAATACCAAACAAACCAGGCACATCAAACAATTGCATGACGGCTAATGCACCAGAATATAAGGTTGAAGGAATTGTAACCAGCACATAACCCAGCATAAATAACAGGACAGCCAGTCTTCTAACCCCTTCATCGAAACGGTCCCTTAAAAATTGAGGCAAAGTTGTAAAAGCGCCTCCTAAATAGCGTGGCAATAAGATTAATGTCATAATAACGATCGCTAATATTGCTGTAACTTCCCATGCCATATTGGTCATATTCGCACTATACGATTGCCCATTTAAACCAACCATTTGTTCAGCAGATAAGTTCGTTAATATTAATGCCCCCGCAATAAAACCACCTGATAAACCCCGGCCTGCTAAAAAGTAGCCTTCTGTTGTTGAATTTGACCCTTTAGTCTTCTTGTATGTCCATATTCCCATTACTACCATAAAAAATATACATGAAAGTAATGTAAATACTATATTTTGATCGCCCATCTATAAAAACCTCCCTGCCTGCTAATAGTAAACTTCTATATTTTCTCCTTTAATGCCTGGATAAGCCCCTTTATTAATAAGAACATCACGTTCAGGATGGGCTATTAACCATTTATTTCTCATAAACAACAGTCGATCTTCAGGAGTGTATTTTTTAAACTCCTCTTCAAGAGGTTGGTTTGTTCCTTCAGGTAAAATAACAATTGTCTTAAACCCAATTTCTTCCACCTTACATGGTGCAAAATGAAGGGTTGTTCCATATAGTTCTAAAACTGTGCCCGCAGGAATGAAGAAAGCGGATACATCATTGGCATTATAACAGCAATTTTCGATATCTTGTACTCTGCCTAATAATAGGACCAGGTCAGTAATCGCAATATTAATCTCGCTGCCCTTATGGTATTCCAGGCCATTTAATGTAGAATTTCTGCCATTGCAATAACCAATTTGAACTGGCATGTTTCCATAGAAGCTAGTTTGAATTTCCCCTTTAAATTTTGTACTTTCCAATTGAGAATCAGATGCTACATAACGATTTCCTTCTTGAGGAATATCTGTTTTTTCCATTTGTGTTTTTAACTCTTCAACGTCATAGTTTTCAATAATTTTCCCGAATTCTTGAAAATGACGATCAGATATATGGTGAAAATTCAAATGTAGGTTTTTCTTTTTTATTAATTCATATGATACCAAGGATGATTTCTCCTTTTTTATAAAGGGCTCTTTACACAAAGAGCCCATTTATTATCGTTTATTTGACTAGTGATTCCTCTTTTGCTGTGTTATCCCAAGCATTTCTAAACACATTTAATCCAAAATCTGTAAATGCATGAGCGAAACTATTTTTATACACATCGAATCCACATGTAACGATATTTGCTCCTGCTTTAGCAGCATCAACAATTTGTTTTCCGTTTCTTAATGCTGCAACGATAATCTCTGTTTCATAGCCATATGTTTTATAAATACTAGCAATATCTTGAATATATTGAGCCGTATCTTCTCCATTGTTCTCTTTCCAACCAACGAAAGGAGAAACAAAAGAAGCTCCAATTCTAGCTGTTTGAATGGCCTGTGCTGGTGAAAATACTAGGGTTACGTTTGTCTGAATTCCTTCTTTATTCAATTCCTTTGCAGCGATTAAACCTGGTTCTGTACAAGGGATTTTTATCACAAAATTGCTTGCAAGAGCAGCAATTTTTTTCCCTTCAGCCACCATCTCTTTTGCATCATCCAGATGAGGATTGATTTCAACAGAAATTGGGAAGTTTTCAACACCTCTAAATTCACCAGCCAATTCATCTACAACCGTTAAGAAAGGTTTGCCGCTATTCATAATGTGCTTAGGATTTGTAGTCAACCCATCAATTGCCCAATTTTCATATGCGTAACGAATTTCATTCAGAATGGCACTATCTAAAAAATATTTCATGATCATCCATCTCCTTTTAACTTATTATTATGTTTCTTGTTTCATTGTAACATAGTAACCTTTTATTAAAAGTAACTACCTTTATGAATATAATATGAAAACGACTACAAAATTTCAAGTCTTTTTTTAAAAATATTTGCTAGGAAGTTAGATTACTAATGAACAAAATTAGCTGTGGTGCAGGAAAAAGAGTTAGGAAAAAAATTTTATATTCACTTTAAATGATGCTTCTGTAGCCTTTAATTTAATTGCTTCTCCTACAACATTTGCAAATGGAACGAACCGCGAAACACTCATAGATAGGAACCAACAAGTGAAATAATCCAAGTCCTGCAAATACATTTAAATATGACAATTATCAATGGTTTGAATTCATATTTTTAAAGAAAAAACATCTATTCTTAACCAAAGATGACCACAAAAAAAGACCTCCATTCAAAATGGAAGGGTCTTTAGTGTGAAAATTCCTGCTTTCACTTATGGTCCTCCTGAAATTGAGCAATGGCTTCATATTCCTGCTCATACAGCCTGCCCAGACGGATATAAATTGGCATTAATTCCTGATAGACTTTGGATACTTCCTTATTTGGCAGGTGAGAAATGGTCGAGCCGACCATTTTTTCTACTTCTTCTAATGAAGAGATTTCTCCAAGTGAATATAATCCAAGAACACATGCCCCTAAGCAAGAGCTTTCTACACTTTCAGGCAAAACAACCTCTTGATTAAACACATCAGCAAGCATTTGCCGCCACACTTCTGAACGGGCAAACCCTCCGGTTGCGTGAACCTTACGCGGGACGCCGATTAATTCCTCTAAAGCAAGGAGAACACTATAGAGGTTTAAGTTAATCCCTTCTAATACAGCGCGTATCATATGTTCTCTTTTATGATGCATGCCGAGACCAAAAAACGACCCGCGGGCATTTGCATCCCAAAGCGGCGCACGTTCACCTGTTAAATAGGGATGAAAAATAAGGCCTTCTGCCCCCGGCTTTACTTTTGAAGTAATTTCGGTAATGATATCGTACGCATTCCCGCCGTTTTCCTTTGCTGCTCTGACTTCCTCCGCGCACAATTCATCACGAAGCCAGCGTAAAATCATCCCGCCATTGTTCACTGGTCCGCCAATCACCCAATGATCCTCTGTTAGTGAATAGCAAAAAATTCTTCCCTTCGGATCTGTAACCGGCTTGTCTGTAACAGACCGAATTGCACCACTCGTTCCAATCGTTAACGCGACAACTCCTTGTTGAATCGCTCCTACCCCAAGGTTGGACAACACCCCGTCACTAGCGCCAATAATAATGGCGGTCTCAGTTGTCAGGCCAATCTCTTTTGCCGTTTCATGCTTCAATTTCGGCATCACATAAGTAGTCGAAACCGGTTTTGAAAGCTGATCCTTCGATACACCTGCAATCTCTAAAGCTTCTTCATCCCATTCCAATGAAGTAAGATTGAACATTCCTGTGGCAGAGGCAATCGAATAATCGATCACATACTCTCCGAACAAGTGGAAGAAAACGTATTCCTTAATCGAAATAAACTTAGCCGCTTTTTCAAAAGTATCAGGATATTCATTTTTTAACCAAATCAATTTTGACAATGGAGCCATCGGATGAATGGGCGTTCCCGTTCTTCTATATATGTTGTGTCCGTTCCATTCCTCTTTCAGTTTCTTCGTCCATTTTTCACTTCTTTGGTCAGCCCAGGTAATACTTTTTGTTAACGGTTCCCCTTGCTCATCTACCGCAATGACGCTGTGCATCGCAGAGCTAAAGGAAGCAAGGAGAATTTCATCTGAACGAACTCCTGCCTTTGTTACCGTTTCTTTCATCGTTTTTTTCACGGCGATAAGAATTTCATCTGGATCCTGCTCAGCAGTACCTGGCTCTGGTGTATGTAGAGGGTATTCAATGTGATGCTGACTCACAACATCACCTGTTTTTGTAAACAGCACAGCCTTCGTGCTTGTAGTTCCAATATCAATCCCCAGCATATAGCTTGACATAGGTGTCCTCCTAATGGTGAATCTTATTTATAAATAGAAGAAACGCTTTTTAAAAGCGCTCCCTTCTAACCCTATTTTATCTTATCCAATAAAGAATCCAAGTACAAATGCTACGATAAATCCTACTAGTCCGATCAAGGTCTCCATAACCGTCCACGATTTAAGGGTATCCTTAACATCTAATCCGAAATAACGGTTCACAAGCCAGAAGCCGGAATCATTGACATGGGATAGAACGGTTGCTCCTGATGCAATCGAAATAACAAGCAACCCTAACACAGGGCCCTCTAATTCAAGCATCGAAATAAGCGGAGCCATTAAGCCGGCAGCGGTTACCATGGAGACAGTCGCAGAGCCTTGAGCTACACGAACAACCGCTGCAATTAGGAAGGCCAAAGCAATTGGCGGCAATGGCGAGCCTGCCATCATTTCACCTAATACTTCTCCGACACCTGAATCAATTAGGACTTGCTTGAATACTCCCCCGGCACCTGTCACTAAAATGATAATTCCCGCAGGCTCAAGTGATTTCGTCGCAATATCCTGTACTTCCTGCTTTGAATAGCCTCTCTTTTTCCCTAAAAAGAAAAATGTCAGCAAGGTTGCAATCGTTAACGCAACAAATGGATGTCCGATAAAGGTAAAGACAGATCGCATAAAGCTCTCTTCAGGCAAGACCATATCTGAAAGCGTATTCGCTAAAATCAACACTAAAGGAACTAAAATAATCGAAGCGATTAAGCCGAAGCCTGGTAATTCCTTATCATATTCCTGCTCTTTAAATTCCATATAATCAGGTACAGCTGCATGAATTTTCTTCGCAATATATTTCCCGAATAAAGGACCTGCAATGATCATAGCAGGGATACCTGCAATAGCACCGAACAAAATAACCCAGCCTAATTCAGCTCCAATTAAATCAGCGACAGCAATTGGACCTGGCGTTGGCGGGATAAAGCTGTGAGTAACCGCAAGACCCGCAAGCAGCGGAATACCATAATAAAGGACAGAACGCCCTGTTTTCTTCGCCAAACCATAAACGATCGGAACTAAAATAATGAATCCTACATCAAAGAATACAGGAATCGCTACTAAAAACCCTGTAATACCAAGCGCCCATTGTGAACGGTCTTCTCCAAATCGATTAATCAATGTTTGGGCTAACCGTTCCGCACCGCCTGAAACTTCAAGCATTTTACCGAACATCGCACCAAGACCAACGACAACAGCGACAAACCCGAGAGTTCCCCCCATCCCGCTTTCAATCGAGCTAATGACTTCTCCGAGCGGCATACCTGCAGCAATCCCTACAAGCAAGCTGACAAGCAATAAAGCGACAAATGCATGGAGCTTAGAACGAATAACTAAAAATAATAAGACAAAAATTCCCGCTAATGCTACTAATATTAGAGTCATATCAGACATTTTCATTCATCTCCTTTACATTTTTCATTTGGCAAACCTGTACCAGCTTTTTTGAAAATGTATATGTTCCTAACGAGTGAAAATGCATCACCCGTGGCAAGTCAAGAACCCGTGCTGCAGTCCATTGCTGATTCAACCTGACGGAGACCTCATTTCTTTTATTCCTACCAGTCTCCCAACCTTTTAAATCATTCTGAATCATTCAAGGCTCTTGCAACTTCCTCATCCTATTAAACTGGGTCCGAATCAAGATCCATTGCAAACAAAGTAATTGTTTACATTAAAGCTAATTGAACCACCTTTACACTCTCAATCATTGTGCATGCAAGCCTAAGAAAAAAATTTCTTTCTCGATAATCTTTTTTGATCACCATATGTAATTTTTATAGTTAGCATTCCATTAAAACGATTTAGGTTGCTTCAACTTTTAGTATCATCAGTTTACTATCGTTTTAATGGCCCTATGTTCCTACTTTTTTTTGAAACTATACTGCTAGATTCAAATGTAAACCTATCCCGATCATATTGCTGGTTTTAAAGATAGTTCCACTTCCCTAATTCAATACCATCAGAAGACCTCCTAAGAAAAAAATATTTTTCATCTAGGTCTTATTATACAAAATAATTTTCTTTTATTGCAATCGTTTTCAAAAAAATATTTTCTTTTCCTTCATTTTCTTATAGAATATTAACTAACATCTGAACAGCAAAGGGGGACTTTCAATGTTAAACACACAAGAAAATTGCTTGGTACGGATTCGTTCCTTTTATCCGAAATTTAGTGACAAGGAACGAAAAATTGCCGATTATATATTAAAAAATCCAAAAAAAATCATTCACAGTACGATCAATCAAGTCGCAGAGGACTTAAACATCGCCGACTCGACTGTTTTTCGCTTTTGCAAGCGGATTGGCTTTAACGGCTATCAGTCCTTAAAAATCGCTTTGGCTTCTGAAGTAGTCGAGCCCATTCAGGATATTCACGAACGAATCGGATCAGAAGACACAGAACGAACCGTCACGGAAAAAATCTTCCGCTCAAACATGAAAACGCTCGAGGATACAATAAAGATGGTTGACGAAAGTGCAATAAAGAAGGCTGTATCCGCCATTTTAGGCGCAAGAAGAGTCGAATTCTTCGGAAGCGGCGGCTCAGCCATCGTCTCCTTCGACGCCTATCACAAATTCATTCGCACAGGAATAACCGCCTTTGCCCACCAGGACAGCCACATGCAGCTCATGTCCGCTTCACAATTAACCGAAGACGACGTGGCCATCCTCATCTCCCACACCGGAACCACAAAAGACATGATCGATATTTTAGAGGTCGTCCGCGAAAACGGTGTAAAAACAATTGGACTGACAAGCTTCGCCAAATCCCCACTAAGCCGAGGGGTTGACGTGGTACTCTATGCCGTCTCAGAAGAAACAGATTACCGATCAGAAGCATTATCCTCGCGCATTGCCCAGTTAAGTATGATTGATGCCTTGTATGTGAATGTGATGGTGGCAAAGAAAGAAGAAGGAAAAAAAGCATTGCAGAAAGTAAGGAAGGCGATTGCTGCGAAGAGGATATGAAGATGCAGACCTGAAAGTGGTCTGCTTTTTCGTTTATCTGGGAAAAATATTTTTAAAAAAAGGGATTGTCAGATGGTGATGCAGAAGGTATAATTTTGTTCAGACGCTAATAAATACGGGGCATTAGCTCAGTTGGGGGAGCGTTGCTAATTGTAGGAATTAATTACCTCAATTTTTATTATTCGGGGTTGTAGCTCAGGGGGAGAGCATTTGCCTGGCAGGCAAAGGGTCGTGGGTTCGATTCCCATCAACTCCACTTAAACAAATGTACAATTTGAGCCAAAAAACCTTCTTGGAGGACTCTGTACAGAGTCCTCCAAGAAGGTTTTTTAATGTAATTAAATGGTAAAGAAAGACTACTTACCAAAGAAACCCTTTGAAAGCTTGACACAAAACTCACACCAGAATTATATAAATCAAATTAATGAATGAATGATTGGCTCCATATTATTTTAAACGGGTAAAAAACTATAAATTTTTTTGCTTTTATTTTAAGTCACTTTTGGGATATATCAGTTGTTTATCAAGTTCGTAATCTACATCCAGTTGATCATTTCCTTTAGACTATTTTTTGTAGTATTAAGCTTCTGAAGAATAAACTTGCGGTTATCTTGAAAGACTAATTCTCTTTACTTTACTTGTAAATGATTACAACTTTAAGTAGAAGGAAGTACCTCTTACATTCTTCTAATATTAAAAATTCCTTCAAATATCTTTCTGTCCTCTAACGTCGAGGATGTGAAAAACAGTTTTTATCATCTATTGATACTATTACTCTATATGATACAGACTATGACCATCTGATAATCTCTGAAATATTTAGAAAAGACTTTATCTACAAATCCCATAATAAAAAACTGTCATTATCTAAAAAGGTTTTGTTCATCGTCTGTAACAGGCTTTTGTAATCCGCTTAGATCGATCACATTATTTTTTCCCATTCTCTTCCGGTTTTTCATCCGATGACTTTCCTCATCTTCTCCACCATGTATGACTTCCACACGATGAAGTAAACGATCCAAAATAGCTGTCGTAATGCCTTGATCCCCAATTAAATTACCCCATTCATCTGGACTTTTATTTGAGGTAAGAATGATCGAACTTCGTTCGTATAAATGGTTAATCAAATGAAAGAATAAGTTCGCTTCTCTCTGATCCATTGCCATATACATCAAATCATCGATAATCACAAGGTCAGCACTTCTAATTCGTTTGAGTTGTACCTTTGATTTGTTCAGATATTCTTCTGTCTTTAAGAGCTGTACAAGCTCACCCATTGTAGCGAAGTAGACATTGAACCCGCTGTAAACGGCTTCGAGCCCCAGTCCAATTGCGATGTATGTTTTTCCAATGCCAGGTGGACCTAGTAGAATTAAGTTGTACTGCTGTTCCAGCCAACTTAATTCTCTGAGTTGTGCTAGTTGCCGGGCTGTCAGAACGTTTTGACCTTTCAATTCAAACTCATCTAATGACTTTACGAAAGGAAAGCGTGCCCATTTCATTCTTTTTTCAAGGCTTTTTGCTTCACGTTTTGTTAGTTCATATCGCGTAATAGACTCTAAGAATTCTAAGTAGGTCCATGAAGCTTTTTCAGCTTCGCGAAGAAGCTGTGGGAGCTCCTCCGCAGTTTCTGATAGACGTAACTGACGAAATTGATCCTGCAATTCATTCACAGTCTTGTTCATCATGCCCGACCTCCTAAAATGCTAGTATATGCATTCAGAGAACGGGTAGAGGTTTTGATGTTAGAATGTTTTGCTGGATTGGTATAAAGGGATTCTACCTCTTTTACCGGCTCATGATGCGTTGTATAAATGTGATGTGTAACATCACGAAAATCGTTAGCACTATACAGCCTTTCTGTCATACACTTGGTCATCACCTTATCAATAAACGCTGGATACTGTTGAATTACCCGGTAAATGATCGCGAACTGGTCTCTACGATACCTTGGGTATCTTTGACTGATCTCATCAAAATAAGCAGATGCCTGTTTCTGATTTTCAAAAAAAGAGATCAGGCGTTGTTTAAATTCTTCAACCCCTTTTGAGCGATCACGGGTATGATTGCGATTTTGAATGAGCTTTCCTTTTTCTAAGCAGATGCTATGCTCGGCAATGATTTCACCTTCTGCTTGCTTTCGAATCACGAGAGTCTGTTGTTCGTCACCTTTAACTTCAATCAAAACAAGATTCTCAGAATTTGTTTGATAAGTCCCAAGTGGGACGGAATAACGGTTTGACTTATAACGGATCGTGTTGTCCTTGCTTACACTTCTTGTTATACTTTGGTTATTGGTACTTTCATATGAAAGTAACGAAGAGACTGGCTGTAAGTGTTGCTTTTCGAGGAGAAACACTTCTGCTGGTCTTTTTTTCGTTGTTTGATGAACCTGATGGTTCCCGGTCCGCTGGAGCCACTGTAATGCTCGGTCATTCCAATCCTCTATGTCATTGAAGACTCGACTGTCTGCGAAGTTGCCTTTTATGTACTTCACTACATTTTCAATCATACCCTTAGATTCCGGATCAGCTCTTCTGCATAAGTGAACTTTGAACTTAGGTTCATTAACATAACTATGAAACTCAGATGTTAAAAGTAGCTGTCCTGCATTCTCGCTCACCGTAATTAAGTGATCCTGATCATATACGATTTCTTCTGTGCGTCCTCCGTAGAATTGAAATGCATTTTCATGACACCGGATCGCATCTCTTGTAGTAAAAGGACGTGTCTGCCACTCCATGTATTTCTGCCTTGAGTGAGAGAGTACAAACGCAATGAAGTACAGTTTGATCTCTTTATTGTCAGTAGTCTTCTGTTTTGTTTCACCCCAGTCTACCTGAAGTTGTTTCCCCATTGGTTGTTCAGGAACTGCTTCATATTGACGAACAATTACCTTCTTCTCAATCTGATAGATTTCCCTGACTTCTTTAACATAAGATCTCACAGTACTTCCACCGACCACTAGGTCGGGGTATCTCTCCAGAAGCCAATCATGAATTTGTGCACCACTCAGGTGAGGGTACTCATCTAACCAGGCAAGTATCCAGTCTTTGTAGCTGTCTAATTTCTTTTTCCTCCCAAGTGGCTGTTCAGTATAAGCTTTTGCTTCATCAAAACTCATATCTAAATATTTATAGACAGTTGGTCTTGAGATCTTAAGCTCCTTAGCGATTTGTGCTACTTTAAACTTCCGTTTATGTAAATCCTGAATCTTTACATATAACACTAATTTCTCCTCCAAAATCCTAACCTCCAGCAAAATAACGTCACAAACTATTCTACTAGAGTATTAGGCTGATAGAGCAAAAGTGTAAAATCTAATCAAGCGAAAACTGTCAACTTTATTCTAGCGTTTACATCTTCTTAACACGATTTGGGTTCCCAGTTACATAACTGTTACCAATAATGATTTAGATAAAGCATTCTCCTTGAATTAAATAGCATTTTTTTGCATTAAAAATAGATTGACCAGTTTCCGTGTTAATAAAATTCTCTGTAAAATATGGGTTATAGTATACTTTGCTTACATTGGATATAATATTATTAACTTCACAGCGTACGAAATCACCTTCAACATAAGCATGTATACGTTTTTGTTTTTCCCTGAGGACTCTTTCTCTACCCTTTGCGCTAACCTTAAATTCTACACTAGATAAAAGAATTGAATTACAATGTATTATTAATCGTTTAGATTTTTTATCTATTATCGAAAACATATTTTTTCGGATATTCCGATAAACTTGTACTCGTTGTCCAAATCTCAAACTTTTAAAGTTTCCCACTGTATAATCACCAATATTTAATTAATTTATATAGATTATCATTTCCATTTAAATTCTTCCTTATACAAAATTTATGCCAATAGTTTTTATTCAGTTTTTAAAGAGATTTTTACAGTATCCTTTCTACGATTTCTTAATTCATACACTCCCAATTCTAGTTTTCAAAATCAATAATACCAAAGGATGGAGGAAAAATGTTTCATAGAGCGTTTGGCCTCAAATTAAAGTATTAGATGCAATTTCATCGCCTTTCGAGACTGCCCATTCAATCAAAAATGACTGTCAACCAGATAATGCTTTCGTTCAAAATCTCCACTGTATTGTAGGATATCATGACAAATACCTTATTTATCAGCTTTAAAAGATTCATAACTTTTACACTAGTATTCATTGGCAGGCAGTAATAAAATGCTATCCTCTTCAAATAGTTTTTCCTGGATTGTTCTAATAATCAGGTAAAATAGTGATCAATATTATCTAGTATTCTTTTGTTCACATTAGTTTAACAGTTACACAAGGTTAAAACTAATTAATAATTCAAGATTATTTCCATTGTATATAGACAAAAAAATAGACAAGTCTGAAGTCCAAACATTGTCTAAAAGCAGCCTTGTTAGTTAATAGTTATATTAATATTATTTTAAGAAAAAGTACAAACACAAGGAACGGTTTCATCTTTAATATTAACAAAGTTACTCACGCCATCTCTATCCAATTGTTCCCTGTACTCTTTCAAAGTAAATGGTCTACCGTCTTTTTTGAGAATAGAGACGTTTTTTTCAAAATGTTTACGAAAGTTTTCTTCCATTTCTTCTTGCTCTTTATAACGGCCTGGCCATACTTTGTATAAAAGCGCATAGTGGCCAAAACCTCCTCGTACACAACGCCCTCCACAGTTAGCATGAGAGAAACCTAGTTCATACATTCTTGGGAGCTTAATTCCCCAACCATTTTGAATAATGGTCTTAGCATCAATATCTTCTCTAAACGTTTCAATCATTGGAAACCTCGTTTCAATTGGCTCGAGAGGATAATGTTTATAAAATTCTCTTAAATTATCGGATCGATGAGTTTCATGAGGACCAATTCCAAAATAAAGAATTGGCTCAAGGTTATGTTTATCTCTTAATTCTTCAAGAAATACAACAGTCTGATAGACTTTAAGTTCTTCCGAACATTTAGCTAATCTAGAATTACCTAGAAATCGATAGTCATAAAATACTTCCTCTGGAGTTCTTCCATCTATTCTTTCTGTTATCTCAATTCCGATATAGTCTGCAACTTCGTCCATAAATCTATAGTTATCATCATCTTCCCATAATGTATTGGTGAAAAACAATATACAGTGTTCTTTTCCATGTGCTTGGACCATTTTATATGCTACATATGCACTAGCAGCTCCACCACTGAACATGGCCACATGGACGGTCTTTCTTTCCATATTATCTCTCCTCTAATCAACAAATTCCTTTACTAAATGATAGATCATATACTCAACCTCTTCTTTAGAAACGTTTCTTCCCGCGTTTTTTATCATACGATGAATATTCTTATAAATGGTTTGGGTTTTGGTTGATAGATCTACTTTAGTAATTGCTTTGTCATCCCCATTTATACTTATTGTTAGATAGTCTCTTTGAGTTAATTCATTTTGATTAGAATTATATTCCTTTAGAATTAATTGTTCAAACATCTGTTCCGTAGTATCTGACCAGTCTTCTATTCTTACACCAACAATAGTTAAAATAATGGACTCGATCCAATCTTCCTCAGAGGCATTAAGAATACCATTAACTAAAGAATTATTCTTTTTGATTATAGAATTTTTTACATTCGCCCATTTGTTTAATTCCTTGAAACATTTACACCCTATTAGGTTAAGTAAACGATTTTTTAATGATCTTTTATAATTATTAAGATGGCTTTCAAGGCTCTCTTTATGTCTAATAAATAATGATAAATCTGAAGCATACTTGTCATATAATCTATCAATAGAAGATTTAGGATCTATTTCACTTCTCTTTACTATACTTCTGAATTCTTTAAGATTAGAATCTATGTTGTTTGTAACTTGAGTGAATCTTGGTAATTGCCTTAACCAGTTTAATATTCCATTACTTAAAAGAATTGGACTTGAATTTTTTTGTACCGAATCTGAAACATAATCACCAAAAACATCACTGATAGTTTGAAACAATGGTTTGTATTTTTCATCAAAATTATAGTATACAAATTTATACTCTGAATCTTCTTCAACCATTTGATATAATTTCTCACCAGTAATCTCAGGAACATACATTTTATTTCGATAGAACATTAATTGATCCCATTTATCTCTTAATAAACTTATAAGGATTATTGGAATAAGTGGAGACCTTAATCCATAAGGTTCACTTTTTAGGATATTTGTTAAGCTACTTAGATTTCCATAACTGTTTATCTCGAGTTCCTGAATTAAGTCTTTTCGAATACTTCTAAATTCATCTGAAATTATTTGTTTAAGATTTCTAAGAGATAGTTGGTTATTCTTGAAGATTGTAGCGTAAATGAGATAGTCTGGACCATTTCCTTCAATAGAAAATTCCTCATTATTATAGTCCTTGATAATGCTATCTACTACTTTATATCCCGCTTTTTGTTGAACAGAGTTTATTTTTCTTCTTACAAATGAATCGTTTCTTATCTCTGGCGTTAAAGGGTATTTCTTGAACATTAATTTTGAAAGTTCTTTCTCTAAGACAATGTCGTTCTTAATTTTGATCTCTTTACCTTCATGAATCCAAACCAATTCACTACTAAAACCACTATAACTCTTCATAAAATTAGTAAGCGAATGGAACAGATCTTCAGATTTTATTGTAATTTCACGTAATAAATCCTTATCCTTTCTAATGAAATCAGTATTTGACTTTAAGTTCGAAAGAATATAGTAATTGATTAGATCTTCCTTAATTTCATCTATTCCTTTATTAGACACACAATAGAAAGTATTTTGATCATTCTTTAATTTTAAGAGATTAATTACTTTTTCACGATCTTTAATATCTTCCAAAATGACAT
The DNA here is from genome assembly GCF_014773385.1 of Metabacillus arenae. Taxonomy (GTDB): domain Bacteria; phylum Bacillota; class Bacilli; order Bacillales; family Bacillaceae; genus Metabacillus_D; species Metabacillus_D arenae. The sequence goes on along the minus strand of NZ_JACXAI010000019.1, from coordinate 87,852 downwards.
AGTTAACAATCGCATCCGAATTTTTCTCATTACGAATACGTAAGCTATCAAAACTTGAATCTAGTAATTCTGAACTTAAAGTGATCTGAACTGACGAAAATCTAGTCATACTTTTTTCATCATTATAATCATTAGCTAAAAAATATTTTTTACTTAATGTTTTTTCAAGTATTTTCTTTTTTTGTTCTACAGTAATACTAGTTGTTTCCTTAATGTTGTTGATTTCATGTTCTACATCAATTGAACTCCCTTCAAATAATTCCCAATCCCCCGTTATTCTGTTAAATCTTATTACTTTTAGCTTCACTAGTTCCTCAAGTAATTCTTCCACGTAATCTTTGCTCTCATTTAAAGCGAAACTGATGAAATCAATAGCAAGTTTCTGTTTTGAATGTAGATTGATAATGGACCACAATGAAATTAATTTAAATAATTTAAATAAATTTTCTTTTTCTGTCGGTATTTTAGGTAATAGTTTAATATAAATTTGTAAACTATTACATTCTATTCGTCCATCAAGCTCAATTTCAGGAAAGAAAAAGTCAAATAATTGATCAGGTAAATAGAATTTATTTGTATAATTTTCAATATGATGTATTAACCCACCTTGCTCATTACTTTGTAAGAATGTAAACAATGTTCGTTCGTTTTGACCGAATTGACTTGACATATATGGAAGCACAAACATGGTAACAGGATGTACAGGATAAGCACCCTTAATCACAAGTTTTTCTATTTCTACTTGGTTCAAATTAGCAAATAAAGGATACTTTCTCAATTCTTTCTTTAGGTTTGATTCAGTTACATTTGGAATCACCAATGGATAATCTAAACTCGAAAGTACAGCTTCTGTTAAGCGAATAAAAGTAGATCGGTCGCTGTCTATTTGGTAAAGATTAAACCTTTTCTCAATTCGTTGAAATTCATTTTGATATTCCTCACTTAGTTTAAAAAAATAGTGACGTAAATTCTTATGTGTAATAAATAATAAATGCAAATGGTTTTCGTAATGATCACTTAATTCTGCAAGATCCTGCAAATCTTGCATAGTCTCATGAATCAGATTGGTTTCAATACTTTGTAAGAAACGACCGAATTCATCATAAACTATTAATAGTCCTAAATTTCGTTTATCTAGTTCATCGATAATAAACATAATTTGCTCAATGAAATCTTCTTTATAATCTATAACAAATTCAGCGCCAGAAGATAATGATGGGAAAATACTTTTAAACCAGTTAATTTCCTCTTTCTCGAAATTAAGAACATTTACTTTCCATATTTCAATGTTCCGATCAGAATTTTTAAGTAGTTTAATAAATTCTTTATACGTCCTAGGGAACTCACCTTCCCACTTATCAACAATTTTAAGAATTTTATTAATGATGCCAGGTACTACAATGTCTAATTCATTTTCTTCAATCGTTCTCATAATTGCAGAAATAATAGATTTCCTAAAACTTCCTTCATTTCCATTTAAGATAACCGGAAGATATTTTTTTTCGTTTTTTTCAAATCGAGTTAATTGATCATATATTTCATCGTCTACTTTATTGAATTTCTTTTTTAGAAGCTCAAAAGTACTTTTGTTAACACTTTTTGCTGCCATACCACTAATTAATGTTCCTAAGAGGGACTTACCAGTTCCGTACGGTCCAATAATTATATGAGAATGTTTTCCACTATTTTCATTAAACCCTGATAATATATTTTGTAATGATTCAGCATGAGATGGAGTTGGTAAATATTCGCGAAAATATTTCTTTTTTCCTAAATCAAATTTAATATTTACACTAGATTTAAAATATCTTTTATTTTTATTCATACTAGTGTCTCAACCTTTCGCTTGTATTCAAACTCTAGAAACTCTAGAGAAGAAATTTCAGGAAGTCTGACTGTATCTAGGTTATTTGTTCTAGTAAATTTAATTGAGTATTTAGGTTGATTAGTAAATTTCTCTAAAGCATTCACTATCGTTGCTCTATTTAAATTGAATATTTTACCCCATAGCCCTTTTTTTGTTGCAATTTCTTCTACACTTACATTATCAATTCCTTGATCTTCCGCATATTTAATTAATGTATATAATAATGCTGTATCGCCAACATCATCTATTGAAGGTGAATTTTTAATAATGTTTCCCTTATTTTCTTTTAATAGATTTATCTTAGTTATAGGACTCTGGATATTCTCTTCAGGATCTAATATACTTTGACCAGCTGTATAAAGCTTAATTAAACAATCAACATCCCTGCTCAATGATCTTATAGAAATCTTTTTATCTTCATTAAATACAACCCAATCATTTAGTGACTTATTAAGATTTTCTTTTTTAATAGTTATTTCGTTAAGTTTATTAAAAAACCAATACCATGTTGTAGCTGGCTCTATTTCTTTTGCCAGGTTATAATGTATAATTGATGCTGTATCTCTAAACTGAATAAATTTATCATATTTATAAATGATGTTCCCAAGAGGAGTTATCAAATGTATTTTTTTTCTGTCATTATTAAACTTTTCCTCCACAACTCTAGTTGCAACAACCCAAAATCTTAATGATTGAACCATATTTTTTCCAAGTCCAATCTTTTCAAATGCTTCTTTATCATAAAAGAACCTTTCATCTTCAATTAAATGTTTTATTGCCTTATTTAGCCATCTATCTCTAAGGTAAAAACTTTGATGTTGTCCGTATGCCATAATTATCAGCCTTTCGAGTGCAATGTGAAACTTCTGAAGAATTCTATCAAGTGATAAAAAGAGGCCATAAAATGCATCTAGATAAATAATCTAGATGCATTAAACTTTATTTCCTTTTTGACATAAAATACTTAAGCAATGCTCGCTTCACCTCAGCCGTTAAGAAAGGACTTTTACCTCTTATCACTTTTTGACTAGACGTTTTGGCCAAGAAATCACCTTTCCCACCTAAGTTTTCAGCACCACTTTCTCCTAAGATAATGGAAGATGCATTAGAATCCGTTGCTCTTAATGCAAGTCTTGCACCCAGGTTGTTCCTAATGTTTGTATTAATTATGTCGGATTTTGGATTTTGTGTACAAATAATTAAGTGAATGCCAGCTGCCCGTGCTTTTTGACCTAATCTTAATATAGCATTTTCTACCTGATTAACAATTTCTTTTTCCTGACTCATAAAGTCTGCAAACTCATCAAACACAATTACAATTCTTGGTAATTCTTCTTTTGTAAGTTCAATGTATTCATCGAGATTACTTGCAAACTCTTTTTTGAACAAACTATATCTTCTTTCCATCTCCTCTACCATCATGTTGAGAGTATCAACTGCTTCATTAATATTTGTTACAACAGATTCTGTATGTGGTAGATTCTCATAATTTGCAAACTCTACCTGCTTGGGATCAATAAATAAAAACTGTAGCTTTGATGGTTCGTAAAAACACATTGTTCCCAAAATAATTGAATTTAATGTTACACTCTTTCCGCTCCCAGTAGTACCACCTGTTAGTAAGTGAGGTGTAGATGGGTCTGATAGATCAATACTAATCACATTATTTAATGGATCAAATCCCATTGGAGCAATTAAATTCGATTGATTAATTTTTTTATTTATTTGTTGTCTTGCAATAGCCATAAATTCCTCGAAATAAATTGTATCAGGTTCATCTCTAACAATATCAATATTTAACCCATTTTTATCAATAAACATATTAGGTTCTTGATCTATACCTAACCAAATCTGAATATCTTTTCTTCTTCTCAACACTTTATCAATATTTAGAGAGGAAGGTAGTATTAATATTAATCTAGTAACACTTGAACCTATGATAACTTCATTTACTTTAACATTTAAGTTATTTCTATTAAAATGTGTTTCAAGTGTAGTAACATACTTACGCTTTATATCTGAATGATCATAGGAAATATCTTTTCGATTTAGTTCTAGACTTTTTAATGCTTCTACCTCAGGGTAATGCTTGGCAAATGAATAAACTAAATCAGGATAAACAACAACGTTTTCATTACCACTTGTTGAACCACTTTCATACTGACTATATTTGCTTTTATTTTCCGGTGGATTTCCCCCAACTACCCTGGTTGTATCTATCTTAGTTTCTGTATCACCATTTTCAGAATCAAGGTCAGAACTTGAAGGTCCCTCATCAATGTTATCTAAGTCTGTAGTAGCCATATCTTCCATTATAATTTCTGAGAATGAAGTATTGTTATTTTCTAACTCTTCATATTCAGGTTCATTTATAACCTCTACTCCTAAAGCATTTAAAATATAAGCACGATTATAAATATAATTTGTATATTCCCCTTCAATTATATCAAGGTAAACATCAGCATCTAATTGTTCAAAGCGATTTTCATAAAGATTCGAAGTATAGCAATAGGAATCAATAGAAGAATGAATGTTGACATTAATTTGTTCAATTTCTACATTTTGAAGTTTCTTCAGGAGATATGCTTTTTCAGGAGAATAGGCTTCCCTTTCAATAAAATAGTGAATTAACTCATTTCTCCAGTAATCTGCATCAATTTTTTCTTGATTAAAGTCAAATATCTTCTCATAAAGGTTCTTACCCGATTGTATCTGCTTTATTGCATCATATCTCTCTCTTTCGAAAAGTGATTGATTTACAAACTTTAATTCAAGTAGTTCAAAATCTAAATTTATAGTTCCATCATTTTCGTTAATTGTAGTAATAATTAAGTCCGGTCTTCTATTGTTCTTACCGAACCAAGGAAGCTCATCACAGACTGACCATACCTGAAGTTTACTATTATCAATAGAGCGATACTTTTTACTTAAATAAGTTGCCACTAATTCATGAGAGTATTTCCCTGGACCAATTGCTTTAAGGACTAATGCGCCAGAAATAGATTTAACATGATTAACAGCATCTACAATTTTCGCTTTACTAATATAATCATTTTTCAAAATTAATGAAAGTTTCTTTTTTAAACGATCATAGTATTCATAGTCATGATTATTGGAATTTAGCTTCTTAATATATTCAGAAGATGAAACTATTAATTTAAAGTTTTTATTTGTTCCAGCTTTAGATTTATATTGGATAATTTGTGCTTTTGACGAGGCTTTTTCCAATAATGACTTATCAAGATATCGATCCATAAACATAATCCAATTAAAGTTCTCATGCATATAATCAATTAACTCATTATCAGAGAAATTAGATAGTGAAATTTTGTTTTTCAATATATATAATTCATTAGGAGCTAGCATCTCTTTTTTCTGATAAATGTACTGTAATTGATAGAAAGACTTTAATAATTCTGGTAAATCTTCACTTACATATGAGATTCGTTTCATTTGTTCAGTTTCTAATAATGGTTCTTTATAAACCACACCAAACCAGTTATCTGTTTGTCTAAATTCAATTTTGTCAAAGTCATATTTTATTTGGTTACTCTGGCCAAAATAATCGGCTAAGACTACTAAATCCGCATCAATCATATGTGAATTTATCTGTCTTGAAATTTCGTTTATAGTATTACCAGAAATCACTTTCACTTCAACGCTTGGGAATTTCCCAAATCTATCTGGATTTGTGTACTCTTCTTTTTGTTTAATCCACTGATTAATTTTCTGGTGTACATATGCAGCTTGAGTTGAATGAACAGTGATTTTTAATTTTCGTAACGATTTGATCTTATTAAATAAAACATCGATTGACTTTGTAATGATATCGGCACTCTGACAATATAAAAATAAGATATCCATTCCGTCTTTAGCATATGGATACACTTCAAAGTAGTTTTTTACACTTCTAACAAGCTCTTCAGATAATTCTGTAGAAAGATAATCCATATTCTCAGTTCGTTTTGAATTAAGAATAAATTGACCCTCACCTAATACCTCATTTACTTCAATTAGAAAAGAATCATCTCCGTCACTAGAAAAATATCTTGGAGCAAGATGTAGAGTTTTTTCATTTACATACTCAAGATAATCATCTAAGTTTGTCACTTCTAAATCACTATGGATACTTCGATTAATCCATTCTGTTATTTGTTCATTAAGACTTTGGTACCTAGAGATATAACTGATTAATCTTATTGGGTGAAAGATTGTTACAACCCTTTCATCACTATATCCAGATTGGCCTAATTTAACATCGAGAGTATCAATCGAACCAATATTATTTATAAATTTATAAATGTGACTAGAGACAATCACCGAAGAAGTAACTCCTCTTAACAATAAGTTAAGTTCTTCTTTTAAAGTATTTATCTCAATACTAAAAATACCATCAGTTACTACCTTATTAAGAGTATTAGTATATTTTTCAAGAAAAGCCGAGAAAAGATTGTAATGCTCTTTCACACCTGGTTCATTAATTGATATGTAACCTTGAATTTGTTTATATACCAATTCTTTAACATCAAGTAGTTCAATTTCTTCTTCTTGATAGTTTCTAAGATATGGTATTTTTTGTTCAAAAATGGCTTCTACTAAGGAAAGTAACTTAAGATCATTAAACCCTGTAACTTTAAAGGTTTCTTGAGAGAAGGATTGATCATTATTAATTAACGTAAGTTTGAATGATAACTCCTCTTCATTTGCAGATTCATCAATTTTAATATTATCTAACAAATTGTTATCTAATTTAATCATTGGAACAACACTAGTAAAGTTTTTAAGGTATATCTTAAGAAGTTCACTTGCCTTAAATGTTAGTTTGGTTGAATTGATTGTTAACCTAAGATAAGAAGTATTATTTATTGCACTAGTATTTTCTTCAATCATTGAAAAAGCTTCATAGTGCAATGCATTTATTAAATCACAATAAATTTTGGGATGCCGAAGTTTTTCAATACGCCTACTAATGGCTTTGACTAAACCTGGTGTCTTTGATAATTCACTTTCAAATTCTTCAAAGAAATCTTGAATAGCATCAGCATTTTGATTTTTTTCAATTTCGCTAATTCCATCTTCAATTTTTTCAATTTGTTCTTTCATTAGATTACTATTAAGAGTTAAGGTTTCTCTAATCTTTTCAGGTAATGTCGTTTTAGTTTTGAAATTTAAAACCGACTCTACTACATTAAAGTCATATTTTAAGAGAATTAAATTCTTATGATTAAGAAAATCAATTACTTCTAATTCAAATTCGGAAGGATTAACACCAGACCAAATCTCATTAGTAAAATTATTTTTTTCTTCAGCTTCAATAAATGTATAAAGATTGTTCTGTAATTTTTCAGTATCTAAATCACCGTTATTTTTTTGAAGATTTGCAAGTAAGAAGTTAGCATTTAATCTTTTTAATCCTTTACTTCCAATAATTAAATTTTTATCTCTAAATAAATTAAGTTCAGGTAAATTTGTTTGAATCTTTTCTATAATAGAGGGTGAATCTTGATTTACTACCTTATCTAAGAATCTTAAGATATAACGGAGTTGTGGTTCAGTTAAACTACTATACATTCTAAAGAATTCTTGTAGACTTTCAATTTCTTCCGCAGCTATTCCATATTCAGAAAGTAGGGAGTATAAACTCTTCAATCCAAAATCCGAAAGTAAGTATGCTTCATCAATTGAGAAAAGATTTTCTAAGCTTTGTGCCTCTGGTGTATGATCATTAATAATAATTACAAGTGCATTTCCTGAAAAAGTATAATTACGTAACCAAGTGCTTGTTTCTATTGGTTGAAGTTTGTAATCACTAAATCCATTAACCGGTTTAATTGTCCTTACTGTAAGTGAATAAAATTCTTCCAATAAATTAGATCTATTCTTTAATTCACATAAAACAGCCTCCACATTTTCATTTGTTAAACCATTTATTTTAATAAATAATTTATCAGTAATTTCTTGTTTCTGTTCTTTAAAATGTGCTAATAATATATTAAAAATCCATTTCCCTAATATCTGATTATACGTTTTCATTTTCTACCACCTGCCCTGCCTGTGAGTATTCATATGGATTACTGATCATAGCAGTAGCGTCTGAGTACTCAATTAGAAGACCATTATGTCTTAATTTTTCTCTAAGTGCATATTCATTTTTTTGAAAATAGCTAACATTTAATTTTGACTTTTCATAAATGCCATTTCCCTTTGCTTGAAGTTCTCCAATAATAAATCCATATTTTTTATACAATTTTTCTAAAAATATATTAAATTCCATTTGTTTATTAGGCTCTAAATTTGCATAAACTAACACCTGAATAAAATTATCAGACATAAAGTATCTATATTTACTTCCTTTGCGATACCCTCCAAATCCCCCATCTCTTGCCAATCCTCTGACAATACTTAATTGATGTTTTTTCAATTGATCTGAAACTATATCTTTTACAACAATAAACAATTTTGTCATTATATCCGAATAAAAATTACATTTTTGTATAATCTTAGCTATCTTGTTTTTCCTAACTTTAGATAAACGGCTTAGGCCTAGTATATTAATTAATTCTTCAGGATTTTCATGCCATTGTGCTAGATTTTCATTTACAAATTCTTCTGAATTGAGTTTTTCAGTAAATATTTGTTGAAAGTAATGTTCGAATTTATTTTTAATTAGTAACTCATTCTCACTAAAAGATTTAGCTGATAGTTTCTGAATCGGTCCAACCTGTGCACCTAAACAATCAAAAAACATATAAAAAGAATCATCTTTATTTATTAGAGCTCGATTTAACATATATCGTGCTAATTGGAACGTAATTAAACTAGTCATTAACTCAAATAGTTCGTATATATCTATATTTAAACTAATTAATCTATAAAATTCCTCTGCAAATTCAATATAGAGAGGATTGTTAGTAGTAGGTAAATAAGGGTATTCTTTTGTATTACCTTCAACTTTTTTTAAAGGATATGTTTCTACTTTTTTCTTTTGGCTTCCTTTTTCAAGGCAGTTAGAGATTTTACTTACAATATTCTCTATAGCTTTATTCCTTCCTAGAAGTTCTTGCAGACGCTCCTCAATTTTATTTCTTAGGACTAAATTATTTTCAGTACCATGAGAAAGCATAAGAAAATATAGTTCTCCGCCCCTAGCAAAGAAGTTTCTTTCATAACTATAAGATTTGTTACTGTTATTATTATGTGTTCTTAGCTCAAAAAACAATAAAGATTCATGTAAAGGATATAACGTTTTGGCATACCAAGATCTATTAGCTGTCTTTCCAGTTCCGTCAGTTAAAGGTATTTCTAAGTTGCGAAAAAAATCTCGTATTACATTTAGCTCATCTTTATTCTCAACAAGTTTATATAGAGATTCTTTTTGTTCAGTTGTAAGGCTAACAATTTCAGCTTTTGCTCCTTCTTTATCACCTTCAAATATAAACTGTCTAAGTCCTGTTGAGCGGACTCTAAAATAGTCTTTTGCTGAAAAATTATAATTTGTTCCTTTTAAAACATTTAAAAATTCTAGTACATACTCAGGTCCTTTTTGACCATCTTTAAATCTGTGTCCCCAAATTTGAGCTGACAATTGTGCAGAAAATTCTTCTACACTTTCCCGTTTCATAGCCATCCAATATTCTCCTTTATAATAAACTTATTTCGTCTTCTATAAAGAGTCCAGATTTACTATCAAACCTTAAAATATTTAGTTCAAATTCCTCAGGTTTGCTTATACGAATTAATTCATTCTTAAATGTATCTATTAATATTTCAGCTTCCTGTTGAAGAACATTATGGGTTCCTCCGCCACTAGCCCTCATTAAATATTCAAATACTGCTAAATTAATTTTTAATTCAACTTCATCAGATACTACAAATGAAAAATTAGATGGTACTCTATCTAAGTCTTTTCTTTCTTCTTCTTGTATCAGATCAATATCCTTATTTGGTCTAAACTGATCATATACCATTAGATTTTTATTTGTTGCTAATAGATAGGATTTATTTGCTTCTGTAAGTCTTCCTGAAAATACTCTATTTAGTCCATCTATTAAGTTCTTTTTGATAATGATTTGATTCTTATCATTGTTGAACAAAGAAATATACTCACTTATATACTCAAATGGTAATAATTGATTTGTGTTTAAATCACCTTTTGGTGGAGTTTCATAAAAATACTTCCTTCTAAGTTTAGGTATCCACTCTTCAATAATATTATGATTCTTATCTACATCATAATCTCTGTAAAGCTTTAATTTCTTTTTGAAAAAACCTAATTGTAAATCTAAAGAGTCATTTATCAAGAGATTATGTGCCTGTTCAGTTTCTATATCCCCGTTTATATCCCCATTTATAATAAAATCATCTATAAATGAATGAGAATAAATACCTGGATCAAGCGCTTTAAATATCTTTAGAGCATTCATTTCAGAGAAAGCATTTTCATCTAGTTCGTGGCCATAAAAATTTTGATAATATGATTTTTTTGTTTGTTGCTCAAATTCCTGGTAGTCTGCATTAAAAATGTCATTACATGTATAACCACCTGTTAACATATAACTAATATGTATTAGCATCTCTCTCATTGTGATATGTGTATCAAGGTAATCAAGCAGTTTATACTGTTCAATTATTTTATCTTGGATGTGTTTATTAGTTGTACGATCATGATTCATGTGAATTATGCAACGTTTTTTCCTTGGACAACTATGACAACAAATCCAATTCTCTTCCTTATTCCATTCAGTTAGGACCTTCTCAACATATACAGAAGATGTTACATCTAAAAGGTTAAATATACTAAATTGGTTGTTATTATTTTTGTAAGATCTGAATCTCTTTGAAACTTCACCTAATAAATCATTTAGACAGTCATATTGCGATAGAAATTTTGAAAGTTTACCTTCATTAGCAGCAATAAGATAATATATTTTTTCTTTATGGTTTGAGTTGATGTATCGTTGCAGTTGAGATAGTTCTTTTTCAATCACTTCTTCTTTTAATTCAGATATGTCTTTAACAATCCTAATTTTTCCTTTACTAAAAGAAAATTCTACAATTCCATTTTCAGGCCATGTTTGTAAAATACCATCACTAAAATAATCATGAATAATTCTACAAAGCCTTGTTTTGCCATCTCCGGCATTTCCAGTCAAAATTATACTATGTGGATGCGATTCAAAAATACTAATTAATTTTTGTTCAATCTTAGTTTTAATAGTGAAAGCATATGAATTTTCAATATCTGATTCTATCGTGTACTCATCATATATTTTAGAATGATTGGGTGATAGAACATTATATTGATCTAAATAATAAATAAAAGAGTTACCCTTCAACATAATCCCCCCAAAACCTTCCAGTAAATTTATAAATACGTAACATATTTTTAACCTTTGTATCTATATTGTAATACAATATTTTTATAAGTTCATTTGTTCGACAAAATTTGTCCTACATAATTTTTTATCTACATGTTTTAGCTTCTCTTGCATTATTTTACCACATTATTTGAAAGAAATAACATAAAACAGTACTAAAGATTCGGGTCTTTAGGTCATTTTTTATAAAACTTATATGCAAATACTTTTTTTATAACTTTTTTCCTATTTGTGTCTTCCCTTATAAATGGGCACTTAGCCTGCAAAGAAAATATGGAAGTGAATAAACCAGTGAAGATATAGATTTTAGTGCATCGCCAAGTATAATACTGTCGTATAGAGGACCCATAGTAGTCCTCCCATATTGAGCAAGAATACAACAATAGGTCCTTAGAAGTTTCTACAGGCCAACTTTTTAACAAACTCGTTGCGCTAGCTTCACATGCAGTCTCTGCAGAGCAAGAGCCATCGGGGCAGCTAGGACCATAAGAAGTGAAGCCAGCATTCAAAAATGTAAATGATCAAGCAGAGAAATTATTATAAGAACGATACTCTGTAGGTCCTATCACTGCGGAAGCTAGGCAGATAACTCTGAAAAACCAGAAGGTGGTTCTGTATTATGGCCACTTTTGTGATAACGGACTAGATAAAACTGGTGGCAACAATATATATAATCACTATCATGACAGCAAGAGACAAAAGGATAAGCTTTAAGGAATTTCCACTACTTTGATGATGAACGTGATCATCGTTCATTTTCGGCTTCCCCTCTCAATTGTCGTGATTTTCTTTTGGTCCGAAAACTAGTATGATGCTGACTAAACCTCATTACAGCGGCAATTTATTTTCCATATAAAGCCGTAATTTTCTACGTAGCGGATCTGGGGTATTCTCATTAGCTTGTGTTAGATTGTACCATCGTATAACTAGAATAAATCTCCCCAAGCATTATGCCACACCACCACCTTTCAACCAAAATGTATTTCTACGGCGGAGTTAGCAAACAAAAGATCCGATCGTTGCAAACCCAACTAAAGGTATGAAAGAGACCATCTGAAATCAAACCAATATTTGTAGTAGATTGGTCGTAAAAATGATGCCAACACAGGAGCTGTTGAAAACAATTTCATCAACAAAGGCAGATAGACCCAGGTCGAACAGAAATCCTGACCATAGATTTCGTTCCAAGTAGAAAGAGCTGTTTGACCGAGATAAATAATTGATTTAAGCAGGCATAGATTTCACTTATTCACTTTCCCTATTTTACATTAGTCTACAATACACAAGCTTTCCCTTTAAGAGCTTTCTAGTACCTTTACTTCATCCCCTCTTATTGTTCAGTATGTGCTTGCCATTATGAGTAAAAAAATCAACGCGATTTTATACGTTTCTGGCCCCTCCAAGGAGTTACACTATAAATAGAAGGAGCTTCTATATATAAAACTTGTTATCTGTATTCCTGTTGGCCAAATCAAAAAAAGTATCTCCTCCACCTTGAAAGTCTATTTATCATGCTCGAACAAACATTTGGAATATTATTACCATAAATCTAATGATACAATAGTTGTAAATACATAGAAAAGATTGGAAGTGATTCTACCTGAATGAAAGTCTATGAATCCCATACACTATTGTCGGCAATGGAGGAACGATCCAAGCAATACAATGAATTTAAAGAGCAGCTCATCAATCTGAAAGAGGCATTCAATGGCGTAGCCGATCTCGGTGATGACTTTCATGGGAAAGGTGCAGACAACATTAAAAGCTTTTATCAAGAACAGGCAGGAATTGTGGATCAATGGCTGAATCTAGTAAACAGTCAAATGGCTTTTCTTGATAGCATTCCTGGATTACTGGAAGATGCTAATCTTTCTGGAGATACCTTTATCGATGAGCGTTTTCTGGAAAACCCCGTTTCAAATGGACTAAAAAACGCCAAGGTTATGGTATCTGAACAAAAGTCGGAACTGAAAAAGATTTTTGCTGACATTCATGATATTATTTCTCTTGAACCCTTTTCATCTGAGATTTTTCATAGGCATATCAACGATGCTGAAGATGAACAAAAAGAAACCGTCGAAAAGGTCCATGATCTTGATCAAAAACTGAAAAACGAATATGCGAAGTCAGAAAAGAATCAGGATTCCGTCAATGCTCTGTCCAAGGCATTAATGAATGCAACAAGGCAAGGGAAAAACACTTCTCCCCTTTACTTCAACATTCATGCCTATCAAAATAGTGAAGCATACAAACAGAAAGCCGAAATTGATGCCAAAACAAAAGAATATCTAATACATAAAGAAGAAAAAGCTGAAAAAAGACGCATTGAGAAATTAAAAATTGAACTTGAAAATCCTGCAAACCTCACCATAGACGAATACCTCAAAAAGGCCGATGAAATTGGTTTTGACAACCTAACGCTTTCACAACAACAATATGTCATCCAACTGCAGTCATCAAAACAGAACTGGGAAATGACCAAAGGCATTGGTGTTGGTCTCTATGATGTCGGAAAAGATACGGTTACAGGTTTGATTGATTTAGCAAAAGGAGCATGGGAGTTCTCCAATCTCTCCAAACCTGAACAAGGCCTAGCTATTACAAATGCGATCATAAATACGCCTGAACAAGTAAAAGCAATCGCAGCAGCCATATCTGATTCATACGAAAGAGATATGGTAAATGGAGACACCTATTCTAGAGCACACTGGGTTACATATGCATTAGGAACTGTTGTAACATCGGTAGTTGGGACTAAAGGAGCTGGGGCTGTTACAAAGTCTGGAGCACTTGTGGCTAAAACAGGAGCAGCTGCAGCTAAAACCGCAGCTACAAAAGGGGTAACCAAAATCAAATCGGCGGTCGATCAACTAACGATTTACGATTTCATGCCTTATGCTCCTCAACATCGATTAGCAACTGCAGATGGTGTCGCTTTTAATGTGGTGGATGGGGTTGGATTGAGAGATAACCTTATTTCGCAAGCAAAAATCATTTTAGACCCAAGCAGAAAACCATTTACCGGGAAAAATGTTACAGTTCCTTGGTTGAATAAAAATAAATATGATCCTGTTGAAGTCGAAGGGAAGGTAAAATCCGGAGGAAATGTAAAAGATGTTAGTCGGAGAGTTTACACACTTAAAGATATTGATATAAATCAAAAAGACAAAAGAGGATTCACAAATTTAGAATTAATGAAAAAAGGTGATGCCCCTTATGCAAAAGACGGCACAAAAATCAATCTGCATCATTTAATTCAGGAAGAGCCAGGACCTATGGTGGAGATACCTGAAAGCTTGCATACTAAATATAGTAGAGTATTACATGGACTAAAAGAAGATGGGGAAAGTTTTAGAAATGATAAAGAACTTTCCAGACAATATGATAGCTTTCGAAGAAGATACTGGAAATGGAGAGGAAAGCAGTTTGAAAATCAAGATTAGAAGGTGATTTAAAATGAACTATTCAGTCGTGGAAGATTTTATTGATAATAATAAAGAAGAGTTAATGGTATCTGGAGGTGTATGTGAAGAGAAAATTCAACAAATAGAAATCGACCTTGACGTTATCCTTCCTACAAGTTACAAATGGTTTCTAAGAAAATATGGGGAAGGCGGTTTATATGGTGTAAATATTTTAGGGTATAATCTTGTTGATGCGGGAGTTGTTGAAAGAACGAAAGACTATAGAAAATATTATGCTTTAACAGAAGGTATAGTAGTTATAGAAGACATCGATGAGTTTTCATATTGTCTTGATACTAATAAAATGAAAAACGGTGAATGCCCTGTTATATTATGGGCTAACCAAGGAGGATATGGATTTCAAGAAGCAGATAACTTTCTTGAGTTTTTCTTTCACCGACTTGAAAAAGGAAAAGATGATTTAGATGAAGATGAAGATTGGGATAATGAATACTGATAAAGCGATAATCCCTTCTCTTAATTGAGAAGGGATTATTTACGTTATTTTAATACGATAAAAAGCACGCCTGAACAAGCAAAAGCAATCGTAGCAGCCATTTCTGATTCATACGAAAGAGATATGGTAAATGGAGACACCTATTCTAGAGCACACTGGGTGACATATGCATTAGGAACCGTGGTGACATCGGTAGTTGGAACAAAAGGAGCTGGGGCTGTTACAAAAACTGGAGCAGTTGCAGCTAAAACCGCAGCTACAACAGGTGTAACAAAAACCACAACAGCAGCCAATCAATTAACTCTTACCGATTTCTTGCCCAATGCTCCTCAACATCAATTGGCAACTGTGGGAGGCGTGCCTTGTAATGTGGTTGAGGGGGTTGGATTGAGAGATCATCTCCTGAATATGATTAAGCCCGAAAAACAAGAAGTGAGTGTACCTAGGGAATCGAAGAGTAGTAATGATGTTCCTAAGGGTATAGATAATATTAAGCAAGGAGATAAAAGTTCTCTAGTCCCTGGTGGTGGATTAGCTGCACATGAGTTAAAAGGTGGACATTTAATAGAAAGACATGTTGGAAAAACGGACGAAGAACTATTAGAAAGATTGAAAAGTAATCCAAAAATTACTGGCTCTTCTACTTTTAAAGATAGAATGACAGCTGAGAAAGTTGCTGATACAGCTCTAATCAATCCAAAGAATATCGAGAAAATACAAAAATGGCTTTCTGATCCCAATAGTAGACCTACATTACTATTAAGATACAAGGGTGATGGAGAGATAATTGGTAGAAGTGTTTCAAGGAACTCAGAAGTAGTCGAGAATGTTACTAACGCAAAAATTGTACTTAAAAAGGATAATAACGGTAGTTTTATTCTTACAGGATATCCAGTCAAATAGAAAGAGAGGAAATTTCATGGATGAAAGTTATGATTTCTTAGAGCAGTTTGAAGATTTTTTAGGAGGAACATTTCACCAAGATATCAGTTCTCCTAAACAAGCATTAGATGAGTTTATAGACGAAGCTAGTAAAGAATGTTTGCTATTTACAATAAATTATTGTGAAGAGTTTTTAAATAGTGAATTGACAAAGCAAGAAAAGGAAAACATTATACAAAATAATGCCGAAATTTATTTTCCAGCAATTAAATTAACCCCTCTACAGTGGCTAAATAAATTAGTAGAGCAAATAAAAGAAGCTGTGAAAACAAAATAGAACTATTATAATAGAAAACCTTGATTGGCTATTAGCTTTCAAGGTTTTTTAATAACTAAGTAAATTCACCCGGAAAGACAAAAGCATTTCACACATCCATTGCTGCTTTATACATAACAGGAGCAGCTGCAGCTAAAACAGCGGCTACAATAAGCTTAACAATCATTAAATCAGCCATGAAACCACGAATTACGTTTACCTTATGCTCCTCAACATAAATTGGCAACTGAAGAATCATGAGACTAATGATGTTCGTATTGTAATAAATGAGTCTGGAAATGTTGTAACGGTTATCCCAAAATAAATGAATAGGAGAAAAAATGTTTACAAAATATGATGAATTTGATTTATTGGAATTATTTTTGAGTGAACCTAAAAGTTTAACTGATAATTTAGATGATGGAGAAGTGCTATATTCCATTGAAAATGATAATGGATTTAAATTATCCTTATACTTATACACTTATAGATTGCAATGTGATATATTTTTAAATTATAACGATGAAACCATTTTTAATACTAGTTTAAATAATGTTACAGAAATAAAGAAATATAATAATGAACTAAAATTCTTCATCGATAACCAAGAAAAAATTTTAATTCAATTTAAAAGTCCTTTTTACATTAAAGCTTTGTAAACTTATACATGTTAAATTATATATTCTTATTGGCCACAGCAAACAGCTGTGGTTTTCTCTATAAAAAAAGGAAAAACGTTAAAGAACAGCCCCAGCTACAAAAGGTGGAGCAAAAATCAAATCAACGGCGAATCAACTAACGATTTACGAATTTATGTAAATAGTTGATTTAGATTAAGACTGGGATTGTGAAAACTAATAAAGCCATGCCCCCTTCTCTTTAAAGGGGGCTTTCCAATCATCGAGAAGCATTTCGCGACTTTCACTTGTTAGTCCGAACTTTTTCGCTATATCACGCAATGACTATCCTACTTTTAAATAGGCCCAGATTTCACCTCTCTCTGAATCGGTTAGATGTGTAAAGGAGCGAACCTTTGTGCTAGAATGAGTTTGAACCATAGTGATGACCTCCGTGTGTTAATTGTTTTTGTCGACATTAATGATACACGGTCTCACTATGGTTTCTCTATTTATATGTGTTGCACTTCATTTTACAATTAACCAATTTTTTTAAACCACAAATTTTGGAGGATTCTAAATGAAAACTGGAACAATTGTAGATGTACCAGGAATCGAGGTAGGAAATGCCCAGAACGAAACTGCGCTGACTGGCTGTACGGTTGTGCTTGCTAGGGATGGTGCTGTAGGTGGGGTAGATGTGCGTGGCTCAGCCCCGGGAACTCGTGAAACAGATCTTCTTCATCCTTTAAACTTAGTTGATCGTGTACATGCGGTTTGCTTAACTGGAGGAAGTGCATTTGGTCTTGCAGCTGCTGATGGTGTGATGAATTATTTAGAAGAGAAGCGAATCGGGTTAAATACCGGATTCGGGATTGTTCCCATTGTACCCGCCGCTGCGCTGTATGATTTGTCGCTTGGGGATTCTTCTGTGCGACCAGATGCAAAAATGGGCTTCGATGCGGTTAGTAAAGCGAGCAAGCATAAAGTACAGGAAGGGAATGTCGGTGCAGGCTGCGGAGCGTCTGTTGGTAAACTATGCGGGTTTGATCAGGCGATGAAAAGCGGACTTGGAACAGCTTCCCGAATTCTACAGAATGGCTTGATTATTGGAGCGATCGTAGCGGTGAACGCGGTAGGCGAAGTACGCGATCCGCTTACGAATGAAGTGCTGGCAGGTGTACGTGATGAGAACGGTGCCATCCGGAAAATCGAACATTTCCTAACAGATCAAAAATTTTCTCCAATTCCTGCTGGTTCGAATACGACCATCGCTGTGGTAGCAAGCAACGCGAACTTAACAAAGTCCCAGGTGAATAAAGTCGCTCAAATGAGCCACAACGGGTTAGCACGTACCATTTATCCTGTACACACGATGAATGACGGGGATACGATATTTTCCTTGGCTACGGGAGAAGTCAAAGTCCCTGTTGATGTGGTTGGTACACTCTGTGCCGATATACTGACTGAAGCAGTCGTTCGTGCGATACTGGCAGCCAAAGGTGTGGGAGGTTTGCCAGCCTATTGTGATATAAAGCAACAGAAGTAACGCTAAGATAACTATTGGGCTAACAAGAATGAATGATTATAATAGAAAACCTTGATTGGCTAAAAGCCTTTCAAGGTTTCTCTTTTGTGAGGCTGCCTAGTGCCGAGTAAACTGCTCTTATACAGAGAATAAGGGTAATATATTACGTACAACGTACAACAACTTTAAAATATATCCCCCATTAATGACGAAAGTTCATTCTGCTGTTACTGATCTTCTACCTTTCCTTCCAAACAGAATACAATTTAAGGGATGCATGAATCTACGCAATATTACCGCCGCTATTCATTTCTTCAGGTAAAACCTTGGCCACGAGTAGAGATCGAGTAAAACAATCCTAAAATAAGATAGACCAATGCAGAACTCAACTCCAAACGATTCCATTCAACCAATCGACAAATACTTTCATTAATATCCCCTATCCCTTTTGGTTTTAAATATTAATTTGCTATTTTACTTTGAATCTTTTCGTTAAATTAAACGCTTCCAACAAAATGAATAATAATAATTCGTATATTTTAAAAAAGGGAATTTTTTTATTCGTTTATTTAATATTCAAAAAATATAAGGTGCACAATAATTCTTCTTGGCTGAAATTATTGAAAGTTAAATTGGTACTTAGCAAGGTAAAGAGTTGACCAATTTGAATAGTGATAAAGTTTCATATCAGATAATGTGAATACATATAACATCAAAGAAGTTGCTGAAAGAATACAACCCTATTCGAAGTGTGCTTTAATTGAGAAATAAAAAAGCCTAATTTCTCTGCATTAAATTAAGAAAAATGACGCCGATTAATCACCTACCCCTAACCGGGTCATACCCTTCCCAGAAACTCAATTGTTTCTGCTGTTTCACAAAGATTCACTCTTTCTATTTAACCGTTTTTCCTCATTACGAAGCTTTCCTTCTGCTGAGCAATACCTTTGTTTAAAGAGCTGGCTTCCGTTGAGCTCGTATTCTTTGTTTCCGGGGCCATGAAGAGCGAGACTACAAATCCAAGGAAAAACAACGCCCCACAAATATATAACGCAGCTGACAAACCATAATTCGCCAAAATGAGCGGGAAGAGAAACGTACTACCATTGAAGGTTAAGATTTAATAATGAGCAAACAATAATCTTTTACAAAAGGGCCAAATAAAAAGATGACCCCTGTTCAATTCAGAGATCATCTTCTTGTTAATAGTCCTCTATGAAAGACACTTTTCATCGCCTATATAAGTTTTTTTACTCATTAACTAAATCTCGTTTTTTATAACCAATGAAACCAATAACTATCATGCAGAGAGCCAATAATTTGATAAGGAATATGGTTCCCCATTTCCATTCTTCAATTGGAACTTTTGGAATATAGCCAAATATATCAAGGTTAATTACGAATTCAGGAATGTCCATCATTTGCCCAAAATAACTAACAAAGAAAGCAAATAATAGATAGCTCCAAATTATTACCGTAAAGCGCGGCAGCCAACCAATTAGTATAGCTAAAATACCGATAAAGAAGAAAATCGCAGGAACCCATGCAATTCCAGCCTTAGTGATTACCCACAGACTTAACGGTGTTTCCATCACACTTCGTTGGGCTAGATAGAGCCCCAATATTGCAGAAAATTGTCCCATCACTCCAAGTATGGAAGTCAAGATCACATGGTACCAATAGAATTTTGTGCGACTTAATTTAGTGGCATAAAGCTGATCCCAGCGTCCTTTCTTTTCTTCGTTTACGATTCTCATCAAACTTCCTACAATAAAAATTGTAGTTAATAAAGATAAAACGATAAAGAGAACACTCATAAATTGTTCTTGTATGGTGTAATTTGCATTGTGAAGGAACATTTGCTTCATGATCTCATTACCACTTACAAAATCATCCATGTCTCCGAAAATTGACCCATACATAGCCCCACATATAAAGAGGGCGAAGAGCCAGCCAATAATATATATTTTTTGAAGGCGTAATATTAGACCAGGAAGACTCAACAGACGTTCTTTTGCATGAGCACGTCCAGTCCGTTCCGGTAAATATCCAGCTCCCACGTCTCGAGCTTGTTCCAAAAGATATGAAAATGCTAAGAAAACAATACTGGCAGCAATAGCAATGACGATTGGAACCCAGTTATCATTAACGTAAACATTTACTAAATAGCTCCATCCTAGCGGATTGAACCAAGAAGCATCAGGTGCGTTCATATCTGTTGCCATTCGAACAATGTAAAAAAAACCAAGAGTCAAGAAGCTTAGTCCTCTTGCACTTCCAGCTCCAGCTCCTAATTGGACAAATATGAGTGCAATCATTGCCCATAAAAAACCTTGCATACCTAAAGAAGTGGAATATAACAAATTACTAGAAAAATTCATTCCAGGTACATTTTGAACTTGTAGCAAACCTGTAGAAAGGGCGATTATAACTAAATGTAAAAGAAACATTTCGATCACGATTGCTGTCGTGCTGGCCAGTCGTCCAACTTGAAAGGATCGGATAAGCTCTGTTGTTCCATCATCCTCTTCTTTCCTTGTACGACTGATTACATGTATAATAGATACAATGCCAAATACGAGTGCCGTAAAGAGGATCATTTCATGTGCGTACATAGCTCCTACAGTATACGTTTCGGCAGTAGCTGCTGTCGGTCCAAGCATGGTAATCATTGCTGGATTATTCATTGTTACATACATAGCCATTAATCCAGCAGGATCTTTTCCATATATTTCATACATCGCACTGGCAAAGCCGCCCGTAAATAGACTTAAGGCCACTGCCCAAATGAGAAGCTTTAACCAATCTCTACGTAATGTATGAAGAAAGAGTATTCCAGTCTTATAAAATCGATTTTTCATCCCTCTCACCTACTTTCCAGTGTAATGACGCATAAACAATGCTTCAAGGGTCGGCGGCACACTCTCAAGCTTTGTTACATGGTAAGGCATGATTCCTTCCAGGATGGCCTCAATTTGATCACTATCGGCTTGGAAAACAGCTTCCTTTCCATTGATTACAAGGTCATGCACACCACTCACTTGTTTTAATCCAAGAGGCTCGACACGAGTAGTAACCTTGTATTGATAACGAGTTAAATGCCTTAATTCGTCTAGTGTTCCAGTTTCAATTACTTCTCCTTGACGAATAATCGCTACGCGGTCACATAAGCGTTCTACTTCACTTAAGATGTGGCTCGAAAGAAGGATAGACTTTCCTTGCTTTTTTAATTTCGCCACTTCCTCTTGAAATACAGCTTCCATCAGAGGATCCAAACCACTAGTCGGTTCATCAAAAATATAAAGTTCTGCATCACTAGCAAGCGCGGCAATAAGCGCAACTTTTTGACGATTTCCTTTAGAATAAGTCCTTGCTTTTTTCTTAGGATCAAGATGAAAATTATGAATTAATTCATCACGTCGTGCATCGTCCTTCGTACCTTGCAGGCGCATAAATACATCAATAATTTCACCTCCTGTTAAATTTGTCCAAAGGTTTACATCGCCAGGAACGTATGCAAGTCGTTTATGAATGTCAATAGAATCTTTCCAGACATCCTTCCCGAAGATATTGGCTGTTCCTCCGCTAGATTTTATAATGCCAAGCAGGATTCGGATGGTTGTTGATTTACCTGCACCATTTGGTCCGATAAAACCTAACACTTCACCTTTTCTTAGTTCCATCGTTACATTTTTTAAGGCATGGGTAGATTTATATTTTTTTTGCAACCCCTTAATTTCTGCTATAACCATTCGTCTCATCTCCTATTCTATGAGAATTGAAGTTTTTTTACTAAAAATAACTTTATAGTTCACAATATACACTTTTTTCTAGAGATATTCAAATTATTTTTTACTTAAATGTTTGAATTAGTTCATAAAATGAAATACTATATAAATATGTAGAAAGTAATTGATAAAGAAAAAATGTGGTGAGAAGATGACTAAAAAAAATGGTTTTGATCTAAGACGTGAAAAGAAAATGAAAGATATTGAAGAAGCTACGCATGAATTACTGAATAAAAAGGACATTTCAAATATAACCATGGATGAAATTGGAAAAAGTGCAGGCGTGAGTAAAGTAACATTATTTAATTATTACAATACAAAAGATAATTTAATTAATACCACGATTCATAATTCATTTGCCTCTATCCTAGAACATTATGAACGTTTAATTGAAAGTGATTTACCATTTGAGCAAACATATATAGAACTCACGCAGTATAAAATGAAAAAAATCCAAAGTACGACATCCATGTTTTTTCATAATGTGATGCAGCAATATGCAAGTGACCCGACTTTTTTTGATAATGATGCACAAGAAACAAGTGATCGATTAGTTTTAAGAATGTTTCAAAAAGGGCGTAAAGAGGGAAAAATTAATCCCGCATATTCTGATGAGGTTTTACTGATGTTAATGCATATTTTTACGGAGGGATTTAAGAGTCAAGCGATTAATAGTGATAATTTGATAAAATATGGCGCTCAAATTTCTCAAATGTTTTTGAATAGCTTGCGTTAAAGTAAACACGACAAATCGAATAAATTATTCGATATATGTGTAAAAAAATCAACATTTTTGAGGGCAAATATGATAACTATTGCTGCTTGTTTAGCTAAAGGTGCTTTAGTTAAACAAGCATTAAGTGATTTTGGGATTAAGGCAATTAGTTATTCCGAAAGGGCACGATTGTATGTGCGAAATGTTCCTGGCTCAAATTAATGTGGCGACACAATTTCGGTAAAGGTCAGGCAGTTTTAGACCTCTAAAACTGAAGGGTTATGTCAAGGAGTCGAATGAGGAGGTAACGCTCTGAAAGGGTCCCCCTGCGTCGAATAGCACGCTGTTTAGTATGGAAAAGCGTGTTATAAGCTTGGCTAATAGGCGTGAGAATTTACCGTAACAGTCCGGCTGACGAAAACCTACCCGATGGCGTGGTGTAAATCATGGTCCTTGGGTTGAACAAATATGGTGAGAATGCAATGAAATATAATGACATACTGTATGGCTGACGAACTACTGAATGTACGGGTCTAGACGCGAATTATGTAGAAATGTATTTACTACTAAATGTAGGGTTAGCTGTGGATGAGTAAGAATGGACAATATGAAAATCCATCTTGTGTTACAGGCACATGCAATGCTAACAGGTTCATAGGAAGCACCTAAGTTTGTTCCATAATAGATGTAACTCAACGTTGTAAGCTGATAACGTGGAGAGCTTACTCTCGATGAAGCGTTGGAAAGGAAAATAGTCGTGAGAATAGCAACGGTATAACTTTTCTTCATATCAGTGAAAGTGGTGGCACAGTACCATCGAAGCGTGTAATGAACGTCGAAGGATAGCCACTAGACTAATAAAAGATTCATTCACCATGCAAGGCAGTTCTTAAACGATTAATAAGGTTCTTGTAAGACTAATAGAGGTTCAGCTCCAAAAGGAGCCACCGACTTGTTAAAACGAAAGAAACTGAGGCACAACAAGTATTATGATATGTAAAATCATTTTGATTCTTTATATACTCGAAGTGCTAATGGTCAAAAAAATTTTTATGGATTACTCGATTTAATGCAATCCGATGAAAATATTCGATTAGACCAAATCGCAATACACATCATGCGAAAGCTAGGTTTGAAACGCTCAGTCATCATCAGGATGTCACGAATATATATAAGCATACGTTCACCATTATATCAATGAACCTCACTTCTTTAGAGAAAACAATTATTGGAAAATTATGAGTGTCAGCTAAATTTATAACTTCTTGAGGTATGGTCGATACATACGACCCTAACTCAATACAAAGTATCTAATATTCCCAAAAACATACGAATTTTAAATTTGGAAGTAGAGTCTTATAGGTATTGCTAAAAAAACAAACACTTCTCCCGCCACTAATAAATTCGTTGATAGTGTTCGTTCATGGTTAAGTGACAACGAACTACTAGATTTTTAGCATCATTTAATTCGTTTGGCATCTAAATACTTGTAAACATAATATTTAAAACCCTTATGTTGTCCGTTATAAACCATTAGGGGAATATTGATTTTTTTTGAGTGAATAAAAGGTGTATTTCTCTAAAAGTTCACCTTTCTCTGTTTTAGTCCAAAATTAGTAACTCATCCGCAAATTAATAACTTCTTCGTTTTTGTTAACGCTTGAAATAAAGATAAACAATAGCCAAAATGATTAATCCCATTATTAAAAACGGACCTACTCCTGAAGTATACACTATGTGAATTTTAACATGGAGAAAAACATTAACTACAAGAATGATTATTAAAAAAATACACAAAAAAAGGATTAAATGCATCTTTTTATTTCTAATCAAAACAATCAGCCCCTTTATAGAAGCCTGTTTACTAATTAAGAAGTGGGAAACCAAATAAATGAGTATTAGGAATTAAGGCATAAGTATAACGACATTCCCATCTATTATTAGCCCTATATAAAACACTATGTCACCAACATCTTGTATTATTCTGTCAATAAAAAAATCCTTCAATTAGCCCTTCGCAGTTCGTTAAAAATCTACCTTCAAAATTCAATACAAAAAGGCTGAAGATTGTCGTTTAAACAATACTCGATTCTTTGTCTGAAGTTTTTCCAAGTGACCATTTCCAATGCTTCTTTAATTGGAAAAAAGCCTACTTCTAAGCTTTCAGAACTAGTTGTTAGTTCTCCGCCGATGGGTATGCCCAAAAACAATGTATTACATATTGAATCGTTTATATTTTGATATATTCCACAAAATTTTGTTATCTCAATATCTATTCCGGACTCTTCCTTTGTTTCTCTGATTGCCGCATTCTTCAATGATTCTCCTTCTTCAACCTGTCCACCAGGCATTTCCCATCCTCTGCGAGGTCCTTTAATTAATAAAATTTCGTTTTGGTTATTTAATACAATTGCAGCTGCTGAAACAATATGTTTTGGTGGTGTCATATTTCTTATCCTCCATAAACTTTTTTTACTTCCCAATGTTCATAACACTCTACGTTCAAGCCTAGTTCGCCCTTTTTCAACCATTAACCGTTACTTCATTCTATGAAAACCACAAAACCCAAAGTGAATCTTGTCCATAAAATTGGTTTGGCATTATTAGATATTCACCAATTTTTCACTAAGATAAACAGTGTAAAACTAATTACAGTTTAGTCTAATTTCTACACTTGGTTTTATTATCCTTCTTAAACTGCCACTAGAATACAATAAGAAAAGCTGCCAAATGACAGCTCCAATCTTTAACTCTTCAGCAATAGGTAAGAATAGGAAGATGCCCTCATATATCAGCAAAGGAGCCTGATATTAATTTTACTTTCTCTTACATAGCCCTCCTAAAAATCAATCAACTTTCACAAAGCGGCCATTTTCTGCAGAATAAATGATACGATCAATTACTTTTTGATTTTTATATCCATCATAAAAAGTGGGGATATCCAGAGTTTTGTTATTTAAGATTAGTTGGGCAAAGTCACTTAAAAGAGTCTTATTATAAATCTCTGGTACTTTTTCTGTTTTCAAAACTGGTTTCTCTTCCGATTCACTTTTAACAAAAATATCAATTTCATTAGGGCGCTCAATATTCACATGCAGCGTACCGTAATCCCCATATAATGTTACTTCGTGCTGATTCGATGAGCCAATTGCATTTCTTGTGGTGACAAAATTCCCTGCAACACCCTTTCCAAGAACAGCTTGAAAACTTGTAAAATCATCGACTTCAACCTGTCTCTCTTCGCCAGTTAGAGGGTCTATCCTTTTCTCAACAAAGGTTTTCATCAATGCTGAGACTGAATGGAACTCTCCAGCAAAAAATCGAGCACTATCGATCATGTGGGCTCCTAAATCTCCTAGTGCGCCTGTACCAGTAACTGCTTTATTAAAACGCCACAGATAAGGAAAGTTAAATAAAGGAGCTCCAAACGATTGTTGATAACGTACATCAATATGACGGATTTGGCCTATTGTATTTTCGTCTAACAATTTTTTCGCATATTGAAAAGCTGGGGTGTAGCGATGAATAAATCCTATCATGCAAGGAATTGGATTTTTCTCATATAATAGATTCAAGTTCTCTGCTTCTTCAAGATCCATTGTAAATGGTTTCTCAGACATAATTGGTTTTTGGTGTAAAATACATAATTCCAAGACTTTTGCATGCAAGTTATTGGGAACAACAGAGATAATGGCATCCACATCAGGAGAGGCAATAATCTCTTCCATATTATTGAAGCGTTTTTCTTGACTAACTCCCTCTTGTTCACCAATTTTACTTAAAAGATCTTGATTAATATCACATATCGCGCCAACTTGAATGGAATCTATTTTAGAAATGTTTCGAAGATAAAAATTTGACATCCCGCCAAGACCAATTACCCCAACAGTAACTACTTTATTGCTAATCATATGGGCACTCCTTCGTTTAATAGATTTTTTTCTAAATACTAACCTCATATTTTGAAAAAGCTTTTCTAAAAAGATAAGAATTTAAAAAAGCAAGTAAGGCAAATCCCCCGAATGTTCCGAAATATAATCCTGTTAGCAATCCTATGGATGAAGAAAAAACAAAAATAACTGGAACTACAGTAAGAATGATCAATACTAGAAGGTAAGGGAAATTTGAAAGCCCGACTAATAATGAATTTAATAGTGACTTTTTAATCGTGTCTTCATATCTGGCCATGTAAGGAAAAATAAAAAGCAAGATGCAAAGGTAAACACATCCAAAAATGAGTAACATGCTTGCGAAAAAGATCTTAGGTACTCCACTCAGATTTCCTAAAAAAATGAGGTTTGCAAAAAGGAAAAATCCGGCGGCTGACATAATAAACCAAACAATCGTACTTTGGGTAAAATTCTTTTTAAAAGATAATAGGAAACTCTTAACGATATCCTTCTCTTCATCTCTTACCATTTTCATTAAAACAGAGTATAAAGCAGTCATGGAAGCACCCATGGTTAAAATAGGAATACAAAAGAGGAAAAATAAAAAGTTTAAAATGACTAAATCCACTGCACTTGATAAAAATTTAAATAATGGACCATCCAAATGAAATAATTGACTCAATTTTCCCCCACCCCTTTCTAGATATAACTGTCAAATCATTCAATCTCCTAATTTACAATTGTTGAATTTTTAGGCTTCTAAAAATGAACAGTCGGTCCCACGAAATTCACGTAAACCGACTGCATTTGTTTATAATAAATATTCGCGATTTATTCAGCTTCTTTAAGACTTTTTTGATACCTGTCAAATGCTTTGTTCTGAATTTCCATATATTCGTCATAACCCATTTGTTTTAATTGAGAAATATAGGAATCCCACTCTTTTGCAGCTCCACCCTCAACAACCCATTTAGATTGCATAGATTCCACGTAAGAAGTAAGGTCTACACTTAATGCATTTAAACGATTCATCTCTTCTGCTGTATAAACAACATTTGGAAATTGTTCTCTTGCATACTTATTAATTTCTTTGTCTAATTCAAGCTTCAATCCATCTCCACCATTAGTTGGCAGTGTTACTTTTTCGTTAAATCCTTCCCCGATATATTTAGGACCAAAATCACGGAATGAGTGAATCCAGGCAAATATATCTGCTGATTCACCTTCTGGAGCTTCTAAGACTTTGTATGTTCCGTCTTCTTCTTTTTCAACTCCAACACCGAACGAACCGTAGAAAGTTTGAATACTTGCATCTTCTGTGTAGAATTTATCTGCCCATTTCAATAATTCAGCTGGATTCTCCGCCTTTGTTGTGATCATAAACTCATTTCTAGAATAAACTGGTGCATCCGTCATCACATACCGTTCTCCATCTGGACCTTCTAGTGCAGGTAATTGAGCATACTCACTTGCATTTGGTCCAAATACGGCGTCGGGCGTCCAACCACGGGATACTCCCACCAAGGAACCTTCTTCACTTTTCCGTTTTGCTTCAGCCATAGATTCATCTTGTGTAAATAACTCTTGATCAATCAGCCCTTCAGCATACGCTTTATGCATCCATTCAATCCCTTCTCTATAAGCAGCTTCAGTTGGCATATAGATTGGCTTTCCATCTTTTACCGTCATAGAAGCTAAATATGCGCCTGTAGGCAAGCCAAAGGGTAGGATAAAACTCATAACATCGCCCTGATAAAGAATTTCATCATTAGGGTCTCCGTTTCCATTTGCATCTTGCTCTTTAAATGCTTTTAAAACATTGTAAAATTCTTCATAGGTTTCAGGCATTGACAGCTTCAAATTATCTAACCATTTTTGATTGATGAACAACGAATTTCCTGCAATTGGTCTTAATGGCAGTTTCTTTGGCAAACTATAAATATGTCCATCAGGAGAAGTAACCATCGCACGCAGTGCAGGATCTTCATCAAATGCAGCTTTTAAATTAGGCATATTTTCTTCAATCAAATCTTCCAGCGGGATAAACACTCCTGAGTTCTTAGCTATATCTGAATCAGTTAGAGAAATAGAGCCCCAAAATGCATCAGGTAATTCTCCCCCAGCCATTAATAACGATTTTTTGTCTCCCCATTCACTATTTAAATAAGTATCCCAATCAATTGAAATTCCTGCTTCTTTTTCAGTCTCTTCAACAAACCCTTTTAAAAAGTCATCACCCCAGTCCGACCAACGAACTGTCGCAATTTTATAGGATCCATCTTCTTTGGATTCCGAGCTAGATGAGTCATTACTGCAGCCGACTATTAAACTAGCTGCCAATGTGACATTTACTAACAATCCTAATTTTTTCTTAAGCATATTATTTCCCCCTATTACTATTCTTTAAGTGAACCAACCATAATACCTTGATTAAAATACTTCTGTAAAAATGGATATAAACACATAATTGGTAGAGTGGAAACGACGATTGCCGCATATTTCATCATCTCTGATAATCTCCTTAATTCCGAAGCTAATTCACCTGATGCAGTTCCTAGAAGAGACTCATTAGCTATCAAAATTCTTCGCAGTATTAGTTGAAGCGGTTGCAAATTTTCGTTTGAAATATAAATCATCGCATCAAACCAAGAGTTCCATATCCCTACTGACGTCCAAAGACCAATGACGGCAAGAATGGCTTTTGACAATGGCAGCACCATCGTTAGAAAATATCTGATCGTTCCGCAGCCATCAATCTGAGCTGCTTCCCAAAGACCTTCAGGAATACTATTTTTAAAGAATGTTCTTGCAATAATAATGTTGAAAGCTGATACAGAAAATGGTAAAATCAAAACCCAAAATGTATCTAATAACCCGAAATTTTTCACTACTAAATAAGTTGGAATTAAACCGCCGCCAATAAACATTGGAATAATATAAAAGGTAGAAATCCACTTTCTTCCGAACAAATCTTGCCTTGATAAAGCATAACCAGCTGGTATGTTCACAACTAATGCAATAAGTGTTCCAACAATGGTGTAGATAATTGTATTGAAATACCCTCTCCAAATCATTTCTTGTTTCAGTAATTCAATATACCCATCTAATTTCCACTCTTTTGGCCAAAACCACACATTTCCGTTTGCAATATCAGCAGGATTACTAAATGAAGCGATTACAATAAACCAAAGAGGATAAATAATCATCACCATCATCAGAATCGCTATTCCGTATACTGAAATATCAAAAATTCGATCTTTCCAATTCTTTTGAGTTCTTGATTTTTTAGTAAACTTATCTTTCATTGTCATCTCCACACCCCTGCCTCCCTTCTATAACAAGCTTGTTTTCGTTAGTTTCTTAGACATCCAATTCACTAAAAGCAAGATCACGATATTGACCACTGTATTGAACAACCCGATGGCTGTTGACAAGCTATATTGAAAATTTTGCAGCCCGATTTTATAAACATACGTAGAAATAACTTCACTTCCAGCTAAGTTTAAGGAATTTTGTAGTAAAAGGACTTTTTCAAATCCTACACTCAAAAGACTGCCTGCTCGTAAGATCAATAAAATCATGGCGGTAGGCAAAAGTAATGGTATATCAATATGAAGAATCTTTTGCATTTTACTCGCGCCATCCATGGTTGCAGCTTCATAATAGGTTGGATTAATTGCTGATAGAGCTGCTAAATAAATGATACTGTCCCAGCCTACATGCTGCCAAACATCACTCCATACATAGATACTGCTGAAAAATGAAGACTTTGATAAAACATTTGGCATTTCGATTCCGATTAACCCTAACAAGTTAAAAATTAATCCATTGCTAGGTGACAAGAAAATTAAAATCATACCACAAATAACCATCGTAGAAATGAAATGCGGTAAATAAGTTGTTACCTGAAATACCTTTTTAAACATCCCAATACGTATCTGGTTACAAAGTATGGCTAACGCTATTGGTAATGGAAACCCCACCAAAATACTGTAAAAACTGATATTTAACGTATTTTTTATGGTTAGATCAAATTGGTACGAATTAAAAAATTGAATAAAATGCTTTAACCCTGCCCACGGGCTCCCCCATATACCTAAAGCAGGCGAATAATCTTTGAATGCGATAACTAACCCATACATAGGCAGGTACGTAAAACAAATTAATAATATAATTGAAGGAAGCAGCAAAACATATAAGGGTCCACTTTTCTTTAACTGTTTCATCAAATTAGATGTTTTGCTTTCATTTGAGATGACTGCTGCATTTGTAATCGTTTGAGTAACAACTTTATTGTCCAATTTTCCCCCTCCTTTATTTGATAACTCCATTATATGAAAGCGTATTCAATGATTAATAGCAGTAAACGGTTGAGTCATTCATACTATTCAGTGAAAAATAGATAATTTATCTAAATCAGGATTATAAAATAGCACTATTCAGTCCTTATTAGGACTTTCAATCGCTTTCTTGACGTTTTTTTGCTAGAAAATGCAAGTTGATTCTTTATAATGAAGGTTAAGGCAAGCATGGGAGTTGAAAAAGAATTGAATTTGCATATTGGAAAAAATCCCTCACGTTCTGTTAATTATTATTCAAAAGTACTTTTTATCATTTTAATTTCTATATTACTTATCAATATCTTTGTTAGTTTCTTCACTATTTCTATTACTAGGCAGCAAAGTATCGAATACATTACGAATACTGTTAATCTCTACTTAAAGGACGCCAATCAAAAACTTAATGCTGTCGATCATTTTATGATTTGGACTGTTAAGCATGAACCTTTAATTGAGAATATAGAAGACGCCCAAGATATGTCAGAATTACCTAAAAGTATTAGGGATTTCAGATCAAGAGTAAATGATTTTCAATACTCTACTGGTGAAGAATATCAGTTCTTCTTAGGATTAAAAAAAAAGAACTACTTTTTTAATAGCTCTCCCATTCAAATGAAGTATTCTGAATACCTTAAAATAAAAGATTTCTTTTTGTCAGAAAAAAGAACGTTGAATAAATATGAAAATTTTTATACATGGCAATCGCTCAAGCTTAACAATAAGTTCTATTTATATCACTTATTAGAATACGAAAATAGAATGTTTATTTCTTTGATTGCTGTAGATGATATTCTTATGCCTTTACAAGACATCAATTTAGGTAATAATGGGATCATCATGATGGAAAATGATGAACATGGTTTTCTTTCTAGCTCAGATCAAGTTCATTTGTTTAAAAAAGAAAAATCTAACAGCTTTTTTAGTAGTCACCTAGTATTTGAAGGTAAAAACACTTCTCTACCATTTTCCTTACATGTATCTGTCGATCATTTTAGTGCATTTGAAAGAGTCGTTATTGCTCAATTCGTCCTTATCTTTGCAACAATTATGATCAGTTTGATTTTATTCCTAATTGTGCTCTATATGAAAAACAAAGTAATCTCCCCTATTCGAAAATTTTCCAAAAACCTATCTGATATTAATGCAAATAATGAAACAATTGATTTTAAAAGCAGCAGTATTATGGAGCTTGAGCAAGCGAATGCACTATTCAGAGGTTTGATAAATGAAGTAAAAAAACTAAAAGTAAATATTTACGAACAAGAAATTGAAAAGAAACAAATTCAAATGGATTTTATGAAACTGCAGATCAAACCACACTTTTATTTAAATTGTTTAACGACCATTTATAGCATGGCTCAAATGAAAATGGATAAAGAAATAAAAGAAATGGCCTTATCAACATCTAAATATTTTAGATACTTATTTCAAACAAATCAAAACTTTGTAAAGCTGGAAAAGGAATTAGACCATATTCATGATTACTTGGCCATACACAAATTAGTGCATGGACCTGTATTTCTTTTTGAAACTTTTATTCAACCTAATAGTGAAAAAGCTAAAATTCCACCATTAGTGTTACAAACATTCATTGAAAATACGATTAAATATTCCGTTTCGTTAGATGAACAAGTGAGTATTTCCTTAAGAATTTATTATATAGATATGGATAACGAAAAATTTATTAAAATCACGTTAAAGGATACTGGCCCAGGCTTTCCTTATGATGTATTGGATAAGCTTCAGAACAATATTCCTTTAACGAATGAAAAAGGAAATCATATTGGGATCAACAATGTCATTCAAAGGCTTCGACTATTATATGGCGGAGATTTTTTGATAGAATTTTCTAATGATTCTGATGGCGGGGCTTTAATTGTCCTAATGATCCCTTATCTTATTTATGAGGAGTGAATAGTATGAATGTGTTGATTGTTGACGATGATCGCTTTGTCGTTTCTGCTTTAGAACAAAAAATAGATTGGCCTTCTTTAGACATCCAACAAATATACAGCGCTTATAATATTCGTCAAGCGAAGAAAGTATTTGATGAAAATACGATTCATATTCTCATTTCCGATATCGAAATGCCACAAGGCAGCGGCCTTGAATTATTGGCTTGGATAAGATCGGAGGGGTTCAATGTACAAGCTATCTTTTTAACTAATTTTGCAGATTTTAACTATGCACAAAAAGCGATTGAACTTCAAA
The DNA here is from genome assembly GCF_014773385.1 of Metabacillus arenae. Lineage (GTDB taxonomy): Bacteria > Bacillota > Bacilli > Bacillales > Bacillaceae > Metabacillus_D > Metabacillus_D arenae. The sequence goes on along the minus strand of NZ_JACXAI010000019.1, from coordinate 54,400 downwards.
GTTTTGAATATTATTTAAAACCGATTGAATTTGATAAACTTGAATTAATCATAAAAAAGGCAGTAAATAAAGTGAAGCTAAGTCAAATAAAAGAAGATGCTATAAAAGTTGGACATTACTGGCAACAAAACAAAGAAGAACTAGTAGAACATTTTTGGCACACTTATATAAAAAACAATGACTCCTTATCTAGTGAAGAACTTCTTGAACAACTGAAAATCAAACAGATCGATTATTCTATGGATGATTGTTTTATGCCACTCTTACTTGATTTATTTCCTTATACATTAGTTGATAATAAAGAAATTATGTCGATATTAGATAATGAAAACGATTTTCAAAATAAGTTAAAATCAATTATTGCTGAAACGTTCAAAAATGATTCGATTCGTTTAGATGGTCTGCTGGAATTAAACAAAAATAAAGATGAGTATCTTGCCATTTTTAAAATAGACTGTCGTTCTGAAGCGTCAACTAAGGAGATGATTTTTTCCAGTAATCAGTTAATTACAGCTATTCACAACAATTTAAATTGCGATGTTCAATGTGGTATCAGAGCTGTAAGTCCTATAGACAACATTCAATCTACTGTAAAGGAACTTCAAGTTGCAAGGAAAGAAACTGTAGATTTTAGAAACAAAACCTTATTCTTTGAAACTTACAAAAAAGATGTCCATAAATATGTTGAACCAAATTTACAACTGTTGGAGAATTATCTCGAAACTGGCAATAGAATAAGTTTCATTAATAAGTGCTTTCAATACCTTACAAACCTATTAGATAAAAATGCGTTAAATCATAATGTGCTGTGTAGTTTCAGACTAGATATAACTCAATTAATCTATACGCATTTAAAGAAAAAAGAAATTCTAGCAAATAAGTTATTCCAAGGGAAGATTGGTGATTTTCTGCTAGAACAATCCTCAAGATCTATAGATGATTTAATGATTTACATTTCATATTTAGTGGATGTTTCCCTTGACTATATGGCATTTACGAACTCACAGAAATCTGTCGTCAACACGATTTGTGAGTATATTGATCAAAATTATCAAGAAAATATCACGAGAACTAGCTTAGCCAAAATAGTCTATCTTAGCCCTGATTATATTGCGAGATTTTTCAAAAAAGAAACCGGAATATCACTTGTAAATTACATTATAAAAAAAAGAGTTGCCAGGGCGAAAGACTTACTTACGAATACAGATCTTCCCGTCCATATTATTTCTGATAAAGTAGGTTATGGAAATTATTCATATTTTACAAAGCTTTTTAAGAAAGAAACAAATTATACTCCTGTCGACTTTCGAAAAATGACCAATTCAAAATGTGAAAAGTAAATTTAAATGGATGGGCTTTTGCACCATTCAATTGATGTAAAATGAAACTTCCTTATGCTTATATATTATTACTCCGGTGTTCAATATAGTTTTGCAAAGAGAAAGGCAGAGAATTGCAACTTGACATGGAGCCTGTGTGGGCATGACTACTAAGCCAGAAAGTCATTATTAGTAGGGCTTGCTTTATCAAAAGAGGCTATCATGCCCACCTCTCCCTTTAAAGTTGGAACAAACAAATACTCTGCAATAAGCTTTATAATTTTTATCAAAAGTTTATGATGGTAACAGACAAGAGTGGTTAAAAAACTTGTTCTGGATATGAATACTTTTTCTTGTTAATTTTTATTATCTTTGGTCGTATCAAAGTAATTTCCACAAGATAAAATAATCACTCTGCCTCCCCAACCAAATGCTTAGTACGGTATTCACTTGGTGTTGTCCCAACCTGTTTCTTAAAAACTTGGTTAAAGTATCTTTGGTTTTCATATCCGACTTGGTCGCATATTTCGATTATTTTGTAGTTTGTTGTTCGTAATAGCTCTTTTGCTTTGGTTATTCTAATTTCGGTAATGTATTCAAAGATTGTCATTTTAGTTTTTTTTGAAAATAAACTGCTGAGATATGGCGGGCTTATATGAAAGAGATTCGCTATTTCATCCAGGAAGATTGGTTGATTAAAGCAATCTTCCAAATATTTTTTTACCTCCAAGATCAATTTATCTTTAGATGAAATTCTATGATTATTTAAATAATCAAATGTTTTGATCACAAAGTTTTTAAGCCATTGGGTAATTTCTTCAATCGATTGCAAATTATGCAATTCCTCATACTGCTGGTGCTTCTCTCCTACTATTTTTTCAATCTGTATTTCGAATTCATGATGAACATATTCATAAACGTTATGAATGAATTTAAAACATAGGTAGTTGGTTTTTGCCGGGGAAGTTAAATTTACAATTGAATCGTTCATTATTTCTTCAATCAATCCAGTCATATTTTCTAAATCAACGTTATTTTTTTTAAAGCAAGCATCAATTTTTTCAATGATGTCATGACCAACCGTATTATTCAGCCTTTCTAAGTCTTTGGAATAGGTAAACAGCTTATTTAAGTAAAGTCCAATTTGGAATGCTTCATGTGCTTCTTTATATGACTTACGAACGTATTGTAAATCATGATAAGTATGACTAACTCCAATGTGTGTAATCGCTTTCAAACCTTCCTCAAATTGTTTAGTCACCTTGTTTAAAAAACTATCTATTTCCGATAGCTTGTTGGATTCGTACATGATCGTAATAAAGTCTTCAATAATATATACGAACGTTTTGTACCCGCTCTCCTTGGCAGAGATTTTAAGATTAGCCATTAACTCTTCAATACTAGCATTCGTTTTCCAATTCGAATTTTTAAATCCTATAATTAGAAATTTAAAGCTTTGGAATGGATTGTGTATTTTAGAGTAATCAGAATTTCGTCCTAAAATAAGATCAAGAATCAGTCTTTCTTCCATTCCTGATTGGTATTTTTGAATTTCTTCATTTCTTTGTTTTTCAGCTTGTCCTTTATCGTATTTATTGATTGCCTTCTCCACAGCTTCTTTAATTTCGTCAATTTCTATCGGCTTCACTAAATAATCAAGTGCTTCCAATTCAATCGCCCTTTTAGCATAGTCAAACTCTGTATAACCGCTAATAATAATAAATACAATCTCAGTGTTAATTTTTTTAGCCTTTTGGATTAAATTTAATCCATTTAATCCTGGCATTTGGATATCTGCTAATACAATATGGGGTTTTTTGTCTATGATGCATTGAAGTGCTTCTTCCCCGTTTGATGCAGTATAAACCATCTTAACCTGAAGTTCTTGCCAATTCATTATAGATGTCAAACCATCAATAACAATCTTTTCATCATCGACTATTAGCAGCTTATACATCCTTTTCACCTCATCTCATTATTTACTGCAGTCCCTTATGCAGACTTCTCTGCCTTCATCCCGAGTGATAGAACAACTTTTGTTCCTTCATTCAATTTACTTTCAATACTTAGTCCATATGAAGAACCATATTGGAGCTTAATTCGTTCATTAATATTTTTTAATGCATACCCTTGGTTTTTTAAAAGTGCTTCCTTACTATTAAAACCACACCCGTTATCCATTATGACAAACATCAATTTCTCTTCTTTTTTAAATCCTTTAATGATGATTTTTCCTTGGCCGTTTTGTTTTTCAAACCCATGCTGGACTGCATTTTCTACAATTGGCTGTAAAAGCAGTTTAATGATCTTTTCATCAAGAATAGAAGGATCAACATCCATCATAAATTCAATTCTATTATCAAATCGGATGTTTTGTATTTGCAGATAGCTTTTCACTTGTTCTATTTCATTTCTTACTGATGTAATAGGCTCTCCATTATTTAGTGTCAATTTAAAAAGCTTAGATAAGCTTACTGCTATTTTTGAAATTGGCTTTACCTTTGCCTTTTCCGCCATCCAAAAAATAGTGTTGAGCGTATTATATAAAAAGTGGGGATTTATATGGCTTTGTAAAGCTAGTAATTCCGCTTCTTTTTCCTTTAGCTTTGATTCATATAATTCCAAGGTTAACTCATTATTTCGGTTGTACAGCTCGACAAACCGATTTCCTATTTTTCCAATTTCATCTTTGGGGTCAAATTTTATCCCGATGATCTGCTCTCTATACTCCATTTTTTGTGTTACATTTCGTAACAGATCAAGCTGCTTTGTGATTCTTTTTGAAATTAATAAAGCGCTGAACACTGCGATAAGTAGTGAGAGAACGAGCAGTGCCGCCGTCATCATTCGTATATAGTTAATTTCTTTAACCACGCTTTGATACGGAATAATGCTTACAATTTTCCAATTCGTTTTTAAATTTGTTTTGAAGGTTAAAATATATTTTGTACTATTAATATCTTCTATGACCGTACCTTCGGAATCTGTATTCTTTAATAGGTTAGTCAATTCATTTACCTTCAATTGTTTTTCGTTTCCATTAAAATAAATCGTGTTTCTTTCGTCAAATATTAAAATCTTTCCTTCTTTTTCAATGTCTTTGAACATGTTTTCAAAAACAAGTTCATCTACATTGATAATGGAGATGCCAAGCTCTTTGGATGTCCCCAGGTCTCTAATGACCCTACCAAACAATAATTGATTATTAACCCCTTTTACTAGGCTGGTTTCTCTTGCCTTAAACCAGGTGCCGCCCCATTCACTTTTCTTTAACATAGGATACCAGCTTGCGTTTTTAATATCGTTATAAATAGGTCGTTCATATTTTCTTTCACCGTGATTTAGTTTTAAAAATTCATGATGTTCATTCCCAATATATACCGCATTAATATAAGGCTGATTAACCGTGTTTATATTTCTCAATACATTTCTTGAAGAGGTTTCTAATCTATAAAGCTGGGGTGATTTTTTCTTGTAACTCAAATAGCTTTGCACACGATCGTCTGAAAAGATAAGGTTAGAGATATTTTCCACATCTGTAATAAGAGTATGAATATTCCAATCTACTACACTTAAAAAGTTAGAGGTAGTTGATGATACCTTATTTTCCACCACCTTGTTGAAAAATAAAAAAGTAAATGGTCCAACGACAACTAACGGAATCAAGGATGAAAAAAGGGCTAAAATAATGATCTTTCGTTTAATATGAAGCTTGCTTTTCATACTCTCTAACATACATTTAACACCCCTCTTTCATTATTATTTGGTTAACCATCTATATTTTTTGAGGACACCAATAGCCCGCTGGTTATTAACGACACAAATCCTTATCCACGCAAAATAGATAAGGATTGAAATCGTTACAGTTTCTTTATTCCTTAACAGCTCCCAATGTCATCCCGCTTACGATATAACGTTGAACCAAAAATGAAAAAATCATAACCGGTAAGCTAAACGTAATGGCAGCGGCAGTCATAGGGCCTAAGTCTAGATTATATGCTGTTAAAAACTCTGAAATCCCGACAGTTGCTGTCTTTGAGTTTGTACTTGTTAAAAGTAAGGCAAATAGAAAGTCATTCCACGCTAACATAAACGTAAATATAGCTGTCGTTGCAAGTCCAGGAAGTGATACAGGGAGAATAATCCGAAGAAATGCCCCTAACCGGCTGCATCCGTCAACTCGGGCAGCTTCGTCAAATTCCTTTGGAATGCCGTCAAAGAAGCCAATCATCATCCAGATTGCAAAAGGAATATTTATACTTGTATAAACGAAAATTAAGGCAAGCGGGGTGTCGATTAACCCCATATTATTAATGATGATATACATCGGGATGGCCACACTAATCATTGGTACCATACGTATGCCTAACGTGATTAGCAAAAAGATATTGCTTACCTTTGATGAAAATCGCGAAAAACCGTAAGCTGCCAATGATCCAATGAAAACACTTAACCCCATACTAACAGTTGCTGTTAATAAACTATTTAGGAAATACTTTCCTATCGGTAAATACTTAAACATCCCATAATAGTTTTCCAGAGAAAATTGCTTCGGCCATAATGTTGGCGGTGAACTTACTGCCTCAGCTGATGGCTTAAAAGACGTAAGAAGTAAATAAACATAGGGCCCTAAAAATAAAAGCGCTAACATACAGGTCACCAGGAAAATAAATAGCTGCCAAATTTGCTTTGAATTCAGCTTTACTCCTGCTTTATTTGCCATTTGTACCGCTCGAGAATTATTTAATGGTCTTTCTAACATAATGAAACCACCTCTCAATCATTAAGCATGTTTTTTACTTGGAGACCACATTTTTGTCATAAAGAAAGAACTCAATCCAAGCAGCAATACAATAAAGATAACCGCCATTGCGCTTGATTCTCCAACAGCTCCATATCTTGTTAATGTTTTATACATATAAGTACTTAATACTTCAGAAGAAAAGCCCGGACCGCCTTGAGTCAATACCCAAACAATATCAAACGTTCTTGCTGCATCAATGATCCGAATGACAAGGGCAACAGTAGCAACTGGGATTAAAGAAGGGATAATGATATAGCGAAATGTTTGCCATTTATTCGAGCCATCCATTTGAGCTGACTCAAACAGGCTTTTGGGAATCCCTTGAATTCCAGCAAGGAAGATTAGCATCATGAACGGTGTTGTTAACCAAATGTCTGCAATGATGGTTGAAAGAAGAGAGTATTTTGAGTCAGATAACCATAAAATCTGATGCGGGTCAGAAATAACGCCCATTTTATAAAGACCCCAGTTAACGATGCCAAACTGATCATTGAGCATAAATTTCCAAATTAATCCTGAAACCAATGGAGCTAGCATTAAGGGGCTTAACAATAAGGTTCGAATAAGCTGACTCCCTTTAAAACCAGTACTCAATAACAATGCTAGAATTAGACCGATTATGAACTCAAAACCTACCGCTGCAACGATAAAGATCACGGTATTAAGTGCCGATTGTAAGAATCGTTCAGAAGTAAAAGCGTCAATATAATGTTTCATGCCCACAAACTCACTTTTAGAAGGATCATATAAATCAAAAGTAAAAAAACTGTCTTTCACTAGCAGAAAAATCGGATAGACGAAAAAGACGAGTAAAACAATGGCTGCTGGTAAAAAAAATAGGAAAGCAAGCAGCCCATTTTTCATTTTCACATTAACCACCTCGGTTTCACTACTATTTTTAAATTTCCATTCATTAAGGTCAGAATCTCCGCAATAATCGAAATCCTATCATGCGGAGATTTCTGATGGCTAAATTTCATAAACAGGAAATTCGATTTTCTTTACTGCTGAACGATATCTTCGATCACATTAGCAGCCCAATCAAGCGCTTCCTCAGGTGTTTTTTCTCCTGATAATGCATATTGAACAGCAGGTATTAATGCTTCACTTTCTATTTGCTGCCACTCTTGAAGGGCAGGGCGATTTTGGGTTTGTTTTCCAGACAAGGTTTTCGTAAGTGGTTCTAAATGTTCATAACCTTCTTTTTTACTATACTTTTCTGAAACTGATTTTCTTGCTGCTACACCTAGAGCTTCCATGTATAACTCGTTTTTATCATATAGGAATTCGATATATTTTTTGGCAATCTCTTGCTTTTTAGAGGATTTTGGCACAACTTGGTACCACGGCCCAGGTACTGCCCCAATTCCTTCAGAACCAGCAATCATAGGTGCTGAACCAACGTTCCCTGCTACCTTGGATTGCTTTGGATCATTTGACGGTACATAGAAATGTCCCCATGCAAGCATCATTGCGGCTTTACCATTCCAAAAAAGTTCTGCCGTTTCTGCCGATGAAATTTCCAGTGCGCCTGGAGGAGCTGATTTATCCTTATTTAGGATTTCAGTTAAGAGCTCAAGTGCCTCTACATAAGGCTTCGTATTTATAAGTACTTTCCCGTCTTCCCCCACAACTAGAGGCTTTGCTCCCGCTTGTGCGGCATGATCTAACCAGCTTGCAACGGCATCCCCATTATTTGCTCCAAATACAGTTGTTCCATATTGATCCACTTGACCATTGTTATCTGTATCACGTGTAAAGAATTTTGCCGTATCTTGATACTCCTGCCATGTTTTCGGCGGTTGAAGCTCGTAACCATATTGCTCTTTAAACGATTTCTTATTTGCTTCATCTTCAAATAAATCTTTACGATAAATTAACGTTTTTGCATTCGTCCAAACTGGCATTCCGTATGCATTTCCCTCATAACTGCCTCCAGATAAAAGTCCAGGGAATAGATCGTTCTTTACTTCATCTGTCATTAAGTCATCTAGAGGGAGCAAGCCGCTTGCAAATGAGGGAAACCAAAGAATATCAATGGTTGCGACATCATAAGCACCAGCTCTAGACGTCATCTCAGCTTTCAGCTTGTCATACACCCCAACATATGGGACAGCCTCAATTTTCACTTCATAGCCAGTCAACTTTTTAAAATCCTCTGCAGTTTGCTCTGCAACTTTAAAAGCAGGACTTCCGCCTTCAACCAAAACGGTTAACGACTTTTCATCACTTTGCTGTGTTTCACCGGATGTCTGGTTACCAGAACAACCGGTGAGGAAAACGGAAACGATTAGTAAGCATGTCATAAGATTTACAATAAACTTTCTATTAATCAACGCAATCTCCCCCTTGAAAATATTACCAAACTAAAAGATTATCTATCCCATAACCCATGTTCCGGCCATCTTCTTGGCAAACGGTCTTCTACAGGCGGCAGCTCAGGTTGTGGTTTATGAGGCTCGAGCTGATACCAATAGGCTACACTTGAGAATTCATTTCCTTGATCATTTGCATGACCATGTTCAATTGTTGCGCGGATAGATTTAGTAAAACGAATTGGATCCTCGATGTGGAAACGGTATAAGCTCCATTTCCCAAAATGCTCCTGAACATCACTTCCTAATGAAATACCATGATATGGACCTGCATACTCTCCGCTTGGAAATCCCCATGCTGCATTAAAATAATCTTCCGTCCCTGTTCCATGTATAGATGGAGGCCATTGTTCGCCATCAATAAAGAACATGTCATCCCCCTCGCCAGGCCAAGTAAATTCCTGATTTGATGCATCAAAATTATCAATATTTAATACACACCCAACATAGTGTCCTTTGCCTTCAGCATCTAATATGACGTAGTTTTCTTCCCCGGTTAAATTCGTTCCTGGAAGATCCCATGGTGCTGGATTTTTCACATCCGAATCATGTACAACTTTCTTGCAAGGATTTTCCTGAATCCAATTTGCATGAAATCTTCCCATATCCTCTGGAATTCTATCCTTTTCTTCATATAACTCATAATCAATGTAATAAAATAAATTCTCTATCCGCTCTTCACTTTCATTAATCAATTGAATAACTGCACCATCTGAGAACGGCATTGGAAAATAACTATTCATTGCAGCAGCAAAGGGTCCTTTTGGTCCTCTTTTTTCACCTGTGACCATACTCAGCGGAAGGGAAACATAATGTTTACATGTTGCATGTCCAATCCCAAAGAAGTCACCAAGCGGAACACGTACACTTGGATTTTCTTCCCCATCCCAGTACATTTCAAGAACAAGCTTGCGCAAATATTGAGGAGCATAACAACGAGTCGTCATCCAAATATGTTTAATGCATCCAACCCCTTTAATGTCGGCCATAACTGCAGTATCACCGGGTTCAACAACTTTAAAGTCTCTATTTCCCCCTGAACGATCCCAGCTCGACTCTCTTTTAGTACGTGCATCCTTAATGATTGGTAGTCCTCCTAGCGGACTGTTTGGTTCCCAGACGTTCATATTTCTTTCTCCTCTCTTTAGTTAAAAATCTATGAATTTTTGATGATGAAACGTGAAATAACAGAAGATGATTGATAGTAGTTCAGGTAGAGTAAAGTAAATTTCACCTCTCTCATATAATTGTTAACGCTTACAAATCTGATCCTGAAAACTAACCGTAAATAAATTTTTCAGTCGGAGAAATGAATATAAATCCTCTAACTGTCCAGGTTGTATTATTGTAAGCGAAGAAAATAATAATCCTACCTAATCATTGCTGCTGATTTGAAGCTTTGGAATTGTTATTCATAGCTGCATTTTCTCTTTGAAAGTTTCATAACTTCACTTATCATTTTAAATTCATTTTAAAATATTGAAAATTCAAATATCTTTTAAAAATGTTAGATATTTTTCGAAGTTCATCCATTTTGAATTCTACTAGTCTAGAAATTCATTGCAAACTTTAAAAAACAAAGAAGCCTAACTCCTAGTTGGATACAGACTTATATTTTTTAGAGAATGAACTTTCACAAACCTTTTAACTTATTCAAAAACTTTTTTCTGATCTGATAAAAAAGGTCTGCAATTAAGCAGACCCTTTTCCTATTTCTACGATTCTCTCTCTTATTCTATTAAAATCGTTCATTTAAACAAACATATCAAATAATAATACGCCTCCAAAAGCGATAAAGGATAGTAATGTCTCTAAGACCGTCCACGTTTTAAATGTTTCTTTGACTGTTAATCCCAGGTATTCTTTTACTAGCCAGAAACCGGCATCGTTTACGTGTGAAAACATGAGTGATCCGGCACCTGTTGCGATGACGAGTAATTCCAGGTTCACGCCTGACATGTGCTCAATAATTGGTGAAACAATACCAGCCGCTGTTGTTAATGCGACCGTTGCTGAGCCTGTTGCAACTCGAATTAATCCGGCGACGATAAATGCTAAAACAATTGGAGATAGAGACAAATTCTCGGACATTTGCGCAATGGATGTTCCCACGCCGCTATCGATAAGGATTTGTTTAAACCCACCGCCTGCACCGATGATTAAAATAATCGAACCAACTGGCAGTAAGCATTCGTCTGTCAACTTCTTAATGACGTTTTTATCCATGCTTTGCCGATATCCAAGGAAATAGAATGCTGCGAAACAAGAGATTAATAGGGCAATGACAGGGCTGCCAATTAATAAAAAGAATTTCAACAAGACGCTGGGCAGCGGTAAAAACGGTACCACAACAGACAAGACCATTAAGACAACAGGCAATAAGATAATGAAAAATGAAATGCCTGTTCCTGGTAATTTTTGCGACGCCGTATTTACACGGAGCAGCTCTGGCTCTCCTTCAGGAATGACGCGTTTATGCACCCATTTTGCAAATACCGGACCTGCAATGATGGCTGCAGGCAGTGCAAGGATGAGTGAATAGAGAAGGACTTTTCCCAGATTGGCATTATAGATGCCTATTGCGGTCATTGCCCCCGGGTGCGGCGGCACAAGGCCATGCACAATGGATAATCCAGCAAGTACAGGTAATGCGATTAATAAAATGTTTTGTTTTGTTGTTTTGCGAATAGAAATCACTAAAGGTAATAAAATGACAAGACCTACTTCAAAGAATACCGGGATCCCAATGATAAAACCAGCGAATAACATTGCCCATGGCAATTTCTTTTCACCAAAGATTCGAATGAAGAAATCTGCCACTTGCATTCCGGCACCTGAATCTGACATCAGCTTCCCTAAAATTGTACCTAGCGCCAAAATGCCAACTAAATGGCCCAAAACACTGCCGACTCCACTTTCATAGGCGACAACAACCTTATCCATTGATAGTCCGGACATAATGGCTAAAAACAAGCTTGCAACAGTTAAACTAATAAACGCATGCCATTTCCACCACGATACTCCTAAAATGACAATGACAATTGCTAACAATGTAATGATTAATAAATACATATCCATATTTATATTCCTCCCCATATCTAGATGGTAAACGCTTTCAAAATGTCAACAAGAAGAGGAACATCAACTTCCTCACTGTTTATTAAACATCATAGTTCACAATATAGTGCTGCATTTCTGTATTGTAAAATCCTTCACTGTATTCGATCAAATTCCCTGTTTCATCATAAGAATACCGCAATCGTTTTAATAAAGGCGTTCCCCGTTTTACACCCAATTTGTCCTCAACATGGGATGGGGCTTTCGCAACAGCAAACTGATCCCGAAACTTTTCTAAAGAAATATCTTGTTCTTCAATAAAATCGTACAAAGATTGAACATTTAAGTCAGAATGTTCCATTCGTGCAGTTAAATAATTCGTGTAATGGATATACGGTACGTTATCAAGAAGATAGAGGCGCTCAATGCGCAGACATTGCCCGCCGAACAATCGAAACGGCTCTGTATCCTCTTCATTTAATACAACTTCCGCTTGCAGCAATTGTTTTTGAATTGTATGGCCTTCTTCTACTAAAACCTCTGTAAAGCGCTTCCCTTTAGAAAGTTTTGAAGCAGAGGTATTTCGAATCACTTTTGTCCCTTTGCCGCTCCTCGTTTCAAGATATCCTTCTTGAACAAGCTCTTTGATGGCATTACGGATGGTAATTTTGCTTACATTGAATTCATCTTCCAATTGAGGCTCTGAAGGGATATTTGTATGAATAGGATACACACCGTGTAAAATCCGATCCTTTAAGATATTCTTTATTTGTAAATATAATGGTCCTTTTTTTCGAGATACGTTCACTGTTACATTCCCTACCTTTCTACATCGCCCACTGATTCTGTCATCGCCTGGAAAATCTCATTCTCTGATGACATTGGGGTATCGCCTGCAACCGTATGCGCCAGCATTCCTGCAGCTGCTGCATATGAGACGGTCTTCTCCGGTGAAAATCCTTGCAGCTCACCATGTACGATCCCACTCGTATAGGCATCTCCAGCCCCTATTCTATCATAGACAGAAAACGAGAGCGTTTTTGAGAAAGTAAATGTTTGGTTCTTCAACATAAAGCCTTGCAAGGAATGCGTATTGTTGCTGTTGATGGAACGATGCGTTCCAGCTATCACAGAGATTGTGTATTTTTCCGCAACGACTGGTATCAACTCCTTGAGCTGCTCTTGACGGTCTTTCTTGTTTGTTTTCATTCCAAGGATAAACATTGCGTCTTTTTCATTCATCATGACTATATCGGAAAGTTCCAGCATTTCTTCATAATGCGGCTTCGCCTTTTCATAACCGTCTTCGCCCCAGAGGGACGGGCGGTAGTTGCAGTCAAAGACGACTGTGCCGCCATTTTCTTTGACTGCTTTTGCGAATGTTTTCATATGGTGGCGGACACTTTCATTCATCGCAAGTGTGATTCCGCAAAAATGAACAACATCCACTTTATGAGCAATCTCCTCAAAATCATACGTTCCATCTGGTGCTGTATTGAAGCTGCTCTCTTTGCGATTGGAATAGGTAACGCGGCTGGGTCGTGCCCCGAATCCATTTTCTAAAAAGTACATTCCGACGTATTTCCCGTCTCGTAAAATGAACGATTGCGTAACACCTAGTTTTTGAAGATACGATACGGCTGCATCACCAACTGCATTAGCCGGCAATGTAGACACGAGGTATCCTTGATGCCCAAATCGTGCCAGAGCCGAAGTTACATTCACTCCCGTACCGGAGAAAGAATAATGTAATGTGCCTGCTTGTGTCAGGAGTTCATGCCTAGGCACCTGCAACCGCATCATTACCTCTCCAAAAGCAGCAATTTTTTTAGCCATAGTGATCCACCAATTTCTTCATGGTTTCAAGTAATTCACGAACATCCCCTGCATTTGTTTTCCCTGTTTCTTTGTCGATAATCGATGAATAAACATGAGGTATCACTTGCGGCACGTTAGCTTCTAAAGCAATACGTAAAATCGTTTCAAAGTTCTCTTTGTCGATCCCGCCAGTAGGTTCTAACGCAAACCCTTCCTCCCCGCATGCTTGTGCAACTGCACGGAACTCGTCTTCACGCGATAAGCCTTGCATCGGGAAATATTTCATTGCATTACCGCCCATGTCGCGTACAAGCGCAATGGCTGTTTTAATCGGTACAATCGCGTGGTCATCCTGTGCAGCACTTACTGGGCCTGTTGAAATATTCACATATCCTACGCGCCCTGTTGGAGACACTAAACTGTTGATCCAGCTATCTTTTTCATCAAGTTTGGCACGCGTTGCACCGACAGCCGGAAATACTTGGTTTACATGACTGCCAGGGTAGTGTTTCACGATTTCGGCTACCACTGCTGCTTGACGATTGTCACCAGCGCCTAGTCCAATTGAAACCGCTTCATCTATTTCTTTTCCATATTCCTTCATGGCTGCGACTGCTTCTTCTACTGTTGGATAGTCTTTTGAAAGAACACCAACTAAAACATATCCGTCTGCTCCTTCAAACACCTCTTTGGCATTCTCTATCCCATTTGCTAGTACATTTAATGCCGCACGGTCTTTATAAAAACGTTTTGTAATGGTTGACATCCTATTTTCCTCCAATTAACTCACGAATTTTCGATTCAATGACATGAATATCATCCCCTTGAAGCGGACGAGGGTCGATATCGAAATAGCCTTGTCTTACACCGTAATCACGAGTATAAATGGCAATTTCCCCTTCTCGAAGGCCCGTCACGACTTCCTTTGCCGTTGTATTTGCCTGCTCTGGTTCAATTTGAATGCGTGCACGGAAAATTGCTCGACCCGCTTCATCCTGGACAATCCTCACCTTGACACCTTCAAGTTCATTCAAAGGTATTAATCGTTGTAACGCTTCTTTTTCTTGTTCACTTTTATCTTCTTTTACGCCATATTCATCAAGCGCTTGCAGTAAACCAAATGTTGATTCCTTACCGACTTTCATACTTCGGCCAATACAATGTAATTGCACTTTTACCCACTCGATATACTTTTTCTTTCCGCCGATAATCCCTGATGTCGGTCCTTCAATTGCTTTTGAACCGCTGTAAATCGCAAGGTCTGAGTATTTCACATACTTTTGAAGATCTTCTTCTGCTGCCGCATCTACAATGAGAGGAACATCATTATGCTTTGCAATCTCCCACGCTTCCTCAAGAGTGATCATATTTTTTTGGACGGTATGATGTGATTTCACGTAAAGAATGGCAGCCGTTTTTTCAGAAATCGCATCCTTAATATGCTCTGCTTTTCCTTCATTGGCATAGCCAGCTTCAACAAGCTTTCCGCCGCCTAAATAGATCATCGTTTCAACAGGTGCTCCGTATTGAACATTGTGACCTTTCAGCATGATGATTTCATTTTTAGGAATGTCTTCCTGGTGCAGACGTTCACTTTTACGCCGGTTCCCTTGTGTGACTAATGCTGCAACTGAGAGTGCAATACCGCTTGAAGCAGAGTTAACAATAACCGCTGCCTCCGAATCCAGAATTCGAGCTGCGTAATCCCCTGCTTTATCAACTAAATCTGCAATCTCTACATAGTTTTGTCCGCCTTGTTTCATCGCATCCATTACGGTATCCGTTGGTGCTGAAACACCAAGGATGCTCATTCGACCACTTGCATTAATGACACGTTTAAGGCCATATTTAGCATTCAATGAACTCGCCATTTACAACCACTCCTTTTGCTTCTATTTTTCTTTCTGCTGTACGCTTGTCTCCTTCGGAATCGATAAGATTTATCGGTTCATTTTTAACAGAAAATAATGTTAAATTTGCAGCGTCACCAGCCTCTATACGGCCAAGCTCAGGTTTTTCAAGCCAGTTTGCTGCATGTGTGGTGACTGCTGCGATCACTTCTTCAAGCGAGTATCCCAGGTAAAGAAATTTCGAGAGGACATTCGCCATGCTATATACCGGACCGTTTAAGCGGTTCCCTCGGTATATATCTGTGCTGATTGTATCTAAACCGATATGATTTTGTTTTGCTGCTTCAGCGACATTAAATGAAAAGCTTGCCGTACCATGCCCCACATCCAAATGTACACCACGTTCAATGGCATCCGTTAATACTTGAAGCGGTTTACCCTCATGATCGAAAAGGTTATTTTGTTTCCCATTGAGATAATGAGTAATCACATCTTTCTTTTTCAAGAGTGGAATGACCTCTTCTATATTTGGCGGTCCGGAACCGATGTGTACCATTAATGGCAGTGATGTTCTAGTTGAAAGTGCTCGTGCAATCCGCAAAGGTTCAATCCCGCTGTCACAAACGACGCTTTTACTAATCCGTGCTTTAAATCCAACGATTAGATCTTTAAAGTCATTTATTGCCTCTAGGGCTTTGTCTTTATCAATCCATTCTAAATTGGATAATTCATCGACTCTTTTTAATCCAATTCGCGAGATGTTCAAAAAAGCAAACAGGTTGGTTTTTGCTCGATCGCTGCTAGCAGCCAAATCTGCAATCCGGTCAGCCCCGCAGCTTCCAGCATCCACGATTGTCGTTACACCTTGTTTTACGCCGATCTCATCGATTTCATCGCCATATGGATCAAATTCGGGAAAGGCATGAACATGTAAATCTATCCAGCCGCTTGAGACGTAAACACCTGAGTAATCAAAAACAATCTTTCCGAGTCCGCACCCGGCCTTTGCCACCTCAGCAATTTTACCGCCCTCGATCACGATATCGATATCTTCTCCATTCACCCGCTTTACATTGCGTAATACGAATCGCTCTTTCATTGATTTCACCTTTTTCCGTCATTCTACTTAAATACGCTTACAATTCATCATGACATCCATATTCCTTTCTCATACATGCAGGAAAGTGTAGAGAGTTGATTAGGTAAATATAACGTTATAATGTTAGATTAGCATAGAAGATAAATAAAGTAAATATAACGTTATAATGTTTATGAGTGGAATTTTTATGTAAATATTGAAAAAAGCAACCTCTTTAACGCGTTAAAACTTTAAACAACTTGAACTGCTTTCTGAACCAACAAAAAATTAGCGATCCAAATTGTATTGAATCACTAATTTATAACCAATATATTTCAGGTTAGCTTACTTTGCCAACCTTCCACCATCCACATTATAATGACTTCCTGTTACAAATGAAGCTCTGTCAGATGCAAGGAAAAGAACAACTTGGGCTACTTCTTCTGGCTCGCCGTACCGTTTCATTGGAATCTTACTCTCATACTCTTCTCTGGCTTGCATTGGATTATCTGTTCCTTCTTCTAATGATCTCATTAACCGGCTATTGATCGATGAGGGACAGATTGCATTCACTCGGACTCCAGTGCCTGCTGATTCTAATGCTGCTGTCTTTGTTAAGCCAATGACTGCATGTTTGGAGGCGACATATGCACCTAGTCCTGCCGCACTTGAAAGACCTGCATCAGAGGCAGTATTAATAATAGAGCCTGAATTTTGTTTTTCCATAACACGGAGTGCATGCTTTAAGCCCAAGAAAACTCCAATTACATTTACGTTAAGTACATTAGACATGTTCGTAACTGAAGTGTCTGTAATATTTGACACTTCTCCCTCAATACCTGCATTATTAAACAAAACATCAACTCTGCCAAAAGTGTCTAACGTTTGTTGGATATAATTTTCAACATCTTCTTCATTCGTTACATCGGCTTCTACTATTAGATAATCTCCTTCTTTTAGAGCTGATTTTCGTACTGCATGTTCTATATCTTTTTTAAATAAATCAACTAAGACAAGTTTTGCTCCCTCTTTTGCAAATAAACGAACAGTCGCCTGCCCAATTACACCCGCTGCACCAGTAATGATAACCACTTTATCTAATACCATCATGCTATTTACCTCCCCATTTTTATATCTGATACCTAATATCAGCTGCTAATTTCTTCTTAAGAATTCTTACTTTTTCCGATGAATGAATAAGCATCTATGATAAGAACTAACAAGGGGTGCAGAAGAGCTTTGTTTTCCATTAAAAGAAAATATTATATTCATAATTTTCAAAATTTTAAAGCTGTAATTACCCTCTCCTATGTTTTTCCTAAACACCTAATTTCGTACATGTAATCGTTCAAAAGGTTTTTGCATTTCTCTCAGACTCGTTTAGTTCTGAATTTTTATTTTTTGTTATTTTGCTCACAATCAGTATAGCCAACGTTGCCAAAACAGCTGCTGGAATCAGTTCGTAGACATACGCGCTATACGGAGTATTCTTCCAAATGATCGTAATCAGGGTTCCCGTGATCATACCCGCGGCCGCTCCCTGTTTCGTTACCAAATTCGTATATAAGCTTAAATATAATAATGGTCCAAAGCTTGCGGCTAAACCACCCCAAGCATACATAACAAGATAAAAGACTGCTTCTAAATTTAAAAGGGCGATACCTGTTGAAATAACGCCAAGAAATACCATTGTCCATCGACTGATTGTTAATAGCTGTTTGTCTGTGTATGTGTTTTTAGAAATGGACTTTAGCAGGTCACTGGCAATGGCTTGTGTCGCGACCATTAATTGTGAAGAGAAGGTGGATTGGATCGCGGCAAAAACAGCTCCTATCACAATTCCTGCAATAATGGGACTCATTTCATTCATGGTCAGTATTGGAAAAACATATTCAGGATCCTTTAACTCCGGGTAAATGATTCGGCCAATGATCCCCAATAAGTTAGAACTAGTCATCATGATAATGACCCATGCCATTGCAATAATTGAACCATCTCTAAGAGTTTTTGGATCTTTTGCTGTAAGAAAACGTTGAGAGATGTGAGGCTGGCCTGGTACTCCGAAACCAAATAACAAATATCCAAGAACAAGGCCAATCGCTGCTGATCCGGCTGCACCTCCTGTTGATGTTGTTAAAATTGGATCTATTGCTATCGCTTGCTGCCAGAAAGATGTCCAGCCTCCTAGCTCAAAGAAAATCATATAGATAGGGAATATGATCAATACACCAACCATTAATAAGCCTTGAACAAAATCAGTCATCATCACCGACCGATAGCCGCCAAAGACGGAATATCCGAGGACAAAAGCCGCACACAAGATAAGACCAGTATTAAAATCCAGATTCATCATGACATCCAAAGCTTTTCCAGCAGC
The DNA here is from genome assembly GCF_014773385.1 of Metabacillus arenae. GTDB lineage: Bacteria > Bacillota > Bacilli > Bacillales > Bacillaceae > Metabacillus_D > Metabacillus_D arenae. Next base: position 35,722 of record NZ_JACXAI010000019.1, on the reverse strand, counting down.
CGTTAATTGGGATGCCATATAGGCAACGAAGAAGATAACAAAAATAATGCTTGCAATAACCTTAAGGAGATGAGATTGATCATTGTACCTTTTTTCGAAGTAATCCGCTAAACTAAGGACGTTATGTTTAACGCCGAAATCATATAATTTTGGAGCAAAAACAAACCAGTTAAGAAAATAACCAACTATAAAACCAGGTAACATCCACATCGTTGAAGCCCCAGCAAGATAAGCTGCTCCAGCTGCTCCAATAAATACCCAGCCGCTTGAATCAGTTGCTCCTGCACTAATGGCTGTAACCCATGCTCCAAAATTACGATCTCCTAAATAAAACCCCTCTTCACTCTTCGAAATAAAACGCTCTGCTGTAATACCTATAATAAAAACAGCAACCAAGTAGATAATAAAGGTAATAATCATTTTCCCACCCCTTTTTAAATGAAATCATTTCATTTTTCCTGCCCTTTCCTATTTAAAACAGCCATAGCAGCAATTGAAGCTAACATTCCTACTATTGGGATAATCACATAAAAAACCAAAATGATTCCGGGAATTGACTGATCCATATTAATTCCCCCTTCGAAATTTAATGTAAATCAATACTGATTGTCTTCAAATCTGACATTTCCTGAATGGCATATTTTCCGCCAACACGGCCGATGCCGCTAGATTTCCCGGCAACACCTCCAAATGGGAGATGAGGCTCCCAATAATTGCTGTTTTCATTGATATTCACCAATCCAGTTGGCATTTTCTCTGCTAAGGAAATTCCCTCCTTCAGATGGTTGGTATAGATCGCAGCAGCCAACCCCCACTTATTTTGATAAGTTATTTTTAGCAGCTCTTCTTGAGTTCGAAATGATAATACAGGTGCAACAGGACCAAATGTTTCATCTAAATTGTATAAACTATCCTGTTTTACATCGATGATTACAGTTGGCTCAAAGAAGAGGTCATTTGATAAATGTGCAGCTCTCTTTCCGCCAACCAAAAAAGTTGACCCTCGTTTCTGACTATCTGCCGCATGCTTTTCGTTTTTCTCGATAACCGGGTAATTATTAAGAGGTCCCATCGTTGTTCTAGCATCAAATGGATCACCGAGCACAATCTGTTTCGCTTGCGCGGTCAATTTTTCAACGAGAGCATCATGTATATCAGAATGGACCAAAATACGCTCAGTTGCGGAACAAACTTGCCCGGCATTCGTAAAGCATCCTTTTGCAATCGATTGTGCTGCATGTTCGAGATCCGCATCTTTTAGAACAATGGTAGGTCCATTTCCTCCTAATTCAAGAAGCAGAGGCTTTCCAGCTCCTCTTTCTGCAATCACTTTTCCTGTAGCGGAGCTTCCACAAAATGCAATGGCATCGGTATGGGGATTTGATACAATTTCATCTCCTGCCACACCTCCCATACCTGTAACTAAATTAATCACTCCTTCAGGCACTCCAGCTTCCTCGAAACACTCGGCAAATTTAACTGAACAAACAGATGTAGTTGGAGCCGGCACCCAGACCATGGTATTACCGGCCGCTATTCCCGGGGCAATAAATTCAGTTGGAACCATAAGCGGATAATTCCATGGAGTGATGATGGCATAAACACCTTTAGGCTGCAAAAAACTAAACACTCTTTTATGTGGATCCTTTGTCGGAGTATAAGATGTTTCTAGCCATTTGATCTGCTCCGCTGTTTCCGAAAAAGCTCTTACAACTGAGGCAACTTCCTTCAAAGCCTCGGTGAAATACGGTTTTCCTTGATCCAACGTGAGGAAATGAGCCAGTTCTTCTTTTTTTTGCTCTACTACCATTGCAATTCGTTGTAATAAATCGGCTCTTTCCCATACAGACCATTCCCTGAATTTCTCTGATGCCTTTTTCGCTGCTTGGATGGCTTGTCGTGCATCATCTCTAGAACCCTCAGCTACATGGGCTATTTCCCCGCCGGTTGATGGACTATAGGCAAGGAAATGTTTGTCTCCTTCAGCTTTTTGCCATTTACCTCCTATGAACATCTTTAACTTTTTCAACTCAAACTCCCCCAACTATTTAAAGTTATCATCTTTGCATGTGTAGCAGCCTCTTCAAGAGTGATTTATTTTCGGTGAATTTTATTGTGCAGTATAACCCCCATCAATAACCAGCTCAGAACCCGTTACAAATTTTGCTTCCTCTGATGCAAGGTAAAGGATGCCATAAGCAACATCGATTGCTTCCCCTAAGTGACCGATCGGATGCAGGCTTTCAATCTGTTTAATTTGTTCACTTGAAAACTTTTCATGCATTGGCGTATGAAGATAACCAGGGTGAACACTATTTACACGAATCCCATAATTTGATTTAGCACAATGAAGTGCTGCTGATTTAGTTAAAAGACGAACTCCGCCTTTGCTGGAGTTGTAGGCAGCTAATTGGGGTTCAGCGATATTTCCTTCTATAGATGAAAGATTGATAATAGAGCCTTTTTTATTGGCTTTCATTGCAAGAATTCCATATTTCGTACCCAAAAAAACTCCATCTAGATTTACCTCATGTATACGACGCCATTGTTCATAGGTACAATCTTCAATAGAGGCCTGCATAGCAATCCCTGCGTTATTTACAAGAACTTCTATTTTTTCATACTTAGAGATTGCGATATTAAATACTTTTTTCCAATTATCCTCTTTCGTTACATCATGCTGAATGAAGATAGCTTGCCCGCCATCGTTTACAATCTGGTGAAGAGTTGCCTCACTAGATTCCTTATTTATATCCGTTAAAACAACCTTTGCTCCTTCTTTTGCAAATAAAGAGGCAGTTGCTTTACCTATTCCTGCACCAGCTCCAGTTATCACAGTAACTTTATTTATTACTCTCAGGATCATCACCTTTTTTACTAGCTTAATAGATGGTATGAATGACTATCACATTATTTTTACAATGTTTGAATCTAGAATAAGAGGGGTCAGAATAGCATGTTGTTCCCTTTCCACCCCCTATTATTTATTTACGGATTGAACTACTTGATCGATTACCCTCCCGTAGGTCAAAGTAAAGTCACCGATTACAAAAACCCCGCCAAGTACTTCAAGAGGTCCTAATTCAGCGAGCGGATCAAAGCTGGAGTGTTCCCAATTTACAGTTGCCGTTCCTTGTTTTCTCGTATGAATCACGGAGTCTGCAAATTCGTTTAAAATCACTTGATCCATATCAGTACCATATTGGTCAGCTCTCGGCATTCGTTTCACTTGCAACCGCGGGAACAAAACAGGTGGATTCACTTCCGTATCATCCAATGTTAAAGAAATATCGATAATCGTTTTGCCCTTGCGGATGACCTTGCCATGTATCTCCCCGCTCTTTTCCTGATAACGAACTTCAGCTAACTTTTTAGGATAACCCCATATTTCACGTCCAGCACATAAAGCTTCATCTGTATCTACATATTCATACGCCATATAGGCACCCACCCTATTCTTATACTTACAAGGGATCACAATTCCCCCTTCTGAATAAGGCTCCAATCCTTTAATTTCGTCATTTTTTAAGACAAAAATCTCAAAAACATCGGACACATATTCAAAATTACTTGGCAAGAACTTTTCAATCGCATCCCGATGACCGCGACAATAGACACTAATTTTATGATAATTTTTGTAATGATAAGGGACTTGAGGATAGAGCGGGGAATAATCAGGTAAAATGGTATATTCAGATTTCCACATAGGTATGACCTCCTATAATTTTTAAGATACCTTCACTTCTATTGATGCAAGTCTTATGCCAACATGTATAGGCCCTTCTCCAATTGATTTCTTTGAATAAAAAAAGAAACTACCCAAACTATTCATTATCATTTAGGTAATTACTCATTATTGGGTATTCATTTTGATCTGATAAATAAACGATCGCAACCCGAACTTTTTAATTTTATTATTAAGGGTTTGTTGAGGAATATCCAGCTGACGGGCTGCCTTTGAAACATTTCCAGCACTTTGCTCCAAGGCTTCCTTAACCATCTTTATTTCTAAGTTCCTAATGGCATCTCTTAATTTTTGATTTTCATGTGTTTGGAAAGATACTGGAGCCTTTTGATGAAATGAAAGTAATGTATGGGGCTCTATATCTTTCAAATGAATGGAAGCTTCAACGCCTAAATTCATCGCTCGTTCAATCAGATTTCGTAATTCGCGGATATTCCCCGGCCATTCATAATTCATAAAAAAGTTCATTGTTTCAATATCCACTCCCACAATGGATTTCTGAAATTCTTTGTTATAATGGTCAACATAATAATTCACAAGTTCTGGAATATCCTCTTTTCTATTACGTAAAGTGGGTACTTCTAGATAAATGACATTTAAACGATAATATAAATCACTTCTTAATTCACCAGATTGTACGATGACTTCCGGATGGATATTCGTAGCTGCTACAATCCGAACCTGAATAGAAAACTCCTTTTGTCCGCCAATACGACGAACCTTCCCTTCTTGAATAACCCGTAAAAGCTTTGCTTGTAATGAGGCGGGCATAGAATTGATTTCATCTAAAAACAGAGTCCCAGTATGGGCTAATTCAAATAGACCGGGGCGATCTTCTGCACCAGTAAACCCGCCTTTCGTCGTGCCAAACAAAATTCCCTCAAGCAGCGCTTCCGGAATAGCAGCACAGTTTTGGGCAACAAATGGAGCCTTTTGATTAGTTGATGCCGCATGGATCGCTTGTACAATTAATTCTTTGCCTGTACCTGTCTCACCATAAATAAAAATTGGCGATTTTGTCTTTGCCAGGATTGGAATCTTTTGTTTGATCTCTTGAATTTCCTCACTTTGTCCTAAAATCGTTTCCTCAGAAAAAACTGATGAAGATTGAGATTCTTGGATTGGACTTGATGATTGATGTTTTTTTTGTAATTTCACCATCTTTTTAGATAATTCTTCAATAGCCGATATATCCTGAAACACTTCAAAAACTCCAACTAAAACCCCGTCTTTATACATCGGATAGGTGGATGTTAAAGTCGTTTTTCTTTCTCCGCGATAGGTAATAAAAGATAGGCTTTGATTAATGATCGGTTTACCGGTTGAAAGAACTTTAACAATGGAACTATATTCTTTCTTTAAATTAGGAAATACAGTAAATAATGATTTTCCTATGTCGGTTTCTGTTCTTAAACCAATCGCTTTTGTAGACTCATTGATATAAATAATATGCAAATCTAAATCAACCACTAAAACCCCATCTCGAAGATTAGAAAAAATTTGTTGAATCGATTCTCTTTCCAATGGAAAATCCCTCATGAAATACCACCCTGTTTTTTTGATGTTAAATCGTATCTTATTTTAAACATGAGATATTGGTTGACATGATACGCGTTTTGGTTTTAAGTTTTTTGGATGAGTTACTTTAAAATTCTCCATTTAGGAGTAAAGTCCTTGTAGTCCTGCTGCTCTCTTAAGACTGAAAAATTTTCCACATTTAAAAATAAGTCACTAATTCGTGAAAGATTCTATTAATCTAACAAAATTTAAAATGATCTATGCAGCATGTGAAAACAGAGGTTTTGCTGTTCAAAATAAAAAACACCATCCTTTCCATTAATTTGTAGAAAGAATAGTGTTTTCTTCGTTTTTAACTAGTAATTCAAAGGAAATTTAGAGTCCCTCCACCTTGAGATCTACCTTAAACTCTATTGACGTTTACTAGCTCTATGTTCTTCAAATCGGTCAACACATCGACAACTATTGCACCTGCTTCTCTTACTATTTTTTGCTTCTCGATCGCTGTTTCGGAGGATTTTTGGATAATGGCTCCCGCGTGGCCCATACGTTTTCCTGGAGGTGCGTATATACCTGCAATGTATGCAAAAACAGGTTTTTTCATTTGACGGATTGCCTCTGCCGCCAATGCCTCATCGTTCCCGCCAATTTCGCCTATATAGATTACTGCCTCTGTATCCGGATCTTTTTCAAACATTTGCAGGATATCGGCATGCTGGACACCAATTACCGGGTCTCCGCCCAAGCAAGCGATCGTACTATTCCCTAAATTAGATGTTCGCAGCATCTCGATCACTTCATAGGTTAAAGTTCCGCTTCTGGACACAACCCCGATTTTCCCCGGCGTTAAAATTGAGTCGTGAATATCACTTATGTTGGCTTTTCCTGGCGAAACAATACCTGCTGAATTAGGGCCAAGCAGAATAACTTGATGTAATTTAGCGTAGTGAACCATTTGTAAACTGTCATGGATAGGAACACCTTCAGAATAGATAACAATAACTTTTATTCCAGCATCGATTGCCTCGATTACTGCTTGTTTTACGAGCGGTGGAGGGACACTTATAAATGAAGTGTCCGCTTTAGTAAATTGAACCGCCTCTTCGACCGAATCAAACACCGGTTTCCCGTAAACATTTTGGCCGCCTTTTCCTGGTGTAACACCGCCAACAAGGGGTGTATTGTATTTAATCATCCGCTCGGCAAAAGACCGGCCAACTTTTCCCGTAATGCCTTGTATAATTACTTTAGATTGCTCATTAATGATGATGGACACCGGTCTTTCCCCCCAGTTCTTTTGTGATGATCTCACATGCCGTTTGTAAATCTTGAGTTGAATAGATATTTGAATACTGTGATAACATCGTGGCTGATTCTGCTTCCTCTATACCCCGCATCCGTACAACTACAGGAAACGGTCCTCCCCCAAGCTTGCTTGCTATGGCAGTTGCCATTACCTTGCAGCTTGCAACTTGGAAATAAAAATTGAAAAATATTCCTTTAGGATTTAACTTTTTCACTTCTTCAATAAGTTTTTCAGCCGCTTCAATATCGTGAATCACGTGTCCGCCTAAATCCACTAACGCTCTCACTGTTTTATTTTTGCTGCATACTAAGTCAAATGTTGCCATCCCCAGCCCTGCACCACTTGTGATCACAACAATGTCACCATCAAGTTCAACCCCTACCGCTCCCAGCTTTGAACATCTCTCTTCAAATCCTCCACTTGCCCGCGGCAGAAAGTCGGGAAATGATACCCGCTTCTCATGACTATCTAAAATCACTTTAGCATCACCGGCAATGAGTTCCCCGTTAGACTTCATAAATAGAGGATTAATTTCTACTAACTCTGCCTTTTCTCCATTAAATACGTTCCATATTTTACTAATAATGGCTGAAATCTTATCTGACTCCAGTTTCAAAAAAGCAGCAACCTTTCTCATCATAAAAGGCTGAATGCCAATTAAAGGATTAACTGGGATCGTAAGTAGATCTTGATCCGGGACATTTTCTATGTCAATCCCCCCTTTATTACTGGCAATTAAGACTGGAGCTTTTCTATTCCGATCAATGATAATAGCTAAATATAATTCTTTCTCATAATCTATCTTTTCTTCTAAGTACACATGGCTGACCTTATGGCCGCGAACCTCTTTGTTTAATAGAGTAGTCACTGTTTGTTCTAGTTGTGATCTATCGTTTACTTTAACAATTGCCCCTGCTTTTCCCCGTCCGCCTGTCAATACTTGAGATTTGGCGATCAAAGGATAAACAGCATCAGCTGAGACTTCATTCCAAAGCCAGCCATTTGCAATCGCTATGTCGTATTTTTCGAATAATTTTTTACCTTCACATTCAAAGAGTTTCATCGTGTAATCCTACCCTTTCCTTGCTGCCCTTTTTTCAAAAAATAAGGTCATAGCCTGTTGCGGTTCGCCTGACTCATAAGCAAGTGTATGTGCCTCAGATGCATACTGCATACAACTATTAAAATCAGAATCACTCATCCGCTTAAACCACCTTTTATTAAGAGCTACCCCAACCGGCGGTTTAGCAGCAAGCTCTGCCGCTAACTGCCCGGTCGCTTCCTTTAAAGCATCATCAGCAACAACACGGGTGACGAGCTCATACTCCTTCGCTTCCTCTGCTTGAAGCAGGCGGCCCGTTAAAATGAGGTCGATCGTTTTTGATTTCCCCATAACCTCCCAGAACATTGTACTTCCAATAATACATGGCAGGCCGACATTGATTTCTGTCATACCAAATTTTGCACTTTGTGCAGCAATCCTAATATCCGCTAACAATGCCAATTGAAGCCCCGATCCCGTTGCAAATCCGTTGATTGACGCAATAATTGGCTTTTCTATACTTCTTATGACACGATAAAGCTTATCAAATTCATCAACCCAGGCATCGGCGGTTTCTTGATTAACCTCTTTGCTCTCGCTTAGATCTTGACCTGAGCAAAATGCCTTTTTCCCTGATCCCGTTATGATGATTGCTTTAACATTTTCGTCGTGATTGGCCGCCTCGAATGCATCTGTGAGCTCAAGCTTTGTTTCGGTGCTTAGTGAATTATAGGTTTTCGGACGGTTTATAGTAATCGTTGAAATGCTGTCTTTCACTTCATAGAAAAGATTATTATACATAGTAAAGCCTCCAATTTTTATTTGATAACATCAATTTCTTTATAATATTTTTCCGCCCCGGGATGTAAATCCGTTCCAAGACCTTCAATTGCCTTTTCAGAAGAAAATCCATTTAAAGCAGAGTGTATGGATTTAAGGCGATCTTGGCTTTCATTAATAGTTTTCGTAATGTTATAAACAACATCCTCCGGAACTTTATTACTAGCAACAAGGAGAGTGCCCATCGCAGCCATTTGGATATCTTCGTCCCCATTTATAACCTCTGGATAGGTGTTTGCAGGTATCACCCCTTTTTCTATACCGTATTGGGATAAATACTCAATTAAGTCATCTGACATCGGTAATATTTTTAAATCTCTGCCGTTGGAAGCCTCCGTAATAGCTGACCCCGGAAGAGCAAGCTGTGTAAACATCACATCCACATTACCATCTTTAAATTGCTGTGCTTGTTCGGTGTAACTGCCGTGAAATATTTTACCTCCCCACGATTCAATATCTTCATAAGTCACACCGTAATATTCGAGGAATTTCCGCAACACCCACTCATCTGTGTTATTCACAGGCGTAACCGCAATATTTATGGGCAGCTTTTTTTCAAAGATTTCATCTATACTTTCTACCCCAATGCTTGGATCAATTGCAAAGTGAAAATAGTTCAAACCAAAGCCATTTCCAACTGCCAACAGATCAGAATATTTTTTATCAAATGGGTCTTCTCCATTTTTCCCTGCGGTGATAAAGGCTGGTTGTTCAAAGGCAAGTTGAGCTGTCCCTTTGGCGATAAAAGGAATATTTTGCAGGCTTCCACCTGGGATTACCCTAATATTGATATTCGAACTTTTTTCTTGAATCATTGAAGATAACCCGCCAGCCATACTGTACCACCCGCCACCAAGAGAGCCTGAAGCCCAAGTTAAATTAATTGCTTCACCTGTACTTTCATTCTGATTTGCAGCAGCACTCACATTCGAATTCTTTTTTACGTTGTTACTGTAAGGGTTGCTGCATCCCGCAATACTCACCAAAAGGATGAGTAAAACGAAATGAATTGAAAATCTTTTCATTGTTTGCCCCCTTCCAAGGTTCGTCTTGTCTTTGCTTTAGTAATCAACCCCCTTCTATAATCCTTTGATCTTCAGAATAAACTGTGTTTGCTCTTTTATATTGGAGGTAATCCAAAACAATAAACACGATCACTAGACCAATTCCAATAATAGAAACAGCGGTTACATTACTTAATGAGATAATCGTGATCAAAAGCAGCGTCATTCGCTTGACTAGTGATAATTTAGTAAAGAGAGTACCGACTACTACAGCCGCTAATGTTATAACTGAAATAATGGTAGATATGAAGACGTATAAAATCGATCCGACAGATGAACCTTCTAACATTAGAAGTTCTGGGCTCATAACAAACACAAACGGTACAACAAAACCGGCAAATGCAAATCGAGGTGTCATTAGAGCTGTCTTCATTGGCGGTGATTCTGCGATATTCGCTGCTGCAAATGCCGTTACCCCTACTGGAGGAGTTATGTCAGCGAGAATGGCAAAATAGAATACAAAGAAATGCGCAACTAATGTCGGTACACCAAAAGCAGATAATGCACTGGCAGCTACGGTTGCTGTAATGATATAAGCGGGAGTTGTTGGTATCCCTGCTCCTAAAATCAAGGTCACCAGCATAATTAGGAATAATGCCAAGCCGATCATTCCAAATGAGTATTTAGTAATAATCGTGCCCATTGCCAGTGCCGCACCGGTTTGATTTAAAACAGCCACGATCATACCGGCACCCGCTAAAGCGCTTGCAATTACAATTGAACCTTTAACTGCATAATTAATCCCGGCGATTATATCTTTAAAATTAAGATTTTTCCAAGACATCACTACCCAAGTTAATAAACAGCCAATTATTCCATATACTGCACTCTTTCCCGGTGAAAACCCTGTGAACAAAAAGGAAAGCATGACTACAAAAGGAACAACAAACGGTATTCTTTTTAAAATATTTTTAAGCCCTACATTCCATTCATTTGGTGTTTTTCCTATTTTAAGAGAGACTGCTTCAAAATGAACGGTTGCCAATATGCCGATATAATAAATAATGGCGCTTAGAATAGCAGCTTTAATAATTTCCGTATAAGGGGTGCCTGTCATCTCGGCCATAACAAAAGCCCCAGCACCCATAATCGGAGGCATGAGCGGCCCCCCTGCACTTGAAACAGCTTCAATTGCACCTGCCTTTGTAGACGGGTAACCAATCTTCTTCATTAACGGCACACTAAAGCTTCCGGTTGAATAAACATCCGCAACTGAACTCCCGCTTATGCTTCCGTATAACCCACTTGACAAAACAGCGATCTTTGCTGGTCCTCCTCGGTACTTTCCCGTCAACAACACAGAAATATCCATTAGATATTGGCCGACGCCTGTTCTTAACATGATGGCAGCAAAAGCGATAAATACGAACAGAGTATTACTAGAGATTCCAGTTAAAAACCCGTAAACCCCTTCACCACTGGATAAATATAGCAACTCGATGATGCGATCATAGCTAATAGAACGTGCATTAAACATTCCAGGTAAATAAGGAGCTATAAACATGTACAAGAGAAAGAAAACAATAACAATAGAAAAAGCAAAAGAAACCGCTCTTCGACAAGCTTCGATTACAAGAACAACCATTAAAGTTCCTAAAATAATCTGCGTTAAACTTACTTCATCTACTTGTTCAATTCGCAAATTTAATTGATCACTATTCAAATAGATATAAAGACTTGGAAGAAAACTTAAAATCGTCAAAAGCCAATCCAAATAAGTCGGCTTTTCTGATTTATCTCCATTTCGTCTAAATGGGAATACTAGGAAGGCTAGAGGAAGTAACAGAAGCAAATGGATTGATCTTTGTACTCTTGGCTCAAATGTACCAAAAAAGGCTGTATACACATGGAATACCAGTGTAATAATAGCGAAAATTGTAAAAGCGACCCCAAATTTTCCCTTAAAAATCCTCATGGACGTCCTCCTGTCTAAAGTTAATCTTGTATTTCCACTCCTTTGTGTTCACAATATAAGGATTTACATCTATAGGCAGATTTTTTTGATCATAAGAAATTCGAGTAACCTTTAATAATGGTGTCCCCTCTGGGATGTGCAGAATGTTTGCTATCGTTGTTGTTGCATTAATTGGTTCAATTTCTTCTTCAGCACGGACCATTTCAATGTTTAATTTTTCTTTTAATAGTTGGCCCAAGGAAATAAATGAGTGGTTATTTTCAAAGATGTCATTAGGTATGAAAGGGTTTACATAATGCTCCAAGTAAAGAATAGGTTTGTCATCAAAATAACGCACCCTTTTCAAATAAGTAATTTTTTCATTATCGTCGATGTTGAACAAATGGGTGAAGCAGCCTTTTCTTTGCGATATCTCAATCGTTTTAGAAGATATCTTTTCCCATTTGTCTAAATAATTGCTTCTGAATCCTGTCATCCGAGTCCAAATCTCAGCTGGTCTCCGATTTGCTACAAATGACCCTTTTCCTTGCAGTCTATAAATATAGCCGTCATTTTCCAATTGATTCAATGCCTGCTTTACCGGTGTCCGACTTACGTTATAGATTTTGTCTAACTCTGCTTCAGAAGGTAGTTTTTCTCCTACTTTTAATGCTTCAGTCAATATTTTGTTAACTAAATCATCGTAAATTGTTTTATAAAGTGACTTTTTAACTTTTAATCATCCTTTCTAAAAGCCTATAAGATAATATACTTATAATACTAAGTATTCTGAGAATTGTCAACATTGGTAATATATTTAATACTAAGTTAATTCATTCAAGAGAAACCCTTGAATATAAAATATCTAAATTATAAAAGGCATTGAACAAGGATGTTCAATGCCTTACCCATCCCCCTTATTACCAAAAAACTGACCCATTTTTTGATTATCATTCAATTGAAAAACCCCCTTCCGATCAAACATCGGAAAGGGGTATCATTCAATAATACTTCAAAGCAACATTTTTAAGCTGTGTATAATTCTTTAACGCCTCAAGCCCCTTTTCTCTTCCAAATCCGCTTCTTTTATAGCCGCCAAAAGGCATTTGGATCCCGCCTGCTGCTCCGTAGTTATTGATGAACACCTGGCCGGATTGGACTTGATCCGCTACACGGTGGGCTTTCTTACTGTTCATCGTCCAGATGCCGGTGACAAGTCCATAAGGGGTATTATTTGCTAAATAGACGGCTTCCTCTTCCGTTTCAAATGGAAAAACCGTCAAAACGGGGCCGAATATTTCTTCCTTTGCTAATTCACTGTCAGGATCGACGCCTTCGATTAAGGTCGGGCTCATATAACAGCCATTTTCATTTCCCTCAATCGAAATTCTTTTCCCGCCTGTAATGATAGTGGCTTCTTTCTCTGCTAAATCAATAAAGGATTGAATTCTTTCGTACTGCTTTTGAGAAATGATCGGCCCTAGATCATAATCCCTGATACCCGGCCCGATTGTCAGTGCTTCAAATCTTTCTTTTATTTTGGCGACTACTTCATCCTTAATCGATGCTTCAACGAGCAGTCTTGAGCCTGCTGAACATGTTTGTCCTGCGTTTTGAATGATCGATTTAACAACCCATTCTACTGCTTCTTCTAGTTCACAGTCAGCAAATAATAGATTAGGAGATTTCCCGCCCAGCTCTAGGGTGACAGGAACAATATTTTTAGCAGCAGCCTCCATGACAGCTCTTCCCGTTTGCTGAGAGCCTGTAAAGGTTACATGATTAATATCCGGATGTGATGACAGCGCAGCCCCGGCTTCCCAGCCATATCCGGTAATGACATTAAAGATCCCTTTTGGAAGATTCGTTCTATCAAAATATTCCGCAAGCTTTAACGAGGTTAAAGGTGTATCCTCAGCAGGCTTCATTACAACCGCATTACCAGCAGCGATGGCGGCGGCTGCACTTCTAGCTGAAATTTGGATCGGATAGTTCCAAGGGACAATATGAGCCGTCACCCCTATTGGCTCCCTTACGGTATAATCTAAAATTCCATTTTCAATTGGAATGGTCTCCCCCATAATTTTATCGGCCATCCCTGCGTAAAATTCAAAATATCGTGCTGCCGCGTCCACATCTGATAATGATTGTTTCAAGGGCTTCCCCACATCCAATGTTTCCAGCCTCGCCAATTCCTCTTTATTTTCACGGATTTTCTGTGCTAACTCAAAAAGCACATAACCTCTTTCATGGGGTTTGAATTGCTTCCATTCCTTTGAAAAAAAAGCGGTTTTCGCAGCCATAACTGCTTCATCAATGTCGCCTGATTTTCCGCGGGGAACGCTTGCAATCATTGATAAATCGGCAGGATTCAATACCTGGATTGTTTGCTTATCTAAGGACTCAACCCATTCGCCATTCCGATACATTTTCCACAGTTCCACTCCATGTCCCCCTTTTGATATTGATAAAATCAAATATCATATTAATCTGCCTTAATCCTTGCAGTATTTCAGCCAAATCTCCTATTAATCCGACCAACCCTTGCAGCATTGGGCCTAAATGAGGTTAACTATTGCTCTATTCTATTAGGAAATCAGCTCTTTTGCTGATTTTCTCCCTTCTATCCCCGATCCCTCACTTCAACCTCGAAATCTGCTCTTTCGCAGATTTCCTCTACTCCCACCTCTTACCTCTCACCTCCAGCAACCTTATAGCCCTCTCCCCCCATCAACATGAAGCACCGTTCCTGTGACCATCTCTGATTCGTCAGAGCAAAGGAATAAAGAGGCGTTTGCAATATCTTCAGGGGCAATGAGCCTTCCCATCGGCACACTTTTTTTGAAAATTTCATCCTTCGCCTCGTCTATATTGGTTCCTTCACTTACAAATTGGCTGAGCATTTTTGTATCACATGGACCTGGATGAATCACATTTGCCCGAATGCCATACTCAGCTGCTTCAATGGCAATTCCCTTTGTCAGCGAAACGACCGCCCCTTTTGAAGCGATATATGCCTGCAGTCCGGGTCTCGGCCTTTCAGCAGAGATCGAAGCAACGTTTACGATTGAGCCGCTTCGAACCTTTTTCATCCGTTTAACTGCTTCTTTACATGTATAAAAAATCGATGACGTGTTTACATCGATCAGGTTTCTCCATTCCCTATCTGTAACCTCTTCGATTGGAGTCGCTTGCTGAGCATATCCAATCAAATTCACGAGCCCATCTAATTTGGAAACCCTTTCATCAATCGATACAAAAGCTTCTTCAACAGCATCTGCCTTCGTAAGATCAGCAGCAATAAAGAAGCAATTCGGCTGATCCAGAGGGGTGCCATTAGGATAAAGGTCAAGCCCGATGATTGTTGCTCCTTCATCAAGCATTCGTTTCGTTACCGCTTTTCCCATTCCACCATCGGCACCTGTAACAATCATGCATTTATCTTTTACTCTCATGCAAGCCCTCCTCAGAATTCTTTTCCATTCTTTCACTTAATTTATTTGATATCGCATCTCCCAGCTGAAAAGTCGATCCATTTCCTCCAAGATCAGGCGTTAACACTTCTCCTTCTGACAAAACATCCTCAATGCTATTTACGATTAACGTTGCAAGGTCCTCTCTTCCGAGATGCTCAACCATTAACGCTGTCGACCAAATTTGGGCGATCGGATTTGCTTTGCCTGTTCCCGCTATATTTGGGGCAGACCCGTGAACTGGTTCAAACATCGAAGGATATTCCTTTTCCGGATTTATATTTGCCGATGGGGACAAGCCAAGTCCCCCAACTAGCGCAGATCCTAAATCAGATAAAATATCGCCAAATAAATTGGATGCGACGACAACATCAAAGGTGTCAGGTCTTTGAACAAAATAAGCAGACAGGGCATCAATATAATTTTTTTCAAGCTGAATGTCCGGGTATTCCTTTGCTACGCCGGCTACGACCTCATCCCAAAGCTTCATTGAATGGATAACCGCATTTGATTTTGTTGCGCTTGTGACTTTTCTTCCGGCTGTTTTTCTTGCATATTCAAATGCATATTTCGCTATTTTTTCTGTCCCTTTTCTGGTGATAATTGTATTTTGTACAGCAAGCTCGTCCTGAGTTCCTTCATAAAGCCTTCCTCCGCTGTTCGAATACTCTCCTTCTGCATTTTCCCTAATAATGACAAAGTCAATATGTTGGTCTTGATTAAAAAGGGGAGTTTGGATTCCATTAAGGTTTTTAACAGGGCGAAGATTGACGTACTGTTTGAATTTTTTTCTTATCGGCATAATGAGTTCCCAAATTGTAATAGGATCAGGCACTCTTTCGTCTCCAATGGCTCCGAATAAGATGGCATCATAATCAGATAGAATGGCCAGTCCATTTTCCGGCATCATTCTGCCGTTCTCTAGGTAATACTCTGAATTCCAAGGGAGGATATTTATAGTTGTTTGAAAAGAAACATCCTGATCTTGTAAGACCCGCAAAATCTTCAATGCTTCATTCATGACTTCAGGCCCGATTCCATCTCCAGGTAAGATTGCGATTTTCATAGGTTTCATGCTAGATTAATCTCCTTTGCCATTTAAAAACAATAAGGCTGCTTCCCGATAGATTTGTGTTGTTTCTGCCAGCTCTTCAATATCCACATACTCATCAATTTGATGGGGAACCTCTCTGTCCCCGGCTCCGATCGTGACAATTGGTACCCCTGCTAAATGAAGAAACGTTCCATCAGTCGCTCCTGGTACGCCATTAAAAATTGGCTTCTTGTCTAAAACTTTTTCAACCGCTTTTGCGATACATTTTACAACTGCTTCTTCTTTATCTGTCACGGTCCATGGCCGATTTTCAATGACTTCAAAATGACCATGAAAATCAGGGTCCTCTTTCGAAAGCCGATCAAAAATCCCTTGAATATCAGAAATAATCGTTTCGTGCTCTTGCCCTGGAACAGTTCTAATATCCAGGGTTGTTAAGCATTCGTCTGGGACTACGTTTATTTGAGCATCTCCATTTACCGGAGATTGAAGGATTGTCGGCGTAATGCTCGGCCAGCCGAGCATAGGATGCTTTCCAAGTCTTTCTTTCTCTCTTGTTTCTAATTTATCAAGCTCACATACGATTTTCGCCATTCTGACAATTGGATTAATCCCGGTTAATGGCATTGCTCCATGAGCCATTTTGCCAAAGGTTTTGACAACAATGCGCATTGCTCCCTTCTGTGTAATACAAACTTGATTTTCCTCAGGCTCACAAATGATCGCGCCATCTACCCCGTTTGCCCACCCATTTTTGATGAAATCTTTAATTCCGATCATAAGGCCTTCTTCATCGCAAGGAATACACAAAATGATTTTACCGGACCATTCTTCTTTATCCTGCAAGAGTGAATGCACAGCAGTTATCATGCAGGCAAGGTTTCCTTTCGTATCATTTGTCCCTCTGCCATACATACGGCCATTTTCAATGTGGCCGCTAAAAGGGTCATATGTCCAAACATCACGGTTTCCCTCTGTAACAACATCGGTATGCCCTTCAAAAAGCAATGTTTTTCCTGGTTTTCCTGAATCAACAATTCCAATGACATTTGGTCTCCCTTTTACGACCTCCTCAATATGAACCTCAATGCCCCCGAGCTTTTTTAAGTAATCTGCCACAAAGTGAGCCGCTTTTTCTTCGTTGCCTTCTGGATCGTTTGGACGATAAACACTGGGAATCCTTACAAGAGACTGAGTAAGTTCAATTACCTCGTTTTTGTCGCGAAGATACCGTTTAGAATTAGAAAGTAATTTGTTCACTTAAATGACCCCTTTCCCTTGGTGCGTTAACACTTTTTTTGAAATCATATATTTATGAGTGAAGGAGCTGACGATAACGTAAGTAACCAAAGATAATAAAATTGGCAGGACAACGGTGTGCATGCCTAAAGGGTTCGGAGAGAGACGATCGAACAAGATATAAGAACTCATCCCAAGCACCATGGATGAAATTGCTCCATATTTGTTCCCCTTAGCCCAATAAAGCCCAAACACCACTGGCCAAATAAAGACAGCTTCCAATCCCCCAAATGAAAATAAATTCAGCCAAATGAGCAAATCAGGCGGACTTAAGGCAACCAATACAACGGCAATACCAATGATGGTTGTCACCCAAAAGCTTATCTTTTTCACCTGAGCTTCTGAGGCATCAGGCTTTATGTAATTTAAGTAAACATCCTTTACGACCGTAGAGCTTACTAGAATTAATAGAGAATCGACTGTTGACATAATCGCTGCCATTGGAGCTGCTAAAACTAAGCCTGCCAGAATAGGAGGCAATACTTCTAATGTAAGCATTGGCATTACTTTATCGCCCACTTCTATTCCAGGAAGAATAGGTCTTGCAAATACACCGATTAAATGCATCCCAAGCATAATCGTTCCAATGACGACGGTACCGATTATAATCGCCTGATGCATCCCTTTCGAGTTTTTATAAGACATGGCTCGTACTGAAATTTGTGGAAGGCCAACTACTCCCACTCCAACCAAAATCCAAAATGATGAGACATAAAGGGGAGTTAGATCCCTTTCAGCTCCAAAAGGAGACACAAGGTTTGGGTTTTCTGCCACAAGCTCGGACATAATATTTGAAATCCCGCCGCCTGCAATGATGGTAGCAACTAATAGGATGATCGTACCGGCTAACATGACGACCCCTTGGACGGCATCTGTAAGAGCAACAGCCCTAAATCCGCCAATAATCACGTAAACAAGGACAGATACGGCAAAAATAAACAATGCCGTTGTGTAGGAAAGGCCTGTCAGCGATTCAATCAGCCTTGCCCCGCCTACCCATTGAGCCGCCATAGCGGAAAAAAGAAATACAATAATACTTACGGCCGAAATTAACACAACAGCTTTACTCTGATACCTTTCTTTCAAAAAATCGATCATAGTAATGGCTTTGTATTGACGAGCGACGATGGCAAATTTCTTCCCTAACACCATTAACACAAAGTAGCCTGCTGCAAGCTGTGCCATGGAAAGAAGCACCCAGCCAAGCCCGGTATTATAGGCAACACCTGGTCCGCCAATAAAGCTGCTCGCACTTCCATAAGTCGCAATCATTGTCATCGCGAGCACAAAGCCGCCTAATTGCCTTCCGCCAAGAAAATACTCCTGCAGGAAAGAATCTGTTGATTTAATAAAACGGTTTGCCCAGAAGCCTATAAAGAAGATAACAACTAAAAATAAAAGCAAAGGTACAATTACATGCCAATTCATGATTGATCCCTGCCTTCCTCTTGGTCTTCAAAGGGAACCTCTTTAAACAATAATTTCACACATAAAATAACGAGTATCACCATGATCATAAAGCCGGCGACACAGCTGTAAAAAAACCACTCCGGCAGTCCAAATATATAATTGTAAGAAGCGGGGTCACCTGAGCCCATCCCATAAGCAAAACCAAACCACCAAATAAAATTAAAAATTACGAGGGCGATTCCGATTTTTGCTTCTTTATGTGCGACCTTAAATCGTTTGTCATTCATCTCTTATGCCTCCATTATATAAGTGATTGTGTTTGTGTTCGTTGCTGAGTTACTATAATACTTAAACCTAGCGCCGCGAGAATTTTTCGTTTTCCCGAGGTGAGAGGTTGGATGTGAGACTGGAAGCAATCGGTGAGATATCGATTGCCTTTATTTTAGTATTTCTAACACTTCAAATGCACCTATCCCTTATATAAGTGATTGTGTTCGTTGCGGTGTTACGTATAATACTTAACCTAGCGTCACGAGAATTTTTGTACCTCCCAAAGGTAAAAGATTATATGTAGGACTTGAAGCAATTGATGAATTCCAATCTAGAAACAACATAATAGAATAGAGTCTTATTCAGATTAGGATAAGCACTAAAGTTTTAAGTAATATTGTTGATTTCACCCATTCTAAAGTATAGCGTAAGCTTTTACTAGTTCCAGCGGGTCTTTACTATCATTATCTTGCACTAACTTGTGTGCCGATCAACAACTTTTCCCTCTAACATCGGAGTGTCGATCTCTTCTCGGCTAAACAACGTTTTGAGTTTTCTGATGCAGATCGACCAATTAATTAGCTGAAAATATCCCCTAAGTATGTTCGACATTTGATGCTCCTCCATTATTTTTTAAATTTTTAAAATAATTAGTTTTTATTATAAACTTCTTTCTTTCATTAATCATTAGACTTTTTGTGTTCGATATTTTCAGAAAATTAGACATAATGTCCAATCGTTTTTTCAAAACAAGAAGAAAAAAGGCTTTTAATTTAGACTGCGTTAAATCGAACAATGCAAAAAGCCCGATCCCGGCAGGATAGGGCCCCAAAAATTTAGATAAGACATTATATAACTCAGCTATGAAGCTAATTTATAAAAACCCGACTCCAAATAAAATAAGCGGTAAAGTGACCACACTTAAGACTGTACTAAATAACGTTGCACTTGAAACAAACCCAGGCTCTGTTTCATATTGTACAGCATAGATCGTTGTGTTTGCGGCGGTCGGCATTGCTGCGAGGACGATCATAATCTGTTTAAGCAAATCATCAATTGGTAAAAAGAGGGTAAAGACAAACGCAATGGCCGGCGATAAAAAGAGTCTTAAACCTAGAGACAAAGATAATGGAGCAATCGCTAAATTTTTGACAGATATTTTCGCTAACTGCATGCCGAGAATAATCATAATCATCGGAATTGCCGCATTACCGACCATTGTGACGGCTTCCATAATGGACCCGCCGATTCGAATATTCAGCAAGTTAAATACGACCCCCAGCAAAGCACCATAAACAATCGGCACGCGCATAACTTCTTTTAATGCTGTTTGAAATCCAGCATTTTCTGAAGAGCCTTTGGCAGCATAATACACGCCAACTGTACACATTAGGAGCTGCTGGATGACCATCAGAATCACTGCATACCCCATACCGGCTTCTCCAAAGGCAAAAAAGATAAGCGGAGTCCCATAATTGCCATTATTCATAAACGCAGAAGCTAAAATCATTCCACACGTTTTCTTTTTTGAATACCCGCGAATAAATCCAATAAAATAAATAACTCCAATCAAACTAAACGCAAGCGCAACCGTGTAAAATAGCATCATTGCATAATCCAGATTAAAGCTCGACTCATAAAATGTCTGAAACGCCAAAAAAGGCGTCATCAAATAAATCGCCATCATCGAAAGCGGCTTTATATCAAAACCCATGACCTTTTGACCTACAAATCCAATTCCAAAAATAAAAAAGATTGGAAACAGGACTGCAATAAATTCCATCTCATCACCTTCATAGTTATATTAAATACTTTTATCGATTAAAAAAACTAGGAATCATTGTCTTGTCCTTTTTCTTACTTGAATCAGACGATAAAATGAACTAGTAATATTAAGTTTATCATGCTCGAAGAAATGTAAGCCTTTTCACTTTTCGCTTTTTTGGAAAAATTTTTTTTCATTGATTTTTAAAAATCAGTTACTGATAAAACACCAATATTAAACAATAATCATCCATTATTACTTTATTTAAAAAAAATGTCTAAAAAGAGTTTTTCTGGATATACTAGTACACGAAAAAGTATTAAATGTTTTTGAACATTAGGAGGAAATAGTAAATGGCGCAAGGTAAGGTAAAATGGTTTAACGCAGAAAAAGGCTTTGGATTTATTGAGGTTGAGGGTGGAGACGATGTATTTGTTCACTTTTCAGCTATTGAAGGAGAAGGATTCAAGTCTTTGGATGAAGGCCAGGATGTAGAATTTGAAACAGAAGAAGGTCAACGCGGACCTCAGGCTGTTAACGTACGTAAATTATAATTCAAATGACAATAAAGCAGACTCGGGTTTTGGGTCTGTTTTTATTTTCTCTAAATTTGGAATAAAGTGGTATCTTCGGGGTTTGTCCCTCCAATTCTCAGCTTCGTAACGATATAAAAGTTAAATGCTTTCCTTGAGATCATGGTGTATCTTGTCAGAGGGTGAAATGGATGAAATCAGCGCAATTTCACATGCATATCATTCTCCTTTAACAAACCAAAATTTCTTAACAATTCAAATTGGTAATCGAAAGTGCTCCGATTGCTAGTTAAAAAAATGCTCCGTATTTTGAAGGGACAAAGGGAAATTGCCGATTTTCTTTTATTTTATACTCTCTGAATAGTTTTTTAGGAAGTTTCACTTAATTTTGGGGACATTTCAAACGATTTCTCTATGTTCATCCGATTACTAATGCTATTTAATCTTGATCAGCCAGAGTTTGTTCGCACTTATCTTCGATTTTTGCCAATATATCTTCGATATCTGAAATATATCTTCGATTTTTTCACTATTATCTTCGAAAATTTCGATTTATCGATTATTCGACAAAAAACGACAAAATCTAATAGGATTTTTAGGAAACCTTCATAGATAGAATTAAAAAAGGAAGAACTAAACGAGCTAGTTCTTCCTTTCTTTCTTTATGAATTGTTATTGTTGTTGCCGCTTTGTCTGCCGCCTTTTGAGCCGATCTCCCGGTAGAAGTCTTTATCGTGGTTTTTGCTTGTTTGTTCTCCGCCTTTTTCACCAATTTCTTGGTAGAATTCCTTATCATGGTTTTTGCTTGTTTGTTCTCCACCTTTTTCTCCGATTTCTTGATAGAATTCCTTATCATGATTCTTGCTTGTTTGTTCTCCACCTTTTCTTCCAGCTTCTTCGCGGCTCATTTTGTTATTGTTGTTGTTTTGTGCCATTTTTAAATTCCTCCTTTTAGTGTTGTGGTTTTGAATTTCCACCATACTCCCCCTATTAAACTTTCTTTTATATAAATGATCGTTTAGTCATGCTTGGTTGGTTTCTTGAAAGGAATATCGCACTGCACCAGTTTGTCTATTCTTTAAAAAAGGTATTCTTTTTCTTCTTTTTTAAGATGTCTCCGGTCCATCCTCTTTTCCTTAAATTGAAATAAATAATGAACGTAGAGATGAAAATTAATGATAAAGAAAATAAGTATCCAAGCTTCCAATCGAGTTCTGGCATATGCTTAAAATTCATTCCCCACAATGCTCCTAACGCTGTCATAGGTGTGAAAATAGCTGTGAAAATTGTTAACGCCTTCATAATTTCATTTCCACGATATGTACTTATCACTTCCTCGGAATGAATGAGATTGTCAACTTCTTCTTCATATTCCTTTACCAGCTTAAAGCCTCTTTCTATTCTTTGATAGGTTCGGTAGTGCTCACCTGTTATCCCATCCTTCATTAAAAATGCCTCTCTTACGGCCATTTCTATTTCTATAAGTGTTAGAATTAAGCTCTTGTACACAAGTAATTCGTGCCTTTTGCGATTAACTTCTTCTAATATTTTGCTGTCGTTATCATGATAAACCTTCCAAATTTGTTCTCGAAGCTTTTCTTCAAATTGATCGATCCCCTCCAGATGTTCACTCATTAGCATGCCTACTACCACAAAGAAGGCATGCAATCCATTATCTACTGTAAGCATCTGGTGTTTTGTTTTGGTTAGATTTATTTTTTCTATTAAAGAAGGCTGAAGATCTACCGTTAAAAAAAATTCTTTGGTGAGATAGAAGTGAAAAACTTGATAGTTTTCTTCTTTATCTAACCCTTGATGATAAACTAAGGAGCCATATACTGCTGCATGATTTGAGTTAATTACTTCCATTCTAATTGAATTGCGATTATCTGGTTTTAATTGTTGAAGCCACTTTTGGTAAGTTTCGCTGTAAGCTGGGGGAATCATGTCTCCCGCTGCTTCTTTTTCAAATAGATGCAGCTGAAACCAGCGCCACTCTCTCCCTTCAAAGATTTCCATTTGTTTACTCCTCTGCTTTTTTACTAACTTTATGCCCTAATCAGCATGGTTCAAAACTTTCGTAATGAACAAGAACTTTATGATCCAATTAACCTCTATACGAACCAGATACAACTTTTTTGAGTGAAGCACTTCCTCATGCAGGGTGAATTGAGCCAGATTTTACATTTGCGTGCTAGCTCAGAGAGTTTGGTAGCCAATCCTCAGGTATTCTCCCAGTGTTTATGTTTATGCTGATCCCCAAAAAATCCGTTTGAAAATATTTGTCTCCATACACGAAAACCACCACATTATCAAGGTCTGTCGCAGGGCAAAATTTTATACTTATGTACACATTAAGAAAAGCGCAAGCGCCTTGTTCAGCCCCGACAAGCATAAGACGCAAATGAAATGAAGGTGTTCTTTACCTTCAATTCATTTGTGGCTTATGACCTCGAGGGGCTAGGCGCTGGAGCTAGACACGAAAACTTGGTACAAAAACTTATACTTTCTTATCTTTTAAAAAAAGAGCTGACATCGGTCAGCTCCTCTAAATTTTATTTATTTTGGTTTTCTTCCGTACTTTCACTTTCTTTTGAAGGGTCACGCTGAGGTTCTATGTCTTGATTGTCTTGCTTTTTCTTCTTTTGTTCAATTGATTCATTTTCATTTGTTCCATTAGACTGTTCCTTTTTCATGATCATCACCTCATTTTATCTATTTCCCCTTTTTCTTGGATCAAAACTGAAAGTTTCTTGATGATCAAATCAGTGATTGGACTTCTTTAATGCAGCAACGAGATTAAACCGATCTATTAATTTATATATCCTAAACACCGACTTGGAAGGACACCTTTTAAATCTTAGACATTTGTAAGTCACCTAAAAAACAAAACCATTTATGCGATGAAATTTTGAATTCCAGCACATAAATGGTTTAGTATGGATGCAAAAAAATTAAACTGTTACACTAGAAAGTGTTTCAAGCAAATATTGATTAATTAACGCTTTTAAGCGCTCCTGTCTGCCAGATTTATTTTCAATATTGTTTAGTTGCAGAGCATAAGCTTCTAACTGTTTCAAATCGGTTTTTCCTTCGACAATATCTAAGCCAATTCCTTCTGAGAAGCTTCTATAGCGTTCTTCTATAAAATGATCTAACACTTTATCTTCAATAAGTTTATTCGCAACCTTTAGACCGATTGCAAAACTATCCATTCCTGCAATATGGGCATGGAATAGGTCGTCTGCCTCGAATGATCCTCTTCTTACTTTTGCATCAAAGTTAAGTCCGCCTCTTCCCAATCCGCCGTTCTTCAAAATTTCATACATAGCTAAGGTTGTTGAATATAAATCAGTTGGAAACTCATCTGTATCCCACCCCAGTAATGTATCTCCTTGATTGGCATCAACTGAACCCAGCATACCATTAATACGTGCAACCCTAAGCTCATGTTCAAATGTGTGGCCGGCTAGAGTAGCATGATTTGCTTCGACATTAAATTTGAAGTAATCCGTTAAATTATATTTTTGCAAAAATGCGAGGCTTGTTGCGACATCAAAATCATATTGGTGCTTAGTCGGCTCTTTTGGTTTTGGTTCAATTAGGAATGGAGCATCAAATCCTATTTCTTTTGCATACTCAATCGCCATATGGAAAAAGCGAGCCAGATTATCCTGTTCTAGCTTCATATCCGTGTTTAGCAATGTTTCATAGCCTTCACGGCCACCCCAAAACACATAATTTTCTGCTCCTAATTCTTTTCCAATTTCTAATCCTTTTTTTACTTTTGCTGCTGAATATGCATAAACATCAGCATGATTTGAAGTAGCTGCCCCATGAACATATCGTGGATGGGTGAACATATTTGCTGTATTCCATAGTAATTTTGTTTTACTCGTTTTCATATAACCTTTAATTATGTCAACAATTTCATCTAAATTTTTGTATGTTTCTTTTAATGTGGAGCCCTCTGGTGCAATATCTACATCATGAAAACAAAAGAATGGGACATTTAATTTTTCAAATAATTCAAATGCTGCCTCTACCCGTGCTTTTGCCAGATCCATTCCCTTTAATTGGTCCCAAGGACGCTGAGCTGTCCCAACTCCGAATGGGTCTGTGCCTTCTGCTGTGAACGTATGCCAATAAGCCACAGAAAAACGAAGCAGCTCTTCCATTGTTTTACCGTTTACCAGTTCCTCAGGATTGTAGTATTTAAATGCGAATGGGTTTTTTGATGCTGCACCTTCGTATTTTACGTTACTAATATCTGGAAAGTATGCCATTTTCATAACCTCCTACGATTGTTTAAGATTACAAATTATCAAACTGTTATCGCTTTCAAATAGATGGTGAATAAATCGGAAATTTATAGCTTTAAAATTATTATAACAACCGTCACTTAGTTTGTCTATCAAACAAACTAAGAAAATGTAAGAATAGAATGGAAAAATCCCTCCTATTCTTATGATCAACGTTATTGACGAAATTCTTTTAAGCCTTCATTTAATTCCTTTGTTTGCTGATAGACACTTTTATATAACCTATAAATTTTTTGATATTTTTCCGCATCGTCTTTATTAGGGAAGAATGTTTTTCCTTTTCTTATAAATTGATCTGCACATTCCTGAAGAGTTGGAAACCATTCGCATCCATAAGCAGCTAACATGGCCGCTCCCATTCCAGGTCCTTGTTCATTCGTCAGCTTTACAATTTCAGCATTAAAAACATCGGCTTGAATTTGGAGCCATTCCTTATTTTTAGCTCCGCCGCCAATTGAAATAATTGTATCAACCTCCATTCCATTTTCACGAAAAATCTCAATCGATTCATTTAATGAAAATGTAATTCCTTCAATAACGGCACGGGAAAAATCCTTTTTTGTATGGGCTGCGTCTATTCCAATAAAGCTTCCGCGTACTGCTGAATCTGCATGAGGTGTTCGTTCGCCCACTATATATGGCGTAAACAGTAAACCATTTGCACCAATAGGGACATCCTTCACTTCTTCTAACAATTCTTCAAACGACTCATTTTCTGCGAATACATCCTTAAACCAACTTAAGCTGTACCCTGCTGCAAGTGTTACCCCCATTGAATAATAGGCATTTTCTTTTCCATGATTAAAATAATGAACTTTCCCTTGAAAATTTCTGTCCCCGCCTTGTTCATACGAGAGAATCACACCAGATGTTCCGATACTGCATAATGTTTTTCCTTCTGTTAGGATTCCTGCTCCGATTGCCCCGC
This sequence comes from Metabacillus arenae, assembly GCF_014773385.1. Lineage (GTDB taxonomy): Bacteria > Bacillota > Bacilli > Bacillales > Bacillaceae > Metabacillus_D > Metabacillus_D arenae. Next base: position 9,259 of record NZ_JACXAI010000019.1, on the reverse strand, counting down.
AAGCATTATCAGCTCCCCCAGCAAATACCTTCGTTGAGCTTGAGAGTCCAGTTTTCTTTGCAAATTCCTCGTTAAGTGTGCCAACAAATGCATGTGATTCAACAAGTTCTGGACAAAAATCTTCTTTTAGCTCGAAATGATGACAAATTTCTTTGCTCCACTCCTTTTGATTAATATCTAATAAAAGTGTTCCCGCTGCATCCGAGTATTCACTATGAATTTTACCTGTCATTCTATAACGCAAATAATCCTTTGGAAGCATAAAAACAGCCGCTTTTTCATATAAATCTGGTTCATTTTCCTTCACCCACAAAAGTTTTGGAAGAGTAAATCCTTCTAGTGCAGGATTTTTCGTTATGTCTAATAGACGTTCTTTTCCAATAGCTTGGTAGATTTGCCGGCATTGGTCTGTTGTTCTCGTATCATTCCAAAGAATAGCATTTCTTACTAACTGGTGATTCTGATCTAATAGAACCAGGCCGTGCATTTGTCCGGAAAAACTGATTCCCTCTATGTCCTGAACTTCTCCATCAAATTGAGCAACTATTTCTGAAAGTGCCTCAGTTGTTCGGTCCACCCATTGTAGTGGATCCTGTTCACTATATCCAGACTTTTCTTGAATCAAAGGATATGGTTTTGAAATTTCATCACAGATTTCCCCATTTTGATTTAACAATAAAATTTTAACAGCGCTTGTCCCTAAATCAATTCCAAGTACATAGTTCACTCATTCCACCTCTTTCATTTTTCTCACCTAATGCGAAACCGTTTACATTTCATAAAAGATCCTATGCTTGGTGAAAATTTTCATTTATTATATCATTAGATTCTTTGTTTGTATATTGATTAAACTAAGTATATACTATTAATACAGAAGAAAAGAATATTCTGGTGATATCATTGATAATGACGTTTTTCTAAAAGATTTTGCTTTTGTGAAGTAAGAAAAGCGCAGAGCGCCCGACTATCGGCGACAAGCACAAGGCGAGCCGGCATGAAGGTTGTTTTTTAACCTTCTTGACGGATTGACTTGTGACCTCGAGCCGATGGCGCTCGGAGCTGGACAAAGATATCTCACTTTAACACGTTAATACTTTAATTACCTTTACCTTTCTGAACCAATAAAATAGCAATAGGTGAATGACCGACTACTTCAAATATAGATAAGGAGAATTTTGAACCCGTGCAGCCAATAACATGGAATCAACAGGTAGTCAAAAAAAATAACAAAGCAATCGTATTTGAGACGATATTGAAGCATGAGCCATTATCCCGTGCTGATATCGCTCACCGGACAGGATTAAATAAAGCAACGGTCTCTTCCCTAGTTAATGAATTAATAGATGAAAAACTTATTTATGAATCTGGTCCTGGGGAATCAAGCGGAGGACGAAGACCGGTACTGTTGCATTTTAACAAAGCAACTGGTTTTTCAATTGGTATTGATATAGGGGTAAACTATGTCCTTGGGGTTTTAACCGATCTAAGAGGTAACATCCTTGCAGAAAAAAACGAAACAATAACCGATACTTCTATTGAAAATGTCTTACAAGTTGTCGATAATATCATCCGCACTTTTATACAGGAGGCGCCAAACAGCCGTTATGAAGTTATTGGAATTGGCATTGGTGTACCTGGGATTGTGGACAATCATGGGAAAGTATTGCTTGCACCAAATTTAGGCTGGGAAAACTGTACGATAAAGAACAAAATTGAAGAAAAGTTCAGTATTCCCACAATTATTGTTAATGAAGCAAACGCCGGAGCATATGGTGAAAAGCAATTTGGAGCAGGCCAAGATTTTCAAGATATCATTTATGTTAGTGCTGGAATAGGGATAGGTGCAGGGCTGATAGTAAAGAATGAACTCTACCACGGAATCAATGGTTATTCAGGTGAGATGGGCCATATGATCATTCAAATGAATGGAAAGCCATGTAAGTGCGGAGGAAAAGGTTGCTGGGAAGCATACGCCTCAGAATACGCTTTGTTAAAAAATGCCCCTGACGAAAATACAACTCTTCCTTCATTGATAGAACAAGCAAGGGAAAATAACAGCGAGGTCATCCAATTATTTGAACAAATCGGTTTTTACTTAGGAATTGGGATTAACAATATTATCAATACTTTCAACCCGGAGCAAATTATTATTGGCAATCGCCTTGCTATGGCAAAGGAATGGCTGGAGACACCGATCTATCATACTGTTGAAGAACATACACTTAAATTCCATCAAAAAGACTTAAAAATCAAATTCTCTCAGCTGTCTATTTATTCCGCCGCTTTAGGCGTCTCTGCCTTTGCAGTTGAATGTTTTATTAATCGTGAGCTTAGAGACTATTAACCACTAGAAAAGCGCAAGGCGTTCGTCTATCGGCGACAAGCATAAGCCAATCCGCCCGAGAAGGGTATGTGGATGAAGTCATGGAATATATGAATCTCTATGCTTCAGGTGGGGCGATTGAAGTCGAACTAACACTGGAGGATCCGGAGGCTGCTAAAAAGCGACTGCAGCCGGAATGCAGCTTGTTGGGAAGAGTCCGTATAAATGGGGTGGAGGCCGTAGTCAAGCCGATATCAACCGGAGATCATTTGATTGTTCTTCTTTTGTCCACTGGGCGTTTACGCATGGCGGATTAACTCTTGGAAACTATCAAACGGTTGTGACTGATTCAATGGTCCGACTAGGGAAGCCGATCAAAGCTTCCGAGCTGAAGCGTGGAGACCTCGTCTTTTTAAACTAAAAATGTTTTTGGAAGGGAGATAAAAGAGAGAATGAAATTTAATGTGGATTTCGTAGCTTCAGAGAGACCGAATAATATCTTTTATGGGGATGTATGTAAAGTCAATAATAAAGGGTGTCTCATATTTGGATTCGGAAAAACACAAGCCGCTAGAATCGCCTCTGAGTCCGATGAGGATGATTCCAATATGATTGCTACAGATATGGCTTGTTTGACGAACGATAATGACAACAATGTGTATGGTCATTTCGAAATGGAAGTGAGGCACAAGAAAGTGAAAGACCCGATAAACGATCGAGTTAAAATTCATTATTTACTCAGAATGCTTAATGAAGAAGAGACAACTACCCTGTATAAGGGGAAGCACTTACATATCATTGAGGTCGCTTATGACTTTTTTATAAAGGCATCACAATTTAATATAACCTTTGTTGCTCCTGAAGGTTTTTTGCCGCCGCGTCCTGAAGGTTTTCCTGAAACAGAAAAAGACCCTCAAAAAAGAATAGATATTTTCAAGGAATTAACTCAAAAATCGGACGTTAGGTCTTTTTTGGTTCCCTGGATGGATAGTGTCACAAGTAAGGGAGAATTGATTAACAGCTACTTGAAAAACCTCTAAGCGGTTCTTTTCCCTAACAGTCCTCAAATTCATCAAGGAAACACAATAGATATTGTGTTTCCTTGATGAATTTGCTTAAGCAAGGCTGTTCACTGAGTGAGATTCAAATTTAAACAGTAATAAAATTTTAAATTAGAGCCTGTTTTAGTCTTTGTATACCTTCTTTTATTTTATCTATTGTTAAATTCCCATAACCTAATATTATTTTATTTTGATGCATTCCTTTTTTAATAGTATGCAGTTCGACTAGATAGATTTTAATTTTATGTCGTTCTAATATGTTTTTTACTTTTTGATCTGTAAACTCTATGTTTTTAAATTCGGCAATTAAATGTAGGCCTGTTGAATCCCCTAATATTTTAACCTTATCACCAAACTCTTCTGTTAAACATTTTTTCAAATGATCCCGTCGTGTCTTATATATTTTTTTCATTTTTCTAATATGGCGCTCCAAATGTCCTTCATCTATGAAGCGTGCAATAGTAAGTTGTTCCAATGATGGAGTGTGAAGATCTGTGAACCATTTTAAATCTTTACATTGTTTAGTTAAGGAAGGAGGAAGAATTAAGTAACCTAATCTGAGTGCTGGTGACAATATCTTGCTAAAAGTTCCTATATAAACCACTCTATCTGGATCAAGCCCCTGAAGTGAGTTAATAGGAGATCCTTGATAACGAAATTCGCTGTCGTAATCATCTTCAACAATAAAGCAATCAGCTTTTCTAGCAAATTGAATAAGCTGAATCCGACGTTGAATAGGCAACGTCTCTCCAAGTGGGAACTGATGTGACGGAGTAACAAAAATAAACTTAGGCTTTTTGTTTGGTGGAATTAAATCTGTTTTCATTCCTTGTTCATCTACAGGTATAGGATAGAGTGTTGATCCTGGAGAAGTAAATATTGTTTGAATTTCATGAGTTATAGGATCTTCAATCATTACTTCTTCCCCTTGGGACAGGAATAGATTAGCTATAAGAGATAATGCTTGTGTTGCCCCAGAGGTAATAACTAGCTGGTCTGGATGGCAATGAACCCCCCTTGTTCTTTTAAGGTAACGAGAAAGAATGTGGCGTAGTTCCATTCTCCCTTCAGGATAGCCATAACCGAATATGGAATGGGAAGTATCTGAACATACTTGTTTAGAGATTTGCCCCCATGTATTTCTAGGAAACATGTCTAAAGCTGGAAGACCCGAACGAAAATCAATGATTTCGTTTGTATCTTCTATTAATTGATGCATATCAAAAAAAGATAAAAAATCTGTTTTCTTCTGTTGATCCAAGTATGCTCCTTCTGCAACATAAGTTCCTGATCCTTGCCGTCCTTCTATATATCCTTCTGATAATAATTGGTCATAAGCTTCCACTACAACATTCCGTGAAGTACCTAGATTGGAGGCTAATTCACGAGTAGGTGGAAGACAATCCCCAGCTGAAAGTTCCCCATGTAAAATACGAGTACGAATTTGTTCGTAAACTTGCCTAATTAAAGGTATATCCATTGATCGATCAATAGGTATCCACAGCATATTCTCCCTCCATGTTTTCGTTTTCAAATTGGTCCTATAAAAATTTATAATAATTGGTCCTTATACCAACCATTTTACCATGCTAAATTATAAAAGGGAAAAGAAGTTACACATTTTGGAAAATACAACATAAATAATCAAATTGATACAGGTGGTGTAAAATGGCCGTAAAATATCAGGTAAGAGGGCAAAATCATCGTTTATCAAATTGGAATGATAAGCTGTTTTCTTCTTTATTTTTTTTAGATCAACTTGAAATTGCTACTCTAGGTCCTTCTGGAACCAGCAGTGAAGCATCAGCTGAATATTTGCTATCATCACTAAAGGCAAACCATGGAAAATATACGCTTTTCCCTTCTTATGAAGAAGCTTATGAAAGCTTGGTTTTGGGAGAATCTAATGTTCTTCTTGTAGCGAATGCTTACAAGGGAATAGATAAGTTTTACATGTCAAAGGAAATCCAATTTTTGTTCCCATATGTCTTTGAAACACCTTTTTATGGAGTTGCAAAAAGACCATATGAAGAATTGGATACGAGGCATCCTTTGATTATTGCAACTCACCATGCACCTTCAAGTCTTCTTCCTTGGTTCTTAGCTGAATTCAACATGAACTATGATGTATTGCTTGTTAATTCAACAAGTGAAGCTGCAGTTAAGTTGAAGAAAGGTGATGTTGATCTTTGTTTAACAACTGAAAATGCTGTTAACAAATATAATATAGAGTTCATTTCGCCAACTCGAACCATTTTAATGTTATGGTCCGTTTTTGGTCGAAATCAATGATAGTATCATTTAAATCACTATGTGGAGGAATAATCATGGAAATGAAATGTGTAATGGTTATTGATGCTAATTTACCAACAGGATTAATTTCAAATACTGCTGCAGTGTTAGCTCTTACCTTAGGAAAAGAAATAGATAAAATTATTGGGCCGACTGTAATGGATGGAAGCGGTAATCCTCATGTAGGGATAACTACCACCCCGATTCCTATTCTGAAGGGTGATTCTATAAAGATTAAAGATTTAAGAGATAAAGTATATTCTGAAGAATTTTCCGATTTGTTTGTTGTCGACTTTAGTAATGCTGCACAAACAACTAAAAATTATGAAGAATATACCAAAAAAATAGCAACATTCTCATCAAATGATCTTGAGTATTTAGGATTAGCATTATATGGAGACAAGAAAAAGGTTAATAAACTAACTGGAAGTATGGGACTTCTAAGATAATGGGGGAATCTATGGTGAGTAATCAAGTAAAAAATCAGTTAGATAATATGATTGTGATCCCAGGTGGAGCCTTTCTACGAGGAAGCAGTGAATCGCCGGATGAACAGCCGGTTAAATTGGTTACTTTAAACGATTTTGCAATTGATAAAACACCAGTTACAAATCAACAATTTCGAGTATTCGTAGAAGAAGGGGGATACGAAAATCCAGAGTTTTGGATACCAAAAGGGTGGGATTATATCAATGGCAACAACATACAATACCCAAATTATTGGTATGATGATCACTTTAATCAAGATGATCATCCGGTAACAGGAGTTAGTTGGTGGGAGGCAATGGCCTTTGCTACGTTTGCAGGTAAGACCTTACCGACTGAAGCGCAGTGGGAATACGCATGTAAGGGTAAAGATCAACGAAAGTATCCATGGGGAAATGAAGAACCTACTTTTGAGTATGCTAACTATGCCGTTGACTGCAATCCTGAAGAATTAAATCGTAGTTCAACATCTGTTTTTGCGTTTCCTAAGAATAAATCTTTTTTCGGATGTTTGGATATGGCAGGGAATTTAGCAGAGTGGTGCTTAGATAATGCATTTTTTAATTACCAATGGGATAAAACTGGAATAAATCCAATATATCTTTCATCACAAGAAGATTACCACATTGTAAGAGGTGGATGCGGATTACATAATGAAGATTTTATGAGATGTACAGCAAGAGACAACTATCCTGTTTCAGTTAGAGATAATTTAATTGGTTTTCGTTGTGTTATCAATACTATTTAAGGGGAGAGAAATGTGAATTATCCAATGCTTAATACTCCGAATTTAGACCGAAAGCCATCTTCACTTCGATATTATCAAGAAGGACCACCTAAATCTATTGATTTAAATACTTGGCGTTTATCTGTTACTGGATTGATAGAAAAAGAATTAACTTTTACCTATCAAGATTTATTAGAAATGCCACAAGTGGAGGAAAGTAGAAGAATGGTTTGTGTCTGTAATTGGAGTATCCGCCGTCCATGGAAGGGAATTTTGCTATCTAACATTATAGAAATGGCTGGAGTATCCAATCCTGAAAAGTACTATTTAAAGCAAACTAGTGTAGGAACTAAGGAAAAAGGCGTCTATGAATCTACTATTCCTTTAGGTGATGCTCTTTCCAGACGTGCATTGATTGTTCATACGGTTGATAGAGAACCTTTACCAATGGAACAAGGATATCCATTAAGGTTATTTGATTTCGGGCTGTACGGTTACAAAAACGTAAAAGGTTTAGCGAAATTAGAAGTAACAGAAGAATGTCAAATTGGGGAATGGGAACGACGTGCTGGATACGATATTAATGGTATAGTACGACCAAAAAAATACTGGATTGCAGATTTGAAGAAATGGGGCTTTATAGAAAAATCAGGAGAAGTTACAGAGTTTTAGGTCAACTGATGAAAAGGGGAGTTTTATGAGCCTAAAAAGAGATTTAGGATGGAAAGAAGCTACTTCACTAGGCACCGGAGCTATGGTCGGTGCTGGTATTTTTATTCTCAGTGGTGTAGCAACTGGAAAAGCTGGTCCAGCTGTGATGCTTGCTTTTGTCATTGCAGCAATCTTAGAAATTTTACTTGGATTATGTTATGCAGAATTAGCATCAAGATACCCTAGGGCAGGTGGTGCCTATGAATATGTTAGTCAAACAATGGGATCTTTTGTTGGAACTCTAATTGGATGGTCATACTGGGGGGCATGGCTTGCAGCAAGTAGTTTCGTTTCCCAAGGATTTGGGAATTACCTTCATTCTTTAACGGGTGCCCCTCCGTTACTGAGTGCAGTCATTCTTCTTCTGGTTTTAGGATTTCTAAATATGCTTGGAATTAAGTTCAGTGGTGCCGTTCAAGTAGGAATTGTAGTTGTTGAAATTATCGTGCTTATTTTATTTTTTGGTCTCGGTTTTGGTCATGTGAATTATTCGTTATATACACCTTTTGCCCCTAATGGCTTTGAAGGAATACTTGCGGCGGCATTGGTTGGTTTTCTTTCCATGGTTGGCTGGGATGTGATTGTAGATGCTGGGGAGGAAATGAAAAATCCGAGTAAAACCATTCCAAAAGCAATTTTATCATCTATTATCATTGTACTTGTGCTGTACTCCGGACTTTTATTCGTTTCAACAGGAGTCGTTCCTTGGCAGGAGCTTGGATTATCAAAAGTACCAGTCGCTCTAGCCAGCCAACAATTTTTGGGGGATTTTGGACCGACCTTAGTCAGCATAGTGATTGTTATTGCTTTACCAGCAACAGCTAATGCTTTTATCATATCGATTTCGAGAACTGCCTTTGCAATGGGTCGTAATGGGTTATTACCGAAAAAGTTTGGATTTATTCACCCTCGATTTCAAACTCCAGTTTGGTCAATATTGTTAGGGGTAAGCATACAAATTATGTTTACACTTGTAAGTTCAATCAATATTGCCGTTAATGCAACTGGTTTTTTGTACCTCATTACGTTTATTTTTACGATGATTGCCTTTTTTATTTCAAGGAGAAAAGTTTCTGTTGAACAAAGAGGAAATCAGTTTTTAGTCCCTTTATATCCTTTTTTACCAGCCCTTGCTTTAATTATTAGCATTTGTTTACTCATTCCAGTTGGAGGGTCCGGTTTCTTTTCAGGATTAATATGGTTGTCAATTGGATTTACTATCTATTTAATTCGTACCAAGTCAATTAAAGAGACTGATAAGATAAGAATAAAAGAAAATAAAGCTAAATTCTCTTCTGCAAAATGATAAGAGATATAAACATTATTATAATTCTATAGGAAGTGTTAAATATGAAACCTAAAATACAACTTCAGACAATAACACCCTATTATCCAGGAAAAACAATTGAAGAAGTTAAACGTACTTTTGGTCTTAATCATGTGGTTAAGCTTGCTTCCAATGAAAATCCATATGGTTGTTCTCAAAACGTTCAAAATGTAATTATGTCTGAACTCAATAAACTATCTTTTTATCCAGACAGTCAGGCTGATAGATTAAGAGAAAAACTCCCTCATTAAAGTAAGGTTTCTCTTTTGTTTTCTCGGTTTTTCTCAGTATTTCAATTTTTATAAGATGAGCATATTGTGGATCGACAGTAT
>NZ_JACXAI010000018.1 GCF_014773385.1 Metabacillus arenae | reverse complement strand
GGAGCCACCTTTTGTTGGGTATTTACTTTTTTGGCTCTCAATCTAGAAAATGATAAATCTGAAAATTTAAACAATATTTATGCAACACTAGTGATTATTTTCGATTAAATAATTGTTTATATATGTTGGATAATATCCTCTGGATTGTACATCCGAAAAGAATAAGGTTTTCCTATCCTGCGATAGAGCAGCAAACATATCTTCCGGTTTAGAGCTATAAGGATAGGTTAGCATTGAAGCAATCATACAGCCTATTTGGGAATCCGGGATAATTTCATGACCAGCTTTTACAGCAAGGCTACTTGCTAAAAATTGATGATGTGCAGCCTGATAAATTTCCTGTTCATTTTTTTGGTCACCTTCAAACAACAGCCCTCCACCTGTGAACGGTGCATGAAGAAGCACATTAATTTCATTAAAAGTCATCCAGTATTTTACTTTATCTTTATAGCAATTAAATACTGTTTTTGCATAACGTTCATAGAATTCGACAACTTTTCGATTTTTCCAGCCGCCATAATTTTTGACAAGTCCAAGCGGCATTTCATAGTGGGAAATCGTTATAACAGGCTCAATATTATACTTTCGTAATTCGTCGATAATATTTTCATAAAATTGAAGACCTTTTTCATTCGGCTCTAACTCATCTCCGTTTGGAAAAATCCGTGTCCAAGCAATCGAGAAACGAAATGCTTTAAAGCCCATTTCAGCAAAAAGCGCGATATCTTCTTTATATTTATGATAAAAATCAATACCCTCATGATATAAATTAAATTGACTCATTGAAAAATCAGGGGGACTCATGATTCCGTTTGGAGAAACATCTGCAGTCGACAGCCCTTTACTATCTTCTTGAAAGGCACCTTCCAACTGATTGGCAGCAACCGCACCGCCCCATAAAAATCCTTCAGGGAATTTTCTAGTTTGTTTACTCATTTATATCCACCTCTAAACATTTTTTTAACTTGATTTTTTAATAGCAAGATTAATCCACATCATCTGAATGAAATTATTAATAATCAAGACTTTCCCCGTTTGTCTCAATCACTTTTTTGTACCAGTAAAAGCTCTTCTTTTTGTATCTCTTTAATGATCCGTTGCCTTCATTATCTTTGTCGACATAAATATAGCCATAACGTTTTTTCATTTCGCCTGTTGACGCACTAACAATGTCGATAGGACCCCAGCTTGTATACCCGATAATCTCGACTCCATCTTTCATTGCTTCAGCCATTTGGGCGATATGTTTTTTTAGGTAATCAATCCGACAATCGTCATTAACCGTCCATTCAGGAGTCAATTCATCTACTGCACCTAGTCCGTTTTCAACGACGAACAACGGTTTTTGATAGCGGTCGTAAAGTTGATTTGCTGTAAGGCGGAAGCCTTTTGGATCAATTGTCCAGCCCCATTCTGACTTTTCTAAATAAGGGTTTTCAATAGAGCCAAAAACATTCCCGCTTGTGATATTCTTTAATACTTCAGGATCGGTACTTGTCGCCCTGCTTGAGTAATAGCTGAAACCTATATAATCAACCGTATGATTTTTCAAAAGCGCTTCATCTTCCTGCTCCATCTCAATTGTTAAATTATGATCTTTGAAAAAACGTTTGGCATATCCGGGATATTCGCCGCGTGCCTGAATGTCAATGAAGAAAAACGACTCCCGGTCATTTTCCATTGCTTCAAAAACATCTTCCGGATTACATGTATACGGATAGGTGGAACCTGCGGCTAGCATGCAGCCAATTTTTGCATTTGGTATGATTTCATGGCAAGCTTTCACCGCTAATGCACTTGCTACAAGCTGGTGATGGGCTGCTTGATATTGAATTTGTTTTTTATTGTCCCCTTCCTTGAAAGCAAGACCAGCACCTACAAAAGGCAAATGCAGAAGCATGTTAATTTCATTAAACGTCATCCAGTATTTCACTTTGTCCTTATATCTCTTAAAAATGGTCTTTGCGTAAGTTTCAAAAAGATGCACGAGCTTTCGGTTTCTCCAGCTTCCATAAGCTTCAACCAAGTGGACAGGTACATCAAAATGGGCGATAGTGACCACCGGCTGAATGCCGTTCTTCACTAATTCATTGAATAAATCATCATAAAACTGCAAGCCTGCTTCATTTGGTGATTTATCATCACCGTTTGGAAAAATTCTCGCCCAAGCAATGGAAACACGGAGCGCTTTAAAACCCATTTCCGCAAAGAGTGCAATATCCTCTTTGTAACGATGATAAAAGTCGATTGCTTCATGGGATGGATAAAATTCACCCTCAAAAGGACTCAAAGAATCAATGTTTCCTTTCATGATATCCCATCGCTTTTCACCAGTTGGCAATAGGTCAACGGTTGTTAATCCTTTTCCATTTGCTAAATAAGCTCCTTCAGCCTGATTGGCAGCAATAGCACCGCCCCATAAAAACCCTTTAGGAAATGATAAATTAGACATAATAAAACTCCTTTTCAGATAGTAATGAATGAACTTGAAGTGATGGCGTTGAATTAGAAAGGTTTCTAAAACGCCTCCTCAACTTGATGATTTAACTTGAGCTCGATCAAACGGTCACCGGTTTTTATTTGTTTTTCTTTAGTGGGCACTATATGCATGTACTTATCAGCATTTGTTACAACGATTGGTGTTGCCAAATTAAAACCTGCTTTTTTAATTTCGTTAAGATCGAATTCAATAAGCAATTGCCCTTTTTCAACGCGGTCTCCTTGAGAGGTTTGAGCAGAAAAGAATTTCCCTTCCAACTGTACGGTATCCATTCCTACATGAATTAGAATTTCTGCACCTTGATCAGTCGTTATTCCAATGGCATGTTTTGTAGGAAAAAGAGTTGTGACTGTACCAGAAGCTGGCGAATATAATTTCCCTTCGGATGGCTCAATGGCAATACCTCTCCCTAGTGCTCCAGATGCAAAAGCTGCATCTCTTATATCTGATAAAGGATTCGCTTCACCATTAAAAGGACTTGATATTATTTCGTTTTCAACACTGACTTCACGATCAGATTTTTTTGTTGGAACAGCTGCTTCTCTTGAAGATTCTGCGGATTTATTTCCTTTTCCTAATCCAAACAAATAGGTAAGGATAAAACCTAATACAAAAGAGACAAGAATCGCGATAATTGCGCCCCATAATCCAGCTGTGATACCTTCAGCCGGACTGATAAAATTTGCGAGGCCAAAGATTCCAAGGCCGCCGATGATGTAGCCATGTGTACCTGTTACTCCTAGGATAGCTCCTCCAATAGCTGAAGCAATACAGCTTATAATAAATGGTTTTTTCAAAGGAAGGGTAATCCCATAAATTGCTGGCTCTGTAACACCGAAAATACCAGAAATAAAGGCTGGAATACTAAGTGTTTTCAACTTTTGCTGTTTCGTTTTAGTCCAGATTCCAAGTACAGCCCCAATTTGTGCGAATGAAGCAGCAAACGTCAGAGCTAATATAGGATCTGCACCGTGTACTGCTATATTGTTAATCCCAATTGGAACAAGACCCCAATGAAGACCAAAGATAACGAATACTTGCCAGAAAGCCCCAATAAAAACACCTGCCACAAGCGGACTCAGATTATAGATCCAAAGAGTAGCTTGCCCTAAGAGCTGACCTGCCCATGTTGCAATTGGTCCAATAACCATGAATGTAATCGGTACAACGACAAGTAATGTTAAGAAAGGAACTAAGAATGTTTTAACAACGTCTGGAATAACTTTCTTAAACCTATACTCTACTTTCGCTCCAAAATAAGCTGCCAGTATAATTGGAATAACTGAAGAGGCATAACTCATTAAAATAACGGGAATTCCCAAGAATGTAATATGAATTGGTGATTCAAAAATCGTTCCTGCGAATAATGTATAAAGTGGTTCACCAGTTGATAGACCAGATAATGCTGGGTATACTAATGCTGCTCCGATTGCCATGCCAATAAAAGTACTTCCTCCGAATTTTTTACTAGCTGTATAGCCTAGAAAGATAGGGAAAAAATGAAATAAGGAATCTCCAACCGCATTTAATATTTGATATGTCCCTGAAGTAATGTCTAACCAGCCTATTGCTAAGAATAGGGCATTAAATCCTTTAATCATCCCTGTAGCAGCTAAAACACCAAGAATTGGTGTGAAAATACTAGAAATGATGTCTATAAAGCGGTTAAACAAACCCTGGTCTTTCTTATCATCAGCTTCTATTGGCGCTTGAGTATGAAACCCTCCAATTTCTACGACTGCTTTGTAAACATCAGGAACATGATTTCCGATGACAACTTGATATTGGCCGCCGCTTTTCATAACAGTGACGACGCCATCCATATTTTTTAGTACATCTGTATTCGCCTTTCCTTCATCTTTCAGCTTAAATCGCAAACGAGTAATACAATGAACTACACTGTTAACGTTTTCTTTTCCACCAACATTTTCAACAATGTCTTTTGCCAATTGCTCGTACCTCATTAATCTCCCCCGCTTTATTTATATTTTTTGACAAATAAAAAACCTAAGCCGAGCGAAGATACAAAAAGGAAAGACCTCTTGCATCTATTTCGCTCAACCCAGGTTTTGCCTGCCGGACAGTAACAATCCTATAGTGGAGTATTTTGATTCCATTCATATCTTGATGTGACACGGTGGATGTGTAAGGTTAAATAACTTAATTCATCTATCGAAACAGCACATTTATGTGTATTTTCTACATAAGCTGCTATCTTTTCACTACATATAAACGCTTTATGATATTGACGCTTAATTTGTTGAAAAAGAAAGTCATCTTCGTTATTTAGACTCGTTCTTTCCTTGCGAATAAGCCTCCAGGCGAAGAAACGCAAATGTGTTAAAAAACGTTCATAACTAATCGAGCTTTCATCAAGCTCCATTTTATAATGGTATTTGACAATACTTAATATGTCATTTACCATCTTTACTACCTGTACGGCTTCATCTTTCCTATCTCCTGACATTTGACTGTTGACGAGATGCAAAGCAATCGAAGCCGCCTCACTATCATCCATTCGAATCCCCGTTTCTTCCTCAATCATATCGAGTGCTTTTAAAGCTACATGATATTCATTTTTATAATATTTTTTAATTTCCCAAGTTAAGGCATTCGGCAGCTGCAAACCTTGCTTATGACGACTAATGGCAAAGCTCAAGTGGTCGGTCAGAGCAACGTACAAATAATCATCCAGACTGGCGCCAAGTCTAGATTTAGCATACGTAATAATGCGCTCTGATATCAAAAGGTACTTTTCCGAGATTTCCTCCAGCAGCTCTGCTAATTTATCGGAAATCCCTTGGTTCTCCAAGACAAATGTCTTCTCTACCTTTTCGTTATCGATTGCATCTCCAACCCTTCTTTGAAAGGCTAGTCCTCTTCCCATAACGACCATCTCTTGCTTATGTTCATTTTCGGTTAGTACAACATTGTTGTTGAACACTTTTATAATTTCCATTTGCCCTCGTCCTTGCCACAGATTTGATCAAGCTACAAAAAAAACCTAAATTTGCTCATAGAAATTCCATAATGGATACTTCTAAACAAATTTAGGTTTTGCCTGCTAAACAGTAACAATCCTAATTACTTGTTTTGATTGATTGAAAACGATTACTTTATTTTTATCATAGGCAAACTAGACTGTCAATAGATTTCAAAACAGAAAATTATTCATTCTTTTGTTGTCTAGTTATGATTTCGTTCCGTTCCCCACCGTCAGCAAGTTCTTCTGAAAATTCGTGATCCTCATCTTGATTGGTTGAAGCTAGTTTAGAGGACCGAATTTAGTTTAAGTAAGGTTGTTATTTGGTGCAGCGTCCTGGTTCATTTTTCTCATCCATCTCACCCTTTCTCTTTCGTTTAGTATGTAACTTTTTGGGAAAGGACATGCGGCTATTCGATAAATTCGTCATCACCTTGTAAAATACACCAAATGGCTTAGCAAAGCCTTTTTACAAACAGGCACCAAAATTCAAACGCATATTTTCATTCACACAGGTAACATTACTAGTTGTACGATCTAAACACATCCCTTAGGAGGTTTTCAGCATGGGCTTTTTTGATTTATTTAACGAAGAAGAAACTCAAAAGGAAACTCGAAAAAAGGTACGTAAAGTAGATCGCACTCCCGATACAGAATTTGCAGCAGAAGACGCACATCTTGATCTTCGTGAGGAAGAATTAGACATCGACAAACATCGGGTGGAGACGGGTGATGTGACGCTTCATAAGGACGTTGTTGAGGAAGAACAATCAGTGAATGTCCCGGTTTCACATGATCAAGTCGTCATAGAACAAAGAGCCATTGATCACGAACCAACAGATGAACCAATTACAGAAGAAGAAATGGTTCACATTCCAGTAACTGCTGAAAAAATTGATGTAGCAAAGCATACGGTCGTCACTGGTGAAGTCTCTGCTCATAAACGTTCGGTTCAGGAAACAGAACAAGTACGCGACGTACTTCGTAAAGAAGTTGCAGATGTTGAATCGCATGGTAATGCAGATATTATCAATGAGGACTAATTGTTCCCACCTACTTAACTTCTAGTTAAGTAGGTTTCTTTCCATCCTCTTTACATAAAAAATAACTTTAGGAGGTCCTATGGGAAAGTATATTATTATTGGTGGGATAATCGGTAGCATAATCGGTTGGGTAACAGGTTTTACGGTAGTAACAGGAGTCTTTTTGGGAGGAATCGTTGGCGGCATTAGTTATACTATGAAGGCAAGAAGGAACATCGACGGACTCTCTGAAAAAACAAATAAAAATAAAGAACAAACGCTTCAATTACGTGAAGAACTGCTGGATATAAAAAAAGAACGAGTACATATGGGTGAAGTAAAGGTTCATAAAGAAGTCGTCGAAGAACAGAAAACATTCACGGTTCCAATTAAGCGCGAAGAAATGGTAATAGAAGCAGGAAATGAGGAGGAACTTCGCATTCCTTTGAAAGAAGAAGAAGTTGAAATAAACAAACACCCTGTGCAAGTGAATGAAGTATCGGTTACAAAACGTCAAATAGAAGAAATGAAACAAATAAAGAAAAAGCTGAAAAAAGAAACAGCACACGTTGACGTTGCAGGTGATGCCGATGTCATAAAAAAGTCGCCATCTGAAACGAAGGTCTAAACCATAATTAATATTCTGTAAATAAATAGTCAAAAAAATACTCACTATTAGGAAGAATACAATTGAAATGATCAACCATACTTTTATGGAGTAAGGCAACGATTCGAGGATTGAGGTTAAGAAAATAATGGAAATAACACGTGTATAGCCAAAAGAAAAGCCCCCGACTGATATAGTCTGGGACTTCCTTTCAGTGATTCAATCTATAAAATCAGCGTCTATCTTGGTTTTGATTCCACAACATCTCCATTTTGATACACATCATAGAATCCGACCGTGCCAGTACCTCCGTCATCAATTAAATCTTGACTTTGTGCTTTCAAAGAATAAAATACTTTTCCATCTGAGTCCTTATGAAGCACACCATCGCTACTAAACACTAGATCATCATTATCTAGGGCTTCCTCTGCATAATCAATCGCTTTTTCTACGGAAAACAACTCTTCTTGATATTCATCAAGCAGTACAGTCCATGTATCAACACCAACAATCCCGTCTTGGGCCAACCCCTTTTCAGCTTGCAATTGACGAACTTGTTGGTCTGTGTGCGGACCAAAAATTCCATCAACTTCTGTTTCAAATCCAAAGTGATTTAACATCACTTGAATAAATTCAACTTCAAAACTTTGGCTCCCCTGTTTGACGATTGGCTGTTCTTCAGGTGGCCATTCTAATATCGCTTCATATCCTGCTGGTATTTCTGATTCTGATAGTTGAACCGATTTATTTTCTGAGGCTGCGTCTGCGGTTTGAAAGGGGAGTGGCGCAGCCACAAGTGCAACCGCGGGTATTACTGCTAACCATTTCTTTTTCAACATAATCTCCTCCTAAAATAATTATAGACTCTTGGCATTCGCAGAGGAAGATGAGACAAGGAATTCCTTGTCGAATCCTTTTTGTTATCCTCCGCGGACAGCCCGTACGATTTACCGTTGTATCGGCGTCGACACGTTTTCCTGGCATGATGCGGTCAGTTTGGTCACGAGCGCGGTTGAATTCAACTAACGAAAATGGTTTTCATATCAATTCCTTTTAGAGCTTTTTTAAGTCTATTGTCCCTTTCTTAGCTCGACCACCTCCACCACCTTCTAATTCCGAGAGGTGATAATTGAATACTTAACTATACCCTTTGAAAAATGTGTAAAACTCTTTTGGTAAATATTCCTTTTCTTTTACAACTCCAACGATAACATCATTATCGGTGAAAACGCCAAAATGGATTTTTATCAAATTATTTCAAGGGATAATAAAATTCAAAACCTTATAATCTTAAACTTAAGTTAAAATCATGTTTATACCTGATTGAAAATCTTCTGTAAGGTTCACATATACCTCCTGAAAGCTAAAAACCAGTGTCTAAAGTTAAAACACTGGTTTCTCTATTTCTATTTATCTCGGTAAGGCAAAGGTTAGAGTTTTTCCTTTGAATAAATCTTTTCCATCCTCGCCAACAAAAGGACCGAATTCTAAATCAAACGTTTTAAATAATTCGAATTCATCTTTTCTAAACATGAAAACATGATACTTTTCTCCTTGTTCTCCTGCATTAATCTCTTTTGGTTCAGAAGGTTCAACCATTCCTTGTGCAAATATATTACCACGATCATTATCAAGAACCACTTTTGAATCGATATTCCGCATGCTGAGCGGTGCATCTGATTGGTTATCAAGATCTAATTTTACTGTTAATGCGACAATTCCATTATCACCAAAATTGCTAAAGCGCACTTTATTTGCTTCTGTAGGTGTTACTTCTGCATATTGTACGCCTTCAAGTGTTACTTTTATATGATCCAATTGTTGAGTTTCATTGATGTCTGTTTTCTCAAAGATCATTGTTTTATCTGCCATATTACCTGTCGTTAGCTGATCTGGATAGAACTTTGTAGCGTTTGCTGTCGCTTCTTGTTGCTCACCACTGAATGTAAAATCAAAGATGCCTTTTTCTTGATTACTGCCTGAATACTGCTTATTATCAGCTACGCCACCACCGATAACGAATTTAGGTTTAACAGTTTTCAAAGAATCAAATTGTGCATTGGTTAAGGTAAAAGAGACTAATCCACTAACTTTTTCACCAGCTGCCCATTTAGATATTTCTGTTTCTATTTTCGATTTTGGTTGTTCTTCTCGAACAAATGCTATGTCAGTAAGAATGTAATCAAGTTCATTGCTTAGTTGTATTGTAAAATTCGGAGAATAATACATTGCTTTTTCTGTTGTATTATCAATCGTGACTTTCGCCGTTACAACATATCCTTCTGTTTGATCGTCAAACTCAATATAAAAATCTTTATTCATGTCTGTTACTTTTACAATTTGATACTGGTCCACACTAACTTTAAAACCATCCATATCATGAGAATATTTAGGCTTTTTATTTGTATAAACAACTTCTACATTTCCTTGTGATTCCTCTGCAATATTAGGGTTTAATACTTCATTATCGCCCTGGGATGCAGATGTTTCCTCTACTTTTTCAGTTGTCTCTTTTTTGGCACTTGTTTCCTCTGTTTTCAGCTTTGGATCTTCTTTTTTTGATCCCGAAGCTTCTTCCTCATTTCCGCATGCTACCATTAATAGCATAGTAGAAATCATAGTTGTCCATAAAATTTTTATTTTCCCCACGTTTTCACAACCTTCTCTCTTATGTAGTTCCTAACAAAATCTCCTTTATTCGCCGATTTGTTCAGCATACCATTGGTTCGGAAATTCAAATTCAGCCATTAAGATTCCTTTTTCATAATCTCTTGATTGTTCAGTACCAACATCATTACGAAAAGTTGCGGGTTGTTCATTTGTTAAAGTTTAGCAAAATGTTTGCAATTA
Organism: Metabacillus arenae; assembly: GCF_014773385.1. GTDB lineage: Bacteria > Bacillota > Bacilli > Bacillales > Bacillaceae > Metabacillus_D > Metabacillus_D arenae. Next base: position 119,437 of record NZ_JACXAI010000018.1, on the reverse strand, counting down.
GCGTTTTCCATTAAAAATAGCAAGGGGAGTAAATCACTCAAACCCTTGCTATCCTTGACTTTCATTACGCGCTCGGAGGGATTCGAACCCCCGGCAGACGTGGTACCGGAAACCACCGCTCTATCCAACTGAGCTACGAGCGCACGATTATTAAATTTGTAAGCTGACAAAAGGTCAGTAGCGTTATTATACGACAAAAGCAAGGCAAGTTTCAAGTGGAAATTTGTACATTCGTTATTTCTTCAATTGGTGGATAACTTTTATTTACAAACAGCTCGCTCACTCTATCGCTACCTGATTAAATATTTTTTCTAATTTCTTCATTTTTCTTGCTTGAAGTCCCTTTGATTATAAAGATTACAAAATGATGCATCTGCTTTTCCTGAAGTTTACAGCCTGCCGCTTTAGTTTACCCAAAGATATTAGCCGCTTACAACGTTTATTAGCCGTTTCTCCCTAGATACTGGCCGTTACTCAAATTTTATTGTCCGATTCATAAAATTTACTGTCCGTTTCGGCAATTTTTCTGTCCGGATATGACATTTATTTGCTTGTAGACCCCTTTATTAGAGCTGCTGCAACTTTTATTGGCCGGCTTTCTCCATTTACTATCCCAAAAATTTATTGTCCGATTCATAAAATTTATTGTCCGTTTCGGCAATTTTTCTGTCCGGATATGACATTTATTTGCTTGTAGACCCCTTTATTAAAGCCGCTTACAACATTCATTAGCCGCCTTCCCCCAGTTAATGGCCAATGGACGTACTTTTTCAATTTTATTTTTCTTATTTAAAGGATTTATTGTCCTTATCTTCGAATTTATTATTTATAAGTGACTTTGTTGACGCCTACGTTCATTTATTGATGATACCTTTTCTATGATGAGCCGTTTTACACAAAATTTTATCGCCAAACCCTCTCTAGTTTGAGATTTAAAGCATTTGGGTAACATGATTCATGTATACTGTTAATTGTACGTAGAATATAAGAGGCGTTTTGTTTGACCTTTATTGACCATAGTTGTATGATGAGAGTACATAAGATTTCAATTCTTTTAAGCAAAGAAACAAAGGAGGATGTAAGATGAATTTAATTCCTACAGTTATTGAGCAAACAAACCGAGGAGAGCGCGCATATGATATTTACTCTCGTTTGTTAAAAGACCGTATTATTATGTTAGGCAGTGCCATTGATGACAATGTTGCAAACTCTATTGTAGCACAGCTTTTATTCTTGGATGCGGAAGACCCTGAAAAAGATATTTCTTTATACATTAACAGTCCCGGCGGTTCAATCACGGCTGGTATGGCGATTTATGATACAATGCAATTTATTAAGTCTGATGTATCAACTATTTGCACAGGGATGGCTGCATCCATGGGTGCTTTCTTACTTGCAGCAGGTGAAAAAGGCAAACGATTTGCTCTTCCAAACAGTGAAGTTATGATTCACCAACCTCTTGGTGGAGCTCAAGGTCAAGCGACAGATATTGATATTGCAGCAAAACGTATTTTGTTCCTTCGTGATAAATTGAACCAAATTTTATCAGAACGTACAGGACAGCCGCTTGAAGTGATTCAAAGAGATACGGATCGTGATAACTTTATGACAGCTGAGCGTGCGTTAGATTACGGTCTTATTGATAAAGTTGTTACTCGAAAACCTGCTGAAGATAAGGAATAACCCAAACGGTAAAGCCGATGTTACATTAGGTAGCATCGGCTTTTTCCATTTTTATTGAAATTAAAATTTTTAAACCTGTAAACATCCAATTCCTAACTATTCTGCTCCTAATACATACCTACTAGCTCAAGATTGGTTTGAATTTCGACTCATTTGGTGGATAAATTTATAGCGATCCCCTCTATAAGCCGACCGTACGAATTCGTACGGAGTGCCATCCTTCAAGAAGGATGTTCTGAGGATAAGAAGAATTGGTGCTCCTTTCTCAACTTCCAGCAGTTTTGATTCTGATTCTCTTGCGGTAGAGGCTTCAAGCTGCTGTGTTGCTTGATCTATTTCCAGCTTCAAATGGCCTTCTATGTATTGATAGAGAGATCGATTGATGATCTCATCTGTTAACCCTTTTATCAGGTTGGCCGGCAAGTAAGTCGTTTCTAGTGCCATCGGGATATCGTCTGCTAGTCGAACTCGTTTTACTTCATAAACAGGGGTATGGACCGGTACATCCAATTGACTTGCAACGCTTTCAATCGCAGGAATGATTTCAAAATGAACCAGTTTATTACTTGGTTTCATTCCTCTCTCCTGCATATCTTCTGTAAAGCTGGTTAACCCTTGGAGCTTTTGTTCAACTTTCTTTTTGCTGACAAAGGTGCCTCTCCCTTTTTGGCGAACTAAAAACCCATCATTCACGAGATTATTAAGTGCTTGTCTGACAGTCATTCTGCTGACGCCAAATTTTTCAGCATATTCTCGTTCCGATGGAATCGCGTCGTCCGGAAGTAAAAAGCCATTTTCAATTTTTGCTTTAATTTGCTCTTCTATTTGATGATAAATCGGGATAGGCGAGTTTTTATCAATAATCATTTCAGAAAATCCTTTCTATTCACCCGTATCTAGTGCAATCTGTAACTGTTTGATTAAATTTTACTACAATGTTTCCCCTTTGTGAAAATAAATGAGACCATAGTCTATTATTTCTTCAATATAATTGTTAAATATGCTACCTTTTTGATTTTTGAAAAGCCAAATTTAAATGACCATTATATTTTTGAAGCAAATTCTTAACCTGTTCGCCTTTCGAGCCTGATTGTAGTTTAATATCGCCGCTTTTGTATGATGATTTTCTCTTCAAGTGCTTTTTTTTGCTTCTTCCTTTGGGACTCCAGTTGCAGCAACGACAATACCAACAGTCCGAAGCTTCAGCTTTTCATTTCTTTGCTCAATATTGCTTATGTATATTTATTAATATGAACTCCTTTTTAATAGGAATTTTTGAGCTGCACCTATGCAATCATTTACTCTTCATCAGGAGGTAGATTGATCTTTGTCACTTGCCGTAATCCTTTCCTTATAGCTGGAGGAGGCATCCTTGATACCCTCCCTTAGGCTGCTTTTCTGCTAAAGAACAAAATAACTTAAAGTACCTTCCAAGGTAAATGCACTAATATGGAGAATAGAGGCAATCGCTCATAATCCGATTGCCTCTATAGCAAATCAACCTCTTAGAAAAAAGTCTAACTTACAAAATACCTTATATATCTTTTGCCATGTCCTCTTTAAACCCAAAAGAATACGTAAAGATAAAACCAAAAATGTATGCAATGAGCAGTCCTAATAAATAAAGCACAATTTGATGGGTATGGACTAAGAATACAAGCGGAATACCAGAGACACCAATTGCAATCGTAGCAATTTTAAAGAACGCTTGAAAGGCACCGCCTACAGCAGCTCCAAGACATGCAGTAAGGAACGGTCTTCCTAGCGGGAGAGTTACCCCGAAGATCAACGGCTCCCCGATTCCCAAAATTCCAACTGGCAATCCGCCTTTAATAACCTTTCGCAGCTTTTGATTTTTAGTTTTTAAGTAAATGGCGAAAGCTGCACCAACCTGACCGGCACCACCCATAGCAAGGATTGGGAGCAGCGGATCATCGCCGATTGAATTAATTAACTCCATATGAACAGGTGTCAACCCTTGGTGTAAACCTGTAACAACTAACGGCAGGAAGGTTCCGGCAAGCACCAAGCCTGCTAAAACCCCGCCTATATCGAGGACTCCAAGCAGCCCTTTTGTGATCAGATCTGAAATAAATCCGCCTACTGGCTGCAAGATTAAGAGAGTCGCAAATCCAGTGATTAATAAAGATAAAGTAGGAGTAATAATAATATCAACAGAGGAAGGAACAACTTTTCGAATGCGTTTCTCTAACCAGGCAATAAACACACCTGCAAGCATAACTCCGACTAAACCGCCGCGGCCGGGAACTAATGCTTCTCCGAACAATTCAATATTAGCAAGTCCAGGGTTAATTAGAATAATACCAGCAGCCCCGCCAAGTGCAGGGGATCCGCCAAATTCTTTTGCCGTGTTAATCCCTACAAATACAGCTAAGTAGCCGAATAATCCCCAGCCAATTAGATCCAAAATCTGAACAAAGGTCGCTTCAGGGTTAGCTCCTGATCGGATGATGATATTAGTAATTCCCGCAATTAACCCTGAAGCAACGATTGCTGGGATCAGCGGGATAAAAATACTAGCAATTTTTCTTAAAAATAATTTAAATGGTGTAGCATTCTTCTGTTTCAGGTCAGACTTTGTTCGCTGTGCTAACTGTTCTAAAGGATTCAACTCATCTTCTTCCTGCACATCCAATGACTTTGCCAAAACTCCTGTCAGATTTTCCATTTCATTCGCTACTTTTGTCACTATTCCGGGTCCTAAGATGATTTGAAGTGTTTCTTCCTCTACTACCCCCATGACCCCATCAATTTGCTTCAATTCTGCCAGATTAACATTAGCGGAGTTAATTGGTGTTATTCTTAATCTGGTCATACAATGGGCTAAGCCGTAAATATTTTCTTTTCCCCCAAGCTTTTCGAGAATTTCATGAGCCAATCTCTGTTCATTGCTCATTTCGTCTCCCTCCCTATGGTCATCATTTTATGAAAACGCTTCCAAAAACTATACCATTTGACAGTATAGTTGTCTATACAACATATTCCTCGCTATCTATAATTATGCTTGTTTTTTTGGAAAAAGCTGCTGACGACTTGGCTGGGATGAGTCCTTGAAATGGGGGAGATTAAAAACAACGAAAACGCAAGGCCTAGAACCAAAAAGCCCAGAGCGCAAGGCCTTCGGCGACAAGCACAAGGCGAGCCGGCATGAAGATTGTTCTTTAACATTCTTGACAGATTGGCTTATGACCTAATGGCCGATGGCGCCTGGAGTATGAAAAGCACCAAGCATTTCAGGACTAAATGCTTGGTGCTTTGTATTTTTATGCTTCCTGCTGAACATATGCCACTAGCGCTTTTAAGGCTTCATTTTCGTCAGGACCGTCGGTTATGAGTGTAATTTCACTGCCTGATCCAACAGCTATGCTCATTAAGCCCATGATGCTTTTTGCGTTTACCTTTTTTCCATCCTTTTCTAAAAAAATGTCAGATGAAAACCGGTTGGCTTCTTGTACAAACAAAGCGGCAGGGCGTGCTTGCAAACCAGTTTTTAACAGTACTTCAACTTTTTGTTCGACCATCTTTTCTCCTCTTTTCTTGTAAGTGTATGAAATTATTTTAATGATACTTGTTGTCCTGATCTTAGTTTTTCAGCGATTTCGTCCAGCTTACGCAGACGATGATTAATTCCTGATTTACTGATTGTGCCGGTGGAGACCATTTCTCCTAATTCTTTTAAGGTTATATCCTGATACTCAACGCGGAGTCTTGCGATTTCTTTTAACTTATCCGGCAGCACGTCTAATCCAATTTTGCCGTCTATGTACCGAATGTTTTCGACTTGGCGAAGGGCGGCACCAATCGTTTTATTTAAATTAGCCGTTTCACAGTTTACTAAACGGTTCACAGAGTTTCTCATATCCCGGACAATTCGCACGTCTTCAAATCTGAGCAAGGATTGATGTGCACCAATAATATTTAGGAATTCAGCTATTTTTTCTGCTTCTTTTAAATACGTGATAAACCCCTTTTTCCTTTCAAGCGTCTTGCTGTTTAACTGGAAAGTGTTCAGCAGCTCACTTAGAGAATCATTATGCTCTTTATAAAGAGAGAAGATTTCTAAATGGTAGGAAGATGTTTCTGGGTTGTTGACAGACCCGCCTGCCAGAAAGGCCCCTCTCATATAGGATCGGCGGCAGCATTTCTTTTTGATTAAGTCCTTCGAAATCTCTCTAACAAACGTAAAGTTCTCACCAAGAATTTTTAAGTCTTCTAGGATTTCTTTTGATTTTTCAACTAGACGAACGATATACACGTTATTTTTCTTTAGACGCATTTTTTTTCTAACTAAAAGCTCTACTGATACATCATATTGCTTTTTTAACAGCGTATAAATTCTGCGGGCAATAGCAGCGTTTTCAGTTTGAATATCCAAGACAAGTTTACGATTAGAAAAAGATAAGGAGCCATTCATGCGGATGAGTGCAGACAATTCCGCTTTTAAACAACAAGGTTTTAATTCAATCGTGGTGAGCTCTTTTTTTGTCTCCGAAGCAAAAGACATTTCTGCACCCCCTTTATATCTACTCTTTCTTCTGGTTCAGAAGTTGATAGAGAAGCTTAGCCACTTTCGCCGTATCATGGCGGATGACATCGTTCTCATATGAAATGATCTCATCAGAGATTACTTCAAGGCCAAGGGCATCTAGTTCCTCGACATCATAGTGAACCGGTTTTGCAAGCTCTTCAGCGTACAACGATTTTATATAATCTGGAATTTCTTCATGATTCACAAGAATCGTGTCAATAAATAAACAATTCATGTGATTATTTAAAGCCTTGACATGATCACTGGCTGAGTAATTCAACGTTTCTCCAGCCTGAGTCATGACATTACAAATATATACTTTCTTTGCCCTTGACCTGCAAACCTCTTCCCCTATTTTAGGGACTAACAAATTCGGCAGAATGCTCGTATAAAGGCTTCCAGGTCCAATTATTATTAAGTCAGCCTGCTGGATGACTTCGATTGCTTCAGGAAGAGGCTCAATTTTTTTTGGAGAAAGAAAAACCCGCTTAATCCGTTTTCCTGAATAAGGAATTTTCGATTCACCTGAAACAACCGTCCCGTCTTCCATTTCGGCATGCAAAACAACACTTCTATTAGCAGCAGGCAATACTTTGCCTCTTACATTTAATACTTTACTCATCTCAGTAATAGCATGGACAAAATCACCAGTAATATTTGTCATCGCAGCTAATATTAGATTACCTAACGAATGACCTGTTAAACTATTTCCTTTGTTAAAACGGTGTTGGAATAATTCTTCTACTAATGGTTCTACATCCGAAAGAGCTGCTAATACATTGCGAATATCTCCAGGAGGAGGGATTTTCAATTCGTTCCGAAGCCTGCCGGAGCTTCCCCCATCATCAGCAACGGTAACAATTGCAGTAATATCAAGAGGATAATGCTTTAAACCTCTTAATAATACCGAAAGTCCTGTTCCGCCGCCAATAATGACTACTTTAGGTTGAGAACTGCTCACCACAGCTATTTCCTGCTCCGCCTTTCAATATCCCGGTGGGAAACATGTGTATTATAGTCTTTTGTAAAATGCTTGGCAATGTATTCAGCAAGTGTAACGGAACGATGCTGACCTCCTGTACATCCGATCGCAATAACAAGCTGACTCTTTCCTTCCCGTTTATAATAAGGAAGCATGAAAGCCAGTAAATCTGTTACTTTCTCTAAAAATTTCTGTGTTTCATTCCATTTGAGAACATACGATGAAACCTCTTCATCTAACCCTGTTTGCGGACGCATATAATCAATATAATGAGGATTTGGTAAGAAACGCACATCATAGACAAGGTCAGCATCAATTGGTAAGCCGTATTTAAAACCAAAGGAGACTACATTTACACTGAAAGTGTGCTCTTCATTTGTGGCAAAGTGCTTTAAAATTTTGTCACGCAATTCTCGTGGTTTTAGTTCTGACGTATCATAAATTAACTGCGCCCTGCCTTTTAACTCCTCAAGCAACTCGCGTTCCATTTTGATCCCTTCGAGGGGCAAACCTGTTGTAGCAAGGGGATGAGACCGACGTGTTTCTTTATAGCGTGTAACGAGTGTAGAATCCTTAGCATCTAAAAATAAGATTCTCGGTGTGATCCAAGCCTTCTCAGAAATATCATCCAATGCTTGAAAAAGACTGTCGAAAAACTCTCGGCCGCGCAGGTCCATAACTAGTGCTACCTTGTTCATTTTTGACCCTGATTCCTTCATGAGCTCCAAAAATTTAGGAAGAAGTGTAGGCGGCAAGTTATCCACACAAAAGTAGCCCAAATCTTCAAAACTTTGAATGGCTACCGTTTTACCTGCACCAGACATCCCTGTAATAATCACCATTTGTGTATCTTGAATGGATTCTGTACTCATTGTTAACCTCCCTTTTCAGGTGGATTCCTTCTAATTAAATTATTACACAAAAGAAGGAAACTTCCTTTATGTTTTATTAGATTTTCAAAATATGTGATAAAGTGTTTATCCACAGACAGAGACTTTACTGTGGATCAAGTCGATAAGAGAGCAACTCGAATTCGGGAGTATAGACAAATGTTCCGTAAATGAGCCCAGACCCTTTTAGCATATAATCTAAAATATGATAATCACCTGGTGCCATAGGGAGGCTCTGAATGTCTTCTTTATTGTGCCATTTAAGTTTCCCTTCCTCTGATTCATTCACGTTTTCACCAGTGAATTCAGACGCAAAAAACGTAAACATCATCCATTCCGATATAATTTTATCCTCATCCCTAATCAGGATTGTAAAAACCCCTTTGATTTCTGGATTTTTCAAATATATGCCTGTTTCCTCTCGATATTCCCGAATGACAGACTCCTTTATCGTTTCGCCTTGTTCCATCTTCCCGCCAGGAGCTACCCACCAGCCTCGCCTAGGCTTTTGGAGTAATAACGCTTGGTCATCTTTTATTAATAAACAGTTTGTGACTCTTTGCACTTATGTTCACCCCGTTCTGGTAACGTCCAATATGTATTCACTTTATTATACTATTAAGGGACAAGGGTCACAAATAGAAGGTGCTATTGGATACTAAGCATGAACTTTGTTGTTTAAGTAAGGCTGATTAATCGTAGGCAATACAATCTCAATTGTGGTTCCTACGTTTAATTCACTTGATATTTTCAGCTCTCCATTGTGACTTTCAACGATTTTGAAGCAAGTCATTAATCCTAGTCCTGTTCCCTTTTCTTTAGTGGTGTAGAAAGGTTCTCCAAGACTAGGTATCCGCTCTTTCGGAATACCTGACCCTTGGTCTATGAAAAAAATAGAGATTTTTCCCGTTTCTGCCTTTACCTTTAGCTCGATGACACCACCATTTGGCATCGCTTCAATTGCATTTTTTAAAATATTGATAAAAACTTGTTTAAGCTGATTCTCTTCACATGATATCATGGGAACGTCTCGTTCAATATCAACAATTATTTGAACATTCGTCATGATCGATTGGGTGTTTATGAGTGTAACGACATCATGAATCAAGCTTCTTACATCTTTTTCCTTAAAAACAGAAGCTGATGGTTTTGCAAGCACAAGAAATTCTTCCACAATTAGATTAATCCTGTCCAATTCTGTTAAAACAATAGTAAAGTACTCTTCCTTTTTAATATTCGCACGAAATAACTGAATAAAGCCTTTTATTGATGTTAATGGATTTCTAATTTCATGTGCAATTCCCGCCGCCATTTGTCCTACAAGAGCCAGTTTATCCGACTTTTGCAGGAGACGATCTGTCTGTTCTCTTCTGTCTGTTATATCTCTTCCAATGGTTAAGGTCGCTTCCTTACCAGAATACATAATCCTCATTGAAGACACTTCAAAAAAGATTATTTTTCCGTCGAGCCGTCTAATTTTATGTTCAATGCTCATAAGTGGCTTTTTTGTTTTTTGGGCTTGCTTTATTCGTTCTGCTGCGCGCTCTTTATATTCTGGAATGATAAACTCATAAACTGAACAATTGATCAGATCATTTTTATCTTGAGCGCACATCATTTCTACTGCAGCCTTGTTAACATATAAAATTTGATGCTGATGATGGATGACGACCGCCTCGGGCAACGACTCGATTAATTGTTTATAGCTTTCTTCACTCTCTTTTCTTTCCTTCCCATAAAACTGAACTTTATCGTATTGCCAGCCAACAATCCATGCGATTGTAGTTGCAATGATAAAGTCAATCCATTCTTTTTGAAAAGGAGAATCAAAAACCAATATTTGGATGGACGTAAAAACAATTGAAATCATGACTAATACAATTTGACCCGTTTTTTTCATTGGAAATCCCTCTTTATTGCTCAATTTTGAGTTCCCTTATTACCTTTGTCCTAGAAAACCATAGTAATTATTTCGATTCCAAGGTAGAAACTCCTTCTTTCCGGACTCATTATAGGAACTAATCAAATAGAATCGAATTAACGAATGGAGACTAATTAAGGAACCAATTCCCGAACTGACGGGTCAACTCTGACAGCAGAGAAAAAACATTTTTGAGCAAAAAAAAGGAGCACGGGAAAGGGCGCCCGTACTCAAAGTAATTCTATTTATAAAAGGGGGTCAATTACTATTCATATAGTACCTCATAATTGTTTCACCCATGTTACAGTGAAGTTAAAACACAATTACGTTTGTGTAAACGAAAATCCGACAAATTTCGGGGATTATTTAACCGCCTTTAACTTTTCCTGCAGTTCTTCTACATAATGCTGTGCGGCTTGTGCGGCAATACTTCCGTCGCCTGTTGCCGTCACAATTTGACGCAATGATTTCTCGCGGATATCTCCCGCTGCAAAAATCCCTGGTACCTTCGTTTCCATGTTTTCATTTGTTTCGATGTATCCATTTACATTTGTTATATTTAATCCCTCAAATGGTTTGGATAACGGCACCATACCAATATAAATAAATGTTCCGTCTGTGTTAAATTCAGTTTCCTCTTCTGTTAAAGTGTCAACAAGGGTTACAGAACCAACTTTTCCGTCTTTTTCATGGATTTCCTTCACAGTATGATTCCAGATAAAATCTATTTTATCATTATCAAAGGCACGTTGTTGAAGGATTTTTTGAGCACGAAGCTCATCACGGCGATGGACAATCGTTACCTTTGAAGCAAAGCGGGTTAGATAAACACCTTCTTCAACGGCAGAGTCTCCTCCGCCAACTACAACTAATTCTTTGCCCTTAAAGAATGCACCGTCACAAACCGCACAATATGATACGCCGCGGCCGCCAAGCTCTTTTTCACCAGGAACATTCAACTTCTTGTATTCAGCGCCAGTAGAAATAATTACAGAACGGCCTTTATATTCTTTTCCGCCTGCTTTTATTGTTTTATATTCTTCTCCATCGATCACTTCTTTTATATCACCGTAAGCATACTCAGCACCAAACTTCTTTGCATGGTCAAACATTTTCGTCGATAGCTCTGGTCCTAAAATATGATCAAATCCCGGATAGTTCTCAACATCTTCTGTATTGGCCATTTGACCGCCTGGTACGCCGCGCTCAATCATCAATGTTGAAAGATTTGCACGGGAAGTATAAACTGCTGCTGTCATTCCTGCAGGTCCGGCTCCTATTATAATCACATCATAAATTTTTTCTTCACTCATTGGTTCAAACACTCCTTTAAGGCAATCTTTCCACTTTCTATCTTTAAGTATTTCTAATAATATAATTCCTTACTCTATCCTATTAAATATAGGACTGATATGCTATTAATTTGCTCATAACCTGGATAATTATCGGTTTTTCTTATGTCCTATTTCACCTGGCATCAGGACGAATCTTGTCTAGTTAATTTCTCCGCCTCAGCTTAAAAGCTTTGCCATATAATATTCATCCGCAAATACTCCATTGATTTTCAAAGAATGATGCTTTATTCCTTCTACTTCAAATCCCATCTTTTGATAAAGTGCTATACCGGCTTGATTTTCGTTTACTACCGTCAGCTCGAGCCGATGCACATTTTGCTCCTTCGCCCATTTTTCCATCTGCATAAACAGATTAGTTCCAATACCTTGCCTGGAAAACTCAGACAAGATGCCAATTGCTATGTAAACACAATGTCTGTTTTTCTTTAATTGGCCTCCGATTGCAAACAAATAGCCAACAATCTTATTATGAATGTCAGCTACGAAAATTTCAGAGTTCTCTTGCTCCTTTATCGACTTAATGCGCTGTTTTAATTGCCTATTTGTCGTCTTTCTTTCATTCGCTTCCAATAGCATATAATCAGATTGCTTTTCAACTTTTTTCATTGTCTGTAATAAAGCTTCTGTATCTTCCATCCTCACTCTTCTAACAGCCACGAACTATCTCCCCTTCAAATATATTTTACAAGGCTCCTTTCGCTATTACAGAGAAAAATGGCGAAACCTCAATGTGGATTTCGCCATTTACATTAAATCTCGAATAATCTTTTCGTATTTCGATAAAGTTGAAGATGAAATTGTGTACATATCAGCGATGCTTGCTTTTGTGACCGAATTACGTTGGTTTTTTTCCCAAATATAATGAACGGCGGCAGCCCATGCCCGGTAATTTTTTAATGGGAACCCTGCTTCTTTCCCTTTTTCGATAACTTGGAAGAAAAACAAATACAATTCCTCTTTTTGAATAGATTGTAGACCATGCTTATATAGGGTTTCAGCTGCAGAATAAGCACATGCACCTTCTGTACGTCCAGATTGAAAGCCAAGCGCATAAGAAATAAATTCTTTTTCAAACATATCTTTTGGTTTAAATTCAGAAATTTTCTCAAGCTTTTTCATTTGAGAAGCAAAAAAGATGGAGGCAAGCCGCTCTTCTATTGTTAACTGATCAAAGAAATCCTGCTCAAGTTCTTGCCATGGTTCAGTCCCTTGTTTTGATGGGTTTAATTCAACAACTTTATTCCAAAGCATTTTTGCAAAGTCTTCGTGCCCTATATAATATGCGGAATGGGAAAGCCAGTAATAAAACGTGTCGTCCCCCTCAAAACCTAATCGGTACAACGATTTAAGCCATTTATAAGCTTGAGGATAACGCCCGACTAATGCAAACGTTGCTCCGAGCTTGTAACGATGCTCAAAAAGAATAGGATGAACAGCTGAAAGATTTTTTGTTAATTCGTCCACCTTGTCGTCCTGTTTTTCATAATAATAAAAAACAATCAGGTTACAAAGTGCATGAAGGTTGCCCGGACTCCTATCCAGAACAATTTCTAAGTAATCCTTCGCTTTTTCCACATCCCCTAAATAAAAATAGGCAAGGGAGAGATTGTTATAAGCAGACCAAAATTCCGGGTATTCTTTTATAATTTTTTGAAGCTGTTCAATCGCCTCATCTAACTTCCCTTTTTCCAATAAGGATTTTGCTTCATCCTGTTTGACAATTAAGTCATCCTGGTCGTAACAGCCATCCTCGTTTTCTTCACCTTCTATTGATAGAAGTTCAAGCAAATCTGCATTGTCCTCAGCGAACTCGCCATTAGGTTCAACCTCCGCATATTTCGTTGCATATTTATATGCTTCATGAAACAGACCTAAATGTGCATAATTATTGGCTATAAAATAATGACAATCTGTCATTTCTGCTTCCACTTGTTCTAGTATATATGTTAAAAGTTCATTGGATTGTTGATATTGACCCATTTCCGTATAAATGACAGCAAGCCCAGAAAGCATCATTGGATTATCTGGTTCAAGAGTAACAGCACGCTGAAGCAGTTTGCTTGCTCTAGTTAAATTCTGTTGTCTATAGGCTTTCAAGCCTCTCTTGTAAAAATATTGGCCGTCTTGAAAAAGGTGGACAACCTGTGCTTTTTGCTGTCTTTCTGATAATTGTTTTCCCACGGAAATCCTCCATTTCTAATTTCACACCGTAAAAGTATAACATAATACCAGCTGTCCTCAATATACTCATGAGCAAAATCCAATTGAAAATTAAAAAAAATCGCAAAAAACACATCTTTTCTACTATGCCTTTTCATGAGAAAAGCGCAAGCGCCTTGGTCAGCCTAGGGCAAGCATAAGACGCAAATGAAATGAAGGTGTTCTTTACCTTCATTTCATTTGTGGCTTATGACCTCAGGCGGGCTAGGCGCTGGAGCTAGACACGAAAACTTGGTACAAAACCTTATACTTTCTTATCTTTTAAGCAAAGAGCAAGGCGCGAGTTCTTCGGCGACAAGCACTCGGGCGAGCTTCACAGAAAGGTGTTTTTCCCTTTCTGTGAAGCTTGGCCCTGAGACCTCAGGCGGGCTAGGCGCTCCAGCTAGACAACAACCATTCTCTTTAACACGTTAATACTTTAACTAACTTAAACCTTCTGAACCTACTAAAAAGGGGTACCAGGTACTCGCAGTTCTTGGAACCGCGGGTACCTGGTACCCTTTTTATAACCCTATTTATGACGTTCTTCAAGCACACTTATGACTTCATCAAGCGGAAGTCTTTGTTCTCTTAATAGGACGAGAAGATGGAACAATAGGTCTGCTGCTTCCCACTTTAATTCTTCTGGGTCGCGGTTTTTTGCAGCGATGATTACTTCTGATGCTTCTTCGCCTACCTTTTTAAGGATCTTGTCGACACCTTTTTCAAATAAATAAGTAACATAAGAGCCTTCTGGGCGTTCTGCTTCACGTTCTGCAATGATCGCTTCAAGCTTAGGAATCATCTCAAATCGGTCTTGCTTTATAGCAGTTTTCATTTCCTGCTCAAAGCCGCTTTCTGCAAAACAACTATAAGAGCCTGTATGGCATGCAGGTCCAGCTGGTTCAACAAGAACTAAAAGGGCATCCTTGTCACAATCAAAGCGGATATTTACTACTTTTTGGGTGTTTCCAGAAGTAGCTCCCTTGTGCCAAAGCTCTTTTCGGGAACGGCTGTAAAACCATGTTTCTTTTGTTTCTATTGTCTTTTGCAATGATTCTTCATTCATGTAAGCAAGAGTCAGCACTTCTTTACTCTGTGCATCTTGAACGATGGCAGGGATTAATCCTTTTTCGTCAAATTTCACTGTTTCAATCATCTCATGTTCACTCCCTGCTCTTTTAAATAATGTTTCACTTCTTTTACAGAGGTTTCTTTATAATGGAAAATAGAAGCTGCAAGGGCCGCATCTGCCTTGCCATCTTGAAATGCATCATAAAAATGCCCAGCATTGCCCGCTCCGCCGGAGGCAATGACAGGGACGGAAACGGCTTCGCTCACTGTGCGAGTTAACCTGTTGTCAAACCCTGCTTTGCTTCCGTCGCCATCCATGCTCGTTAATAATATTTCCCCTGCCCCTCGAAAGACGGCTTCTTTCGCCCAATCTGTTACTTCCCATTCTGTCGGTTTTCTGCCGCCATGTGTATAAACACGCCAACCATGAAGCGTTTCATCATATTTGGCATCAATTGCAACGACGATGCATTGTGTACCAAAGAATGACGCCCCCTCTGTAATAAGCTCTGGGTTCATGACGGCTGCAGTGTTCAGAGAAACCTTGTCAGCACCCGCTCTTAAAATCCTTTTCATATCTTCTAAAGAATTAATTCCTCCGCCTACGGTAAAAGGGATTGCCAAAGCTGCTGCTACTTTCTCTACAACTTCTACCATCGTTTTTCGGCCTTCATGTGAAGCAGATATATCCAAAAACACAAGCTCATCTGCTCCTTCTTTGTCATAAAAGGCTGCAAGCTTCACAGGATCTCCTGCATCTCTCAGTTCAACAAATTGAATACCTTTAACCACTCTGCCTTCTTTCACATCGAGGCATGGAATAATCCGTTTTGTAATCATTGCTTTGCCACCTCTTTAATCGCCTCAGAAAGTTCAAACTGTTTTGTATAAAGAGCTTTTCCAACAATCGCCCCTTGTACTCCTTGCTGTTGATAAGCAGCAAGAGCTTTAAGATCTTCTAAAGAACTGACGCCACCGGAAGCGATCACTTCCTTTCCAGTTGCTTCTGCCATTTGCACAACAGCTTCTACATTTGGTCCTGAAAGCATTCCATCTGTCGCAATATCAGTAAAAATGAAAACTTCTGCGCCTGCAGCTGCAAGCTCCTGACCTAGTTCAGTCGCCTTCACTTCAGAAGTATTTAACCATCCTTCTGTCGAAACATATCCATCTTTAGCATCGATCCCGATCGCGATTTTCTCTTTATAGATTGAAAGCATTTTTTTGACAAAGGATGGATTCGAAATGGCAGAGCTTCCTAAAATGACACGGTCAACGCCATTGTTTAAATAGAAATCCACATCCTCTTCTGACCTTATACCTCCGCCAATTTGGACTTTAGCATCTACTTTTTTTGCCACTTCAAGAACAAATTGATCGTTTACTCTTTTTCCGGCTTTCGCTCCATCAAGGTCAACCATGTGAATCCACTCGGCTCCCGCGTCTGCAAACAGCTTGGCCATTTCAAAAGGAGAATCTCCGTAAATTGTTTCTTTATCATAATCTCCTTGAATGAGACGCACACATTTCCCGTTTCTCATATCAATGGCTGGATAAATGGTAAAAGATTTTGTCATCGGTTTACATTCCCTTCTACGATTGCTGCAAAGTTACGTAAAATATTAATCCCTGTTTCACTGCTCTTTTCCGGATGAAATTGTGTTCCGAAGACATTTTCCCGTCCAACCACAGCAGGAACCTCCACCCCATAAGTTGAGCTTGCTAACAGCTCGCTTCGATCTTCACCATTAACATAATAAGAATGAACAAAGTAGGCATAATCCTCTGTTTTCCCTTCAAAAAGGAAATGCTGCTGATTATAGTTTAGAGAGTTCCAACCCATGTGAGGGACTTTCAGGCTCTCATCCCCTCTTGGAAGGAGTGTCACCTTTCCCTTTAATAATCCAAGACCTTTTGTCAATCCGTTTTCTTCGCTCTCTTCATACAGCAATTGCATTCCAAGACAAATTCCCAATAATGGCTTTCCTGACGCTGCTTGTTCTTTTATAAATGAAGTGAGATTGGTTTCATTTAAACTATTCATCGCATCTTTAAAAGAACCGACTCCAGGTAATATGTACCCGTCTGCTTTTTCCAGTAATGTAACATCCCCAGAAAGAAAATAGTCGATTTCCAGCCGTTCCAATGCCTTACTGACGCTATATAAATTGCCCATACCATAATCAATTATGCCGATCATTTTTATAACATTCCTTTCGTTGAAGGAACTCCCTTCACTCTTGGATCAATTGTTGTCGCTTCATCTAATGCTCTTGCCATTGCTTTAAAAATCGCTTCAATAATATGGTGAGTATTATGTCCGTAGTGGACAATGACATGCAAATTCATCCGTGCTTCTAGAGCAAATTTCCATAAAAACTCGTGGACCAATTCTGTATCGAACGTACCAACCCGTTTACTAGGCAGCTCAGCGCGGAACTCTAAATGAGGACGGTTGCTTAAATCCACGACCACTTGAGCCAGAGCCTCATCCATTGGTACAAAGGCTTGGCCGTATCTTTTTATACCGTGTTTATCGCCAAGTGCACGGATAAACGCTTGACCAAGACAGATTCCCATGTCTTCTGTCGTATGATGATCATCAATTTCCACATCACCTTGTGCCTGAATCTGCAAATCAAACTTTCCGTGTTTCGCAAATAAGTCAAGCATATGGGTCATAAATGGAACCCCAGTTTCTAAATGAGAATTCCCTTCTCCATCAATTCCCAGTTGAAGGGAAATATTTGTTTCATTGGTTACTCGGTTAACTTCCGCCTCTCTTGTCATAACTATGAGTCCTCCTTTAGTCTCTCTTCGATCGCTCGAGCATGAGCTTCTAAGCCTTCTAAACGGGCAAAGCTTGCTATTTTTGCAGCATTTTCTGTAAATGCCTCTTTACTGTATGCAATAATGCTGGATTTTTTTACAAAGTCGTCTAAATTGAGCGGACTTGAAAACCTGGCCGTCCCATTAGTTGGCAGCACATGATTAGGTCCCGCAAAATAATCCCCTACTGGCTCTGAGCTGTATCTACCTAAGAAGATGGCACCTGCATGTTTAACTAATGGCAACACCTCATATGGTGAACTAGTCATAACCTCCAAATGCTCCGGTGCCAGCTCATTCACAGCATTTATGGCTTCCTCTAATCCTTCTGCCACATAAATTTGTCCGAACTGTTCAACCGATGCCTTTGCAATCTCTTTTCTCGGCAATGTTTCAAGCTGTTTCTCAACCTCAGCCTTTACAGCTTCAGCAAGCTGAATAGAAGGCGTAACCAGTACACTTGAAGCAAGCTTGTCATGTTCAGCCTGAGACAGCAAATCGGCTGCTATTTCATTTGGCATGGCTGTTTCGTCTGCTAAAACCACAATTTCACTAGGTCCAGCAATCATATCTATATCGACCGTTCCAAATACCTGGCGCTTAGCTAGAGCTACATAGATATTACCGGGACCTACGATTTTATCAACAGCCTTTATCGATTCAGTCCCATAAGCTAGAGCAGAGATCGCTTGTGCTCCTCCCACTTTGTAAATCTCCTTCACACCAAGCTCATTAGCAGCTATGAGTACTCCTGATGGCAATTTACCATCTTGATTCGGAGGACTTACCAGGACGATCCGCTCTACACCGGCCACTTGAGCAGGAATAACATTCATTAAGACGGATGAAGGATATGCAGCGGTTCCCCCGGGGACATAGACCCCTACTGCATCAAGAGGTGTTATTTTCTGGCCAAGCATTGTTCCATCCTCGCGATGGTAAAACCAAGATTCCTTTTTCTGCTTTGCGTGGTATTCGCGAATGTTATTCGCCGCCTGTTTAATTACAGCTACCAGGCTTTCATCTAATTGTTGATACGCTTCGTCGATTTCTTGCTTCTGGACTACCAATTCTCTTAAAGCGACTCGATCAAATTTTTCAGTATAATGAAAAAGAGCCTGATCTCCTCTTTCCCGAACGTCTTCTACAATGTTATAAACATCAGCCCTCTGCTTGGAGGTTCCCGAATCAAGCGATCGTCTTAAAGATAATTTTTGATCTATTAGCCTGGTAATGTTCATTTACAAGTTCACCTCTTCATTTCCATCTACAACTAGAGAGAGGCGTTCGACAAGCTCGTCGATTTGGAGGTCTTTCATACGGTAGCTGACTGGATTCACAATTAATCTTGAAGTAATATTGCAAATTCTCTCTAATTCCACAAGTCCATTTTCCTTTAGCGTTCTTCCTGTAGAAACGATATCAACTATCCTGTCCGCGAGACCGATTAGAGGCGCAAGCTCGATTGATCCGTTTAATTTGATAATCTCTACCTGCTCGCCTTGCTCTCTGAAATAGCTGGAAGCAACAGAAGGATACTTTGTCGCTACTTTTGGAGCAACATCTGTGATCTTTGCACCAGGAAGGCCTGCAACGGCCAAGTAGCAAGCGCTGATTTTCAGATCCAGCACTTCATAAACATCTCTTTCTTCCTCAAGCATGACGTCTTTTCCAGCAATGCCAATATCCGCCACCCCATGCTCAACATATGTAGTCACATCCATGGGCTTTGCCAAAATAAAGCGGATATTCTCTTCAGGCACATCTAATATAAGCTTTCTTGAATCATCAAATTCAGGAGGAAGCCGATAACCAGCTTGACGAAGGAGATCAGCCGCTTCTTCAAAGATTCTTCCTTTTGGCATCGCAATCGTTAAACTACTCATCCCTCTCCTCCTTTCTGGATCCAATAAAATAATTAACATCCGCGAATTTTTTCGTAAAAGCATCAATGTTTTGGACTCCGCTTATATCCTGCATCACAACATTATTATCTTTCAAACGAAGGTTTGAAGCGAATTCCATAGCCTCCGAACGGCGCTCCTGACTAAATAGGACACAATGAATCATCTTTAACTCTGCTTTGTCATCTAATGCTTCCATTAAGCGGTCCAAATGAATCCCAAAGCCAGTTGCTGGCGCACCCTTTTCAAACTGTGCAAACAGCCTGTCATACCTGCCGCCATTTCCTAATAAAAAGCCAATATTATCAGCATACACTTCAAAAAGAACACCAGTATAGTAGCTCATATGGCTTACCAGATTTAAATCAAGCTTCACATAATCAGAAAGGCCGAAATCATCAAGAATGCCCCATAAGCTTGTAAGCTCTCCAAGCGCTTCAAGCCCAGCCTGTGTCGTTACCAGCTCTTTTGCATCCGCTAATTTTTCAACTCCGCCTCGAAGCTGAAGCAGTTTTAAAAGCCGCTGCCTATCGATAGAAGATAAGGGCAAGGATTTCACATGTTCACGGTAGCCCACATAGTTTTTCTCATAAAGATATCTTCGGAGTACTTCAGCACGATCCTCATTCCCAAGCACTTCTCCAAATAAAGCATTGGCAAACCCAATATGGCCGATCGCAATTTTAAAATTCTTTAATCCTGTATCCTTTAAGGTAGAAATTAATAGTCCAATGACCTCGGCATCTGCACTTGTAGTAGCATCTCCAATTAATTCAATCCCGACTTGCTCAAATTCTGCAGGACGTCCTCCTTCTCTTTGTTGAGCCCGGAAGACATTTGCTTCGTAGGCTAAACGAACAGGATACTGTTCATTATATAATCTTGATGCAGCTACCCGTGCAATCGGTGCAGTCATGTCCGGCCGCAGCACCAGGGTATGTCCTTGTTGATCCAGCAGCTTAAAAAGCTGTTGATCCAAAATAGCTGATTGAACACCAACTGTTTCATAAAATTCTAATGTAGGGGTTTCTAAAAATTGATATCCCCATTTTCCAATCACACCAGTCATCTTTTCACGCACTTGCTTTTTTCGTTCATATAAAGAAGGCAGTGTGTCTCTCATTCCGAGAGGCTTTTCAAACATAAACACGTTAGGGCACCTCCGCACTATATTGTGATTTTTACTATTACCTGAGTTGGTTATTTCTCTAAATGTTGCTGCATTCGTCTCTTAAGTTCAGAGGTTAGATGAGAGTCTAGAAGCGATCGGCGATTTCACCGACCTGTCTTTATTTAAAGTTACTAGCTAAAACCTCTTATTAGAGATTATTTAATAGTTCTGAATCCTTTAGTTCGCTAATATGTTACCATACTACCAAAATAAAGATCTAACTTCAAGTAAAACTTTGTAAATTTTTGATTACATAAATTTCTACTCTATTTAAGTGTTTTCCTTTTTGAGGAAGTTAATCACGCGGTAAAGAAATCAGAAAAAGGTTATGTTTAATGCACGCTTTTAATAGTACAATCTTGCCGTGAAAATAACGAAGTTTCGATGAAGGTGGAGGTGGATTATCCAAATCCTCTTTATACGAGCCAGGTGCAACTTTCTTGCGCGAACAGCTGTATGAACCAATTACCCCTTATATGAGCCAGATACAACTTTTTTGCGCGTAGCCCTCATGCTGGGTGATTTGAGCCAGATTCAATATTTGTAATCCAAGTCACAGAGTTTGGTATCGAGTTCTCAACATACTCTGTCAGGTTTTCAAACAATCAGGTCTTAAAACGAAAAGCGCAGAGCGCCCGCCTATCTGCGACAAGCACCAGGCAAGCAGGCATGAAGGTTGTTCTTTAACCTTCTTGACGGATTAACTTGTGACCTCGAGCCGATGGCGCTCGGAGCTGGACAAAGATAACGTTCTTTATCACGTTAATACTTTAACTAACTTAAACTTCTTAATTGATTAAAAAGACCGCCTATCGGTTGGATAAGCGGTCTGTGTCTGTATTAACTGTATTCAACTAAAACCCAGTCTCTCACTGCTGCATTCTTATTTAATTGAACCCTTCATAACCCCGCTGATAATCCACTTTTGCGCAAAGATATAAACTATAATCATTGGTGCTAAAGCCATTAAATAGGAGGCAAAGGCAAGGTTATAATTTGTGCTAAATTGTGTCTGGAATATATATTGAACTAATGGCAATGTGGCCGCATCTTGATCACTCAATAATACAAGCGGGAGCAAGAAGTCATTCCAGGCACCTAAACAGGTAATAATTGCAACTGTAGCATTCATTGGAGCTAGTAATGGAAAAATTACTCGCCAAAATACGCCCCAGGTACTTGCACCATCCATGATTGCCGCCTCTTCAAGCTCTTTTGGTATCGAACGAATATAACCTACGTAAATAAAAATATTAAACGATAGATTGAACACGATGTAAAGAAAGATTAATCCAACAAGATTATCCATACCCCATAAGCTCGTTTGCTTTACAATTGGCAGCATAATAATAGGAAACGGGATGAACATAGCGCTGACAAAATAGTAAAACATGAATTTATAAAATTTCTTATGCATGTTCCGAGCAATGACATAAGAGACTAGTGAGTTGGTAAGAACAGTAAAGATGACAACAAAAAAAGTAACAAATGCACTATTTTTAAATGCATTAAAGAAGTTAGTCATCTCAATCGCTTTTGCAAAGTTGTCCAGAGACCATGACTGCGGCAGGGCTAACAGGTTACCAGCCATTTCTTGAGGAGTTTTAAAGGCAATCGTAATAGTTAAATACAAGGGCACTAGGATTGCCAAGGAACCTATCATTAATAGAATTGTAACAGGCCAGTTTGTTTGTTTGTTCATCATTAGCTCTCCACCTCTCTCTTCTCTAGAAACCTGAGCTGCATGACTGAAATGACAATGATAACGATAAAATAGATGACGGCATTTGCAGATTGATAGGCGAACTGTCCGCCTTCAAAGCCTCCGCGGTAAATAAGCAATGAAATAGACTCAGTAGAAGTACCAGGCCCTCCTCCTGTTAAGGCTACAATTTGGTCAAATACCATGAGAAAGCCTTTCATAGCTAGCACCATGTTGATAGTGAAAAATGGAGCGATCAACGGGAAGGTGATTTTCCAGAACTTTGTCCACATTCCTGCGCCATCAATGCTTGCTGCTTCATATAAATCCTCGGAGATTGTAACAAGGCCGGCTAAATATAAAATTGTGTTAAAGGCAACCGCTTGCCAAACTGCTACAATAACAATGCCGATCCAGGCAAGGTCAGGATCACCAAGAATATTCCTTGATAATACTTCAATCCCCCATCCGCTACCTACGTCAGGAAGGAAATGTGTAAATATAAAGTTAAAAATAAAGCCAACAATTAAAATGCTTAGAATGTATGGTAAAAAATATACAGCACGAAGCGTCTTATGAAATTTTATTTTTGAGTTTAAGCCTATTGCAATGGCCATGCTGATTACATTCACAATAATTGTAGAAATAATTGCAAATTTAAATGTGAAAATATAAGCATCTAAAGCACGTTCATCTTGAAAAACATTTAAATAATTTTTTAAACCAACAAAATTCCAAGTCCCGTATCCCTTCCAATCCGTGAAGCTATAAAAAACCCCTTGCAAAGCAGGATAGGTGTGAAAAACAAAGAAGAGGACCAATGCAGGAATGGCAACCATCATATACATTCGATTTTTCTTATTCATCTTTTTCCAACTCCTTGTTACCAAATTAATGGCGGACTCATCATTCGTCATTTTTCATACGAAATGGCTTCATGTTTCCAAATGAACCTCTTCTAATAACGATCTTGAATTTTATCCCACTCACGATCCATTTTCTTCAAGAACGGTTTTTTGTCTTTCTGAATAAGAAACGCTTGGACTAGATTTTCAGCACCCATCCCAGCAGGGTAGTAATGATCAGGGAAACTAGTAATCTGATCCTCTTCAAAATATTTCTTGATTCCATCGAAAATAGGATCTTCCTGAAGAACCCCCTCTATTGCTGAGAAAGCCTTTTGTTCCTCAATATAACGCTGTGCGGCTTCCTTCTTCATCATAAATTCAATAAATTTCATGGCTTCTTCTTTATGTTCTGAATCCTTGCTCATCGTTAGTAAAGCATCCACTCCTGATACTAATTTGTTTTCTTCAGGATTATTGGAAACAGGCATCGGGAAAACACCGAGCTCCATTTCCGGGTTTGATTTTAATACTTCAGGAATTGCCCAGTTACCTTGGATATACATAACTCCTTCACCATTTGCAAAAGCGTTGTTTCCATCAAGGTAGGGAATTCCAAAGTTATCCTTGTGACCATAATTGATCAAAGTAAGCATTTTATCTGCCGCTTCATCATAAGACTCGACAAATGTTGTCTCTCCATTATTTTTCTTCTCAGCAAAATCCTCTCCAGCCTCAATAGCTCCCAGTGCATTCCAAGCAATCATTCCTGTCCATGCATCTTTTAAGGTGAAAAAGATAGGGATTTCTCCAGCTTGTTTTGACTTGTCTAGTATGGCTATGAATTCATCCCATGTTTTAGGTACTGTTAAACCGAGCTCTTCAAACTTTTTCTTATTGTAGATCACAGTGTTCGCGTTGGTTGCATAGGGAAGCCCATAAATGCCATCTTTCTCAGGTCCAACCAAACGAGCGATCATATCAAGATAAGAGGGTTGAATTTTTTTCGGCAGCTCCGTTTCTGAAAAATCAGCTAACATATCCACTTTTGCCAATTCCCCGTAAGTAGCATTGCCGGAAATTGACATTAAATCAGGAATATCATTTTTAACCAACCGTGTTTTCAAAACAGTTTCTGCTTGAGGAGGGGCATCAAGTTGAATATTAATGTTTGGATTTTCCTCCTCAAATTCCTTGATTAACCCTTTATAAGTTTCAATACTCTCGGATTTATTAGAAAAAAGGGTTAATGTTACTTTACCTTCATTATCATCGCCTGGAGATGAACACCCCGCTATGATGGAAGCAACAATTAGCAAAGTCAAAATACTAGCAGCTGTTTTTTTAAACATAATTTACCTCCTAAATTTTTAATTTAGTTACCTTTATCGTAAACGTTTACTTTTCGGATTAAATGAATCCTTATTAATACTCAGTTTGTAGAACTTATTTAGTAAACGTTTACGTAATGAACCGAGAGATGACTAGTTGGTCTCTCTTTTGATCACACTTTCTCGGTCAACAATCTGATGGGGCATAATTCTGCTTTCTACTGCCTGGTTATTTTCCAGCATGTTAAAAATCATTTTGACTGCCATTTCTCCCATTTCATATAATGGCTGTGCGACAGAGGTAAGTGGGGGAATGGACATTGCAGCCATTTTTAAATTGTCATAACCAATGATGGACAGCTCTTCAGGAACTTTGATTCCTAACTTGTACGCTTTAAATATGGCGCCGATTGCCATCTCATCACTCGCAGCAAAGACTGCTGTTAAATTTGGTGATTTTTTTATCAACATCTCCAAACCATCAATGCCATCCTGATAACGGAACCCCTTACAATAAGCGATTTGATCTTCTGTAAAAGGGATGTTGTAATCATTTAATGCATTTTTAAATCCAGTTATTCGCAGATAGCCTGCAACTTTATCGTTTTTATTTCCACTAATCATTCCAATTTGGTTATGCCCATGCTTAATTAAGTATTGGGTTGCAGAGTATGCAGCATGAGTATCACTCACTTTTACATAAGGCACAGGATGTGCATATGATTCAGTTGCCAATAGGACGAGAGGGACATTCATTTTCTTAATATATTCGTAATATTCATTTGTTAATATTTCACTCGTAAAAATAATTCCATCTATCCGTTTCTCATTTAAGAGCCTTAAATAATTCATCGTTTTTGATTTAGTATGGCAAACAATGACACTTGAGCCTGCTTCATGAGCGGCATTTTCAACCCCATTCAAGATGTCCGTTACTAGCATACTTGATAATTCCGGAAACAATACTCCGATTGTATGGGTACGTTTATTAATTAAACCTCTCGCGATCGCATTTGGATGATAGCCTAATTCTTCAATTGCTTGGAGAACCTTTTTCTTCGTTTTTTCTGAATAGCCTGTTTGATTATTTACAATCCGTGAAACCGTAGCGATCGAAACATTAGCTTTCTTGGCTACATCTTTGATAGTATAGGTCATTTTCCGCCTACCTTCTTTCAGAAGTTAGATATCAGAGGTGGAAATTGATGAGATCGGCGAAAGGCCGATTTTTTTGTCAAAGACCACTATATTACTTGAAATTTTTAGTAAAGCAAAAGAGAAAACGTTTACGTAATTAGATTATCATAAGGCGAAAGCCCTTTCAACTGTTTTCAGAATTTTTTTGATTGTAAGGAAATCGAAAAGAGAAAATGATCCTGCTCCCCTGCAAAGAAGTCCTTAGAAGATATTTTGGTGGATATTTTTAGAGTTAATCATGTATTGTATTTATATACATACTGATGGAACTAAATTTCTATCAAAGGCTTTCGAGGTGTGGAAGATGCTAAAAGAACGCGACTTTATGCTTTTAAACAACAAATGGATCATATGGTTTTTGATTTTATTGATTACGGTGATATGGGGATATGCATGGGTTCTCATGAAAGCCTCCCTTCAATTTATGGGGCCGTTTACTTTTTCTGCGCTTCGATTTGGAGTCGGCAGCTTAACATTGCTCATCATCCTTTTTGTGATGGGAGGTGGAGTGCCGCCGAAAAAGCAATTGAAACACTTGATCATTGTAGGACTTTTACAAACGACAATTGTCTTTTTACTTGTCATGTATGGCCTTCGCTTTGTAGACGCTGGCAAATCATCTGTTCTTTTATATTCAATGCCGATTTGGAGCAGCCTGCTTGCTGCTAATATCCTTAAAGAAAAGATTTCAAACAGGAAAGTATTAGGCCTGTCATTAGGTATTATTGGACTTTTTGCGATTTTAGGATGGGATGTTTTGATCGACCAAAATCCAGGAAAAATCTTTGGTGAACTGTTAATCGTACTTGCCGCACTTTCCTGGGGTGGCTCAAATGTTTACTATCGTCTTAAGCTTAAAAATGCGAATGGGTTGCAAGTTACCGCCTACCAAATGTTTTTCGGAACAGTCGGGATCATAATTGCTGCTTTTTTCATGGAATGGGGTCAGCCTATACATATAACCCCGCTCAGTATTTATTACATTTTATTCACAGGTGTTTTAGCATCTGCTCTTTGTTTTGCCATTTGGTTTCTACTTCTTCGGGTTATTGACACGGTGACGGCTACATTACCTACTTTACTAGTTCCGGTATTCGGATTATTTTTTGGCTCGCTTCTTTTAAATGAAAAGCTGACGCTCAATATTATCATTGGGTCCGCTCTTATACTGGCCGGTGTCATTATTCCGCTATTTTTTAGGAAAGAGAAAAAAAGACTTCTCGTTCGACAGATGCTAAATTAAGTACTCTTTCAAAAAACCGCTAATCCAATGGATCAGCGGTTTCTCGTGTGGCCATTTCTTCTTTTGTATAAATCACCTTCATCGGGTTACCGCCGACGAAGGTTCCTGCGGGCACGCTTTTATGGACAAGTGTTCCTGCTGAAACAATTGCTCCGTCTCCAATTTCTACACCAGGAAGGATCGTTGTGTTTGCGCCGATTAGTACTTCATCACCAATGACAACATCTCCGAGCCGGTATTCCTGTATTAAATATTCATGCGCTAAAATCGTCGTGTTATACCCGATAACAGAATTCCGCCCGACTTTAATTTTCTCTGGAAACATAATGTCCAGCATAACCATTAGGGCAAAGGAAGTCTTGTCTCCAACTTTCACTCCCAGAAAAGTCCGGTACAGCCAATTTTTCATACCAAGTAATGGTGTGTACCTTGCCATTTGGATAACAATGAAATTTTTAGCAACTTTCCAAAACGGGACCGTTTTGTATATATGCCAAAGGGAATTAGCACTATTAACGGGATAGCGAGTTGTTTTTCTCACATTATTCCACTCCAACGATTTTTAACAAATCACTCATTTTGCCGAGCATATAATCTGGTTTATATCCTGCCAAATACTCCTGTCCTTTGATTGTCCAAGCTACTCCAGCTGTCTGTGTTCCTGCATTTTTGCCTGAAACAATATCATGGTGGTTATCCCCAACCATAATTGCTTCCTCAGGTGAGGAGCCAAGCTGTTTTAAGGCAAGTAAAACAGGTTCAGGGTGGGGTTTAGCGTTCTCAACATCGTCTAGCGTAACAACTACGTCAAAAAATTGATCGAGTTTCGTTAATTTTAATCCCATATTAACGGTATCCCTCAGTTTGGTCGTCACGATTCCTAGTTTGAATCCTTTTTCATGCAGCATTTGAACCGTTTCATATACCGTTTCAAATTCTGTAACAAGGACGTCATGCTGCTCATGATTATATTTTCTATAAGCATCAATCATCTCTTGAACTCTAGTTGCATCAATTCCAGTAAACGTTTCATACAATGGGGGTCCTATAAATGGAAGAACATCCTCCCTTTTGTATCTTTCAGGATAATAAGTATTTAGTGTGTTTAAAAATGATTCAATGATCAGCTCATTTGTATTAATTAATGTTCCATCTAAATCAAAAAGGAGTGTGTTAATTTTCATAAGTTGCTTCCTTTCGTGTTATATGCCTTGGCCTTTTCCAAACAAAAGCTATTGCCATTGTCAACAGGATAGCTGTTACAACCCGGATAATTAATAATGGGATGACTGGAATGCCAAGAGGTATAAAGACAAGAGTATCTTCAACTACAGCATGGCAAGAGACAAGAAAAATAAAGGCCAGCGTTAAATCCTTTTTGCTTACCCCATCCTCTTTCACGGCTTGTATCATAACCCCTGCTCCATAGGCTAAACCGATCGTTAAGCCTGCAACCAATGTCATCGATGTGTTCTCTTTCATTCCAAGTGATCTTGTAACCGGCGCCATCCATCTGGAAAAAACATGAAGCCAGCCTAGATCTTTCATAAATTGAATAATAATCATGAGCGGAATAACAATCGCAGCCAATTGAACGACCCCAAGTCCCGCCTTTGTTACTCCTTCGACCATGATTTCTCCCCAGCCTGATGACTCAGTAGAAGATGAAGAAATAAACCCGTACTGTGCTTGTTCCTGACCGCCTTGCCATACAAGGTTAATAATGATAGCAGAGGTAAACGCTAATCCAATGCGAACAGCAAGGATAACCCATAACTTGATGCCTACCTTTGCGGCAACAGTAGATTCAATAATTAAATTATGAGAAAAAGATAGCATAACAGCTAAAATAAAGACTTCTTTTACCGCTAAATCAAGGGTTAAAATACCAGCTATTCCGGCATATAGATTAAGAAAGTTTCCTAATACTAATGGAATAGCAGCCTCCCCTGGAAGTCCTAGAATTCCCATAAACGGTGTAATGAAATGAACAATCCAATCAAGCACTGGTGTATATCTCAGCAAAGTCACAATCAGAGTGATAGGAAAAATCACTTTTCCAAGCGTCCATGTTGTTTGCAGACCTGCCTTCAGACCCTTTATGAGACTTTCTTTCAATATGATCTCCCCTTAATTACTGCTATCTAAATAGCGTGTTTTTGCTTGACCGCTCATACGTCTATATATGATTAGTGCTAAAGCTATTACTATCAAACCAATGGACATCACTTGAGCAATACGAAGCGACTCCAGCATTAGGCTGTCTGTTCTCATCCCTTCAATAAAGAAACGGCCGATAGAGTACCAGATGACATAAGAAAGAAATAACTCGCCCTGCTTAAGATTCACACGGCGTAATGCCATTAATATGATAAATCCAACTAAATTCCAAAGAGATTCATATAGAAATGTTGGATGATAATATTGCCCGTCGATAAACATTTGATTGATGATAAAATCTGGTAAAAATAACCCCTCTAGAAAATCACGTGTTACAGCTTCGCCGTAAGCTTCCTGATTGATGAAGTTACCCCAGCGGCCAATCGCCTGCCCTAAAATAATGCTTGGTGCTGCGATATCAACTAACTTCCAAAAAGATAGTTTTTTGACCTTTGCAAAAATAAAGCCAGTCAATATAGCTCCAATCAAACCCCCATGGATAGCTAATCCACCATTCCAAATTTTAATAATTTCACCTGGATTTTGTGAATAGTAATCCCATTCAAAAATGACATAATAAGCCCGGGCACAAATAATGGCAATGGGAATTGCGATTAAAACAGCATCCACAAATGTATCTGGATGAAGCCCCCTTCTTTTTCCTTCACGTACTGCAAGCCATAAGCCTAAAAGTGCAGCTAACCCGATAATCACACCATACCAATGAATCTGGATTGGTCCAAGATCAAGAGCAATTGGATTTAAAGGCTGTATGTTTTCTTCCATAGTTTCATCTCCTTTGAACGAATAGTGTATGCGACTTGAATGGCCCATATAGTAATGCTCTACGCAAGTAAGCCGTTATGAGGCAGGCACTTAAGCTAGTTGCTTTCTTCCTTTAATTCAAAATTCAGCGAAATAATGATCAATGTTCCCCATCTTCGATAACATCAGCCAATTTATTTGTAAATTGCTCTGCCGCATTTAATCCCATCCGTTTCAAGCGGAAATTCATAGCTGCAACCTCAATAATAACAGCTAAATTTCGTCCAGGACGAACTGGAACCGTTAATTTTGTCACTTCCGTATCAATAATCTTCATTTTCTCTTCTTCAAGACCGAGACGATCATATTGCTTGCTTTGATCCCACAGCTCAAGATTAATCACAAGTGTAATCCTTTTAAAGCTTCGAACTGCTCCCGCTCCAAATAAAGTCATCACATTGATTATTCCAAGTCCTCTTATTTCGAGGAGATGTTCAATTAATTCTGGAGCATTTCCAATCAATGTATCTTGATCCTCCTGGCGTATCTCAACACAATCATCTGCCACTAATCGGTGACCGCGTTTCACAAGCTCGAGAGCTGTTTCACTTTTTCCCACTCCGCTTTTACCCATGATTAACACGCCGACACCGTATATATCTACCAACACACCGTGAATCGCTGTAGTTGGAGCCAGTTTGCTTTCCAAAAAATTCGTCAAACGGCTCGAAAGTCTTGATGTTTTTAAAGGAGATCGAAAAACTGGAACCCCCTTTTCTTCAGCAGCCAAGGCCAGCTCTTCAGGAACCTCCATCTCACGCGAAATAATAATTGCCGGAGTAACCTCTGTACAAAGCTGGTCCATTCTCGATCTTTTCTCTGCTGGAGAGAGTTTGGAAAAAAAAGATAGTTCTGTTTTTCCAAGCACTTGTACACGATCCTCAGGATAATATGTAAAATAACCCGCCATCTCTAAACCAGGCCTGGATAAATCACTCGTCATTATAGGACGGTCGATTCCTTCCTCC
Source organism: Metabacillus arenae (assembly GCF_014773385.1). Classification (GTDB taxonomy): domain Bacteria; phylum Bacillota; class Bacilli; order Bacillales; family Bacillaceae; genus Metabacillus_D; species Metabacillus_D arenae. Next base: position 88,609 of record NZ_JACXAI010000018.1, on the reverse strand, counting down.
CCAAATAGCAATTCCAAGTTTAACTCTTTCATTAAATCTTTCGTACGTACCTTTGCCACAAAGAGATCCTCCTTTTTTCCATCAAAAACAAAAAATTTCATTCACCCACTATTTTAGCACTTTTCCGTGAGAAGAATAAATAGTTTAGAAAAAGACGAGAAGGACATAAAAGCATGTTCATAGTCACTTTTTATTGATGAGATGGTTATTCCAATTAAATCTAATTACTTTATCCAATTAATGGGATATGAGAACGTGTCGATTACATCACAATCCTTTAAAAGCGTAACATTGTATTCAACCCCTGCCAATACCTTACTTTCTTTCCTTTGGTTTCCACCTATTCAAACAGAAAGATAATTTAATGATATAGGAATAATCAAGCGAAAAATTTACCCTTCAAATCAACAACTCAAGTGTTATATATCATAAGAAATGAAACCACAATTAAAATATTTGAAAAACAGCCGTACTCATAGTAACAAGCTTTTCGGGATAGAAGGGCTGGGAGCGGTGGGAAAAACAGATTAATAAAGAGAGAGTAATACATACATGTTTTTTTAAAAATGGGAGACAATCTTTGTGTTTTACCTCAATTTTTCAGTGGTTATGACTTTGGGAGCTGCGGAAAAGTTCACATTCTATATAATCAGCCTATCTTATGAGGCAGCATCCTCTAGTTTAGAATTGGGTTGCTGCCTTTTTTATTTTATAGTTTTAAAAAATTGTTATCTTTTATAAATTTAAACATCTTTTGGATGTAAATTCCCTTTCTGTTTTAAAAGGAAAAAAGACTTAGTAGTATTAAAAAGAACTACTTAAGCACCGTTATTCTTCCTTCTACATCCGCTTGAATTACCTTAAGAGACTTGGCATACTCGATTAATACCTCTGCATCTGTCCGTGCATTTTCTTCCGCGACGATTGTTTCACTTCCGTTAAAGTTAAATCCATCACCGTTGTTATACATATAACTTGGCATTGCAACGAGATAGTCTTTATTTGGAAGAAGAGGTTCTTGGTTAACTAAGACTTCTGTCACTCGTTCTCCAACAGAATTTTCAGGATGATAGGAATACTTCACTCCTGAAACCTGTAAAAAACCACCGGCTTGATTTTCAACTTTTGAAACACCATTTTCCAGGGCAGCTCGGATCGTTTCGCCTTTTATAGATGCGAGCACGACTTTATTTCGAAAAGGGAGGATTGAATAAGCGTCCCTAAGCGTAAAGTTTCCAGAATCGACGCTTGAACGGATACCGCCGCCCATCATAAATCCTATATCAGCCTTGTAAAATGCGCGGTAGCTGTCAGCCACAAAATTTCCGATATTTGTTTCCTGGTATCTTGATTCGTGATTTTCACCATACAAGAGCGGTGTTTCAAGCTTGGCAATCGTTTTACCTAATTCTTCGTCCAATTTGTTTTGATAATAGTCTGCAAATGCTTTCATCTTTGGATCTTCTGGCACCCTATTGTCTACTTCAAGTACCTCTGGCTGGATATTTATTTCCTTTTTTTGCTTATGGATATCGAGGCGTATAACAGAACCAATGTTTCCTTCAGGAGCTAATATAAAACGGTCTTCGTGAGGATAGATGAAAGATTGATCTTCCGCTTTTTCTTCTGTAAATACAACGTCAATTTCAGGAATAGCATCCAACAGTAATTTGTCTTTTTCAAGTGATTCCTGTGTTAAAGCAACAATGACATCAACCTTTTTTCTTTTCTTCATCTTTTTAACAGCTTTTTTTGCAGAGGAAATCAAATCCTGTTGAATAACACTCCCATCTTGAGTGGTTGTATGCATATCATCTGTCAGGCTGATAAAGCCAATTTTAATTCCCTTTACATTGTAAATTTTATATGTAGGGACTTCAGCAAAAGGATTTCCTTCAGCATCTGTTAAATTGGAGGATATCCATTGAAAATCTGATTTAGATACTAGATCATTGGTAATCTCTGAACCGAAATCAAAATCATGCTGGCCAAAGTTTGCAAGATCAATATTCATTTTGTTGAAAGCTTCAACGATTGGGTAACCCTGAAAAACACCACCGAAGAGAGTTCCTCCACCGAGATCTCCACCAAACGTCACAATCGTTTTTTTATTCTCTGCTCTAACCTTGTCAATAACCGTTTTAAGCCTTGCTACGCCGCCTCGGTCCCCATATGAATTCACAACTGGGCTGATTTCATGGGCGTCATTGAAATAAAGGATAGTTGCTTTTCTTGATTTTTCTTTTGCGCTTGCATCAGTTCCAATCCCTATCATGCTGAGGGTTAAAGCAATGGAAAAAACAATGACAAATATTCGCTTCATCTTACTCCTCCTTTATCACCTGTCAACTTAATTAATCTCGCAGCAAATAAAAATCTCAGATCAGTTTAAGTTTACATGAGGAATGTTAACCGAATATTAAAATAATTATAAAATAATGATCTAAGCCTTAAAAAACCTGGATCTTTCGATTTTATTCATAAAGGACCTCACTGCTGCTTGTAATTATTAAAGTGATGAGAAAGCATATCTTAGTGAACCGATTTCAAAGTATTCAAAAATATTGAGTAGTAGGTTGTTTGGGGAAGGGAAACAAGTACTAATCTATCCATAATTACTTGCCGCAAGGTCCTTTTATTAGCCGCCACTACCCGCTTTCTTTCCCAATCAACAAATTCATTGGCCGATTCTTTAAATTTATTTGCCAGTTGAGCAATTTTATTTTCCATTCCTAGATTTTATTGTCCAGACTAATCCTTTGTTGTCGGTATTGTCCTGATACTTGCCACAAACAACATGGATATAAAACTGTCAAATTATTATTTTACTTTCTTGGAAGATGTATATATTTGTTTTCTTTCGCTGCCCCCATCGTCTCTCCTTCTAACTAGTTTTTTGCATAGCTGCTCCATCCTTATAGCGAATAATAAGGAATCACTACAGAGTATGTAAAAAAACTATCAGAGCCTGTTTTTTTAAACAGGCTCTTTCATTTATTATGGACTTTAGTAAACGAGCGTTTAGACACATTAAAAGCAAATCACTGCTTTTCTTACTTCTTCAGGATAATTTTCAATAAACCGGATCGCTTCCTTCATTTCATCAATAGCAAAGGTATGGGTAATTAATCCGTCAGTGAGCAGCTTTTTGTTATTCATCCATTCTATCACCTTAGGAAACTGATTTGTTTGTAATCTTGACCCTACAATCGTCAATTCTTTTTTCGTAATCGGCAGCTGAGGGATACTTGAAGGACGTGTATCAAAACCAAGAAGGACGATGGTTCCCGCTGCTGAAGCTGCTTCAATGGAGACTTCAAAAGTTTGGGGAATACATACTGCATCAATGACAACATTTACCCCTTCCCCTTCTGTCCACCGCTTAACTTCTTCAATGATGTTTTTGCCTGACACATTTACGATTTCATCTGCACCCCATTTTTGCGCAAACGCAAGTCTTTCTTCATTTAAATCTGTTATCATTACCTTGGCCCCTAATAGCTTAGCGATTTTCAGACAGCATAAACCGATAGGACCGGCTCCGTGAATCAAAACCGTTTCACCTTCTTGCACATTCCCTCTCCAGTTTGCCTGGGCACCGATCGTAAATGGCTCAACTGTAACAGCTTCTTCCCATGCTAAATCAGAATCAACTTTGTGAAGAAGATTTTCAGGAACAACCAAGTATTCTTGCAGGCCGCCCTCTATGTGAACACCAAATACTTGTAATTTTTCACAAACATTTTTTCTGCCTTTGCGGCATGCGTAACATTCCCCGCACGAGATAATTGGTTCTAAAACTGCCTTATCTCCAATTTTAAACGTTTTGACATCATTTCCGGCAGCTTCTATCTCGCCGGTTACCTCATGCCCTATAATTCTTGGGTAGGTTGCAAGCGGATTTGTACCGTGAATAATATGCAAATCTGATCCGCAAATTCCTACCATCTTTATTTTTAGTAGTACTTCATTTGGTCTCTCTATTTCTGGTTTTGTCTCCTCAACAACTTGGAAATCCCCAGGGTTTATTACCTTTACTGCCTTCATTTTTTTCACCTCGTTGACCCGTACTAGGTACTTTGGGTACCTGGTACCGCCAATTTTTTTAAACCTAATTAAACAAGCTAGGTAAATATAATGTTAATTGCGGAATGTAGCTGACTAATAATAGTACAAACAAACTTACTGCTATGAATGGCATTAATTCTTTAACTGTCCGCCCGACGGGAACTTTCCCAATACTTGATGCGACATATAGGCACACTCCCACAGGAGGAGTGGATAAACCAATGATAAGATTTAAAACCATCATGACTCCAAAATGGATGGGATCCATTCCGATATGATCTGCTATCGGTAATAAAACAGGAAATAAGATCACGATTGCTGCAATGGTTTCCATAAACATTCCTACGAATAATAGGAGAAGGTTAATTAAAAGAATGACGATAATTGGATTTGTAGAAATGGAAAGAATCAAATCTGCTACCATCGGTGGGATATGCTCACTAACAAGGATCCACCCGAAAAGGTTGGCAAGACCTACTAAAATCATGATAGAAGCAGTTCCTACCATAGAATCAAGCAATATTTTAGGAATATCTTTAATTTTTAGTTCCTTATATATAAACAGACCTACAACAAAAGCATAGAGAACTGCGACAATAGATGCCTCAGTAGGTGTAAAGATTCCTCCAAGAATTCCATATAAAATCACAAAGGTCATGAACAATGCCCAGAAGGCGCTAAAAAAGGATTTAACGACAACTTTGACTGGCTGCCTAGGTCCTTTAGGATAGTTTCTTTTAACTGAAATGAAATAGGTTACAATAAGCAGCCCTATTCCTAAAATCACACCTGGAATAGCTCCAGCAAGGAACAAATCACCTATTGATAAGCTCGCCATTGTTCCAATAATGATTAACGGTAAAGACGGTGGAATAATCGGTCCCACTGTTGAAGAGGACGAGGTTACGGCTGCAGAAAAGCCTGCGTCATATCCTGCCTTTTTCATAGCCGGAATCATAACTGAGCCGATGCTTGCTGTTTCTGCTAAAGCTGTCCCGGAAATCCCTGCAAACCCCATAGAAGAACCTACTGTAGCTAAACCAAGTCCACCGCGGATATGACCTATAAAATTATTTGCAAACTGAATAATTCGATCTGTTATCCCGCCATAATTCATCAGATTTCCCGCTAATATAAAGCCAGGAATACAAAGCAATACAAATGAATTAATACCTGAGAACATTTTCTGGCTAATAATATTAAGGGGAATATCGGCCATCACAAGATAAACAAGAGACGAGATTCCTAAGCTGAAGGCGATAGGGACACCAAGGAATAGTAAAATAAGAAATGAAAGAAATAAGATTAACGCCATCATATCGTTTTACTCCTTTCTGCCTGTTCCGCAATGGACAACTCTTTTTGTTCTGATTTATTAGAGTACAATTCAAATAGATTGATAATTGTATAAATTCCAGTAAACAGCATTGAGATCCCAATGCTTGCATGGATGAATGACATATCGATTTTCGTAGTGGCAGACGTTTGTCCCTGACCAATTAAAGCAAACTGATATCCCTGGTAAGCTGCTATGAAACAAAATAGGACTACACCTAAATAGATAGCGCTTTCTAAAAAGATTCTGAACTTCTTTGGCAAAGCAGTAATAAGAAAATCCAGTCTCATAAACTCTTTGTTTCTCATTGCCAGCGGAGCAGCAAAAGAAACTGCATAGATAAATAAAAACCTTGTAACCTCTTCTGTCCAGATAAAAGAAAAAGGGAAAAATCTTGAGAATATTTGAATACTAACCACCCCAATAATGGCAGTAAAACATAAGACAGTAAGTACAGCTAACGTCTTATCTAACACATTCATTTTATTCACTCTTTATCCACATCCCCATTTAAGCATAATTATTCGTTAATCATTTCCTTATACAAGTCATATTGCTCTTTTGACAAAGTTTCTTTAATAGCTGGCAGCATGGCTTTCTGGAACGCCTTTTTATCTACCTCTGTATTAATTTCCATACCTTCATCAATTAATTTTTGCTTATATTGAGCAATTTCTTTTTGAAACAATTGATCTCCATAAGCCTGCGCCTCTTTTGCTGCTTCTTGTACCTCAGCTTTTAAATCCTCTGTCAATTCGTTGTATTGATCATTTCCAATAATGACATATATCCATGAATAAACATGCTCGGTTTCATTCGCGTATTTCTGTACTTCATACAACCCGCTGCTGTAAATAAGATCATATGGATTTTCCTGACCTTGAATAACATGCTGCTGCAAGCCAGTAAACACTTCGCTTAAATCCATTACCTGCGGCTTTGCCCCTGCTTTTTCCCATGCATTCATGAAAAGCGGCACATTGGGAACGCGCATACTAAAACCTTTTAAATCTTCAGGTGTTTTAATAGGCTTGTTTGATGTTAAGTTTCTTGGAGCCCGCTGCATGTAAAATAGAGGTGTAGCCCCTAAATTCTCCTTTATATCCTTTTCGATTTCACGGCCAACCTTTCCATTGATCACCCTATTTAAATGTTCTTCATTTTCAATGGCATAAGGCACCGCTAAAAGGGCGGTTTTCGGTGCCCAGTTTTGCATCGTTTCCCCTGTAATCGTTAAGTCAACCGTTCCGCCTTTAATACTGTTCAAAGTATCTGTTTCACCGCCTAATTGACTGTTTGGATACACGTCTATTTCGATTTTCCCGTCTGTCTTTTCTTTAACAAGCTCTGCAAACCTTAACGCTGTTTTATTCCAAATATGATTGGCATCTGATATATGACCCATTTTCCATTTGATTGTCTTCTCTGATTGGCCGGTTGAACTTGTTGAAGACGAGCAGGAAGTTAAAATAAGTAAAAGAACTGCTGCAGGTATAAGCTTATTCCAATATTTCATTCGAATCCTCCCCTTGTTACCGCTTTCATTAATAAGTTTACACTCCTGAATATGCCATAAATCCACCATCAACAGGTATGGTGATTCCTGTTACAAATCCCGATTGGTCTTCATCTGCTAACCAAAGTAAGGTTCCCAGTAAATCTTCAGGCTTTCCAAACCTTCTCATTGGAGTATGGGAAATGATTTTTTGAGACCGTTCAGTCAATTCACCTTTATTATCCAGCAAAAGATTCTTATTTTGCTCTGTCAGAAAAAAACCTGGTGCAATCGCATTCACTCTGATTCCTGCCTCAGCAAAATAAACAGCGAGCCATTTGGTGAAATTTTCAATAGCCGATTTCGCCGCACTATAGGCAGGTACCTTTGTCATCGGAGATGGTGCACTCATCGAGGACATATTAATGATCGTTTTCCCCTCCTTGTTAAGCATTTGTTTTGCAAAGATTTGGGTGGGAATAAATGTCCCAATAAAATTGAGGTCCATTACGTTTTTAAAACCATGCTGCTTGAGATCAAAAAAAGACGTAATGTCTTTATTGTCTATATCTCCAGGGAAAAAAGTTTCATTGGAAGTGATACCATCAGGGTGGTTACCTCCTGCCCCATTTATTAAAATATCAACCTCTCCGAAAGCTTTTACCACTTCATTTTCTGCTTGAAGGACACTTTCTTCATCTAAGACATCACATTGGAAAGCAAGGGCGGTACCGCCCGATTGGCTGATTTTGTCCGCAACCTTTCTACCCTTTTCAAATGTTCGATTGAGGATAGCCACCTTTACCCCTTGCCGTCCGAGCTCAATCGCCATTTGACTGCATAAAACTCCTCCGCCGCCAGTAATAACAGCTACTTTTTCTTTCAAATTAGGATTTAATGGCAAATTCATCATAAGATTGGCTCTCCTTTCTAGACTTCACGAGGGAATCCCATATCCCCCAAAGGTACATAATTCCTAATGCCCGATCATACAAACCATAGCCTGGTCTGCAGCTTTCTCCCCATAAATGCCGGCCATGATCAGGGCGGCAATATCCTTCAAAGCCCATTTCATGATAAGCCTTTACCACTTCACAAATGTCAATAGACCCGTCTTTTGCACGGTGAGAAGTTTCTATGAAATTACCATTTTCATAAACTCTCACATTTCGGATATGGGCAAAGGCAATGCGATCGGAAAATTCACGGATCATATCAGGAACATTATTTTGCAAATTTGCCCCAAGCGAACCGCTGCATAGGGTGAGACAATTTGAGTCACTCTCATTTAGCCCCAAAAACCTCCTTAGGTTTTCCTGACTCGTTATGATTCTCGGCAGTCCGAATACAGACCAAGGCGGATCGTCAGGATGTATCGCCATCTTAATTCCATGTTGTTCGGCAATTGGAATAATTTTTTCAAGGAAGTATTCAAGATTATTCCACAGCTGTTCTTCATCTACATCTTTATAGGCTTTAAAAAGGTTTGTTAAATATTCTAAGCGTTCAGGCTCCCAGCCAGGCATCGTTAAAGCAGAGTCCTTGTTAATCTCATTAACAAGCTCCTCCGGATTAATATTTTCAATTTTATTTTTTTCGTAAAAAAGTGCAGTAGAGCCGTCCTCAAGTTCCTTATGCAAGTCGGTTCTAATCCAGTCAAAAACAGGCATAAAGTTATAACAGATAACTTTCACACCAGCTTGGGCTAATTTTTCGATCGTTCGTTTATAGTTTTCAATGTAGTGATCCCTAGTTGAAAGACCAAGCTTAATATCTTCATGGACATTGACACTTTCTACCACTTCAATATTCAAGCTGCAGGCTTCCGCCTTCTCCTTTACCTCTATAATTTTATCCATTGGCCACTCTTCACCAGCAGGAACATCATGCAATGCCCATACGATTCCTTCTACACCCGGAATTTGCTTAATTTGTTCTAATGTTACGGTGTCATTTCCTTCGCCAAACCATCTGAATACCATTCTCACTACCGGTATCCTCCTTCGCTTAAATGTATACGCTTTCTTCATTTGTAAAAATGTGGATACTGTTTTTGCAACTTATCTTTATCATCCACTGCTAAAGTAAGATGTCTTCTCATGATGTCTTCTGCATTTTCATGATCATTCGTTTTTATAGCAGTTAAAATCGCTTTATGATGTTCGACAATCTCTTGCCAATTATAATCAGTTACCAGTCTTAGCATACGGCTTCTATTCAGATGGACATTCATTAGTTCAATTGCCTGCCAGGTACGCTCTTTCTCGCATCCTTCAAAAATAGTTCGGTGAAACTCTTCGTCAAGCTCAAAAAGTTTTAAATAATTTTTTTCTTCTATACAAAACCCTTGCATTCTAACGTTCATTTCGAGCGCCTGCAGCTTTTCTTTTGCCATCCCATCACAAGCTAACCGGATTACTGCTCTTTCTAAATGCTCTCTCATAAATCTTGCTTCTTCCTGAAGTTCAAGATCAATCAATGAGACCGATGTTCCTTTTTGAGGATAGACATTGAGTAAGCCCTCCTGAGCAAGCCGTAAAAATGCCTCCCTTACCGGTGTTCGGCTAACATTAAATTGGGTTGAAATTTCCTTCTCAGATATACTTGTTCCAGGTTCAAGCTGAAAGCTCAAAATTTGATTTCTTAACTCTTGATAGACAAACTCTCTTGATGACACACTATTTGACTTAATATTTGACCTCATAGCAGCCTCCTTGATTTATAACCATATTACCACACTAGTATGGTAGTATGGTAGATGTTTTTTAAAATTCTTATTATTTTATATTTTTCAAACGACTTCTACATTTGAAAAGCGCAGAGCGCAAGCCTATCGGCGACAAGCACTAAGTGTTAATTCCTTCTCCATGCTTTTACCTTTTGAAATTTCCTACGAATGGTTTCATCTTCCTATTAATCGTAAGACAGATTAGCTGAAATTAAAAATGCCGGGGATGAGTTTGTCAAAAGACTGACAAACTCAGGTCCCCGGCATTATTGCACTTGGGTATAATGTTATTTCTTACTTTTGTAATCACTAGCTTTAACATTATTAAACAAAACAGTCGAATTCCATACATTCAAACCAAAGTACCCTTCTTTATAGGTATCGTCAGTTGTCTCTATAACAAGCTTGTTATCTAAATAAGCTTTTATGTTATCACCGCTCGCTACTACTTTGAGACGATAGGTTTTATTTGTTTGTAGATTTAGGTTTCCTTCATCATTATACGATGCTAGGTCGTAGCCAGTTCCGTTAGAAAATTTAATGAGCTTCACCACATTATTTTTGACATCAACATTTACCGCATACGCGTTTTTTGCTGTTGAATCTGAACGAAAAACCAAGGCACCAGCACCAACTAAGTTTCCAACTGTATCTTTATCCGGATCATTTGGATGTGAATCAGTGTCCAGAACTTTTATGTCAGCTTTATACTTAAAGTCTCTTCCAGACTCTTTTGATAAAATGAAGGCATCTCCTTCACTTTGACCTTGTTTACCACCGATTGTATCTGTCCATTTCCCATTCATTGTCGTCCAGCCTGAAAGGGTTGATTTAAATGGACTTTCTTTCTTCCATATACTTTTCAGAGGGTACATGTGCAAGGATTTTAATTTAACCTCACCGCCTTTGCTATAAAGCTTTATTCCTTTACTTGATGGATCAGGGAAAATTTGATCCGTTATAACCGCTTCACCATTGTTACCAAACACTTCTACAGCAGAGCGGTCTACAAAAACATGCATTTTCACGGTCCCATTTGATGTTTCCAGCGGTCCCTCATGCTTACCTGATAAATTAGGGCCATAATCAAAGCTTCCAGAATTTGTACGATCAACAAATAATTGTTGGTTTTCGACATCATAACCTATAATTGTAGACTCTGCTCCTTCACCTTTACGAACTTCAAAGCCGAATTCTTTTGCGTTCGTATTAGACACATCAAACTCAGCGATCATTTCAAATGTATCTTCAGATCGTTCAGATAGTAAATGACTATCTCCAGATATAACTTTATTTTCAAAGGAAACCTTCTCACTATTAATACGAATGCTTTCTAAAGATATCGGCGTTTGTTTTAAGCGTAACCCCTGCTCTGGTTGAGTGAGCTCCATCTTGCGTGGCAATGATGTTGAGCCCCGCCACGTTGAAGTCGGTGTATGGTTTGCATATTGCCAGTTACTCATCCAGCCCAGCCAGTATTTTTCACCATTCTCACCTTCAATTCCGCTCCAATCTACTGCCGCATAAAAATCTGCTCCATAATCAGCCCAAAGCACATGATCAGAAGGATTTTCATTTTTAAACGTTTTCCCATCAAAGCTGCCAACAAAATATTGCATACCAGATCCACCTGCAGGAGCGCCGTCATTCATGCTTACGTGAAGCACCCATTTTGTTTTAGAAGGATCGCCATCAATTGGTAGTTCAACTAAAGTTGGACATTCCCAAATTCCGCCGTTGCTACCATGAGTAGAAGGTACCCACTCACCAGAGACAGCAGACCAATCTGTCAGAACGCCACTTTGTTTTGCTTCTTCTTTCTCAGGCTCTTTTGCCACTTGATCAACATTCTCAGGGATGGCTCCTTCATTATAGACATGAACATCATCAATGTTTATATGCCCCCAGCCGCCAGTTGCCCGGTCAACAGCTTTTATATATAACACTTCGCCTATATATTTTGATGCATCCCAAACATATTTATTGTATTTTTCATCATTGAATTTCGTATTTGCCTGGCGGATTAATTCTTTATCATCGGAGGCTCTCACTAATGATACATAGCGATTTTTGATATCATTACCCCCGCCTAATAATAAGTTGAGCTCACCATTTCCAGCTAGTTTAAAATAGGAGGAACGCATTTCACCTGTCGCATCATCTCCATTATGGCTATCAGAAAAACCCCATAAATGATAATTTCCTTGATGGCCAAACGAACCACCCCAGTAAGCGCTTTCATTTGACACATGATCATTGGTAAAAGCATCACCATGGATTGGATTCCACCCGGTTAAATCCCCTGTTTCAAAATCATGATTAATTATTTCCTTATCATTTGTCTGAATATTGTTATAAACCATAACATCTTGGAAAATTGTCGAGGAGTTCCATATATTTAGTCCTAAATGTCCTGATGAAAATGTTGGATCATTTATATCATGCACCAGATTACCATCTAAAAATACTTTTATATTTTTGCCGTAAGCATTTACTTTCAAATGATAATTTTTATCTGTATCAAGACTCATCTTTTTTTCAGCTATTACGGCAATATTTCCATTTTCAATTTTCATGAGCTTCATTACATCGTTTAAAGCATCAATATTGGCCATATATCCATTCTTCGCAATAGCATCTGCACGGAAAACAAGCGCGCCAGCTCCTCGGCCGCCTTTAGCCCCTGAAATATTCATATTTGCTTCAAATACAAAGTTATCCTTTGTTTGATCACTCATTATAAAAGCGTCACTTGAAGAAGTCCCGCTTTTTCCATCTAATGTATCCTCCCAAGCTCCATTTACAACCGTCCAATTCCAAAGGTTTGATACAAAATTGGATGTATTATGGAACTCAACATTTCTAAATGAAGCTGTTGAATTCCACGCAGTTAAACCATAATACCCAAAATCAAATTCTTCATCTGTATTTTCAATGACTGGTTTGTCGTTAACAAAGACTTGAATATGATCTCCATCTGCTTCTACCTTCAGATGATAGGTAGTTGATGTTTGAAGACTAAAAGGTTTTCTAACCATTTCTTCTTTTTTTCCATCTACATTTTTACTTAATGTGATGACATCATTTTTTGCATCTAAATTGGCAACATAGCCGTTCTTCGCATCCTTATCAGCACGAAAAACCAGACCACCTGAACCTTCTCGGCCATTTTTTTCGTTAAGAGTAATATCGCCCTCATAGCTAAACGATCCGCCTGTTTGTGAAGACATAGCAAACGAGGTTCTATCAAGACTATTTGCTTGTATTCCCCCATCTGGCCCAAATTCACTTGCATACTCCCACTCTTTTAAATTGGGTGATGTATAAAACATAATCCTATCCTTTGCTGCTAAGGACATAACCCACTGTTTTGAGTCATCGTGCCAAAATACTTTTGGATCACGCCAGTCTGGAATTGGAGGGTTTGGCATAACTGGATTGCCTTCATACTTCTTCCATGTTCTTCCCTTATCCAAGCTGTATGCGATACTTTGAACCTGGCGATTTTCTCCAGAATGCGTAAAGATAGCGATCATGGCTTCTTTTCCAAAGCCTGCTGTGTTGTTCCAATCAATCACTGCGCTTCCTGAGAAAATCTGACCATTCTCATCAGGTGATAACGCAATCGGTAAATGCTCCCAATGAACAAGGTCTTTACTTACTGCATGGCCCCAATGCATCGGTCCCCATGTCATTCCATATGGATGATACTGATAAAACAAATGATATTCACCCTTATAATAAACCATACCATTTGGATCATTCATCCAGTTCGCTTCAGGAGAAAAATGAAACTGATTTCGATATGGCTCATTATAATAACCGGGGTCTTCTGCATATGCACTAGTTATCGGCAGGCAAATAACTATAATACATAAAAGAAAAATGCTGATCCTTGTCTTTACGTACACTTTTCTTCACATCCCTACAAAAGTATTTATCATTTGTGTGATTGTTCTATGGAGAATTAGGAAGCGCTATTTCCTCTGAAACGATCCAATAAAACGGCTGCTACAATAACTCCGCCTTTTACAACTAACTGCCAATAATAGTTCACATCCATAAGTGTTAACCCATTACTTATAACACCCATAATTAATACCCCGATAATTGTTCCTTGAATTCTCCCTTTTCCACCTGTTAAACTTGTTCCACCAAGAATAACAGCAGCGATTGCATCTAATTCATACATTTGTCCAGCAGTAGGCTGCCCAGAATACAACCTTCCCGCTAATACGACTCCACCTATACCGGCAAGCAAGCCACTTATTGAATAAACATTGATTAAAGATTTCTCAACTTTAATTCCAGTTAAGCGAGCTGCCTCTTCATTTCCGCCAATCGCATAAATATGGCGGCCAAACATTGTATATTTTAAGACAAAAAACATGACTATATACACTGAAAGCATGATATAAATAGGTGTTGGTATTCCAAAAATGGCTCCTCCACCAATAAATTTAAATGTTTCATTCTGTAAAACAATGGGATATCCTCCGCTAATGATATAGGCAAGACCTCGAACATAAGTAAAGCTCCCTAATGTAACGATAAACGCCGGTAATTTTGCTTTTGCAGTGAAAAAGCCATTAATTAGACCTACCGTATAACCTACTGCTGCACCAATTAACATAGCAATTATAGGGTTCACACCTGAAGCAGATGCCATAACAGATATTACCCCAGATAAGGCAACAGTGGATCCGACTGATAAATCAATACCGCCTGTTAATATAACAATAGTCATCCCAGCTGCTAAAATAGCAATGATAGAAACCTGTTTTAATACATTTAATAAATTTGCTGTGTCTAAAAAGTTTGGCGCTGTAAAGGAAAGCACTATACACAATAAGAATAAAATCATAATCATACCTAGACGATTCCATAAACCATTGACGATATTGCCTGAAAAAAGACTTTGCGGCTGTGAAGCTGTTTGGGTATTCCCTTTCATGTTCCTTTACTCCCCTCTAGTAGCTAAGTACATTATTTTTTCCTGTGTAGCTTCTTCTCTCGATAACTCACCTGTTATCCTTCCTTCGTTCATAACAAGAATTCGATCGCTCACTCCCAATATTTCCGGAAGCTCAGAAGAAATCATTAAAACTGCTAGTCCTTCCTCCGCAAGCTTTGAGACAATTTTGTGAATCTCAGTTTTTGCACCGATATCAACCCCTCGTGTCGGTTCATCAAGCAGTAATACTTTAGGTGCAATTGATAACCATCTGGCTATAACAACCTTTTGTTGATTCCCTCCGCTTAAGCTCGAGACCTGTTGATTGGGAGAGGCAATTTTTATTCCTAAATCGGAAATATATTTTGCAGCGCTTTCATTTATTTGTCCCCAGTTGACAACTCCTGCTCTGCTATGTTGTTTAAGTTCTGCCATTAAAATATTCTCTTTCACTGACATTGATAAAAACAAACCTTGTTCTTTCCTGCTTTCAGGTACATGGGCAATCCCATTTGAAATAGCATCAATTGGAGTTTTAATTTTTACAGGTTTACCATTAACGAAAATTTTTCCGTTTGTTACCTCAGATACCCCGAATAGGGCTCTCACTAATTCAGTTCTGCCTGCACCAACAAGACCAGCTAAACCAACAATTTCACCAGGGTAAATTTTAAACGAAATATTTTTTACAATGGTGTTGTCAGAAACATTCTTTACTTCAAGCATCGGAAGAACTTCTTTGGAACGGGTTATAACATTTGTATTTGTTCTATTGAATAATTCGTTTATATTTCGACCTACCATTAACCTTACAAGGTGGTCTGGGGATGTATCTTCAATTGGTCCGCTGGATATCCATTCTCCGTCCCGCAGGACAGTATATCGATTCGAGATTTGAAAGATTTCCTCCATCCTATGGGAGATATATACGATTGCAACTCCTTTTTTCTTTAGATCATTTATGATTTGAAAAAGCTTTATGATTTCTTTGTCTGTTAAAGAGGCTGTTGGTTCATCCATAATAAGCACTTCTGCCTCAGTTGATAATGCACGAGCAATCTCTACAATTTGCTGCTGAGCGACACTCAAGGTTGATACTAGTTGCCGCGGGTTAAGATTAGACCCCATTGAATCTAATACCTTTTGAGCTTGTTCATGAACTTCATCCCACTTGACCATTCCTATTCTATTTTTAGGGAATGCTTTACCCATTAAAATATTTTCACTAATGGTGAGATTTGGAGAAAGATTTAACTCTTGATGAATTACACTAATTCCCTTGTTCCTTGCATCGATTGGATCCTTCCAGGAGACTGGCTGACCTTTTAAATACATAGTCCCCCCATTATCATTAGGTTGATAAATACCTGCTAGAATTTTCATAAAGGTTGATTTACCTGCGCCATTCTCACCCATTAAGGCATGAACTTCACCTGGATAAAGTTCAATTCTCACATTGTTTAGTACCGTTACTTTCGAGAAGGTTTTACTAATTCCTTCCATTTTAAAGATAGGTATTTCCACACTGCTTTTCTCCATCTTTGATCGCTCTTTGATGATCATTTCTTCCTCTCCTCTCTTACAATTTGGTATAGCCGATATAGCAGTTACACCGGTCAGCCTATTTATTCGACAATTAAATGGGCAGTACAACCTCCATCTCCAAACATTCGAAAATAAGCGGGTAGATGGGAGATAACTGCCCCAGTTGACTGATTGGTTCAAAGGCATCGCGGTCATCCCTGTTAAAAACTAACCATGAGTAAAACGAAGGATTTCAGGTATTTTAATATAGGAGCTTACCAACCTTTGTAAGATTCTAATTTATCTTGTGTAATAAGCTCAACTGGAACCTTTATTAGCTCTTCAACTTTCTCTCCATCTTTCACTTTGATCCCAACTTCTACTGCTTCTTTAATCATGTTTCTAGGTGATTGAGCAGAAGTAGCAGCAATTGAACTTCCTTCCTTTGCCATTGCTTCTGTCGCTTCAGGAGCACCATCCACCCCAACGATGAAGAATTCATCTTTACGGTCAGCCTGCTCTTGAGCAATTTCGACACCAATTGCTTCTGGATCGTTTATAGCAAATACAGCATCAATTGAACCTGATGGGTTTGCTTGTAAAATACTTTCCATAACAGTTAATGCTTTCTCACGATTTCCTTCTCCATTTTGCTTAGCAACTACTTTAATGTCAGAGTCTTTAATAGCATCTTCAAATCCTTGAATTCGGTCTGTTACCGCTGAAACTGGAGGTCCATCAATAATAGCGATGTTTCCTTTTCCGCCTAATTTTTCAACTACATATTCCCCGGCAAGCTTCCCTGCCTGGTAGTTATCTGAAGTAACCGTTGAGTCAACTCCACCTTCAGCATTCGTATCAACTGCTATCACAGGAATACCTGCCTCTTTCGCCTGCAGAACAGCTGCTGCAATTCCTTTCGTATCTACAGCATTTAATAATATGATATCTACTTTTTTAGTAATGAAGTTTTCAATTTGTGATGTTTGTTTCGCTAGGTCATATTCAGCGCTTTCAACGATCACTTCTGCACCTAATTCTTTTCCTGCTTCTTCAGCACCCTTCCCCATCGCAACAAAGAATGGATTTGCCATAGTCCCAACAGTCAAACCAATTGTTAACTTTCCATTGTCATTTGCTTGTTCACCAGAATTATTTGCATTTGAAGATTCACTTGCAGAGCTGCATGCTGTGATTACAAACATAGAAATCATTAAAACAAGTATTAATAACGTTTTTCCACTCTTTTTCATTATGATCCCCCTTAGTGTTATTAGGTTAAAGAACTAGCTAACAAATAGATTCATTTTGCATGCGCTTTCAAATTTTTTTTGGATTATCACCTCCTTTAGGAGCATCTAGTGGTTAACGCTTTCATTTTTTGAAGTGAAATTGATTATTTATGGTGGACTTCGACGTTAATCATGAGGAAATTTGATTAGTTTTGATTGTTTTTGATTATATTATGGTTCTTTACAGTTGTCAACATATTGTGAAATTTCTGTAAATTATTCTAATAATATTTAATTCTATTAATTTTTTACTATTTCTTTTCCTAAATGATCCAATTATACGAAAAAAGTTATTTTCTGAAAATTTAACTTTTATCATCTCAGTTTCTTAAGAAAAGTTTTTTTTCACAAATAAAAGAGCTGAACTCAATTGTCCGTAGGACTTTAAGTTCAGCTTATCTATTAAAAACGAAAAATCAGGTTGAAATATTCCCCTTTAACCTGTCAGCAAAGCTTAAGGCTCAGGCCCTCAGAGAAAACAAGGAGAATAAAGGTGAAGTTGTCCAATTTGTTTAAGGGCCGCCTGAGGAATCATCGGAATAAATGAAAGACTACTCAGCCCTCAAACGCATGTACAACGCTTTCACAAACATTCTGGGCATGGTCACCTACTAAGCCTCATTTGCCTTTATTCGATTTCAATAATTTTTATATCCGTTTTATTTATGTAGTTTTCTAGTTTAATCGTATTCTCTTCATTGGTAATAATATTGGCTTGATTTAAATCAGCAAATTTAGAGAATGATACTTCTCCAAACTTTGTATGATCTGCAAGAATAAAGGCCTCTTGTGACAAAAAAATAGCTTTTTCTTTTATTTGAGCTTCTTCAGGATCTGGGGTAGTAAATCCCAGTTCATGGTGAATTGCATTGGTTCCCATAAAGCACTTATCAAAGCGATAGTTTTTCATACTTTCAAATGCATTTCGTCCAATTATTGCTTTAGTCGTCTTTTTTAAATATCCACCAATTAAATATGTGGTTATATCACGTTCAAGTAATGATTCCAAATGATCAATCCCGTTGGTTACGACAACAATATCTTTTTGTTTTAAATACTGGATCACCTGATAAGTTGTTGTGCCAGCATCAAGGAATACACAGTCCCCATCCATGATGAGCCCTGCTGCATACTTTGCTATAAGAGCTTTCTCCCTAAGATTTTGGGTTGATTTTTGAATCATACTCGGTTCATCCCTTTTTTTATTTAAAAGAGAAGCCCCGCCATATACACGTTTTAAATACTTCTGTTTTTCTAATTGATCAAGATCGCGCCGCAATGTAGATTCTGATGTATTTGTTAATTCTACAAGCTCATGAACCTTAACATGTTCCTTTTTTTTTAATAAATCTAATATTAACCGATGTCGTTCGGGAATAAGCATGAAAACTCCCCCTTGAATATTTTTATGTTTATAAATTCATTTGCTTTTAAATTTTCTATTAAAAATCATACAATTAAATGCACAAAGGAAGCAACAGACTAGGTTTAATGATGGATAAATTATTAGTTAGCACCTCTTATATAAGATGGGAACGGGTAAATCAGTTGGAAAATGGCCTTTGTGAAAGAATATATCCAGTCACAATTTCACATTTACAGAAATTTTGCTAGTTCTCCCGCTAAGGTGTTCATCCCGCAAATTCCCTGATTTACCCGCAATTTCTGTAAGTTAGTCTTACCAATTGCCCTTTCCTCACACAAACTTCCTAATTGATTTTATGGATCGTCTCATGAACCATTTTTACTGTTTCTTCGCGTATTTTCCCCTGCACGGGTGGTGAATTCCCAAATGGCAGAACGATGCTGTCCTCTGAATTTGTCTTGTGCAATCGTGTACCAATAGTAGGTTTGTTCAGGCTTGAGACGATCCCAAAGTGCTGTGGCGACCTCTCCACTCTTCACATTACTCACCTGCTCAATTAAGGCATCTGTATAGACATTTACTTCAAAATGATCCGTTTCTACTTTTTTCTCTTTTGGTTCAAGGTCAAGCTCCATTGTAAATTCGTCCTTACTAGGATACTTTTTTGGATCATAGAAATTATAATCATTTAAATAAGGTGAGTATGTTTTAATGTAGATCACGTTATTTTCCGGATTTACGTGTAAGAGGCGAATGTACCCTTGTCCGCCTTCAGGGCCTCCTTGATAATCAGCAAGTATTTGATAAACAACCCGATCCGATTTGCCATCCCCATCGTCATCAATCTCGTCAGCAAGCAGCTCGCTATCATGATAGTGGCCGCATAAAACTGCTGCTACATTTTCATTAGGAATGACAACCTTCTCATAGATTTTATTTCCGAATGGGCTGCGATTCCCGCTTACAAGCAAATATTCATGGAAGGATAGGATCGCTTTATGGTTTGGGTGGTCTGATAACACTTTGTTTACCCAATCCAGATCTTCATCTGTCACTCCCCATCCCATATAAATCATAATATAGTCATTGCCTTCTGCTGAAATTAGATCAAAGTGTCCACGATTATTTTTATATGATTCTCCATAATAGGATTTGTCAGCGAAGTGCCTTTCTCCGAAATACTTCGAGAATTGATTATAAGACCCATCCTTGTGACCCACATCATGGTTGCCTGCAAGGACCCCATAAGGAATGTGTGAATCGCCAAGTACTTTCATATTTTGATGAGCCACCTTCCATTGATAAACTTGATCTGCGTCATCCACTAAATCTCCTGTATGAAACACATATTTAATGTTCAGCTCTTCCTTCATTTCCTCGATCCACTGAACCTGTTTCCGATAAATGTGAGGATACCTTTCGGAATAATATTGTGTATCGCTCATCCAAATAAAAGAATAATCATAATCCAAGACTTGAGTCACCTCGTCTTGAACGATGACACTTACTTTATTTCCCTTTACGTATTCTGGGACAGTCACATGTCCTTTTAATGTGAACTTTTTTTCTCCAGCAATGGCAGCATTTATGGGGATCCATTTCTCATTGCTGTAATTCCATGCGTACATTGTGACTTTTCGATCAGGTATGGAGCTTCCCTTCCAAACAAGCTCTACGACATCATTTTCATCGATGCTTGGATTCACCTCTACATCGAAGCGGTGGTAAGGAAACTGTGTGGTTGAACTGGTTTCTATTGTTTGATTATCGTTTTCTTTCAACTTCTCATACTCGTCTTCTGAGAGCTCTCTTTCATTTTTTCGATAAAAGGTTTTTGGCGGTTCAATGTCAGAGGCACTTTTCTTGACCTTTACTGTATCCCGATTGGCGGCAGTATAATGGTAAGCTTTGTAAAAAGAAACATCTAAATGGTCGTCTGTAGGATCTGCAACTTCAACAGACAGCTGAGCAGTTGTGTCATCAAATTTCGTTTTTAAAGGCTCAGGTGACAATGGCTGTTCTGCTGCTACCTTAAATGTTTGCTTCAAGTCTCGTTTGTTGCCAACCTCGTCTGCAGCTGTAATCTTTAATTGTTGATTACCTGCTTCAAGATCTGCGGAAGATGTCTGATAAGGCAGAGAAATAGGAATATTGTTTAATGTCGCTTTGATGTTGGTAATATTGCTCCACCTATCGGTAACGGCAGCATCAATTGTAAACTCCCCTTTATATTCTTTTCCTTCTTCGACGGTTGGTTTTATTGCTGGAGCAGTATTGTCAACTACCACTTCCGTTTGAATTGTTTTTTCAGAGTCTTTCGCTTCAATGACATGCTTTCCTTCTTCAACGTTTCTTGTTTCCCACACAAAGCCTAATGAAGAGAATTTCTCTTCAGGGATTGTGAAAGAAAAATCATAAACAGGCTTTGAAGCTCCTCCCTCACCAACTTCAAGCTCTTTACCTGGGTCTGAATATTCCTTATCATGAATGATCGTTCCATCCGAAAGGACTAATCGTACATTTTTCACATAGAAATTATCACGGTTTTCCTCTGAGTTATCATCAAATGGAGAAACCTTTGAGCCAGACCTTATCGATATAACATTATTATTTCCGGCTTTTAATTTATCAGCAGAGACTGGAACAGTGATCGTTGTATACTTGTCATATGTATCATCAAAAATTTTTAATTCTTCGTTTCCCATAGTCACGCCATTTTTAAAATAGAGATTTGTTTTTCTCACATCAAAGGCAAAATACGCCTCTGATTCAAGGGCAGGGAATGTATTTAACTTCTTTTCACCATCAATTGAAAGTTGCATTTGTTCACTTGATTCAGAAGAGGAAACTTTTATTGTTTTTGTCCTATTTAACACTTCATCCTTTTCTACATTCAATCTCAGTCCTTGCATGAGCTCTTTTTGTTCAATTTGAACCGTTTTCTTTTCCGATTGTGTACGATTTTTCCCATCACTTGCCTCAAAATAATATTCTACCTGCTCCTTCCCAATTAATTCTGGTGAATAAATAATATGATGATACATTTTGTCATCATAGTTTTCATGCAGGTAAATTTGGTTAAACGGTTTATTGTCCTCAGTACGATAATAAAATCTTACCGTTTTTACTAAAAAATTGTCTTGAATGTCTGCCTTTACTTCTAGGTTTTCAGTTGGTTTTATAGATTGAACAGTTGTTTCATTCTGAATGACTGGTCTTTCTTTATCTCTGTTTCCAACAACCTTTACTTTAGGAACCTGTGCTGACCAAACACTTCCAGGTGAACCTTGTAATTTGCCGCTTGATATTTTAAGCAATTCTTTCGTTCCATTTGCAGGAAACCTGTAAAGAATGGATTTGCCTATGGCTGAGTCAACCCTATTCACATCTTCATTATAGGAACCGAAGGAAATATCCTTACCTGTATTAGTAGATATCGATAGTGTTCTTTCAGAACTATTTTCCATCCCACTGCTATAAACTTTTGAAATGTTTCTGTTCTCTTTTAATGATACTCCGTAATGATTATTAAAATCAGAAACCTCAAGCCGGTCATTTTCGCGATTGATAATCCAAAAAACATAGGTTTCACCAGACTTAACTGTGACATCTTCCTTTTCGGGACCCCATATAAGATCGGCCTCTTTCCCTTCCATTGGATAACGATAATGTAATTTATAATCTTTTAAAGGAATGTCTCGGTCAGAATTATTGTAAATTTCAATGAACTCAAAACCATCAAGAGCTCCTGTATTCGAAGTATTTGGCATGATTTCTGTGATTAACAATTCAGGTATAGCTTGATAGTCCCTTTTCTTATGTTGGATATCAATGACATACTCGTTTGTCTTACTTTTATGAACTCCATCTGTTGCTTCGATAAAATAAGTGATTTCATCTGACCAAATCACCTCTTTAGGAATTTTCGCAATGTAGACATGATCCCATGCAGGCACCTTTTCAAAAAAGATGGCTTCATAGTCCATTTCTTTACTTTGTTTGAATTGTAAAACAACATTGGCCATTACTTTATCGTCCGTAACTTCAGCCTCAATGATAATATCTTTATTTTCATTCATTGTAGTAATAGCTTTATGCCCTATTTTCGGACCTCCTCCATTAAAGCCTTGAATAGGTTTAGCAGGAGGTAGGATTTCCTCAATTCTAACTTTTTTTGTAGTTCCTCGAAATAAAGCTTCAGCAACCAAAGGATTGTGGGATCTTGGTTTTTGCTCTCGATAAATAGCTGCATTAAGTTTGTTCAATTTGTTAGGAATTCTTTGTGAAGTTTTTACTGTAGAAGAATGTTTCGAAGCATCGCTCGTTGACGAAAATTGCTTTCCCTCACCTTGTTCTTTCATAACCACTGGTAATTGAATGATGGAAGGGATGACAAAAAAGGTTGAAATGAATACTGTTAGTAATAGGACTATGATCTTCTGATTCTTTCCCATGTTTTTATCATCCCTCCCATAAATTAGTGTGTCTCTGATTAGCCTTTTTATGAGACACTTTCTAATTTATAGGATTGGTTTTTTGGGAAACAAAAAAGCCGCCTGTTTTGTCAGGAAGCTTTTATCTTCGTTTATCTTCATGTAAGGGTTCCACAATCCCTTTTTGAATAAGTAAATGGAGAATGGATATAAAAATAGATGCAATTAAAGCCGTTCCAAACCCTTCGATATGAAAGGAATCACCCATAATTGCCTGAGTCAGCATTAAAGTAATCGCATTTATAACAAATAAAAACAAACCTAGTGTTATAACTGTGACTGGAAGTGTCAAGATGATGAGAATCGGCTTAACAAGGATATTTAAAATGGACAGTAGTAAGCTTGCTATAATAGCAGCTCCAATTCCACTTAAATGAAAAGAGTCAAAAAATCCAGCCACTACGATTAATATTAAGGCATTTACAAAAATGCTGATGATCCATCTGAGCATTAAAGGCTTCCCTCTTCATTTGGGACAAGAAGAATCCAAACAATATAAATTAGCCCTACTGGGAAAAAGCCGGTGACAAAGAATAAAACGACAGTTAAGATCCGCAGGAGGGATGCATCCATGTTTGAATACTCTGCCAGGCCGCCAACTACACCTGCTATTTTCCGATCTTTTTTTGTACGAACAAGCTTTTTCAACGTAATCACCTCTTATTAGATAATGTTACTGAACCGGTTTTAGATTCAGCATAAATCGATACTGCATTAGACTTCATAAGCTCAGATTGAAATTTAAGCTCTTTTTGAATAGTCTCGTTTTTCTCATGAAGAATATTTATGTTTTCAATATGGGAAGCAACATTTCCCAAATTAGATTTTAATTCTCCGCTTACAGCACAATCTACAGGTATGAGAAGCTTTACACTTCCTGTTGTTGTTTTCGCATATACATTTTGGCAGCTGTCTTGGTCTAATTGAACTGAAATATTGCCATTAAAGCTTTGCAGGTCAAGCTTTTTTGGTGTCCCTGTAAGTGAAATCATGCCATTGATTGTTTCTGCTTCAATTGCTGCGGTTGTGTCTGTTACCTTAATTTGACCATTAGCCGTTTCTAAATCTGCTTTTTCCCCATTCAGAGTAGAAAAAGATAGAATGCCATTTGCTGTTTTAGCTTTTAGCTGTCCTATAGTTAAATGTTCCCCTCTTATCGGTCCATTAAACAATTTAATCAATACTTGATCATATTCTTTCGCAGGAACGTAAATGGTTAAATTTGCCTTCATCGCTTTCTTCTCCGAATAGACCCTTAGCTTGCTTCCTTCAGCGTCACACACCAGACTATCAAGGAATACTTTCCTTGCTTCGTCCTGATTTTCTACGCGGTAAACCTTTGCATCACACTCTACCCTAAAATCTTCTTCATTCCATGTCTGAAGAGAAACACTTCCATAATTGATCTTAATATCCAAATCTCTGACTTGATCATCCCTAATTTGAAAAATATGGGTAACATCATAGGATTGACCTAAAGCCATATCAATATCTAATTCCTTTACTTTTTTAACAGCTGTATCAATCCAATCGACCAGCTTAGATGCAATGGTAGACTGTTTCTGTTTAGAGGAAGGTTCCTTTTCCTCTTTCCATTCATCAGAATTGAATAGTACTTCTGTAGTAAGAGCCGTTTCTTTTTGTTGTTTTTGACTTGTATCTTCTTCGAGCAACTCAATTAAAGTTAACGCTTCTTCTGCTGATAATTTCCCCGCTTCTACCAATTTTAAGATCCTCTTTTTTTCTTCCACCATTTTGCTCACCTTTCCCCAATAGATTTTTGAACAAAAAGCTCCGAGGCGATCGTCCTTTAGTAAGGGAATAACACAGGGACATTTGCCTTTTAACCATTTGGTGACATATCACACTAGGAGCAAGACAACAATATGCTCTTTTTAAATAGGTAATCATTCATGATAATTCCAAAAAGCACCTTACAAGTTAGGCTGTCTTTAAAACCTTGATCCCTTTTATTACATTCCAGACAATCACAGCAATATTAATAATAACCACCAAAACATAAACAACTATGATAGATCCAACGATTAATCCTTCTGGCCCATTCAAAAAGCTGGCGATCAGGATAGGAACAACCATTAAAACGATGATAGAAATAATTGGAACGATATGTGAAAGAAAAGAACTTTTCGCATCATTCTTTACCTGTTTTTCATCAACAACAAAGTAAACCACAAGCGGAAACAAAAAAGGTGCAAAAAATACACTAAAATAACATAAAGACGAAATCACTTTATTTGTCGTCATTTTCATCATCTCCTTCTCACAAATATATACGACTAGACTCAGTGAAAGTTTCACATTTTTCTTATATAAACATTTAAATTACTACCTCAGGAATGAAAAGCATAACGCTCTAGTCCTTCGACACCAAGCATAAAACGAGCCGGCAGAAAGGCTGTTCTTTAACTTTTTTGATTGATCGCATATAAACCTGGTGGGTTGAAAGAAAAGCCTAAGTACAAGAAAAGCCTTACGAACAGGCTGCTCAATATTTTTTAGTGCTTTGTCTTGTGATCCTTTACAATCAAATTAAAGTCCAGGAGCTGCTCAAAATTAATTTTTGCTGAATGAACGACAAGCGCAAGGTGATAGTCCTTCGGCGACAAGCATTCGGACGAGCCGGCATGAAGGTTGTTCTTTAACCTTCTTGGCGGCTTAGTTTTTGACCTCGAGCTGATGGCGCCTGCGGCAAAAGCGTCACGGCCTTATGCCTGCCGGCACTAGGACGTCCTGTCCGCCTGCGCTGGACATCGACAATCAACTTTAACACGTTAATATTTTAATTAGCTTTAACTTTTCTGATCTCATAAAAAAGTCTGACTCCAATATCCATAAAATGGAAATGAGTCAGAACTCTCGTTGAAATGGAATACGGATTAAACCGTTTCTTTTTCTTTAATTAAATTTTTCATGCGGTTCCGATCTCGTTCTAAGATCGGCTTTAAATACTTGCCTGTATAAGATTCTTTCACTTTTACAATTTGTTCAGGAGTACCCGCCGCAATGATTTGTCCGCCACCGTCACCGCCTTCGGGACCTAAATCTACAAGATAATCTGCTGCTTTAATGACATCAAGATTGTGTTCGATGACTAAAACTGTGTCTCCGTTCTCAACCAGCCTTTGCAAAACCTTAAGTAGACGAGAAATATCGTCTACATGCAATCCTGTCGTTGGTTCATCCAAAATGTACAACGAGCGTCCTGTGGAACGGCGGTGCAGCTCAGAAGCAAGCTTAACCCTTTGTGCCTCCCCGCCTGATAAGGTTGTGGCCGGTTGTCCTAGGGTAACGTAGCCAAGTCCAACATCAAAGATTGTTTGGAGCTTTCGCTTAATTTTGGGGATATTTTCAAAGAAGCTAAGTGCATCTTCTACAGTCATTTCCAAGATGTCTGCAATATTTTTATCTTTGTATTTAACTTCTAGTGTTTCACGGTTATATCGTTTGCCATGACATACTTCACATGGAACATATACATCAGGTAAGAAGTGCATTTCGATTTTAATAATGCCGTCCCCGCGGCAAGCTTCACAACGGCCGCCTTTTACATTAAAGCTGAATCTGCCTTTCTTGTATCCTCTCACCTTTGCTTCATTTGTCGTAGCAAACACATCACGAATATCATCAAAAACCCCTGTATAGGTAGCAGGATTTGACCGTGGAGTTCTCCCAATTGGTGATTGATCAATATCGATGACCTTATCTAGATGGTCTATTCCTTTGATTTCTTTATGTTCACCAGGCTTGCTTTTTGCGCGATGCAATTTCTGAGCTAAAGATTTATGAAGAATCTCGTTTACAAGCGTACTTTTTCCTGATCCGGAAACACCTGTCACAGCTGTAAATGTCCCCAAAGGAAATTTAACAGAGACGTTCTTTAGATTATTTTCGTTTGCTCCTTTTACTTCAAGGAAACGCTTATCAGGCTTCCTTCTTTCTATTGGCAGCGGGATGAATTTTTTACCTGAAAGGTATTGACCGGTTAAAGATTCTGGATCATTCATAACCTCCTGCGGTGTACCAGCAGAAACGACTTCTCCGCCATGAACTCCAGCTCCTGGGCCAATATCAATCAAATAATCTGCAGCTATCATCGTATCTTCATCATGTTCAACTACAATTAATGTATTCCCTATATCTCTCATATTTTGCAATGTATCAATTAATCGGTCATTGTCCCGTTGATGAAGCCCGATAGAAGGCTCATCTAATATATAAAGCACACCTGTTAAACGTGAGCCAATTTGCGTTGCCAGCCGAATACGCTGGGCTTCTCCACCTGATAAGGTTCCAGCCGCTCGATTTAAAGTTAAATAATCTAAACCGACATTATTTAAAAATCCTAATCGTTCTACAATTTCTCGAAAAATAAGGTTCGCTATTTTCATTTCTTTTTCAGTTAAATTCAAATGCGTAAAGAATTCGTGAGCTTCCTGTACAGATAATTTTGTAATTTCACCAATATGGTTACCGTCAATCAGAACAGCAAGTGTCTCTTTTTTCAGACGATTCCCTTTGCATGTAGGGCATGCATGCTGAGCCATATATTTTTCCATTTGTTCTCTAATATAGTCTGAGCTTGTCTCTTTATATCGGCGCTCTATGTTATGAAGTACTCCCTCAAACTGAATATAATTTTCTCTTATTTGACCAAAATCATTTTCATAGCGGAAGTAAATTTCTTCATTATTGCTGCCGTAAAGAACTTTATCAAACAAGTGTTTTGGCAGCTCTTTAACAGGTAAGTCCATATCAATTCCGTAATGATTACAAACAGCCTCCAGCAGCTGTGGATAGTATTGTGAGCTTTGAGCCTCCCATGGTACAATCGCGTTTTGATTCAATGATAGCTCTTTATTTGGAATAACAAGATCTAAATCCACCTCTAATTTAGAGCCTAATCCATCACAGTCAGGACAAGCTCCAAACGGGCTGTTAAAAGAAAACATTCGCGGCTCAAGTTCGCCAATTGAAAACCCGCAATGGGGACAAGCATGATGTTCACTAAACAGAAGTTCTTCTTCACCGATTACATCGATAATAACTCGACCTTCTCCAAGCCTGAGCGCAGTTTCTAATGAATCTGAAAGACGTGCTTCAACTCCTTCTTTAACGACAATTCGGTCAATTACAACTTCAATTGAATGTTTTTTATTTTTTTCAAGCTCAATTTCATCGGCTACTTCCATCATTTCACCATTTATTCTTATGCGAACGTAGCCTTGTTTTTTGATATCTTCAATTGTTTTGGCATGTGTTCCTTTTCGGCCAGAGACAATTGGAGCCAAAACTTGAAGCTTTGTCCGTTCTGGATATTCTATAATCCGATCTACCATTTGCTCAACTGTTTGAGAGGTAATTTCAATCCCGTGAATCGGACATGTTGGCCGGCCGACACGAGCGAACAACAATCTTAAATAATCATAAATTTCTGTTACAGTTCCAACTGTTGAACGCGGGTTCCGGCTTGTTGTCTTTTGATCGATTGAGATAGCAGGTGATAGACCTTCAATCGCATCAACATCAGGTTTATCCATTTGACCAAGGAACTGGCGTGCATAGGCTGAAAGTGACTCGACATATCTTCTTTGGCCTTCTGCATATATGGTATCGAAAGCTAATGAAGATTTTCCTGATCCGGAAAGACCTGTTAAAACAACCAGCTTGTCTCTTGGAATCGTCACGTCGATGTTCTTCAGGTTATGTGCCCGCGCCCCTTTCACACTAATTTTTTCCATTGCCATTAATTGTTCATCCTTCCGCTTTTAACTCTAAAAGTAAGTCGCGAAGCTCCGCTGCTCTCTCAAAGTTAAGAGCTTTGGCAGCTTCTTTCATTTCTTGTTCCATTTGTTCAATTACTTTGCCGCGTTCTTTTTTCGTTAATTTCTTCATGGCTGGAGCAGCTGTTGTCTCATATTCTTCCTGATCCTCTGCAGCAAATGTAGCTCTTATCGCTTCTCTAATTTCTTTCTTAATTGTTTGAGGTGTAATCCCATGCTCTTCATTATATTTCTCCTGTGTTTCACGTCTTCGTTTCGTTTCATTTATAGCAATTTCCATAGAATTAGTCATTTTATCTGCATACATGATGACCTGCCCATTTGCATTTCGGGCAGCGCGTCCGATCGTTTGGATCAAGGAGCGTTCCGAACGAAGGAAGCCTTCTTTGTCTGCATCCAATATCGCTACAAGGGAAACCTCTGGGATATCAAGACCTTCCCGCAACAGGTTGATTCCAACGATTACATCATGTTTGCCAAGCCGCAATTCACGGATAATCTCAATTCGTTCTAACGTCTTAATTTCTGAATGCAAATAGGTTACCTTTATCCCAATTTCTTTTAAATAAGTAGTTAAATCTTCTGACATTTTTTTAGTCAAGGTGGTGACAAGAACACGTTCATTGCGTTCAACACGAGCATTGATTTCACTGATTAAGTCATCAATTTGGCCTTCAATTGGTCTGACATCTATTGTAGGATCAAGCAATCCTGTTGGCCGAATAATTTGCTCCACCACCTCTGGTGTATGCTCAAGTTCATAAGGGCCCGGTGTAGCCGATACATACAAAACATTTTTCATATGTTTCTCAAATTCTTCAAATCTTAATGGACGGTTATCTTTAGCAGATGGCAGACGAAATCCGTGATCGACCAGTACTTGTTTACGTGCCTGGTCCCCATTAAACATCGCTCTGACTTGCGGAACAGTTACATGGGATTCATCAATCACAATCATAAAGTCATCTGGAAAAAAGTCCAGCAATGTATAGGGTGTTGAACCTGCTGGTCTTAGAGTAAGATGACGGGAATAGTTTTCAATTCCAGAACAAAAGCCCATTTCTCTCATCATTTCTAAATCATACCTGGCTCTTTGCTCTAACCGCTGTGCTTCTAATATTTTTCCCTGATCATTTAATTCCTTAAGCCGCTCTTCAAGCTCTGCTTCAATACTCACGATTGCTTTCATCATCTTTTCTTCTCTTGTGACAAAATGGGATGCAGGAAAGATTGCGACATGTTCCCTATCACCAAGGATTTCCCCTGTTAATGCATCAACCTCTCTAATTCTGTCAATCTCATCTCCGAAGAACTCAACCCGGATGCAATGTTCATCTCGAGAAGCAGGAAATATTTCGACAACATCACCGCGCACGCGAAATGTTCCGCGTTTAAAATCAATATCATTCCGGTTATAAAGTACCTCTACAAGACGTCTTAAAAGCTGGTTTCGTTCAATTTCCATGCCTATTCTTAATGGTACAACCATTTCTCTATATTCCTCAGGCGAACCTAAGCCATAAATGCAGGATACACTTGCTATGATAATGACATCTCTCCGTTCAATTAAAGCTGAGGTAGCTGAATGGCGGAGTTTGTCAATTTCATCGTTAATACTTGCATCTTTTTCAATAAAGGTATCGGTTTGCGGTACATATGCCTCTGGTTGATAATAATCATAATAACTGACAAAATACTCTACTGCGTTATTTGGAAAAAACTCTTTAAACTCACTGTACAATTGGCCAGCCAACGTTTTGTTATGGGCAATAACAAGCGTCGGCTTGTTGACCTCTTTAATAACATTTGAGACAGTAAATGTTTTACCCGTACCTGTAGCACCTAATAATGTTTGATGTTTTTTTCCTTCATAGATGCCCTCAACAATTTTTTTAATGGCTGCAGGCTGATCACCTTCCGGCTTATATTTAGAGACTAACTCAAAACGATCGTTCACTTAAAAGCCTCCATTCTTAAATAATCATATTGATATTTTATCACAAATATTTGGAAAATCACTAAAAATACGAACTAAAGTTCGTATTTTTAGTGATTTTTTTTATAGTTCAATCCTTTCCCCTAAAAACAAAAACTAACCCTTTATTTTGATGAAAAAGGGCTAGTTTTTGTTATGTTTTTCTTTTAAATTTCTCGCAAACATAAAGCCTGCTACTAGAGAAACGGCATCCAAACCTGCAATCATGTAGTAATCTGAGTATCCTTTAAAATATGAGGCAAGCAGCAATGCGGCTGTTAACAACGCTCCAACATAGTGATTGTACGTTACCCTTGTAAACAATAAAACAAGAACGAAAGGAAGAATTAAAGCTAAAATAGCTTTCGTAACCATGAAAGATCCCTCATATGAGAAGTTTTCTTTTATTCTATCACATCATCCCCTTCAAAGTAATTTTTCTTCCATATACGATCTTAAGAGTTATATATTATTGACATAATGTTAATTATCCTTTACATTATGTATAGATTAATTAACAAGAAAGGAAATAATTTATGTTGCAAAATCGTGTTCGGGAGCTGAGAGCTCGATTTCAATTAAGTCAGTCTGATTTAGGGAAAAAGATAGATGCTACCCGCCAGACAGTGGGGATGATAGAAAAAGGAGACTACTCACCCTCAGTTGCGTTGGCTTTAAAAATATCTATGGTATTCGAGCTTCCGCTGGAAGAGGTTTTTTGGCTTGAGGAGGAAAAAAATGATTGAACGATTTTTACGATCACCATTCACTATGGCTGTAATGCTTCTTGGTGCGGCATGTGCTTATGGGGTATCCATTTACACAGAGGAGAGTACCCAATCCCTCTTGTATAAATCCACCATTATTCTTTTTATTGCATTTTATTTTGTTTACTTTGTCCTTCTTTATTTTTTTAACAAAAAGAATCCTAAAAGGAAGATTCCTTATTTAACCTATAGACCTTATGAATTTAAGGAAGAAGATGAAGGACATCAATATATTACATTTAGGGCATGCAGAAATGTGTATATCTATTATTATTTTGCTATTCCCGCCGCGCTTATTCTAGCTGCAATTTTTAAAGATTGGGCAATTGCACCTTTTATTATCATTGTGTTCTTAGGTATTGGACAATATTTAGTTTATTGGTTAGAAATTCGCAAATTACATTCATAAAATTAGGAGGAATATATATGGAGCTTTTATGGCCTTATTTTGTTGTCTTTATTTTAGCCGCCATTCCGTTATTTGAAGTAATTGGTGTGATTCCGCTTGGTGTTTTGGCAGGCCTTCCCCCCATTCCTGTAGGTATTGTTGCTTTTCTAGGAAATGTTGTAACCATCCTTTTATTAATATTTTTGGTTGATCATATGAAGGCATGGATGAAGAGAAGAAGAACAAGAAAAATTGACTCTCATGAAGAAACGGCTGCATCTATGGAACCTCCAAAAGAAGGAACCTCTAAACGATCAAAACGGGCAAGGAAAATTTGGGAAAAATATGGTCTTCCAGGTTTAACAATTATTGGCCCGCTTGTAGTAGGCTCCCACTTATCAGCATTTATGAGCATGAGCTTTGGCTCTAAGAAAAGCTGGGTTACAGGCTGGATGATTGGAAGCTTGCTGCTATGGTCAACCGTGACCACAGCAGCTGCTTTTTACGGTATAGGATTCCTTAATGAATCCACCGGAAGCGAAGGATTCCTGGTTGATCTGATAAAAGGGGAATAGATGTAAGAAATTTTAAAAATAGGCTGTCATTTACCTGGCGGCTTATTTTCATTTATGGATAAACGAATCGAAATTTTGCTTATCTAACACTTTCCTCTTAAGTATTTTTTCGAGCTGTTTCTCCCTGCTGCTGAAAAATATTTGTCAAATTGCCCGGGAAATTAGAATGTATTATATTTTAACGTCGTATAAAAGTGTGGATAATAGGTATTGCTGTACTTAGACTCCTTTATTTCGACTAAAAAATAGAGGATGTACCAGCCACTGGAGACATCCTCGTTCAATCTAAGCAAACAGGCATAGAAGGATCTAATAAGTGATCGAAAAGCATGTTGATCTGTGACTCAGTATTCCTTGCCTGGGACAATGCAGGTAATTCCTGTTGAGAGAAAAATTTCACATCATTTGTTTCAATTCCAGTCTCTGCTGCTCCGCC
The DNA here is from genome assembly GCF_014773385.1 of Metabacillus arenae. Taxonomy (GTDB): domain Bacteria; phylum Bacillota; class Bacilli; order Bacillales; family Bacillaceae; genus Metabacillus_D; species Metabacillus_D arenae. The sequence goes on along the minus strand of NZ_JACXAI010000018.1, from coordinate 55,411 downwards.
AATGATCTGACATTGTATAAATAATTTATAATAATGATAGAGCTGCGGGGGATGGGGGTGCTTGTTCATATCTAAAACAGCTAGAAGCTTTATGGGCTGCACTAGAAATCCAGACTCTTCTTCAACTTCTTTCTTGATATTTTCAGAAGGAGAAAGGCCAACTTCGCAAAATCCGCCTGGTAGTGCCCATTTTTGATCCTTTTTTTCCTTAACGAGCAAAATCCTTGAATCTTTGAATACAGCTGCTCTTACATCTATTTTAGGAGTTTGGTAGCCTTTCTCCTTGCTAAATAACTGTTTGACCTTCTCTATTTCAACTTCAGTATGTGCTTGCAGAATTTCTGCACTAATTTCTGTTAATTCTTCATAACGTTCAATATCATAGATATCCTTTGAAAAAGTTAATCCAGCCTGAGAAATCGCCTGAATTCTTCTTGCCCACTCTAACCATTGATTACCCAATGTATCAACCCTCTATTCTAGTTTTCGATTTATTCTATGAAAAAAGCATAATTTCTGTGTCGGCTTTTGTTTTACAAAGGGGGATTCTTGCAAAATAGATCACTAGGTTTGGCGAATCAAATCCTAATTTCAGTGGTTCGCAGCATTTAAAATTAGCTGGTTCATATCGACAATTTCCAGCTGCTAACAAAGTCTCCGCTACAATATAGAGGTACATGGGACATTGAACTTTTATATATTCTTCCAGACAATAAATCTTAAGTTCGCCTCCCAATAAAATCCTTTTTACACGTATATATTCAAACCTATCATAATAAAGGTAATTAAAAAAGGAATTCTTCTGATAAAAGAAGAAATCCTTCTAATGTAAGGTTGTGCAGCTTCAGTGGACTATTATTATCGCAGACACTTTTCGTGTTGCCTCATTCGCTCTATCTCGTACATATGGCGATAAACGAGCTCTTCTCTTTTTGAGGTTGCATTAAGCAGATGCTTCTTCAACTTGATTTAACAGTCTTGCATGAATGAGGCGCTTGCGAACTTCAATTCCGATCCAGCTTGCCAAGAATGCTTTGATTAAGCCGACAACGATAAAAGGGTACACACCAGCTGCCATAGCTTCAGGCCATGACAAACTTAATACAATTTTCAATTGAATCGTTCCGCAAATCAGGGTTACAATCATTCCGACAACGTTAGCGACAAGCGCCATTGCAAAGGTGTGCATAGTTTTTTCTAAAATAAGACCAGTAAAATATGCAGCTAATATAAAGCCGATTATATATCCCCCTGTGGGACCGATTAGGATTGCCAGACCCCCTTTAGCCTCAGCGAAAACTGGCAAACCAATTGCACCTAGTGCCATATAACAGACCATTGCAAGAGCCCCGTACCTGCTGCCCAAAATTGTGGCCGTAATCCCGACTGCTAGTGTTTGTCCACTTATTGGAACAATCGGGAGAGGAATTTCAAGCTGGGCAAGAATAGCTGTGACAGCCGCAAACATTGCACACAATATCATCATTCGTAAACTCTTTCTACCCTTTTCCACTTCATTAACCCCTTTTGTAAACTTTTATTAACAATAAGTTAACATAATTCCCGGAAAATAAATAGTATGTTTTTAAAACTAAGTTAGTTAAGGTATTAAATTGAAAAATAGTATAGAAAAAAGCATGAGGGTTAATTTCTCATGCTTTCATCATCTTTGATAACTTGCTTTTTTTCTTTGTTATAGAACCTTAATAAATCTCCATATATTATTCGATCAGAATATGTTAGTTCTTTATCTGCCTTATCATCATATTTTGAGCAGACTTCATTCTCTTCAACAACTTCTCCTGTTTCCCGCTCATAGCAAATTCCTGAAACAGAAATATATTCCTGTGTAATGAAATTGCCATTCCTCAAAACGGTAAATGGAGTGTGATCGTCAGAAAATAAATCGCTGCCGAAATGAATGATGTTATCTGTGTTTACACCCAGCAGATGCAAAAGGGTTGGTTTTATGTCAATTTGTCCGGAAACCTGTGTAAAGATTTCAGGATTCTTATCTGTTATCCCTGGCATATGGATGAGAAAAGGCACGCGCTGAAGCTGGGTATTTTCATAAGGAGTGATCTCTTCTTTCCCTAGCAGCTCTGCCATTGCTTCATTGTGATTTTCGGAAATTCCATAATGGTCTCCCATAAATAAGATGATAGAATTCTCATACAATCCTTCACTTTTTAACTTTTCGATAAATCTCTTTAAAGCTTCATCTTGATATCTGACAGTTTGGATATATTGATTCAATATCTTACTTTTAGAGGTGTATTCGTCAATTAAACGATCTTCTTCCTCTAATTCAAACGGAAAATGGTTCGTTAGCGTTATAAAATAACTATAGAACGGCTGAGGGAGATCCTTCATCATGTCAACAGACTGTTCAAAATACTCTATATCATTTAACCCCCACCCGATCGAATTTTCTTCGTTCACATCATACCGATCGACATCTATAAATTCATCCACTGTAAAAGACTTATACATCTGATCACGATTCCAAAAACTAGAATTATTGGCATGAAAAGTGGCAGAATAGTAGCCTTTTTCCTTTAATATTTCCTGTGTTGAGTAATACTTATTGTTGCTATGAGTAAAAAACACTGCACCTCTTGCTAAAGGATATAATGAATTCGCTACAAGAAACTCTGAGTCAGAGGTTTTTCCTTGCTCTGTCTGGTGATAGAAATTCTTAAAGTAATAGCTTTCCTTAATAAAATCGTTAAGAAAAGGAGTAATCTCCTGTCCATTGATTTTTCTATCGACAACGAAGCTTTGTGTGGATTCAAGTGTCACGAAAATAACATTTCTGCCTTCTGCTATGCCGAACTTATCTTCCTTAGGCTCTGTTTTGTTTGATTTAATATAGTTCTCAATTTCTGTTAATCTATTGCTGTCAGCAAGTGCTCTTTGGGCAGTTGTTTGTGTTTGTTGAATAGAATCATAAATATGAAAGTTAAACATTCCAATATTCTTGACAAGCATTTCACGGTCAAAAGATCTAGCTAACAATTGTGGTTTTTCAGCTTCTGCAAGTCCTAAGTTGAACATAAATAGGATCCCAACCAAAAGAAAGTATGCCTTTTTTTCTTTTAATGTCACTTTCATTTCTATGTTTTTTCGTTGCCTGGCAAACCAAGCTAATATTGCCACATCAATAAAAAATAGAAAATATTGAGGCTTGACCAATTCCAGAATACTGCTGCCTAAATCCCCCATATTACTCGATTGAAATAGGACCGGAATGGTTAAAAAGTCATTATAAAAATCGTAAAAAATCATATTTGCGATGAGAACAATCGTAAAGATGGCGCTCATAAAAATAATAAAAATGTTTCTTTTTCTTTCCTTCATAAATAAACTGAATCCGAATGTCAGCAAAAAAAAGCTGAGCGGATTCAAAAATAAGATAAAGGCTTGCAGTAAGTTTTCTATTTTCATATCAAAGCCGGTTAAATAAACTGCGTACGTCTTCATCCACATCAAAAACACGGCTAAAAATAAAAAAGAATATTTTTTTAACAAGTGACTAAGCATATGCCCTCCTGAAGCAGCGAGTTTTATGGTGAAAGGTGAGTTTTTACAATATATTTACACATTCTTAACAATACTCTTACATTGATAAAGATTACTAGAAAAAGGTATGTTTTTCAATTCATTCGAGTCAAAAGATTTTAATCTATTTCCAATCGCAGAATAAACCCATTTTTTTATAGAAAAAAACACCTCCTTCATCGCATTATTAAACGATTCAAGGGGTGCTCAACATTCATCTGTAGTCCGAGGCAGTTCCAAGCGCCTATGCTGTCTTTATTCTACTGGATCCTTACGCTGATCGTATAGGTTGCTTCTCATTTTAACCCACTCAAATAGGTGGGTTGCGATGACTTTTAGAACGGCATAGCCGGGAACGGCCAATATAATTCCAATAACTCCAAATAGATTACCTGCAGTCAGAATCACGAAAATAATTGTTATCGGGTGTATATGAAGCGTCCGTCCCATAATTTGTGGAGAGATGAATTTTCCTTCTACTAATTGGACAACCGTCCACACGATTATTAATTTAAGCAGCATAAATGGTGATGTGACAATCGCGATAATTAGCGCCGGAGTAATCGCAATTGCAGGTCCCAAATATGGAACAATAGCTGTACAAGCAGCAATCAGCGCAAGCAATGAAGCATAATCCAAACCAATAATCAAAAATCCGATATACATCAAGATTCCGATACAAAAACTGACGATAATCTGACCTCTAATATAGGAGCTGATTTGAAAATTCATTTCCTGCATAACAGTATATGTAGAGTTACGCAGCGAGATTGGCAGAAACTTTAGAATGAACTTAGGTAGTTTTTTCCCATCCTTTAATAAATAGAACAAAATAAATGGGAGCGTAATGAGGGCTAAAATAAAGTCCTTTACTGCTCCGACAATATTTCCTAAGCCTGTAAAAGTATTATCTATTATTTTTGTCGCCTGGTCCGAGATTTGCTTAGAAAGATCTGCTACATTTATATTCAACGTTTTTTGAGCCTGATTGACAAAGTCACTACCAACAACCTGTTTAACTAATAATTCAACATCCTTCGCATACTGGGGGAATCGAGCAATTAAACTCATCACTTGCTCACGCAAAAATGGAATGACAGACACAATTAGAATTGTCAGTATCCCAATAATTAAAACAAACAGCAGGAGAATCGAGTATACTCTTCTAACTCCCTTCCTCTCCAGGAAATCAACAATTGGATTTAATAGGTAATAAACCACTGCTGCCAGTAATATTGGAAGTAAAACAGTTTTTATCAAAACTGTTATAGGTGTAAAAATAAAAGATACTTTCATAAAAACGAGAATGTTCAATCCGATCAATAATGTAACTAATAAGAATAAAACAAATTTATTATTTAAAATGAATTTTCTAAAAATACCTACTCTAGTATTCTCTGGCTTCATGAGCGTTCTCCTTTCTCTCTATCCACTCAAGAAATGAAATAAGCTTTGACAATTATAATGAAATTATATGCCTTTCTTTGCCAGAACACAATCAATCTTCGCCTTCTGTAATAAATATTTCATACAAGATAAATCTTTTTACAATTCCGATTTTCGTCTTTTTAGCAAATTAGCTAAACAGCTTGCATACACATGAATGGAAGGAGGACAGTCATGCTCAGACAACGAAGAATACGCCGGCATAAAGGGCCTTTATCTTTTATGCAAAGCTTATTGCTTTCATTTATCATCTTTCTCCTGTTCACAGTACAAAGTTTATGGATTATTCATAAGGGAATCAAGCCTACCTTACTTGAGATTGCTAATTTAGAAACACAAAAAATAGCAACCTCAGCGATCAACTACGCTGTCGCAGATACAATCGAAAGGACAAATATGAATGAGTTAATTGACATTAATTATAATAATAAAGGTGATGTCAAAACGATTGGCTTTAACCCAAAAGTATATAATACAATTCATTCAAGTGCTGTAGCCAGCGTTCAGGAGTATTTAAAACGAATGGAAACAGACAGTCTTAGTGAACTAGACCTCCCTGAGAATATTGATGTGGGTCCAGAATTAGAAAATGGTATTGTGTATTCGATTCCCTTAGGCCGCGCAACTAACAATGTTTTATTAGCACAGTTAGGTCCTAAGGTTCCAGTAAAATTATCAGCCATTGGAGATGTCGATGTTGACCTTCAAGAAAAATATGAAAATGTCGGCATTAATAATACGTGGATAAGAGTATCGATGAATTTAATAGTTGATGTGAATGTCATTATTCCTTTTGCCACGGATACTGACACTGTCAAAACCTCTATTCCGCTCGGCATGATGTATGTGCCTGGTGATGTCCCGCAATTTTACAACAGCGGAGAAGATGCAGATGTCTCAGTTCCAACTAAATAAAAATTATTTGTATTTTATATTAAATTATAATAATTATAAAAAAGTATTGATTTTTTATTGAGAAATGATATCCTTATATCTAGCAGGAAAGCTATTCTATTAAAATATGAGGTGATTTTGTAATGAGCAATGAAAAGAACAAGCTTACTACGAGCTGGGGAGCACCGGTTGGAGACAATCAAAACTCAATTACAGCTGGTTCTAGAGGACCTACTTTAATTCAGGATGTGCACCTCCTTGAAAAATTAGCCCACTTCAATAGAGAACGTGTACCTGAGCGTGTTGTCCATGCCAAAGGTGCAGGTGCGCACGGTTATTTTGAAGCCACGAATGATCTAACAAAATATACAAAAGCAAAATTCCTTTCCGAAGTAGGAAAACGTACACCGCTATTTATCCGTTTTTCTACAGTTGCCGGTGAAAATGGATCAGCTGATACTGTCCGAGATCCACGCGGTTTTGCTGTCAAATTTTATACAGAAGAAGGTAACTATGATATCGTTGGGAACAACACGCCAATCTTTTTTATTCGTGATGCGATTAAATTCCCTGATTTCATTCATACACAAAAACGACATCCACAAACACATTTAAAAAACCCGAATGCTGTATGGGATTTCTGGTCATTATCCCCTGAATCCCTACACCAAGTTACTTATTTGATGGGAGATCGCGGTATTCCTGCAACATTCCGTCATATGCATGGCTTCGGAAGCCATACATTCAAATGGACGAATGCTGATGGAGACGGGGTTTGGATTAAATATCACTTTAAAACAGAGCAAGGTGTTCAAAATTTAACAGAAGATGTTGCCGCACAAATCGCTGGTGAAAACCCTGATTATCATACAGAGGACTTATTTAATGCGATTGAAAAAGGCGACTTCCCTGCATGGAAGCTGTATGTACAAATCATGCCATTAGAAGATGCTGATACTTATCGTTTTGACCCATTCGATGTGACTAAAACTTGGTCTCAAAAAGATTATCCACTAATTGAAGTAGGCCGAATGGTATTAGACCGTAATCCAGAAAATTATTTTGCGGAAGTAGAACAGGCAACCTTCTCTCCTGGAACATTAGTCCCTGGTGTTGATGTATCACCAGATAAGATGCTGCAAGGACGTTTGTTCGCTTATCATGATGCACATCGTTATCGTGTAGGCGCGAATCATCAAGCATTGCCAATCAACCGTCCGCGAAATAGCGTGAAGAACTACCAGCGAGACGGTCAAATGCGCTTTGATAACAACGGCGGCGGTTCAGTTTATTACGAACCAAACAGCCATAGCGGTCCGACAGAATCACCTCAAAACAAACAAGCCGCATACCCAGTCTCAGGTTCAGCTGACAGCGTCGCTTACGATCATAATGATCACTACACTCAAGCTGGAGACTTATACCGCTTAATGGATCAGGAAGAGCGTACACGTTTAATCAAAACAATTGTCGGTGCAATGAAGCCTGTCGAAAATGATGAAATTAAACTTCGTCAAATTGGACATTTTTATAAAGCAGACCCAGAGTACGGGAAACGTGTTGCAGATGGCTTAGGTCTAACAATTCCGCAGGAAGTTTAATAGATTTCAAAATTCATTCTCAGTTGCATTCCCTTATTCTCACATAAGGAGCCCTCTCTTCTAAATGTTATAGAAAAAGCCTGCAGATTCGTCAAATTTGATACGATCTGCAGGCTCTTTTTTTGGTACGAAATGTTGTTACCAATGATTTTTCTTCAACTTGTTTTAAACTTATCGATATAGACTTTTGCAGTTAGAGGCCTAAAGCAAAAGAATCCTTTATTAATTTCCCACGAAAATAAATTAAAATTTTATAGAAGGAGGGACTAATATAATATTAAAAACTTTGAAAAGACCTTAGCCTCATTCTAAAGTCTCTCCAGCCAGGACCCACTTTCGTTTCCTATAAATTATACCGCCGCTGTATCCCACTTCTTCTCATCTCTTACAAATAAAATCCCTAATTCATGATGTTCGTTCTCATAAAATGCACGTTTTTCGAAACGGACTTCACCATTTAGACCGACAATTTCCAGTTTACAAGAAGCACCATATGTTTGCAGTGCTTCATAAAATTCCTCTACTGTTTTTACGTTTATCCCATTCACCTTCATAATGATTTCGCCCACTTGGAGATTGAATTTTTGTGCAGGAGAATTCGGAAGGGTTCCTAATACTACTAGACCAACATCTCTTTTTGAGAAATAGAAGGCTGCCGAGTCATCATTCATTCTTTGTTTTATCGTTAGAAATTCCCTTCCGATAATCGCAATAACGATGGCTGCAAACATGAGCGGTGTCCATATAATACTAAAGCAAGCAACAACTGTTGTAATTGCACCGAGAATACTGATTCTTTTAGCCGTTATTTTAATGCTTTCCTGCGGAAGAGAGCCTTGAACTCGTTGATGGAATCCTAAGAAAAACGGAATAAATAGGAGCAGGAATGGTTCTCCATTAATTGTCAGCACCGGCCACCAGGAAACTATTGATGTTAATGAACCCCCTGGTACGAGAAAAAGCAACGGCAGCATCCATGTCCGATTTGAGACATGATTTCCGATTGGGAGGCCTCGCGTGCTTATTTTTAGAAATGGAGATGTCTTAATATGGGCAGATCTATAAACTAATACTCCCTCTACTACTAATACTAATCCTACCAATATTGCTAAACTGGAGAAATTTGTTTTCTCGATATCGATAAAAAAACGTTCAATATATGAGTTTTCTTGATTTATCAATACGTAGCTTACTATAAATGTAAAACCCAATGAAAAGGCCGCTGAAAGCCAGCGAACACGAAATGTCAAGCTAAGGAAAAAGGTAACGAGCGCTAGCACCACGACTGTTCCAAATGGAAGAGCTGCTCCTGCTGCAAACAAAATCACCGAAAGGATCACACCGGAAAGCAAACCCTTTGAATAAGTAAAGCGAATCTCATCATATATATCCTCTACTCTTACATGAAAGGATCTACGCTCTCTTTTAATACGAAAATACCCATAAGCTAACGTCACCAAGATAAAATAGTAAAACAATGGATGCAGAAAGAAACGCCCAATTGCCTTTAGAAATTCAATTGTCCAATCCATCATCATGTCACATCCACCACCTTGACTGCTCTCTATCGAACAAGTTTGTATAGCTATTTTATCATTAAAATAATGGGTTGGATATCATCAATCCAACATTATTATTTATTTAAATTTTGCCACAAATTTGTATTTGATAGAGAAAAATCCAACAACGAAGGATGTAGTTTTATTTCCAGCAGCTCTTCAATCAGCTGCATAGAACGTTTGATATCTGTTAAATTAAGAGAAAGACGTTTCCAATTATTTGTTAGATAGTGAAAGTATTCTTCTACTAAATCCTTATCAACTTCAGCAATATTTTTTACTGATGTATAGTTAGCCAAGTACATACAAAATAATTGCAGCCATTTTTGAATTTTAGCATTAGAATAAGTGGATGGCCCTGTGTACATCTTGAATTGTTCCAATAAATGTCTATAGGTTTCTTCTCTCATCACACTAACCCTTTTCAAATTTCCCCCCCCAATGTCTAAAGCATGTTGTTAGAGCAGCAGCTCTATTTTCTTTCTTTAGCAGCATTTCATTTTTTCAAAAAAAAGATGCCTGAACTGTTAATTTACTATATATTTCGAAATGATGACATTTTTTACGTTAATATTATAAAAAAACACTACTTTCGTAGTTGTTTTTTTAATGAAAATCAAACTAAAGAAATGTATCCTTTATGACTCTAAGGAACCAAATTGGAAGAAATTATATATTGACAAAATGTTGAGTCTTCGAAACGAACAAAAAAAGCTAAGCGAATTATCACTTAGCTTTTAAAAAGAGCTTGTATTGCTGTTTGTAGCTGTAGATCGTTTTTTTCATTCTTTATCAATTCTGTAATGGCTTCATTCATCTTTTGTGCAGTGTTTGCATCAATTTGACCCGAAGGCTTAACCTTATGGACCTGCTGAAAGGCTTTTACTGCTGTTTCAGTACCTTCACTATAATATCCATCTTCACGTCCAGGTTCGAAACCTAAGCCCTTAAGAAGAACTTGAGCGACTTTTACCTTTTCTTCATTCATATCCTTCTTCAGCACCTTTTCAATTTGCAGGGGACCTGCAGTGAAGTATTCAGGCTGCTGAATTTTAATTGTAGGCTCTACTCCTTTTTTATGAATCCAGTTGCCATCAGGAGTCAGCCACTTATAGAGAGTCAGTTTAATATTGCTGCCATCTCCCATCGGAACAGCCTGCTGAACCGTTCCTTTTCCAAAAGACGTATTGCCAACGACTTTGTAACCTGACGCTTCTTTAAGCGCACCTGCAAGGATTTCTGAGGCAGAAGCACTGCCCTTATCTGTAATCACGCTGACTGGATAATTCTTCTTTTTTTCTAAAGTAGAAAAATACCGTTTCTTTTCTCCATTCCGTTCTTCTATTTGGATATAAGGTTTATCTTTAGTAACAAATTGCTTAAGAATTTCTTCAACACTTTGCAAGTACCCGCCTGGGTTGCCTCTTACATCAAGAACCAGTCCTTCTATCCCTTCTTTCTCAAGTTGGACAAGCTGTTTAGAGAATGATTGAGCGGTATTTTCTGAGAACGAAGTAATCTCGATATACCCTACTTTTTTGTCTTGATATTTTTTTACTGAACTAAAGACGGTTTCAAGAGGAATTTCATCTCGTTTTACGTCAAATGTAATATTTCCTCTTGTTCCTGGGCGATGTATTTCAATCTTAACCTTTGTTCCCTTTTTCCCGCGAATTTTAAGAACCGTTTCATTAAGGTCATTTCCTTTTACAGCTTTATTATCAATCTTGAGGATTTCATCATTAGGCTGCAGCCCAGCTTTTTCAGCAGGTGAACCTTTAAAGGGAGAAACTATGATCACTTTCCCTTCATTCATTCCTACTTCCGCACCAATACCTTCAAATGAGGAGTCAAGAGAATCAGTGAATTGTTTAGCTGTCTCCTTGTCCATATAAACAGAATAGGGGTCATCCAAGGAGGAAAGCATTCCTTGAATGGCTCCTTCTAGGAGCTCTTCTTCATTCACTTCCTCCACATACCGTTCCGAAATCAACTCATAAGCTTGCTTCACTTTATCAAAGCCGGGCTCATCTTCCTCACCCGACTCTTGACTTATGATATCAGCCATTGCCGGAGCAGCAAGTTCTTCTGCCTTATCTGCTTCTTCTTTTTCAGTAAGTTGAATACCTGCATACATTCCGCCGGCACCCAATATCACCCCGCCAGCGAGTATGAATGCCATTATTCTTTGGTTCATTTTTTTCCTCCTCTTTTGAAACTATTACAGCAGCAAGTTCGTCTTAAATACTAGAAGGTCGTTCAATACTGTCTATAGTATATGTCAAGCTTGTACAAAACATGTAAAGAAGAGAAATGTTGGGCTTATGGAGTAGATCATAACTTCTCTGATTTAATTAAATACGAGGCAGATCTGGTTCCTTCTTAAATTATCAACAGCAAATATTTTATTTCTTGAAATAACGAAAACCCCAAGGCGCTAGTTTTTCTGCATAAGCACTCAGGCGAGATGGTATGAAGATTGTTATTTAACCTACTTGACAGATTGGCCTATGATCTAGGGCTGATGTTGCCTGGCCTGAAACGACGTCATGTCCTTATGCCTGCCCGCATTAGGAAGTCCTGTCAGCCTGCGTTGGAGGACAACACAAGCGCACTATAATAGGTTAATCCTTTATTGAACTTAAAATTATAATTAAAGAACGAAAAGCGCAGAGCACCCGTCTATCGGCGACAAGCACAAGGCGAGCCGGCATGAAGGTTGGTCTTTAACCTTCTTGACGGATTGACTTGTGACCTCGAGCCGATGGCGCTCGGAGCTGGACATAGATACCAACCTTTGTCACGTTAATACTTTAATTAACTTAAACTTTCTTAACTGAGAACGAAAAGCGCAGAGCGCCCGTCTATCGGCGACAAGCACAAGGCGAGCCGGCATGAAGGTTGGTCTTTAACCTTCTTGACGGATTGACTTGTGACCTCGAGCCGATGGCGCTCGGAGCTGGACATAGATACCAACCTTTGTCACGTTAATACTTTAATTAACTTAAACTTTCTTAACTGAGAACGAAAAGCGCAGAGCGCCCGCCTATCGGCGACAAGCATAAGACAAGCCGGCTGGAAGGTTGTTCTTTAACCTTCTCGGGCGGATTGGCTTATGACCTCGAGCCGATGGCGCCTGGAGCTGGACAACGACAACATTCTTTAACACGTTAATACTTTAATTAACATAAACTTTCTGAACTCATGAAAAAACTCTTAAAACGTTTTAACGTTTTAAGAGCTTTTACTTGGCTATATTTATGGAAGGAAATTCATTGGATCAACAGGGTTTTTCCAAGCACCGTTATGGATTTCAAAGTGCAAGTGTGGTCCAGTAGAATCTCCAGTGTTGCCCAATAAACCTATTTGTTGACCTTTGCTAACTGATTGGCCGGCACTTACTTGTCGTGCTGATAAGTGAGCATAAACGGTAGTATAAACCTTCCCGTTAATGTTGTGAGTTAAAAAGACAACATTTCCATAGCTGCTTGAATAATAAGAACGAATCACAGTTCCTGCCGCAGATGCAACGACTGGAGTACCTATACTGTTAGCAATATCAACTCCTGCATGCAATTTACCCCAACGTTGGCCATATCCAGAACTAAGTCTTCCATTAGCCGGCCACATGAAGTCACCGCTCGTTACAGCTGGTGCTGATGCAGGTTCTGAAGAACTGCTGCTGGAGCTGCTGCCAGCATTACTGCTGGCATTTGCAGCTTTTGGTGCCGAAGCAGCCTGTTGCTTAGCTGCTGCAGCCGCTGCTGCTTCTTCTGCTTTTCTCCGTTTTTCTTCTTCTTCTGCTTGCTTACGACGCTGCTCTTCTAATTTAATTGCTTTTTCCTGTTCTGCTAAGAATGCCGCTTCATCTTCAAGCTCGTACAAATCTGATTCAGCTGATTTATGTTGCTTTCGAACTTCTTCCATCAGCTTTGCTTTTTCAGCTTGCTGAGCCTTTAATTGATTTTTAAGAGTTTCTAGCTCAGTTAATGCTGTTTCTAAGTTTTTTAGCTCACTACTTAGTTCTGCTTCTTTTTGCTCTAAAAGTTTAAGGTCATTTTCATGCTCTTTCAGGATATCTTTGTCGGCCTCAACAATTGTTGTAACAGCGCTAATCCGGCTTACAAAGTCACTAAAATCCTGAGCACCCAGAAGCACATCTAAATAGCTAACTACACCGCCTCCTTGTTGAAGAGAGCGTACACGGTCTTTTAGAAGCTCATTCCGTTTTTCTATACGTTGTTTAATTTCATCAATTTCAACCTTCAATTGTTCAATCTCTTTTTTGGTTGCGTCGATTTCCTCTTGCTTTTTAATAATTTGCTCATTCGTGGATGTAACCTTCATATCAATACTTTTAATATCGGCATCTAACTGATCTTGCTTATCTTGAAGCTCATTTATTTCTTTCTTTTTTGATTCCATATTGGAATTGTTTTCTGATTTCTTACCCTCAATTTCTTCCTTTTGCTTATCCAAATCTTCATATGCATGGGCCTTTTCGTGCTTTAAAGGGATGAGGGTACCGCTTGTCCCAATCACAGCTGTTAATCCCAATATCAAAAGCTTTCTATTCACCGGGTTTCCTCCTCATTAATATGTATCAGATAAAAAAACGCTTCACGTCTTTCTCAGAAGTGAGAGCGAGAGGTCGGATTGGATGAAATCAGCGATTCAGCTGATTTCTTTTTTATAATCAACCGCCCAACTCCTCAACTCTTTAGTGCTTTAATAAAATTAAGCATTCTGAGCTTTTAGGTGAGGCAGACTAGCAATCTGCTAGTCTATACTCTTAAGAATTTACGCACCGACATTAAGCTTCCCCAAACTCCAATTAGAGCTCCGATTAGTAATAATATCGCCGACACCTGAAAAACAAACGGACTGGACGGTAAGAGTTCAATAAATGATCCGCTCACGCGAGGAGCAGCCCACTCATAAACATATTTATATGAAGCGATCACGATCGCGATTGGAATAATAGAGCCCAATATACCCAGGATCAATCCTTCGATAAAGAAGGGCCATCTTATAAACCAGTTAGTTGCCCCCACAAGTTTCATAATCTCAATTTCTCTTCTTCTAGCAAAAATCGTAATCTTAATTGTATTTGAAATGAGGAACATCGCAGTAAACACCAAACCAATGATTAACCCGATACCAATATTTCTTGCAATTTCTACCGCATTAAATAACTTTTCTACCTCATCCTGTCCATAACGGACTTTATATGCATTATCAAAGTCCTCAATCTGCTTGGCAATTTGGATGGTATCACGAGGGTTATCTGTTTTAACAACAAACACATCATTTAAAGGATTGTTTTGTTCAAACAAGCCAAAGGATTGACCTTCTTCTCCGAAGCTCTCAATTAAATTTTCTAATTCCTTTTCCTTAGGAGAAAATATGACACTATCAACTTTATCTATATTTTCGATTCGCTCTCTCAGTTGATTTTGTTCTTTTTCGTCGGCAGTTACATCAATATGTACTCGAATTTCTACGTCATCTTCTATGTTTACTGCAAAATTGTTTAAATTCAGCATAATCGTCAAAAATACGCCGACCAAAATCAGTGTTACAGTTACGGCACTGACAGATGCAAATGTCATCCAGGCATTTCGCCCCAGTGACTTTAAACTTTCACGGAAGTGACGTCCAAGGGTCCTAATCATAAGTCCCATACTCCCCTCTTGCTTCGTCACGCACAATCTGACCTTCTTCGATCGCGATGACTCGTTTTTTCATGGTGTTAACAATCTCTTTATTGTGAGTCGCCATAACAAGTGTTGTTCCACGATTGTTGATTTCTTCAAAGATATTCATGATTCCCCATGAAGTGTCAGGATCAAGGTTTCCGGTTGGCTCATCAGCAATCACTACCGCAGGATTATTAACGATTGAGCGGGCAATCGAAACTCTTTGCTGTTCTCCGCCTGATAATTCGTTCGGAAAATGTCTTGCTTTATGTTTAAGCTGAACAAGATCCAGCACATCCAAGACTTTCTTCTTAATATTTTTCGGCTGTTCTCCGATAACTTCTAGTGCAAAAGCAATATTTTCATAGACTGTGAGCTTCTCGAGTAATTTGAAATCCTGGAATACAACGCCAATACTTCTGCGAAGATATGGAACATTTCTTTCTTTAATTTCCGCTAGGTTCATGTTGTTAATAATGATGCTTCCTTTTGTCGGCTTTTCTTCGCGGTACATCATCTTAATAAAAGTTGATTTACCTGCCCCACTTGGTCCGACAACGTAAACAAATTCCCCAGGATGAATGCTGATGTTAATACCATTCACGGCGAGAACCCCATTGGAGTATGTTTTATAAACTTCCTTCATTTCTATCATGATAAATCACCCAAAGCTGTTTTTTTCAAATCAATACGAAAAAGAATCTCTCTTTTTGTCTAGCTTTGTCGAATTGATATGATTAGAAGTATTTGGCAAAACGATATTTGCTCAACAAAAATATTATATCATCAAATTTCGCCATAACTAGACTAAATTATATTACATTTTCATTTCAAAGGTATATTTTGTAGAAATATCTTAATAAACTTGTAATATAGGTGGAAGTATATAGTAGATTATTGTTAGCGAATAGGCCAAATGTCACTAATTATTTGAATATTTAAGTAATTATACTGAGGTAAGTCTTGGAAACACATGACCAATGAAAGGGTTGTCGATTTTTGAAGTTTTATGTTTTACTATATCGAGATTATATTGAAAAAACGAAAAAACACAGAGCTTCCGCCTATCGGCAACAAGGCACTCGAGTGAATCTCATTAAAAGGCTGTCTTTGAATTTTCGGGAGAATTGGCTTGTGACCTCAGTCGTACTAAGTGTTGAAGCTGGATAATAACAATACTATTAATCACGATAAATAGTTTAATAAACTTGTTTGAGCTAATAAGAAAACGCATGCCTCTTTCTAGAGTTGAGAGATGGGAGTTGATGAAATAGCGATTTCTTTATAATAAAACATTCAATAAAGCTTAATTTAAACTTAAACATTTGAACTTACTAAGGAATTGATGTGCTGTTATGAGAATTCTTTCATTCGTTTGATGCTTTGTACAGTCACCACTAATTGCACGGTTAACGAGATAAATGCATTGTTAATCCCATTAATTGCACCTTTTTCAAAATAATTGCACACAATTGTGATAAGACTAATTC
This sequence comes from Metabacillus arenae, assembly GCF_014773385.1. Classification (GTDB taxonomy): domain Bacteria; phylum Bacillota; class Bacilli; order Bacillales; family Bacillaceae; genus Metabacillus_D; species Metabacillus_D arenae. The sequence goes on along the minus strand of NZ_JACXAI010000018.1, from coordinate 39,161 downwards.
ACGAATCTCGTGTCCTCTCAGTTTGCATGCATCTTGATAGTTTGAGTTAAAAAAGGAAAAACTTATCATATCTTGAAAAGTCAAAAAAGGACCCTGAGGCCCTCTACTATCATTTCTTTTCTGACAGCCATTTTGCAACAGCTTTTGCTTGTTCCTGTTCAATAATTCCGCCTTGCATTTGTCCTTTACCATTATTAATAATGTCTTCTATTTCTTCATGGTTGTACTTACCGCCTACTGTTGCTAACTCAGGTCCAACTCCGCCTTCTAGATTCTGGCCATGGCAGCTTATGCAGTTTTGTTGGAATATCTCCTCTGCTTCGCCTGAGGCGACTTCTCCTGATTTGTCAGCGTTATCCGCCGATTCTTCTTCTCCACCGCCGCATGCTGTTAAGACTATTGATGTACCAAGTAGAAGTGCAAAGAATTTCGTTTTCATTGAACGATTGCCCCCCGTTTAGATATTCAGATTACTGTTATTATATACTAACTAGGCTCTTTTAAAACCTTCTCCTAGTACCTCAGAGGCATCCATTACAACTACAAAAGCAGCAGCATCAATACTTCTTACCAGTTGTTTCAATTTAGTGAATTCTGTTTGATCGACTACACACATGAGAATCGGTTTTTCTGAATCTGTATAGCCCCCAAACGCAGAAAGCTTTGTTACACCCCGGTCTATTTTATGTAATAAAGCATCTCGAACTTCTTTTTCTTTATTTGTAATAATCATTGCCATCTTAGAACGACCTAATCCAATTTGAACAACGTCAATTGTCTTACTTGTTACATATAAAGAAATTAGGGCATATAAACCTCTTTCAACATCAAATACAATTGCAGCTGTTAAAACTATAATACCATCAATAACGGCAACACATGTCCCAAGAGATAGACCTGTGTATTTGTGAATGATTTGAGCAGCAAGATCTGTCCCTCCAGTAGAGGCTTTCCCGCGAAATACAAGCCCAAGCCCCAACCCTACACCAATTCCCCCAAACAATGCACCTAATAAGGGGTCAGTGGTGACAGGCTCAAGATCTCGGGATAAAAATACAACAAATGGCAGAAAAATAGTTCCTATTAAGGTTTTCACTCCAAATTGCTTGCCAAGGAAAACAACTCCCGCAATAAATAATGGAATATTAAATGCCCACTGTACGTAAGCTGGTTCAAACCCAAGTGCAGCTTCCAATATCGTACTAATTCCACTTACTCCACCTGATGCCACTCTGTTTGGCAGCAGGAAAAGGTTAAATGCAAGCGCAACAATCCCCGACCCGCACAATATATATAAATAGCTAATAACTCTGGCTAGGCCGGAATGATAAACTGTGCTGCGTCTCCGCATATTCATACCGTATACCTCCGTCATCATAATAGGCTTGGCCCCAAGCCTTAATGAGTATAGCACCCACATTTACAAACTGCAGATGCTATTCTAATAACTCACTAAAGAGGCAAAGAGAGGTTTGTATCCATAGTTTTCGTCGTTAAAGTGTGAATTATGTAAGAAAGAGAGGCTTTCAATGTGAGAAGCCCTATTTGATCCGGCCGCTGTTTAAGGAGTAAGGTATAATTTTTTCATATGTGGATTTGGTTGAGGGTTCGTTAGGGAATTTCAAAACTCTCAAGCTTAATGAATTCAAAATGTTGAATATAAAATGAAGAAGGGGCAGACGCCAAAATAAAATTTGGCTCCTGCCCCTTTACTTTTAAATTAAAGTTTAGATCTCAAATAGGCATCAATAAACGGATCAAGCTCGCCATCCATGACAGCTTGAGTGTTGCCGATTTCTGTGTTTGTTCGATGGTCTTTCACTAAAGAGTAAGGGTGAAAAACATACGAGCGGATTTGGCTTCCCCAACCAATATCTTTTTGTTCACCGCGAATTTCGGCCAGCTGTTCTTCCTGCTCTTCAATTCTCTTTTGATAAAGCTTAGCTTTTAACATTTTCATGGCATGCTCGCGGTTTTTAATTTGTGAGCGCTCGGTTTGACAGGAAACCACTACACCAGTTGGAATGTGTGTGATTCTGACCGCTGAGTCCGTTGTATTAATATGCTGACCGCCCGCTCCGCTTGCACGGTACGTATCAACCTTTAAGTCCTCAGTCCGGATATCTATTTCGATTTCATCATTGAATTCAGGCATAATCTCACATGATACAAATGAAGTATGCCTGCGACCGGAAGAATCGAATGGTGAAATACGAACCAATCGGTGTACACCTTTCTCAGCCTTCAAATACCCATATGCATTATGTCCTTTGATTAACAGGGTAACAGATTTAATTCCAGCCTCGTCTCCAGGAAGGTAATCAAGAGTTTCTACTTTAAATCCCTTATCCTCTGCCCAGCGAGTGTACATTCGAAGAAGCATAGAGCCCCAGTCTTGCGACTCTGTACCTCCTGCACCAGGATGCAATTCAAGAATAGCATTGTTCTTATCGTAAGGATCACTTAACAACAATTGAAGCTCAAACTTATTTAACTGATCGCTAAGGTCCTTTAATTCTGATTCTAGTTCCGATTGCAAATCTTCATCAGGCTCTTCTTTTACTAAATCATGTGTCACTTCTAAGTTTTCATGAGTTTCAGCAAGATCGTTGTATTGATTTACCATTTCCTTCAAACCATTCGCTTCATTAATAACCGTTTGTGCTGCCTGTTGATCATCCCAGAAAGAGGGATTTGACATTTGTTCATCTAGCTCTTGTATACGAGCCTGCTTTGTTTCAAGGTCAAAGAGACCCCCTAAAGTCCGCTAATCGCTTAGCCATTTTTTCTAATTCTTGTCGAATTTCTACAAGTTCCATATTTGCCACCTCATCATAAATTTCAAAACAGAGAGAGGTGAAGAACACCTCTCTCCTTGGACAAGTTATTGCTGCCCGCAGCAGTTTTTATATTTTTTTCCACTTCCGCAAATACATGGATCATTCCGGCCAACATCGACAGCCTTCCGTGCAGGCTTTTTCTTTTGTTGTTTTTCATCCCCTTCTTTTGGATGAACAGCGGTTTGGCCTTTTGCTACCTCTTCACGTTCAAGGTTGTTGCGGATTTCTGCTTTCATGACATATTTTGCTACATCGTCTTCAATTGATGCAATCATTGCTTCAAACATTGCGAAGCCTTCCATTTGATATTCGCGAAGAGGATCAGTTTGAGCATAAGCGCGTAAGTGTATACCCTGGCGCATTTGATCCATTGCATCAATATGATCCATCCATTTTGTATCCACTGCACGAAGAACAATTACTTTTTCAAATTCTCGCATTTGATCAGTTCCAAACGCTTCTTCTTTTTCATCATATTTTGTTTTCACTTTTTCAAGGATATGCTCGATCATTTCTTCTGGTTCTTTTCCTTTAAGATCATTGATTTCCACTTGACCTTCTGATAGAAGGTTTCCGTTTAAGTAATCAATAATTCCTTCAAGGTTCCATTCCTCTGGAAGCTCTTCTTTTGGAGTAAAAGAATGAACAGTACGCTCGACTGTTGAAGAAATCATTTTTTCAACAATATTCCTTAAATTATCAGCTTCAATCACATCTGAACGCTGTTTATAAATCACCTCACGCTGCTGACGAAGAACATCGTCATATTGCAGCAATTGTTTACGTGCATCAAAGTTATTCCCTTCCACACGTTTTTGAGCAGATTCAACAGCTCTGGAAACCATTTTACTTTGTATCGGCTGTGTATCATCCATACCAAGACGATCCATCATATTCATCATATTCTCAGATCCAAAGCGGCGCATCAATTCATCTTCCATTGATAAATAGAATTGAGTCACCCCCGGATCTCCCTGCCTGCCTGAACGCCCCCGCAGCTGATTATCAATCCGGCGGGATTCATGACGCTCAGTACCAATGACAGCCAAGCCGCCAAGGTCAATCACGCCTTCACCCAGCTTGATGTCTGTACCACGTCCTGCCATGTTTGTAGCGATCGTGACAGAGCCTCGCTGCCCTGCTTCCTCAATAATTTGTGCTTCACTAGCATGCTGCTTTGCGTTTAATACATGGTGGGGAACGCCTTTTCTCTTTAATAATTTTGAAATCAACTCTGATGTTTCCACAGCAACAGTACCTACAAGGACAGGCTGGCCTTTAAAATAACGCTGTGTTACATCATCCACAACAGCCTTGAACTTTCCTTCCATTGAACGGTACACAAGGTCTGGTTTATCATCACGGGTGATGGGACGGTTTGTCGGGATTGCAACAACCTGCATGTTGTAAATATTACGGAATTCTTCTTCCTCTGTTTTCGCTGTACCCGTCATTCCTGCAAGCTTATCATACATCCGGAAATAGTTCTGGAACGTGATCGTTGCAAGGGTCATACTCTCATTTTGTATATCTAGGTTTTCCTTTGCTTCAATGGCCTGATGTAAGCCTTCACTGTAGCGGCGGCCCTTCATAAGACGGCCTGTAAAGGAGTCGACGATGACAACTTCGCCATCTTCTACAACATAGTCAACGTCTTTTTGCATGACAACTTTTGCCTTGAGCGCCTGATTAATGTGGTGTATCAATGCCACATGCCTGATATCAAACAGGTTTTCAATACCGAATGCTTTTTCAGCTTTTGTGATACCATCCTCTGTTAGCTGAACACCTTTTGTTTTAACATCAAAAGTGAAATCTTCATCTTGTTTTAAATTGCGAACAAACCCATTCGCTTGAATGTACAATGTAGTAGGCTTTGCAGCTTGGCCAGAAATAATGAGGGGTGTACGAGCTTCATCAATTAAAATCGAGTCAACCTCATCGATTACGGCATAGTTTAGCGGACGCTGCACCATTTGTTCTTTGTAAAGCACCATGTTATCACGGAGGTAGTCGAATCCAAGCTCATTGTTTGTAGAGTACGTAATATCTGCCGCATAGGCCTCTCTCTTTTCATCTTTAGAAAGGCTATTTAAATTCAAACCGACAGTCAGTCCCAAAAATTCAAACAATCTGCCCATTTCATGTGCGTCACGACTGGCTAAATACTCATTGACCGTCACAACATGTACACCTTTTCCTGACAATGCATTTAAATAAACCGGCATTGTGGATGTTAATGTTTTACCTTCCCCTGTTTTCATCTCTGCTATGTTTCCTTCATGGAGAGCCATCCCCCCCATAAGCTGAACATGGAACGGATACATTCCTAGAACACGCCGTGAGCCTTCCCGAACGACTGCAAAAGCTTCCACAAGAATGTCATCCAGTGCTTCTCCTTTTTCAAGTCGATCCTTAAACTCTATCGTCTTCCCTTTAAGCTCTTCATCAGACAATCTTTCCATGTCTGAGCCGAGCGCATCTATTTGATTCGCAATTTTGTCGTATTTGTTTAATTGCCTTTTGTTGAAGTCAAACACTTTATTTAATATTCCAAGCATTCACGAACGCTCCTCTTAAGTGAAAATGTAGTTCACTACATAGAATTTATTAATAAAACCTCTTAAATCGTGCTGCAAATTAACTCATTATTGCAGCTCACCTCACAAAGCTACAATCAATTTTATCACATGTTACCACAAATCCAAACGTTTTAAAGGTCTTCTAAGTAATAATCTGAAAGAATTAACAGAAACTTAACTTAAGGAGAAGCTTTACTTGTTAAAAATAGCACGTAATATATGAAGGGAATTTTTCGATACTTCCTTCGCAAATAGCTGGTCCTGACCATTTTGATATAAAAAGATTCCAACTGCCAGCACGAACGAGATGGCAACTGCAAATGCCCTGGATTTAAAGATTGATTTCATGCAATCACCTCTTTAGGGATTAAAATCATGCCTGTCCCCTTAGCTTATTAAAAAGGTATGACTAAATGATGAACAGAATGTAAAAAGGAAATGAACTTTATTGTGAATGAGATATGTTTTAAAAGGGGAGAGATTGGGTAAATAGTGAACTGGAAAACATGTCATTGAATTGGAGCATAAAAATGAAAGAGACATTAATCAATAAATTATTAAATAAAGGCATTTTTAAATCTGATGACGGGCGGCAGCTCTATGAATTAAATGTTGAGGAGCTTACAAAGATACTGTTTGTTGATCATAAAGAAAGATTTTAAAATTAAAACGGTACCAGGTACTCGCGGTACCTGGTACCGAAAACTTGGTAACGAAAACTATCGTTCCATCATTTTTTTAGGTATTGAATAAGATCCAGATGCTTTTGCCATAGATCAGCATTTGCTTGGGCATAAACGATAGCTTCATCCTTTTGTCCCAATTGATAGGTTTCTGGCATTCTATGAGGAACCTTCTTTTTTCCACTTAAATAATCAGCGACATATGGGTTTTGCTTCATGGCATTTTCAATCGTTGATTTAAATTTCTTAGATAATCCACTATTCAGGTATTCAATCAGGGCGGTATTGAAGACTCCAAAAGCTGTGTATTCTTCAGGGTACTTTTCAAGAAGGTTATTTGCTTTTTTATATTCTTTTCCTTTTATATATAATCTGAATAACTCATAACGGACACCCTGGTTATCCATTTCATTTAATGAAAGTATTTCCTCATATTGCTTAGTAGCTTCATGAAGCTGTCCAGATTCATATAACCCATCAGCATACAAGGCTTTTACTCTCATATAAGGTCTTGTTTCGGTAAGTCCCCAAAACATTCCTTTATTTTCAACAAAATACCTTTTACCCAAATCCTTTTCTCCGGCTTTTACACCTTCTTTAAGCTTCCTCAAGTACTTTTCTTCGGTAGGTTCATTTTCCGCTAAAATTGCATAGGCATCTGGACTATTCGGATATAAGCTGATCGCTTGCTTAGCAAGCTTGTACCTTTTTGCGCCCTGAGACTCTAAAGCTTCATATAAAAGGTCTTGGGCTTGATCTTTCTTTGAGAGCTTTGGTTTAGAGCGAAGCTGTGGGTTGTTAAGAGATTCATTTAAAAATTCATTCATTTCTTCCATAGAATCAAAATCTTTGTCTTTTATTAATTGCTCGGCTTCGCGTAATGCTTTCTCTGTTTCAAACCTTGAGAAATTAGCGAATGGGTCTTCATAAAACCCTTCTCCGTCATCATCCTCTTCAAATCCTGCCGGAAGCTTGGCAAGTAATTTTTCAATTTCCTCTTCAAGTCCTTCTTCAAGCTTTCGATAAGTTTTAGAAACAGTGGCTGCACTAACTCCGTATTTCTTTGCTATTTCTCCTTGAGTATAGAAACCAAGCATTGGGACATTTGTATCAACAAAATAATGTAAACCTGCTGCATAGCTCTCTGGTTTGCGAATTTGCGGATCTTCTTTTAGGCAATAAAAATGCCACATAAACGAACCTACATCAGCTAATTCAGCCGGCCACCCAGTTTTTAATGCGACATTCTGATATAGAACTGATACCATTCTATGATAAGGATTTTTCCATTCAAGCTCTTCTACCGAAGGCATATCACCCATTTCCACAAATGTATTATCTACGATTAAAACAGGATAGATAGCACGTAATTTGGCTTGATCGTCATCAAATCCTTCCATTTCATGAAACTCTTTTAGGAAAGAAGGAATATCAAAAAACAACTCTACAAATTGACCATACAAAAACGAATAGGACGATCCGAAAGGCAGTAAGAAACCGCCCAACAAAGATCCTTGCTCTATTTCAGCAGGAGCTTGCAGCTTTACTGTTTTTAACTCATTCGTAAAAATATCTTTCACTTCGAGATGAAGATTATCTAAAATGTTTGTCACTTCAACCAGTGATCCAGTTGCACCAATCCATTTTTCCAAAAGGCTAATTGCTGATGGCCGGTATTTGTTTTTAATCGCTTGACAAAATCTATGAAAAATCGTTTCTTGATCCTCAAATTGAATGCTTAAAACACACCATGACAATAAGATCAAATGAATCTCTTTAAACTCTTCATCTGACAAATCACGCTCACCGATTATTTCTTCAAGAACCTCGTCCAATACATCTGGATAGTGGTTGACTGCATATTCACGGAGTTCTTCCTGAATTTGCTGAAGCTCACTAAAAATAACATCACCCAGTTGAACTACATTGCTGTTCATGCAGCACTTTTTATACTTTTTTCCGCTTCCGCATGGGCATGGGTCATTTCTGCCAACAGACAATTTGAACACCTTCTTTTGTCACTAATTTTCTTGATTTTAGTATAAGGACTCCCTCTATTTCTTTCAATGTTGAAGAATTAATTTAGTATACTCTTTAAAATCAGTCAAATGCTTGTCAAGGATGTTCTGTAAAATCAGCAAATTAATCTCTTGATAATCATGGACAGCGATATTTCTAAAGCCAACCATTGCCTTCATTAACCATTGCCTAATTACATTATAGCAAGGTTTGTTCTCTTCCTATTCAATCTTCAAAAGAAAAATGTTTAAAATTCCTTAATAAATCAAAATTCATTTGACCGGATAGATTCAATCGTTAAAAATACTTGACCTCTGTTTACCGATCGATAGCATTAGAGGGCAGGAAGACTGCTCTTAATTTTTCTTGGATTGGTCTATGCCCTCTAACCAGTTGCACCCTTAGTAATATTGTAATTCAGTTAAAATCTTTTCCATCAAAAAAGTGGCAAAATGCAAGGGTGCATCTGCCACTTTAAAATAATTTATCCTAATTTAAGCATTCGGTTCAATCAATCCATATTTCCCATCATTTCTTCTATATACCACATTGGTTCTATTCGTTTCTGCATTCGTGAAAACGAAGAAGCTGTGACCCAGCATGTTCATTTGAAGAATGGCTTCTTCACTATCCATTGGTTTTAAGTTAAAGCGTTTTGTTCTTACTAATTCATGTTCTTCCTCATCGACTGCAACAGCTGCTTTTTCCGGTTCATCATTGACGAACATATATTTTGGAGAGCCTTGTTCGCGCAGCTTGCGGTTTACTTTGGTTTTGTGTTTACGAATTTGGCGCTCCAGTTTATCAACGACCAAATCAATTGCCGCATACATATCCTGATTGTGTTCCTCGCCGCGAAGCACGAGTTCTGTAAGAGGAATGGTGACCTCCACCTTAGAATCTTGATCGTTGTAGAATTTCAAATTAACATGTACATTCGCTTCTACTGGATCGTCAAAATACCTTTCCAGTTTCCCAATTTTCTTTTCTACAAAATCTCTTAATGCTGGAGTTACTTCAATGTTTTCCCCTCTGACGTTATATCTCAATCAGAACTCCTCCTTTTGTTAAGGATATGTAAACTTATTTCTACACTTCCCTTCTACATTCCTGCTTAAACGTAAAATTTATGTGAAATTATTATGAATATTGTTGAGGAATGTAGCAATTTAAGAAATAATCTTTACAATTCCTCCGAATAGGTGGAGATAGTATATGAAGAGTGACGTGATAATATGCTACAAACGGTACCTGGTACCGTGTCAACCCGTGAACTTATATTTTAAATTTATAACTAGGTCTTGTAGTTCTTGGGGAGCTTGCTTGGATTGAGCAGAAGAGGGATTTCTTCTGATGATGCTTAGGTTTCTTCGATTGAAGCTAAAATTTGCTGGGCTTGATGGACGTTATCCTTCGTTATCTTTCTCATATACTCTATCATGAGCTCTCCACGTCATACTCAACCTTTCTCCAATATTAAAATTAATAGGTGATAATAATGCTTCAATCAATAAAATTGCTCTGTTGTATGGTTAGGCATAGATTTCACCTATTTTCTTTTATCATAAAACATTCCATCTGCTGTACGATTTTGGTATGGATTCACGTATTTGACTGCAGATGATTTTGTCTTTCTTACATTTTGAATATCCTGCTGAATCCCTGCTTTTACTTTGACTAAAAGAGGTAATATAATTTTGTCTTGCTCTATGATTTTTTTCATTAAGCGACTTTCCTGAGATGATAAGGAAGTTTGAATTTTTTTCATAGATTCATCCCTTTTGTCTAACAGAGACATAATATCCTGAATTTGGTCGTCACGCAGTTCTCTTTTTACTGTCTTATCTAGTGCCTCATAAAGCATTTCAGTACTTTTAAAAAGTTCTTCTATCGCAGCCATCAAGTCTGACCGCCTTGACCAAACTGATGTTTGTGAGACAATTGAATGACTTGCTTCCATGTGTCACGAAAATCAGACACATATTCAGCAACCTCATCAAGTATTGCTTGGTCATTTTTAACATTTGCTTCGATTAGGCGATGGGTTATATATTCATACATAACAATCATGTTTTCCGAAACTTCCAAATCTTGATTTAACGTAACTATTAATTCATTTATAATTTTCTGCGCTTTAATGAGATTCGTATTTTTTTCTTGAACATTACCATCAGTGATGGCTAGTTTTGCCAGGTTAATAAACTTCAGGCAACTGTTATAAAGCATCAACGTTAACTCTCCCGGGGATGCTGTTGTTACCGAATTTTGCTGATAGGCTGCATAAGGATTACTCATTGCCATTACCAACACTCCTTGTTTTTTTGTTACATTCCTCCGCCAAACTGCTGCATGAGGTACATAGATTGTTCATTCATCCGCTGGATAGCCTTTTCCATGGCCGTAAATTGCCTCCAATAGCGGTTTTCGATTTGGATAAGGCGGTCTTCAAAACGTGTAATCTGGTTATCGACATCTTTTAAGTTACGGCCGATCAAAAAAGAATCATTTGTTGATAATGTACCTGTATTGCCGGCTTTTTGTTCAATATTATTTTTTGTATCCTGCAGTGTCTTTCTTAGACGCTTTGTAAGACCTTTTGTTTCATCTGTTGAACCGCTTGGGTTGAAAAGCTGAAAAATGGATTCAGGGTCTTTATCAATTGCTTCACGTAATTTTGTTCCATCGAAAATAAGCTTGCCCTTGTCAAGATAGTTACTCGACGTCTTAATTCCGATTTGAGAAAGCATGGCCGCTTCCTGACTAATGCCTTCGACGGGACTATATATATCTAACCGAAGTTGATTCAAGCCTCCAGTTAATAATGAGTCATTTTTAAGAAGTCCGCTTTTTGCTTTTTCCTCCCACAATTCAATTTGCTTTTCATTAAGCTCTTCTCTTTCATCATCAGTAAATTGAATAAACTTATGTTAAGGTCTTTATTCACAGGAAATAAGACTTATAAAAGATTTTCTTTTAAGCCTTTATTTATGTATCCGTTCCTCCAAATATCCAGTCATGTTACATTAACAAACTGTTTTCTATATAAATCTTTCGACGCTCATTACCAACTCAACCACTATAATAATTCGACAAAATTTGTATATCTGTATCACTTTTATAGGTTATTTTTCCCTTTTTTTACAAAAATAATTATTCCAATTGATTTCTAAAATTGTAAATAATATCATATTGAATGTATCCAAAATTGACTAAATTCTTACATTTTTCGATTGCTATTTTCATAGTGCAACAAAATTTTCACTGAATCTATGAGTCTAAATACATAATGGTTTGTTACTAATGGAGCAATTTTGGTAAGAATATCGTCATTAGTGGAAAATTCTGAAAGGAGTGTTTAAATGTTTAAAAGAATTTCAGCTTTGGTATTAGCACTGACTTTAGCAGTGTCTCCAACACTTGTCCATGCTGCTGAAACAAATGTGGAAGCCCCAAAGAAAGAAGAAAAAGTCAAAGTTGAGGACCCATCTGCTTTAAAAACCGAAGGAACAGAAAATGAACCAGAAAAACCTATTGAAGCGGCAAAAACAAAAGACAAAGCTGAAAAGGGTGAAGCACCTAAAGTAGAAACTAAAGAAGAAAAGCCTGCAGTAAAAGAAGAGACAAAACAACAAGAAGCACCCCCAGTTGTAGAAAAGGTTGAAGAAAAAGCTGATGATACAAAAGAAGAAGTATCAGAAAATAAAAAAACAGAAGATAATAATCCTTCCGAACCTCCAAAAACAGACGATACAGCTGATAATTCTGAACAAACAATAGAAGATAAAGAAGCCAACGAGAATGAAAATGAAGAAGATCTGCTATTTTGTGATGAGCAAGATTTTGGTGGACTTATTGGCGGAGGGTCAGAATTCAATGAAGAAAAAGGCTATTTTGAACTTAAGATGTACGCAAATATTCTTAATTGTAAAGATGAAGTTGACAAAAATGGTTATTATGGATTTCCCCTTCCACAAGGCGTGAATCTTATAAAAGGGCTTATTCCAGAAGGTGTAATACAGGACGGAAGAATGGTTTATGTTAAGTACAAACCTGTACCATTTGATGAATACATTTATGAAAAGTTTAACCTTCCTATAGAAGGAAAAGCTGTTGAAAGATATATATATATGAAGGGGGCAGATATGAGAGACAGGGAGATATATTTACTAAAACGCACGACATTGATACTGTAACTCTCTCTTTTGCAAGTATTGGGGCAGAGAAGAACCTGATGAAGAATCGGAAGACTCATTATCTGTCGTCGAAGGCTGGGAACAAATTAACGGAAAAGCAACTGGAAATGTGAAAGAAGCTGGAAAAGATGGATTTGTCCTTGATGTAAATATCTCCCTTGAAAATACCGGTGAAGCAAATCTCACTGATGTGAAAAAGACAAGGGTTTACTTGCCGGTCTCTGATGAAGTAGCTATTGGCCAAAGCGATGATGCAGAATGGATTGAGCTAGAGGACGGTCAGATAGTTATGTCTCTACCAATCAATAAGGATTCGATTAAATCGGGTGAAAAAGTAAACATCTCTGCAACTATCCCTGTTTTGGGGAAACCGACTCAAACACAGTCAGAAGGAGACTTAGGACTGTTATATGATGAAGAAGGAGAGCTCCTTGAACTTGGGGCTATAGGAAGTACAAAGTTTGATTATTCTGTTATGGATAAAGAACTATACTTTGAAGCTAACGCAAAAGCGATAGCAAATGTCCCAGGGTTTAATAAAAACCAATTTGCTTTAGGCTTTAGCGCTGAAATTCGTAATTTACTTGCTGAAGATGTGGATAGTTTAGATATCGAATTTAACGTTCCTGACACAATCAAAATCTATCCTCCTGAAAGCTATGAATCTGGCGACCTTCCAGACTACTTTGACCTTCCAGGTATTGATGATGGATTGAATGAAAACCTTGACCTTAAATGGAATAGTAATACAGCGACCGTCAATCTTCCTGATGAGGATTTTGGTCCAGGCACAGGATATCAGTTAGCATTCTCTGCACTAGGTGAAGCTAAATCTCTTGATGCACTTAAAGGGTTAAAGGTAACAGTTAAAGCCAAAAGAGGAGACAACACAGTTGAAGAAATTACGGTCCCTCTAGTCGTTGAATACTATGAAGATAATGTCGGTAACGATGATAATAACGACGATAACAGTGGAAGCGACAAACCATCAGATGACGACAAAAACAACGGAGCAACTCCGATTGTTAACAAGCCAGACAATAACAAAAAAGAACATTCTAATGACAAAAAATCAAACAACAACAAAGACAAGTCATCATCTGATAAAAAACAAAACAAACAAAATAAAGAAAACAAATCTGGGCATAAGCTGCCAAACACAGGATCATTTTTCAGCATTGGCTTCATGCCGATTGCGGGAGCTAGTCTCCTTTTATTAGGAGCCCTGCTTTATTTCCGCAGTAGAAAATTGAAAGCTTCATGATTAAAGAAAAGACACTTGCTTTTGTTATTAACAAGGCAAGTGTCCTTTCTTGTTTCATTGGGGGTTATCTCTTCCCTTGATTTATTTTATAATAGAATTCAATGAGGTGATAGACATGGAAAATAAGCAAATATATGATCTTTTAGTTTCAATAAATCATACAATAGAACAATTTGAAGGGCGATTCGATAAAATAGAAGAACGGTTTAATCAAGTTGAAAAACGATTTGGGGACATTGACGGACGATTCGATAAGGTTGATAAACGATTTGGGGACATTGACGGACGATTCGATAAAGTTGATAAACGATTTGGGGACATTGAGGAACGATTTAATAAAGTTGATAATGAAATTAGTGAAGTCAAAGAAATAGCAAGGCGAATAGAAGTTAGTAATGAAGACGATATTCTTGCTATGCTTAAGCAAGTGCAGAACAATACTAATATGTTAGGCAAAGATGTTAAGTATCTTTCTGAAAAAGTTGGACATCATGAAATGGTATTAAATAGATTAGCTGAGAATTAACGGGGCTTTAGCTATAGTGATTCAGTATTGATTTGTCAAATGGCTCATTTTTCGTTTGCTATAAAAAAGTTTCATTGACTGTCATATATCAAAATTCCTTGAAAATATAAATCCCTCAATCCAACTTCTTAGGTTAAGCATTATCTCGCCTTTAGTTCAGTTTGTTCAGCTAAAAAGTTCAATTTCGTTACCTAATGTTCCAACAATGGAGTACAGCATGATTCCTGCCACTTTGTCTTGCATGATGAAAGTTTGGTACATTAGAATGCCTTCGCCTATGATTTCTGGTTTAACGTACTCTACAAAGCATTCTTGCAAACTACTAGGCAAACTAATTAATGTAAGATCATCATTAAAAGTTTCTAATATGGCCTCTAGTAAGTTTAATTGATCGGAATTTAATTCTGTACTCCCCTCTGCATAACTACTTTGATCAATAAAGCTTCCACTGTTTTTTCTTTTTCATTTGATCATTCCCCTTCAAAGTGGTCTTTTCATCATTATGTATACAAAAGAGACCCTAGCAAAACTAGAGTCCCTTTCAAATCATCTAAAATTAACGAAGAAGTTGTAAAACTCCTTGTGGTTGTTGGTTAGCTTGAGCCAACATTGCTTGTGCTGCTTGAGAAAGAATAGAATTCTTCGTTTGGTTCATCATTTCTTTCGCCATCGTGCGAACATTTACTTTCATAAATGACCAGACTATATCTTCACCCTCTAGCAATCTAGTAGGGGTCGGGCACTTCGGATTCACAATGCTGATGACCATTGTTTCACCTAAGGATTTCATCATCATAGCTTTCGCCTTAGACGGTCTACCCTAGTCGTTGAACCTTCTCCATCCTTTCGGAACAGGAGCTTGGCTGCTGGTTGCCCAAATCTTTTCTTTTTTCAAACCTTCACGCTTGTCGTTTCCAACTACGTTGTGGTAAGAGAAGCTCTAAGGGTTTTCCAGCAATTCACCCGATTATACTCACTAGCCGTTACCAGCTAGGACGACTGTGCTTGTTGCTGCTTAGGCAGCTAAAACATAATCTACGTCACGGATACGAGATTCTGCTGCTGTTAGATTTTCAGAAGATGTGTTTAAGTTGTTGATTGTGTGCTCTAATCTATTTTGATTAGCCCCTAATTTAGAACGCTCTTTAGAAACCTTTTGTATTGCTTCATCTAGTACGCTAACAGCTGTACCCGCTTGACTTTTTGTTGATACTTGCAGATTACGTACTCCAAGAGTATCTGCTCTCATATCTTCAAAAGAAAGGTTTAATGTTTGACCTTGATTAGCTCCAATTTGGAAATCAGCACTTCCATCAGCACGAACATCTTTAGCTTCAGTCTCTGTAGAGAAGTTAGATAGTGCATTAGAAGCTGCTTCTTTACGAACGCCTGCAGCACTTTTTACTTCAATTGTGAATCCATTAATTTGTCTAGCCGTTCCAGCACCAGCAGCAGTTATTTCCATTTGGTTTCCTGTCACGCCATCAAATGCTGCTGTAGCTGAACCTTCAGTTGTAATTGCACCAAAAACAGCATCAATATCTTGCGTTGTAATGTCTGTTACATCCAACGTAGCAGTATGTTGCGTTCCATTAATTGACCATGTTGCAGTAATCGTATCTCTATCTGCTATACCTAAATTGTTCCCATTAGCATCTTTTAGCGAGTCTAAAGTAGTACCAGTTACGTTATCCGCATGCATTGTATTTGAGATTTTGTGAGTAGCAACTGCTTGTCCAGCTCCCATATCACCATTCAGTAATTTCTTAGTGTTGAACTCAGTTTGCTCTCCAATACGTTGAATTTCTTCACCCAACTGATTAATTTCATCCTGAATGTTACTACGGTCTTCAGCAGTATTTGTATCATTTGATGATTGAACTGCTAATTCACGCATACGTTGAAGAATACTATGAGTTTCATTTAGCGCTCCTTCAGCAGTCTGAATCATTGAAATTCCATCCTGAGAGTTTTTAGATGCTTGGTCTAACCCACGAATTTGCCCACGCATTTTTTCAGAGATTGCTAAACCAGCTGCATCGTCTCCAGCACGGTTGATACGAAGACCAGAAGATAATTTCTCCATTGATTTCGATTGTGCACCGGAAGCACTATTTAACTGACGATAAGTATTCAACGCCGCAATATTATGATTTATTCTCATTTCTTATTTCCTCCTTGAAAGTTTGGTTTCACATCCGTGTGAATTGATTTTAAAGCAGGTTTAAAAGTCGGCCGCCTTTTGTCTGCTTGTACAGTTTATATATCGACTTTTTGGTAGTTTGTTTTAGTTCTTTTTATAGAAATTAACAAAAAAACCTTAAGCATTTTTGCTCAAGGTTATCGGTTCGTTTATTTTAGTTGGTTGAGATGGTTTAGCGAGATGGAAGCGGCTTGGTTGTTTTCTTCTAGGATAGAGAGGTAGATTTCTTTTCTATGTATTTCGATGTTTTTTGGGGCTTCGATTCCGATCTTGATTTGGTCTCCCTCAATCGAGAGGATTCTTACTTCGATTTCGTCGCCGATTCGGATGGCTTCGTTTGGTTTTCTTGTTAAAACTAGCATGCTTCCACCTCCTATCCTTCTCTTATAATAAGATGCTTTGTTTGAAATTCTGAATTTTCGAGGATGATTTGTTTAGCTTTCTTATTTGTTCGATTGATAATGAGCGGTGCCCGAAGGTTTGCTGTCGTGTTTTCAAAAGGTTCCTTAACAGTAAGGATCGTTATCACTTCAACATCCTCTGCTTTCTCGATTTCTAAATCTTCCATTGTGTTTGGATTAAGATCGAATTCATAGCTTTGAAAAAATAGGAAAGGACTTGTTACGATAAATGCCAGATCTGATGTTTGGATAGACTGCATTGCGAAAAAGGGTGATTCTTCACTTAATGGCAATAAGGCAAATTGCTTCTCGTCATGAAAGCCAGGGATCCCATTTGAGAACTGCAGGATCTGCTCTTCATCTATGTTGGTGCTTCCGTGATATTTCGTTTCTATTATCATTATTCACATTCCTTTTCAAGGGGCTCACTCTATTATACCTTTATGTCTAGGTTAGTAAAATCAATCTGTAAACTCGGTTCTTTCAGAAGTTCAATTCCAACTTTCCCAGACTCGTAATCAACAATTGGTTTGTCTGGCGCAGCATCAATAAATGGCTTTTGCGGAGCGGTTTGAGACCAAATGGCCGATGGCACTCGGGGCTGAACAAAGATAACATACTTAATGCAATAACACTTTAATCAACTTGTACCTTCTAACCTCATGTAAAAAGCCATCTTCCTAAAAAAGATAGCTCATCTTAAAAAATCCATTAATGTAGGCTGAATAAGTCTTGAACCAACCGCTAAGGATGCGCGGTGAAGGCTTTCCTGTATCGTTAGGTTCATGATGACTTTTTCAATGTCGGCGTCTTCATTTTCTGATAATGTTTTATTGGCTGTTATTTCTTGATTGCTTAATCGATCTTCAATCAACTCTAAACGGTTATAACGGGCTCCAAGCTCTGAACGTTCAGCATTCATCGTATCAAAATGAGCATTAATATCGTTTAAGAAATCTTCTGAACCGCTCATATTACCTGAATTGAGAGCAGCTTGGATCTTTTCAAGTGTTTCAAATAGATTATCCCCTGATTCCAGCTTTTCGCCAAATGCATTCAGACCATCAACATTTGATTTAAGCTGGACCCCTTTTGAAACTTCGACCATAAAATCGGAGGATTCAAAATGATAGGTGTAAGAACCATCGGAATTTTTCGAGATAGCAGGCTGATCGGTTTTTGTTCCATTGAAAATGTAACGGCCTGCTACTTGAGTATTTGCCACTCCGATAAGGTCTTCTTTTAATTGATTAATCTCTACCTCAATCGATTTTAAATCTTCAGGACTATTCGTCCCATTTTTTGCTTGGACTAAAAGCTCTCTCACACGATGTACCACCTGCTGGGCATGTTCAATTCCGCCTTCTGAGTTTTCCATCCATTGATAGGATTCCGTCAAATTTCGTTTATATTGTTCAATCTCCGTTAAGTTTGTCCGGTAGAACATTCCCTTCATCGCCACAACCGGATCATCAGACGGACGTTGAATTTTCTTCCCGGTATTCATCTGATCTTGGTATTTCCCCAGCATTTGGTAGCTCCTGCTCAAATTTCTCATCGCGTTATTTGCCAGCATTCCTTGGGTTACTCGCATTTATGTCATCCTCTATCTTCCGGCAATACCCATGCCGTTAATGATTTTATCAAGTAATTCATCCTGCAGAGAAAGCATTCGCGCTGACGCATTGTAAGCGTGCTGAAATTGGATCATATTCGACATTTCCTCATCAAGAGAAACCGAGCTTACCGATTGCCTGCGTTGCTCTACAGCTCCCGTCAAGACAGCGCTATTGTCTCTTAAACGAATCGCTTCCTGAGAAACTACAGCCATACCGCCAATCATACCTTCATAAAAATCCTGTAAGTTTGTAGTAGTATCTCCAATCGTGAGTGCACTGTTTTTCATTTCTGCCAATGCAATGGCATGATTTCCATCACCTTTTTCTCCATTACTGGAGGCGGCTATGTTATCTATTGTTTTTACAATGTCTTCATGAATGTCGATAGAGGACGCAGCTCCCTTCGGATCCGTCAATCCTTCCAGATCAAAGAAGTCTGATACAGGCGTACCATTATCAATACTCGATATGCTGTGTCCTTTGTTTATGCAGGCTATTAAACTCTTTAGCAAAGCTATAGGCCATTTCATCAAGATTTTTTAGCATGTCAGGATAAAGACCTGATTCGATTTGTTCTCCGCTGCCAGTTTTATATGTATATCCGTAAGAATCTATTAAACTGCTAATCTTCCCCTCACTTTTAAAATCCATACTTGTAATCTCTTTTGATCCAATGCTGATTGATTCAACAAGTCCATTGCGTTCATTCATGCTGACCGCTACTTCATTTACCTGCTTACTTGAAGAATCTACTAAAATCTCATGAGATTTTCCGTTATCAGCGACAAGCTCGACTGTATATAACCATTCAGCAATTGCCAGGCTGTTTCCGCCCGTTTTTTGCGGAGTTACCTTTACATTTGCTAGAGTGGAGAGCTGATCGAGTAATCGATCTCTTTCATCATATAAGTCGTTTTGAAGATAGCCATGGGGTTCAGTTTCAGAAATTTGCTTGTTAATCTGATTAATTTGATTAGCTAATGAGTTAATTTCCTTCACTGAAACATCCAACTCATTTTTCAAATCTTTTTGGACAGATTTTAAAGAAGTCGATAAATAATGAAACGTTTCAGCTACCCCAATTCCGCGTTCGCGGACAACTGAACGTGCCCCCGCGTTTTCTGAATTTAGCGCTAAATCCTGAAGGGATTGCCAAAAGCGGTCCAAAGTCTTCGATAAACCGGCATCTGAAGGCTCGTTCATGATCTCTTCCATCTTTTGAAAAGCATTTGCCTGGGAATTCCAGTATCCAAATTTTTTATTCTCGCCTCGGAATTGGAGGTCTAAAAATCCTTCGCGCACCCGCTGGACAGAGCCTGGTTCTACACCTGTTCCCATTTGTCCAGGAAGCTGAGTACGGTCCCTTGATACAGCAGGATAAGGATCTGTCTGCACAAAATTTACTCGTTGTCTTGTGTAGCCGGGTGTATTGGCATTTGAAATATTATGACCTGTCGTATATAAAGCACTTTGTTGTGCATTCATTCCTCGTTTTGCCACTTCTAAACCATGAAAAGTTGAAATCATCTCACGTTCCTCCGTTACGCTCTTGAATCAAATAATGCCCGCCGTTTTGCGTCTGTTCCTTGCTTCTTTGCTGAAGCTTGGTATGTAAGCGGCTGTTCTTGAGGTGCAATCATATCAAGGGACATAGAAATTTTAGAATCAATGCTTCTTCTACTTCAGTCGACCGCCCGTGATTTCCTTAAGTGCAACCGATTTATTTCCTCTTTTTCGCAAAAAGTAATAGACAGTTTCAAAATGTTTTTCTTCCACTAAAAAGCATTCCTGACAAACAATACGAAATTGAGTTTTTACAAATAGAGCATTGCAATTCGGACAGTCGGATAGTTCATTCATAAAAGGTTCTCCTATCATCTTACTATACTTTATATATCGGTTTCTAAAGGGAAATGTTAACTTCTTATCAGGGTTAACGAAGACACGGATTTAGCTCCATGCTCAAGGAGGATTTTGGCCGCGTGACGCAATGTAGTTCCTGTTGTATAGAGGTCATCGATGAGAAGGATGTTTTGATTGGAGATGGCGGAGGGGCTTGTCATTTGAAAAACATTTTTCGTTTGGATTCTTTCCTGGCGGGACTTTTTTGATTGTTTTTCATGATGAAGTCTAGTTATTGGCTCATAAATAGAAAGATCCAAACATTCAG
Organism: Metabacillus arenae; assembly: GCF_014773385.1. Taxonomy (GTDB): domain Bacteria; phylum Bacillota; class Bacilli; order Bacillales; family Bacillaceae; genus Metabacillus_D; species Metabacillus_D arenae. Next base: position 18,661 of record NZ_JACXAI010000018.1, on the reverse strand, counting down.
CAAGAAGCTTAGCTTGATTGAAGCCGCGTTCGTACAATCGTTCCTTACTTGAGGGAATAGGAACAATCATATCATTTTCTTGAAAATATTTTTTAAACGTGTTTTCGAAAGCATACTTAAATACGTAAACCAGCTCAGCATCCCCGCGGTATTTAAAAGCTGCTAATACCTCTTTCATAAAGTCGTTATATTCATACGTAGAGCGGTTACAGACAAGTGTGTCCTTCCATTCAGGCTGATTCTGCCACCGGCTGCAGTCTGAACAAACAGGTTCTTCAGTCATCCGCCCGCAAACAGTACAAATGGGGCCTGTTAACAGCTTAAATTGCTGCTCACATTCTTCACATATTTTCTTTTCCTTTATTAGAAGAAAAAGACTTCTCCATGAACTTTTCATTTCAAGTCTTTGGTCGCAAATAAGACACTGGTTCATCTGTCACCTCGTTTTTTCATTTCTTCACAAAGAGGGTTATCGGAAACAATCTTTGCACATTCTGCCAGCTTGACCTGTAATGATGTCATTTCCTGTTTGTCTATATAGTTTGCTTTAACATAAGCAACTTTTTCATAATCGGATACATAGCGGGGCTGGACTTTATTTAACACAAGCGCAAACACATTTTCCTTGCATGTTTCACAAAAACAATTCATTCCCAGTTTTTCTTTATAGGAATCCAGCAGATGCTTCACAATCTGTTCCATCGCATTTATAACCATAATATCCTCCTAAAAAGAGATTTTTCAGTGATATTTTGTCATAACTGCTTTAAATTAGGAATGATTCGCCATTATATATTCGATTTTTTGGCAAGAGAATTCATTGCTTCAATATGATTTTTCGCTTGAATCATCGCCTCTGTTTTTCCATAGTGGAAATAAAAAACATCCCCTCCCGGATAATCGGGGTGCCTGCCAACCCGGCCTGCGATTTGTACGAGAGCACTTTCTGTGAAAATACTGTCTTCGGCTCCAAGAACGGCCACATCTGAATTTGGAATTGTCACTCCCCGCTCAAGGATCGTTGTTGTAACAAGTAACAGTGTTTTACCTTCACGAAATGCTAGTACCTTTTCTTTTCTTTCAGGATCTTCTGCGTGAACAGAATCAACCAGATCACAAAATGGTTTAATGAGATCGACAATTTTATTAAGAAATTCAATTCTTGGCGCAAAAATAAATGCCTGTTTCTGATTGTCAATTTGATTTAGAACCCAATTTAGAATGGTTTGCGGCAGCTTTCTTTTCTCTAACGCCTTACGCCAATTTCCACACCATTCAAAGGATGGTACAGGTAATGTATGGCCGTGATAACGAGCTGGAATCTTTACACAATCGAGCTTTCTCCTTTCGACTTTATGCTGCATCTTTTTAGAAGGGGTAGCCGATAAATAGATAAGAGTTCCTTGTGGCTTTCTTGCTTTTTCTGCTGCGAACTGAAGGGTTTCATCCAATGAGTATGGGAAAGCATCTACTTCATCAATAATGAGGACATCAAATGCTTGATTGTAACGGAGAAGCTGGTGGGTAGTTGAAATGGTGAGTGACGCTAGCTTTCCTCTATCCTCGCTTCCACCATATAATACAGCTAAATTTGCGTTTGGAAACGCGTTTTTGAGCCTTGGTGAAAGTTCTAGGACGACATCAGTCCGCGGTGTGGCAATGCAAACTCTCTTTCCTGCAGCCAATGCCTCTTGTATCCCTTCGAATAAAATCTCTGTTTTTCCCGCTCCACAAACTGCCCAAACTAGAAGTGATCTGGGAGCTTTTATACTTTCGATCATTTTCTTGGATGCATTAGCTTGACCGGCTGATAATGCCCCTGACCAGACTAGAGAATTATGTAGAGGAGGTAATTCCAGAGCAGGGCCTGACCAAGTGAAAAAAGGAGTACATTCACAGATTCTCCCCATCATGATACAGGATCTGCAATATGTGCAATTTTCACCGCATCTCGCACAATGAAAAACAGCAAACTTATTTAAGTTGTTGTTTCCACAGCGATTGCAGAACCAATTTCCATTTTTCTTAAATACTCCATAATCCAAATTTAGATACCCTTTTTCAAGATGAGATTGCATTTCGCTTAAAGGGAGTGATAAGTCGTCATTGGTTAAGTGTCGTCCATAAAGAATATTTTGAAGGTCCTTGTTAAAGGAAAATGATGTGTCTAGCGGAGGCCGTGGCAGGAATGAACATTCTGATAGCTTCCTGCCGCGTTGGAGGTCATAGGTTAGTGTTAAAGCATCTATGGATGAAATGATTCTCATTTTTCACCTCGTTCATTTATATAATTCAATGATTTTTCGATAGCGCTTTTCAACACTAAGTGGTGAGCGGTCTAATTTTTTGGCGATCTCTCTATACTTCAGTCCTTCTTCTCTAAGCTGAAGCAATTCTCTATCCTCTAATGTACTCCAATGCTTATACGTTCTTTGTTTCTTATCGTATAGAATAGACAATTTTTCTAAACACTCCTTTTTTTGGATAACTTACTAACAGGTAGTATTATCCATGACAATTTATCGATTGTCTATACAGGAAGCTAGCAAAAGGTCTTTTATCCTATGTATTCGAAATTTTCCAAATACACGAATGAACCTAATAGATGGGATGGGGCAGGAACATGGCGAAATCTTTGATCGTGGGAGTTCTCCTCTTTGAATGGTTCTGCTTATCGATGACGAGTATATGACAGAAAGCACAGAAAAGTCCATATTCGGTCAGCCCGCGGATTATCAGAGTCATTCCTATGTCAATTTATTTATTCGGCCATTTCTTTTGGGAATTCGACCAATTTTTCCATTTAGCTGACATTTTCCCGCCTCAATTCAACCAATTCCTCTGTTTATTCGGCCAATGCTTTAGTACTAATTTTGAAGCATCCACTTAAAAAACTGCTCCTAAAAGCAGCTTCTATTCACTATTTTTTATACCAAGCAAGCCCCATTGAGCCTTCACCTAGATGAGTTCCAATTACAGGACCAAAGTAGCTGATCGAAAACTCGACATGAGGATATTTTGCTTCAAACTCTTTCTTGATTTGGATGGCTTCATCTTCACGATTCGCATGAATAACAACAGCCTTCATTGGAACCTTGAGGCTTGCATCCTCGTTAAATAGTTCAAATATTCGGTTCAATGCTTTTTTACGAGTGCGGATTTTTTCATAAGGAACAATAAGCTTGTCAACAAAATGCAGTAGCGGTTTCACCTGCAGCAAACCGCCAATAAAAGCTTGAGCACCGCTTAACCGGCCGCCTCTTTGCAGATGAGACAAATCGTCTACCATAAAATAGGCCCTGGTCGATTTTTTCATTTCCTTTAATCGTTCCATGATTTCTTCAGGTGATTTTCCTTCTTCAGACATTTCTGCTGCTTCAATTGCAAAAAAACCTTGAGCCATACAGCTTATTTCACTGTCAAAAGGATATACATTTATGCCTTCTGCCATTTGACCTGCAGTAACTGCCCCATTATATGTACCGCTAATCCCGCTTGATAAATGGATGCAAATCACTGCCTCGTATTCTTTTGCTAGCTTTTCAAATATTTCAACAAACAAACCAACAGATGGTTGAGATGTCGTCGGCAAGTCTTCTCTACTCCGAATCTCGTCGTAATATTGATTCGCTGAAATCTCAATCTCCTCTTGATAGGACTCCCCGCCGAAAATGACACTAAGAGGAATCATATGGATATTCAGCCTCTCCCGAACCTCTTTCGGTATATACGCCGTACTATCCGTTAAGATTGCTGTTTTCATGTAACTAGAATCCCTTCCTTATCATTAATTTTTTTCCAAATAGTTTAATCACTATTTTATAAGAAAAAGAAGGAAATTTCATTAGTTATCTGTGAAATGGCTATATGATAGTCCAGATGGATTCATTTGAGCCTATAAATAAAGAACCTTAAAAGGCATAAACCCAATCAAGGTAGAGAAACTTTAATTCTCTTTAATCTGATACTTCTCTTTTATTTGTTCTAATAGATTTTTGGCTTCAATTTTCTTATCAGGGTGTTTCTTAATATAGAAGTCACAAGCCACTTCTAAGTAGTCACAAAGTTCCTCATGAGTGACAATGTCCTCTTTTATTTCATCTAACCCATAGTAGTAATAGAATAGTACTTTATCCTCTCCAAAATATTCCTCCTCGGAGGTGTCAAATTCATCAGAATATACAACGCCTAATGTATCTCTTCTTACAACATTTTCATCTAAAAATCTTTGTAAAGTTTCTATGAAATTATAATCTATAGTTAATTCTAGTAAGACATTGATTACATTTTGTTTTTTTAAATCTTTATTTAAGTAAGTATCTCTAAACAATCTTCGTTCTGATTTGAAGTTTTCGTTCATTATGTTTCTCCTTTATTTACTAAACTCAATGACTGGATAGAAGTTACTAATCTCGCCTGTTTCTTTGTTTCTAAATCCTTCAAACTTTAGTCCATTACTTGATGTTCCCCATATTTTATCTTGGTATCCTAATTCATCTACTTGGTTTTTCAAAAGACCATTTTCCATAGCTTCTTTACCCAGTATTATAATATTTTCATTAGAAATCACATTAGGATCATATATAGTTTTAAGTAAGGGATCTTACCCTTCCTTTGGTACAAATTTAAACTCACCTGTCCCTTGTCCTTGATAATCTTTTATTTCGACTTTTAATCTATACTCGATGTCATATACCCCTTTAATATCTGGATGCTCAATTTTCTTGACTTCCTCTAATTTATATTGTCTATTGTTATGAAAGTACTCTTTGAACTCATCATAGTTATGTCCACCACTTACCCCATGACGTTTAGTACATTTTTTAACTTCTCCAGTTAAGTGTTCAATATAGTAACCTTCTTTGTACTTAAGGTCACCCGTACCCTCAATCCGCCCATCCTCCGAATTGCCTCCGGTCTTTTTCTTATCTCTATCAAGATCAGCCCGATAAATATTATGATCCTTCCCAGTATCACCATCAAATGAATCGCCTCTACCAGGTCCGCCTAATCCATCAGCAAACACAAAATTCAGCTGATTTAAGTTTAGGTTGTAAATTGTGGTATTAAGCAGCCTTCTCCACCTTTCTACTAAGGTAACGGCTGGCCACTTATGGATTTTGACTTTTGGGTCGGGCTTTTCTTTGCTGTTTGCTTCAGGCTTAGACCCTTTTTCTTTTCCGACCTGCTTAATCGGTGAGTTTTGTGCACCAATCGGCTTTACTCCGCCGGCAAACAGGGCAGCTAAGGATAAACTGCTGGTCCAATGTTCTTTTGAAAAGGGTTCATCTGGATTGAAGGTATTATTGCTAATATCAAGGGCTCCGATTGTTAAATAGTTCCCAAAGTCATAGACAGAGTCAGTTGCTTTGTCTGCTCTTTCGTTTAGACCTTCACCAAAGCCTTTAATTCCATCAAATGCTCCGATCGTTAAATAATTTCCAAAATCATAAAAAGAGTCAAGCTTTTTTTCGTTTCTTGATTCAAGTCCGTTCAAAAAATCTGCTCCGATTTCGCCAAAGCTATTTAATGACTTTTGTAATTGGGTTTTCTTCTTCGGATTGTTTTTCTTCCTCTTTACCATAATTAACCCTTGATTGTTCCGATGTCCACTCAGTAGAAGCAGACCCGCCGTCAATCGTATTGATTGAAGAAAAAGTAAGTTTAAATTCCCCAATCTTCCTCCCCATTTCCCGCAGATATGCCCTTGTTTTCCCAAGCGGTCCATTGACGATTTCCAAATAAGCTGTTTGGAAAGATTGGATGATTTTTTCGTGTGAAAGAACATTTTTAAAGGATTGAAAGGATTCTCCAAAATAGTGAACCGCTGCAGCTTGTCCTGCCTTAAACGTATTTTTTAGTCGATCTGTAACAGGATTCATAGAAAGCAATGAAGTCACCGCTAAGGGTGCAAATGTAAGCTTTCTGCTAAGGGTATTGATTTGTGCTGCGAGTCTTTGATCTTCTTCTTCCATTTTAGTTCGTGTCCGGTGAATAAGGATTTGAATAGTATCAAGACAGTCTTTATATTGATGAATGGCGTGTTTTAATTCGTCTTTCAGATCCTCTATTGCACCTGTCGTTCCACCTGAGAGATTCATTAGCAAGGAGCTGTAATGCCATGTGAGGGTTTGAGCGGCTTCACTTGCTTTTTGTTCTGCTTTATTAATTTCTGTTGACAATTGCTGCAGCTGTTCGGGGTAAATTTGAATTTCATTCATCGATAGTCCTCTGCTTTCTGGAGCAGGCGATCAATTTCCCGGCTGATTTCTCCTTGCAGATCAAATCCAATACTAGTTACGATCGCTTCCAGCTGTGAAAGATCTGAAACAAGCCTTTGATAAGCATCTGCGGCTCTTCCTTTCCAACTGCTGGCATATAGCTGATTTCCTCTTTGATAGAGATCTATACTTTCTCTAAATTCACTTAAAGCATTTCGGACATTAAATAAATAGGCTTCAAGTGACTCAACTTCCATTTGAATTTTCAATTTTTTTGCCTGCCGTTCGATGTCTGACAAAGAATCGAGCACTGGCAGTCACACCCTTTCTAGAACATTCCTACACACTATGGTAAAAGAAGGAATATAAGAAAGAAATCATTCATTTTTCCTATTTTATCTTGATATCAGACCAAATTTTCTCTCCAAAAAATTCCGAAAAATACCTAATTTTATGTCGATCGTTATAAATCACCTAAAAAAAACCCATCAAATAGGATTAAAGATCTATAAATTATCCAAAAAAAAACTTCTTCTAATCCTTTTTAGGTATATCAGTACCAGCTATAAAAAATAAAAAAAGATCTGCCAAAGCAGACCTTTCATCGAACCTCTACCCAGCCATTTTTAATGGCGACAACAACGGCTTGAGTACGGTCATTTACATTCATTTTTTGTAAAATATTGCTGACATGGTTTTTGACCGTTTTTTCGCTAATAAACAACGCCTCTCCGATTCCACGGTTACTCTTCCCATCAGCAAGCATCTGAAGAACTTCACACTCACGACGGGTCAAAATATGTAATGGACGACGAATCTCAGGTTGGATAGCCTGGCTTGTCCCATTTGAACCGTTTGTAGCTAATTTGCGGAACTCATTAACAAGATTGTGAGTAACTTTAGGATGAAGATAAGAACCGCCGGCTGCAACCACTTTAACCGCTTCAATTAGTGTGTCTGCATCCATTTCTTTTAGAAGATATCCCCGCGCACCCGTTTTTAGCGCATGCGTAACATAATTTTCATCATCATGGATTGATAAAATAATAACCTTTGCTTCCGGATTTGCTTCCACAAGCTGACGCGTTGCTTCCACTCCGTTTACATTCGGCATATTGATATCCATGATCACGACGTCTGGTTTATGATCTTCTACGATTCGTAATGCTTCTTCTCCATCGTCTCCCTCTGTGACCACTTCAAAACTAGGTTCGAAATCTAAAATACGTTTTACACCTTCACGAAATAACTGATGATCATCAATAATTGCGATGTTTGTTTTAGTGCTCATGCATACGCCTCCCTAATTTCCATTCTAGTCTAAAGGTCAACTGGTGCGTCAATATGCCTTTCGACTCGTTTTACACATTTAACGGTACTTGAATCATAATAAAAGTCCCGAGCCCGATCTTTGAATCAATTGTGATTTTTCCCTCCAGGAGCTCTACTCGTTCTTTCATCCCGATTAAGCCAAAGGAATTTTCTGTTTTGCCTTTCACAGTCTTGATATCAAAACCTTTCCCATTATCCTTTATCATTAAAATAACATAAGAACGATTTATTTCAACTTTTATTGATATTTCACTTGCTTCTGCATGCTTTAAAGCATTTGTAACAGCTTCCTGAGCTAAACGAAACAAAGCGACTTCAAATCTGGATGGAAGTCTATTTTCTAATTCTTCCCCAATTGTTTTAAATTCAATTCTAGTTTTGCCATTGTATTCTTCAATCGTGTTGACATACTTTCTGAGGGTAGGGATGAGACCAAGGTCATCAAGTGCCATCGGTCTTAGATCATAAATAATTCGTCTAACCTCATATAACGCATTTCTGACATTTTGTCTTAAATTGCGAATCTCATTAAACCCCTCCTCTGTTCCCCGGTCACGGAAAATCCGCTCAATTAGTTCAGACCTCATCATAACATTTGCCAGCATTTGAGCCGGCCCATCATGAATTTCCCTGCTGACCCTTTTTCTCTCCTCTTCCTGAGCTTCAATGATTCGCAAACCAAAATCCTGCTTCGCTTGAGCATCCTCAAGCAAACCGCCGACCTGCTTAAGGTCTTGGTTTAAATAATTTAAAACAACTGTTATTTGGCCTACTAGAGCCTCTGAGCGCTCAATAATTTCCTGTAAACCAAGAAGCCTGCGTTCTAAATCATCTCTGCGGTCCCGAAGCTGCTTCTCCTGATTCTGAAGCATTGCAAGGTCCACTTGCAGTTTATGAGCTTTTTCATAAGCATCCCGAATTTCCTCTTCACTAAAGAGTTGGAAGTTTTTGCTTACTTCAGATAGTCGATTCCGGGCAAATCTTGCATGAATTTCAAGATTATCACCTCGTTCTATTACTTCGTTCACCTGTATCTTAATTTGCTTTAATTCCTCAACAAGCCCTTCATACTGGCCGCGAGACTGCTCCCCAATCTGAAAAATATCATCCTTGCTTCCGTCTACTGTCGAAATCATTTTATCAATTATTTCATCAAGAACTTTTGAATCTAACTTCATGGAAGTCACCATTTTACCTCCAAATTGTCATATTGTTAACAAATCGTTATACAGCTTTTCATTGATGTAAGAAATTTGTCGTTTTATAATAAAAGAATGTGAATTAATAATAATGGACTTTTAACGTACATATTCCTTGCTGCTCTTTTTTTCAAAAAAAATGTTGCTATTAAATATAAGTGGTCTTCATATATAGGCAATCGATATAACTTCGATTGCTTCCAGTCTCACATATGACCTCCCACTTCAAGCTTTATTCTGGAAGTAATCATTTTGTTTTAATAGTAAAAGGTTTGCGAAACAATATTCTCATATACAAGAACACACTCCAAAACACATAGCAGGAGGTGTACAAACATGCTACCTTATTATTATACCGTAAAAGAATACGGAGAGCATGAAATAGTCATACAAAAATCGCGGTTTATCTGTTACTTAAATCGTGCCAAAACTGAAGAAGAAGCGCAAGACTTTATTAATAAAATAAAAAAGAAACACTGGAACGCCAATCATAATTGCTCAGCTTATCTCATCGGTGAACAAGACCAAATCCAAAAAGCCAATGACGACGGCGAACCAAGCGGTACAGCCGGAGTGCCAATGCTTGAGGTATTAAAAAAACGTCAGCTTAAAGACACTGTCGCTGTCGTTACACGCTACTTCGGCGGAGTAAAGCTAGGTGCCGGCGGTCTTATCCGGGCATATGGAAAATCTGTATCAGAGGGTTTAAATGAAATTGGTATTGTCCAGCGAAAGCTTTCCCGAATCATGCACACAAAAATCGATTATACCTGGCTGGGAAAAGTAGAAAATGAGCTAAGATTGTCTTCTTATCGATTAAAAGAAATACACTATATAGACGATGTAGAGATAGAGACATATGTGGAAGAAGGCCAGAAAGAACACTTCATCGAATGGATGACAGAATTAACCAATGGGAAAGGTGAAATTTTTGAGGGTAATGTGAGATATTTAGAAGAAGATGCTGTTTTTTAATTTATGTTTAAGAGGAGAAGCTTTTATGAATAGACAAGAACTCAAAGTTGAAAAAAAGAGAAGAAGAAAAAAGAAAAGACCTGTTTTAAGAAGACTTTTACTTATCACTGTTATCCTTTTCTTTATTGTAGGAGGATATGCAAGCTATTTAGTATACAAAACGATTCAAGCAGCAAATGAATCGTATACCGAATTAGAACGCGGTGAAAAGTCTAAGCTTAGAGAAGCCGCCGTTACTGCTGGAAAAGACCCAATATCTATTCTTCTTATGGGAGTTGAAGATTATTCCAGCGGCGGAGAGAATGGAAGAACTGACTCATTAATCGTTGCTACAGTAAATCCAGATACAAAAGATATGAAATTAATTAGTATTCCTCGTGATACAAGGGTTTATATTGAGGAAGCTGATAAAGAAGACAAGATAAATCATGCTTATGTTTATGGTAAAAAAGAGGCAACTATTAATGCTGTAGAAAACCTGCTGGAAATACCTATTGATTATTATGCAACTGTTAACTTTAATGGTTTTAAAGAAGTTGTAGATGAAATTGGCGGAGTCACAGTTGATGTTCCTTTTAATTTTTGGGAAAAAAGTGATGAGAATAATCAAAGAATATATTTCGAAGAAGGCAAAATGAAACTGAATGGGGAGGAAGCACTGGCTTATGCCCGTATGAGAAAGCGCGACCCTAGAGGTGATTTTGGCCGGAATGATAGACAAAAACAAATTATAGAAGCCTCTATTGATAAAATAATGTCTCCCAACAACTTGCTAAAGCTAGATGAAGTCGCAGAGCATGTTGGAAAAAATGTAGAAACAAATTTACGAATATCTGAAGCTCTTGCCATTCAACAACGTTATGGCGGCTTTAATTCATCGTCAATTGATCAATTGACGATTGAAGGTCAAGATGAGTATGTTGGAGGCGTATATTACTTCTCTCCGGATGAAGAAAAACTGAAGGAATTAAAGACAGAGCTCAACAATCACCTTGAACATACATCTTCATTAGCAGATTCAAATCAAACTGAAGATTACGATACAGAGTAAAAAAGATGAAGGTGATTCGGCTTTAAATTTAAGACAAGCACAAGGCAAGGGGACTTTCTCTTGCCTGTGTTGCTGTTTTATAGAAATCTTATTGAAAGTTTATTTTAAAAATAAAGAAAGGCCTGGAATTCAAAGTTAGCTTTCACTTTAAATTCCAGGCTTTTTTTATCGGGAAAGTACTTGTTCTTTATTATCTTGGTTAGAATACTTCCTTTTTTGTCTTTTTTTATAGATATTACCAACTGATCCTATTAAATACTTACCTATATGTGTCAAAGAAAGTAAGTAAGTTGTGACCCCTGATAAAATCATTGATCCGGTAAACAGAAAAACCAAGTAAACATAAAAATTAGGAAATGCTGTTTTACTTACATTCTCAATCAACACGATTTGGAAAAATGGATGTAATAAATAGATTCCGAAGCTTAACCTGCTTATCCAATTTACAATAGTTGGCAGCCTGTTCATCTTTGAAGCGATATAAAATAAAATGAACCAAATCATGATGGTAAAAAGAAATACATCTACCCTTTTAGAAGACATCACAGGAATAATCTCTACATAATAAAGATATAATATTGCTGCACATGAAAAAAGACTCAAAACAACAATTTTACCGATATGTTTATTTACTAGTTCCTTAAACCTCTCAAAGTGTTTGCCGCAATAATAAGCGATCGCAAAATAAAAGATCCAAGCTAAAAATGGATACCAATACCATCTCTTCCAAATAACATCTCCATTCGTTAACGTATTTGGCGGTGAAGTAAGATTAAAGTAGGATAAATAACCAACATTAATGATAAAGGTAACAATCAGAATTACTATTGGCGAGACTTTGTTCTCTACCTTTATAAATAGTGCGTGTAAAATGTAGAATTGAAATATAATTAATATAAAATAACCATGATAATTCCCTTGCAAATTGTGAAGAAAAATGTCCAGAACAGATTCAAAATTTAGATTAGGGTAGTTCGTTACAATAGAATATAATAATGCCATAAAAATAAATGGTACTAAAATATACTTAATCCTTTTAGGAAAAAAGGTCTTAGGCAATTTTTCCGAATAAGAATAGGATAATAAAAATTCCGATATAATGATAAATAAGGGTGTAGCAAACAATAACAGCAGTCTTGAATTATTGATAACTGAATGTTCGTTTTGCGGAATGCCAAAAACGTTCATTGAAGCTCCAATTGCATGTAAAAGCACAACAGCAAGACATGCAAACGCTCTTATAAAAAAAATCTCATTTACAACATTCTTTTTCTTCATCTATTTGCACCTCTCATTTGCACCTCACACTCATGGTCATACTACCATTAAAAAGGTAGCAAGCCAACCTTTTTTTAAATGGAAATAATATTATAAAATAACATTTTTTTCACCCTTTTACTTTTACCCCCAAATTTCCATCAAATTTAAAATAGGATTTTAATTCTTTTCCATCGCTAATAAACTTACAATTTTTGATGAATAACTTTCCTCTTTATAATTAATTAGATAAAATGATAAAATAATGAAAGCCTGTGTAAAAGCTTATTTGGTTATCCATTTGAAAATTAATAGTTATTTCAACATTTAAAAAAATCTTTCGTTTTTCGATATTTATTAATAGAAAGTTAAGGAGGAAAATGATAATGACAAACATAAAAAAGTCCGTAAAAAAAGCCATTATTCCTGCCGCTGGATTAGGAACTAGATTTTTGCCAGCAACAAAAGCAATGCCAAAGGAAATGCTTCCTATAGTGGACAAGCCTACTATTCAATATATTGTCGAAGAAGCAATTGAATCAGGGATTGAGGATATTATTATCGTTACTGGAAAGGGAAAAAGGGCTATTGAGGACCATTTCGATAATAATTTCGAGCTCGAGGACAATCTTTTAAAGAAAGAAAAATTTGAACTTCTTGAAAAAATAAACCAACCTGCAAAGGTAGATATCCATTATATTCGTCAAAAGGAACCTCTCGGCCTTGGACACGCTGTATGGTGTGCACGCAAATTTATTGGTAATGATCCTTTTGCCGTTTTACTAGGTGATGATATTGTACAAGCGGAAAAGCCTTGTTTACAACAATTAATCGAACAATTTGAAAGTACCGGGAAATCCATCATTGGTGTACAAACTGTACCGGAGGACGAGACACACCGCTATGGTATTGTTGCTCCTAGAAGTAATGAAGGAAATCGATATTACGTAGATTATCTAGTAGAAAAACCAAAAACCGGAACGTCTCCTTCAAACTTAGCTATTATGGGTCGATATGTTCTAACTCCCGAAATATTCACTTTACTTGGTGAGCAAGAAAAAGGGACGGGCGATGAAATTCAGCTGACAGATGCCCTGCAAAAACTTAACAGCCTGCAAGAGGTTATTGCCTTTAACTTCGAAGGAAAACGGTTTGATGTAGGTGAAAAGTTAGGATTTATTAAAACTACTATAGAAATGGGACTTGAAAGAGGAGAATTAAAACAAGAGCTAGTATTATTTTTACAAGAAATGCTCAAAAAAGAAAATATTTATAATTGATACAAATGATCGAATAAAGAAATAATAAGTCCTTTACATGCATGATCATGCTAACAAAAGAAGGAGTTTGTAATATGCAGTCAAACAAGCTTAAAATAAGTGTTGTTATCCCAATATATAATGTTGAACTTTATCTTGAAGAGTGTTTAGACTCTGTAATAAACCAAACTTATGGTATTGAAAATCTTGAAGTCATCTTAATAGAGGATCAATCTACTGACAATTCATATGAAATAGCGGCAAACTACCAAAAAATGTTTCCCGAACATGTTACTCTTATAAAAAATGAGGAAAATATGGGTTTAGGGAAAAACCGGAATATTGGTGTAGAACATTCAACAGGAGATTATGTACTCTTTATTGATAGTGATGATAAATTCCCTTTAGATGCCATTGAAAAATTCACCAACCCTTTAAAAGAGGATCCTGACCTTGAATTATTAATTGGAACCCATCGAAATTGGTTTGGAGAAAAATTGACAAGTTCACCTATATATAAGCAATTGAAGTTATTTGCCAATCAATCAATCATTAATATTACAGAATTGCAACTGAAAGAATTATTACTAATTTTTGACTTAACTCCTGCATGGGCAAAGCTTTATAAAACTGAATGGATAAAAAAGAATCAATATAAAGCTGTTGAGGGGCATTACTATGAAGATGCCTTCTTTACCATGACTACTTTTTTTAATGCAAAGAAAATCAAATTCATTAAGGATGTTGTCTATCTTTATAGAAGGGATAATTTTTCTTCCATTACAAGAACTTTTTCTAAACAAAAAAATGATGACTATCTAAAAAGTATAATGGATGTTAGAACTCAACTTCTTATTGGAGACTTTGATAAATACAAAATGTATTCAGAGCTCAGGCTTTTTAACATGTGGAGAAATGTCATTTTTGTAAACTGCGTGGAATTAATTTCCAATGACGAACTTCCTGATTACGAAGAAGACATTAAGAGGTGGCTGCTATTATCGAAAGAATTATCGTCAAGCTTTGTTGGCAGACTCCCTTTATTTTGGCAAACAATCTTAAAGAAAATTTCTACCTCAAAAGAAGAAAACTTAATTGATTTGATTTATTACTTTAAAAGGCTAAAAAAGGCCAATCCAAAATATATATCAAGAAGCGTATTTAATGAAAATGAAAGAACTTTTTCATTTGCTGAGCTATTAACTATTTTCAATACGATTGAAAATAACCTTCATCTCTTTGAGCACAAAATCTCAAATGTTTACTTCTGGAGATTAGTAAGATTTACTGTTTTTGAAAATATACTTGTTCAACTTAAAATGCAAAAGCTGATGGGCAGTGAAAATACGTTTGGAAAATCATCCATTCTTGAACAAATCGAAAGGTACCATACAACGGAAAATTCACCTTTTTATGGGGAATACTCTTTAAATAGCATCATTCTTGATCATTCAAGAAGACAAAAGTATAAAGGAAAATACATTGATTATAAATCTTATCATCTTTTGGAGCAATTAGATGATAAGAACATCGATTATCAAGTATTAGAACTTCCTCATAACGGAGAACATTATATTGATTCATCCGAAAACAGAAAATATCTAGAATCGCTGTTCTTGTTTTTAGAAAAGAAGACCAAATCTAATTTTTCTTTTAATCAAGACGAAAGCCAATTACTCCTTCAGATAGAAGAAGCCTTTTATGAACAAACGGGAGTCATTCTTGAGATAAGAGACCTTATTAAAAAGGTAATTAATGATTTCAAGTTGAGGTATTTATATTTTGTAAAGCTATTTAAAAAGCGAGGGGTTAAAAAGGTATATTTGGTTGGTGGATGGTGGCATACAGCCATAATTGCTGCCGCTCACAAATTGAACATTGAGGTAATAGATGTGCAATATGCAGCCTATTCTAAATACCATCTAGGATTTTGTTATGACAATGTAAACAGCAAGATCCCTTATTACCCTGACAAGATCTATGTGTGGGGAGAATATTGGAAAAATAATGGCTATTTACCAATTAAAGAAGAGAACAAGCTGATATTTGGAAACAAATTTATGCAAGAAAAAATAGAAGAATATAAAGATGTAAAAAAGAAACAGCAAATTTTAGTGATTTCTCAGGGTGTACATGGTGATGATATTAACCATACGGCATATAAACTTGCAGAGAAATTACCGAATTACGAAATTGTTGTAAAGTTACATCCAAAAGAAAATGAGGAACGTTACAAGGATAAATATAACGGCCTCCCTAATTTCAAATATGCTGATAATTCTATAGATTTATTTCATTACTTTGCAGAATCAACATATACAATTGGTGTGTTTTCTACCGCAATATTTGAAGCGGCTGCTTTTCATAATAAAGTTATTTTATTAAACTTATTGGGAGTAGAACATTTTATCGATTTAGTAGAAAGTGAAAATTTTTATTTAGTGAATGATGAAAGAGAAATTGTCGATATTGTTTGCAATGAAAACAACTCAACCAAGTCTTTAAATACCGATATGTTTTTCAGTACAGAAATAGGTATCAAAAATTTTTAGTTGGCAAACTGCGCTGCTAAATAGTTAATGGAGGAAATGAAAATTGATTTTTCTAGAGTTTGAGGGCCTTTTAAAATCAGAATTTGAAATGAGCTTAAATGAATTAATATACAAAGCTGATCAAAATAAGCGAGAATATGTTTTTCAAAGATTGATCACACTTACATCAAATCTTGTTGAAAACAATCATTTTAATAAAGTCATCAAATATTTTTCAAAAAAAGGCGATGTAAATAGTCTCTATAATTATTTAAGATATTATCTTGAATTTCCTATTTTCACTGCTGAAGAACGAGATGATAAAATTATATCTGATTATCATTATATCTCTGATGATGTACCCTTAGAATTACTTGATGTATCAGAAGAACTAAATATTGAATTTGACTTTCAACAATTAGAAATAAAAGAAAACAGCTTAATGATGAAAGGCTTTGCTTTTATCCCCTTCATTAACATGGAAAAAAAGGAGGATATTAAAAAAAAGCTTATATTAGTTAGTGAAGGCAAAAAAAGAGAGTATGAACTTGAAAATATTGAAACGGAAGAAACATTAGATCAAGGAAACGGGATTTATTATTATCAGTATGCAGGTTTTGAAAAAAGTATATCTCTTAATGAAACAGAATCCAGCTTAACTTGCTTCTTAGAATTGACCAAAAAAAATGGGGTCAAATATGAAAAGTATTGCTTTGATATTGTTAATCAACAAATCCAAATCGATACGCAAAAACGAAGAAGCGAATTAAACCCTATTATTAGAGAAGTGACAGAGCCAGAATTGTTGTTTGTTGAAGATGAGCAAAATATAAATATATCTTTAAAAATAGATGACAATCTCATAAACAGCTTATTACATTCTTCTAATAATATTCCAAGCATACAGTTTGGTGATTCAGTTCTAAACTACAAGGATATTATTGAAAAAAACGTAGTAATCAACAACATCACATATTTAAACCAACCGCTTTTAAGATTTGAAATAAATCCATCATTATTAACTAATCAAGGTAAAAGTTATATCGTATTCACCTATAATAACAAGAGGCAAGATATAAAATATACGAAAGATCAACATGCCGTCCTTGATAAATTAAAATGTGATGAAACAGGTTTATATGTAAGTATTTTTTCAAATAAGAAAAATAATATAGAGCTGCATGTACAAGATAAACAACAGCTCCAACAGACACCAGGCACTTTAAAAAATATGGTTAAGTTTATAAGAAAAGTTAAACGGCGATTAAGCTAATATACAAAAAAAGAGGGTTAAAATAACCCTCTTT
Organism: Metabacillus arenae; assembly: GCF_014773385.1. Classification (GTDB taxonomy): domain Bacteria; phylum Bacillota; class Bacilli; order Bacillales; family Bacillaceae; genus Metabacillus_D; species Metabacillus_D arenae. The sequence goes on along the minus strand of NZ_JACXAI010000018.1, from coordinate 1,529 downwards.
TTTTGTCCTTTTATTATTCTTGAGTATGTTTTATATGCTCTTTGCTTTTGAAAATGATCATTTTGCTTACTAAATAGTTAAACACTATTACCACAATATTACTAACCGCTTTTGCAAATAGGTCGTTTGTCGAAAGCAATTCAACTAAGAAAATCATCAAGAGCAAATCAATAATTAAGGATACGATCCGATAAAAAATAAACCAGAATAATTCTAAAAAAACCTCTTTCATCCCAGCTTTCCTAGAATTAAATACGTATATTTTGTTTGTAATAAACGCAAAAATGACAGAAATCGTCCAGGCATAGAAGGTTGACAGTGTATAAGATACATGTAAAATGTCTGCTAATAAGAAATAGCAAACGATATTTACAATTGTCGTTAACACTCCAAATACAAGATAGGACACTTTTTCTTTATTATTTTTCATTCAGTACCTCTACCTGCATCTTACTATTATTATATTCATTCACAAAATACTGAGGTCTCCTTTTAGACTCATTAAAGATTCTGCCTAAGTATTCCCCTAAAATTCCGAGGCAAAGGAGTTGGATTCCTCCAATAAATAAGAGGACACTCATAATAGAAGGATACCCGCTAACACTTGCTCCAAATAACAACGTTTTTATCACGATAAAAAACATATAAATAAAAGCACACATCGAAATAGCCATACCGAGCCAGGAAGCAAATTTAAGAGGAACTGTAGTAAATGAGGTGATCCCTTCAATGGCCAATTCTGTTAATTTGAAATAATTCCATTTTGTTTCACCTGCTGCCCTTGAATCTCTATCAAATAATATTTCTTTTTTATTAAAACCAATCCAGCTAAAAAGCCCTTTCGTATAACGTTGACTTTCTCTCATAGAAATTAAGGCATTGATACATCTTCTGTCTAAAAGCCTGAAATCACCCGTATCCTCCTGAATCGGTATCCTTGTTAATTGTTTTAAGAGACGATAAAACATTTTTGAGGTTTTCTTTTTTACCCAGGACTCACCGGACCTGGATTTTCGTTTTGCAAATACGTCGTCATAGCCTTCTTCCCAATATTTTATCATTTCAGGTATTAACTCGGGAGGGTCCTGCAAATCAGCATCCATAATAATTAAAGCATCGCCCTCTACAAAGTCCATCCCCGCTAACATAGCCGTTTCTTTACCAAAATTTCGGGATAAATCTAGATAACTAACTCTATAATCTATCTCTCTTAGGTTTTTTATCTTCATAAGAGTTGTATCAGAGCTTCCATCATTAACAAATAGAAGTTCAAAATCATAATCTTCAATAGCATCTATAACAGAAGTAACTCTTTCATAAAATTGAGGTAATACTTCTTCCTCATTATAGGCAGGGACTAATATAGTAATTAGCTTCATAAGAATCTCCTCTATCAAAATATTATATAGAACAAAGAACAACCACCGCTTATCTGGTCAAGACCCCAAAAAGTGGAGATGTAAAAAAACCGGAGCTGTTTCTAAAAGGAAATGGCTCCCTTTTTATTCATTAAGTTTTTGATCGTTCTG
>NZ_JACXAI010000017.1 GCF_014773385.1 Metabacillus arenae | reverse complement strand
AGACATTTAAAATTACATCCTTTCTTCATATTGGTTTACTCTTGGTATTTATTTTAATCGCAATTCACCCCTATAACAAATACTCATATCTTATATAATGATATGTTTTAATGGCATTTCTAAGTTATATATACTAATCATTATTAAGGGGGATTTTTATATGGAATTAAGGGTTTTGCGATATTTTCTTACTGTTGCAAGAGAAGGAAGCATGACGGCTGCCGCTGAAGTTTTGCATGTGACACAGCCAACCTTGTTCAGACAATTAAAAGACCTTGAACAAGAGTTAGGAAAAAAACTATTTATTCGCAGTAGTCACAGTATCATTCTTACAGAAGAAGGAATGCTCCTGCGAAAGAGAGCCGAAGAAATCGTTGATATGGTCGATAAATTAGAGGCAGAATTTGGTTCCATGGAAGAAACAATAGGTGGTGATGTCTATATAGGTGGCGGGGAAACAGACGCTATGAGACAGATTGCACGGGTGGCAAAAGATTTACAGTCAAGTTATCCAAACATCTGGTATCATCTCTACAGCGGAAACGAAGACGATGTGACTGAACGGCTTGACAAAGGATTGCTTGACTTTGGTATTTTAATTCAACCAGCTGATTTATCAAAATACAATTATATCAATATCCCAGCCAAAGATGTTTGTGGCGTTATTATGAGGAAGGACAGTCCAACTGACATTATTAAAGTTTTAGTCCCTTTACCTCCTCTCTAACCGACATGAATTTCAGCAAGTGAAGGGCGAATCCTAGGAGGCTCGGACTGTTTAAGGCTTAGATCGGGTTGTGTCATTGTACGATTCGAAAGGCAAAGGGGAAAAATAGACATTAATAAGACAATCCCGCTTGAAATGGATCAAGCGAGATTGTACTTACCCTTTCACTTTTCTTTAAATCATTCATCTTCAAATAATTTTTCTCCTCGGTGGAGGCGCATTGCAATCCTTGCTGTATGTGGCATTTCTCTAGCAGTTGGGGCATGGCCTGCTAGAAAACGTGTTACTGCGATGATCAACGTTTCCTGTGCATGACTAGCAAGCTCGGAATCCTCTATTTCCCAATGTTCATGTTCGACGATCGCTGCTTCAAACATTTGAAACGAATGAAACTCTGCATCCTCTCTTAATAAAGCATGCCCGAGTGTATTGAAGAGTTCACTTTTATCACCGCCGGATGCCAGGTAATTCACTACCCATCCTGCTGATTCTGCAACCTGTTGTTGTTGATTCATCATCTCCAATAATTCAGAAGGATTCTGCGGTTCAGCTTCTACATCCTTTGGTTCTGGTCTTCGTGCAGCCGGCGTATTGAGAAAACGATCAAGATAGACACTCATCGCTCCATGGAAAACTGCTCGGGTTAATTCAGGTGTGGTCGAGCGACGTAACGATTCATGTACTGCATGCGCGTGAGTAAAAGTATGAAGTACGGTAATCCAATCTCTAAAATCATTTTGCATATGGAAACGGGAGATCCGTTCCGCTGCTGCCAAAGCTACGAGCTGGGCCAAACGAGCAGGGGAAACTCCACTTTTAAGTGCATCCAGCATCATATTTACCGTTTTTAAAGCATCATCTGATAAAATTTGTTCAATCAATGCTGCTTCATCCACATCAGTGTCCTCTATTGATGATACATTAGCAAAAATATCAGGTAATTCCTTGAACGCATCCATTAATGGTTTGACCAAGTTCACAGGTGATTGCCAGCTATGAGATTCTTCACTACGAGATACATTACCGATACCAGGTAACAATGATGATAATACATATGGCCGGTCCTCAAAACCAATCTGATCGTGAATCTCGAATGCTTTATTATGAAAATCGAGCGTATGACCTGTATTTACATAAAAATGATCCGTAATTGCTGTCATCATCATGTCAGCAATCTGCTCGTTCGTGAAGCCTAATTCAATCGTCGTCAAGAGTACTCGTTCAGCTCCCTGCGGATCACGAACCTCCACACAATGACGATACCATTCTGATAATTGGTCGAATGATTGGGCATTCATTTCATCTGTGACAGGAAGGGACCCGAGTAAAAACCGTGTTCCCATTCCAGAACTTTCGCGTGCAACATGAACAAGACCATGGAACAATGCTAAAATCTGACCGGTTTTATCCAATTTAGGCAATACATTTGTCATCGCTGTTAAAATCGTTAATCCAGAACCCCAGCCGTTTTGATGATGTGTCGTTCCGAAGTCGACACCGACCTTTGCAATCTCAGTCGCAGGAAAACCACCTTCCATCAATCCGACAACTGATTTGGCGATGACAAGACTTATATTTTGCTCAAGACCTTCACGTAATCGCTGCCTTAATTTTTCAATTGTTACTTTATTATAAGGAACAGGGTGAACCCAAACCTCATCTTCTTTAATATGGACAGGGTAAGTAGGGATATCATCTGCCCATGGATCCAAGGTTCCACCGCTTTTTATATCAAAGCGAGCATGGTGCCAGTGACACGTTAAAATCCCATTACATAAGCTTCCTGTATGGAGGGGGAAGCCCATATGCGGACAACGGTTATCCACCGCATAGACTTGTTTTTCGTGAACGAATACTGCAATTGCATGACTTCCACCTTTTATTACCTTTGCACCTTCATCTTCAAGTGTCTTTAATGAACCTGCATAAATCAATTCTGACAACGGTATCACTCTCCCTAAAATGAAATTCAATGGACCCTCTAAATACGGGTAAATGGAGGGCTTACAAAAATTGTTATCTACTATTTTATATTATAGATGGAATGAAGTAATCCTTCATAAGTTGAGGACCTACTCTTAATTACCATGATAACTCATCATTCACGCAACTCCCATTGTGCTATGTATTACGCATTATATACATTGGAATAATCGAGACTTATTAATATGCAGGAGGTTGTTACGGCTATTTACATCGATGATGGACAACTTTTATTTCATTTACAAGGAAAAAACACGAGGTATGCTATGCAGGTTATACGAGATGGTTATTTAACTCACTTATATGGTGTACATTGACATCGATCGAAAAAGAAAAGCACTCATTGATTGAATAATCAACATCTGTTTATAATTATAAATAGAAAGACATAGCTCTCAATGGTTAAATGAACACAATTCGTTGATTACTCAACAAATCAATAAAAATTGTTGTTTATCTTTAGGAAAGTCTGGTGACCAAACAATGCCGAAAATAGATAGAAGAATAACCAAAAGCCAAGAAGCCATTAAAAAGGCTCTTATCGAACTGATGTCTGAAAAAAGTTTTGATAACATAACCATTCAGGATATTTCTGACAGGGCAAATGTGAACCGAGGAACCATCTATCTTCATTACTTAGATAAATTTGATCTATTAGATAAAATCATGGAAGAACATATAAACAACATGGGTAATTTTTGTGAGTCGGCAGCTGAAATGGATTGGATTGAATCGACTGTACACTGTATGGAATACTTTAAGAGTAATTATTTATTCTTTTCGACGATGTTAGCGAGTGAAGGTGCCCCATATTTTCGTAATAGGTTCCTTAAATTTAATATTGAAGAGTTCAAGAAAGATGTGGACATAACAAAAGGTAAAAATTTTGCTCAAAATGAAGATGTAGTTGTCGAATTTGTTGCAAATGCTTACGTAGGGGTAGTGGAATGGTGGTTAAAGAATGGAATGCCTTATCCACCCCATGTGATGGCAGAAAAAGTAGGGGATTTGTTAGACAGGATTGTATAGTTCCCTACTATGAAAAACCTCCCGTCAAATTAGTGAAGATAAAAGGATCATTTCTTTGGAATAGGCTTTTACTAGGATACCTGTCTCTTACTATTCATTAAAATGTATATTGTTAATATTGGTGCTTATCTCCATACAATAAAGAAATATAATCTTCCACGATCCGGCGCTTTTCTGAAGTAATGAAAAAATCCCAATTTCTCAGCATTAAATTGAGAAATTGGGATTTTTAATATTGTAATTTCCTTAACGTTTTAAATTCGCGTTTTCTGGTGGTACTGACGCTACTCTACTAGAAGTTTCAAGAAATTCTTTAGATTGCCAGACGCTCCTGCATATTTAATTTGAATGTCCCATACCGGTTCACATGGGCATAAATCAGTGGCGTTAAATGTCTATATTCTTCCAGACCATAGGTTCCCTTAATAGAAAAAATTGGGCGATTCATCCCACAAATCAATTTATGGGGTGTTCTCGCCATTTTTTAAATAACATTTCTATATTAGTTCCAAAAAATACATCTCAAAGTGATATTGGTTTAATCTCACTTTGAGATATATAATAAAAATAAGAAATGATAAGAGGCGTTTACAGAATGTAATTACTTCACTACTTCTCATATCTAAGGGGGATTTAAGATGAGCCAAATAGAAAGAGATTACAAAGTGAAACATTTATTAGAAAAACAAAAATTCGATGAGAAAGAAATTGTTAAGATGACAGATTCACAGATTGAATATTATCACTGGCTCTATTTTGAAGATTCTTACTATGATTATATGTAATTTGTAAATTAAATGATTATCATTAAGGGGCTGTCCAGAAAGTCAGGAAAACTGAATTTCTGGAGCCCCTTTTCGTTTTTTATCAAACAACAAAAAAAATCGTCCTATCTAGTAAAATGAAAGTTACCACAACTTATAATTTAGGTCTTGATAATTCGATGAGGAATTCGACATTTTTAAGTTAATTTCACAATTCGTGTTTCTTTAATGCTATTTTTGATATCGTGCAATTTGGAAATAAAAGTATGCCTATGACCCCTTTTTACACGTATCTCGGCTAAACCCCTTTTATGCACGACCATTTCTATGCACGAGGTTTGTTGGTCTATGCACAAGTTTACCCCGCTAAAGCCCAGAAACATAGTGCACGTTTTCTAATGAGATAGATTTCCCCCAAAAATCAAAAGAATCAGGTCCCTTTCACAAAGAAACCTGATTTCCCATAAGTCTATTTTATTATGAATTTTCAAGCACTTTCTTTTCAAAGCGATTAATATCTGTATCCCCTCCGATTACAATTAAAATGTCCCCTTTTTCAATTAATTCTGTCGCTTGCGGAGAAACAATCACCTCGCGCCCTCTTTTAATTGCGACGATATTAATTCCATATCGGGCACGGATGTCCAAGTCAATTAAAGAATTGCCCGCTAGCTTCCCATTTGCAACAATTTCAACGATGCTGTGCTCATCAGAAAGTTCGAGATAATCTAAAACATTATTCGAAATGAGATTGGTAGCAATTCGTTTTCCCATATCCCGTTCAGGATGGACAATTCGATCTGCACCAATTTTTGATAACACCTTTTCATGATAATCATTTTGGGCTTTTACGGTAATATGTTTTACGCCGAGCTCCTTTAATATTAGAGTTGTTAGGATGCTTGCTTGAATGTTATCTCCAATTGCCACAATTACGTGATCGAAATTCCGGATTCCAAGGCTTTTCAGAACGGCTTCATCTGTCGTATCACCGACAACCGCATGGGAGGCAACTGTCGCAAACTCATTCACTTTATCTTCATCCATATCAATCGCCATTACTTCCATGCCTTCATCACTAAGAGCCCTACAAATGCTTCCCCCAAAACGGCCTAAGCCGATGACCGCAAATTCTTTTTTCATAAACGTTTCCTCCAAAAAGGGTCAATGTCAATTAGTATTTACTTAATAAAATAGTACCATAAATAACCTTGTAACGGTATTAAGTGCATAACAGCAGTTTAACCTTTTTCAAAAAGTGCTTAAGCATTCCTGCTGTACTGAATGAGTAAAGCGATTTCAATCGCTTGAATTTGACATAATTTTTCGCCTTCACTTGCAGCCCCTGAATTGTTTGAAACGGCATTTTCTACCAGATCAATAAAGCGGTCGGGCTGCCATCTTCCCCATTCTGTTAACTCCGGCATTATTTCACAGCTTTGCCTGAACAACGATTCGAAGATATCATGTGATCCGACTAGTGAAAACCAATATTTTGCGTTGCTGAAGTCTCCTTCCCGCCGATGCATAATTCCATGCCAATAGCTTCCTATTTGCTCTTTCATTTTTTGTGAAATTGCATGAGAAGCATCTAAATCATCGTTCCATAACAATAACCCCGAACGTGTTGCTGATGCTGCCCATATAGAGGGATTGTTAAGACCTGTAACCTCATTATCGGACATCATCAAAATCTCCTTGCTAATTTGTGGATCCCAAATTTCTGTTGGACAAAGCGGCGGCAGCGGTTTTCTCGCTTCCAAGGTTTGTATCACATTCATTACCTTCTCCATTTTCATCGCTCCTCGTTTTCAATTGTATCCATGCAGCAAGCATCTACGTTACTGACGTTAACAATCGTTTGTACAACAAAGTTTTGTGTTTGTCGGCACAAGAGAGGGGATGTAGACTGCCATCACCTCTTCTTTCAGTAAGTCCAAACACGCCATTTTCTTTCATTCCCTCTTTACCAGATAGGCTAAACATTTCCTCAATGGTAAGACACAGGAACGCTCCTTTTGAAGGAATACAAGCTAAATTGTCAGTGTGGCCTATAGTTTCCCAGGTCATTTAGCTCCATAGGCTTATCCCTTATTTCCCAAAAGCCTTTCCACATGTTTCTCAAGAAGATTCATATAGTCATCAGATAAACGACCTTTAGCTCCTCTCAGGATTTCTGTAAAGTAATGATCTGGAGGTGCTGATTCTTCTTCCTTTTCCTTTACCAAAAAGGTTAAACAGTCTTTTACCAAGGTTCCATCTACCTCAATATCTACAAAGGAAGGCCTGTAGTGGCCGATATCTACTCCTTCTCTTTCATAAAGATAAAGTACGGCTTCATAAGGAATCTGATATAATATCCCTTCAGTCCTTCCGCCATCCTCGACAAGATCGGCTCTGCCGCCATCTATATGGTTAATGGTAAACCTGGTTGAATAATTTTTAAGCTTCCCAGCTCCTATAACTTTTGTAAAATGATGATCCACTTTAGCTAGCTGAAATCTTTCGACATCCATACAAGAACCAAAAGCAAAATAGTAAATAAAAGGTTGATTTCGATGAATAAGCTGATTTTCTTTCCAATCACCACTGGAAATGATAGGAAGCCCTTTTACTTCTGCTTCATTCATATAATAAGTAAGGGCTTCTAATTCCCCAGAATCTGTCATTACTTTCACGAGCTTTCTTTGATAAAGATTATGAGCGTGCATTTCTTCTTTAAACTCTTCCAATTGGTCTACTCGTTTTAACGTTTCTTTATCTACTTGATATACTTCCCCATAGACAGTTCCTTTTCCAAGCGTTAAGGCTGGATAGCCTTCTTTAGTATCTACAAGTACACCCGAAATAGAAGCTTGTTCAGCAACAAGTTTAGATTTTTCTATGTAATGATGATTATTTTGATATTTTCGGAGTGTTCCATAAACAAACAGTAAATGATTCAAGTTTTCTTCCCCCAGTAAATCATTGTAGTTAGATTTCCTTTTTCATCATGATGGCTGATTTTAATTGTTGCTGCATTTCTCCAATTCCCCGGCAGCCCTTTAATGGAAATGTTACCTTTATATCTTTAAAAACAAAGTTGACGATTGGTTGAAATTTTTTCCCTCCAAGAACAACCACTTCATCTATATGTAAGATATTTTTCGAAATAGCTTGTTCAAGCAGTTTTTCTTTGCTTATTCCGCTTTCCCCTTTCAGATTGAAAGTAAGATCATAATTTCCAGGTACCTCATCTTCAGGGAGCAGCCAGCCGTGTTTCGCAGAAAGTATGACCCACGTATCAAAAAAAGTGCGGGCATATTTTTGGCAGAGTTTATGAAATATACCTATATAGGCTTTTTCAGCATCAACACTAGATAGAGCAGGATACTTATCCCATACCTTTCTTTTTCCGCACGGTATAATACATAAACGTTTTGCCATTGATTTATCACCCATTTGTTCTCTCTTTTAAAAACTTTTCTACTTCCTCTTTTGTCGGCATGGAAGGAGAGGTTCCTTCTTTTGTAACAGACAATGCAGCTGCCGCTTGACCGTAAACAACTGCTTCTTTAACTGAAAACCCTAGATCTATTGCACAAGCAAAGCCGCCGTTAAACGCATCACCAGCCCCGGTTGTATCTGTTACATTAACTGCAAAACTAGGAATCAGCTCACCTGTTTCTTTCCCAGAATATAAATAAGTCCCGCTGCTTCCAAGCGTGATAAGAACATACTTAACACCTTTCTTGTAAATTTTTTTTGCAGCCTGCAAAACGTCCTCTTCACCTTGAATCTTGATTCCGGTAAGCCCTTCTGCCTCCGTTTTGTTCGGCGTGATATATGTAACCTTTTCTAAAATAGCCGGATTGAATTCAACAAATGGTGCAGGATTTAATAGAACCGGAACGTTGTGTTTATCAGCTAGTTCAATCGCTTCAATAGTTGCCTCCATGTTAATTTCAAATTGCAGGAGAACAAGTGATGCCGCTCGAATGTCTTTCTCTGCTTTTCTTACATGAAGAGGACTTAAACATAAATTGGCACCCGGCGCTACCACAATCATATTTTCGCTTTGCTCATCAACCAGGATTAGAGCCGTGCCAGTAGATTCTGTTGAATGAAAGAAGACGTGTTCGGTTTTTATATTTTCTCTCTCCAGCATGTCAGCCGCCTTCTCACCAAATGAATCTCTTCCAAGCATTGAGACTAAGATAACCTCGGCAGATTGTCTTGCTGCGGCGACGGCTTGATTACTCCCTTTTCCGCCAGGCCCCATTTTGAATGGTCCGCCTAAGACTGTTTCTCCCCCTGATGGTAAATAAGGGGTTCTGCTCATTAAATCCATATTAAAACTTCCTACAATAACCAAGGACATCATCATTCCTCCTTCCTTCTCATTTTAACATGGATTGATTTCTTCGAAATATTTCCCATTCATGGTAAAATGCAAGATAGAATAGTCAGAAGGGATTTACAGATGAAAAAAGCGAAACAAGTACTCGAAACCTTTTCTTTGTCATTAGCAGGAGGCGGATTATTTGCCATTTTACAGGTACCGCTTGCCTGGATTTTAGGTCCGCTTTCAATGATGATTGTATGGCGTTCATTTGCTAATAGAACTTTACTCTGTCCAGACTCAATAAAACAAATCAGCCTTATGTTTCTAGGAATCTATTTCGGATTATCATTTACAAAAAGCACGTTCATAGAAGTAGGACCTTATATTATTCCATTTCTTATTCTGACGATTATTCTAATTCTAATCAGTGTAACAAACGGATTATTAATTGGTAAATGGTTGAAATTTGATCCTGTAACAAGTTCTTTTTCAACGATTCCCGGGGGATTGTCCGAAATGGTTGTCATTACAGAATCACTAAAGGGCAATGTGGCTATGGTGACAATATTTCAAACAGTTCGGCTTCTATCTGTTGTTTTTTTAGTTCCTTTTCTAGTGACGCTTATATTTGCAGGAAACAGCCCTTCAGGAACAGTAGCTACGAACGACGGTTCTGTATTAAATGGTTCCTATTTTTCGTATTTATGGTTCATCTTAAGCTTTGCAGTGGGCTGGCTGCTAAGATATAAAGTACCTGCCGGGGCTGTCATAGGGCCGCTTCTTGTAACAGCCTGCTTAAATATATCCGGCATATCGCTTCCTGTATTACCTGACGCCATTATTATTTGTGCTCAATTAGTTGTGGGAACAAGCATTGGAATAAGAATGAGCTGGAATGAGTTAAAATTAGGAGGAAAATACAGTTTTATTTATTTCGGTTTAACTCTTATTCTGATTATCATTTCTTTTGCCCTTGGCTATTTATTTTCAATTTTTACAGGAGTTTCACTCTCAACAGCGATACTTAGCTTGGCACCTGGCGGTTTAGTAGAGATGGTTCTTACAGCTAACAGCATAGGGGCAGACCCAGCTTTAGTCAGTGCCCTTCAGTTTATTAGACTGCTATTTATCCTAATCGTAGTTCCAACTGTGTTGAAATGGTGTTTTTCGACGAAAAAAATAACATTTATGAATCGATGAATATCGTATAGGGATAGAAATTGATAATACAGATGTAATACTTTTGAGCTATAAAAAAATAACAATCTTTAATATGTGAACAATCATCATTGTAAGCAGATCCACAAGACTATTGTTGGTTAAAATAGTAAAAATACATTACTAAATCACCTGAAGGAACGATCGTTTTCCGGCTTCTGTCTTTAATCTCTAGATTTCATAAACAAGCCTCTCGAAAAGCTAAAGACACCTTTTTTCGGAGGCTCGCCTAAGTACTGGGCATTTCATTTATTACCAAGGCAAATCTGTGCCAAATTGGCTTGCCATTTTCTTCGTCTCCTGCTTATGTTTCATTCTCATTTCCGCCCGTTCTTTTCCTGAGTTGAATAGCATTTTTTCAATTTCTGTCTCAGGAACAATGGGCGGAACAGGGGTTGGCTTTGTATCTTCATCAATTGCTACCATTGTTAAAAACGACATGGCACACACATTTCTCTCCCCTGAAATCATATTTTCCGCAATGACTTTAACGAACACTTCCATCGAGGTTTTACCTGTATAGGTAACGAAAGCCTCTAAACAAACAGAGTGCCCCTCATATATCGGATGCAGAAAATCTACAGAATCCGTAGACGCTGTAACGACATGACTGCGCGCATGCCTAGTTGCAGATATAGCAGCTACATCATCTATATAAGCCATTAGCTTACCGCCAAACATTGTCCCATAATTGTTTGTATCAGAAGGAAGCACAATACTGGTTTTTACTACGAAGGATTCTCGGCATGTTTTATTGTTTTTCATTATCTTTTCCCTCTTCCTAACATCTTTTTTATTTATATCCTACACCTATTTTAAAGATAATATAAAGTGAATCTTCTATTAGTTATTGGTTTTCAAGGGAGCATTGAATTTTTGTTACACAGATATGGGGCTTTTAGTCTGTATTCTTTTTTCCCGGACACCCAAAGGCAATGAACCCTGCCTATCTTCTTTGCTCTCACTGAAGCCTGAACTATAAAAAGGGGGGTTAAATCTTTTTATTCAACAATATTGAGGGACTCTAGTAAAGGAATAAAAATGGAAAATACCCCTAATAAAAAAAATATACAACTCTACTGTACAAATCATCCAATATTTTTTCAAATTGATGACAAATGTATTTCAACCCAATTAACTTTTATTTCTTATCGACAACTACCCCCACAAACTGACATAATTAGTAGAAGGTTTTTATGATACTCGAACTCTATAAAGATTGGGTGAAATATATGTTTTCAAATTCAGAAATCGGAATTGACTTAGGTACAGCAAATATTTTAGTGTACAGTAAAAATAAAGGGATCGTTTTAAACGAGCCTTCTGTTGTAGCAATTGATACTGAAACAAAAAATGTATTGGCTGTTGGGAATGAAGCAAAAAGCATGATTGGGAAAACTCCTGGAAAAATTATTGCCGTCAGGCCTCTTAAAGATGGGGTAATTGCTGATTACGATGTGACAACTGAACTGCTTAAGCAAGTTATGAAAAAGGCAGGTAAACAGCTCGGCTTATCAATGAGAAAGCCTAATGTTGTTGTTTGTACTCCTTCTGGTTCAACTTCAGTTGAACGGCGCGCCATTCATGACGCAGTGAAAAACTGCGGCGCAAAACATGTTCATTTAATAGAGGAGCCAGTAGCTGCGGCCATCGGTGCAGATTTACCTGTTGATGAACCTGTTGCTAACGTGATTGTCGATATTGGCGGCGGAACGACTGAAGTGGCCATCATCTCCTTTGGCGGAGTTGTTTCTTGCCATTCCATTCGAATAGGCGGGGACCAGCTGGACGAAGACATTGTGACATATGTTCGTAAAAAGTACAACTTGCTCGTTGGGGAGCGGACAGCTGAAAACATTAAAATGGAAATTGGTTATGCATTAGTGGAGAGTCATGAAGAGCTGACAATGGACGTACGCGGCCGCGATCTGGTAACAGGTTTGCCAAAAACAGTCACTCTTCACTCAACTGAAATTCAAAAGGCTATGAAAGAATCTCTTCTCCATATTTTAGAGGCAATTCGTGCAACACTTGAAGATTGCCCTCCAGAGTTGAGCGGCGACATTGTTGACCGTGGAGTCATTCTAACCGGCGGAGGCGCCCTTTTAAATGGCATGCAAGCATGGTTAAGTGAAGAAATTGTCGTACCGGTACATTTGGCTCCATCGCCTCTAGAGTCTGTTGCAATTGGGACAGGCCGTTCTTTAGACGTCATTCACAAACTGCAAAAGGCGGCAAAATAATCTAACAAATAGGGCACCAGGTACCTTTAATACCTGGCGCCCTATTTTTTTCCGATTTTTTTACAAAAATGTAACAATATTTTCCCTCTATCCTCTCATAGATTAGATGGTGGAGTTTTAATTCAAGGGGGAAAATGTTTGTGAGAGATCTTGGGAGAAGGTTTTTTATTAGTTTGGTTTTAACAAGTATCATTTTAGGCGGAATGAGCCTTTCGCTTTCGGCTCTGCCTCAAGATGAAGGAGAACCCGTGAGTTATGGTAAGTAATTAACATCATACTTAGAATGGAAAGCTCAGGACTATTGCTATAATCTAGAGCATATGTATGTTTACTTTATGGCTCGGGCTAAGACACTGGTCCGGCATAGACCTACTGCTCTTTAGACTGCATACATTAGAACATCTTGTCCACGTAGCTTACATTAACTTTTTTGGAATTTTTACCCCTTTATCTTACTGATGCTGACACGAAAAACAGCCTTGGCTTCATAACAGAGCCAAAGGCTGTTTTTTCATTTAATGAAGCAGCTCCCTCTTCTGCTTAATCAGTTCCTTATATTCTTGATCCAATGCTTGATAGCTTGCATCATTTATTGTTAAAAGACTAAGCTCGCCGAGGATAGCTGTCATTATAGTCTCAATCACTAAAAGTTGTTCTTCTTTGCTTTGCTGCTCTGATGATTTCATCTTTGCCTGTTGTTTCTCCCGGTATTCTTTAAGGCCCATTTCAAAACGGTTTATTTTTTTGTTTTCAATGACAAGTAATTGCCCGCAAAGCTTTTCTATGAAATAGATATCATGAGAAACGATCAGTAACGTTCCCGTAAATTCACTTAACGTGTCCTCAAGCTGTTCCCGGCTTGGCAGATCAAGATGATTTGTCGGCTCATCCAGGATAAGAATATCATAATCACTAAGCAGCATTTTTACAAGTTTTACTCTAGTTCTTTGCCCTAAGCTTAATGTAGAGACAGGCTGCTCGAGCAAGCTTTCTTTCATACCCATATTGGCAAACATCGTTCTCGCCTTAAAAATTTTCTCCCGATCGGAAATATTTAAAATTTCTAACGTTGTTTTCTCTACAGAAAGATCACTGACATCCTGACTTAAATAAGCGATTTTAATACTGTCTGATGTCCAAAGCTCGCCATTTGTTAATTCTTCCTCACCCATTATTGCTTTTATTAAGGTTGTTTTTCCCGTTCCATTTTTACCTATCAAACCGATCCTTTCACCATGCTTTACATAAAAGCTGCTCTTGTTAAACAAGGTTCTTTCGTCATAGCTTTTCTCAATGTCTGTTGCTTGGAGAATTCGTTTTCCTCTTTTCCCTCCTTGATCAAATTCGAAATAAACTTTGGCCTCCTCCTTCGGTTTTTCGATCTTATTCTTTTCAAGCTCCTGCTTAAGCCGATTCATTTTAGAACGAACTTGAATGTCGCGTTTTTTTGCTTTTACCCGATGATATTCTTTAGCGCCAATTAGCTTTGTATCCCCTTGCTTTGTAGATTCTCTGTGTGCTTTTGACGACCAGTCTTTTAACTGTTCCATTTGATTTTCGATTCTCTCTTTGTATTTCTGCTGGACTTCATATTGGTGCTTTTGAACTTCAAGACGCTTTTTCTTTTCAATTCGATATTCGGAATAATTTCCTTCGTATCCAGTAATGTTTTTTTCAGAAAGCTCAAGTATTGATGTCACTGTTTGGTCAAGAAAATATCGATCATGAGAAATGATGACGACGGCCCCTTGAAAGCTTTTTAGCCTCTCAATCAGCCAGCTCGTTCCGTCCATATCTAAATGATTTGTAGGTTCATCTAACAGAAGGATATCTGGGCTCTTTGCCCAAATATTCGCAAGTGCTACCTTTAATCTTTCTCCGCCGCTTAAATGGGTGAAACGCTCCTCCTCCCAGCTGTGTGCTTCAGGTAAACCAAGCTGACTTGTGAGCTCAAATACATTTCCCTCTTCTTGACCGGTTAGCATTTTTTCAAGATCAAAAGCAGAATAATCGACAGATTGCTGAAGGTAACCGATGCTAAGCCCCTTCTTTAACGCTTTGATCGTTCCTTTATCAGGCTGAAAATCACCATACAGTAAATTTGCAAGCGTAGTCTTCCCTGACCCGTTGTACCCAACAAGCCCAATCCTGTCCCCTGCTTTTATATCGAAAGAAATATTTTCAAGAATCACATGTTCTCCAAAGCTTTTACTTAAATTCCTTATTGTTAAAATTGGCATATGGACCACCTCGTTTTTCTTCATAAACAAAAAACCTCTCCAGGAACCTAGAGAGGTGAAAGCTTGCCAAAATATACGAGGATTTGTCCGTTTGAAGATACACAAAAAAACATATCAAGTAATGTTGCGTATAATACGGATAACAAAAACAGGTATAAAAAGTGGGCATACTTATCCTATTCTCTAGGTTCACACATTGTAAAATTACCTAAGAAAATAAGATTAAAACTTCATTGGCCCAGTTTTCATTCCTTTCTGTTATCGGTTTATCATTAGTATATTGCCTATGAAAGCGGTTTGTCAATGATAGATCAGTTAACTTCCTAAAGCACGTTTGGCCAGGACTTTTAAAGTCATCTCATCTGCCGGCGGATTGTGCAGACCAGCTCTCACGTCCCGGTAATATCTTTGCATAGGGCTGCTTTTAGAAAGGCTGTGCGCGCCGACAATTCTCATTGCAAGATCGACCACTTTTACGCTTGAGTTCGTAGCTACATATTTTACGGCAGCAAGGTCTGTTCCCATTCGCTCACGTTCTTCTTTATTTGCCTGATCCCAGCGTTCGGCTGTACTGTACATGAACTGCCTTGTAGTCATAAGCTCGATTTCCATTAAGGCAATTTTTTGCTGTACCTCTGGAAACTCACAAATTGGATGATTCGCACTATTCGGTTGATAATCCTTTGAAAATTGGATGGCTTCATTTCTCGCTGCCATCGCAACACCAACATAACAGGCAGGGATATGAAGAAGCCAGCCCTGCGGCTTAGGCTTTCCCGCCTTTTCCCGTGTTCCGATCAAAGCTTCTTTTTCAACCGTTACATTCGTTAAAATCAAATCATCGCTTCTAGTTGCCCTCATCCCCAGAGTATCCCATGTCTCCTCGATTTTGAGGCCTTCCGCACCTTTGGAGACTAAAAATTCAGCTACACTACCAGATTCTATGATGGTTGCCGTAATGATAAAATAATCTAATGCCGGGGCAAGCGATGCATAGGTTTTCTTCCCATTTAAAACCCAGCGATTATTGATCAATTCGGCTGTTGTTTCAGGTTTTCCGCCCCGTGCAGGACTTCCGGATCTTGGTTCAGTTGCCGCACTATTAATCAGTTTATTTTCTGTGATAATCTCTTTGCATACTTTTTCAAATAAACCTTGGGGCCATTTATTTGTTTCCCTTAAATTCATGATGATCCCTAAATGCCAGCCGAGTGACAAAGCTGTAGCCGCATCCCCTTGGGCAATCCTCTCTTGAATTTGCAAAAATTCGTATAAGGAGAGCTCTTTTCCGCCATACTTTTTAGGAACTGTCAAATGAGTAAAGCCATATTCTTTAAGGTTATCAAAATTATCGAACGGAAAGGTAGCTTCTTCATCATGTTTAGCAGCTCTTTTGGAAAAAAGAATCTTTAATTCGTCTGCTAATTTCAATCGATCAGCCTGAATCTTTGTTTTTATAAATGAAGCATCAAGGTAATGCATGTCTGTCACCTTCTTTAAATATGTCTATTCATTATTGTAGCCTTATTAGAAACGGAAATGAAATAATCTGATTTAGTAATGCAAAAGTTCTGCTTTAATTAGAAATTACAATTTTAGGGGGTTAAGGATAGAGCTGATTTTTAAAATGTTATTTTTAATAGAGGAATTTGATTCAAAGAGTGAACACTGATCAGTTTGCGCACAATCTGATAAAGACGAAAATACATTTTCTTTACTATATTCATATAGCTCTGCTAAAATATAGGTATCCCATTAAGGAGGTTTTTTCATGTCCAATTTGGAAAAATATGCAGAACTCGCTGTCAAAGTGGGGGTTAATATTCAAAAGGGCCAAACGTTGGTCGTAAACGCTTCCACAGATGCAGCAGAATTTGTAAGGGTTGTTGTAAGAAAAGCGTATGAAACGGGTGCAAAACATGTTCACGTAAATTGGAATGACGATATCGTCACCCGTACAAAATTTGAACTTGCACCATTTGAAGCCTTTGAAGAATTTCCTGAATGGCGTGCTAAAGAAATGGAAACGTTAGCAGAGAGCGGAGCGGCTTTTATGTCAGTAGTTTCTTCAAGCCCTGACCTTTTAAAAGGAATTGATTCAAAAAAAATTGCTGCTAATAGTAAATCATCAGGCAAGGCCTTACATAAATTTCGGAATTACATACAGTCTGATAAAGTCAGCTGGACAGTGGTTGCGGCCCCATCAAAAGAATGGGCACAAAAAGTATTCCCTAATGTAACAGAACAAGAAGCTCTTGAAATGCTGTGGGATGCCATTTTTAAAGCTGTCCGTGTAGATCAAGAAGACCCTGTTGCAGCATGGAAAAAGCATGATGAGACGCTACATACAAAAGTCGAATATTTAAATAATAAGAAATACAAAGCCCTTCACTACACAGCACCAGGTACAGATCTAACGGTTGATCTGCCTGAAAAGCATATTTGGGTTGGTGCAGGGAGTGAAAACGAGAATGGCGATCTCTTTATGGCTAATATGCCGACGGAAGAGGTTTTCACAGTGCCTGCCAAAGAAGGAGTCAACGGAGTAGTCGCCAGCACAAAACCCTTGAGCTATGGCGGTAACTTGATTGACAAATTCACCTTAACGTTTGAAAAAGGAAAAATCGTTGATGTAAAAGCAGAGCAAGGAGAAGAGATCTTAAAAGAATTGGTGGAAACGGATGAAGGTTCTCATTTCCTTGGAGAATTGGCTCTTGTCCCGCATCAATCCCCAATTTCCGAGTCAGGAATTTTATTTTACAATACCTTATTCGACGAAAATGCGTCAAACCACTTTGCGATCGGTAATGCTTATGCATTTTGTATTGAAGGAGGGAAGAAAATGGATAAAGAAGAACTTGAAGCAAATGGCTGTAACTCAAGTATCACGCATGTTGATTTCATGATTGGTTCAGCGGAAATGGATATTGACGGAATTACACAAGACGGAAACCGTGAACCGGTATTCCGCAATGGGAACTGGGCATTTTAAATGATTAAGTCTGAAGATCGCTCTGGCAGGTGAGCGGTCTTTTTTGAAAGATAAGAAAGTATAAGTTTTTGTACCAAGTTTTCGTGTCTAGCTCCAGCGCCTAGCCCGCCTGAGGTCATAAGCCACAAATGAATTGAAGGTAAAGAACACCTTCATTTCATTTGCGTCTTATGCTTGCCCTAGGCTGAACAAGGCGCTTGCGCTTTTCTTATGAGATCAGAAAATTTAAGTTAATTAAAGTATTAATGTGGCAAAGTTGGCTATCGATGTCCAGTGCAGGCGGACAGACGTCCTAGTGCCGACAGGCATAAGGACGTGACGCCTTTGCCGGCCAGGCGCCATCGGCTCGAGTCATAAGCCAATCCGCTCTAGAAGGTTAAAGAACAACCATCCAGCCGGCTCGCCAGAATGCTTGTCGCCGAAGGTCTAGCGCCCCTGATCATTTCGTTCTAGTGTCAGAGTTTAAGTTGATTAAACTGGGAATGTGTTAAAGAGAGGTGTCATTCCAGCGTCTATCCCGCCTGAGGTCACAAATCAATACTCAATCAAAGGAATAATTACTTATTTGTGAGGCACGTCTTGTATCTGTTAGGATTATACAAGCTGCTTCCGCTTTTTATTATTTCATTCGTCCGAATCTTTTTTAATAAGCTCCGATGGATGCAGCAACTTGATCATCGCAGATGACATAGAGAATATCGTTGTTTTGGAGATTCATCTGTTGATTCATTGAAATATTCATAGAGTCATTCACTGCGATTAAAACAGCTCCATTTTCAAAAAGTTCTTGATGAGCATCCTTATAGGTTTTCCATCCTGGTTTTGGTACCATTTCGTGAATATTGCTGCCGAATCTTTTGCTTAAGAGTTGGCGGAAGATAGCTGTCGTTCCAGGATTAAGGGTGGCTTTTGCCATTAATCTTGAGACAGAACCATTCGATACGATGAAATCATCCACTTTGACATGTTTAAATTTAGAGATATGAGATTCCTTTGATATTTCGACAATTGTATGTATATCATTTCCCTCAGTGCATAAGCACTCTACAGCTGAAGCGATGAGGAGCGTTTTACCGTCTGCTAATGTTGCATCATCAATAAAGCTGTCTGAAAAGATACAGACTCTTTTACTTCCTAATACATTTGCTTTGGTTAGAGTTTCTTCTTCCGCTGGGTCACCCTGAACAAAATGGACATTATCATGTCTATACGGTGTTTTTTCACTGTTTTCGATAATGACAATTTTTGCATCAGGCTGAGTAGCCAAAACTTCTTCTATCGCTTCTTTTGTTTTTTTCGACCAAGTAATATAAACATAGTGCCCGTCTTTCTTGTACACGATTTTCCCCTCTTCCTTCAAACGGTTATAGGTTGATATATGCTCAACTGTTTTTGAAATTAAGGCACCAAATATACCAATTCCAAAGATAAACAAAATCATTCCAATCACTCTCCCGGGAACACTTCCAGGAGAATAATCTCCGTAACCAACAGTAGTTAATGTGGTCATCGTCCACCACAATGAGTCAAATAACGTTGGAAATGTTTCTGGTTCTGCGAAATGAATAGAAAAGGTACCTAGCAGAACGACTAAAAGTGATAACAGAAAAACAGAAAAAAAGCTCATAGAACTAAAGCTTTTCCAAATCCGCATAAAAATGTGCATAAAAAAATCCTCCTTCTTTAAAGAAGTGAATGAGTCTATTTTACCATTTTATTGATGGAATCATAGAATTTTGCCAAAATAATTTATGATTCGTTTCATGTTTGGTTTTTCCTACAATATAGGCCTTGTACCTCCAAAAAGGTTTGACGAATCAAATCGGATTCGCTACGATATGTAAAGATTAATTTTAGGAGAGGGTCATGTTGAAAAAAGCAGAAGTCTATATCCTGTCGGGTTTTTTAGGAGCTGGAAAAACAACGTTATTAAAAAATATTTTAGAACAAGAAAGAACATTAAACCGTAGAATCGCTGTTGTTATGAACGAGCTTGGGAAAATTTCGATTGACTCAGACGCTGTCCCTGGGAATACGCCATTAGCCGAATTATTAAATGGTTGTGTTTGCTGTACGATTTCTGGACAACTAGAAGCTCACCTTCAAGGCCTTTTGCAGCAGCACGACTTAGATGCTATTTACATAGAAACAACCGGTGCAGCTCACCCTGTCGAAGTGTTGGATGCTTGCCTGTCTCCTCTCTTCGCAGATCAGCTGTCTATCGGCTCTATTGTTACGCTCGTTGATGCTGCAAGATGGCAAAACCGCGATTCTTTAACGATACCCTTACGAAAATTAATAGCTGAACAAATTTCTCATGCAGATGTGATTCTATTAAACAAAACAGACCAATTATCTGAAAGTGAGTTAGGAAAAGTCGTCATGGAGATTCAGAATCTTAATGCTAAATCTAAACTCCTGCTTACTCAATTTGCTAATATTAAACTAGCTGACTTTCAGCAAGTGTCCTTTACTCCAAAGGAAAACCATACAAAAACCCATGTAACCGACCACCTTCATTTAAAAACATATGTTCATACGTTTACTAAGCCGGTAGACCTTGACCGATTTGAAGAATTTCTTAGAAACATGCCAGAAACAGTTTACCGAATAAAAGGATATATTCGATTCACCCATTCAAATGAATCATTTTTATTTCAATACTCATACGGGATGCCCCTTTATATGAAAGAACCAGTAAAAATAAAAAATACTCTTGTATTTATTGGGGACAATCTCAATCATACTCAATTGGAACAACAATTGAATGAGCTGTGATCAAGATAAAAAAAGGGTGCCAAAAAGGGTGCCAGGCACCATATTGAAAATTTGGTGCCTGGCACCGTATTGAATATTTGGTGCCTGGCACCCTTAATATATTTGGTGCCTGGCACCCTTAATTGGCACCCATAATGGCAGCCTTAAAGCTCATAGACTTTCAGGTTTGTATAAACAGCCTGTAAAACTGTTGTTTCGAGTTGGTGCTTGTCAGCTAACTCTAGGAGATAGCCCTGCAGATGATCCGCTTCGACCGAAGCTCCCTTTTCCATATCCCTTAGCATCGAGGATTTCATCTCATACGTCATATCACTTATCTTTGCAATCTGTACTTCTTCTATTCCGTCCGATATTGGGGCATTTTCATGTCTCATGATGGTTGCGATTTCAGTGAAAAGCTGTTTAATCAATTTACTGCCGCCTTCTGCCTCACGGATTGGCCCTATTGCAGATTTAAACAATGTCGTTACGCCTGATAAAGCAGAAATAAACATATATTTATGCCACATGTCTTTCATAATATGCTGGCTGCTTTTCATACTGGCATTAACTCCTTTAAATGCCTGCTCTAATCGTGCCACTCTCTCAGACTGTTCAACAGTCCTTTCACCAAAAACAAATTCATGAATCGGACTGCTTTGCAAAATGGCGCCATCTTCATCCAAGGTTGATTCGATAAAGCAAAGCCCGCCCATTACTTGATCATCAGAGAATTCTTCAAGGAGCATGTCCATATGTTTCATGCCATTCAGCATCGGTATGATCATTGTGTCATTATGTATGAAAAGTTTAATGTCTTGAATAACAGTTGAAAGATGATACGCTTTCGTCCCAAGAAGCACAACATCAAAGCGTTCTGTTTCTTCCCCAGCCCTTATAGTTTTAGGGTTTTCAAGTATGGTATCCCCATGAATACTTTTAATCACTAACCCATTTTCGTTTAACTGCTTTTGACGATTTTCCCTTACTAAAAATGTGACATCTTCCCCTTTTTCTGCTAGTCTTCCTCCAAAATAGCCCCCTACCGCTCCGGCACTTATGATTAAAAATCGCATTCCTAAGTCCCCCTTATTCTCTTAGTCTAACCTAAGTATATAGAATGTAAGAAAAAGGTGCCAATAACCTGTTTTAACAACAAATCATTGACACCTCGCTACAATTATTTTCGATTCGGCTTTAAATTTTGTGTAATTCGGTCTAACACAATCGCAATAATAACAATGGCTAAGCCTGCTTCAAATCCGGCACCGACCTCAATCCGTGTCACCGCACGGTAAACCTCGACACCAAGGCCTGGTGCACCGACAAGAGACGCAATAACGACCATCGAAAGAGCAAGCATAATGCTTTGGTTAATACCGGCCATGATTGTTCCAGTCGCTAGAGGAAGCTGGACTTTAAAAAGCTTTTGACTTGTAGTTGACCCAAATGCATTTGCAGCTTCGACAAGATCTTCAGGGACTTGTCTGATGCCTAGATTTGTTAACCGGATCGTTGGCGGCATGGCAAAAATAACAGAAGCAATAATCCCAGGTACAACTCCAATTCCAAAGAACGTTATCGCCGGAATCAGATAAACGAAAGCAGGCATCGTTTGCATAAAGTCTAATATAGGGGTAATAATGCTGGACATTCTGTCGCTTTGTGAAGCCCAAATTCCAAGAGGTACTCCAATAATAATAGAAATAATGACAGACGTTAACACAAGAGATAAAGTATCAATTGTCCCCTCCCAGAAGCCGATATTCCAAATGAACAGCAAGCCGATGACCGTAAAAAACGGCAGGCTCCATTTTCTTGTGACAAACCATGCAACTCCAGCAAAAATTAAAATAAGGACGACTGGGGGCAGTAGACTTATAACCATGACTAAAAACTCAACAAAGCCTTCAATAACCTCTGCAAATGCATTAAAAAAATCTGAAAAATTACGATAAAGCAAATTGACAAACTGATCTACCCAATCGCCAACAGGGATACGAGGAATATTATTCATTCTCTTTCACCTCTCTACCTGCAAGACCTTGTATGACACTTGCGCGTTTTATGATTCCTTTTAATCGTTTCTCTTTATCAAGTACAGGTAATGGATATGGTGACATAGTCATTTTTTTGTACATTTCCTCTAAAACGGTATCTGTTTGAACAGAAGGGATATCTGTCTTTAAGTAATCAATGATTGGGCGTTCTTCTTTTAAAGCTTGTGAAGCACCGTCAGCTGAAATAATACCTAGATAGGTTTTCTGTTTATCAACCGCGTACACACTGGAAACACCTGTATCCTTCATAATTTGCAGGGCCACACGCGGACCATGCTCCACCTGGATTGTCTCCGGCCGCTTCATCACACTTTCAGCAGTAAGAACTTTTGCCAAATTAACATCCTCAACAAATCGCTTAACATAATCGTTTGCTGGATTTGTCATGATCTCTCCAGGAGTCCCTATTTGAACAATCGCTCCATCCTTCATCAAAGCAATCCGATCACCAATTCTAAGGGCCTCATCTAAATCATGCGTAATAAAGATGATCGTTTTCTCCATTTTTTCTTGCAGTTCCAGAAGTTCATCCTGCATATCTTTGCGGATTAAGGGATCAAGTGCGCTGAATGCCTCATCCATTAACAGCACATCAGGGCTATTCGTAAGAGCACGAGCCAAACCAACCCGCTGCTGCATTCCTCCGCTCAGCTCAACTGGGTAACTGTTTTCATAGCCCTTCAAACCCACAAGCTCCAGTGAAGCCAAAGCTTTATCTTTTCTTTCTTTTTTTCCAATGCCCTGTACTTCTAATCCATACGCAGCATTTTCAAGAACAGTTCGATGCGGAAAGAGAGCGAACCTTTGAAAAACCATACTCATTTTCTTTCTGCGAACTTCACGCAATGCTTCGTCCTTCATTTTCACAATATCTTGTCCATCTATGTATACGTGCCCGTCCGTCGGCTCAATTAATCGGTTTAACAATCGGACCAATGTTGATTTTCCGCTTCCTGATAAGCCCATGATGACAAAAATTTCTCCAGCTTTCACTTCAAAGCTAGCTTTGTTAACACCAACCGTCATACCTGTTTCTTCTAGAATCTCTGCCTTTGTTTTTCCGTTTTTCAGAAGTTGAATTCCTTTTTGCGGGTTCTTGCCAAAAATTTTACTAACGTGGTCTACCTTTATTTTACTATTTTCCATTGCTCCACCTCTTCCAATTTTCTTCCTGCTGCTAAACCTCTTTCTATCTGTGACTCTCACCTATTAAAAGTTAAATCTATTGTATTGTAGTTTCCTTCGTTGTTTGTGATTTTGATGAATTTGATTCCACATATCAAAAATAGAAGCAAGCTTCATGCCGGATGGCTAGTGCTTATTAATCATAGGAGATGATAGTAAAGGTTGTTTTGAAGCGAAGTGCTATATAATCGCAGCTACTGTCTTCTTATCATGAGCAAGAACATTAAAGCGGGACCATATTCATATACCCAACTATCTATTAGTTAAACATATTTTTTAAGAAAATAAATTGTTATCCTTCGAACATCCTTTTCTATCAAAAAATTGTTTGTTTACAATGGAATAAATAAGTTAACGACTTCACAATAAATTTTACAAAAATACATTTAATTTGTAACTTTTACGCTCTTCAAAAAAATAAATAAGGGGGAATTTTTGTTTTTTTTATTTATATGTTTTTAAACGAACAAACTCGGGTATAATTTGACGTATCCTACATATTGGAAATACGAATGCGAGTCCACCAGGAGGTGAAAATTGTTTGGCATGATCAATTGAGATCTGCCAATGAGCCCATTTCATTTAAATACTTTAGTAGACTTAATTTTTGTTAGTCTTTAAGAAAGGAGCAATTATGTTGCAAAAAAAAATATCTACTTATTTAGTCTTCCTCCTTATTTTCTCACTGATCCTTTCCGGTTGCGGAAATAATGCTTCAGAAGAAGAAAAGAAAACCATTAAAATAGGAATGGTCAACTGGATCGACAATATAGCAACCGCCAATCTGTGGAAAGTGATCTTAGAAGAAAAAGGCTATGAAGTAAATTTGCAGGAGCTCGACAAAGCTGCGATGTGGACAGGAATTGCCCGCAGTGACATTGATATTACGACTCAAGCCTGGCTTCCTGGAACAGATAAGGATTTATATGAAAAATATAAGAATCAGGTTGAAATCGGAGAGGTATGGTATGAAAATACCAAGCTTGGCTTAGCTGTTCCAACTTATATGGAGAATGTTAATTCTGTAGAAGATTTAAATGGCATTAAAGAGGAGATAAATGGCGAGATTATTGGAATTGATCCAGGTTCTGCCCTCATGAAACTGACTAGCGAACTAGTAAAAGACTATCAGCTTGACTTGGACCTTGTTGAATCATCTGAAACAGCCATGTTAACCGAGCTTCAGAAAGCGTATAAAGATAAAAAACCGATTGTCACTACATTATGGGACCCTCATTGGATCTTTACGGAGTTAGATTTAAAATATTTGGAAGAACCAAAAAATGTCTATGGAAAACCTGACAACATACAATATTTAATGAGGCCTGAATTCAAACAGGACCATAAACAAGTAATGAATTGGATGAATACATGGCAAATGGATAAAGAACAATTAGGAACCCTTATTAAAGAAGTTGAGAAAGCTTCTTCTCCTGAGGAAGGGGCAAAAAAGTGGGTTGAAGAAAACCGCGACCTTGTTGACAGCTGGGTTGAATAGTTTACATTGAAAGAGCCAGGCATCTGGCTCTTTATTTTTGATATGATTGGCTATACAGCTACTAATGATTTTCGTCACTGTACCAATGAATTCAAAAATATCCTCTCTGCCCCCAGTATTTTTTTGATCTCACTGAATTCATCCTGTAATAACCTGATGTTCGTCCTTTTGAGTAGTGCATAAATTTTCCAGAATCTGACTTGGTCACCTAGACAGCAGTAAGTGAATTTGATCTTTTCGGACACTCCTTTGCAAGATCGTGATTCCCCTTGCATCACACCCTTTTCAGATTTACTCCCCTACTCTTATGGCGATGGGTCCATTCAGCACTTAATACCTTTACTTTGTCACCCATATAATCTGGAACTTGATGTCCTCTACAGCATGACAACTTTTTTAGATATCCGCCTATTCTTTCACCTTACTTTTCAAATATGAACACAAAGTTTTAAGGCTAAAAGCTTATCTCCCTAAGGCTCATGGAGTTGGACTACGCATTTTTAATTAAATGGTTTGAATAGTATGAAAATTGATAGTATAATAGAAAAAAGGTCAAGGAGCTGATTTTTATGGAACAGAAATTGCTTAATTCACCACAATCTGAAGTAAATGTCATTGATTCTCTATTTGCTGAAATGGTGTTAGACAAGGCTCTGCTTGATTTCCGAAAAAAGAAAATCCAACAAAAAATTGACCAGTCCTTACAAGACAGAAACAAAAGAGAATTCCTGCGGTTATCAGAAAAATTAAAAGATCTTTCTTAATTGTAGGATACAAATCGGAATAGCTTTGAGATGAAAAGAAATAAACAAATATAATAAAGAAAAAAAGAATCCCAAACTAATGTATTTCGATTTGGGCTTCTTTTTTTATGTCTTCTTTTTATAAGTCCATTTCAACAAGATATACTAAGACTTGTTTTTCTTCCTATGTGTTTTCGTTTACAATAAGAAAAACGAGTTCTGTTGGTGACTAAACTATGATTGAATTATTAATAACCATGATTGAACGGCTGGGTATTATCGTGACAGTTGCTTTCGTTATGACCCGATTTTCTTTTATCAAGCAATTGATGAGAAGAGACGATATTTCTAATCGGCAGCAACTGTTTGCCATTGTTTTTTTTGGTTTTTTCGGTGTCATTGGAACCTATACTGGTTTAACCTTCAATACCGAATCTTTAGAATTTAATCGCTGGTCCTATGAAGTTGCCCAAGATGAAGCGATAGCTAACTCTAGAGTCATTGGAATCATTATTGCAGGCTTATTAGGAGGCTATAAGGTTGGAATTGGAGCCGGAATCATTGCAGGAGCCCATCGATATTTTATGGGGGGTTTTACCGCATTAGCCTGTGCTGTATCAGCAGTAGTCGCGGGAATTATCTCTAGTCTGTTCCATAAAAAGCAGCCAGGTTTTAAATTATCTACCGCTCTAATCGTTGGAAGCTTGGCAGAAGCTATTCAAATGCTCATCATTCTTCTCGTTGCCAAGCCATTTAATATGGCCCTTACGTTGGTGGAAGGCATCGGGATGCCAATGATTATTGCCAATGGCCTTGGCTCTGCTCTCTTTCTTCTCATTATTCGCAACGTGATAAATGAAGAAGAAAAGATCGGTGCCCTTCAAGCTCAGAAAGCTTTACGGTTAGCTGAAAAAACACTTGCTTACATGCGGAAAGGACTAAATGCCGATTCAGCAAAAACGGTTTGTGAAATTCTTATTCGGGAGGTTCAAGCAAGCGCGATATCGATCACTGATGAGAAAAGGATTTTGGCACATGTTGGCCAAGGGAATGATCATCATCAAGCCAATCTTCCAATCCAAACAAATGCTACCAAAAAGGTCTTGCATGCTGGCAAAATGCTGATTGTCGAAAAGAAAGAAATTGAATGCTTAAAAACAAATTGTCCATTAGGAGCAGCTGTCATCTCACCTCTAAAAAAGAGGAATAAAACAGTTGGAACGTTAAAATTTTATTTTCGGCAACAGAAAGACATTTCACACATAGATATTGAACTCATCACGGGTCTTAGTTCTTTGCTTAGCCATCAATTAGAAATCTCAGAGGCAGATCATGCTCACCAGCTTGCAAAGGAAGCCGAAATAAAAGCGCTGCAAGCCCAAATCAGCCCGCACTTCCTTTTTAATTCATTAAATATCATTGTATCGTTGATACGCACTAACCCTGTTCATGCTAGAAAATTACTGATTCAGTTATCAAAATTTATTCGTCAAAACCTGACTGGTACGACAAAAAATTGGGCGTCCTTAAAGGAAGAGATGGATCATGTGCAGGCGTATTTATCAATTGAACAAGCAAGATTTGTAGGAAAGCTGAAGGTCCAATATGAGATTGATCAGGCAGCTCTCTCCTATCACCTTCCGCCTTTGACGTTGCAGCCGATCGTTGAAAACGCAATCAAGCATGGGATCAAGCACATGGACACTAACTGGCTTATCATCATTTCTGTTCATATTTGCGCAGGCGGAATCACGATTAAGGTACAGGATAATGGAAAAGGAATCGAAAAAAATAAATTAGAACAGCTCGGAAACGAAATAATGCCTTCAAAAAACGGAACAGGTATCGGTTTATATAATGTAAACAGACGATTAGTTATGATGTTTGGGAAAGAATCTGCCCTGCAATTTATAAGCTCAGAGAATAAAGGAACTACTGTTAGCTTCCATCTGCCAAAGAAAACGGGGGAACAAGGAATATGAAAAACTCCATTAAGGTCTTGATTGTGGATGATGAACGATACAGCCGGGACGAATTGAAACATTTGCTTTCAAACTTTGAAATCATTGATGTCATCGGTGAAGCAGAATCTGGTGAAGAAGCGATAATGAAATGTCTTCAGCTTCATCCCGATGTCGTGTTTTTAGATATTGAAATGGGAAATATGAATGGGATGGAAACGGCTAAGGGATTACATGAATTAAAGAAAACGCCGCTTCTCGTATTTGCTACTGCCTATCCTGACTTTGCAGTTGAAGCTTTTCGGCACGAAGCAATCGATTATATCCTCAAGCCTTTTGAAGAAGAACAGATAAAAGAAACCGTAAATCGCATAAGCACGCGTTTAATAAAGCCAAGTGAGGGGGCTCCTGCATCACCCGCAAGATTGGCAATAGAAGGTGAGGATGAAATTCTCTATATCTCTCCTAAAGAAATTTTATATATCTATCGGGATGATAGAGTGACCAAAATTGTTACTACAGACAATCAATATGAAACAAAAATGCCTATAAAAGAGTTAGAGACGCGTTTAAAGGGCTATGAGTTCTTTCGCATCCATAAAAGCTATCTCGTAAACTTAAGCTATGTCTCCCGTTTGATCCCTTGGTTTAATGGTGCCTATCATTTAGAACTTATTGGCAAAAAAGAACAGCTTTCCGTCAGTCGAAATTATGTGAAAGCATTGCGAATGAAGCTTGAGTTATAAACATCTTAGGGAGATATCAGGCACCAATGGTACCTGATACTTTCTATGTAATAAATGTGATTGTAAAGCACGTACCTTTTCCTGGTTCGCTGGCGATTTTTATCTTTCCACCCATTTGTTTAATAATTTGAAAACAAACAGTCAACCCCAAACCCGTTCCTTTTTCTTTCGTGGAATAATAAGGGCTGCCTAACCGATTGATTTGCTTTATGCTCATTCCAATGCCATTGTCCTCTACTTGAACCGTAATCGTTTGGTTATCATTCATTTTAGCCATTATTCGGATAACCCCTTCGCTTTGAATGGCTTCTATAGCATTTTTAATTAGATTGATCAGAACTTGTTGAATCTCTATCCTCGAACCTTTTATTTTTAATGAGTCCTCGATTTGATGAGTGATTTGAATGTTATTTAGAACAGAATAGGAATGCATGATATCAATTGTTTTATGAATCAGCTCAGTAAAGTTAATGATTTCATTTTCATTCGTTTGCGGCTTTGCCAAAGCAAGGTATTGATTTATGATTTCTTGGGCTCTGTCCAATTCGTCGATTGATACATCAATATAACGCTTCTGTTCCCTCGTAAGCGGCTCCCGTTGTAATAGCTGCATGAACCCTCTTACAGAAGTCATTGGATTCCGTATCTCATGTGCTACAGAAGCTGCCAGCTGACTGATTACATTCAATTTTTCAGTTTTTTGCAATTCCTGCCTCATTTCCAGCTGTTCTCCCATATTCTCGATTAAAAAAACCACCGCTGCTAAAGTAGCCCATATAATGAAAGAAGAAGTTAATTCAAACAGCATTTGTGTATAATCATCCATTAAAAAGAGATAGATTGTCCGAGTAATGGGGATGGTTAAAAAGAACAGGCTGATGACAATCATTTTGCCTCTTCTTCTATAGGTGTGAAATAAATTAGAAATCGGAATTAACAAAACACAAAAAATGGTATAGTTTCCTGCCAATACTAACATACGGTGATCAGTGAAGTATCCAAATAAGAGCAAAAATGTGAAAACAGCAAATCCAACTTGCTTTCCCCCATATAAAAAGGCAAGGATAATAGCAATCGCTTTAAAGTCGTATTTATATTGGTCGGAATAGGATACTGGTTGAATCATCGTAAAGAGTAAAATGATAAGTGTTAAGATGAAAAATTTGGAACCAATCTTTTTTCTAGCTTCATGATTTTCTTGAAAAAAGACCTGGTATAGTAAAGTCGAAAACAAAATAAAGACAACATGCAAACATAAACTTTGAATGGATTCCAACATTTTCTCACCCTGCTACTTTGTAAATTATGCCCTGCTATTCTTTTATTAAATTTCGGTAAGGTTTTAATAATTCCTTGTTCTTAATAAAATTTTAACAAAGACTACATATTGCCCGTGCTTTCATCATTATCTTTAAATAAATAACGTTATTTTCATTTCAAAATCCCATTCTAGCAAAAAGGTTTTCCGATTAACAAGGTGAGAATTTATGATTTCTTACATAATGAAAAGAGGCAGTAAACTCGCTGCCTCTTTTATATAACTGAAACTGGTTTTATTTTTATGCATACATTGTCTCAACTTGCTTTTGAACTTCTTCATTCTCAAGATATTCGTCATATGTCATCGTTTTATCCACTACACCTTTTGGCGTAATTTCAATAACCCGGTTCGCAATCGTTTGAACGAATTGATGGTCATGAGATGTAAAGATCATGGACCCTTTAAAGCTAATTAAACCATTATTAAGTGCTGTTATAGATTCTAAATCTAAATGGTTTGTCGGCTCATCAAGCATTAAGATATTGGCTCCGGCCAGCATCATTTTTGAGAGCATACAGCGGACTTTTTCTCCTCCGGAAAGGACGCTTGCCTTCTTCATGACTTCTTCTCCTGAGAACAGCATTCTTCCTAAGAAACCTCTTAAGAAGCTTTCGCTTTGATCATTTGGAGAATATTGACGAAGCCAATCCACCAGGTTCATGTCACAGCCTTCAAAATATTCACTGTTATCCTTAGGGAAATAGGCTTGACTTGTCGTAATCCCCCATTTAAAGGTTCCGCTGTCAGGCTCCATTTCTCCGCTTAATATTTTGAACAGAGTCGTTTTTGCAATTTCATCTCTGCCGACAAGAGCGGCTTTATCACCTTTATTTAAAATAAAGCTGACATTGTCAAGAACCTTTACACCGTCAATCGTTTTTGTAATACCTTCCACACGTAATAAATCATTACCGACCTCACGCTCAGGTGTGAAGTTTACGTATGGATAACGACGTGAGGATGGCTTAATATCATCAAGCGTAATTTTATCCAGCAATTTTTTTCTGGAGGTTGCTTGTTTAGATTTTGATGCATTTGCACTAAATCGAGCAATAAATTCCTGTAGTTGTTTAATCTGCTCTTCTTTTTTCTTGTTCGCATCCTGTGCAAGCTTAGATGCTAGCTGACTTGATTCATACCAAAAATCATAGTTTCCGACGTAGATTTGGATCTTTCCAAAATCCAGATCTGCAATATGAGTACATACCTTATTCAAAAAATGACGGTCATGGGATACGACAATGACGGTATTTTCAAAGTTAATAAGAAACTCTTCCAGCCATTTAATGGCTTGCAAATCTAAGTGGTTAGTCGGCTCATCCAGTAAAAGGACATCCGGTTTACCGAAAAGGGCTTGAGCAAGCAAAACCTTTACTTTGTCTCCGCCTGTTAATTCGGCCATTTTTTTACTATGCAGATCCTCTGGAATTCCTAATCCCTTTAAAAGGATCGCTGCTTCACTTTCGGCCTCCCAGCCATTAAGCTCAGCAAATTCCCCTTCAAGTTCTGCGGCGCGCATTCCGTCCTCATCAGAAAAATCAGGCTTCATATAAATCGCATCTTTTTCCTGCATAACCTCGTAAAGGCGCTGATGTCCCATAATGACTACCTTCAAGACTTCGTGTTCTTCATACTCAAAGTGATTTTGCTTTAAAACAGCTAAACGTTCACCAGGAGTCATGCTTACATCACCGGTTTGGGCTTCTATTTCACCTGAAAGAATCTTTATAAAAGTTGATTTACCAGCACCGTTTGCCCCAATCAATCCATAGCAGTTACCCGGAGTAAATTTAATATTAACATCTTCAAAAAGCTTGCGATCACCATATCGCAAACTGACATTATTTACAGCAATCATGACATACATCCTCCATCTAATAAGGGTTAAAATACCCTAAACACTAAATTCAAAAATAAAGTATAGTATACGATTCACTATTTTTTCACTATCCAATATTATATAGCAATTTGTAAAGAGGAGCAATGAAAATCCAGCATTGAAATTACTCACCTTTTTTATGTACACCCTATATGTTGATATCATGATCCATAATCTTCACACCGAATGTATCTAAATTATTTTTCATAAAGGTAAGAAATGCTTGAGTAACTGCATAACAATAAAGTACATACTAATGGCCCTTACTTTTTTCTACCTGCATACCCTTAATTATCTCTCTAGCCTTCTCCAACAACATAAGTCTAAACTTTATGTTCTCTTGCAACTTGACAATATTCTTTTGCATTTCCTCAATTTCTTTCAAGTGATCAACTCCCATTCATCTATATGTAGGCAAAATATGAGCGCTTTGAATATTATTCTTACTTCATGCTTCATTATGTGAGCAAAAACCAATAGAAGAATTGTAATATTTACTTAGCAATGATCTACTTGAAAGCCGTTTTGAATACAGCAGTCCTTATGATTCATACCAATAAAATAAAAACACAAAAAAGACAATCCCAACCTACAGCAACGTAGCTACGATTGTCTTTTTCTATTCACAATAGGGTAGGGGAGGAGGGTGAAATTTATCCATAATAAAAAGACCTCACTGGTTAGTGTGAAAGGTCTTACTAGTAATCTCTATTTTTACCGATTGTATAATAGATATTCTTAATATTAGGTAGATTAGAGCGCTTATTAAATATAATTTCTGTTAATTTTCTATCGACTGTTAGGAAGCTCGTACCGTATAAATTAGCAATTGAAGCGTTCACCGCATCAACAGCTCCTAAATCCGCAGACATTTCAAGCAATCAATTTGTTTTCCTCTTCAGCAAATCCAGAAAAAGAAGGGTTATTAAAATCAATTATTTTCATACTTCCACCAATCACGAACCTTATTCAAATCAATTTTAACAGAGGCGCTACCCATATGTTTTTTAAGTAAATCTTTTTTATTTTTTGATAAACCTGTTACATTAGACTTATCAATTCGTTTTATTGTAGCAGTCCCCAAATCTTTTTCCTCCTTCTCGAACATCAAATCACCCCTTTACCTACATGTTAGTTAGGTTTAGGGTGGTTGTATATAGAAATCTTATACCAAATTCATACAAAAACACAAAATAAATTGTCATAGTCTGCCGTGTTTTGCCATAAACTGATTAGTTCTGAATTACCACGTCAAGAATTAAAGTAAACTTTGGAGAATAGTTAATTTGTTTGTAGACAAAAAACTTTACACACATGCTAATCCCCTAGGATAAAGATGGGAATTTGAATGTAGATATTAGAGAATTGCCATTGCCAAACCTGCCATTTGGTTTTAATAGTTGACAACGGCAAAATTATTTTTGTAATTATACAGTAGACTGACCAGCCATCAGCCATTTATTTCACTTCGAAAAATACGCGAACTACGACACAAACTCGCAGTCTGCTTTCTCAACCCAACCATACCTCCATTCTGCATGTTCAATTGTTGTTCTAACGCATATTTTACTTTTTTATCTAGAGCAAATACTTTGAACAGTAAAGGTTTCACCAATTTTGATGATGATCAGAATTGACAATCTTTATTTGTTTACCATTCAGTTCTTATTCAAAAGATTTCCATTCATTTTATTCGTACTGTTCATCAAATTATTTTAAAATACGTTGACGGTTGTCTATTCACTAAGTGTGCATTGTTCATACATTAATAAGACTCAATAAAGTGAGGTGAAAAAAATGGGAATAATATTAACACCAGCTTATGGTTATGCAGTAAGAACAAATACTACTAATATGGCTTTTATAATTAACAGCCCAGTTTTATTTGACACAGCTGGCCCTTTAAATGATGTAGATTTTGAAGCAACTGGTTTACGAGTTCAACGAAGTGGAGTATATCATGTGCAATATACTACTTCCTCCTTTCAATCTGATTCAGCAGGAGGATCAGCAGCTTTTGTTTATTTAAGAGTAAGAGTCAATGGCACACCTGTTGCTATACAATATCAAAGCAGATTAGAATTAGAGCCACAAAGTCCAGGCAATAACGTTATTCAACATGTAATTCCGCAGCACGGATCTCTCATTGTTGAATTAGACGCTGGAGATTTGGTAGAAGTTGTACCAGATGCTACAAACAATAGTGCATACCAAACCACCTACCTACAAGTAATTCAGATTTTATGATTAATATAATATATAAGAGGGGTTCCCTAAAGGGCAAATTCATTAAAAATTGAAAATCAAGAATGTTAATAAATCAGCATTCTGAAACATGTATAGGGGCATCCAATAAATAAATTTTTCGGCTATTGGATGCACCTTTTTTAGGTAACTGCTACTCCGCAATATTTGTCACTTTCGAAACTTTGCTCTATTGGGGAGTCTTATAATTATGTTGCTTCCTTGTATGTATAGCCTAAAATAATATGTTGCACAGAACGAGCAGAAATTCCTAGTTCATTACCTATTTGACGATACCAGTGAGAACTATATTACGTGTCCCCGCCATTTGTAGGATAACTCAATTTGTGACACCCTAGCCAATGATAACAATTTCCTAATCTAACTAAAACTGCATAGTCTATCCTGATCATTATTGATTGTATAGCTTGTATCTCCTGTTTGATTGGGTATAATTACTAAGGGTGCAAGGAGTATCTAATTTCTGATTTCCCTTGATTTGTCCTACAACTAGCAAGCTTTCCTTGTACCCTCTGTTAAGATCAATCAATAATGTTTTGGAACACACTCTACTGCTGCTCTCTATAATTCTGTTCCTCTATGTTAAAAATGCGATATAGATCATCGTAATGACGGCAGATACTTCATAATCCACATTAATAATTAATGCCCATATTAACAATGCAAAGAAAGCTGTAAATAATACTTTTTTAAGTTAAATAATATTGATGTGATTACGTGATTTACTTTTTTGTTGCACATGGTTCCAGCCCCTTTTCACCAGTTATTGTAAAAAGTCAAAAAACAGATGCCTGCATTCCCTTCTTTTTTCCACGACTAAACTTGAATAACAAATTGAGTAAAAAGAACCCTCAAATGTGGATCTAACTCGAAATATATTTAGCCCTTGGAGAAAATCAACCATATATCTCCTCAATTAATCGATTATCCGATCATTTTTATGATTTCTTCATAAAATGTTTTATAAATTAAGGAGGTTGATTAATTATGGGGATACGTCCTGTTTGTCCGCCTGTTACACTTTCCAATGAACTACCAGAATGTGAAGTAAGAAGACAACAATACGAAGAAGATAAACCTCATACTTTTTTAAGTCTAAATCTTGAAGTTTATTTCTTTAATGATCAAGCAACTCTTGCAGAAGCCAAGGAATTGTGTGCAAGTTTAGGTTATCGATTTCCAACAGTTGAAGAATTACTTACGATTGATTTTAGTACTCCAGGTGGAAAATTATTATGTCCGATGTTAGTATGGGCAACTACAGTCGTTGAAGGAAGAACTGTTAACACTTTTGCCTTTGTAGCTCCAATGGCGCCATTTACTAATATTGTCATTCCAGTTGCTATACCATCAAAATTGTGTCGAGCATACGGTGTGTGTATATCAAACCTTGAGTGATATTATTTTTAAAAGGTGATTTATTTGTAGTTGCCAAATTAGGCAGCAAAGGATTTGACTGTCTTACTATTCATTATCAATATCACTTGTTAAATATTTTGATTTTGAGTATTATTCCATTTCTCATTGTTGATTTGTTCTTGATTTTTACTCTTTTGATTAGATTTTTTAAATCTTTTCAATTCCAACATAACGATCTTCCCTCAAGAGCAAATCCAACTAAATAAATTCTTAGTTATTGTATGTGGGATTTAGTTCTTAGAGATTGATTTTAGTTGCCGTTCCTCGAATGACTAGCTCAGGAGACATAACGATTCGTTGTTTTACTTTTTTTGGATCTTTTATCTGTTCAACTAATAGTTTAATTATTTTCTTGCCCATTTCATGTATTGGCTGTGACACAGTCGTTAACTGTGGATAACACATTTTTGCAAGAATGGAATTGTCAAAGCCTACTATTGAAATATCCTTTGGAATATCCAGTCCAGACTCGCGAGCACCTTGCATTGCTCCTATTGCAAGAGGTTCCGTTGATGCAAAAATAGCTGTTGGAGGTTCCGGTAAATTTAATAGCTTAACCGTTGACTCTAAAGCATCCGTATAGCTAGTATTATTTAGCGAGACTAAATCTCCATTATCATTTATACCGGCTTCTTCAAGCGCTTGTTTGTAGCCATCAAGTCTGGATTTAGTCACCGGAAAATAGATATCTTCAGTGATCATAGCAATTTTTCGATGTCCGAGTTTTATAAGATAAGAAGTTGCCTCAAATGCACCTAAAAAGTCATTCACTACAACTGTATTTACAGCAAGTGAAGGCACTTCCCTCGCCAACAAAGCTACAGGGATTTCGTTACTTATCAATTCTTTTAGCGCTGCAGTATTTTTCAAACCCGTAGCAATAATAATGCCATCGATATATTTTTTCTTTAATATGGAGACATATTCCATTTCCTTATCTAAATCATTATCAGTGCTGCATATCATTAAACTAAAACCAAATTTCCTCCCATGATCTTCAATCGCTCTTGCGATTTCAGCCATAAATGGGTCTGCAATATCCGGAATGAGCAGTCCGATTGTTTGAATTCGCTTTTTAACTGATGCTGCAACGCTTGGTTGATAATTTAATTTCTGCATTGTCTCTTCAACTTTTTTTCTAGTTTTTGCTCCGATACTACCTGTATTATTCAGCACTTTTGAAACCGTTGAAATGGCAACTCCTGCTTCTTTTGCAACATCATATATTGTTGGTTGTTTCACCTACTCTTTTCCCCTTCCCCTTCAATACCTTTACATTTATTTTAATCCATTTTTAGGTGGATTAAAATTATCAGGAAAGAGATTTTCAAACTTTATCTATGACCTAGATAAATTACTCTTGCGCTTTTGATACCATTTTGGGCATCATACCCGTCTTATGATTACTCTTTTTCGATTTTGTTGCAATTTCGGTCATCATAAACAACTTATGATGACCGTTTGAGAAAAGAAAACTAGTTATTGCTTTACCATTACTCTATATTTATACCCCTGTTACATAAGGTTTCCTTTCCAGAGCTTCTGCAAATGAACCATGCCGGATTAAAAGTTGGACCCCGAAATTCCAGAAAAAAATTCTAATTACACCTATACAAATTCATTAAAAGCGATTAGGCTAATTTTTTACTTAGCAAATACCCTTTTGGTACAAACTCATATTGGTTACGCTTTCAATTGTAGCGTTATCATCCCCCGTTGAGGAAAAGGTCTTTCCTAAAAAGAATTTAAATTTTATTGATAAATCCAACACCTATTGTTACTTTTATTAAAAACTCCCAATAGTGTATCTACTTTTTACAAAATCAATTTAACTTTGTAGATAATTGATATATCATTAATTTCTTGCAATCTTATATCAGTATTTATTTAAAAAAGTAATCGCTTTCAAGAAAGGTCTTTCCTAAAAACAGACATAGAAAGCGAATAATACGAATATTTAATTCTTTTTTCAATTCCTCTGTTACATTTTACAAATTTTGATCTTCCGCCATTGTTTTGTTATTAAACTTACACTTGAATCAGTAAGTGCCTACCTTATCATTCTCTTTTTATATAAAATTGATATACACGGAACTAAAAATCAATTTTTTTTCGACGTATATCAGCAGCCACTTCCTTCGGTTTCCAGTATGTTTCAATCTCTTCAAGTGTTTTCCCTTTTGTTTCCGGAACTAATTTCCATACAAACATAAACGCTAGAATACACATTACTCCATAAAAGCTATAAGTCATTCCTCCGCTAATTTCCAATAATGAAGGGAATGTTGATGATATAAGTAAATTACAGCTCCAATTAGCAACAACTGTTATTGCCATAACCTGGCCTCTTATCCTATTTGGGAAAATCTCAGAAGCAAGCACCCACATTAATGGCCCCCATGACAAATTATAGAAAGCAGCATAAAGCAAGATAAAGAGTAATGCACCTATCCCCATAGCATCAGAAAACGATAATGCAGCTACTCCAAACATTCCAACCGTCATACCAAGTGAACCTAATAACATTAAGCGCTTTCTCCCCCATTTATCAACTGTCATAAGCGCTAGAAAAACAAATACAAAATTCACAACACCTAGCAGGACCGTTTGAAGCATCGAGGCTTCAGCACTTGCTCCCATATTTGCAAATATACGAGGCGCGTAATATAAAATAACATTAATCCCTACAAATTGTTGGAAAGCAGCTAATAAAATTCCTACAATGACAACCAATTTCCCAAATGAAAAAACATGCCCTTTATGAGTATCCATCGTTTGTTTTACTTCGTTATAAATTTCTTTTGCAATTTCCTTTGATCCGTTGATCTTCTCTAAAACGTGCAGTGCTTCTTTATCTCTATTTTTAGATATTAGAAAACGAGGAGTTTCAGGTACTAAAAATAAAAGGAAAAAGTACAAGAGTGCTGGAATTGCTTCGGAAGCAAACATGTATCTCCAACCTAAATCATTTATCCAACTGGCACTTTGTCCAGCAGCTATTCTCCAATTCACAAAATAAACTAGTAAAGTACCAAAAATGATCGCTAGATTATTTAACGTCACTAATCTCCCTCTAATATTTGCAGGAGAAGTTTCACTAATATACAACGGACCTAATCCAGAAGCCAAACCAACACCTATACCTCCAATAATTCTATATATATTAAACATGATAAAGAGACCAATAGTTGGCTCGCCTTTTTCAAAAAAGAGAAATTCTGGATAAGCAGAAAGAATCGCTGAAATAAAAAATAAAACAGCAGCAACCAGTAGAGAATTTCTACGACCTATCCGATTTGCAATAAATCCACTTATCAATCCTCCTGCAATACATCCAATTAGAGCACTAGATACTGTTAACCCGTGAAACACAGTGCTTAACCCAAGCTTTTCTATAAAATACAATTGTAAAGATTGTTCAGCGCCAGATATAACCGCTGTATCGTACCCGAACAATAAGCCTCCTAATGCAGTGATTAGCGTCAAGTAAATGATATATTTCATGTTCTGTTTCATTTTTTAAACTCCTATTTTTGTTATTTGAAATGTACACTTCCTTACTATCAATTTACCTTTAGATTTTTCATCTCGAAGCAGTTTGAATAGATCTTCTTATCCTGATTCATAAAACTGCCATATGAATCAAGATAAGTTAGACCAGGCTTTTAAATTTTTTCCTAGAAAAAAATCATCTTATAAACTTACTTTAGCTAAATCCCATTCCTTTAGTTTTCTAAGGGAGTCCTTATAGTACCCTGCTACTTCTTCTAAGTAGTTCCCATCTTTTATTGGCGAAAATGGATTTGGTCCTTCAGCAGTCATCTCCATAATAATCGGTCCCTTAAAATCGATCTCATGCAAGGCATCAATTTGACTTTTAATAGTAGAATGTCCGTTTCCTACTCCCTGCCTATTTGAATCTGCCACATGGTAAACCCCTAATTTATTATTAGTGTCTTTAATAGCCTTTATTGGGCAAGGTTCTTCAATATTCATATGATAAGCATCAAGGAGTACATAAAAATTCTCGCTCTTTACATCTTCAATTAGAGTTAACGCTTCTTTCGCTGTGACAATTTGGTGGTTTTCATATCGATTTAATACTTCAAACACAACCTCGATGTCTAATTCCTCTGCTTTCTTCAGAACCTCAAACGTGCTATCCACAAGCAATTCCCAATCTTTCGATAGATCTCCACTTCCTTGCGTTTTCCCAACATCGCCATGCAGACAAATTCTTTTAGCTCCTAATTCTTGTGCCCAGTTTAATAGATCTAAAAAATATTGAACTGCCCGATGTCGAACTTGATCATCAGCACTTGAAATATCTACGTTCTCCGGAGTCACTGATAATACTTTTAAATCATACTTTTTTAATAGCGCTTGCAATTCAACCGGATTTTGTGATAAGTCTCCTTGAACCTCTACGCCATTAACACCGATGTCTTTCGCAATCTTACATTTTTCTTCAAAAGATATATCCCCTAAAGTCCAAAAGCAAAGACCATAATCTCTACTCATTTTCTCCCCTCCAAGCATAGTGATTAAATTAAACCAAGACAAAATGATCAAGTTTAATTGGGCAGTTATTTTTTACTGACTCAATACTAGCTAATGCGATTTTCAAAGCCCATCGAGCATCTTCAGACGTTGCTAATGTTGGTTTATTATGAATCACACAATCTACAAAGCTTCTTAATTCATCAACATAAGCATCAAACAATAAATCTTGATCATAACGAGACGTATCAAAGCTTACTCCATTATGGTTATATCTCGTCATGCTCGATTTACGGATTCCTCCAGCAGTAATCATTCCTTCAGATCCGAAAACCTCTGCTCTAATGTCATAACCATATACCGCTTGAAAATTAGCTTCTGCAGTAGCTAATGCACCATTATCAAATTTTATGGTTAC
The DNA here is from genome assembly GCF_014773385.1 of Metabacillus arenae. Classification (GTDB taxonomy): domain Bacteria; phylum Bacillota; class Bacilli; order Bacillales; family Bacillaceae; genus Metabacillus_D; species Metabacillus_D arenae. The sequence goes on along the minus strand of NZ_JACXAI010000017.1, from coordinate 89,809 downwards.
AATCGCAGTATCTAATAATCCACTTTCTTTTAAGTCTGGTCGAATTAACGCATCAGCAGCTGCATACACTTCAATAGGTTTTGCACCTGGATTTAAGTACATTAAAGTGTCAAAGTCATGGATTAAGGTTTCTAAAAAGATGGTCCATTCTGGAATCGATTCAGCTCTCATTAACTTAGGATCTCTCGTTGTTGATTTTAATAATTGAGGTGTACCAATTTTGCCTGATGTGATTTCAGCATGAGCAGCTTTAAAGCCTTTGTCAAACCTTCTATTAAAACCAACTTGCATTAAAATGTTACTCTCATCAATAGCTTGAACAATATCGTTTGCTTCTTTTAAGTTAACTGCCATAGGTTTTTCGCAAAATACTGCTTTACCTTGTTTAATAGCAGCAAGGATATTACTAGCATGTGTACGTGCAGGAGAAGCTATAACCACTGCATCTATGCTAGAATCTTGAATTAACTCCATTGGATCTATATATGCTATTGAGTTTTCATCTAATTGACTTATTAATCTTTCAGCAGCACCAGGTACAGGATCTGAAATCGCATACAAATTAGCTTGTAGTAAGCGGTGAGCAATAGTCTCGCCGTGAAAAGCTCCCATTCGTCCCGCACCTATTAACCCAACGTTTAGTTTATTCATTACAATACCTCCTGAGAATTTATGTATTTATCAACCTTTAAATTTAGGAAAGTTCTTTCCTTAATTTATATTGTAAGCCGTTACATTTTATTAGTCAAACTATTTTTATTTAATCACAACCATTCAAGAAAACTTACATTAGTACGCCATCGAACTTACAACAATCTCTATTTTACATTCTAACAACTTTAGTAAAATTTAATGACTATGTCCTTAACTCTTAAGGAAAGTGCTTTCTCTCAGAATCTAATTGTGTTACTTTTTTTCTTGTTAGTAAGTGCTGTAATAATTAAAAAACGTCTTAAGCCCATTAATGCCCGGGTTTAAGACGTTTCATTTATAGCGGTTTAGTTTGGTTAATTGATAGTTTACACGAAGTCGTTTTAAGGAATTTAAGGGAGAGTTTTCTTCCTTCTTTAATAAGGATCACACTGTAAACATTACTATAAAGCACCAATAAATATTTTTTAAACAAGTTGATAATATGCTCATACAGAGAAATTTTTATACTCTTATTCTTTTTACAGTTTGATATCAGAAACATACTACAAACATGCAATTTACATTTTAAATTGTGCCTGTCATTGAATATCGTTATTAGAGAAAAGTGTCAGCTCGTTGAAGATCAATGCCTAAATCTTATTCGAGATATGCTACCCTAAAGTTTAAGTGAACATTTCACAAAAATCCCTAATAAATGCATTCCAGCTGTATTACCAAAAGCTATTTATAAAGAAAAAGCAACAATTCAAACGTTGCTTAATCCAATTTATCTTCGGAATTTTTCCCCTTAACCTGCTTTAACGTTGCTACTATAAGAAAGCTAACAATCACTAATAAGAGCCAGGAACTCACCTTTCCTAGATGAACGAGACTCCATGCATCAGTTTGGTTTGGATATTCCCAAGCTCCAAAGAACGTTGCGATATTTTCGGCTATCCATATAAAAAATCCGATGAGCACAAAAGAAAGGGCGAGTGGCATACGGTAACGAGTTCCATTAACCTGGTATGTGACCCATGATTGCCAAAAGACGATAATGACAAGTCCAGATAACCAAAAGCGGACGTCTATCCAATAATGGTGGGTGAAAAAATTCAAATAAATCGCAGCTGCAAGAGGTACAACTACTAAAAATGGCGGCCACTTAACCAGTTCAACCCTTAACCTCCTCCACGCCTGGCAAAGATAACTTGCTACACTGGCGTACATGAATCCGCTATACAAAGGCACTCCTAAAATTTTGAAGTAGCCTTCCTCTGGATAAGACCAGGAGCCCATATGTACCTTAAAAAGTTCAAGAGCAAGGCCAATAAGGTGGAATAATGTGATAACCTTTAGTTCATCCCGTGTTTCAAGCCCAGAACGCACCATCCACCATTGCATCAGAAGGCAAATGATGAGCAGCCAGTCATATCGTGGCAGGAATGGAAGCGGCATGATTTGTGTAATAGCCAAAGAGGAAAAAATAACGACAGGAAACAAACATGATAGGGCCTGCTCAGAGCCAAAACAAACGAGTTGTTTTAGTGCTCTCATGATTTGTGCCTTCAAAGGTTTTTTCTGAGAATCATTTTGAATGGTTAAATTCATGAGTAACCCCTCTTTTATGAATTTGATTCATTGAAATTATGGAAAAAGAAATCTTTCTTTTCCTTTCAATGTTAAATATTCCTACTATATTATTCTTGAGCGTCTTCGTCACTTTTGTATTCTAAAATATCTCCAGGTTGACATTCTAAAGCCTTACAAATCGCCTCTAAAGTTGATAATCGAATCGCTTTTGCCTTTCCGTTTTTCAATATAGAAAGATTAGCCATCGTGATTCCAACCCTTTCCGAAAGTTCTGTTACGCTCATTTTTCTTTTAGCCAACATGACATCAATATTGATTACAATTGCCATATTATTCACCTCAGACCGTTAAATCATTTTCTGATTTTATTTTAATGGCATCTTCTAATAGTTTTTGAAGAACAGCAGCAAAGACTGCAATCACCATTGAAGCAAAAATAATGACCATTCCGATGAGTATGGTACCTGGGGCATCATCTAGCTCCGCTATGATATAAAAGAGCGGCATACCAACCACATACAAGCTACTGATTGTAATGGCACATTTTTTAATATTCTTTAAAGCTCTTACAGATAATTCCGAGAAAGCGTTGTTCTTGTCAATATAACCTAAAAGTCTAAAAGCCTGATACAATGCAACGAAAAACGGTATCGCTGATACAGACATAATAATTAAAACTCCATACAGCAAATAAGCCCAATTTAAACTACTCATTTCTGCTGCCTCCTTAGCTAACCAAGGCAGCCCAAAAATACACAAAGCAAGAACTGGAGTTCCAATAAGAAAAACAGCTATTTTTAAAAACAGTGTTGATCCTCGTTTCATAAAAAGCACCTCACTATTTATTATCAATTTGACTTTAACACACGTTTTATCGTTTTACAATAAAATATTATTGTCTTTTATTATATTATTATTGTTATAGAAATATTCTTTTGTTTTTAGACAAAGATAAAAAGCATTTCTCATTACAAAGAAACGCTTTATAAATTTAAACGATTCAATTTATATAACTTGTTCAACCTCCCAGTTACTTTAAGTACAATTGCCCATATGCAGAAGAACCACGGCCTACTTCTTAAAATTTATAATTATGTATATCATATACAATCGATAATTGATGCAATTTTTTTGAATGATTTTTTTAGTAAGGTAACAGAAAACTATAGATTATTAATTCTAAAGAGTTAAAGGATGAGTTATAATAACGACATCCCTTAACTGAAAAAGAAACTATTAAATGCGTCGTATATTGAGCGTTGTTAAATCAGTGGCATGTAAAGACTGATCTCCTTCATCAAACCATACTAATATAGTATGAGGAGCAGCTTCACCTGCATCAGCAAAACGTAAAAAAGTACCTTTTCCAATTGATGCACCTGCTGAAAATACTTCAATACGATCTCCTTCTCGTAACATATTAAAAATACCTCCCTCCTCTATCATGTATTTTATATTTATTAAAAAAGGACGAAATTGTAAGATGATCCTTACAAATCAATAGACTAAAAACTATAAATTTTGAAAATAGAGGTCATTATAGTAATAAGGGATAAACTATTAACCTACATTAACAGCTGCAACTTCAATCGGTAATACGCATATAAATACAGCATCTTTTCCATCTAGATAGATTTGCCTTAGTTTGATAGGCATGTGTGACGGTACCCCTTCTAGTTTTATTCAAAAACTTTGACAGTTGCCATTTCAAGATCCAAAAGGTCATCTGTGTCTGCCTCTAATAAAGCGACATTAAATAAATACTCTCCTGGTTTTTTAAAAATTCCAACAATGCTTGCACATGTATTTAGGGCAACATTTTCAAAAACATGTACTCCAACCTCATTAAATTCAATTGGATTCCCATTACTAAATGCAAAATCTATATCCTCAACTTGATTACGATCCCCTAAAGCTACTAAAACTTTTGTATCCTTATCTATATCGGTAGTTGGAAAAGCGCAAACTTGAATGAATTCTTGCACATTGACTTCCGCATTTAAAGGTTCCTTAATACGAACACACAAGGCTACTTTTCAACACCTCCTTAGTTAAAGTTATTTACAGGATATGATTCAATAGTTTTTTTGATTGGACAAAGTATACTATGAATCAAAAAAAGTTCATCTGCCTTATCATTAGGATCTACCATTTTATACTATCCAAATTGAAAATTTTGATAGTAAATCTCCTATTAGTTTTTCTATCAATAAGAAACGACATTGTATAATAGGATGCGGTCAGGAAAATACGAATTTATAACGTTATCTGCCTTCCCTCCTACATCTCCCCTTTTCTCGAAAGCAAAATTAACGGAAACTGCCAATAAAAAGACAGTGAGCTTGTACATTCACTCACTGTCCTCAAGTAGCGCGGGATTTGCGAAATATTTTCACGTTTTACTTTTCTTTAAGGTTGTTTCGCTTCGCGCCTGCTTCTTTTTTTACATGTTCCCTATTTGTATCGTTATTATCCATATTATCTAGAGCTTCACTTACTTCTCCGGTAAAATTCATTTTATGTTCTGGAATTTGTTGATTTTTCATCAATTCATCCCCTCCTTTCTTACTCTACTATTTTCCTCTAATGCCAAAGATACATACCTTTTCTTTTTCGCTAATTTTAAAAGCGAAGAGGATCAGCATTCATGAAAAAGACGCTTACCACTTTTATTTTTACTATAACGCTGCACTTAGGATTCAATGGCGAAAGCTGTCGCGGATTACCTCGCCGATTCCGAATACCGCTCCCTGCAAGGTCACGGCGCTGACCCAGAAGCTATCGCTCCCATGTTAGTAAAGTTCTGCTAGAGGTAATATGACAAAAAACAATAGAAATGGTGAAAAACTTAGTTTTTAAAAAGGTTAGGGAATCCCCTGACCTTTATCGTAAGTTTGATAAAAATAATTTCTACCAATTGCATAACCTCAAAGATGGAAGCCTATAACCTCTAACCTTTCAATCATTTTGTATGGATTTTTTGCATCTTGGGCAGATTTTTTGACACTTTGGCATGAAAAACTAACATCTTGGTCAAAAAATGCCATTAAATCCATGCTCCACTGTTAAAATTGGTGTAAGCGATTTCAATAAATCTGTGTGAAGGAATATCTAGTGTAATGGCAAAATAAACTTTATTGGACCAAGATTGTTCATTCTCTAAACAGTTTCAGGCCCTTTTCCTTCATAAAAATTGATGCTGGGAGGTTCATGAATGTATACTTTTTTATTGGGAATTATTCTTTTAATTGCAGGATATTTTATTTATGGTCGTTTTGTAGAAAAAATTTTTGGTACGAAGGAAGGTCGGAAAACACCTGCTTACAGCCACAAAGATAATGTCGATTATCTGCCGATGGGCAAAAAGCGCAACTCACTCATTCAGCTCTTAAATATTGCTGGAGTAGGTCCAATTTTCGGTCCAATTATGGGGGCATTATACGGCCCGGTAGCGTTTATTTGGATAGTAGTGGGATGTATTTTTGCTGGGGCGGTTCATGATTATTTAACAGGAATGATCTCAATTCGTAACCGGGGCGCTCATTTGCCTGAACTTGCTGGTAAATTTCTCGGAAAAGTGATGAAGCATGTTGTAAATGCATTTGCCATTCTTTTATTAGTCTTAGTTGGAACCGTTTTCGTTACTGCTCCGGCAGAGCTTTTGGCTAGCATTACACCTGGCTGGGTTACATTTGGAGTCATTATAGCTGCTATTTTCATCTATTATATTCTTGCTACATTATTGCCGATTGACAAAATAATTGGCCGTCTATATCCGTTTTTCGGTGCATTGTTATTAATTAGTGCAGTCGGAATATTAGGAACTTTGATAATGACCGGGGCGCCAATTCCAGAATTAACTCTCGAAAACATGCACCCTGATAATTTACCAATATTCCCTTTACTGTTCTTAACCATTTCTTGCGGAGCGCTGTCAGGCTTCCATGCTACACAAACTCCGATCATTTCACGGACTACGGAAAACGAGAAGCAAGGACGCTTTATTTTCTACGGAATGATGATTGCGGAAGGGATTATTGCGATGATCTGGGCAGCTGCAGCAATGAGCTTATTTAACGGGTATGATGGCTTAAATGAAGTATTAGCTGCCGGCGGACCTGCTGCAGTCGTAAAAGAGGTTTCTATCACAATGCTTGGCGCAATTGGCGGAACTTTGGCTGTACTTGGGGTAATCGTCCTTCCAATCACATCAGGAGACACAGCTTTCAGAAGCGCCAGAATGATTATTGCGGACTATTTGAACCTTTCACAAAAGAAATTCTCTAGCCGTTTGTGGATTGCCCTTCCGCTGTTTGCCATTTCAGTTGCTTTAACGCAAATTGATTTCAACATCCTATGGCGTTACTTCTCCTGGGCGAATCAATCAACTGCTGTGATCGCGTTATGGGTCAGTGCGATGTACTTGTTTATTGCTAAGAAGAATTACTGGATTGCTATGATTCCTGGTATCTTTATGACGATGGCAACAACTACCTATATCTTAAATGCACCAATCGGTTTTAACTTACCGATGAACCTCTCATATATCGTTTCAGCTGCAGTAACTGCTGTGATTATTGTGACTTTCTACTTTGCAGCAGTCAAAAAACGTGCAGATGAGATTCCATTGGAAGAAGACCTATCTGGTGTAGCTTAAATCTTAACAAGGGCTGACTCAAAACTGAGTTTCAGCCCTTGTTTTTTTGCAATTAAAGTACACTTCATAAAAAAAGCGTTTTTTGAGAAAAAGATCGATCCAATCACGCTCTAATCAGATTATAAGGTCAAACAGTTCATTCTGGTTGGCCTTTTTCAGATTATTCTTTAAGCAGCCTTCGGGAGGACATTCGCCCACTTAGGACATGATCCCGTGCATTATCGCCTAAAGTGTTACTTATATTGGTTAGGATTGTTGAAGATCATCATTTAGTTGAATCCAATTTTCCATTGGTTTAATGGGATAGAATAATAACCCCATCACAACGACTTCTTTTTCTCTTTTAGAAACAAACTTTCTAGAAGCTTCTGCTCTCTTTCTCGTGATATCCCCGCTTTTCTTTCTGTATCCTGTCTCGCTTTCTCCCATTGATACACATCATAAATAGTCTCTTCAAGAGGTCGGAAGGAAAGACCAGCGTTAACAGCTTTTTCTATACTAATCGAAAAAGTGCCTTTCCACGGTTCTGTTTCTCCATCTAACGGGAAGTGTTCAGGAATCCAGAAAGGCATATCTAGCCATGGCTGGACTTTGTGCTCCTGTAAAAATTGCTCTTCTGCCCACACAAATTCAATATCACTGTTTGTTACTGCCTTACAGGTGTTTAATAGCTCTTCTATAGTCAACCTATAGTTCGGGCCTGTTACATTAAACGTACCTCCACTTCTGTTTTCCGCCATATTGAACACCCATGTTGCTAAATCTTTTACGTCAATCAATTGAACAGGACGATCTAAACGTCCCGGCACCAATACTTTTCCGCCTTTTGTTACACGCTGAACCCAGTAAGGGAGCCGATCTGAATAGTCAAACTGTCCGACAAGACTCCCTGCTCTTACATGCAAAACACGCCCAGGCCAATGCTTCTCTGCTTCTGCTTCACATAGTACTTTAAGCGCGCCATAATACTCGTAAGGAGAAATTTTACCCTTCTCAACATCAGGCATTTTATCCAGCGGCATGGATTGTAAATGATAGTCCTCCGTAATATTGAGTGGAATCCAATCTTTATAAACAGAGATGCTTGAGATGAATGTATAATGTTCGATGTTATCCCCGAGTGCAGCTGCGATTTTTTTGATTTGATGAGGAGCAAACCCACACGTATCCATGACAACATCCCAGTTCCGGTTTTCCAGAAGTGATACATCACTGTCTCTATTGCCGATAAGCTGCTCCACTTCAGGAAACAACTCTTTATTGTTGCCACGATTAAATAAGGTGATTTCGTGCCCTCTTTTCACACCTTCTTCTACCAAAGCTCTCCCTAAAAAACGAGTACCTCCTAATATAAGAACCTTCATCCTTTTCCCCCATTCACTTTAATAATTTGGAAAAATACCTTTCGTTTAATAAACGATTTTCCTTCGAAAAAAGTTATGGGTAGCAGGAAAAGTTACACATCTGTCGGAGGAGTTTTCTTCGATTTAGATGATTTTTTTATGAAATAGATGGTAATGAGTACCACGATCGCTAGTGGTATCAAAATTGGCAAACTGCCAACAAGCAATACAAAAATGCTTGAGAAAAAGGAGAGTAGAAAATTTAAACTGTCCATAAACTGCTTTTTCGTTTTCTCGAATGTATTCAACTCATCACCTTGTAAACCTGGTACATTTACGTTTTGCTCTGTTAGATTGATTGTAACCGTTGCTAATGCGGATTGATTTTCTAAATAGTTCATTCTTCCTTGCAATTGCTCGATTTCTTCTTGGACAGCCGTCAGATCCGAGGATATTTTTAGGAGATCCTCCGTCTTCTCAGCCGTTTTCATAAATTCAAGCAATCTTGCTTCTACAGCTTTTTTGGATTTCATTCTCGATTCAAGATCTACGAATTCCTCTGTAACATCCTGACCGGAGATGCTTTTCTCATTAACTTTTGTACTTCCCTTTTCTACTACCGAAAGAAAATCATTGAATTTTTCTTGTGGAACTCGAACCGTTATTGAGCCTTCCCTGCTTTCGTTTTCATTTGATTGATACGTATTTGAGTTAACAATGTAGCCGCCAAGCTGCTCTGCTTCTTTTTGAATGATTTCGAGAGATTGAAGATAATTCTCTACAGAAATATGGAGGCTGGCATTGTAGATGACCTTTCGCTCACTTACTTGAGGTACTTGTGATGCTTTGTCTTCTTGAGGACTTTCTGATTGAGATTCTGCTGCAGTGGCGTTACTTCCAGAGGAACCTTCTTTGTCAGCAATCTCCATACTCTTGCTTTCCATTTCTCCTTTTGAAGCCATATTCGACTGATCAGTTGATTCGGTTTCATTCCCACTACAGGCAGTCAAAAAAAGGAAAAGTAAGGTTATGGATAAAATCCATATTTTCTTCAAATTAAACACACCTCTCATCATAGTCTACTGAATCTGACGAGAGGTGTATTTATAAAGTTACAATTATTTTACAATGTTTCATTACATTTACAAACCCTAGTTGGTTTGACGAACATCACCAAATGGAAAAAAAACAAATTCTGATTTACCAACAACACGTTCCTCATCAATAAACCCAAGACCATTGCGGCTGTCCATACTGTTCAGGCGGTTATCCCCCATTACGAAATATTGGCCTTCCGGTACATCTATCGGTCCAAAGTTTCCTGTCAAATAAACACCAAGCTCTTCTGCATTATCTTTATTAACCTTTAAGTATGATTCCTTTACTACTTTATCATTTACATAAAGCTTGTCTTCTTTTACTTCGATCGTATCGCCGGGAAAACCAATCAACCGCTTCACATAATGAATATCCTCTTCTTCCCCGTCAATTATGACAATGTCGCCACGCTGGAATTCACCTATGTAATTGATCGTTTTGTTAACAAATAATCGTTCTCCATCTTTTAAAGTGGGATCCATAGAGGAGCCTTCGACTAAATATGGTTCAAATAGAAATATGCGAATTACTAGGGCAAGTCCTATAGCAATTATTAGTGCTTTCGCCCATTCTAATATAGAATTCTTCTTTTTGTGTTTACTCAATTGCGGGTTCCTCCTCGGATGATGTGTAGCTTTTATCCCTCTTCTCTTTAATTTACCACAAAAACTAAAGTTATCCTATAAAAGCTCATTAAGAAACCATTTAAATTTCAGGTTAACATCCATATCCCTTGTAAAAATAACTTATCATAAACGGCTTACTAGGATCAGGATCAATTAAGCTCGAAGGAATGCCTAGAGATTAAAGATAATTGCTTGAGTTTCTAAATTAATTGAAAGGGTTTTGAATATAATTGCTTGAGTTTCTAAATTAATTGCGAGAGTTTTGAATATAATTGCACATGATCAAAGACTCACTAAATTTAACCGCCATACATATCCACAAAATAAAAAAATCGGTCAATAAAATAAATGAGCTTGAAGTTATTACTCCAAGCTCATTTTTAATGGGATTTTTACCATGACTTTTAGTTTTTCATCTCACAGTTAAACCCTGAAATTATACTTTAATAGGCTTTTTTAAGAAACCAATCAATAATGCACTAACAACTGCCCCTATCGCTATTGCAAGCACATAGAGAAGCGGATTTCCTTCTACAAATAAGATGACAAAGGCACCACCATGCGGGGCACGCAATCCAATTCCAAATGCCATCGCCAATGCTCCGGCTATAGCTGAACCCGCAATCATCGAAGGGATCACTCTTAAAGGATCTGCCGCTGCAAATGGAATAGCCCCTTCTGTTACAAACGATGCGCCCATAATGTAGTTGGTAATGCCTGCTTCACGTTCACGCTTAGTAAATTTATTACGGAAAAATGTTGTAGCAAGGGCAGCTCCAAGTGGAGGAACCATCCCGCCTGCCATAATAGCTGCGTGCGGTGCAAAGTTTCCAGAATCAATCATGGCAATCCCGAATGTAAATGCTGCTTTGTTGACAGGACCACCCATGTCAACTGCCATCATCCCGCCGAGAATAATTCCTAAAATGACCAAATTACCAGTACCAAGACCGCTTAACCAGCCGCTAAGTCCATCATTTAAAGCTTTAACTGGATCGATAACTAAGAAAAACATGATCATTCCTGTTAAAAAGATACCAAAAAGCGGATACAAGAGAACAGGTTTGATTCCTTCCAATGAAGCAGGAAGGCCGGAGAAAGCTTTCTTTAAGAGGACAACAAGATATCCAGCTAAAAATCCAGCAATTAATCCGCCTAAAAATCCGGCTCCGCCTTGGGCAGCCATAAACCCGCCGACCATTCCGGGGGCAAGTCCTGGGCGATCTGCAATGCTTAACGCGATAAACCCTGCAAGCACAGGAATCATTAGACCAAAGGCATTTCCGCCGCCAATCGTACTTAACGCTTCTGCGAAACGATTATATGATTCGTGATTCGGATCAGCAGAATGAATTCCAAACATAAAGGAGATCGCTATTAAGATCCCGCCGCCAACAACAAATGGAAGCATGTTGGAGACACCATTCATGATATGCTTATAAAATCCGCTTCTTCCTTTTTGCTTACTCTCACCTTGCTCTCCATCGGTTGATTTATTTCCATTCCCTGAATAAACGGGTCCATCCTGCTTGAGAGCACGGTCTATTAATTCTTTAGGTTTTCTAAGTCCATCTGAAACGGGCACTTCAATAACATGTTTCCCGCGGAAACGCGCCATTTCTACTTGCTTATCTGCTGCGACAATAATAGCGTGAGCCTCATCAATTTCTTCTTGTGTTAACACGTTTTTAGCGCCGCCGGAACCGTTTGTTTCAACTTTAATATCAACACCCATTTCCTTCGCCTTTTCCTTAAGGGCATCTGCCGCCATATAGGTGTGGGCAATTCCAGTTGGACAAGCCGTAACAGCAAGGATTTTTCCTTTTTGGCTTGGAGCCGAGCTTGAAGTCTTTTCTTCCTGTTTATCTTCATCATCCTCAAGCTTGTTGAATAATGCCAGAATGTCTTCCACAGTTTCTGCCTTCATCAGCTTAGAACGGACTTCATCCCTCATTAAATATCCTGATAGCTTTGAAAGTGCATCCAAATGGGTATTGTCTGCACCTTCTGGAGCAGCGATCATGAAAACAAGATGACTTGGCTGTCCATCAAGGGATTCGTAGTCTACACCACTTGAAGAACGACCAAACGCAATTGCAGGGTTCTTAACAGCTTTTGTTTTTGCATGCGGAATCGCTATTCCATCCCCTACGCCTGTTGTACTCTGTTTTTCTCGATCCAGAACTGCTTGTTTATATCCTTCTTTATCTTGTAATTTACCAGCTTGATCTAATTGTGTGACCAGTTCTTCAATTACACCATTTTTGGAATCAGCTTCAAGATTGAGCTTTATTGTCTCTTTTGTTAAAAGCTCTGTAATTCTCATTTAAAACCCCTCCTCTAACGATTTTACTTTTACTTCTTTTAACAATTTTTCTACCTCATCATTTGTGCAGAGCTCATAAGAAAAAGCGGTTGCACTTCCGGCTGCTACACCAAATCTAAATGATTCCTCGATTGAAAGTCCTTTTACATAGCTTCCAATAAAGCCAGCGACTAAGGAATCCCCAGCACCTACTGAGTTTCGAACTTTCCCTTTCGGTACATTTGCAAAGTACTGATGATCTTTTGTGAAAAGCAGGGCACCATCACCAGCCATTGAAACAATGACATGCTCTGCACCAGCTTCGATTAATTTTTGACCGTATGGCACGGCGTCCTGTGCAGAATTAATTTCCACATTGAACATCTCAGCTAACTCATGATGGTTCGGCTTCATCAGAAAAGGCTTGCACTTCACAATGTGTTTTAATGGTTCTCCAGATATATCAACAGCAACCTGGATCCCTTTTTCACCGCATTTTTCAGCAATCTCTGCATAAAAGGTATCCGGCAGCGAGGTTGGAATACTTCCTGCAAGAAGAACGATATCTTCATTTGTTAACTGATCAAAAACGGTAAAAAACTCTTCCAATTTTTCCTTACTGATATCGGGACCTTTCCCATTGATTTCTGTTTCAGATCCTGTTTTTAACTTAATATTAATCCGCGTATCATCACTAACCTTCACAAAATCGGTCTCTATTTCTTCATCTGCTAAATAATCTTTTACAAATTGACCTGTGAACCCTCCGACAAATCCAAGTGCTTTTGAAGGAAGTCCAAATCTCCGTAAAACTCTTGAAACGTTAATTCCTTTTCCGCCAGGAAATTTATAATCGTCCAATGAACGATTTAATTCGCCCAATTGGAAATCTTGTACCTCTACGATGTAATCAACTGAAGGATTTAACGTTACAGTGTAAATCATTTACTTCACTACCTTTATCTCAGTTTTTCCTTGATAGGATTCTAAATCAATCGAAATATTCTCTTCATCTGTAATAATGACAGCCTCTTCTAAATCAGCAATATTTGAAAAGGAAACTTCTCCTAATTTTGAAGAGTCCGCTAAAATGAATGGTTCTCGAGAAAGAGAAACCGCAAATCTTTTTATATTCGCTTCATCAGGATCAGGAGTAGTATACCCTAATTCATGATGAATCCCATTTGCTCCTAAAAATGCTTTATCAAACCGATAATTTTTAATCCCTTCTATTGCTCCTCTACCAACCATGGCGGCAGTTCTAGGTTTGATATAGCCGCCAATTAAAAATGTCTTAATATTTTTTTCGATAAGGGGCTGAATGAGGGAGATACTGTTTGTCACGACAACAATATTCTCGGCATTTGTTAAGTAAGGAACCATCTGCAGGGTTGTCGTTCCAGCATCTAAAAAGATACTGTCTCCATTTTCAATCAAAGATGCTGCATGCTTGGCAATCAGCTTCTTTGCAAGGAGGTTAGCGGCTGATTTTTCAATTAAGTCAGGCTCAATTAATTTCCCCTTCAGCTTTGCAGCTCCACCATGTATACGCTTTACTTGCTTTTCATCTTCGAGCAAGGTCAAGTCTCGTCTAATTGTGGATTCAGAGCTATTCGTTACTTCTACAAGCTCCTGAATTTTTACAACATTTTTTTCCTTCACTAGGTCAACAATAAGTTTATGGCGTTCAGGTGTTAACAAATTATCGCCACCTTTCATTGAAAACGCATTCATTTGCTATCTATCTTCATTGTAACTTCAATATCAATAAAAATCAATCATAAAATATCATTTTCATCCAAAAACGATCAAAAACAACTAAGTTAGGTGATAAATTATGCCATATTTTCAAACAAATGACCAAGTTTCTCTATACTTTGAAAAAGAAGGAAAAGGGGAAGCCCTTGTTTTTATTCACCCTCCTGGAATGGGATCAGTGACATTTTTCTATCAAAGGGAATTAAGTGAATATTTCCAGGTGATCACACCTGATTTAAGAGGAAACGGACAAAGTAAACCTGGCAAAAAGAAAATAACAATAAGTCTGCTTTCAAAAGATATCAATGAATTAACTGAACATTTAGGAATTGAGAAAATAGTTCTTTGCGGATATTCAAGCGGAGGGTCGATCGCACAGGAATTGGCGATTGTTTACCCCGAAAAGGTGAAAGGAATTATTTTAATTGGAGGCTTTCCAGAGGTAAGCACAAGACTTTTAGAGGCTGAGTTTATGGCAGGTATTGCTTTAACTGGAATTGGAGGGTTGCCCATTCTTTCAAAAATGATCAGCATTGGTCATGGAAATTCAATAGAACTGAAAAAAAAGCTTGAGGACTATATGAACAAGACAGATCCTTACTCACTTTTTCAATTATATAAAGCAGGTTTTCTTTATCACTGCACAAAATCTCTAAACAAAATAAAGGCCCCCTTATTGTTAGTTTATGGAAATCGCGATCCTTTTTGCCAAGCCTATGAAATTTTGTATAAAAAATATGTGAAAAATGTAAAAACGGTCTTTATTAACAAAGCAAATCACCAAATTCCTACTAAATTTTCTCAGGAGCTTAATGCCATAATAAAGGAATTTATGAAGGAACTTAGCATGAAGGAAGTTAAATAAGGTGGGAATTGAAAATGGACAAACGGTAAGTGAATTTACTGCATGTACATCTGATTAAAATGCGATTAATTGCACCTTCAACTGGATTAATCGCATCAGTTATTCGGATAATCGCACGATTATCGGGTTATTTGCGCCGTTATCCAATTATTTGAACCGTTACCCTGCAATTGCATCATTATCCGATTTATTACACCACCTTTATCAAAATTAATTGCACACAATCTTGACAAAAGTGTGAACGAATTAACAATTATACTCCTTCATTTTCACTACCTATTAATCTTCAATAAACAAAACCTTTTTATAAAATGCCATAATAAATATCTTAAGGCTAAAATTCCATTGAACTGTTTATCGTTTCAATGTATGCTTGACTATGGATAAATCCTTATTAGTGAACTCTCATATAAAATGAACCTTTTTATTACTTCGGAATCTTGAAATGTAATTTTACAAATATTTTTTGAAACGATTTTGTAAAAATTACGTCTATGTTAATTGAAGGTTTTTCTGTATGAAAAATTTAAGACAATGTAACACATCTTCCGATATAATAGGTTTGCTTAAGAACAGTTTTTATAATCAAGTTGGTGAAAGAATTGGATAAAGAAAATCAATCATTTTATAGCAGGTTTGACTATCAGCTGGCCTTTTTACTGTTTTTACTTTTTTGCGCTAGTATGGTTGCAATTTATGCTGCACAATCAACATCTGGTCAGTATGAGGGTGGAAATTATTTAATCAGACAGATCGTGTGGTATATTGTTGGAGGAATCATTGTAGCGATCGTTATGTATTTTGACTCTGAACAGTTGCAGAGGGTTACTTGGTATTTATACGGGTTTGGTTTATTTTTGCTTGGCTTGCTTGTGATTTTGCCCGAATCGATTGTTCCTACTATTAACGGAGCCCGAAGCTGGTTTCAAATTCCTGGACTCTCGCTGCAGCCGTCTGAGTTTGTGAAAGTGTTTGTTATATTAGCTCTCAGTCAAATCATTACTACACATCATCAGAAATACTTAAATAAGTCCCTGCAAACAGATTTTATATTATTAGTTAAAATGGGGATCACTGCTGTTGTACCTATCATGTTTATTATGAAACAGCCGGATCTTGGGACATCACTTGTTATTTTGGCAATACTGGCGGGGATGACATTTGTATCAGGAATCTCATGGAAAATAATTACGTTCATTTCCTTATCCATCACGCTCGTTGGAACAACAGTCCTGTATTTAGTCATTCAAGCTCCCGAATTCTTGAATGAATACCTCGGAATTAAACAATATCAATTGGGACGAATTTATTCTTGGTTAAATCCTGAAGTTTATAAAAGCGGAGAAGGATATCACCTGTTAAATTCGCTTAAAGCGATTGGCTCGGGACAGGTTTTTGGCAAGGGTCTTGGTACTGGTGATGTCTATATCCCGGAAAACCATACAGACTTTATTTTCAGCGTAATTGGGGAGCAGTTTGGATTTATTGGTACTAGTATTGTATTAAGTATTTTTTTCTTGCTCGTCTACCACCTTGTAAAAGTGGCAATGGAAACAACAGAATCATTTAACAGCTATCTTTGCGCGGGTGTTATTAGTATGATCGTATTCCACGTTTTCCAAAATGCCGGGATGACAATTGGCTTGCTTCCTATTACAGGTATTCCGCTTCCATTTATTAGTTATGGAGGAAGTTCAATGATGGGCAGTATGTTTGCGATTGGATTAATATTCGGGATTCGATATCATCACCGTGTTTATATGTTTTCAAATGATTAAAACAAGGCCGCTCAGGTAATCGGAGCGGCCTTATTAATTCTATTGGTTTAGAACAAGGAGGAGATAACTTATTAAGTCCCCCGTTCAAGAATAAAAAGCTTTCTCACCAGTTCGTGCGCTTGTCCATTATTTACTCCTGATTTTTCTTCCAAGGAGGATCCAAGTCTTTGCGCAGTTTTCGAGTTATTTTATAAATGAGGATGGGAATTACTAGGGATGCGAATGTTGAATAAAAAATAAAATTTGAAGGAAATCTCCCGACAATTTTTTCCCACATGTTCTTAAACCTTCTTCCTATTATTTTTCACTCTCAATCACAGAACCTGAGTTTCGAACAATGGCTTTAACTTTAAGGTTAATGGTGCTTTTGGAAAAATAATTTTCGCCATGATCCCAGTCTTTTCTAATCTTTTTCCATGTCTCATAATCTTCCCCTTGAAGAAAACTTCCAAGCCCTAATGCATCGACTTTTAAATCTTCTTGGAAAGTTTTAATCGTGTTAGACACTTTTCGTTCAATTTCTTTTTCAATTGCTTTCTCCACTTTTGATATCGTTTTTTGCTTTGTGTAATCGAGTGGAATAAATCCCTCTCCGATCATCCCATCTGTCTGAATCTCAATATTAAATTGAATATTATCTTTATCCTTTACCTTAACGCTTACTTTCCTTCTCGCATTTTCGATATCATATACGATTAAATCATCTTTCATTTTCGTTTTAATTAACCCGCGTTGATATTCATCCGTTATAAAATTAAGTCCTTCAGTAATGTCTCCATTAATAAAATCAATCATTTGACTGCTATTCCCGTTAAAAACGGCAGCTCCTGACAAATTCAATTTTTCTCCATCCTTCTTTACTTTCGGAAGAACAAAACTTTTCTTATCTATTAATCGTTCATGAGCGGTACCAATTCGATTTTCCGGCAGAATTTTTTGGTTTTTGTTGGAATTTTCAGAAACTGAATCCAAATACATGACAGGTAGGCTTTCAGGTGTTGGCTGGGTATTCAAAACCTGACCTGCTTCACCTTCAGAAATCAATACTTTTATTCCCCTTCTCATTTCATTATCTCTCAGGAAAAGGTCGAGAATATTCCCAAATGCTTGCGGGGTTTTTGCAACTTCTTCTGATATAATAATTAATTGAAGATGTTGGGAAAAAGGCGGGCGACTCACTGTTGCTGCTAATTGACGCGCCTGTTCAAGTATACTGTCACTGGTCGTTGACACATTTTCAAATGCTTTTTGCGCGGCGCTTCCCCCTGTGTCAGAGCTGCCTTGGGATAATCCAGATGGAACGACAAATTGCCAAGTTCCTTTATACAAATATTTTCCTTTAGATTCATCTGGTTCTGAAGCGGCTTCTTCCACTAAATCGATGGCAACCCCGACGATAAACCCTCGATCTTCTATCTCAACTTGATCCCAGCACCCAATTAGGAAAATGGAAAGGACCCCTATCATGAATAAAAATGACGCAGATTTACCCATTTCCTTTGATCCTCCTTGCTTTAGCTAAAACATATAGCCCTGTTGGAACGAAAATCGACACTCCATATGTTGAATAATTAAGATACTTTGATAGTAACTCCATCTCTACCAAATTTTGCGGGAACATGGCGATCATGAAAATAATAGGCGTTAAAACAAAAATAAACGTGATTTTTTTTACCTTTTGAAAAAGGGAACTAAGGGCCATTAAAGACACGTCGAACGCAAGCGATGTCGTATTAAAAATGGCCATAACCCAAACCGTAAAGAACAAGGATTCAAAGCGCCCCAAAAAGCCCCCTGGGATCTCTGCTTCTTTAGCAAGTTCGATAGTCGGATATACAAGAGTAGCCGTTGTACCTGCACTAAAAACACCAATCGACATCGTGTAAAACAGGAGATACAGACCCAGCGCTATACAAATACCAAATATTGCAAATTTTGGCGCTTTTTTCGGACGATTCACAAATGATATATAAAATAAAAGCCCAGCAAAACCACTAATTGAAAAAAAGCTTTCCTTAGCTCCTTTAAAGTGCCCTTCCAAGCTGGTAGTGAATAATGGGGTTAAGTTTTTGACTTCAAAAAATGGAATATTCAACACCATCAACAAAAAAGCAATGAAAAGAATAATCGGCAAAAATAACAAATTTAACCGGATGATTCCAACTCGAGTTCCTGATACCGCATAGACCACGACAAGAAGAAACGCTAACGCAATTACCTCTGCCGGTGTTCGATCAAATAAATATTGTTTGGCAACAATGGCAACAGCTCTCGTTTCAAAGCCCGAAAGGAAAATAAAGTGGAGCGCTAAGAATAAGGTAATGACTACAGAACCAGGTTTCGAACATATCGATGAGGCGTACGAGAAAAATGACTGATTTGGAAAACGGCAAGCAAGCTTTGCGGTAATCCCCGTAAATATAATGGAGGTACCTCCCGCAATCATTAATGGGATCCAGCCATCAAAAAAATTTGTTGCTTCAGCTAATTGACGCGGTAGGGTTAGAATTCCATACGCGATTACATAGGAAGCTACTATATAAAGAATCTCGATTTCCCCAATTTCCTCGTCTCCATATTCAAACGGCCTCAAGACGATTGCCCTCCCTTCCCGCTCCCCATGCGCTCTTTATCATCTGTTTGCAAATATTGAGGGCGTTTGGAGAGCATCGTAATTGGCGAGCGAACGACAAGGTCTTTCCAATCTTGAAAAAAATTTGGCGCGAAAGGAGTCGTATAAGGAAGACCTAAACTTTTTAAATTTACGAGGTGGATATTCACGACAATGTATAACAGGATAATTCCGTAAAGCCCAAAAAATGCCGCTGCCCCCATAAAACCAAATCGAAGCATTCGAAAAGCAAGGGCAGTACTATAGGAGGGCATGGAAAAAGAAGAAACAGCCGTAACGGCGACGACAATAACCATAATAGGGCTGATAATGCCAGCAGCAACAGCCGCTTCACCAATGACCAGCCCTCCGACAATTCCAATTGTTTGTCCGATTGGCTTAGGCAAACGTATGCCGGCTTCACGTAATATTTCCATCGTTACTTCCATTAAAAATGCTTCCATGTATGCCGGAAAAGGAACTCCTTCCCTGGTCGCAGCTATGGAAAATGCCAATTTAGACGGTATCAATCCAGGATGAAAAGACACGAGAGCGATATATAAAGATGGTAAAAACACCGCAATAAATGCTCCGAGATACCGGAGCATCCGGATCAGAGACCCGACGAGCCATCGTTCATAATAGTCTTCGGGGGACTGAAGCGTATTCCCGAAAGTGAGTGGTGCAAGTAATACAAAGGGTGTTCCATCTAATAAAATGGCCACTTTTCCTTGCATGAGAGCTGATACTACCTTATCCGGCCTTTCCGTATGGGCGATTTGCGGAAAAGGAGATAAAAAATTATCTTCGATCCACTGCTCAATGTATCCAGATTCTGGGACATCATCTAAATCTATTGATTTAAGTCTCAGGTTCACTTCCTCCACAATATGAGGATTCACAATTCCGTCGATATAGGCAACGACAAGATCCTGCTTTGAACGTCTACCTACTTGATAGGATTTAAACCGCAAATTGGGATCCCGTATGCGCCTCCGAATCAAAACAGTATTCGTATGCAGATTCTCTATAAATCCATCTCTCGGTCCCCGAATCAACGCCTCTGAAATTGGTTCTTCAATACTGCGGTTTTTCCACCCTTCACTTCCCATGATTAATACTTCATCCGTGCCATCCACGAACAGGACAGAGTCCCCGTTAAGAATAGCATATGAAACCTTATCTAATGATTGGGTCCGCTTCACCTTACCAATTGAAAGGACCTTGCTTTGCAATTGATTGACAAGTGCATGAGCCTCGACTATTTCTTCTTTTTCACTTACTTTGAATTCCATTTGAATATTCTTAATGATATCTTGATCGATGACCATCTTGTCACTTAAACCAGCTATGTACACGATAGCACATCGATGATTTGTATTCCCGACAGTAAATTCCCTAATAATCAAATCACTAGGATTGTCCAGCATCTTTTCGATATTATGAAGATTTTCATCGAGAGAAAGAAACAATTGGAGAGAAAAATCTTCTTGTTCATTCTGAACCGATGTTCGCACATGATTTCTCATTTTTTTATGTTTAAAAAAGGAAGCCAATTTTTCATCCTCATTTCTTCCCTAGTTAATTTACAGGAACACTTGACCTGCGGAGAGTATAATTATCCATTTTTAGCGGAAAATCAATTACTTGGATATACTTTCCGTTAAAAAATATCTTTTCCATAAAAACAAAAATAAACCGCTATTTGTATTAAAACATTGAAGTGGTTTTTTATAGGAGAAATCTGTCTTTTTTGATGGCTCGAGTCTGTGCGAATTCGATTGCTTCTAAATCAAAGAAAAGGAGTTTTTTGAAATATGAAGATACAACAAATTCGAAATGCAACACTAGTTGTCGAATATGCCGGCAAAAAGTTTTTAATAGATCCAATGTTAGCTGTGAAAGGTACTTACCCACCTTTTCCTAATTCGGTAAGACAAGATCAAAATAATCCTTTAGTTAGCTTACCAACATCCATTGAGAATATAATTAACGTAGATACTGTCATTGTCACTCATCTACATTTAGATCACTTTGATGAGGTAGCCAAAGATGTATTGCCAAAAGATATAAAAATGTTTGTACAAATTGAAGATGATGCTATAGAAGTTAGAAAAGCTGGTTTTCAAAATGTAGAAGTATTACAAGAAGACACAGTCTTTGAGGAAATTAAGTTAATTAAAACAAAAGGCGAGCACGGAAGAGGAGAAATAGTAAAACTTGCTGGTCTAGTGTGTGGCGTTGTCTTCAAACATCAAACTGAAAAAACGTTATATGTCGCTGGAGATACGGTATGGTATGATGGAGTCAAAGAAGAGCTCGATACACATAAACCAGAAATCATTGTTGTAAATGGTGGAGATAATCAATTCCTAGAAGGCTGTTCTCTAGTAATGGGGAAAGATGACATCTATGAAGTGCATAAGGCTGCTCCTAACGCAAAAATCATTTCTGTCCATATGGAAGCTGTCAACCATTGGACATTATCAAGAGAAGAATTAAAAAGCTTTATTCATGAAAAAGGAATCTCTTCTAATGTGTTAGTGCCAGAAGACGGTGAATTATACACATTGTAATATTTTTATAGAGACAAAGTGGAATTTGATATTGTGAATTTTGAAGTTTTTAAGTATTAACCCAATACCGAAAAATTACAAGGGGGGCTCATGATAATGTCGTTGACAACCATGAGCTTCTTAATTATTGATCAATAGTTGCCCGAAACAGTAATATTCTTAAAGGAGATGGTTAAGCAAAAAAGCATAAAAAGTCTAAAAATTAATTTTGTGAGGAAGTGCAGTTTATGATAACTGAAAAAGCAGATACAAGCAGGCCAATACAGCAGCCTGTTTGGTTGCAAGGATATATTGATTCACCAGAAAAACAAAAACAGCTTTATAAAAAAACATTAAAGGTTGTAATCCTTTCACAAATCTTTGGAGGAGCAGGACTTGCAGCCGGTATAACGGTAGGCGCACTTCTCGCACAAGATATGCTGGGGACAGAAAGTGCAGCAGGGATTCCAGTTGCCTTACTCACTTTAGGCTCTGCAGGGGCTGCACTGTTTGTAGGCCGGCTTTCCCAGCGTTTTGGACGCAGAGCAGGTCTTGTAGCCGGTTTTCTTGCTGGCGGACTGGGTGCGCTCGGCGTTATAATCGCCGCCTTACTCAACAGCGTCGTGCTTTTATTCGCTTCCCTGCTTATTTATGGAGCTGGTACCGCCGCAAATCTGCAAGCACGATACGCTAATGCAGACCTGGCAACAGCTAAACAGCGGGCAACTGCTGTGAGCATGGCCATGGTATCTACTACCTTTGGTGCTGTAGCGGGTCCTAACCTGGTCGATGTGATGGGAGAATTTGCGCGTTCTATTGGTGTTCCAACTTTGGCTGGTCCCTTTATCTTAGCAGCCGCTGCTTTTATTCTTGCCGGATTGGTTCTCCTCCTTTTCCTTCGTCCAGACCCTTTGGTTGTCTCTACAGCCATAGCGTCTGCCCAGGAGGAAAACGGTACAGTGCAGGAAGAACGAAATTTGAAAAGCACTACAATAAACAAAAGAGGAAATGTCGTAGGCGCTGCCGTTATGGTGTTGACTCAATTTGTCATGGCGGCCATTATGACCATGACACCGATCCATATGGGACACCATGGCCATGGTTTGAGAGAAGTGGGGTTGGTCATAGGTTTTCATATAGGAGCCATGTACTTTCCTTCACTTGTTACAGGTCTGCTTGTAGATAAAGTCGGTCGTACTGCTATGGCTGTAGCTTCTGGTGCCACGCTTCTGGCCTCTGGTTTACTTGCGGCTTTTGCTCCGGCTGACTCAATGGCACTGCTTATTTCCGCACTAGTACTGCTTGGTGTTGGCTGGAACTTTGGCTTAATAAGCGGAACGGCTCTGATTGTTGATGCAACACATCCAACTATACGTGCAAAAACTCAAGGATCGGTAGATGTCTTGCTTGCATTATCAGGTGCCTCCGGCGGTGCGTTATCTGGAATGGTCGTCGCTCATTCTAGTTATGCGGTCCTATCACTTTCTGGGGCGATTCTGTCACTGTTGCTGATTCCTGTTGTTATATGGTCTCGTAAGACACAACGCAAAAAAGTGCTGGTATAAAGATTTTCTAATTTATATTTTGTTTAGTTAGGCTGGTATCAATGGGTAGAGTTATTTTAGTAGATTAGGCTCTAAGAACGAAAAGCGCAAGGCGTTAGTCCTTCGGCGACAAGCATAAGGCGAGCCGGCTGGAAGGTTGTTCTTTAACCTTTTAGACGGATTGGCTTATGACCTAAGGGCCGATGGCGCCTGGAGCTGGACAAAGATAACTAACTTTAATTCGTTAATACTTTAATCCAATAAAACTTTCTGAACTTATGAATAAAGGCAGCTTTCGATAAGTGATTTCGCATATTGGCTGCCTCTTTACATATTTCAGAATACTGATTTATTAACATTCTTGATTTTCAATTTTTAATAAATTTGCCCTTTTCGGAGCCTCTTTTAGTAGGTGATGATTAACTTACAAATCGACATGTAAATTATAAAAAAATTTGGATAATTAAGTAAAGTGCTTTTGTTCTATTTCATATGTGTAAAACGTGCACTTTTTATATTTCCTCCTTAGGTGAAACGTCGGTATATCAGGGTAAGCTTTAACAGGATAATTAGGTATCCTATAACCCAATAATACTCACAAAATCTATGAGACTGTGATACTACAAATCATATTCCTATTTCCAACATTTTCGCCGTCACTTCTTCGACTCTGTGGTCAATATCCGTCCCGTCAAACTTCGGAATCTTCAACTCACTCACAATTATTCCGTCTCGCATAAACAGAATCCGTTCCGTCCGCGCTGCAACCTTCGCATCGTGAGTTACAAGCATAATCGCAGTACCATCCGCGTTGATTTCAGAAAAAATGTCCATTATTTCATGGGCAGATTTTGAGTTGAGCGCCCCTGTTGGCTCATCGCCGAAAATAATTTTTGGACTGCTCATCAGTGCTCTGCATATACCTGCACGCTGAAGCTGACCTCCCGAAACCTGTGTAATATCGCGCGTTTCAAGCTCCGCAATGCCTACCCTTTTCATAAGCGCTCTCGCCTTCTCCGAAATTTTTGCGGTGTTTTTTCCGTTGCCGCGCATTGACGGAAGAATGATGTTGTCGAGGATATTCAGATTTTTTAGCATAGTCGGCTGCTGAAAAATAAATCCCATTTTTGTTCTCCTTATATCTGAAAGCTCATTCTCCCCGACTGTCGATAAATCCTTGCCGTCAAAAACGACCTTTCCATCATCAACACCATCGTTTCCGCTTAAAGAAAACATCAGTGTCGATTTTCCAGAGCCCGAAGGTCCCATAACTGCAACGAACTCGCCCTCGTTTATTTCAACAGACACTCCGTCTAGAACATTACGGTGTTCATCACCCTCGCCAAAAGATTTTACTATATTTTCACCGATAATAATCTTCTTCATATGACTACTCCTTTATATTTTCGGAAATTTTTATTTGGCCTGCGCCCGATAGGCCGATTATTGTTGCGATAAGTACCGTGCATATCATCAACAACGGACTAAACAGATAAGCCGAAAGCGGATTGACCTCAAACTTAAACGTCGATGCTCCAAACGAGGAGATCATCGCGCCTGCAAGTATCTCTCCAAGTGTGTTCGCCAGAAGCGTGCCGATAACAATTCCGACAATCAGAACAAATACTGAACGCGAAATAAACTGCGCCTTAACATCCGAGTTTGTAAAACCTAACGCTTTGATTACGGCAATGGAATATCTGTCCTTTGCGACAAGCATTTTGATAAACAAAAATGTAATCAACACCGTAATAATCAGCGCAATCGCAACTGAAACGTAGGAGACCATTTCGATGGAACTTATTGTCGTGCCGAGGGTCTGAGAAACAAATTCATCAATGTCTGAAGTCTTTGCAAAATCAAATTTATCTGAATATTCCAAAACTTTTCTTTCGACAAGAGATTTATCCGAAAGTTCAACACAGACGATGGTCCACATGATGTTCGCAGAATTGTCGGTGAATACAGCCTTTGCGGTTTTGCCGCCGTTAGTAACGTCGGAGTATATTCCGGTTACCGTGAGATCTTTCGCCTTCCCTTCAATCACCAGCGTAATAACATCGTCGACCTTTTTGCTCATCTCACCGGCGTTTATAGCCGAAAGCGCGATTTCGTTTTCTGCAGCAGGTGCTCTGCCCTCAGAATACTCTATAGGAAATGCCGAATGGTCACCGAGTTCAATTTTTATATTTTCCTCTGACCCGTTACTCGTTTTTACTTTGAAAGTCTTTGTTGTTAGAACAGCATTCTTTGAAACGGCACTGTCGCTCTCTATCGTCTTCACAATTTCATCGGTTTTGTCAAATATATTGGTCTGAATGCGCAGATCGTAGTTTCCAATCCCCATGTATTGGATGAAGCTTTTTGAGGAAATCGTGTTGTACAGGTTCTGCGGAACAATAATGATAAATGCCGAAATCACCAGGACCACAAGCATTGTGGCGTAAAGTCTTTTTCTTGCGAGAACATCTTTGATTCCGAGAAAAATATTCGTGCTAAACAGTTTATTTCTAATTAAGGAAAAACGCTTAGCGCCAGCTTTCTTTTCCTGAGAAGTACCAAAGCGTATAGCTTCCGCAGCGGAAATTTTCCGAAAGCGTTTCAGTACACCATTGACATAGGCAATAATTGCAATGAAAACGAGTAGTATACCGATAATTCCTAAAGCCACAGCATAAGAAGAATTTTCGCTTTCACCCATATAAAGCCGTATATTTTCAAGAAGCACACCTTGGAACATAACCGAAAGAATAAACCCAAGAACACTGCCTAACGCTGCTATCGCTACGTATTTCGCAAGATAAATTTGCTTTATTTCGGATATACGCATCCCTATTGCCTTCAATACCCCAATTTCGCGGTAGTCGTCCTCTATTTTCGCAAGGAGCGTAAAGCGTATGCACATAAATGCGATTGCAACGACAAGGGCGCTTACAAGAAGGATAACCGCAAGCATCATCCCGTCTGAAATGGCGTTCATCGTTTTAAAAAGCGTATAGGTAACCGTTGGTCCGTTCGCTTCAAATCCTGCGGAAGCATAAGCTGTTTCAAATTCGCCTATCGCCGAGAAATCTTTTAATCTAAACTCAATCAGATACTCGATACTTCCAAGGTCTTTTATTTCCGCGAAATCATTGTTGCTTACAAGAAATCGCTTTGACGAGGAGAGCGAGGAATTCATGGTCGAATCACGTAGAAATCCCGCAACGGTAAATTCCTTCCCGCTTATTACGGCCTTGTCACCGACCTTTGTAGTGTTGTCCCTCATATAGGTTACTGGAACATAAAGCTCGCCGTCAGATACGTTGATGATGTTGCCGTTAAGATCAAGAAGATAATCGAATTTTTCATTCTGTATGCTGAAGCCGTTATCCTGAACACTATTCGCAAGCGAATTATCGCCTAAAATAATCTGCGCGCCTTCCATGCCTAGAAACTCAACTACCTGAAATTCTTCGACATTGTTATTTTGCTCTGCAAAGGATTTAAGTCGAGCGGTTTCAATATCACCGGAATGCATTTGCATAAAATGTGGAGTTTCAGCTTTTGTCATTAGCGTATCTAGCGCACCCGAAAGATTGACGACGAGTATCGCTGCGAGTGAAACAAGCATTGATGCTGCAGCAACAAATATCATTGTTGTAAATGTTATTACTTTGCTCTTTAAAATGTCATTCCGTATTATTCTGAAATACATAAGTCACCTCTGTTTTCAAGCTTTTTAACCGATTTTACATTAGACAAAATTACCGATGTCACACATATCAGCACTCCAGTGATGAAAATGAGAAATCTCGTTCCTCTGCCGCTGCCCGCCGTAAGCCCGCTTCCTATTGCTGAAATAAGCTGCCTTAGACCATAGCAGAAGAAATCTTCCAAATTTTTTTCCGAATTATTCATTATTTCTACCATTTTCGCTGCCAAACATTTGCATAACGTTCATCAGACTTCCGCTTTCTGCACCGAGCAGCCTTTCTCCGTTGAATATAAACGCTTGTATCCGTGAGGCACGCTCCTCATTGGTCATCTCTACCATATCATCATCAAAAACGGTATTCGCATATGTAACAACCATTTCCATACATTCATAAGGGTAAGGCGTGCTAAACAGTCCATGTTCAATGCCCTCTTGGATTATTCCCGTCAGTATTGGCGTAACGCCGTTGATGATGACTTTTTGTATTTTCTGATGCATAAGGGCGTTCTGTGGCTTATGAATGTGCTCCATAATTTCCTGGCTGCTTCCGCCACTGAAATTCATTGATATAACAACGCGGATAATACGTTCGACTACAGGAATACTCTTATCTGCGGCAATTTCCTGCGCCGCTCCTAAAAGACGGACACTATACCGGTCAATCAACGCGTCCATAATATCCTCCTTCGACTTGAAGTGATAATACAGTGTTCCCCGCGCAATTCCGACCTTTTCAAGAATATTGTTTGTACTCGTTCCATCAAAACCCTTCTGACCAAAAAGCTCATCGGCCGCATCAAGTATTTCGTTCCTACGTTCCTCTGCTTCTTTTCTCATTGTTACACCCCCTTTATAGACCGACTGTCTGTCGATTAAATATTAACATACTACTTTTAATTGTCAATAGGATGTGTGTTAAATTTTGTAAAGACTCTAAAATTACCCTATAGGGTAAATACCTATAAAACATCATTATGTTCACTAAAAATGTATGGAATATACATTATGAATAGATCATAAAAAACAGCACTATCCTACTTTGGGTAGTGCTGTTTTTTAGATTATTATATAGACCAATGCTGCTAATAAGTTAGGAACAGCTTTTGAAACAAATCCCTTTGCATCTCCTCAACGGCATATTTTACATGTTTCTTTCTTAGGAAAGAAACTTCCTTTGTTTCCTAAAATATCGATGAGACACCCAAAAGATAGAGCGACAGCGATTAATCCAAAGGAGATTGAAATATAACTCCAACCTTTAGTCCAATAAGAAATAGCTAATACAACCTGCAAAACAATTATTCCTGCTATAAGTCTTTTTTTCTTAATCCCCACGCGTTAATTTATTAGCTCCTGGTTTATGTGAAAAAATCATGTGATTTTTATTCATAACGCAACGATTCTATTGGGTCAAGGCCTGCTGCTTTATTTGCTGGAAGCATACCGAAAATAATTCCGATGATCATGGAGAACAGTAGTCCTCCTAACACGACCTGCCAGGAAATTAAAGATGGCCAGCCTGCAAAAACGGATACTAATGAAGCTGCACCGGAGCCTAATACAATTCCAATGATTCCACCAAGCAATGTAAGGGTGATCGCTTCGATTAGAAATTGAGTAAGAATTTGGCTTCTTGTCGCTCCAAGTGCTTTTCGGATTCCGATTTCCCGTGTTCTTTCCGTAACGGATACAAGCATAATATTCATAACCCCAATCCCGCCGACAAGGAGGGAGATTCCTGCAATTGAACCAATAATCAATGTCATAATATTGGTAACTTGGCTGATCCCTTGGGCAAGCTCTTCAAAATTTAATACCTTGTAGGATTCGTCAGTATCGTGGACTCTATTTAAAAGCTCTGTTGCCTGATCGCCGGCTATTTTCATTTGATCAGCATTGACCGCTTGAAGGGTCACCTGATTGAAGTCGCTTTTTCCAAATGATGAGCGATAGGTTTCAGAAGGTATATAAACCTCCATCGCCCCGAAAGCAAATAATCCTGTTGGCTTCTCTAAAACCCCTACAACTTCGATGGGCTGTCCATTTACCCAAACAACCTCGCCAATTCCTTTTTCGTCTTTAAATAGCTCTTTTTTTAACTCATCACTTATTAGACCAACTCGTCTTCCGCCTAAAAAATCAGCTTCAACAAAGCTTCGTCCATTTTGAATTTTTAATTCATTCACTTCTATATAAGCATTGTTTATTCCTAAAATACTAGTATCAAGCGTGTTTTCTTTATATCTTGTTTGCAAAAATTCTGTACTAGAGGCTACGACTTTATCCACTTCAGGAATTTCGTTTAACAACTGAATATCTTCCTGTGTAAAGGCTGCTTCCATATAAGCATTTGGATTTGATTTAAGTTCCTCTTCGCTTGGTTCATAATACACTTCAATTGTATTTCCAGAACCTGTGATTTGCGACTTGAGCATCTGTTCGCCGCCTTGTCCAATCGCTACGACAACGATAACAGAAGCTACACCAATGATAATTCCAAGCATCGTTAAAATGGAACGCATTTTATGGGCTAAAACGGAGGAAAATGCCATTCTTAAGTTTTCCATCAAACTCACGTTGTCACCCTCCTCACTTGTTCATCAGCCGAAACAACTTCTCCATCACGAACCAAGATCATCCTTCTCGCATATTCAGCGACTTCTTGTTCGTGGGTGACGAGGACAATTGTAGTACCTTCCTCATTTAATTGTGTAAACTGCTCCATAATGGAATAGCTTGTTTTTGTATCAAGAGCACCTGTTGGCTCATCTGCCAAAATGAGCTTTGGCTGATTGACAATCGCCCGGGCAATTGCGACACGTTGTTTTTGTCCGCCGGACAACTCATTAGGCATATGTTGCATTCGATCTCCGAGATCAACTTTTGTTAAAGCCTGCTTTGCTCTTTCTTCCCGCTCTTTTTTACCTAATCCTGCATAAATCATTGGAAGCTCTACGTTCTTAAGGGCATTCAATCTTGGCAGTAATTGAAATTGCTGAAAAACAAAGCCGATAGATTCATTTCTAACCTTTGCAAGCTGTATATCCTTATAGGTGGAAATATCCTCCCCATCAAGTAAATACTTGCCGTCAGAGGGTCTGTCAAGACAACCGATGATGTTCATTAATGTAGATTTTCCAGATCCTGAAGGCCCCATAATCGCAATGAACTCTCCCTGATGAATCGCTACATTTATCTGCTTTAGGACATCAAACGATTCTTTTCCTACCTTATAGCTTTTCGTAATATCTTTTAATTCGATCATTTAACGGTCACTTCCGAACCAACTTCTAAGGTGTCAGGAGGATTTACGATAACATCATCCTTTGCATTTATCCCCTGTTTCACTTCCATATAATCTCCTGAGGATTGTCCCACTTCAACCTCTTTCCGCTGGGCTTTTCCATCTTTTGCTACATAAACAAAGTAGCTGTCATTTTCCTGTTTGACAGCTTCTACTGGAATAGATGACGCTGTCCGCTTTTCTGTTTCAACTTCCATAATTAATTTAAATCCAGGCTTTGCTTCCAAATCCTTTGTATCAATGGACACCTCGATCGGATATTGAACAGCCTGATTTTGATCTCCCAGCGCTGGGTCAGTTTGTTCAGGAAGCATCCCTACTGTTGTGACCTTTCCATTCCACTCTTTGTCAGGGATCACATCGGATCTTACTTTTACAGGCTGATCTTTCTTTACCTTTAAAGCGTCATACTCAGATAAAACACCCTTCACCACAAGCTTATTTGGATCCCCGATATGTAAGACATGCTTTTGAACCTCAGATTTATTAGATGCTGCTTCTTCATCCACGGAAAGAACCGTGCCGGCAAAATGACTTTTAACAACTAATTCTTCCATTTTCTTTGCAATTGTTTCTTTCTGCAGAAGAGTCTGCCTTAGCTCAATATCAGCAACTTTTAAATCCATTTCAAGCTGCGAACGCTCTGTATCTATCTGTTTTTCGGCTTCCTTTTCACCAACTTGGTCTTTTAAATCCTTTTCTTTCTCATCTAAATCCTCGATTTGATCCTTTAATTGATTGATTCTAAGATAACCAGATTCAATTGATAAAGCATTTTGTTCCTTTTCAAGAGTAAGTTGTTCATTTTCGTATTTTAATAAAGGAGTTCCTTTCTCAACAGTATCTCCCTCTTTTACAAGAATCTCTGCAATAGTTCCCTTCTCAGGTTCATTAAAAATATATTCTTCTTCTTGAAATTGTAAGGTGCCAGGCACCATGACATTGGCTGTAATTTCACGTTCCTTTAGGTTAACTGTTTTTACTTCTGGGCTTTCTGCACTCATTGCGCGATACACATTTGCACCTACAAGGATTGCGATTAAGCTCGCAACCCCGACGATTATCCAAACCTTTTTTTTCATTATACTGCCATTCCTCCAATTATACCGGCAACAGCGCCCATCACTAATCCAAACACAAAGAAGATGATGGCAACCGTCCAAGCCGCTCCCTTTGATAATCCTGCTACTTTATGAAGACCCATACCTGTTAAAATTGTTCCCCAAATGCCGAATACTTCAATTGTATTTAAAGCACCGCCTAATCCACCTTCTGCTCCTACAAAACTATTTAAGCTAGTCACATATGTTTCAGGGTTTGTGCCAGTAAAATATGCGACAATTCCGTTTAATAACGCTCCTGTAACTGTAATAATAGATACGAATGTAACAAATGAAAATAATTGTTTAAAGGTTGCTTCAGTACCCGCAATTTTTACAATCGCAAAATAGATAAGCGCTGAAATTAATAACACGATTGGAATTGCAATTCCCCCGAAAATGATTGTTGTAACCTTTGAAATGCCTGCTAAAGCTTCTGCCTCCTCTACACCCATTCCTTGTTCAACCGCTGGTCCCACAAAATCCATTGAATTTGCAACAAAATAACTGCCAATGAAAGAGACTAAAATAACAATTAATAACGGGACTAGAACGGCAGGCCTTTCTCTTATTCTCTCAAACTGCAAGTTCGGGCTGGTAAACATTCCGAATATTGAGGGTTTACTTACATTGTTTTTTACTGTTACTTCTGGTTGATTTTCCATTCCAATTACCTCCATTTTATATATGTTATGGTAATAATACGAAACAATCTTACCATAAGTTTCATTATTATTTATATTCTTAGAAAAAATTTTAAGAAAAGGAATCAGTTAGAAATTTTATAATCGAATTTCAAAGATATTTCCACTAACTAAAGATTTATCTTTGAAACTTGCAATATATCGATTATTCGACGAAAATCCCACGTCTATGAGCGACCTTGGGGCTATGAGCGATCTTCCCTCTTCTATGCGCGATCGGCTCGGGGTTATGAGCGAAATTTGGGATTCTATGAGCGAATTTCCACTTTCTATGAGCGATCTCGGTTCTATGAGCGATCTTCCCTCTTCTATGCGCGATCGGCTCGGGGTTATGAGCGAAATCTGGGATTCTATGAGCGAATTTCCACTTTCTATGAGCGATCTCGGTCCTATGAGCGAGCTTCCCTCTTCTATACGCGATCGGCTCGGGGTTATGAGCGAAATTTGGGATTCTATGAGCGAATTTCCACTTTCTATGAGCGAACTTCCACTTTCTATGAGCGATCTCGGTCCTATGAGCGAACCTCCCTCTTCTATGTGCGATTGACTCGGGGTTATGAGCGAAATCTGGGATTCTATGAGCGAATTTCCACTTTCTATGAGCGATCTCGGTCCTATGAGCGAACCTCCCTCTTCTATGTGCGATTGACTCGTCGCTATGAGCGAAATCTAGAGTTCTATGAGCGATCTCTCCCACATGAATGAGTTACCTATCTCCAGGGGACTCATCCTTGATAAAATCGCAAAAAAAGACCTGCACTAAAACTAGTACAGATCTCTTTCCCTATCCTACATCAAGCATCCGGTATTGTGCTTTCACTAATTCGTAATAGATTCCTTTTTGATCCATCAATTGATGGTGGCTTCCTTCTTCCATAATATTTCCGTGATCAAGGACAATGATCTTATCAGCTTCCCTGATCGTGGATAATCTATGGGCGATCATGATTGCTGTTCGGCCCTTTAATAATTCTTTTAAGGCACGCTGAATTTTCACTTCCGTTTCTGTATCTATGCTTGCTGTTGCTTCGTCCAATATGAGAATTTTTGGATCTGCCAGCAGCGCCCGGGCAAAGGATAAGAGCTGTCTTTCACCGACAGATAACACATTTCCTCTTTCTTCGACCTCTGTTTCATATCCGTTTGAAAGGCGGGAAATAAATTCATGAGCTCCTACAGCCTTCGCAGCACGAATCACCTCTTCATCTGATGCATCAGGAGACCCAAACCGAATGTTTTCCATAATTGTTCCTGAAAAAATAAAGGTATCCTGGAGGACGACACTGATTTGTGAACGCAAGCTCGAAATGGCCAAATCTTTAATCGGGTTGCCATCTATCTTTACTTCTCCGTTTGTTGCATCGTAAAATCTGCTGATCAGGTTTGCGATCGTCGTTTTTCCAGATCCGGTGTGACCAACAAGGGCAACCGTTTGGCCAGCATTTATCGTTAACGAAATTTTATTTAAAGCGGTTCTCGTTTCATCATAGGAAAATTCTACATCTTTGAATTCAATATGGCCTTTCATTTCATCGAGATGGATCGCATCTTCCGTTTCTGATACGATTGGTTTTTCGTCTAAAAATTCAAAAATTCTTTCAGATGAAGCCATTCCCATTAATAGCTGGTTGTATACTTGCCCAAGTCTTGAAATCGGCTCCCAGAACATCCCTAAATAGAAAGCAAAGGAGACGAATACTCCAATTGTAATACTGCCATTTGCGATCAGAGTAGCTCCGTACCATATTAAAATCGCTGAGCCGACTGCGTTCGTCATTTCAACTATTGGCCTGAACATCGCATTTTTACGAGTCGCATCACGCCAGCTGTCGTAGTTTTCTGTGTTTACCCCGTCAAAAAATTCAATATTTTCCTTCTCTTGAGTGAAAGCCTGTGTGACACGAATTCCTTGAATGCTTTCATTAAGATGAGAATTGAGCTTAGACTGCTTAAGCCGAACCATTTGCCATGAACGACGAATCTTTTTGCGAAGATTAGTAGAAATAAAGAACATAATTGGCAAAATGATCATAATGGCAATCGTTAATTCAGGACTTAATGTAAACAAGATCACAATAATTCCGATGAGCAGCAGGAAATCCATTAATAGATTGATAACCCCATTCGTAAATAACTCTTGAAGGGAATTAATATCATTCATAATCCGGACTAGTATGCTTCCTGCAGATCTTTGGTCAAAGAAACGATGGGATAGCGATTGGACATGTGTAAATAAATGCTTTCTTAAATCAAAAATGATATTTTGTCCAAGCATATTCATCCAGCGGATTCGAAAGATATTTGCAACATATGAGAGGGTATATAACCCTCCAATCACACCAACAAGGATCATCAATAAATTCATATCTTTGTTGCCAATCGCATGATCCAGCGTATACACCCCAATGATAATTGGAGCGATCAGCCTGACAGCTGTAGCTAAAAGAACGGTGATGACAGCAAGCGGCAGGAGGTTTTTTGAATAGGGCTT
Organism: Metabacillus arenae; assembly: GCF_014773385.1. GTDB lineage: Bacteria > Bacillota > Bacilli > Bacillales > Bacillaceae > Metabacillus_D > Metabacillus_D arenae. The sequence goes on along the minus strand of NZ_JACXAI010000017.1, from coordinate 55,147 downwards.
CATATAGCTAAACAACCTCCACATTTGCTGCCAGTTAAATGGTTTTTCAATCACCTGGTCTGTTGAATAATGGAACCTTTCTTTAATAATTGATTTTTCTTCTCTTTCTTTCATGCTTTCACCTACCCTGCATGCTGAGAAACAGCTTTTTGGTCTTTATATTGGATATCATAAATACGTTTATATGGTCCATTTTTTTCAAGCAGCTCTTTATGTGTTCCTCTTTCAGCGACTTTTCCTGAATCGAGAACGATAATTTCATCTGCATGCTTTAGAGAAGAAATTCGGTGAGCAATGATAAATGTCGTTCTCCCTTTCATTACCTCATTCAGTTCCTTTTGAATATGAAACTCTGTATCCATATCCACCGCACTTGTTGAATCATCCAAAATAAGAATACTTGGATTCACACAAATCGCCCGAGCTATGGCAATCCGCTGCTTTTGTCCTCCTGACAATCCCATTCCACGCTCTCCAAGCATAGTGTCATATCCCTTAGGAAGTTCCATGATGAAGTCATGTGCTTGGGCTCTTTTTGCAGCGTCGATAATTTCCTCCATTGGCGCATCAGGTCTTCCGTATGATATGTTGGATTTTATTGTGGACGAAAAAAGAAATGATTCCTGCAGGACAACTCCTATGCTTGATCGAATCGTTTTTAAGGGGTAATCGTTTATATCCCTTCCATCAAGCAAGATCTTCCCGCTACACGGTTCATAAAAGCGGTTCATGAGCTGTGTGATACTTGTTTTCCCAGCCCCTGTCGCCCCGATAAGTCCAATTGTCTTTCCAGTCGGAGCGTCGAATGAAACATCATCTAACGCTTGTGCAACTTCCCGGTTATATTGAAGAGAAACACCTAAAAATGTGACATGTCCTTCCAATTTTTGAACTTCAACCGTTTGTTCACTGTCAGTGATTTCTTCATCTGCTTCCAATATTTCAAGTAAACGTTCTCCAGAAGCTTTCGATTGAGAAAAAAGATTGATGACAAATCCCAAGTTCATGATCGGCCACATAATGTACCAGACGAGACTGAAGAAAGCGACGAGCTCCCCTGGCTGAACACTCCCATTCATAACTAAATATCCCCCATATGTTAAAAGGGCAACAACACAAATATTCCCGATGAACTCCATTAATGGAAAGTATTTGGCCCATACATTCGCAGTATCCAAATACTTTTCCTTGTAATCTCCATTCGAATTGTTAAAGCGTGATATTTCAAATTCTTCTCTTGACAAAGATTTAACCGTGTGTATCCCGCTTATATTTTCCTGCACCTTTGTATTTAATTTACCAAAGGATTTTCTAATTCCTCTAAAAGCTGGATGAACCCGTTTGTCAAACATAAAAACAACTACGCCAAGGAAAGGAAGAGCGGCTATTGTTACAAGCGTAAGTGGAACAGAATAATAAAACATGACACATAGACTAATCCCAATCAGCAGGATAAACCGAACGAGTTCAGCAATTCCAAATGAAAGAAAGAAACGAAACCCTTCAACATCTGCAGTAAGACGTGACATAAGGTCACCAGTCTTCGCGTTATCATAATACCTAAATGGTAGTCGCTGCAGCTTTTCATATAGCTCATTTCTCAAACGATAGACTGACTTAATCCCAAAAATATCCCCTAGAAATTGATGAAAATACGTTGTCAGCCCTTTTACAGCCATCAGAGCAATAAAGCCGAGTGCAATCCACGGAATAAGACCAAATTTTTCTTTTAGTACAACTTCGTCAATTGTAATCTGCAGGACCATTGGATAGACAACCGTAATCGCTGTCATAAACAACATAAAAAACATGGACCATAAAAAATTCCGCTTGTATGGCATGTAAAATTCTTTCAGCTTTTTAAACGTCTCCACCAAACCCCTCCTTTGTCACAAAGAAAAATTTTACAATGTATTACTTAATATATCGGTTTTCGAAATATATTTCCAGCTATTTGACTAAATTTTTTCAAAATTAATACAATAGAAGGAAAGCCCCTCCAACCATTGGCGTTGTCTTCTCATCCTTTAGATGGAGAAACGGTGCCAGGCACCTTGCGATCGCTTTCAAACTAAACTTAGTAAAAAATTTCTCCCTGTCGCATATAGATAAAATAACTAAGAAAAAAATATAAAGGCGGCGATAACGATCATGGAAAAAAGTCAATCCAATCTCAACACACCGCATTTTGAAATAGATGACCAAAAAACATTTTTCTTAAAGTCAGAGCTTGAGCGCTACAAACAGCAAGTTGAACAGCTTCAATCTCAATACTATTATCAAAAAAGTGAAAAGCTGAAGAGGGTAAACGAAGAATTGGAAATGAAGATCAGCCAGCTGTATGAGGAGCTTAAGGCAAACGAGGAATATGAAGAAGAACTATCAAAGGACAGACTGAGTTTAATGAATGAAAAGAATAAATTAGAAGCAAAGCTTCAAAATCAGCAGGATCTCTTTATCCATGAATCCCTTCAATATAAACAAGTATTAAAACAGCATGAACAATTGACAAACCAACGGACAGAGCTGATATCGGAAACGAAATACCTTAAGAACGAACTGGAGCAAGCAAAATCAAAAGTATCAGCGCTGGAAAGTGAACTACACAAAGAGATTGGTGAAAATAATCTTATCAAAGATGAACTCACTACGAAAGAGAAGCAGCTGGAAAGGCTAAATGGTGAATTTGACTTAGTTAATCATCACTATCATATAATGAAAACACAGCTGGATGAATCACAAGAAAATAATCAGAAGCTTTTAACTGAAATATTAAATCGAACAACAGCTTTTGAACAAATATTTGAGCAAATTAAGGAAATCAATGAACGATTTGAACAAACAAATAAACAACTTGCAGAAGCAGAATCCTCCAGGAAAAAATGGTTTTTCAAAACGTCTGAATCCTATAAAAAGCAATTGTCTCAAGACAAGGAATTCTATGCTGAGCGCATAATGGACATTCAATCAGCAATGAACGAGCAAAAAGAAACACTTGAAAAAATGAAAAAAACACTCGGCACAGAAAAATTAGCAAACAAAAAAATATCCATTTCTTTTAATAAAGATGAGCCGACTCAAAAACTAACTCCACCAAAAGAACGGAAAATCACCAATTTTTCTATCGACCAGGTAGCTAAAAGGAGCCAAAAACGATTCAAAGTAAAATCCTACCACGGCCAAGTTCATCGCCGGTCACAGAAATATAAATGAAGGATTTGATTCATAACCCGTTATCCGATTAATTGTTCCGTTTTTGGATTATTTGCACCGTTATCCGGTAATTGTGCCGTTATCTGATTATTTGCGCCGTTATCCGGTTATTTGCACCGCTGCCTGGTTAATTGCGACTGGAGGGTTTCATTTTACTATTGGCTGATTCGATAGGAAGAGGAATCTTACCGCCATCGAAATTCCAGCTGGGTTCATTACATCAGTCATCGGAGCCCCCTACTTTTTGTTTTTAATGTGGCAGCAATCCCGTACAAGAAAAGAATCATAACCACCAGTCAATCGGTAGTTATGATTTTTATTTTTCCTTTTTACTATATTGAACGTCTGTTAATTCATTTTCCACATCATTTTCAACCACATGTTTAAGGATTGACAATTTGTTGTCCCAAAATTGCTCGTAAAAAGAAAGCCATTGTTTTAATTCTGCCAATGGTTCTGGTTGCAAGCGGTAAAGTTTTTTTCTGCCTATCTTTCGTCCACACACTAATTCTGCTTCTGAAAGGATATGAAGATGTTTTGCAATAGCCGTGCGGCTCATTGGAAAATGAGATGTTATTTCTGAGATTGGCAATTCCTTTTCAGCTAGAAGCCGGAGTACTCCTCTGCGAGTTGGGTCAGCAATCGCTTGAAATACATCATACTTTTGCGCTGATTGGGACACTTAATTCTCCACATCCTTACGAAGTCTCTCAATTATTCCTCCCCAGCCATGATTCATTCTATCACGAATGACAGAAGTCTTTTCATTAGCTTTTCCAACAGTTTCACCAAGATTTTCCCATCCACCGTGAATAAGAGTAAACTCTGTCTTACCGTCCAACTCCTTTAAGATAAATGAAACAACCCAACCCTCGATATCCCATGTGAATGAAAGTCGATTAGGGGGGTCCAGTTCTATGACTTTACATGGTGATGGTCCGAAAGGTGATTGCAAATGGAATTCATGTCCTAATTTTGGTTCGAAATCATTTGGCATGAACCATGATGAAATGCCTTCCGAAGTCGATACAGTATCCCATACTTTTTGAATAGGGGCTTCAAATATAACCTTTTGCTTGATATCTTGTATTGGATTTTGATTATTTGTTTCCAAGAACATTCTCCTTTCTCTCACCAAAATAACACCTTTTGGTTTCGTTTATTATAATATAACACCTTTTGGTTTCATGTCAATTTTTATTTTTCCAATTCTATTTATTCTGATTCACGGTTTAACAAACAATTTATAAAGTACTCTCTGGCTTTTTCACTGTCAGATTATTTCCTGCCATTAGCAAGAAATCAGGTTTTTAAATTTGCTAAACCATTCTTTTTCGCAACTACTAGAATTTAAGGTTTAAATTCTTTCAAAACGTGTAGTTAATAAATAACAATACTTTTAAGGAGGAATTTTTGATGAAAATCAAAGAAATGATGACAGATGATATTGTGTATTGTGAACCAAATGCTTCTGTAAAAGAGGCTGCATTGTTAATGAAGGAGAATGAAATAGGATCGGTTCCCGTATGTGAGGACGATAAAAAGGTAAAGGGGATTATTTCGGACCGGGATATTGTGATTCGATGTGTAGCCGAAGAAAAGACTGATGCCTCTGTAAAAGATGTCATGAGTGAAGATCTAATTACAGGTCAGCCAAATATGTCTGATAAGGAAGCAAGTAAGCTGATGGCAGATCATCAAATCCGCCGCTTGCCAATTGTCGAAGATGGAGCTTTAGTTGGAATGGTTGCTTTAGGAGATCTTGCAGTTGAACAATCTGATAAAAAAGCTGGTGAGGCTTTAAGTGAAATTTCCAAATAAACTCGTAATAAAATGACGTGCAGTGAGGTTTGCTTTATTCCCTACTGAATCTTGCATCCAGCTGTGTGAGGTTCGCCCATTTCGGCGAACCTCCATTTTTTAAATCTTCAATTTGAATACTAAATTCACAATGGAATCTGAGAACTGCCCTTTGTCAAGGATTAAAACTTGGTTGCCGAGACTGGATTCGAACCAGTGAAATCACGTTGGAGCCAAAGTACGTTGCTCTACAAAAAATATTAGAGGTTAGAAAAAGTCATGTTTATACATGGCTTTTCTTTTTGTTTACAATGTGATACTACTCTTCGCACATACTTCGTATTGTTCAAATACCTCTCATAATTATGTTTGACACACATATTAGAGATTGCTAATATGATAATAACAAACACATTAGCTCGGTCTAATATATTGGGAGGCTACTATATGAAAACCATTAATATCGACATGAAAGTAAAATTAATTCATGGATTTTCTAACAAAACAAGGATTCAAATACTCGAATGCATAAAAAACGAAGAAAAGACCGTTTCTCAAATTGTTGAAGAGATTAATGGTAATCAATCAAATATTTCTCAACACCTTGCTTGTTTAAAAGGTTGCGGGATTATTGCAGGGAGAAATGAAGGAAAATACTGTTATTACAGCTTAAGTAATCAACATATACGAGATTTATTAACGATGTTTGATGTCGTCCTTGAAGATGTTCAAAATGATGTTGCATGCTGCGAACGTCACATAGATTAGGAGTTGGGATGAATGGCGGATAAATGCTGCGGTTCAAATGAAAAAGAACCACAAATAATAAAAGAAAATAAAGACTGTTGTCGTAATCAGATTGAAAAAATAGAAAGCACTAGCGCTAAAGTGACTGACAATTGTTGCAGTAGTGAAGAAGTTGATTTAAAGACAAGTAACACTTCTTGTTATAGTAGTCCAACTGAACAAGCAGACTTCACCAATGTAAATGAATCAAACAGTTGCTGTAACAGCCAAACATCAGCTGTGAATGATGAAGATACAATTGCTATTTCATCTAGTTGTACTAATGAAGATGAAGGAATACAAGAAAAATCGAGCTGTTGTTCAAGTAAAATGGAAGAACCTAAAAAGGAAAATAAACTTTCTGCTAGAGGCGAAAAAGCTGAATATCGAATTCACGGAATGGATTGTCCTTCTTGTGCATTAACGATTGAAAAAGGACTTAGCGGGTTAATTGATATTGAAGAGGTTAAGGTAAATTACAATACTGCAAAGCTACAAGTGGTTGGAAAAATGGGTACTTCATTTGATTTAATAGAAAATGAAGTTAAAAAACTTGGATACACGATTGAACCACTAAAACAAAACAATAATGTAAAAACATATAATGTTGAAGGTATGGATTGTGGAAGTTGTGCAAAGAGCATTGAAAACCACTTGAATACGATTTCTGGGGTTAAGAATGTAAATGTGAATTTTTCTACTGGTAAGATGAAAGTAGAACATGAGAATAGTGTGGAAGAAATCATTACTGAAGTTTCTAAAATTGGTTTTAAAGCTTCATTGCTTTCTAAAAATAATAAAACAACACAGGCTTCCCCAAAAAATAATGATAATGGCTTAATTATTCTGTCTGGAATTCTAATTGCATTCGGATTTATAGGTTCTTTTACAGGAATATCTTCAATGATGTCTAACCTTCTCTACGCTGTTGCAATGGTGATAAGCGGCTATAAACCAGTTAAAAGTGCTTTTTATTCTATTAAAAGCCGTTCATTAGATATGAATGTGCTAATGTCAGCAGCCGCTATTGGAGCGGCATTAATTGGAGAATGGTTAGAAGGTGCAACAGTTGTTTGGTTGTTTTCTTTAGGCACTACTTTACAAAACAAGTCAATTGAGAAAACAAGGAACTCTATCCGTAATTTAATGGATTTAGCTCCCCAAGAAGCGTGGATTAAGGCGGGAACAGAATTGATTAAAATGCCTGTTGAAGATGTTTCAATTGGTGATATTGTTATTATAAAACCAGGAGATAGAATCCCTTTAGATGGAGAAATACTTCAAGGAGAATCCAGCGTTAACCAAGCACCAATTACAGGGGAATCTATTCCTGTCGATAAAGTAATTGGTGATACAGTTTATGCTGGAACAATTAACGAAAGTGGCTCTCTTGAAATCAAAGTGACTAAATTAGTCGAAGATACCACGATTTCTAAAATCATACATTTAGTTGAAGAAGCACAGGAACAAAAAGCACCAACACAAGCATTTGTTGATAAATTTGCTAGTATATATACACCTATTGTGTTTGTCTTAGCATTAGCAGTTATGGTACTGCCTCCCCTTCTTAACTTTGGTACTTGGGGAGAATGGTTCTATAAAGGACTTGAACTATTAGTGGTTGCTTGTCCATGTGCACTGGTTATTTCTACTCCTGTAGCAATCGTTTCAGCTATTGGAAATGCTGCCAAAAATGGTGTGTTAATAAAAGGTGGTACTTTCCTAGAAACAGCAGGTTCAATAAATGCCATTGCTTTTGATAAAACTGGTACTTTAACTGAAGGAAAACCAAAAGTATCTGAAATCATAACTTTAAACACTTCAGAAGAAGAATTATTATCGATTGCTTTAACTTTAGAAGATTATTCAACCCATCCGATTGCAAAAACCATCGTTGAATATGCAAAAGACAAAGGTATTCAATCGAAAAATGGTGAGTTATTTAAGGGTATAGTCGGTAAAGGTGTTCAAGCAACCATCGATGGTGTTATTCATTATGCTGGTAATCTAAAACTGTTTGAAGAAAAGGAAATTTCTTTAGGCAATATTAAGTCACAAGTTCAAGAGATTCAAAGTAAAGGAAAAACAGTAGTAATAATCGGTAATGAACAAAAAATATTAGGTGTCATTTCTGTATCCGATACACTTCGAAAAACTTCTGTAAAAGCACTGCAAGGATTGAAGGAAGTTGGAATTAGCGAAGTTGTTATGTTGACTGGCGATAATGAAGGGACAGCTAAAATGATTTCATCAGAAGCGAATTTAAGCCGCTTCTTTGCTGAATTAATGCCAGAAGATAAAGTTGATGCAATTAAACAATTACAAAAAGAAGGTTATAAGGTAGCAATGGTAGGAGATGGAATAAATGATGCTCCGGCACTTGCCACCGCTGATTTAGGAATTGCTATGGGTGGTGCAGGAACAGATACCGCAATGGAAACAGCTGACATTGTATTAATGGCGGATAACCTTGAAAAGCTTCCACATACCATTCATTTAAGCCGAAAGGCGTTAGCCATTATTAAACAAAACATATGGTTCTCTTTAATTGTTAAGTTTATAGCTTTAGCCCTAATTTTCCCTGGTTGGCTCACTCTTTGGATTGCAGTTTTAAGTGATACAGGAGCGGCTATTATTGTTATTCTTAACGCATTAAGGCTATTAAAGATAAAATAATTAGTAATTTTTCCAAATGAAATTTGGGCACCATAGTCAAAAAGCTGATTTAGAAAGGGCTAAGGATTCTAATAGAATACGATATAAGGAATTAAATCGGAGTATACTTTATAGTAAGGTCATTTCCGTTCACAGAAAGGAGCAGTTATATGAATTTTAATATAAAGGAAGCTATTGAGGTCTTGGAGCGTACACCACAAACATTGGAATTTTTTTTATCTGGTTTATCTGAAAGCTGGCTGCAATGCCATGAAGGCGAAGGAACCTGGAATGCTTCTGAAGTGATTGAGCACCTCATTGAGGGAGAGAAAAATAATTGGATTCCACGGTTAGAAATGATTCTTCGGGAAGGGGAAAGTAAAACATTTCCCCCATTTGATCGTTATTCTCACATAAAAGTGGGATCTGAAAAATCGATTGAACAAAAGCTCCTTGAATTTAAAACGATTAGAACAAAAAACATATCCAAACTTATGGTTCTTATTGAACCTGAATTGCATCTTGAATTGACGGGTTCACACCCTGCATTTGGTGTAGTGAAGGTAAAAGAATTGCTTTCTACGTGGGTTGTTCATGATTTAACCCACATTGCTCAAATCATGCGGGTAATGGCCGAGAGATACAGGATGGACGTTGGGCCTTGGAAAGAATATTTAGGTATATTGAAAAAGGAATGATTACATGAGAAAAAAGGTCAGATCCCGTATAGAAAATTCACTAATGTGGGTTATGATCTTTTTTTGATGATCTCATCATGTTCGAGCTCACAGTGCCGAAGCATACCCATTTCTTTCAAGTCTAACTGTCCGCATTGCTGTCAGAAAATTTAGCATTCAAAAAGTCATACAACAAATGCTTGTTTTCCCTGCGCTTTTCAACAATCAATTTAGCATAGACAACTGTGTAAAAATACCCTTCAAAAGAAGTGTGGATTTTACCCATTTTTTTAGCAAACACTGTTTGTTTAAAGGCTTGAACGATGCATTCAATGACATCATCTAAGCATTTTAGCAGATTGATTTTGTTATAGGCAATCAACACTCTATTCCAGAGCTTATAAATTTCAATTGCGGGAAAGAAAGGTTTTGCAGCTTGCACAAATTCTGGAGAAATCGAATCAGGAAGATAGCTAGGGTCCAAATTATGAAATGACGACTCTAACGTTGTCATTTCGTTATTTGGTTTTAATTCTTTCTCACAGAGTGAGCTTTGTTTATTCTTTGTTTTATTAGGGGTGACAGTTGGCGTGACAGTATGGGATGACATGTCAATTTTCATTGAATCAATCGGTTCATAAGCTTGAATGACAAGGAGATTCACTCCTTGTTTTCCATTTAATCTAGCAGTCGGGATTTTTTTGATGATTCTCGATTCTTCCAGTTTTTTAACAGCTCTAATAACCGTTCTTCTGCTCAACTTTACATGCTCAGCAATGTAATCATACTTTGCAAAGGAGACACCGACAACTTTCACGGAATACTTCCAAATATGAGAAAGAACCGAAAGTGTCCCATCTGACAATTCGGCTTTATGTTTGTACAAAAATCCCCGTACAGATTGATCCATTTCTTCTTTCGTTTGAAACGATTGATACCGCTGGATCGTTTCGTAATTGAGTTTTTCCACGCTTCTCTCTCCCTAAAAAGTTATGAACAAACACAAAGAGCTCTTTCTTAGCTCCTTCTATCCTTCTATATAAGCTTCTTTCAGGGTAAAGTAGCTATTAAATTTCCGAAATAAGTGGTGAAAAACTTTGAAATAGACCCTAGGGAAATGATCTTCTTTTTCCAACACTTGATTATATAAATAATAAAAAGGCGAGAAACCAAATTTTAGTATGGTTCCTCGCCTCTTCTATAGCATAGGCTGTTTTTGTAAGGTTTTCATGAGATTGAAATATAGTTAATACTCCGAGCTTTGTCTCTCCCTGAAAAAAGAGGTGGGGTGTGAGACTAGACGCTATCGGACAACCACCGACTGCCTTTATGCCAAATCATAAACCCACTTTTAATTGTTGCCTTGCCCTGTGCAGCCTGGTTTTTACAGTCGCAGTGCTCAGTTTTAATTGCTTGGCAATCTCTTTATCTTTTAATCCAGAATATACTTTTAGAACCATTACGTCTCGATAGCTCGGCTTTAGCGTGCTTATCTCTTCTTGAACCTCATTCTTTAAAAATCTGTATTCAATCGCCTCTTCCACTAATTCCGTGCTCTGTTTTTCAAGGAAATACTCTTCCTCAAGTGCTACATCTGAGGCACCTTTATTTTTTCTGATTACATCTATCGCTGTTCTTCTTGCAATAGCAGACAGCCAATTCCCGATTTTTTCCTTATCAAACAGTGTATCAAGCTTTAGAAAAGCTTTCAAAAATGTTTCTTGGGTAATATCTTCAGATACATGCGGATCCTTTGTCATACAGTAGGCAATATGGTAGATCAATTTATGATATAGGTTATATATTTCATTAAAATTTAGTTGTTCCTTTTCTATAGCCGATGCCATGGCCATAACATTTCCTCCAATTCATTCATTTCTATTTAATTTTTCTTTAACGAATCCAGGTAAAGTATCCTCATCAAACGAACCTAATTCCAAATTATCATTTTCTTTAAAATAAAAAGCAACTAGGTACTCTCCCTCGACCCCCCATTCGAAATTGTCGAGTGCTTCTACCAATTCCTTGCTTTCAGTTATTTGTAACGTGTCACTGCTTTCAGATATTAATTTTCCAACCTCTTCATGGCTAAAATTATTTTCGTCAAATTGAATAACACTTTTATTTATGACATAAGCGGATGAAATATCGTTCGCAGTCACCACTGCTTCCTCATATTTCCCTGTTTCCATGAACCACTCTGTAAATAAACGGTAGGAATGTTTATATGGCAAGTTCAATCTTTTGTCATTACTTAAAAGTATTTCAATATCTGTGTGAAAACCCCAGTGGCGATTACTATTTTCATATGTTTCTTGATAAATATCTTCCTTTAAAAGCTTAATAGCCTTTTTCAATTCCTTTTCATCCGAAAAAGAAGTACTTTTTTGGTATGGTCCTTGTGAGGTAATCGTCATTTTATCTACATTTTCCTCGCTAATCGATAATATTTCATTGTTCAATTTCTTATATTCCTCTGACTCCACAATCGGTTTATAGAAAGCAGCAAATTGCTTGACATCTGGTAATGAATATCCCCTAATCAATTTATCGCCGTTTTTTAATTCATAAGCGAAAAAAGCTTGGTCTTCATAATTTAAGTTTCTTGACGAATGATTTTTATCGATAAGCTCCTTATGCAGCTCTCTAATCGCATCAATATTTTTTTGTTCGGTAAAATACTTTTTTGGTATTTCTGACTCTTCGAATCCATATTCATATGTGTTATTACTAAAATAGACTCTTGCAATTTCATCTGTATCAGGGATTTTCTTTTCATAGCCTGTAATATCAATCTCCAATAAAAGAAATAATACGACCATGACCCCTGCAAACAGAAAATACCCTTTAATGGATCTAAGAACTCTCCACGTTTTTTGTAAAACCATTTCGGCAATAAAATAACCGAAAATGGAGCCTGCAATATATCCGAAAATTTGCCAGATAAAAGAATCGCCTTGGGTTTGTCCAAAATATAATCCTCCGAGTAATGTAAAACAAAAGGCGACACCATATTTAAAAACAGGCTTCACGCTAATAAAAACAAACGCTTCTGATACTTTTTCAACCTTTCTATACTTATAAAGGAAAAGGGCTCCGACATATAATCCAATAATTAGTATGCAGTAGACAATCGAATGAACAGCAGAAATTCCATTTTCCAAATTAACCAAATTTGTAATAGGTGAGGCCGCTTCGAAATTAGCACGCAAAGAATATTGCGCGGAAAATCCAGCTAGAAAATATTCTAAATGATAGTAAATGAGAACGAGAATTCCTGCTGGAAAAAGCAGCATAATATAAGTTAATATTCCTTGAAGGACTGATATTCCGGTTAACATCCCGATGAAAACAGTTGCAAAGAAGAAAAGCAGCCCTATTAAAACCGTAACCCCTGCCCAATAAAAAACATCTTGTATGCTGTAATAAACTTCAAGATCAATAATGGAAGCTAACAGAATCATGACCAAGCTATTAAACATTACTGGCAGGATAAGAAGGGCACACCCCATTAAACTATATTGGTGAAACACAGTCGTTCTCTTGATCGGCAAGCTGTGAATAAGGTCGGCAGACTGTTTCACTTGAATAAAACGAAATAGAAAAACACTTAATAAAACAGGAATGACAACAAACAAGAGAAATTGAACTTCTATCAGCAGCGAAAATAAATTTACGAGATTCGTAGGAGACAGCTCCTGTTCACTTGTGTAAAGCATTAAAATTCTGAGTGGCAGGGCAAAAAACAGACCAATTAAATAAACGACTCCTATCCAGCCAGTGCTTCTAAAAATCTGAATGGCCATTTCTTTATTAAACCAAGATGTTTTTGAAGTCATAACCAACATCCCCCATCTCATAAATAAAAATTTCTTCCAATGTTAGAGGCAGTAAATCATAAATGATCGGTTGAAATCTTTTGATATAAGTGGAGATTTCTTCTTCCTTTCCTCTGACAATACATAACGACACACTTCCGCGTTGTTCGCTGTATAAAACGTTTAATGGCTTAAGCCAATCTTCTGAAAGTGGTTTTTTGAAGGCAACCTGAATTTTGTGGGTATCTGATTTTAGGTCATCGATCTCTTTTTCCAGCAGCAGTCTACCTTTGTGAAGAATTCCAACATGGTCACATAAATCTTCAATTTCACGCAAGTTGTGCGAAGAGATAAGAACAGTCATCTCCCTTTTAGCTACATCTTGAATGATTAGGTTTTTAACCTTTTTCCTCATAACAGGATCCAGACCATCAAGCGGTTCGTCCAAAATAAGAACATCAGGCATTGTAGAAAGGGCTAACCAGAACGCAACCTGTCTTTGCATTCCCTTTGAGAACGTCTGAACCTTTTTATTACAATCGATGTCAAATACCGCGCTAATTTTATCAAAACGGTCCTGATTCCACCCGCTATACGTTTGTTGATAAAATTGCGCCATTTGCTTGACAGTATATTGTGGAAATACATATGGAATATCCGGAATAAAAAATACTTGCTGCTTGACTGCAGTATTTTCATAAACATTTTGCTGATTGACTTTTATTTCACCCTTATCTTGATGAAGGATACCTGCAATTAATCGAAGCAATGTCGTTTTCCCCGCCCCATTCGAACCAAGTAATCCGTATATAGACCCTTTATTCACGTTAATCGTGACATTTTCGACTGCTTCTAGCTCCTTGAAGATTTTACTGACGTTCGTCAATTGAATCACGATTCTTTCCTCCCCCTATTAACGTTCCTGCCGAATGAACAAGTTCAATAAGCTCTTCCCTTGTCATTCCTAAAAAAATGGCTTCAGTCATTAATTTCTCTATTTCTAACTTCAATTCGTCTAATTTTTCCTGCTTTGAACGTTCACTAGAAGGACTGACAAAACTGCCCTTTCCTTTAATTGAATAGATATATCCATGTGCTTCTAGTTCTCTATATGCCCTTTGTATTGTATTCGGATTAATTGTAAGCTGCTGGGCGAGTGTCCTCACCGAAGGAAGCTGCTCATCAACAGTCAGCACTTCATTAATGATCAGGTCGATAAATCGATCAACAAGCTGCTCATAGATTGGTTTTCTGCTTCTTGGGTCTAAATCAAACATATCTACCCTCCCATTCAAAACACAACTGTATGAACTGTATCAATCGTATGAACTGTATTAAGATAGTTAGTACAGTTTTGATTATAGGATAATTTCTGGGAAAAGAGAAGAGGAAATTTAATAAATTTATAAATCTTTTTTGAAATAACAAATTTTATTTGTAAAGCTGTGGTTTTATTAATGAATGAGGTGGAAGTGATACTTTGGTTCACTTCAAACTCTGAAATGAAGTCTATCGGTGTCTCGCCGAGGGTCCTTTTAATAAAGGTGTATTCAGTCTTTTTTGCTGAAAAAAACGTGATCTATTTGGAAGTCCTTTTCTGTAACGGTAATGACTCCAAATGAAAATTTGGGTTGTCTTCTTTTATCAGTAGGAGATCCGGGGTTAAATAAGAAGGTTCCTTCAATTTTTTCATTTACAGGAATATGGGAATGGCCAAAAATGATACAATCCATATTCTCTTCTTTAAATGCTTCTAATACTCTTTTTTTCGTAGTCCCTCTTGCTCCATGGCCATGAACAATTCCTATTCGGTAACCATGAACAAATAATGTTTGCATAAGTCCAAACTTTTGCTGGATCTTTTCATCATCTACATTTCCCGCTACTCCAACCACATTTCCATATTTAGCCAGTTCATCATACACTTCAAGGGTCTGCCAATCGCCTGCGTGGATGATTAAATCTGACTCCTTTAGGTGCTCAATCAGGATTTCAGGTAATTTTTTCGCTTTTTTAGGGATATGAGTATCTGCTAGGACAATGATTTTCATAAGAAACTCCTTTAAATAAAGATAACAGGAATAAAACAAAGGCAATAGTCGTTAGATGGTACCGTAACAACTATTGCCTTCCTTTTATTTTTATTTAATTATTAGAACAAATGCTGACTATTGTTATTAACAACCTGTAATACTTTTGTTGTTGAAGTCATTTCACTTTTACAAATAGGACAAAGAGGTGTTTCACTGCTTTTAAAGTTGTCTCTTACCCAGCAATTACAATCATCTGCTGAACATTCCCAAACTTTTGTTTCCTCAGTTACAATTTCTTCTTCAGGTTTTCTGCCAAAAGCCATACCAACCCACCTCCAAAGACCATTCAAATCCACTAATTAAAAAAAGGGCCTAAGAGGGAACCTTTCTTTAAGGAGAGAATTTTAGATCAAGAATGAACTTCACCCTACTATCATACCCTATTTATCTTGCTTTTATCAAATTTTTTCAAACTTTCCATAAATAGAGAGTGATTTAAAAGTTATAGAACGAAAAGCGCAAGGCGCTAATCCTTCGGCGACAAGCATAAGACGAGCCGGCATGAAGGTTGTTCTTTAACCTTCTTGACGGATTGGCTTATGACCTAAGGGCCGATGGCGCCTGGAGCTAGACAACGACAACACTCTTTAATACGTTAATACTTTAATTAAATTAAACTTTCTGATCTTATAAGAAAAGCGCAGAGCGACCGCCTATCGGCGACAAACACAAGGCGAGCCGGCATGAAGGGTTATTTTTTAACTTTCTTGACGAATTGACCCTGAGACCTCAGGGCCGTTGCGCCCTGCGCTGGAAAAAGATATCTCGCTTTTACACGTTAACACTTTAATAAACATAAATTTTCTTAAGCTATAAAAAATGATGAAGCGAACATTTAATCCACTTCATCATCTATATCAATTAAGCTGTTTGTACGTTTGCAGCTTGAGGTCCACGATTACCTTCAACAACTTCGAAAGAAACTTTCTGACCTTCTTCTAATGTTTTAAAACCTTCTGTTTGAATGGCAGAGAAATGCACGAATACATCGTTGCCTTCAGTAATTTCAATGAAGCCAAAACCTTTTTCTGCATTAAACCATTTAACTGTACCTGTTTGCATGTTATTGCCTCCTAGAAAAAATGTTCACACTAAGAGTTAAGTATTAAAAAATCAAGAAAATTCACGAAGCTGTTTCCTAATCAAAATATCAAATCTTAGTAGTAACAATTAATACTATCAAAATATTTTTATATCGTCAACTAAATAGGAATAAAAAACAAAAAATAACCAAATATTAAAAAGAGAAAACGAAAAAAAGGAGTTATCAATATGAACATACAGCGTGCCAAGGAAATTTCAGGTTCTGGTAAGTCTTATCAAGTGACTTTTAACGGGAAACCGATTTATATCCAACATGTAGATGAAGGTAAAGCAACAGCGAGAATCTTTTTTGATGGAAATCCTGAAGACGAACATGAAGTATCTGTTACTGAGCTAAAAGAAGAATAGCCCCAAATATTTTAGCAAAGAGGAAGCTGCCTATTCGGCAGCTTGTCTAATTTGCAGAATTTATAATTTCACTACATCTGCTGCTTGCGGTCCGCGATTACCTTCAACAATGTTGAATTGAACCTTTTGACCCTCTTCAAGCGTTTTGAATCCTTCGCCCGTGATTGCACTAAAGTGAACGAATACATCGCTCCCGCCTTCAACCTCGATGAAGCCAAAACCTTTTTCTGCGTTGAACCATTTAACTGTCCCTGTTTCCATTAATAAAACCCTCCAAAATAATTCTTAATATGTTCCTTTTCTTTACTTGTATGGCAAATAAAAATTCACATATTAAAAAGAAGATCAACTATTTGGAGTTAATCACCTTTCTAACATGTGAATTTCAAAGCTCCAGATATTTGAAACTTAGCTTCTACATTTTAACTTTTTAAGTCACAAGAATATATTAATTGAATTTTCTATG
Source organism: Metabacillus arenae (assembly GCF_014773385.1). Lineage (GTDB taxonomy): Bacteria > Bacillota > Bacilli > Bacillales > Bacillaceae > Metabacillus_D > Metabacillus_D arenae. Next base: position 38,187 of record NZ_JACXAI010000017.1, on the reverse strand, counting down.
AATTGCAAGAGTTTACATTCATTTCATAGCTTAATTAAATTTTTTCAAAAGAACGAAAAGCTCAGGGGGCTAGTCCTTCTGCGACAAGCATTCAGGCGAGCCGGCATGAAGGTTGTTTCTTTAACCTATTTGACGGATTGGCTTATGACCTAAAGAGCCGATGGCGCCTGGCCGGCACTAGGACGTCCTGTCTGCCTGCGCCGGACATCGGTAGCCAACATAAATAATTTAATACTTTTTTAACTTAACTTGATCTCATAAAAAAAGAGTAGCTGAAATGGCTACTCCCTTGACTACGCGTTTTCTGTTTCATTCAAGACACGGTTTACACGTTTTTCCAGCATTTTCATACCGCTTCCGCCTGCTTGGAAGTGTCGTAATTGTCCTTCTTTATCAAACACATAATAGGCTGGTACATATTGATTTTCAAATGCATCTGTTAATTTATGCTCACTATCTACAAAAATGGGCTGTGTAATATCATGCTCGCCTGCTACTTTTTTGATGTCTTCTAATTTTAAGTCATCTTCTGAACGTGGCATATGAACGGCAACTACATTTAATTTATCCTTATATTGATCACGAAATTCGTTAACTTGAGGCATTGCCTCCTTACAAAGATGACAGCTGATAGACCAGAAATGGATTAAGGTTGGTTTTTCACCTGTTAATTCACTTTTAGAAACCTCTCCGTTTAACCATTCGGTTGCACCAGTTAACTCAGGCATTTGTTCTCTTAATTTCATCGTAATTCCTCCAATATTAACCCTGTTATCAGGATTTAAAATTGCTTAAAAAAGACCTAACTAACCGTTAGGCCCCTTTTCATATTCATAAATAGTGATTTATAAAGTAGCTTGTCCAGGCTTCCAGTTTGCAGGGCAAAGTCCGCCAGTTTGAAGAGCTTGAAGTACGCGTAAAGTCTCGTCAACGTCACGGCCAATGTTGTTGTGGTTCACAACAGCATATTGTAATTCACCTTCTGGATTGATAATAAATAATCCGCGAAGCGCTACACCTTCTTCTTCAATTAATACACCGTATTCGCGAGAAACAACATGATTTGTGTCTGCAGCAAGTGAATATTTAAGATCTCCTAGACCATTGTCTTTACGGTCTGTGTTGATCCAAGCTAAGTGAGTATGAATAGTGTCAGTTGATACACCGATTACTTCAGCGTCAAGATCTTCAAACTCATCGTGGCGATCAGATAAAGCTGTAATTTCTGTTGGGCATACAAATGTGAAATCCATTGGATAGAAGAAAAGCACTGTCCATTTGTCGTTTTTCATGTTTTCCTCTAAGCTTACTTTACCAAATTCTTTGTTTCCCAAAACAGCATCCATTTCAAATCTTGGAGCTTGTTTACCTACCATACGTTCTGCCATTATGTATCCCTCCATATAATTTGATTTGATAAGAAATGATTCTTACCTTTCATATGCAATTGAGAATTCAATAATTTGATTCTCAATTAACTTTCCTAATTCATATAAAATTATAACTGAACCTCTTTTTTTAGTCAATATTAAATAATAATTAATTTAAAGAAGGAATTTAAATCGACTAAAAAAATAGCCCATTGATTGTTATTCCCTTTTCTTCTTCAATTCAATCATGGAATTTGCTCAATTATTCAATTGAAATTTTTTTCTTTTGTGATAGACTTTACAACTGCCCCAGCTTTTATCGTTACATTTAGTTTAACATGTCCTAAAAGAGGGAACCAAGTATAATGCTTTTTTGAATTACATAAGAAAGGAAGAGGAAAAATGGCTGTAATAGAAAACATAAACTGGGCTGCTATAATGACGGGCGCAGGAATTATTGCATTAAAATTAATTGGAATCATTATCGTTTTTTTCATCGTCAGAGCGATAGGTACAAAACTGATTGAAAAAATGTTTGATCGACTGCAAACAAGAGAAAATATTTCTCTTGGGAGAGCGAAAACACTGCAAAGCTTAAGTCTAAACGTATTTGCTTATGTACTGATTTTTATTTTCGTTGTCATGGTCTTTCAAGTTTTTGAATATGATGCGACGGCCCTGCTCGCAGGGGCAGGAGTTGTTGGACTCGCAATAGGGTTTGGTGCTCAAGGTTTAGTAAGTGATGTGGTTACAGGTTTCTTTTTATTGCTTGAAAAACAAATTGATGTCGGAGATTATGTTACAGCAGCTGGTTTCAACGGCATAGTAGAACAAGTAGGACTACGAACCACACAAATTAGAGGATTTGATGGAACTCTCCATTACGTTCCTAATCGAGAAATTACAAACCTAAGCAACCATTCTCGCGGAAACATGAGAGCACTTGTCGATATCGGGATCTCTTATGATGACAATATAGATGAGGCTATTCAAGTCATTCAGCAGGTATGTGACCGCATTGCAGCAGAAACTCCAACAATCGTTGATGGACCAAATGTTATTGGGGTGCAATCATTAGGTGCTTCTGATGTTGTCCTTCGCGTCATCGCCAAAACGGAGAACATGGAACAATGGGCTGTTGAACGGCAAATTCGAAAAGAACTAAAAGAAGCATTCGATATAAATGGGATCGAAATACCGTTCCCTCATCAAGTGTATATTGAGAAAAAAGAATAGTACTATGAGAAAGGCTTCGCTGAGGGCGAAGCCTTTTGATGTTTTGTACTTCTGTAATCGGATAAATGTTAATTGCGCCGGTAACGCAATAATTGCACCGTCAGCTGATTAATTGCTCCGATTTCGAAATATTTGCGCCGTCAGACGATTTTTCGCTCCGTTTTCGAAATTTTTGTACCGTCAGCCGATTATTTGCACCGTTTTCGAAATTTTTGTACCGTCAGCCGATTATTTGCACCGTTTTCGAAATTTTTGCATAAAAAAGGGGCCAGGCACCGATTTGAACCTTAGTGCCTGACCTTTTTCTATTGTCGTTGAATTTTGCTTTCGACCTGCTGGCAGATCTCATCTGCAGACATCCCGCTTGCTTCAATAACTGAGCCGGGAATAACGCTATTATTGATCCCCATAACATTGGAATTTTGTCCAGTTACGACACAGCAATCACAGCCATTTGCATCGTTTTCATTTTTCAGCTGTACAACATCATAACCCTTTTGTTTTAATGCTGCTTCTACATCTGACAGGGATTGTTCAACACCGATTTTTGGCATTTTTTTAATCCACCTCCTACAAATAATGTGTCTCATGGAGGCAGGGTTTATACCGTATTATCCTTGGTTTGCTTTAAAAGTTATATAATTGCACATAAGGCTGACCGCTTTGATAATTGCTTCTTCATTGGGCTGCAGTTTTGCATGATGCAAGCCATATTCTGATTCTACACCAAGCCAAAACATAAAACCTGGTATGTCAGCCAGCATGTATCCAAAATCCTCGCCTGTCATCGCTTCTTTACATAAAATGAATTTTGTGTGGGGATCATCATTCACAAACTCAATAAATTCGTCCGTTAATTGTTCTTCATTAAAGACCTGATGGTACATAGCTCCGTAGTCAATAACAGCCTCGCAGTTATATCCGATTTCTACACCATGGACAAGCGCTTCAATGCGCTCCTTCACTTTTTTCATAGATTCGACTGATAAAGTGCGAATCGTTCCTTCAATTCTTGCACGTTCTGCAATAATATTTTGCACAGTGCCTCCGGCAATTTTCCCAATTGTCACAACGGCACTATCGAGAGGATCGACATTCCTTGCAACAATTGATTGGAGCTGAGTAACAAGTGAACAGGCGGCCACCACCATATCTTGTGTAGTATGAGGATATGCAGCATGACCGCCTTTTCCTTTCAGATCTACATATAATTCAGAAGTATTCGCAAATAACAGACCAGGCTTGGTAGCAATAGATCCAACGGGGAGATCTGGTGATATATGTAATGCAGTGATCATATCAGGCTTCCACTGTTTCATTTCCGTACTTTGAAGCATAGGTTCGGCTCCGCCCGGTCCTTCTTCGGCAGGCTGAAAAATAAATAATAGATCATCATCTATTGGATTTCTGGCAAAATGGGTGAGAATTCCAAGTGCAATCGTCATATGGAAATCATGTCCGCAGGCATGCATTTGCCCAATATGTTCAGATTGAAATTCAAAGCCTGTCTCTTCGGTGATTGGCAGGCCATCAATATCTGCACGATACCCTATTGTTTTTGCAGGGTTTATCCCGTTTATTTTCACAAAAATACCTGTTTTCCAAGACTTTATTTCGACCCGTTCATTTGGCAAGCTTTTTAAATAATCCAGTAAAAAAGCTTGTGTTTTATATTCTTGAAAACCTAATTCAGGAATGCGGTGCAGTGCTCTGCGAATGTCGATTAATTGCTCGTATGTCATCTTATTTCATCCTCACTCTAAAGGAGAGGCTGGCCTCTTTTGAACAGCCAAAAGCTAGTTTAGCCTGTTCTTTCAGTAGGTCAGCCTCTAAAAAAATTATGGTGATTTATAGTTGTCTTAATTCTTGTTTGATTTCTGTTTTTGATTTTGTTTTTTCGTCGATATCTTTAATTTTACGTGCTGGTGTTCCTGCCACAACTGTATATGGCTCTACATCCTCAACTACAATTGCACCAGCTGCGACCACAGCGCCTTTTCCAACTGTAACCCCTTCTAATATAACAGCGTTAGCTCCAACCACTACTTCATCTTCGATCACTACAGGTTTTGCAGAAGGCGGCTCAATAACACCTGCCAAAACAGCTCCAGCTCCAATATGGCAGTTCTTTCCTACTGTAGCACGGCCACCCATGACAACATTCATATCGATCATCGTGCCTTCCCCGATAACAGAACCGATATTAATAGAAGCACCCATCATAATAACAGCATTGTTGCCAATTTCAACCTGATCACGGATAATTGCACCTGGCTCGATGCGAGCATTGATTCCTTTAAGATCTAACATAGGGATAGCAGAATTTCTGCGGTCATTTTCAATGACGAAATCCTCAATTTTATCATTGTTTTCAACAACTTCTTTGATTTCTGCCCATTCTCCAAAAACAACACCACTATTTCCAGTTATGAACGTTTTTGAAGAAGAACCAAAGTCTAGCCCTTCCAGGTCACCCTTTACATACACCTTTACCGGTGTAGATTTTGTACTGTTTTGTATAAATGAGATAATTTCATTTGCATCCATCATTTTCATATGTAGAAAATCCTCCTTCAAATTCTATGTGCTTCTTTACTGTATCAAAGGATTTAGACGTTGACAAGCTGAATGAATACTGCAGTGAGCTGTATATTTCATCCAGGTGATTAATTCTATATATAGAAGCACTTTTGCAAATCGGACATAATACCACAATTAAGCTATGAGCGATTTCCATTGTTCTATGAGCGAAATCTGCACTCCTATGCGCGGTTCACTGGGTTCTATGAGCGAAATCTTCCCTTCTATGCGCGAGCCTTGGTTTTATGCGCGATTTGGAGCTGCCTATGCGCGGTTCACTGGGTTCTATGAGCGAAATCTTCCCTTCTATGCGCGAACCTGGTTTTATGCGCGATTTGGAGCTGCCTATGCGCGGTTCACTGGATTCTATGAGCGAAACTTCAGCTTCTATGCGCGAGCCTTGGTTTTATGCGCGATTTGGATTTGCCTATGCGCGGTTCACTGGGTTCTATGAACGAAATCTTCCCTTCTATGCGCGAACCTGGTTTTATGCGCGATTTGGAGCTGCCTATGCGCGTTTCACTGGATTCTATGAGCGAAACTTCAGCTTCTATGCGCGAGCCTTGGTTTTATGCGCGATTTGGAGCTGTCTATGCGCGATTCACTGGGTTCTATGAGCGAAACTTCAGCTTCTATGCGCGAACCTGGTTTTATGCGCGATTTGGAGCTGCCTATGCGCGGTTCACTGGATTCTATGAACGAAATCTTCCCTTCTATGCGCGAGCCTTGGTTTTATGCGCGATTTGGATTTGCCTATGCGCGATTCACTGGGTTCTATGAACGAAATCTTCCCTTCTATGCGCGAACCTTGGTTTTATGCGCGATTTGGTTCTGCCTATGCGCGGTTCACTGGATTCTATGAGCGAAACTTCAGCTTCTATGCGCGAACCCGGGATCTATGCGCGATTTTTTGCTAAAAGCTTAAGTAGCATATATTTATTGAGTTACTTTAGTTGAATTGTCTCGTTCTTTACGCGAATTTTTCCTAACTGAAATAACGAATCCAGATCTAACTGCAGTAATAGCGTGCAACTTCATTACCCTTCATCCTGCATTTTGTATTCTTCAATTAAATCAAGAAATGCTTGAACCTGTTTGAGCTCGAAGGCAGATTCATGACCTAAAAGCCAAGTATCGCGAACCAAGGGTTGGCCGTCTTGGTTAAGAAGCGGGATTTTATATATATCTTGGACTGTTTCGTTAATTGTCACGTCTGGCAGGATCGCATAGCCAATTCCATTTATCGCCATTTGTTTGCATGTTTCAATTTGATCGACTACTATCGTCCGCTTTGGTGAGGTTTTGAAACGCTGGTGCCACCAGTCTTGTATTTCCTGATAATAGGTGGAATCACTTTTAAATTGAATGAAAGGCTTTTCGGTGTGCCGTACCTCTTCAATATCATTAATTTCTGTGTCTACTAAAAATAATGAATCAGTTAAAAGGTGCTTCTTTATCCCTTTCCACTCTGGATTCCCACGTATGATACCTATATGGATGTGATCTTCATATAAGCTTTTTAATATTTCGCTGCTCCAACCTGTGATTAAAGAGATTTTTGCGTTCGGGTATCTTTTCACATATGTTTTCAGCACTTTTGGGAGCCAGTTTTGTCCGATGATGGAAGCAACAGCAAGCTTTAATGTACCGTGCACCTCTCCGTATAACTCATCAATTTCTTCTCGTACCTTTTCTTGGCGAAAAGTCACATCTTTTGCAAAGCTGATTATTTTTTCACCTGCCGGCGTTAAGGTTAAGCCTTTTTGGGAGCGGATAAAAATCTTCTTTCCCCAAGCTTTTTCAATTGATTGCAGGCGTTGAGATAAAGCTGGCTGAGATACAAATAACCGCTCTGATGCTTTTCGCATATTCATTTCTTCGCCTAAAACTACAAGCATACGCAGCTCTGAAATTTGCACATCCTTTCCCCCTCATCCAATAAGTTTTTCTTATATTATAATCGATCTTTTTTGAAATTACACAATGAACATTTTTCGTATACGATAGAAATAGAAAGGTAGAAGTAATCTTCGAAAAGAAGAGGGTAGACAAGATTTTAATTGGCTTTGTCCATTATTAAAAGGCACTCTTGCAGGGGGAGGAGGATTAATCGGGATGCCCTCTTTGCTTCTGCTAGGATATATAGTTTAAGCCATCATCGCTTCGACGAAGTTTCGAAAACAATTCGTTCATTTTCAAGCTTTTCCATGCAGCCTGAAGGAGAGACATTTAATTAGAGGTGAATATAAAATGGAATGGAACATTGTAAAAATTGATCATATTCAAATTTGCATCCCGACCGGAAAAGAAGAAGAAGCAAAAAAATTTTATTTAGAGCTTCTTGGATTTAAAGAAATCGAAAAACCAGACTCCCTAAAAGAAAATGGGGGCTTTTGGTGCAAATCGGGTACCGTGTCCCTCCATATCGGAACGGAAAATATGAAGAATATAAAAAGCAAACGACACCCAGCTTTTAAGGTGAATCATCTTCATGCTGCTAGAGCGTTTTTAGAAAGTTATGGCATTCTTATCCAAGATGAAAAGCCAATCCCTTTTGTCAATCGTTTCTCTTTTTTTGACCCCTTTGGAAACAGGATTGAATTATTAGAAAAAGAATAAGAGGTCAGCTGCTTTCTTTTTATTCTTTCTTCGGAAGAAATAGGAGTAGAATAAAACTTACCAGTGCAAAAGCAAATAGTACGTAAAAAACCTGATGAAGGGCATTAGTTAGCCCGTCCTGTAGAACAGCCAGCGTTTCTTCATTAAGATTTCCCCGTTGCTCTGTGTTTAGCAGGGAGTTTGTTGTGTTAACATCTACTTCATCCTCGAGATTATTTTTCGATATATATGCTTGCAGACGGCTGTTCAATACTCCACCTAACAATGCTGCTCCGACAGTGCTTCCCAGGTTGCGCATAAACATATTAGCTGCGGTAGCTGTTCCTCGTTTTTTCCAGCTGACAGAACTTTGAATCGAAACAATAAATGAAGTAGATGTCATCCCCATTCCAACTCCTATTAAAAAGGAGCCAGCTCCAGCTAATAGCGGACCATCATTTGGAGATAAAGTCAAAAAGACGATGCTTCCTGCAATAAGAGCAACGCCGCCGATTACTGATGTTGTTCGAAAGCCGATTTTCAGCAATAGCCTTCCAGAGATCGTTGATGAGATCGGCCAGCCGATTGACATGGCTGTTAATGTAAAGCCTGCAACGATCGGAGTCTGTTCCATGACACCTTGTACAAACGCAGGTAAAAAGGAAGACAACCCAATCAACATTACACCTGTTGTAAGTGACGTCAGGTTTGCGATAAGGATTGACCTTTCCTGCCAAATATCAAAAGGCATCATTGGCTCTGGAGCTCTTTTTTGCTGAATGACAAAAAGACTAAACAATATAAGTGCTGCTAAGCTCAGCAGGATGACAGGAAGAGAGCTCCACGGCCAGTTAACACCGCCTTCTACTAATACAACCATTAAAATGCTAATTGAAGTAAATAGTAAAACAGCACCTAGATAATCGATTTGATGTTTTTTCTTTTCAATTCCCTCATGAAAAAAATAAACTAAACCAAAAATACAAAGAATGCCGAGGGGGAGATTTAGCCAAAAAACATATTTCCAACTTACATATTGAACAAGGATCCCCCCAATGGCAGGTCCCATAATCGCTGATACTCCCCACACACTTGCTAAGTATCCTTGGATTTTTGCCCTTTCTTCCTTTGTATAAATATCACCAATAATCGTTATTGCAACTGGTTGAACCGCTCCAGCTCCAAGTCCTTGAACAAACCTGGCGGCAATAAGCCATTCCATTGACCCGGCCAAAGCACAAAGAATCGATCCAGCCAGAAAAACGACTATCCCAAAAATAATAATTGGTTTTCTTCCAAATAAATCAGAAAGCTTCCCATATAGTAAGATCGTAACTGCATTCATTAGAAGATAAGAAGAAAATACCCAGCTATAAAGGGAAAAGCCACCTAAATCAGCTACTATTGCAGGCATCGCTGTAGATACGATGGTAGCCTCAATCGCTGACATAAACATAGCAAGCATAACAGCTGCCAGAACGAGCGGGCGTTTCGTTTGTTTATTTTTAAATAGTTCCTGTTGTTTAGCTAGTACTCCTTGTCCCAAATCGATTCACCCCTTGTCTACGTATGACAGCAGCATTTTTTCGCTAACCTTTTTTTGGTACCTGGTACCGAAAAATGATTTCGAAAATCGCACTGAAAAAAACCGCCGCCAAAGCTGAGATTCGACACTTATTAGCGTCCAAGCATGCAGCCTGTAGCAGCGGATAACTTTTAATTATTTATTTAGCTTATTCATATGGCTTTTCAATTGTTTAAGTATAACTCTTCTAGTAAAAATGCCCTCAAAGGTTCCTTCTTCGTTTTCAACACAAATGAATGGGTGGTCGATTGAGAGGTCAAGCGCTTTTGAAGCAGAGTCTGTTAGTTTAAGTCGCGGTATTTCCGAGTTCATTACTTCCTCTACTTTTATTTCTTCGAGCTTTTCAAATTCGATCCTTTCCAAGCCTAAAATTGAATCCATTATCATATTCGTACCAATTAAACCGCATAGTTTAAAGGCTGAGTCTAATACAGGAATTGCTGTGTAACCCGTTTTAGTTAGAACAAGTAATGCGTGCTCCAGGTTATTTTTCACATTAACATGTGCAACTTTGTCACCTGGAATAATTAAGCTATGAATGGTCGTGTCTAGTAATTCTTCCGCACGAAGGCTTATCATATTTGAATCTTCCTCTCTTTCTATCCTTGAACGAAATACTAATACCCCTAATCACCACTTTACTAACCTTCTTTTATGATATCACATTAAGCGGAAAATAGCGCTTTAAACACTATGTAGTTAATTCATTTCAAAACGAATCCGATCATACAAGGTCAATAGCTTTTGATATTGTCTTTGATTTACTTTTTTGTTCCCATTTTCAATATCATTTATTTCACTGCTTAAAAGTTCTAATGCATATTGATTATCTAATAATAAGCCTACAAGCATTTCTTTTTCTTCTTCTGTCAAATGTTCACATGTAATACACATAGTATGTCCCCCTATTTGCAGTGTTAGTTATTCTTTCACATATAATACAGTATTTGGATAAAAGAAACCCTTAAAAAGCATACGTTGTTATACTTCTTTCGTCAACCGCAAGATTCGACAGTTGTTACTTTACTTCGTATACCGGTTTGCATAGCTAAATGCCGTATAGGAATCGGGCTTTATTTTGGCTTCTACGCCCATTGCCGTGATTCGGCCAGTCATTTCCTGAATTAATTCTTTAGTCACACCTTTTTTGCCAATATCCAAATGAATTTCAAAGGTAAGATCTGCTCCTTCATCTGCAAATGGAATAAGAATGTCGGATAATTTTATTAAGTAGTTGGAGATGAATTCATAGGCTAGTTCCTGGCTGAGGGTAGTTTCTAATGAGATTTTCTCGTGGACAGAGTGAATAGGTCTGGGTATAATCGTGTTTTTTAAACATCCCCACGCACCTTTGCCAACTCTGTGCAAATGGATGGCTGTTATAAATTTTGTTTGGTTTTGGTGAACATGGGAATCAGATCCAATTGATAATACAAAAGAACACCTTGGATCCTTATAGATAAAATCTGTTAACCTTTTAATCACGGTTGAGAATGTCATATTACTTTCCGTTAAATTATAAAACTGAAAGTCGAAAGTCATGTTTCCTCTCCTTAATTGTGACAGATAGGTTTTCCAGTAAGCTGTCCCCTCTGGGAGCTGCCCTATATTATATGAATATAAAAGGCACTTGTTGTGTAAAAATTTCATTAAATCGAATGAGATTGTTTTAGAAGGTGTCACTTTTTGTCGATCATGGAGTAAAAGGATCATTCCTTTTTTAGGTTTCATAAACTGCTCAGGCTAACTAGTATAGCGAAACCCGTATTTTTTTATACACATTAGGAATTTAAAAGAGGGCTTGTCCAAGAAGCATGAAGAATGTTCTTTAACCTTCTTGGCGATTAATTTTTAACCTATATACCGTAATGTCAATGTCTCATGGTGCTGACAACGAAAAAACCTTGCCGAAAAAGAAAAAGACTTACTCACAGTAATAGTGCCGGAAATCATTTTCTGAAAAAATCCGGCACTAAAATGTGCAGTCTTATCCCTTGCTTGTTTTAATATTCTTTAATTGATATCCACAGGAATGACATGTGAAAATAACATTCTGATTTGATTGAGCTGTTAAAACCTTTCCAATTGTTTCTTGGCTGCTGCAGTTTGGACATATAACTATTGGGCTCTTTTCCATCTGAATCCTCCTAAGCTTGGATTAGTTCAAAAATTTCAATCGCCACCATATCAATGTTGTCAAATGGATAGGTTCTTGGTTTTTCATCCTTTTCAAACACGGTTAATTCAAATGTACTGTTTTTCTCAAAATACTTCACACTGCATTTTTTTTCACCATTTACTTCAAAATACCGCTGCATTGGCTCATTGTTTTCTGTTGCTGTTTCTTGAAGACTTTGTAACCTTGTAATTATCGCTGATAACTGAGACATATGTATTTACTCCTTTCAATCCTGCCATTTAGTTCATCAATCTCTATGGCATGAATACAGTTCCTTCCTTTTCCAATTGTTTGAATTTTCTACACATTTAACTTAAAATAGATATTATGGAAGAAAATTCGCAGATTAAAATGGGAGGAATCATGTATGGCGACTGTTTTTCATGTAAATGACCGCATTTCCATTATAGATTGTGTTGATCTTGGGATGAAAGGGCGAACAAGCTCCTATGTTCTAAAAGAGGACAAACTAACGATTGTTGAAACGTCTGCAAGTCCTTCAATCCCCCATTTGCTAAACGGATTAACACAGCTTGGGTTTTCCCCATCAGATGTTTCCTACGTTATTGTAACACATATTCATCTTGATCATGCCGGTGGTGCTGGTTTATTCTTAGAAAAATGTCCCCAAGCAAAAATTGTTGTTCATCCTAAGGGTGCCAGGCACTTAATCGATCCATCCCGTTTAATCACCGGAGCGAAAACTGTATACCAAGAAAAATTTGAGAAGCTGTTTACTCCTATTATTCCAATTAACGAAGAAAAAATCATAGTAAAAGAAGATAGGGATACATTAAACCTTAGCGAAAATTGCACTCTTACATTTTACAATTCCCCAGGACATGCCAATCACCATTTTAGCATACACGACTCAGTTAGTAATGGAATTTTTACTGGAGATGCGATTGGAATCTTCTATCAAGAATTATTGGACCATGGTTTAGAATTTTACTTACCTTCCACATCACCCAATCAATTCGATCCTGAGGCAATGCTTATGTCTGCAGAGATGATTGAAAAACTAAATCCGGACTATCTGTATTTCAGCCACTTTGGAATTAGTCATGATCCCGGGAAAGCGATTACCAACTTAAGAACCTGGCTCCCTCTGTTTGTAGATACAGCTGAACGCATTTGTACAAAAGAAGGTGGGAAAGACACAGAAAGATTAGCTTCTCATGTAACAACAGAGCTGGAAAATACGATCTTTGGGTATTTAAAAAGACAAAATGTTGCACGATCTCATTCAGTCTATGATATTCTAAAAATCGACTTATCCGTTTGCGCGATGGGTCTTGTTGATTACTTTACTAAAAAAGCGAAGGAAAAGATTTCTTAGGTGGAGGAATATGCTTAATGACTAAAAAGATCACAGTATATACACAACCTGATTGTCCGCCCTGCAAAATTGTTAAACAATTTCTGGATCATCATCAATTTCAATATACAGAAATAGATATTTCCACTGATTTTGATGCACGGGAACGGTTAGTCTATGATTTAGAATCTTCTTCAACTCCAACGGTAACAGTTGGTGAAAGTGTGGTTAGGGGATTTGACTTACAGGAATTAGAGAAATTGTTAGGAGTATAAAGATTATCGAGCATGAAAAAAGCTTGGTACTGCGGATACCAAGCTTCGTTCTCGATCTGATAGAGGGGGTGGGGAACAGAGATTTCATCTCTCTTCACCCTCAATGATAATGATTATCAGTATCATAGTCAAGCTATTTCCCAATTACATTTTTGTTACAAAAGGATCCTTTCTTATTCTGCTAGCAAAACTTTGTCGCCTAAAGAAGAATCAATCGCCTGATAAGATTGAAATGACATCAATGCAGTTAAATAATCCGGAAAAGTCAAAGTTGCTAAGAAAGATGGCTGAGGGCTTTTTGAATTGTCATTTACTTGCCCGTTCCCATCAGAGCCAAGCACATCAATTGTTGAAACTCCCTTAACCTTTGTTTCATCCTTCTTCATCTCCCTTTTTTCAATAACTGGCTTCTCTTTTTGCTCATTGATTTCAGTAATTTTCCAGTTTCCATTTTTCTTTTGAAGCTTCACAGCAGCATAGTGGTCTTCATATCCTACAGGGCCTTCAGTTGAAGCTGGATAAAATTGAAAAACAACTGCTTCTTTTTCATTCGATATAACTTTCGTTTGTTGATTATAATCATAAAAAGGTATTGTATAGGGTGTAAAATCAGAACCATATACAATCCACTGGTCCCCTTCTTTCACAGCATTTTCTTTTAAATATTTTTCAGACATTTCTGTGGTAAAGTAAGGGGATAAGACCGATTCCATTTCTGAATAGCTTCTTTCTTCTCCAGTTAAGGAAACTTGTGCGTCAAAAGCTTTTTGTAAAAATGAAAAAGCCTCATCTCGATTCAATTCCTCGCCGCTGGCTTTTACACTTGCTGCAGATCCTTGAAAGACAACTACAAAGCTTATCATCGACATGACTAAAATTCCAACTAATTTTTTCATTTTTTCACCCCTTCAGTAAGGCTTGTCCTTACCTAATTTTATCAATCATTCTGTCTTAATTTATGCATAACCTTTCTAAAAATATCACCAAAATCCGACACTGTTATTGTTTATTTACCACTTAAGACGATTTACAAACTTGAAATGTTTCAGGAATAATAAAAAAATGTCATATTGACTGAACGACAAAAAAAGCAATTGGATAAAACCGATTGCTTTAAAAAAATGCTATTAATAATTGTGAGACCAAGCAAAGTACAAAACGAACCCGACAAAAATGACGGCAGCAACAAGATAAGCTATGAAGATTGGATTTCTGAGATATGGATGCTCCTGGATTTTTTCATTTAACTGTGTATCATATTCGCTCTTTCTTGCGCTAACCACCTTCCCCATTTTCAAGGTGAAAATGAGACCGCCAGCCAAAATTAAAAGGGTAACAATGGCAAGTGCCATAGCAAACGTATTCATTGTATGACCACCTTTTTACCCTTATCATGTGTAATATCTGAATTTATATGTGAAGTTCAAGAGTAATTTGGTTTTTATTTGGCGCTTCCGCTTTTCTTATGTCCAGCTACAGCGCCTAGCCCCTCGAGGTCATAAGCCACAAATGAATTGAAGGTAAAGAACACCTTCATTTCATTTGCGTCTTATGCTTGTCGGGGCTGAGCAAGGCGCTTCCGCTTTTCTTATAACAAACCATCCTGCTCATATAAGTAAGAATAAGGAAGATCAATAAAGAGGTAATGTTTTTCATCAATCGGATAAGAAAAAGTTCTAATCACTTCTCCTGTTTCGATATCACTGTATAGATCGCTGAAAAATCCCTTTTTGTCATTTCTCATCCTAATAATATTTTCTAAAAAATACGGGCGCCAGCTCCAATTTTTCAAATAATACTCAGGTTGAAATACCCAATTATCCTCATTTTTGAAGATATTTCCAGTTTGTTGAACCCCTTCTTCATTACATATATAAACGCGAAAGCAGCAATCTGTTAGCTTTTCAGCAAGCTGAACGATAAGTTCATTAAAATCAGAAACCTGCTTGTTATTTCTTAATGATTGAAGTACCTTCTGATTAAATTGCTCCGATCTTTTATAAAAAAGTTCCAACTTTCGTTTTTCGTGTGTAATAAATTGGTGAAACTCCCCTTCTAATCGATCCTTTAACGCATCATTATGGATTAGCTCAGGAGAGGGCTCATGAAGGTAAAAGCCTTGAAAATATCTTCCGCCGTTTTTCCACGCATACTGTAATTGAAAATTCACTTCGATATCTTCATACAATAACGTAGCCCCTATTTTTCTAGCCAAAAGCGAGATCGAATACAGGACATCATGATAGGATTGAGAGGGGGAGGTCATTCTTAACGGATGCAAATCAATCTTCAAAATATCAGGTGAGAGCAATCCGATGCGATCCAAATTACTGCTGTCTTTTCCAATGTTATCAACTGCCACCTTAATTCCGTATGTACGATAATAGACAAGCAAATGATAAAGCTGGTCCAGATCACCTCTAAAATTATGCTCGGTAATTTCTAATACAATTCTGGATAAATTTAATCCATTTTGTTCAAACTCGCTCAATAATTGAAAAAAACTCTCTCCATGATCCAGCATTAATAAATCCGCATCTCTATTAAGAAATATTAATACTGATTCATCCGTGTTTTTTAATAGAAAGTTCAAACCTTTACTTAAAATAAGATCATCTACTTCAATTTTGTAATCTTCAGGAATTCCCGGGTCATGAAAAAAAGGGCCTAAACTCTCCACTTCACCATTTAAAGTAGTTCTTCCCAGGATCTCAAAGCCAATTACTTTCTGCTCATCTGCACTAAAAATAGCTTGATAAAAAGGATGGACTTTATCTAAATTGCTCATAATATCAAGTGGATCCATCTTTAATCTCCTCACTTACCACTAATCTTTTGAATGATTATACCATATTGCATACTAGAGGGTTATTATTTAGCTTTCTACTTCCTTGAAACGAAGTCTATCATTTCATATGTGAGGTGAGTCAAAAAGCAATCGGCGATTCACCGATTGCCATTATTTAAAGATTTCTAAAATGGTAATAGCAGCACCGTTAAAAAAGAGTCTTACTCCTTTGGAAAATAACTTTCCCTTTAATGGCTGGCCAACTAAAATGGATGCTGATTTAACCATTGTCCCCCGTCCATTGTAATACATTCACCGTTTATGTAAGCCGCTTGCTCTGACATGAGAAAGTATGCAAGATCTGCAATTTCTTCCGGAGTTCCGAGCCTTCCAAGCGGGACACTGTTTAATGTCCTTTTTGCTGCTTCTTCCGATTCCCACAGCTTATCAGCGCCCCCGGTTCTTTCAATTGGACCTGGTGCGATGGCATTTAAACGAATTCCATACTTTTTCCCCCACTCCACTGCCAGTGTGCGAGTCAAAGATAAGACACCTGCTTTTGCAGCGGCTGAGTGAACAACACCTGCACCCGCTCCCCATGCATAAGTGGCAACCATATTTACAACAGAACCTTTTATCTGGTTATCAATCCAATAATTACCCACTGCAGAGGTACAATAAAAGGTTCCGTTTAAAACGATATTGATTACAGCGTTCCAGCCGTTAACTGATAACTTTTCAGCAGGTACAAGAAAGTTGCCTGCTGCGTTATTGACTAAACCATCAATTCTCCCGAAAGCTTCATCAGTTCTGATGATCATTTCTTTTGCCAATTCAGGCTGCCGAACATCCATTTGAAAAAGCAGAACTTGTCCTTCGAATGTTTCAATTCCCCGTTTCGTTTCTTCTAATTTTTCTAATGTTCTCCCTGTAATGACAACATGGTGGCCCTCGTCTGCAAATTTTTTTGCCATTGCTCTTCCCATGCCGCTTGAACCACCTGTTATAATATACACTTTTTTATTCAATGTATCTCCCCCTAATGAATGACCATTCATTCATAGAATAGCATATGTATCTTTAAATTTCTAATTTTTCACAATAAATTGGTTCACTTTATCATATTTTGGAATACAGATTCATATAGACAAGCATGCTATAATAGGATGATAGATTTTAAGAAATGGTTGGTTGATATGAAAACTTATACGCGAAGAGGCTTTTTAAAAAAATTAGTTGGACTGACTGCTGCCGGTCTTATAACAGCTTTCGGCGGATATAGTTATGCTAGATACCTTGAGCCTAAAATGATTGATATTACATCCTTTGATATTAAACATAAACAAATTCCAAAAGCTTTTAATGGAACTAAAATTGTCCAGATTAGCGATACTCATATGAGTGATTTTTTTACCCTTTCTCATTTAAAAAAGGTTCTCAATGAAGTCAATGATTTAAAGCCGGATATCGTTTTTTTTACTGGGGATTTAATGGATGAACCCAATGTTTATACTATGAAACAAAAAGTTGTGGAAGAGCTGAACAGACTCAAAGCACCCTTAGGAAAATTTGCGATATATGGAAATCATGATCATGGAGGATATGGAACAGATATTTATCATAATATGATGGCTATGACAGATTTTATTCTGCTAAAAAATCAATACCATGAAATCAAGCTTTTAGATGGGAGCATGATTCAACTGGCAGGGATAGACGATTTAATGTTAGGCAAGCCCGACTATGAAAAAACATTATCAAACTTTACTGAGGAAAACTTTTCAATCCTGCTCGCACATGAGCCTGATGCAGCTTTAGAATCAAATAAATACAAGGTGAACCTGCAAATTTCAGGCCACAGTCATGGCGGGCAAATTCAAATACCTTTCTACGGCCCGCTTATTACTCCTCCGTATGCTTCGGTTTATACAGAAGGAATGTATGAGGTTGGAACCATGCAGCTTTATGTTAACCGCGGTCTCGGAACAACTCGCTTGCCATTCCGGTTTTTATCGGTACCTGAAATTACAGTATTCACTTTAAAAACTGGATGATGAGCAGAACGTTTATGGATTTTTAAACTATAAAGAGATAAATGACCATCTAGTCTACAAGATGGTCATTTTATATGACTATTAAGAGCTCCGTTTGGGGTGAAAATACCCAAGTATCGGGCGTTCGCTTTATTCTTCATCCTCCAGCACTTGATAGGCATTTCCAAATAAAACAAGCTGACTGTCAATCTCTTGTTCGTCAGGTGTTCTTTTAACATAATGATAAACACCCTTTTCATCCTGTTCTCTAGCTTTCGTGTTATCTGAAAGAGTAATTGCCAAAATGTGATTCAGCCTTTTTTTAATAAAACCTTCGAAAATAGGAAATGAGATTTCAACTCTTTTTTCCATATTACGAGTCATTAAATCGGCAGATGAAAGATAGATTTTCTCTTCGCCATTATGATGAAAGAAATAGATGCGGCTATGCTCAAGAAAACGACCTACAATACTGCGGACAGTTATATTTTCACTCACGCCTTTAATTCCCGGACGTAAGCAGCAAATTCCTCTGACGATCAGATCGATCTTAACGCCGGCATTAGATGCTTCATAAAATTTCGTAATCAATGATTTATCTGTCAATGAGTTCATTTTACAAATAATTCTTCCGTTACCCTTTTGCTTCTGAAATTCAATTTCTTTATCAATTAAATGAATTATATCTCTTCTAATATCAAAAGGAGCGACAGAAAGATGATGAAATTCCGGTTTTTCCGTATATCCGCTCAAATAGTTGAAGAAATTTGTTGCATCAATTCCGAATTTTCTCTTCGAAGTAATAATTCCCATATCTGTGTAAATTTTTGCGGTTTGATCGTTGTAATTTCCTGTTCCTAAATGGACGAACCGTTCAATCCGGCTATTTTTTTTGCGGACAACTAATGTAATTTTACTATGGGTTTTTAAGTAGGTCATCCCGTAAATAACGTGGCATCCTGCTTTTTCTAATTCTTTTGCCCACTGAACATTGTTTTCCTCATCAAATCGTGCTTTTAACTCAACTAGTACTGTCACCTGTTTTCCCTTTTCTGCTGCACGTTTTAAAGCCTCAATAATTGGTGAATCACCACTTACTCGGTATAAAGTTTGCTTGATGGCAAGTACGTCAGGGTCATCTGCTGCATCAGATACGAAGTCGACAACAGGTTCAAATGATTCATATGGATGGTGGAGAAAAATATCTTGTTCAGAAGCCTTTTCGAAAATGTCTTCATCTGTGAGAACATCGCGTGGAGGCTGGGGAATGAGCGTTTCATAAAGAAGATTTTCTTTATAATTTGATAGCTCTTTATAAAATCCGAATAAAAATGATAAGTCTAAAGGACCGTCAATTTCATAGACATCCTTCTCGTGAATTTCAAGAACCGAGAGTAAAAAGTTAAGAATTCTTTTGTCCGCAGCATGTTTCTTTACTTCAAGCCTAACAGCAGCGCCCCATTTCCGTTTTTTTAACTCTTTTTCTATCTCTTTTAATAAATCACGTGCACCTTCTTCATGGATGGTCATATCTGCATTTCTCGTAATCCTGAACTCGGTAACCGAGATAACCCGATATCCTTTGAATAGCTTCTTAATAAAAAAGCTAATCATATCCTCTAACAATACATAGGAAAGCTTATGATCTGATGAAGGAACGGAAATAAAACGATCCAGTACAGCAGGGACTTGCACAAGAGCCGTCTTGTACATGTTTTCTTCAATCTCATCTTCATCTTCTAAAATGACGGCCATATTTAAAGATTTATTAAGCAGCATCGGAAAAGGTCTATATGCATCTATTGCCAAAGGGGTTAAAACTGGAAAGACTTGTTCATCAAAATACTCCTCGAGCTGGTTTACCTGCTTTTCATTTAATTCTTCCATAATCAATAATACAATATCCTCTTGCTCGAGCATCGGCAATAAAACGTGATTAAGTGTTTCATATTGCAATTCTACCAGCTCATGATTTTTTATCGAAATTTGTGACAGCTGTTGTTTAGGAGTTAAGCCGGCTTTATTTTCAGGCTTGTTAAAACCCGCTTTTACCTGATCTTTTAAACCAGCTACTCTTACCATAAAAAATTCATCTAAATTCGATGTGAAAATGGCTAAAAACTTTAGCCGTTCGAGCAAAGGGTTTCGTTCATCAAGAGCTTCATGTAATACTCTTTCGTTAAACGCAAGCCAGCTTAATTCTCTATTGTTGTAGTACATAGGGTTATTGAGTTTAATTAGGTCTTTAGTCGTTGCATGCATGATTACCCCACCCTTTTGATAGACTTCCTATAATTTTTTCAATAGTTATAATAGCATTTCTTTCTAACAACTTTGTAAATTTTATGTAAAGTTTTTGTAAATTAACGATATTTTTAGGGCTTTTCACCCCTCTGCATGTTCAAAAAGAAGTTCAACTGGAACCTTTATTAATTTTTCAAGGTGCTTTTTTTGTTTATCAGCTTGATATTCTTCCGGCTTCCAATCGCCAATACACATAATTAGAAACGTAAGCTTATCTTTTTTCGCCTTTACGCTGATCGTATGAACAATATTTCTTTTCGTAGCATTTAAGCTGTAGGCAAACTTTAAGATCGCTCCCAAGTATCGCAGTTTTTTTTGTTCTTCCTTTGAAAACCAGTTTCCGTATCTTTCTATGTACTGTTTAAAAGCATCCTTGTTTTTATAAGAGGCGATTAACGCGATTTTCACCCGATCCTTATGAAGCAGTCCATCAATTGTTCGGTTTGCAAGCAAATAAAAAGTATGCTGGCTGCTAGATTCTGAATCAATATATTGACCAAGATTAAAAACAAAGGCTCCCCTTTTTAAAAGATCCCGGTCACCTTTAGTAAGCGTAATATCCTGAACGCCATTTAATTGATCGACCATCATCACGGCTAAATTCGTTACGTGGTTAACATGATTTAAATCAATATCATAGTCTGCCGCTAACTCTTGAAAGCTCCCTTCGATCACATTAGGGAATTTTGTATGCCCCAGCTCATTCATCAGCTGCTCATAAAAGATGCCGTCACGCAGTCCTTTTCTGCTTAAAATAAATGCAGTCGCAGCAACTGTTTTATAGAGACTGTAAAAAACCTCAATCGCAGGCAAAATAATATCTGCACGATCTTTAGATAAGCCATCAACTCTTTGGAGTTCTTCAAAAGGTAAGTCTGCTAAATAGCTTTTAATCACTGTTATGTCTTCAATCCGCATGTTATATTGATGGACTCCCGCTAACGGATATTGTTTTAATGCCTGATCAATTTGCACCATGTTACGAGCACTTCCTCCAATTGCTACGATTGGCAGATTCTGATTATGTAACCACGGAAGCTTGGCAAGTTGTTGCTTTATATAATTTTGGATCGCGATCATTTCAGATTCTGAAGGGAGATCTCCAGTAATAAATTGTTTTTTTAGAGACAGTGCCCCAAATGGAAAACTGTGATATTCTACTATTTCACGATTTTCAAAAAGAGTCACCTCTGTACTCCCTCCGCCGATATCAATTGTGATTCCTTTTGTCACTGAGGTGGAATTGACCACAGCTAAAAACCCGTAATACGCTTCTTCATATTCTGAAAGCACACGAATTGTATAATCTGTTTTACTCTCTACTGTTTTTAGAATTTCTTCTTTGTTTTGAGCTTGACGAATCGCAGCTGTTGCAACACATTTAATATCATCTAATTGATGGTGGCGGGTTACCTCTTGAAAGCTTATTAACGTGGAAATTAATATGTCTATTCCTTGCAAGGTTAAAAACGCTTGATCCGTTAAATAATTTCTTAGTCTAGCTACAGATTTCACATTTTCTATTTCCCTTAATCTTCCACTCTTGTCTCGTTCATATATAACCAATCTCATTGTATTTGACCCAATATCAATTATTCCGTATTTTTCTCTTAGCATCGTTCAACCTACCCTCATAAATATTGACAACATTATATCACAGGATTCCTAAACGCAAAGCAGCAGCGCCCGTTTAGTGTAAGTATAGCCGTAACTAAACTGTATAAGCATTGACAAAGATCTTGAATTTAGTATCAATAAAGCTTTACTAATCATAAGAATAGGTAAGAAATAATAGGTAAAATTTGAAACTATCTTACTTTAAATTTCGTCCTTATAAGGGGAGGATATTTTTGATTCATTATGTGAGGGCAGGGGAAACCTTAACTAGTATTTCTATGGACTACAGAACGTCCGTTCAAACGCTAATTGCCGCTAATCGGCTGCAAAACCCAAACCAGCTAAGGGTGGGCCAGCCGATTACGATTCCCGGTTTACCTGATCCGCAGACGATACCGTATCAAATCGCAATATCTGTAGGTAAAAAACAGCTGACTCTTTTCAGAAATGGTCAGGTGATGAAAACTTATCCGATTGCCACTGGAAAAATATTAACTGCCACACCAATTGGAGAGTTTGTTATTGTAAATAGAGAGCCAAATCCAGGAGGACCTTTTGGCGCGATGTGGCTCAGCTTATCTAAAATTCATTACGGCATTCACGGAACAAATGATCCAAGCTCAATTGGGAAGGCTGTTTCGCTCGGTTGTGTAAGAATGTACAATCAAGATGTTCTCGAGCTATCTTCAATCGTTCCAAATGGAACAAGAGTATATATCAGGCCAAATTAGGTATGCTGAGGATATGTTTAGGAAAACTTTACAAAAGTGTAAGTTGAATTAAAGCACTAATAATTTATAATAACAGTGGAAGCAATGAATTGACATAACTCAAGGAGCGTTATGATGGAAATCTTTCAAAATCGAAATTTTGTAAAGTTGTTTTTTGCAGCTCTTACATCCCAAATGGGAACAATAGTAGGAAATATGGCCTTTGCCTTTTACCTGTTAGATCACTTTAGTCACCAGCCCTATTATGCTACCCTCGCTGAATTAATGTATTCACTTCCTACTTTATTTGTTTTTTTTATCGTTGGAGTGTTTGCTGACCGTTTTGACAGGAAAAAAGTAGCCGAGAATTGTGATTGGATTAGAGCCATCCTTTCTGTCATATTGTTTGGAGTTTTATTCCTGAATTCAGTCCCGTTAGCATTTTTGATTCTGTTCATACGGAGCGCGGTTGCAAAATTTTTCTATCCTGCTGAAGCGAGTCTTGTGCAAGGAATTTTAAGAAAAGATCAATATGCTAAAGCAGCTGGGCTAAATCAATTGATTTTTAGCATCTTTATGGTATTTGGAGTAGGGTTAGGAGCTTTTACTTATAATACAATTGGAATCCATGGGGCTGTAGCAGTTGATTTTATCAGCTTTGTTGTGTCTGCATTATTGATTAGAGCTTGCAAGATACCTAAATCAGCAAGATTGCCAAATGGAGATATTCATTGGAAGGATGTCAACATACGAAGCTCTTTGAAAGATTTTAAAGAGGGCATAACCTATATTAAGAAAAATAAGCTGCTTGCTGCCCTTATTTTCGGATTTTTTGTCTTTGGATTCGTAAACGGAGGATTCGCTATTCTTCCAATGTTTACGATGAAATATGAATTGTCACCTGAAAATTATGAAATGTATTCATCCTTTTTTGCCATCTCTTTAGGTATAGGCCTTTTAGTAGGAAGTGGTGTTGCAACCCTTATAGCTCACAAGTTTAAGCCTTATCAGCTGATGACTGTTCCAATTTTAATTGCAGGCTCACTTATTTTTCTTTTAGGATCTGCTGAACATATTTGGGTTTACCTTGTCGCGGTGTTCTTTATTGGGACATGCATTGGTCCAATCAATATTGCTATCAGCGGCTGGCTGCCACGAATTGTTCATCCTAAATTAATGGGCAGAGTCAGCGGATGGACCGATCCAATGATGATGTTCGCTCAATCAATGACATTAGGGTTAATCGCTCTGTTATTCCCAAAAATCATTTCAAATATCGACTACATTTATTATGGAATGGCAATCGTTATCCTTGGCGTCTTCCTTTTCTACCACCTTACATTGCCTAAACTGAGTAAAAAAGCAGAAGAAATTGAACGGAGAGCCAATCTGCGTTCGTCCAGTGCCCTTTAACAATGGTGGGAGCTGATTTCTTGTTGTAAAAATACCACCTATCCTTTAACTTAAGCAATTTGATATTACTAAGGAAAGGCTTCGCTGATTGGCGAAGTCTTTCTTTAGTTTGATACTCTTCAATTGCCCTTTTACAAGAAAATTGGGACCGTCATAGAATTAATTGCACCGTCTGCCGATTATTTGCACCTTCATCAACTTAATTGCACACAATTGTGACAAAGGTATGAGCTCACCCTACTCCTTGTTCTGCTAAGTTTCCGTGCATCTTTAATGGTGTGAGTTAAACATATAAATTCTGATGTTTCATCGACATACTTTAGTATTAAGCAAAGGATTATGTGAAAACTAATTTTAATAACCAAAAACGACCTAATCCCACGAGGCAAAATACGCCAAGCATTAATCTTTTGGCAGCATTGGCTTTGGACTTCTGATAGATGGCTGTTGAAGCTAGATTACAATAAATTATGTTTATGTGTTATAATTTTTTATTAGTATAAACTTTATGAAATTACGAATGTGGAAAAACAGGTTGCTTTTTCCTTTGTAAAAAGTATAATTTAAATAAATAAGAAAATTCTGTTTGTTCAAACGAAAAGGAGAGAAAGAATGGACGAACGTAAACAAAGTGTACAAATAGAGCTAACTGTTGACAACATAGCGAAAGCAATATTTATCGTGAATCGCCATGCAAAAACAGCCCCAAATCCTAAATTTTTATATTTGTTAAAAAGAAAAGCATTGTTGAAATTAATCAAGGAAGGAAAAGCAAAGAAAAAAGGCCTCCACTATTCAAACAATCCTAAATACAGCCAACAACAGTCTGACGTGTTAATCTCTGCCGGGAGCTACTACTTTCATATGCCCCCCACTAAAGAAGACTTCGAAAACCTTCCACATTTAGGTACTCAGAATAATTCATATCGGAATCCTAAAACACATCTATCTTTAACCAGAGCAAAAAGCTTACTCCAAAACTATGTTGGGATTAAAGAAAAAAGCGAAAAATCACCATACCAGCAAAAAGCATGCTCAAAACCTGTATTTAAAAAGCTAGGTGAAAGTTATTTCTAATGGAACGAGATATTTGCTTTAGATAATAAAAAAGAGAAGAAGCCTGTCCAGTTCCTTTGGCAGCTTTCTTCTCTTTTGGGCATAATCAGTTGTATAAAATTATCTAAATTTTGCTCAAATGTCTACCAGTTTTTATTATTAATTCCTAACTACCAGTGGTCATGCTGAAAAACTCACTGATAGAAGTTTCCGTTATGGTAAAACACGCTCTCTATAGCTTGGCACTATAGCTTTCAGACTCAACATAATCCTGCACCCGGTCGATTTTTCCTACTAAGAATAAATAGGAGAGAGCTCCTGCAAATGTAATACATGCAATGAACGTAAGGGCTGGGGCAAAATCTCCGCCTTTGGCTAGAAAACCAATAACAATCGGGATGATGATGGATGATGTGCCTCCAATGAAATTGAATACTCCCCCCGCAATTCCAATAAGCCTTTTAGGAGCAAGCAGGGAAACGAAAACCCAGGTTATCGAAGCGAAACCGTTTCCAAAGAAGGCAATACACATGAATAATATAACGAGACTATTACTTTCTACGAAATTCGCACCAATAATAGAAGTAGAAAGCAGTAATCCTGTAATAACAGGCACCTTTCTAGCAACATCTGCAGATATACCTTTTTTCGCAAGGAAATCAGAAAGGAATCCAGAAGATAGAACCCCAATAAAAGCAGCCAAAAATGGCAAGGAAGCTAACAAACCTGACTTAATGAAGGTTAGACCTCTATATTCAACAAGGTACGTTGGAAACCATGTTAAGAAAAACCATAAGGTGGAGGTCACTGCAAACTGTCCTAGATATATTCCCCATAGCTTTCTGCTTGATAGAACGGCTGCAAAATCTTTTTTCCCTATTTTTCTAGCAGAAGGTTCATTTTTATCGGAGCTGGATTCAACGATAGCCCCGCCTTCCTTGATATAATCGTATTCTGCTTTATTAATACGTTTACTATGCTGAGGATCTCTGTAGTAAAGATACCATAAAATCGCCCAGGCAATTCCGATGATACCGGTTACAATGAAAAGACCTCTCCATCCAACTGAATCTTGTAATAAGACTAATGTTGGCGTTAAAAAAGCTAATCCAACAAATTGGCCGGACGTATAAATCGAGACGGCCCTTGCTCTTTCATTTTCAGGGAACCAGCTAGCCGCAACCTTGCTGTTGGTAGGAAAGGCTGGGGCTTCAAATGCCCCCAGACCAACCCTCAGCAGGAAAAATCCTGAGAATCCGCTAACAAAACCTTGCAGAAGGGTTGCAAGGGAAAATCCTGCAATACCGTATGCATGTGTTTTTCGGTTGCCCAATTTATCTAGAACCCATCCGCCTGGAATTTGCAAAGCACAATATGTCCAGCCGAAAGCTGAGAAGATTAACCCCATTTGCACAGAATCCAATCCAAGTTCATCTGAAATAAAAGGTGCTGCAATGGAAATATTACTCCGATCCATGTAGTTAATAATGACGGTAATGAATAGCATAAAAACAATCCCGTAACGAACTTTTGTCATTTTCTTGTTGGTCAATGTCCTCACCTGTTTTCCTTTTAATTTTAACCCTGTATTCGTAAATTTTGTTCCGAATAACACATCGTTCATCACACCCCGACAACTATTGACCCCCCTATGGTGAGAGGTACAGCAATCGGCGAAACACACCGATTGCTTCTATTTAACAATCCTTTATACTTCAAAATCAGCAAACTTTTAGAAAAGAGCCTATTTTGATTACCACTCAGCTATACTTCCATCCCGGTGTCTCCATACAGGGTTTCTCCAATTATGGCCAATCTCTGCCATTTTTCTCACGTGATCTTCATTTATTTCGATTCCAAGCCCCGCACCGCTCGGAATCTTCACATAACCTTCCTCGTATTTGAATACTTGATTATCGACAATATAATCAAGTAAATCACTGCCTTGGTTATAATGGATGCCTAAGCTTTGTTCTTGGATAAATGCATTATGACAAGTGGCATCCACTTGCAGACAAGCTGCCAGTGCAATTGGCCCTAATGGACAGTGAGGAGCTGCTGCAACATCAAAAGCCTCGGCCATTGAGATAATTTTTTTACACTCCGTAATTCCGCCAGCATGTGATAAATCAGGTTGGATAATATCGGCATATCCATCCGTCAGCAGCTTTTTGAAATCCCATTTTGAGAACATTCTTTCTCCAGTTGCAATTGGAATGGCAACATGGTTAGCAATTTCTCTCAACGCTTCATTGTTCTCAGGCAATACTGGTTCTTCAATGAACATTGGCCTGTATACTTCCAGCTCTTTAGCAAGAATTTTGGCCATAGGTTTATGAACTCTTCCGTGAAAATCAATTCCGATTCCGACATAAGGCCCTACGGCATCACGTACAGCTGCAATCCGGGCTATCACTTGATCAATTTTTTCATAGGAATCCACATATTGGAGCTCTTCAGTCCCATTCATTTTTACAGCAGTAAATCCTTTAGAAACTATTTCTTTAGCGGCTTCCCCAACATCAGAAGGACGGTCCCCCCCTATCCAGGAATAGACTTTTATGGATTCTCTCGCTTTTCCTCCCAGTAGCTGATGGACTGGAGCATGATAATATTTTCCTTTAATATCCCAGAGAGCTTGGTCAATCCCTGAGATGGCGCTCATTAGAATTGGGCCGCCCCGATAGAAGCCTGCTCTGTACATGAGATTCCAATGATCTTCAATATTAAGCGGGTCTTTTCCGATCAGGTATTCCATTAATTCATCCACTGCAGCCTTGACAGTTGCCGCTCTTCCTTCGATGACAGGTTCTCCCCATCCAACAATTCCTTCATCTGTTTCAATTTTTAAAAATAACCAGCGCGGCGGTACTTGAAATGATTCATAGCTTGTAATTTTCATAGTATTCTCTCCTCATAAATATGTAGTAAGTATGTTTCTTTTAGGCTTTTTTCTAAGTGTTTGTTGCTTTTAACTAAAAAAAGGGGCATTTGAAATTAAGGCAATCGTTAATTCCCGATTACTTCAAGTCTCATCTCTCACCTCAGGGAGATACCCTAAACTCGAAGTAATAGACTTTGTTTCAATTGCAACAAAGTTTGCAAAAACAGCCTTCTTTCTTAAGCCTGGACGGCGGCAACAAATGATTCAGCTTTTTCTGTTAATAGCCTCAGATATCTTTCGTTTACTTCTTGTTTTGTGTCGACAAGTGAGCTGCCAATCCCAAAACCGACAGCACCTGCTCTTTGGAATTCCCCCAGAGTATCTAGAGTAACGCCGCCTGTTGGCAAGAGCGGGATATGCGGAAGCGGACCACGTATATCTTTTATATAATCAGGGCCAATGCTTGCTGGAAAAACCTTAATAATATCCCCGCCATTTTCATATGCGCTTAGGATTTCTGTAGGTGTAAAAGCACCCGGTATGCTGACCGCACCATATCTTTTCGTCATTTTTATGGTGTCTGCATTGACAGTTGGGGATAGAATAAATTTTGCGCCGGCGAGGATCGCCAATCGAGCTGTTTCAGAGTCTAATACCGTCCCTGCACCAACCTCCATCTCATCGCCAAGTGTTTTTGAAACTAGTTCAATAGATTCTAAAGCATTTGGAGAGTTAAGCGTGATTTCGATCAATCTAATCCCGCCATCTCGCAGGGCCTCTGCAATCTTTACGGTATCCTCTGGGTTAGCACCGCGAACAATGGAGACAATTTTGTGTTCGAAAATAGTTGAAAGTGTATTCATTTTTTACACTCCTTTCAGTTGAATTAACGGATTACATCCTCTTTATTCGTCCTTTTCATATACGTTTCCAGTGTTTCTTTATCTGGAAGCCCTTCAATATCACCGTTGACTGTTGTGACGATGGCTCCAATTGCACAGCCCCTTTTTACTGCCTCATGAATAGGCAGTTCATCTAATATTCCAGATATCACACCAGCAGCAAAGCCATCGCCCGCACCAATCGGATCAATTACCGTTTCGACCTTAAAGGGGTGAACATAGCCGGATTCTTCAGAAGTCGAATAATAAGCTCCCTTTTCCCCCAGCTTTACAATTACTTTTTCAGCACCTAAGCGTTTACATTCTCTTACAATCTTTTCACAATCAGTTGTTTGAAATAAAAAGTCTCCTTCAGATATTCCAGGAAGGATGATATCTGACAAAGCTGCCATTTTTATTAGTGTGTCTCTTCCTGTTCTTTCATCCAGAAGCGTTTTTCGGACATTAGGATCAAACACAATTTTCATACTATTTTTCTTAGCTAGTTCGATTGCATGAAATACTGTTTCCTTGCAAGAAACGCTAAGTGCCGGGGTAATCCCTGTAATGTACAATAATTTAGCTTTGGCTAGATAATTTTCCTCAATATCGGCAGGTGTCATTTTACTAGCAGCCGATTGGTTCCGATAATAGAAAACTCGTGAGCTATCGGCAGTTGTTCGCTCTTTTATAAACAAACCTGTTGGAGCGCTTCCATCTTCTTTAACAAAAGAGGTATCCACTCCCTCGCCCCGTACGCTGGATAGAATTCGTTTTCCGAGCTCATCCCCGCCAACTCGGCTTATCCAGCCAGTCCGATAGCCAAGCTTAGAAAGGCCAATGAGTGTATTTGTCTCGGCGCCGGCCACTCTTGAGGTGAATTGACGATTATACCGTAATTGACCCGTTTCCTCAGGAGAAAATAAAATCATTGTTTCTCCTAAACTTACAACATCCATTTAAATCCCTCGTTTCATTTAACCTAACTATTCATTGATGTATAGCCAATACTAACAGCGATTTCTTTTGAAGTATGAATTAATCTTTCTACAATATAATCCTTTTGCCTTATCATTCTTTCTTTAGGACCAGCCACACTGATTGCCGCTTGAAGAGTGTGATCTACTCCATAAACTGGAGCAGCTAAACAAAATAACCCTTCCTCATTTTCCTCATCATCTATCGAATAACCAAGCTCATTAAAGTTATCAAGCTGCTCTTCTAGTATTTTTTTGTCCGTAATCGTGTGTTTAGTGATCGGAATCAATTCAATGTTGTCCAAAATATTTTTTCTCTGCCTATCAGGCATAAACGTTAAAAATGCTTTACCAAGCCCAGTACAGTATAAAGGTTTTTGACTTCCAGGCTGAGCAGTCGTCCGAATAGATCGGTTGTTATCTATCTTTGCAACATAGACTAGTTCCTTTTCAGATAAAACAGCCATAAAGACTGTCTCCTGCACATCCTCCATTAGGCTTTTTAGGTGGGGTATGCCTTGAGATGAGATATCCAATGATTCCATTGCAGCGCTTCCAATTTGTATAAGCTTAGGTCCCAGCTTATATTTTTTAGTAGAATCAAGTGATAAGTACCCTTCTTTTAATAACGTTCCAATAAGACCAGATGTACTGCTTTGAGGAAATGACAAAGCCTCACTAATTTCCTTAATCGTTAAACCATGTTGGACCTGGCTTAACAATTCAAACACTCTTAATACTCGTTCAGCAGATTTAACTGACATTTATTCAACTCCTTAAATCATATATGTGATTTAATATCTTGTATGTGATTTTGCATTTTTATACTAACATATAAAAATAAATGACTGCAACAAAAATTAAATAGCAGTTTGAAATAAGGGGTTTTGAAGTTTGATTGTAATTAGAAGACCCCCTTCCAAAATCGAAGGGGGTTATGAATGAAAAGCAGAGCGCAGGCCTATAGGCGCCAAACACAAGGCGAGCAGATTTTTCTTTAACCTTCTCGGGCGGCTTGACCCTGAGGCCTAAGGGCCCGATGGCGCCCGGCCGGCAAAGGCGTTACGGCCTTATGCCGGTCGGTACTAGGACGTCCTGTCCGCCTGCGCTGGACAATGATCCTACTCTTTATTACGTTAATACTTTAATAAACTTAAAGTTTTTTAACTGAATTTAAAAAATCTGTTAGAGCTTTTAACCAAAAAGCTCTTTCACACTTCTCTGAAGTGAATAAAAATAAGACGGGATTTGATTTGGATCTAAATGATAAAAAAGATTTTCACTCACAGCCTTGTAATATTCAGCTTGTTTGTCTCTTCCTCGATTGAAATAAGACCAGATAGAATCCCCATGTCGCTTGTAGAATTCCTCTAAGCTGTTGATATTGTCCAGTTTATCAGCCGCAATAATGGCTTTCTCTTCAATAGAGGCAGTTTTTACGAAGGAGATTGTACGCTGTTTCCGTTCTTCCCAGCTTAGGTTTTTATTTTCTGTATTTGCTGTTACTAATTGGGCTACTTCGATACCGAATTTCTTCTCTATATGTGAGATTTCAGTGTCTGTATCTTCCACGGCATCATGTAAGTACCCTGCTGCGATAACTTCCTCTCGAAATCCTGCTTTTAATAAAATCAGGGCAACATTTTCAAGGTGCTGAAAATACGGTTCGCCCGATAATTTCCGTTCTTGGCCGCTATGTGCTATTTCAGCAAACCTTTTTGCCTTGTCAATTAAATTCAATGTAAATCGCCTCTTTTCACACAAGTACCTATATTGGATATTCTGATCAATTAATTGGATGAGCTGGAAGTGAATTACTTATTTGAGCATTTTCTCCAATCTTTGTCCCTTTATGCATTTAACTGAGTAATATCAATTTAATCACCGTTTCTTTTTAGTTGCGGCAGCTTTGTAACGTGTTTTGCAAAATAGCAGGTCCCAACTTTTTCGTTTTCGAATTAAAAAGACGTACTTCTACTCGTGTATTTGCAGGAAGTTCTAGAGATATCTCGTCAAATTTGCCTACCCAAGGCGTTCCACCAAACCAACTTGGAGCTTCCTCCTTAATTTGATACATTTTAAATTGCCAACTGATTTCATCAGCTATTTGGGCGAAACCTTCATATTGGTCATAGCCGCCAAATGAAGAAGGTAATGGAAGCCAATCAGCATAGATTCCCACGCTTTTCCGTTCTCTAACAGGACTCATTGGTGTATCGGTATATGGCTTTTTAACTTTGGTAATTAATGCTGTGCCTTGGATATTGGGAACATCTTTAACTGGATGAAGAACCACGCTGCATGGATAGGATATTGGTGTAAGAGTTTGCGCCAGAATTGTTCCCGTATTAGGGAAAATTAGGACTAGCAAAACTGTTAGACTTTTTACTATTTTTATCAATCGAACCACCCCCAATTTAGGGATAGTTTAACCAATTTCGTCTGTTGAAATTCACCCATCATGCTGCTCTTATTTCTACTCTATTATTTTAGTTTCCTATCCTATTTTACTATGATTTTAAACAATTCCTAATGAATCAAATGAATACTCCATACAGATTCAGCTTACATAATTTCAACTATAGGAAGTTTCAATTTTATCGTTTATGCGTGATTTTATAAAGCCTAAATTTAGAAAGGGTTTGCAACCTTTTGATACTCCCACAGCTGAAGCAGTGGGCTTTCTTCGACTCGCTCTGTAAACAACTATTTTTTGAATGAGCTGCA
Organism: Metabacillus arenae; assembly: GCF_014773385.1. Taxonomy (GTDB): domain Bacteria; phylum Bacillota; class Bacilli; order Bacillales; family Bacillaceae; genus Metabacillus_D; species Metabacillus_D arenae. The sequence goes on along the minus strand of NZ_JACXAI010000017.1, from coordinate 5,656 downwards.
TTTTTCAGGCGGAAGGATATGACTTCTGACCTATAAAAGAAACCATATATATACGGTTATAACCCAAATTCCTGCATATAATTCTATATGAGAATAAAGAGACGGGTGGGATAAAGATGAACACGTATGATCTCAGAGAAACGATCCATTACTATTACACAAAAATACGGGAAACGAATCACCCTTATTATTGGTACTGTTTGGCTGATACACAGGCAAGAGCCGGATTAACAAACGAAGCACGGCAGACAATTAATAACGCCTTGTCGTTTCCAAATCCGTATCCTTCAAGGCAAGAGCTGCTGCAAATGCACGAGAGAATCCAGCCTTTTCCTTCAAGAGAAATGAGTCAGAACAGACCCTCAATTGTGGCCGCTAAGCGTGGAGATATTGATGGGGACGGGAAAATGGACAATGTCCTTCTTACAGCAAATAAAACTCCTGATAGTCCTTTGTGGCAAAATATAACTCTGGTCGTCCAAAATCAGCGAATTCCCCTGAAAAATAATCTCGGATACAATCCGACACTCTTTCTAGGTGATTTTACAGGCAACAAAGTGGATGATATTTTAGTAGTCATTGATACTGGAGGAAGCGGCGGGATGATTTATGCGTATGTATTTTCTTATATTAACGGGCAAATGAGGGAGATTTTTAATTCCGATGCATTCAATGAACACTATAAGTACGATGTGAATTTTGAAAATCAATACAAGGCAACGGTGGTCAGTCATAAACTTAAAGAAGAGTATATTCTGGATCTTACTTACAAGGGTAAAGAATATTTATCTGAAATTTACAACCAGGATGGTATTTTGAAAGCACCGATTAAAGGCTGGGTAAATCCTTTATCTGGTTTATATCCGGTTGATTTTAACAGGGACGGCACATATGAGCTCGAAGCGTATCAGAGGATAGCCGGGAGGTACAATGCTGACTCACTTGGATATGCAGAGACCGTATTGAAATGGAACGGGCAGGCGTTTGTTCCTGACCGGCAGAATGTAGCCATCTTTGGTGGGGAAATTTAGCAGCTTCTTCATATGTACGAGTTTAATAGGAGGTATTGTCATATTCATTTGAATGTCGGTCCCCAATAAACGAAGGTGAATTTGATTTTGAGTTAGAACTTTCTGCATGGTTCGAATTTTTGATATTCAAATGTTTCAAGTTAGAAGGGAACGATTAATCATTCTCTATTCCATTAAAGGACGCAATTGTTAAAACAATAAATCCCAATTTCTCGTTTATATCACTAAGAGATTGGGATTTTCACCAGACTAAAAAGAAACTAAAAAACACCTAATTTGTTAAATCAATAGAAATTAGGTGTTTTAAAAAATTCCTTACGTACACGTTGTCCAAGCTTTTTAATAGAGATATTTTACTAACCGCTCATCAGCAAGATTTGTATTAATCGAACAATCGGCAGCATCTCTTCCGTATTGCCAAACCCATACATTTCCTCTGCATCTCATTGTTGCAGGGTTATATTTCGGTGCTTTTCTTTCAGAAGTAGGACCTGGATTTGGTTCCGAGCTCCAGAGGATTGTTTGATTGGCTATTTCATGATTTTCAGCAACAGCCTGGCAATAAGCAAATGAAAAGTCTCCTTCATGAGGGTCATGGTAAAACCCTGGTCGATAGCCGGTTTGATACATTGTCTCAACCCAGCCTTTAATCCATTCCTCATTTGTTTTGATAAATCGTTCAACATTTGCAAAAAGGACGGTTTCTTTCGGAACTCCTATTTTTTTCGCATGGAAAGTGGCGTTTCGGACAGCCAGCTTTCCTTGTTCATACCCTTCTGCGATGTTAAACCCATTATAAATTGGAAGGAGCTTTATTCCTTTACTTCTAATAAAACTTAACTCAAATTTAGTTAAGCCTTTTGAAACACCGCCTACGTCTGTTAAGTATCTTCCCCAAAATTTAGGGGTACCAAATTTTTTTTTGACACAGGCATATAAATCTTGGTCCACCTTAGAGGCTGAGTCAACTCCCCATATTTTACGCGCCAGGGATCTCACACCCTTTCCCTTATGTTTCTAAAACATATATATGTGGGATATGGGCAAAAGGTTAATCAATGCCTAAACTTTTACATTTCTGTGAATGAATAAACCAATTATCACTAAGACCATTAATGAACCTAATGCTGTTCGACTAGCGATATTTCCATAATCGGCTAGAACAAGTGTAATTGTTCCGTATAACGCTGGTCCGATAATGGATGAAACTTTACCTGAAAAGGCAAACAACCCGAAAAATTGGCCTCTTTTGTTTTCAGGTGTTAATTGGATAATAAGCGTACGAGAGGTGACCCAAACTGCTCCCAAAGAAACACCAAATAAACTCCCTGCAATCCAGAACATTGAAGTTGTCTGCGCAAAGGTACCAACTGCCAATGCAATGAGGAGGATATACCCCACAAATGTTACAGCTTTTTTAGCGCCAATCGCTTTTGTAACGTACCCAAAAATAAAGGATCCAATAATACTTGCTACAGTTGACACTAGATATAAAAGGATAAATTCACCTGAAGTAAATCCGACGATTGCCTTGGCATATACAGCCATCATCGCAATGGCTGTCGCAATCGCATCATTTAAAAAGAAATACGCAATCATAAATAAGAACGTGGCTTTATAAAGCCTCATCTCTTTAAACGTTTGATAAATATCTCGATATCCGCTGATGAAGGATGTTTTTTTACCTATTTTTTCGAATGGCTTATCTTTTGTAAAAAACATAAGGGGCATTGAGAAAACAAGGAAAAGAAGAGCTGTTGGAATAAACGCTTTATAAAACCCTTGGTCCCCTATAAATAGATAGACAGTTAGACCTACCAGGGTTCCAATATAGCCCACTGCCACTCCAAACCCTGAAAGTAAGGGGATCTCCTGCTTTGACCCTAAATCTGCAAGCATCGTGTCGTAAAAAATCAAGCTGGAATGGTAGAAAAATTTAGCGATGATAAATAAAACAATGACAGAAACAAGCGGCAATGGTAAGCCAAATAGTTTTAGATCCGTCTCAATGGGAGCTAAAACCCCCATCATGATCGTACAAAATACACAAATTATCGTGAATGGAACAATGTATTTTTTCTTTTGGCCAGTTCGGTCAATCATAACCCCAAATAAGGGAGAGAAGACGACTAGGAAGAAGCTTGCTATTGCATTTGCATAGGAGATAAACGTACTGGCTATTTGATTCAGCCTTTCACTCTCTCCTACAACCTCCTGAAGATAAAAGGGAAAGAAAATGGTTGTAATATTAGATGAAAAAATAGTGTTGGCAAAATCATAAAGCGCCCATGAAAGAACCGGCAGGGTTAAAAAAAGCTGCCATGCTGGTTTTTGCAGCTGCACATTGGGCTTACCTGACTGAAGTTGTGACATAAGATCCACCTTTTCTGTATTGTTTAGGTATCATTACTTATTCTTCAAAGCATGCAAACATTCCTATTCCTTTACAAATAATTTACAAGATAAATAGTTTATGCTAAGGAATAATTGCAAACAAATGCTAAATAAATGTGCTCTTTCCTATGATGATGCTGTTAACAAGATCAAAGCACTTTTTAAAATGGTAACACTACTGGACTAAACTGGAAAGTGGAAGATGCAGGACTTTCGGCGACAAGCATAAGGTGAGCTGTCACGAAGGTTGTTCTTTACCCTTTCGGACGGATTGACCTTGAGACCTAAGGGTTGATGACGCTCGGCTGGCAAAGGTTTCGGGCCTTATGCCTGCCGGCACAAGGACGTCCTGTCTGCCTGCGCTGGACAATGATATCACTCTTTATTACGTTAATACTTTAATTAACATAAACTCTTAATTGAAAAAAAACTGCTTAAAATAAGCAGCTTTAATGGAGAGTATGAAAAATAAAATTAATTAAAAATAAGCCTGCAATGAAATAAAGAGGCATCGCAACCTCTTGTCGTCTCTTCATAACTATTTTTAATATTGGATACAAAATAAATCCAAATGCCATCCCATCGACTATACTATATGTGAGAGGAATAAAAGCTATAATTAAAAAGGACGGAAAGCTTTCTGTAAAATCCTTCAGGTTTATTTTTTGTATTCCTTGAATCATAAGCCCGCCAATTAATATTAAAATTGGAGCAACCGCGCTATCAGGAACGATTTTAACAACAGGCAAAAAAAACAAAGTTCCCATAAATAGTAACCCTGTCGCTACAGCTGTTAAGCCTGTCCTTCCGCCGGCAGCAATACCAGCTGAAGTTTCCGCGGTACTTACCGTAGGACTAGTGCCAAAAAAGCCCGATGTAATGGCTGAGATTGCATTAGCTTGCAACGAACGTTTATACCGATCAGGCCTATTGATTGTGGTCACAAACCCATGTACTAGTCCAATATTCTCAAACACGATAACCATAGTAAGCGAAAATGCTGCAATCCAAAACGCCAGATCAAAAACTCGTTCAAAGGACATTGCACCTAGTACATCTGTGTAGGAGCCAAATTCAATACCAGAATTCTTAAGGTCTTTAAAGTCCACCAGACCAAAAAAGCCTGCAAGTATCGATCCAATAAAAAGGCTGATTAAAAAATTTGCAGGTACACCTCGAGCATACAAAACAACTGTGACAACTAAAGTAATTAAAGTAACCAATACATGAGGATCACTAAAATCACCGAGAGCAACAAAAGTTGTTTTACTTCCCTCGACAATTCCACCTTTTTGAAGACCGATAAATGTAAGAAAAAGTCCAATCCCAACAGAAATAGCTTCTTTTAGTGAATTTGGAATTGCCTTAGAAATTATGCTCGAAAGCTTGGTAAAAGCAATCACCGTAAATAAAATACCAGAAACAAACACAACGGCTAAACCCTCTTGCCAAGACAATCCCATCGTCCCGCAAATCGTATAGGTAAACAATGCATTAACACCCATACCAGGAACCAAAATAATAGGCGACCTCCCCAAGAAACCCATCAAAAAACAGCCTACAAAAGAGGTCAACACAGTAGCAAGTATCCCTGCTTCCAAAGGAATCCCCGCATCAGCCAAAATCGATGCGTTCACGACAATAATATAAACAATCGTAAAAAACGAAACAACCCCAGCTAAAATCTCCTGCTTAACAGAAGAACCAAACTCATCTATCCCAAAAAACTTATTCAACACAAACCTTCCTTATAAAGATGGACCCTCAACCCAACCCGTGTAATCAATTGATTCACTTATAGGATTATAACAAGCTCAAGCAAAATATGCACCCAATTTCTTCTCCTCCTAAGCTTTTTCTGCCTCCAAATTCTTGAAGGAAAATAAGATGAAAGAAATTCATTTCTGGAATCGTTTTTCCTTCAAGAATTTTGGCACGCCAAAGGCGTGACAGCAAGTGAAGCTTGCGGAGGCAGAAAAAGCGGCGTTTCCATACCCATTTTTTATTTGAGCCCCACACCAGCTCTTGTGTCATGTCAGAGCACAGCGGCGAGATGACACAAGAGCGTTATATCAAGCGACATATCCTCCGATTCTTTCCGTTTAAAACCCTCTTTCTTTGGGAGCATAAGATGAAAGAAATTCATTTCTGGAATCGTTTTTCCTTCAAGAATTTTGGCACGCCAAAGGCGTGACAGCAAGCAAAGCTTGCGGAGGCAGAAAAAGCGGCGT
>NZ_JACXAI010000016.1 GCF_014773385.1 Metabacillus arenae | reverse complement strand
CCTTAATAGACCTCCATCACTTAGATACTTATCAGCTTAGTCATAGTTTACTTTTTTTAATATTTCGTGTCTAAATGATTAAGGGGTCTAAAAAGACAACAACCCACTTTCTTTCCCTATCGTGAATTTTACTGGCTAATTCCGAAATTTTATTTGCCAGATGAGCAATTTTATTTTCCACAGGTCATAATTATTTTCCGGACGGAATCTTTTTTGTCGGCTTTCTCTAGATTCTGGCCTTTTTATTTTTTTATTAGCAGTTGGGCTTCACGTTTTTCACCACTCCTTCTATTTACTTCCACACTCCCTTTTTACTGTCTACAACTACTCACTTTCTTTCCCTAGCTGAATTTTACTGGCTAATTCCGAGATGAACCAAATGCGCTTTTTGTTAGCAAGATAGCCCCCCTCTTAGGCTGTTGACCTGTAAAATAAATTAAGGCTGAGCACAAATTTTTTGTGTCAGCCTCTTTTTGTTAAAACATTCTCATGATACGTTTTCTTGCTTTTTTCATTGGTTTATTTTTCATCCAACGATTTTGTGATGCAAAGTGGTATACAGCAGCACCTAATCCTGCTGAGAATATCGAGGTAATCGTTCTATTCAAGACCTTTCCCTCCTTTTAACTATGAATTTACATGTTAATGGTTCGTTCGTCTTCTCCGAACAAATCATCCAAAGAACTAAGTGTTCCATCTTCCTCGACTTGATGAGTGAAAATCTTGCCTTTTGAAACAGATAGTTCAATAAAGCATCCCCAGCAGTAATACTGATTTACACCAATCTTTCCGAGATCCTTGCTGTTGCAATTCGGACATTGAAACATGGGCGGGTCCCACCTCACTCTTGCATAAAATCCACGACCAGCGCTTCTTTGCTGACTTTAATTTGAGGAGTTTGCGGTGAAATTTGTTTCTTCCCCTCTGTCAAATCTGCGAAAAAGCCTTCTGTCAGTTCATATGCTAAGATTGTGCCCACCTGTTCACAAAAGTATACATCTTCCAGTAAGCCAAGGATGTTGCCATTACTTGAAAAAACCGTTTTATGATAAAGATGGTTTGATAAAAAGCCCAAGTTTTGCTGTGTGAATTTATCCCTGGATTTTGCACAATCCACCATCACACAGTCTTGTCCGATAGATACAATTGAAGATTTAGGATATTGCCTGCTTTTTTGCAGCAAACCTGAGTTTACACAAATTCCAGCAATGATCCCGTTTTGGGAAAAGATTAAATCAGTAACCCGCCCTATCTGTTTAGCAGATTGATACTCAATAACCGGAAGTCCCTTAATTTGTTTAAAAGTTCGCAAAGTAACTCCACCTTTCCGAACATTTTTAGGATTTGTTTTCCTCCATAAAGTCATACGGAGTAATACCTTCCATCCCGATATTGGCATCTCTAATATCAAAGGGCAGTTCGTCCTGAAGATTGTCATCAATAGCAGCTGTTTTTCTTAGCTTTTCAACAAGTGAAGTTTGCCGCTCATATGCATCACGATTGCTTATACCCCATTGCAGAGATTCCACCTCTCCACAAAGAATAAGAAACTGTTTGCTTCTTGTTATTGCCGTATAAATCAAATTTCTTCTCAGCATGCGGTAATAGCTTTTTACAACCGGCAAGACAACAATTGGGAATTCACTTCCTTGGGATTTATGGATGGAACAGCAATAAGCATGTGTAAATTGGTTGAAATCCTGCTTTGTATAGGTGACCTCATTTCCATCAAAGGAAATGACAATCATGTCTTCTTTTTCCGTATTTTCCTTCGCATAAAATATCGAGACAATTTCTCCAATATCTCCATTATAAACATGACTCTCAGGCTGATTGACGAGTTGGAGCACCTTATCACCCGTTCTGTAAATCACATCACCAAACTTCATTTCTCTCCTGCCAGTTTTTTTCGGGTTGAAATTTTCCTGGAGCATGATATTTAATTGGTCGATACCAGCACTGCCTCTATACATGGGTGCCAGCACTTGAATATCTTTTGCTGTGTACCCTTTTTTCTGAGCATTGGAGATTACTTTATTCACGACTTCAATCACTTGATTTTGTTTGCATTGAATGAATGATCTGTCACCTGTAGGAGATAATATATTATCGGGAAGTTTTCCTTTCTTAATGGAATGGGCTAGCTCAATAATCGATGAGCCTTCCGCTTGTCTATATATATCAATTAACCTAACTGTTGGAATAACTTCAGATGCTAGTAAGTCTCGAAGCACTTGTCCTGGCCCTACTGAAGGTAATTGATCTTCATCCCCTACCATCACAACTTGGATATTCTGAGGGAGCGCTTTAAAAAGCTGATGGGCAAGCCAAATATCCACCATTGAAACCTCGTCTACGATTAATAATTTCCCTTCAATCGGATTATCTTCATCATGTTCAAACCCCTCTGCCCCATTCCACCCTAAAAGCCGGTGGATCGTCACAGCAGGTAATCCTGTTGCCTCACTCATTCTTTTTGCTGCTCTTCCAGTTGGAGCGACAAGAACAATAGGGAAAACTTCCTCTTTCTTATAGTCTTTCGGATCAAGTGAACAGCCGTGAAGATCTGCATACAACTCAACGATACCTTTTATAACGGTAGTTTTTCCGGTCCCAGGACCACCAGTCAAAAGAAGCATCGCAGACATTAAGGCTTTTTGGATAGCCTCCTTTTGGGAAGGAGCATATTGAACCTTCATCCGTTCTTCTAAGCTGCCAAGCGACATTAAAAATTCTGACTCAGGAAAAAGATCTTCATATTCTGTTTGCTCATTGATCCGATTAATTTCCTTGACAAGATTTCGTTCACTATAATAAAGGGAAGGAAGATACACTTTATCCTCTTCGATTAAAATCTCCTTCTCTTCTGCAAGCGAAATTAATTCTCTCGAAATGTCTGTTTCCAAAATAGTGGCTTGTTTAGAATGCTGAAGAAGTTTCCTTGCTTCGATAATGACTTGTTCAGAGGATAGGTAGACATGTCCATCTTGCAATGACGATTGTTCAATTGTATAAAGGCAAGCTGCCTTTATCCGTTCAGAGTGATTACCGGAGATTCCTAAATGATCCCCGATTTCATCCGCCCGAATAAACCCAATCCCTTCGATATCTTTTACAAGCTGATATGGATTGTCCTGTATTTTATGTATTGTTTGATCCTGATAAGTCTGGTAAATTTTCATAGAAAGCTGGGGGCCGAATCCAAATTGGTTTAAAGTGATCATAATCTGTTCTAGCCCTTGATGTTCCTGAAGGGCTTTGGCAAGGCTAGTTGCTTTTTCCTTATTTATTTTCGGTACTGAATCAAGAACACTTGAATCAGCTAAAATCTTTGAGATCGCTCCTTCTCCAAGTTTATCTACAATTGATTTAGCCGTTCTTTTTCCAATACCTTTAAATAAATCGCTGGAAAGATATTGAATGACCCCTTCTTTTGTAGTTGGCAGCTCCTTGCGAAAGTGTTCTGCTTGAAATTGCAAGCCGAACTTAGGGTGATCCTTAAGGGAACCAAAAAATGTATAAACTTCCTCCTCATGAAGCTGGGGGAAATAACCGGTTACCGTGATGTCTTTTTCCTCATAGTTTTCAGAGGTATCTTCTATCTTTACTTTTAAAACAGTATATAGATTTTGTTCGTTATGGTAAATGACAATGCTAATAACACCCTTTAAATAACGTTCAGATTCGTTAAATAAATCAGCTGATTGCTGCACGGTACACCTCCCCCTTTTTCAAGTGAATTTTCAATATTATTACTTGGTTAGCATTTTTTTAGCATGAAGTGCCAGTACATGATCTGGTTGAACTTCGATTGCCTTATTAAGCATATTTAGAGCTTTCTCCCCTTGATCTTTATAGGCAAATGCAACACCTAAATTATAATAGGCATCCGCATAATTTTCATCTAGTTCAGTTACTTTTTCAAGCTGTTTAATGGCTTCATCAAGCAATTCAAGATTAGCCAAACAAAGTCCCCATTGAAAACGAGCATCAACATCCAGTTCATTCAATTCAACAGCTCTTTGCAAATAAGGGATTGCTAATCTCGGCTGTTCAAGGTGAACGAGAGACATTCCAAGCATGAAAAAAAGATCCCCGTGCTCTAATTTGTTTGCTAAAGCATTCTCGAACATGATTTTTGCTTGGTCATATTTTTCATCATTGTAATAAACATTTCCTGCACCGTAATAAGCAGTCGCAGCTTTTGGATCAAGTTCGATCGCTTTTTCATAAAATCGAAGCGCCTTTTCTTTTTCTTGAAATGAAGATAATAAATTCGCAAAATTAATATAAGGAACAGAATCTAGGGGATTTTCCTCTATTGCCTTTGAAAAGTGTGCGGCTGCTTCTTTAAAATCACCCTGCTGCATCGCTTTAATACCTAATTCATTTAAATCTTCCACCTAAATTCACTCCTTCTCTCAAAGAAAAAGGGATGACTCAGGCTGGCTTTTTTCCGAGTCACCCCCAGTTTCCTAAGGATATTTTTAGACATACCAAAGCTTTTCATTGTTTTTAAATACTTGATCAATTGTGCCGCCGCCTAAACATTCTTCATTACGATAAAAAACAACTGCTTGTCCTGGTGTAATTGCACGAATAGGCTTGGCAAACATTATTTTTGCCGTTTTTTCATCGATCATATGAACAGTTACTTCATTATCTGGCTGACGGTAGCGGAATTTTGCCGTACAAGCAAGCTCGCTATCCGGAATGGTATTCGAAACCCAGCTTACATCCGTTGCAATAATAGAATCAGAATAGAGAAGATCATTATGGAAGCCTTGATCTACATATAGAATATTTTTCTCTAGATCTTTTCCTATTGCAAACCAAGGATCACCGCTTCCGCCAATTCCAAGACCATGACGCTGCCCGATAGTATAATACATTAGTCCATCATGCTTGCCTTTTACCTCACCATCTAAAGTTTGCATCAGTCCAGGCTGTGCAGGGAGATAATGGCTTAAAAACTCTTTGAAATTTCGTTCTCCAATAAAACAAATTCCTGTACTGTCTTTCTTTTCGGCTGTTGCAAGTCCAGCTTCTTTTGCTATTTCCCGAACCTTTGCCTTTTCAACATTCCCGATAGGGAACATCACCTTTGATAATTGATCTTGATTCAATTGATTTAAAAAATAGGTTTGATCTTTATTTTCGTCTGCACCGCGTAGCATTTTATATACGCCATCACGTAACTCAACTTGGGCATAATGACCAGTAGCTAAGTAATCAGCACCAAGTGACATGGCATGCTCTAAAAATGCTTTAAATTTTATTTCTTTATTACACATAACATCCGGGTTTGGCGTTCTTCCTGCCTTATATTCATCTAAAAAGTACGTAAATACTTTTTCCCAGTATTGCTTTTCAAAATTAACTGCATAGTAAGGAATCCCAATTTGATTACATACTTGAATGACATCATTGTAATCCTCTGTAGCAGTACATACTCCATTTTCATCCGTGTCATCCCAGTTTTTCATAAATATCCCGATGACGTCATATCCCTGTTCTTTTAATAGGTAGGCAGCGACTGAAGAGTCTACTCCCCCTGACATTCCGACAACCACACGGGTATCCTTTGGAGCATTATTCATCTTTCTCACCTCCGTGAATGTTCATCTAGTTGTTAAACGCTTTACAATTCTGGCCGTTTCATTTGCTGCTTTCTCTATTTCCTCAATTGTATTTCCCAAGCCAAAGCTGAACCTGATCGATGCTTTTGTTCGTTCAGATTCTTTTCCAAACATCGCCAATAATACATGTGATGGATCAATAGAACCAGCAGTGCAAGCAGAACCGCTTGAAGCTGCTACGCCGGATAAATCTAAATTAACGAGCAGCTGTTCAACATTCGTTCCTTTGAAATAAACATTTAAAACATGGGGAAGCGCTGATTCCATCTCTCCATTTACTTCATATCCAATGCCTTCTTCATTAAAAATCGATAGCATTGTCCTTTTATAGTCTTGGTAAACCTCAGCTTTCTCTTCTCTTCCTAGATCCGCAAGTTCGAGCGCTTTTTGCATGCCAATAATACCAGGGACATTTTCGGTTCCTGCTCTTCTTTTGAGTTCTTGTTCCCCTCCAAATGAAAGCGGGGACAGCCTGATCCCTTGCTTCGCATATAAAAAGCCTGTCCCCTTGGGACCATTAATTTTATGGGCAGACATTGATAATAAATCAACATTCATTTCTTGTACATCAATTTGGACTGCGCCAATGGCCTGAACAGCATCTGTATGAAAAACAGCAGGGTGGTCTGCTAAAATTTTCGCGATTTCATGTATCGGCTGAATAGATCCAATCTCATTATTTCCATACATGATTGTAACCAAAATCGTTTGATCGGTTAATTCTGCTGATAATTGCTCTAAAGAGATCAATCCCTTTTCATTAACATCTAGATAAGTTACATGAAAACCCTCTTGTTCAAGATATTGACACGTATGCAAAACAGCGTGATGTTCAATTTTGGTTGTAATAATATGATTACCCTTATGTTTATTTCCCATTACAGCACCAATGATGGCTAAGTTGTCAGCTTCTGTGCCGCCGCTTGTAAATATTAATTCATTTGGCTTTGCTCCTATAGACTTTGCAATGAAAGCACGTGCATCATCAAGAAGCCTTCTGCTTTCTCTGCCAAATGAATGAATGCTTGACGGATTTCCATAAGTGTTCGTCATAAAGGAAGACATTTCTTCCGCTACTTTGGGATGAACAGGAGAGGTTGCAGCATGATCTAAATATATACGCTCCACTGATGATCCCTCCTTTTTAAATGAATGCTTGCAATTTCTCTGGATGAGGCTACTTCTGCCTCGCCTCAATATTATAAAATGTTCCCGACAAAACGGGCTCTTTTCGAATGGTTTTTGGCTATACAAATAATAGGACAATCGGTGAATCGCTGATTGCTTCCAGTCGCACCTCACACTACTCACATCAAGAGACAAACTAACTCTCGGCTTTGATGACTTTGCTGCGGGAGGAAAAAATTCACGAAAACATCCTAGATATAGAACATATAAGCCTCTTGCTCACCATCTGTATAGCTTGCCAAATCCTCAAGCGTTGTGTTATCTAAAACATCCTTAACCGCATCTCGAATACGAACCCAAAGCTCCCGTTTTGCAGGCTCCTCATCTTCTAATACTTCAACAGGACTTATCGGTCCTTCCAAAACTCTAATAATATCTCCAGCCGTAATATTTTCGGGTTCATCTGCTAAAATATAGCCGCCATAAGCACCGCGAATACTTTTTACTAATCTCGCATTACGAAGAGGCGCAATCAGCTGCTCCAAGTAATGCTCAGAAAGATCGTGGATTTGGGCAATGCTTTTTAAAGAGGTTGGACCTTCGCCATGTTTTTTTGCCAGTTCAATCATAATCGTTAACCCATATCTGCCCTTTGTAGAAATTTTCATATAGAACACCCCTATTTTATTGATCTAGATTCATAAGGTTTTCTTTCTGTTTATAGAATATCACTTGTATAAGATAATCAGTAAATTTTTGCGTCTGCGGAACGGCAAGGCCTGTAAAATATCCAATACAAACGGTAAAAAGGACCGTCCCAATAAATACAGGACCGCCAAGAACCCAGCCAATTCCTAAAACAATAAGCTCGATCGCTCCTCTAATCTTCCCGACTGAGAGACTTGTTTTCTCAACTAATGCTATCATTAAACTATCTCTTGGACCAGCCCCGCATCGGGCAGAGATATAAAGTCCCATTCCATAGGTCAAAATAAATATACCTGCAGCAAGCATAATGAATTTTCCAATCAATGTATCAGGCGTCTTTATAATAGGAAGCAATAAATAAATATCAATAAAAACGCCGACTGTTACCATATTAAGAAAAGCCCCAATTTGGGGTATCTTTTTTAACATTAGTCCAGAGATAAATAAAACGAGTACACCAACAATGATTGCCCAAGATCCAATTGTTAAACCAAACTGCATATATAAACCTATATGAAGAACATCCCATGGTGAAGCTCCCAAGTCTGCTTTAATAGTTAATACAATCCCTAAAGCCATTATCGATAAACCTATGAAAAATACGAACCATCTGAAGCTGCGTTCTTTCAGACTCATTCTCATCTCTGCATTCATCTCTCTTTACTAACGGTAAAAAAACTTCTTAAACTTAGGTAATTATAGCACAGTTTATTAGAAAACCGTTACCATCAAACATTCATGAGGTAATAGAAGTAGAACGCGGCCATTTATAAAACATCACAAGCTTTATTGAAAACTAGATACCTGAATAACTATACATTTGAATATTCCTCCATATTAGAGTTGCAGGAAGGAATGTAAAGTATTTTACACAGCTGAAGATATCAATCATAATGAAATTGGTTAAGTAAGAGGTATTAAGGTAGGAGGCGTCTATGAAACCTTTAGCATTTCGAATGCGCCCGACTAAAATTGAGGATATTATCGGGCAGAACCATTTGGTTAATGAAGGAAAAATTATCAATCGGATGGTAAAAGCTAAGCATTTGAGTTCGATGATCTTATATGGACCACCAGGAATAGGAAAAACCTCAATAGCTACTGCCATTGCCGGCAGTACAAATACAGCCTTTCGCAGCTTGAATGCTGTCCTAAATAATAAAAAAGATATGGAAATTGTCGCTCAAGAAGCGAAAATGTCAGGTAAAGTAATTTTGATCCTTGATGAAGTACACAGATTAGATAAAGCGAAGCAAGATTTTTTGCTTCCTTACCTAGAAAATGGAATGATTGTGTTAATTGGGGCAACAACAAGTAATCCGTATCATGCCATAAATCCTGCCATTAGAAGTCGCTGCCAAATCTTTGAGCTTAAAGCTCTCGAGCCCTCTGACATAAAAAAAGCACTTGAGCGTGCCCTTGAAGATGAACGTTCAGGATTAGGCTCATATAATATTGCTGTTACAGAAGACGCCCTTGCCCATTTTGCAAATGGGTGTGCTGGTGATGTTAGATCAGCATTAAATGCGTTAGAGCTAGCTGTTCTTTCTACAACAGAAGATAAACAGGGGAAAATTCAAATAGACTTACCAATTGCTGAGGAATGTTTGCAAAAGAAAAGTTTTGTTCATGACAAAAATGGGGATGCACATTACGATGTTTTATCTGCCTTCCAAAAGTCAATTCGAGGATCAGACGTAAATGCGGCACTTCATTATTTAGGGAGATTGATTGAAGCAGGGGACCTTATCAGTATTAGCCGAAGACTGCTCGTAATTGCCTATGAGGATATTGGGCTTGCTAGTCCACAAGCAGGAGCAAGAGCCCTTTCAGCAATTGAAGCAGCCGAAAGAATTGGCTTTCCAGAAGCAAGAATCCCGCTTGCCAATTGTGTAATCGAGCTTTGTTTATCACCAAAATCAAATTCTGCTATTAAAGCGATTGATTCTGCTTTAGCGGATATACGTAAAGGAATTACCGGGGAAGTGCCCCTTCACCTTAAAGATGCCCATTACAAGGGGGCAAAGGATCTCGGCAGAGGGATAGATTACTTATATCCGCATGACTATGATTCAGGTTGGGTAGAGCAGCAATATTTACCTGACACAATTAAAAAGAAGGAATACTACGAGCCCAAAAAAACAGGAAAATTTGAGTCAGCACTTGCTCAGATTTATAATAACCTTTCTAACAAGGGATTTAAAGGAAAATAAACTCGAACGGCTGAAAAATATCTAAGGACAAGCATCAATTTTTCATAGGGAATAATTAAAACTTGGTAATCAGATTACTTGCATTTGTGCGGAGGTGATTGCACGGTTATCTGGATAATTGCACCGTTATCTGATTATTTGCACTGTTACCCGGATAATTACACCGTCATCCGATTATTTGCACCGTTATGCGATTATTTCCACTGTTAACTGATTATTTGCGCCGTCATCTGATTATTTGCACCGTTACCGGATAATTGCACCGTTAGCGGCAACACTAACAGGAAAAGGCAGTCATACGGGGTGACCAATGAAAACTAGAAAAGATGCCTGGACTAAAGAGAATGATCTGCTGTTAGCTGAAACCGTGAACCGCTATATTCAAGAGGGCAGACCACAGTCAGCAGCATTTGAGAAAGTTGGAGACATATTAAGTAGAACTTCTGGTGCTTGTGGATATAGATGGAATGCAAAGGTAAGAAAGCATTATGGAGGAAGCACGGCAGCGGCTAGAGAACCTGCAGCACTTAAAGAAAAAGATAAAAAAATTTCAATGACGGATTGTGTTTCATTTTTAGAGTCCTATTCTCAAGGCGAAAGAATGGAAGTGGAAAATTCACAGCTGAAAAGTAGAAACAAAGCGCTTTTAGAGAAAAATCGATCGCTAACAGAAAAGTTAAAAGCCGTACAGAACAAACTGGCTTCTGTTGAAAAAGAATATAGAACGATCGTAACTGTCATAGAGCAAGCTAAAAGCATGACCGAGACTGAGAAGTCGATGATCCATTAATGCTTTCTGCCAATTATTAGAGCGGTGCCTAAACGAGGCACCGCTTTAATAAATTTATAAGGAAGACATTAATCCTTGACTCTCGTTAATTTCACCTCATGGAGAAGCTCATTTATCACATGACCGGCTGCAATCAAGCCTGCAACAGAGGGTACAAAAGCATTTGAAGAAGGCGGCATTTTCGCTTTACGAATCTTTGCTTCATCGTTTCCTACTTCTTTTCTAACATCCTCCCGAATAACAATTGGGCTCTCATCAGAGAATACAACCTTTATTCCTTTATGGATTCCTTCTTTTCGCAGTCGAGTTCGGATCACTTTTGCAATTGGATCTGTATGTGTTTTAGAAATATCGGCTATTTGAAAGCGGGTGGGATCCGTTTTATTTGCTGCCCCCATACTGGAAATAATCGGAATACTTCTCTTTATGCATTCCCTCATCAAATGTATTTTATAGGAAATGGTGTCAGATGCATCAATAACATAGTCGGGTGCATAACTGAAAAACTCTTCATATGTTTCATCAGTATAGAACATTTTTAAACTTATGACTTCACAATCAGGATTAATATCGGCAATCCGCGCTTTCATAAGTTCAGCTTTTGGCTGGCCGACAGTAGACAGCAACGCATGAATTTGTCTATTTACATTTGTAATATCGACAGTATCTTTATCAACAAGAATAAGTTTACCTACTCCTGAGCGAGCAAGCGCTTCAGCAGAAAATGAACCAACACCGCCAATTCCTAATACAGCGACACAGCTGTTTTTTAATGTATTTAAACCTTCCTTGCCAATTGCTAATTCATTTCGGGAAAATTGATGTAACAAAGCTTTTCACTCCTATAGCATAACAATATTAATATTTTCACCTTGAAAGAATATATCATACTTTTTAGGGACGAGCCATTTATTCTGAAAGTGAGAGGTTAGAGGTCAGAGGTGAGAATTTTTTTATAAATAAACCTACTCTTTTTCGCTTTATTTAGGCATCGATGTCTCGTCGATTTCTCGCTTGTCTCATATCTAACTATTAAATAGTTTGATACGAAAACTGCATAAAGATAAAAATGCTTGGCACCTATTGAAAGCGCCAAGCTATAACTGAATAATCATATATGGTTTTTAAAACGAAAGCACCGAAGTCCCGATTGTGCCGTTGCCGTTTCCTTCGTTTTGAACCCGCACTCAAGCAGGTGGGTGTCCTGTTTCAAACGGTTGTAAGTCCTCAGGGTCTCCGAATAAAGATGAGGCATTTACTTCATTTGAAAACACCGGACTCCCAAATAAATAAATGTTCGGTCAAAACTAGGTGTACAACGTACACATCAGGACTTCTTTAAATTGTAATTAAAAAAAGGATACCATACGCCATCTGAGAATTCAAGTCATGATAGCGCATGTATCCCCACAACATCATATCATCGTTAAACAACCTCGTTGATTGGTTCTATACCACAAAGAACCAGCATTCACTGAGATGTTTATGTCCCTCTACTCTGCCTTTTGGGACTTTAATTGCAATTCAAGCTCATCTAATTGAGCAGAACTTACCTCACCCGGTGCCTCTGTTAACAAACAGCTTGCACTAGCCGTTTTAGGGAAAGCAATTGTATCACGCAAATTAGTTCGTCCCGATAAAAGCATGACCAATCTGTCTAATCCCAATGCAATTCCGCCGTGCGGCGGTGTTCCATATTCGAAAGCTTCAAGAAGGAATCCGAATTGTTCTTTTGCTTCTTCCTCTGAAAAACCTAGCAATTTAAACATTTTTTCTTGAATTTCTTTTTCAAAAATACGGATAGATCCTCCGCCAAGTTCATACCCGTTTAATACTAAGTCGTAGGCTTGCGCCTTCATTTTTGCCGGATCTGTTTCAAAAAATGGTAAGTCCTCACGAGCCGGCATGGTAAATGGATGATGAGCAGCATAGTAGCGTTGATCATTTTCATCAAATTCTAGTAACGGCCAGTCGACAACCCATAGAAAATTGAATTTTGACTCATCGATTAGTTCCAGTTCTTTTCCTAGCTTTAAGCGGAGAGCACCTAGTGCATTCGCAACAACTTGCTTTTTGTCAGCTACAAACAAGATCAAATCACCATTTTCACCTTGTAAGGTAGTAAGCAATCCTTGCTGCTCCTCGGAATTAAAAAATTTAGAGATTGGTCCTTTAAGACCTTCTTCCTCGACTTTTAACCAAGCTAGCCCTTTAGCTCCATAAAGAGAGACAAATTCAGTTAAAGAATCAATATCTTTCCGCGAATATTGAGATGAACCATTCTTTACATTGATCGCCTTTACTTCTCCTCCGTTTGCAACCGTTCCGTTGAACACTTTAAAGCCGCTGTCTTTAACAATTTCAGAAACATTGACAAGCTCCATTGCAAATCTTGTATCTGGTTTATCAGATCCATAACGGTCCATCGCTTCTTCATATGTTATCTGGGGAAGAGGAAGACTGATATCCATGCCCTTCGTCCCTTTCATGACACGAGACATCATTTGCTCTGTCATTTCAATGATGTCTTTCTGACTCATGAAGGATGTCTCGATATCAATTTGTGTAAATTCAGGCTGTCTGTCAGCCCTTAAATCCTCATCACGAAAACATCTTGCGATTTGATAATAACGATCAAATCCTGATACCATAAGAAGCTGCTTAAATAACTGTGGAGATTGAGGTAATGCATAAAATTCGCCATTATGCACTCTGCTCGGTACCAAATAATCTCTTGCCCCTTCTGGTGTACTTTTTGTGAGAATAGGTGTTTCAACATCCAAAAATCCATTGTCATCTAAAAAATGACGTATTTCTTGTGTTACTTGATGACGCATTTTAAATGTTTCAAACATAACTGAACGTCTAAGATCTAAATAACGATATTTTAGGCGTACATCCTCTGAGACATCTACTGATTTATCAGAAATAGCAAATGGTGGTGTTTTTGATGCATTTAAAATTGTCACTTTTTCTGCTTGAATTTCAATATTCCCTGTCGCGAGGTTAGGATTCACAGTGGACTTATCTCGTTCCACAACGGATCCTTTAATGTCTAACACATATTCACTCCGAATGGTTTCTGCTGTCTTTAAAGCTTCCTCTGATATATCTGGATTAACAACCACTTGGACAATCCCTGAACGATCGCGAAGATCTATGAAGATTAATCCGCCCAAATCTCTGCGTGTTTGTACCCAGCCTTTTAAAGAGACATTTTCACCTATTGCTTTTTCTGTTATTTCTCCACAATAATAAGATCGTCCAAACATTTATGACCTCTCCTTTACTTACTTTCCTGTATAAATGAAATAAAATGATTTATAGAAACTTCCGTTTGGTCGCCTGTTTCCATATTTTTAACGGTAATGATATTTTTTTCTAGCTCATCTTCTCCAAGAACAGCCACAAAATTGGCTTTTAATCGATCAGCTGCTTTAAATTGAGCTTTCATTTTCTTATCTTCATAATCTTTTTCAGCAGTTAAACCAGCCTGCCTGAGTTCATTCACCAGTGAAACAGAACGGTCTTTCGCTTTATCACCAAGTGCTACTACGTAACAATCAATGCTCTCTTCAAGTGGAAGACTATATCCCTCGGCATTTAAAGCAGCCAGCAAGCGTTCAATACTCATTGCGAAACCGATTCCAGGTGCTTTGGGACCCCCGATATCCTCAACAAGACCGTTATATCTTCCACCGCCGGCAAGAGTCGTAATTGCCCCAAAGCCTTCTGCATCACTCATAATTTCAAACGCTGTATGATTATAATAATCAAGACCGCGAACCAAATTTGGATCCACTTCATAGGAAATGTTTAAATCTGTTAAATAGCTTTTTAGCTTTTCAAAATACGAAACAGACTCTTCATTTAAATACTCTAAAATAGATGGTGCCGATTTCATTAGTTCATGGCCGCTGTCCTTTTTGCAATCAAGGATCCGCAGTGGATTTTGTTTTAAACGATTCTGACAGTCACTGCAAAACTCGCCGATTCTTGGTTCAAAGTGAGCAATTAAAGCTTCTTTGTGGGCTTTTCTGCTCTCATGGTCACCAAGACTATTAATGATAAGCTTTAGTTTTTTTAACCCAACACTGTTATAAAGGTTCATTGCCAAGGAAATCACTTCTGCATCAATCGCTGGATCATGGCTTCCGATTGCCTCAATTCCAAATTGGACAAATTGTCGGAAACGGCCAGTTTGAGGACGTTCATACCTGAACATTGGTCCAATATAATACAATTTTGTCGGCTGATGCGGGTTTGCATAAAGCTTTTTCTCTACAAAAGAACGAACGGTTGAAGCTGTTCCTTCCGGCCGAAGAGTAATACTGCGGCCCTTGCGATCTTCAAAGGTATACATTTCCTTTTGGACGATATCGGTTGATTCTCCAACTCCTCTTGCAAAAAGCTCTGTATGCTCAAATATCGGCGTCCGAATCTCTTTATATTGATACAGTCTGCAAAGCTCGCGGGCTTTCTGCTCTACAAATTGCCACCTTTCTACTTCACCGGGCAAAATATCTTGTGTTCCTCTAGGTATTTGAAAAGCCATACTAATTCCTCCAAATCTATGATTCAAGTACGTAAGAAAAGCGCAAGGCGCGAGTCTTTCGGCGACAAGCATTCGGGCGAGCCGGCTTTGAAAAAAGTTGTTCTTTGTGACTTAAGTGCCGATGGCGCTCTGAGCTTGACAAAGATAACATTCTTTAGCAAAATAATACTTTTTTAATACATTCTTAAGCAAAAACAAAAAACTCCCGCCCCTACAATAATTGTAGGGACGAGAGTTTGCTCCCGTGGTTCCACCCTTTTTGAGGTAATTCAAATCCTCCACTCAAACAGTTAACGCCTGTCACGTCCGCTTCCTATTAAGCAACTAAGCCTTTCAGAAGGAAACCTAAGGAGTGTTCGTTCACTGAGTCATCATGCAGGAAAGCTTTCAGCCTAAGGCAATCCCTCTCTTTTCATGTGCTAGGACAGCTACTCTTCTCCCTCACCGGTTCAAAATGTATATATGTATTGGCTAAATTTTATCTTATCATACGAGGTCAGACCTGTCATGTCAAGAGCGATTCAAATGTTTTTTTATTTTTTGTACTTCTCTTACAGATAACCCAAATTCTGAAGTTAATTCGTATGGTGTGGATTGCTGCTCCTTTAGTATAAAATCATGAAAATCCATTCCAAAGACATCATTGTTTCTAGTCGACAGCTCTCCTTTTTCACTATACCTCATTCTTTCATCAATCCTTTCTCCCAAGCACTCTTTCAGCTTATTCTTACCAAAAAAGGCAAAAATATATCAAATTCCCCAAGGAAATGCCGATATCAATGAAGAAGTAGGATTGGAATCAGTAAGTAAGGAGGATTTAGGATTGGCTCGAAAAGGAATTTTATTGTTTCTCTCTATAGCACTACTATTTAGTTTTTTTATTCCATCAGCGAATATTACGAATGCAAAAACAGAGAAAGTAACGATTAATGTTAAGAATCTCAATGTCCACAGTGGTCCAGGATTAAGTTATTCAGTCACGGCAACGGTTAATAAAGGAAAATCTTACGATGTCATCCAAAAGAGCGGTGATTGGAGTAAAATCAGGGTATCTGGAAATCATCATGGCTGGATTGCAAATTGGATGGTTTCTGCTAATCAGAGTACACACTCCCAATCAGGTGCTTCTTCTGAAAATCAGGTCACATCTGTTTCTACAGAATTAAGAATTCGCACAGGCCCAGGAAAAAACTATAAAGTAAATGGATATTTTGAAAAAGGAGAAAAAGCGATTGTTTTAAAAAAAAGCGGGAGCTGGCTCAATATTTCATACAATGACAAAAATGGATGGGTATTGTCTGAATTTGTACAATCATCCCAAGGCACCTCATCAGATTCATCCAGCTCAAAGTCAAAATCAACAAAAGGAAGAGTCTTAACAAGCTCATTGAATGTCCGGAAAGATTCTTCTTTAGATTCAACTGTAATTGGAAGTTTAAGAAATGGACAAGAAATAAGCATAGCTAGTCATATAGGAAAGTGGTACCAGATTAACTATAATGGTGGAAAAGGGTGGATTCACAGTGATTATGTTCAGCTGCTCGAAGAATCTTCAACGTCTTCTATTTCATCAGGAGACTCTCAGCAAAAAAACGGGGAAATTACCGCCTCAGCTTTAACCGTCAGAAACAGCGGGTCTTTCAGCGGATCTGTAGTTGCAACAGTTAAAAAAGGAACAAAGGTGACGATTCTAAAGGAGAAAAATAAATGGTACGAGGTAGAATTTAATGGAGGAAAAAAAGGCTGGATTGCCAGCTGGTTCGTAAAAATTAATCCTGCAAGCTCCTTTAATCAAAGTTCTTCCAGCAACAATAAGCTGACACTATTGTACGATGGAACCAATCTTCGATCAGGGCCTTCCACAAACTCCTCAATTGCAGCCCGTGGTAATGAAGGCGACTCCTATTCCATTGTAGGGAAGGCAGGAGATTGGTATAAAGTTGCGCTTGAAAGTGGAGAAAATGCTTTTGTTGCAAGCTGGATCGTTTCGACATCAGGAACTCCTGCAGATTCCTCCAATAAGGGGGGCGGAGCAGCACAATATTTAATAAATAAAACAATTGTGATCGATCCCGGGCACGGAGGGAGGGACAGCGGAGCGATTGGTGCTGGAGGATCATTAGAGAAAAGCCTTACTCTCAGTACTTCAAAGCTTTTATCCGATAAATTAAAAGCCTCTGGTGCAAACGTATTTATGACGAGAACAAATGACACTTATATTAGTCTTCAATCCCGTGTCAGCACTTCTCATTACCGTAATGCAGACGCCTTTATTAGTGTTCATTTTGACAGCTTATTTGACAGAAGTGTAAGAGGAACTACATCTTATTATTACAACAGCTCTAAGGATAAAGCACTTGCTCAAAATGTACAAAAAGAAATGATTAAACAGACAGGTATGGTAAATCGCGGCGCCAGGTTTGGAGACTATCTTGTCATCAGAGAAAATAAACAGCCATCCACTTTGCTCGAATTAGGTTTTATTAGTAATAGTGTTGAAGAAGTAACAGTTAGCACAAATCAGTATCAAGAGAAAGTTTCTCAAGGAATCTATTATGGGTTAGCCCAATATTTTAAAGAGTAGAAAAATAGAACGAAAAAACGCAAGGCTCTACTCCGTCTGCGCTAAAAAAACGCTAGCTAACTTTAATACGTTGATTGATAATTGAACCCACTTAACCATTATGATCTTATTAGAAAAGGATAACCATCAAAGTTCTTAGGTTATCCTTATTTATTATTTGAACAAAGGCAGTGTTTGCTCACTCTTAAAATCTGAAGTTTTCTAAAGGTTAGTTTCTTTAAAAATTATTAAAGACATAATATAAAAAGAGTTTGGATACTTAAAAGGTGCCAACTCATAAATTCTATCCTAATAGAATTTTTAAATTATTAATGATTATTTAGGTTTTGAATCCTCAATAAATTTACAACGAGTTCTCCAATTTGTCTACCTAATCTTAAGCCTTCATCGTTGTCCACTTTAAAATGGACGCCAGCAAATAAACGGGATTGAGCACCTTCCTCCATTACTTTTTTGATTCTGGTTGACTCTGGTGGAAAGAAATAGCTTAATAATATCTCTGCACACCCCATTATAGTAGCGTGTGCAGAAGGATAGGCTGGGAAGCGAGGGGTTGATAACACAGTAGGTAAGTTCCTTTCATACTGATTTGGGCGTGCTACATCCCAACGATATTTAAGAAACCATGTTATCACACAGACATCATTTATAGCAGCGTGAAAATATCCTAGTACTCTGGCTGTATTGGGTGTTCCTAGTCTATACTTTTCAATGAAATTGAAAATCATAGGAGTCATTCGTTTGGTTGCTTCGGCTGTTCCCCAATATTTCGCGAGGCGTATTTGATAAGGAGTTAAGGATTGTAATGTTTGCTCTACTAGGAGCAGCTCGATTTCCCAATCAATATCATTCGGATTCTTGATTTTCCACTGGATACGCTGACGAAAAGGATCTAGGAAATCATTGTTTCTTCCCCTTGTAATAAAAAACATAGGCCAATATCCTGCTCCTGGAGAGCCTTTAGGCGGGGTTTCCTCTCCCGGGTAAGGGTGTTCTGTCCATTTCCTGTAGCTTGTTCTCATAAAGATAAAGATCAACCCCTTATAGAATGTTCTTTTTTCCTTATGATGAAGAGAAATAAAATATGACAATATATGTACCTTTCCATTATAAGTAAAAGAAGAAAATCCATATATTGTTGTGTTCGACTATGTTCAGATACTTATTGGATCCAAAATCCTCTATACATATGCTTGTTGTGATAAAAAAAAGAAGCTGGGTATCAAATAAGACGCCCAACCTCTTTCACTTCCTGTAATCTTTGAATGCTTATTACTTACTTTCTATTATCAACGTGACAGGACCAGAATTTATAAATTCAACATCCATCATGGCACCAAATGATCCTGTTTCGACCTTAATGCCTTTTTGGCGGAGCTTTTCGTTAAAATGTTCATACAACTTTTCGGCATGTTCTGGTTTTGCAGCACTCATGTAATTGGGCCGCCTGCCTTTTCTGCAATCCCCATAAAGAGTAAATTGTGAAACCGATAAAGCCTCTCCGTGAATGTCCAGCAAAGAATCATTCATCTTACCTGCTTCATTTTCAAAAATTCGGAGGTTAGCTACTTTATCAGCTAAATAATCTGCATCCTTCTCTTGATCATCATGTGTAACACCGACAAGCAGCATAACACCATTTTCAATTTCCCCGACTACTGTTTGCTCCACCTTTACTTTTGCGTGCCGGGCTCGTTGAACGACTACCTTCAAAGAAACAACTTCCTTTCTAGTTCATCACTCTTCGAACCGAATAGATATCTGAAATTTGTTTTATTCGTTCGACTACTTTATGCAAATGATTGATATTTTGAATAGATATTGCCATATTGATTGTGGCCATTTTGTTTCTGTCTGATTTTCCAGAGACAGAGGAAATATTTGTTTTTGTCTCATTAACAGCCTGCAGTACTTCATTTAACAGGCCTCTGCGGTCATAGCCAAGTATTTCAATTTCGACATTATATTCTTTGCGATTGATGGATTGATGCTCCCATTCTACAGGAATAAGACGTTCTTTAGCGACTTCCTCGACAACATTTGGACAGTCATCACGATGGACGGAGACCCCTCTCCCTTTCGTAATAAATCCGACAATATCATCTCCTGGGACTGGATTGCAGCACTTCGATAGACGAATTAATAGGTTGTCAATACCTTTTACCCGCACTCCCGCATCCCTTTTTTTATTTGAATATGGACGCGTTTCCGTTATCGTCTCTTCTATTGTTGTTTCTTGTTCCTTATCCCGTTTTTTGCGCCATTTTTCCGATAGCCTATTGGCCACCTGCAAGGCAGTAATCCCATTATAGCCGACAGCTGCAAACATATCTTCTTCATTTGAAAAGTTAAACTTTTCTGAAACTCTTTTGAGATTATCTGTTGTCAAAATTTCTTTTACATCAAAATCCATTCCCTTAATTTCTTTTTCAATTAGCTCTTTTCCTTTGTCCACATTCTCTTCACGACGCTGCTTTTTGAAAAATTGCCGGATTTTATTTTTGGCTTGAGATGTTTGAGCCAGCTTAATCCAATCTTGACTTGGCCCATACGAATGTTTGGAAGTTAAGATCTCAACAATATCGCCAGTCTTTAATTTGTAATCCAAAGTAACCATTTTGCCGTTAACTTTAGCCCCGATCGTTTTATTCCCAATCTCTGAATGGATTCTGTATGAAAAATCAATTGGCACAGACCCAGACGGAAGCTCAATGACATCACCTTTTGGTGTAAAAACAAAGACCATATCTGAAAACAAATCAATTTTAAGAGACTCCATGAACTCTTCTGCATTATTCGTTTCATTTTGAAATTCAAGGATTTCTCGAAACCATGTAAGCTTTTCTTCAAAAGAAGCTTGTTCCCCTGCTTCTTTTCCTTCTTTGTAAGCCCAGTGAGCAGCAATCCCATATTCAGCGATTTGATGCATATCTGTTGTACGAATTTGAACCTCAAGCGGATCACCTTTTGGTCCAATAACGGTCGTATGAAGAGACTGGTACATATTCGGCTTTGGCATAGCAATATAATCTTTGAATCGGCCTGGCATTGGCTTCCAGCATGTATGAATGATGCCTAAAACTGCGTAGCAATCTTTAATGCTGCTTACGATAATCCGGACTGCCAAAAGATCATAAATTTCGTTAAATTGTTTATTTTGAAGAGCCATCTTTCGATAGATACTATAAATATGTTTTGGCCTTCCATTGAATTCAGCTCTAATTTTAACCTCATTTACTTGCTCTTTCACCTCAGAAATTACTTCTTCTAAATATTGCTCCCGTTCTGCTCTTTTCTTTTTCATTAAGTTGACAATTCGATAATATTGCTGCGGATTTAAATACCTTAAAGCTGTATCTTCAAGCTCCCACTTAATTTTTGAGATTCCAAGACGATGGGCCAAAGGGGCAAAAATCTCTAATGTTTCATTTGAAATTCGCCTTTGCTTCTCCTGCGGAAGATGCTTTAATGTTCGCATATTATGCAGTCTGTCAGCCAATTTAATAAGGATTACGCGCAAGTCTTGAGCCATAGCTACAAACATTTTGCGATGGTTTTCCGCTTGCTGCTCTTCTTGTGATTTATATTTAATTTTCCCGAGCTTTGTTACCCCGTCGACAAGCATGGCTACTTCATCGTTAAATGTCTGCTTAATGTCATCTAGTGAAACTTCTGTATCTTCTACGACATCATGTAAAAAACCGCCAGCGATTGTGGCAGGGTCCATCTCCAAATCAACGAGAATACCAGCCACTTGGATAGGATGAATAATATAAGGCTCTCCAGATTTACGATATTGCTCCTTGTGTGCTTCCTCGGCAAAGTCATATGCAGTCTGGATAAACTCTATATGTTCTTCCGACAAATAGCTTTTGGCATTTTCAATTACTTGTTCAGCTGTAAGTACTTGTTCATTTGCCATTCAATCACCTTTTTTAAGTCTTGGATCATTAAACTAAACCTTTTAAACATTTATATAAACATTTATTATAATTCTTTATTTAAAAACATTCACTATATTGTAATTATTATCATGAAAAAACTCACAGATGTAAAGGGCAAGTTTTCTTGCTATTAAAACAATATTTGGAAGAGTTTCATAATCATCAAAAAAAAAGCTCGTTTTGACAAATCCAAAAAACGGATTTGTACTTGATGAGTGCGCTCAATTTGTGTATTTTTCAAATTTTCTGATCCTGTTTTGAAATATAAGAAAAAAGCACTCAAGTCCGAGTGCCTTTCCTCTTACCTTAATATTTCATAAGAGTTAATATGTCATATCCATCTAGTTTATCACGGCCATCCAAATATGTTAATTCAATAAGGAAAGCAATTCCTGCTACAACTCCGCCAAGCTCTTCAACCAGCTTAATTGTTGCTTCGATTGTACCGCCTGTTGCAAGAAGATCATCTGTAATTAATACCCGCTGACCAGGCAAAATCGCATCTTTGTGAATGGTTAAAACATCTTTCCCATACTCAAGACCGTAGTCTACTTTTACAACCTCGCGAGGAAGCTTCCCGTCTTTACGCACAGGTGCAAAGCCTATCCCCATTGCATATGCAACCGGACACCCAATGATAAAGCCTCTTGCTTCCGGTCCTACAACAAGATCAATTGCCTTCTCACGTGCATACTCAACAATTTGATCTGTTGCATAACGGTAAACCTCCCCTTTATCCATTAAGGTGGTAATATCCTTGAATTTTATGCCTTTTTTAGGGTAATCAGGCACAATTGTTACATATTGTTTTAAATCCATTCCCTTTTGTCCTCCTCATACGTTCAAAAACACAGATGATTGCTGCATCTGCTTGTCAAACCATTCTTTTAGCTGCTGATATGATGAATATATGAACAATTTCTCTAGCTCAAATTGTTTTTGTTTCTTAGCATAAGCTTCCGATTCTGAAAGATCGCGTTTCTTAGAATCATGATTTATCGAAATAATGCCATTTTCTATTTTAACAAATTCCAATTCAAAAAACACCTGTGACATAAAAATGATTGTATCTTTTGTCCAGCCGCGGTATTTTGCCAATTCATTTCCTTGTTTTTCCAAATGAAAAGACCCTTTTTTTGTTAAAAAAGCATAATACCATTTGAAATGATCTCTAGTCGGCAATGTAGAGAAGAAGTGATCTTCTGATTGATGGAAGAGGACATAGATTCTTTCCGGCAATTTATTCACCAAAAGCTCTTTTAAAACCGTCGAGTCTTTAGGAACATCTAAAAGAACTGCATATTTGCCTGTTAAATCAAATTCTCTCGCTTGCTCATTTGAGGACAAGCATACTATTTCCTCAGAAAATTGCGAAAAAACCCCTCTTGTATCTGGTTGAAAGGTAATAAGAACACGGCTCTTGCGATCAATGCTCCCAATTACTTTCTCTTTATCCCTGACCCCTCTAAGGTCAAAAAGCTGCCAACTTGCAATTGAGGCGTCATGAAGCATTAATTGAGGTTTTCGATGATTATTCCACTCATTTATTGATAATTCTCCAATGACAGAAAGCTCTGAAATTGGAGCGATTTCATCATGTAAAAAACCGAACCCAAACCCCACGCAATCTAACTGGCTTCCATTTTCCTGAAACGTCATTTTTATATGTTTTTGATCAGCTCCGATTTTACGCATATTAGCGAGCTGGATTTTCTGTATCATAACAACCGGCTTTGGATTTCCCATCCCAAACGGGGCAAGCTTATTCATTTCTGTTATAGTCTCAAGGGTGATTTCCTTGAGTTCACATGCTGCATCTACTTGAGTTATTGGAGTAAAGTCTTCTTCGGTCAGGTTTATTTTAGCAAGCTGAATTAATCGTTCTCTCAGTTGATTAATATCTTCTATTTTCAAGGTCATTCCTGCAGCCATTGGATGCCCGCCAAAGTGAGGAAGAATGTCCCTGCATGTGGAAAGACTCTCAAATAAATCAAAGCCAGCGATGCTTCTTGCCGATCCTTTGACGATTCCCTTTTCCTGATCCATACTCAGGACAATTGTTGGTCTGTAAAACCGTTCCACAAGCCTTGAAGCAACAATCCCGACCACTCCCGGATTCCATCCTTCTGCGGCAATGACTAAGACAGGATTATTTTCAATCGGAAACTGTTCCTCTACTTGTCTGACTGCCTCTTCAGTCATCTTGCTTACCAGTTTTTGTCTTTCTTTATTCAGAAGGTCGATTTCTTCTGCTAATGTCTTTGCTTCGAATTCATCATCAGTAATGAGAAGCTTAACAGCAGGATCTGCTGACTGAAGGCGGCCAACTGCATTTATTCTAGGACCTAAAGCAAAGCCGATTGTCTCTTCATTCACCAGCTGACTGTCTACGCCGGCAATTTTTAATAGCGCCTTTAAGCCGACTCTGTTTGTGTCAGACAGATATTTTATTCCCTCTTTAGCAATCAGACGATTCTCTCCTTTTAATGGAACGAGATCTGCGATTGTTCCAATCGAGGCTACATCCAATAAATCTTGTGGTACTTTACCAAGCATAGCGTGTGCAAGTTTAAAAGCCACCCCCACTCCAGCCAGATCCTTAAAAGGATATGAACAGCCAGGCTGCTTTGGATGAATAATAGCGTAAGCATCCGGAAGAATAGGACCTGGTTCATGATGATCTGTAATAATAAGGTCGATATTCAATTCCTTTGCAACTTCCGCTTCTTTTACAGCTGCTATTCCTGTATCAACTGTTATGATCAATGTAACATCCTGGGAACGAATGTGCCTAAATGCATTTTCATTAGGTCCATACCCTTCTGTAAATCTGTTTGGGATATAGAAATCAACATCTGCACCTAATCTCTTCAATACTGACAATAATACAGTCGTGCTGCTGACACCGTCTGCATCATAGTCCCCGAAAATCATCATTTTTTCATGATTATCAATAGCCTTTTGTATTCGTTCAACCGCTTCTACCATTCCTTTTAAAAGAAAGGGATTATGAAATTCTGGTTTATCAATATGTAGAAATTCTTTTGCTGTTTCCGCATCTTCTATTCCTCTATTTACTAACAATGATGCTACTAAAGAAGATATATTTAACTGCTCAACAAGAGCTCTCAAATTTTCTTCGTCCGAGGCCTTAACACTCCAACGTGTTTTCGCTTTTAACATAAATTCACCCCTCTAGTCATCCTATTATACAAGAATGACCAGAGGGGTTTCAAATTGAATTATTTCATTTCTATCGTGTTATCTGTTCCCATTCCCTTTTTTTCAGTAAGTTGATGCTCTGTTGCTGTGCGGTTTGTCTCATGGCCGACCTTAACTTTGTTTAACTCACCTTGAACAGCTGTCTTTTCTTTCTGAAGTGTTTTAATTTTTCTTTGCAGATTAAAGATCTGAACAATACCAGTCATGGATACGATTAACCCGCCTAAAAAAGCTGAGCCTAAAATCACTAAAATAAGGGGCCATTGTGAATGTCCAAATAAGTAATCAACCTGAACAGGTTCAACGTTAATAACCGCAAAAACAGCTACAATAATAATAAAAATAAAGGCGAAAAGTAAACTCCTTTGTTTTTTCATCTGTTTCTCTCCTTTTGTGTATAGGCTGTTTTCACAAATTAGCTGCAATCGACACATCGTTCATCACTCGGATAAATTGAAGGACGGTGATATGCCGAATGCTTTTACTTACTTTCTTTTATCCTTATAAGCCAGCCATAATCTTTGAACTTATTATATAAGTACTTTTATTACTTATACCCTAAGGATACCATTATTAAAACACTTACCTCTTTCCTTGAGAACAGAAAAAACCGCGATTCACTCGCGGTTCTGAAAATGATATTAAGTTTCTTCAATAACTTCTGCTTTTTTCTTTTCTAATTGCTTTCCTTTCCACACAAGCCATAATTGAGCAGCAATGAATAAAGAGGAATAGGTTCCCGAAATTAAACCGATCAATAAAGCTATAGAAAAATTCAAAATAGAGCCTGCTCCAAAAATGATAAGCGCTATGACAGCTATGACCACAGTAAGTACTGTATTAATAGAACGTGTGAAAGTTTCCTGCAAGCTGCGATTAACAATATTCGCAAGATCTTCTTTTGTTTTAGCCTTTGTTTTCTTCATTTTTTCGCGAATACGATCGAAGGTTACAATGGTATCATTTATCGAGTACCCGACAATCGTAAGAACGGCAGCAATAAATGTGATATCTACTTCTAACCGGGTGATACTAAAGAACGTAATGATAAAGAAGGCATCGTGCAAGAGCGCAATGATTGAAGCAAGCGCCATATAAAATTCAAACCGGAAAGAGACATAAATAATAATCCCGACAGAAGCAATCAAAACTGCAATTAAGGCATTGCGGGCAAGTTCTTTTCCGACTGTTGGCGATACTGTAGAAACATTTGGCTCTGAGCCGTATTTCTCATTAAAATGAGTTTTCACTTCTGCAATTTTTTCTTGGCTTAGTACCCCTACAAATCTTGCAACACCGACTTCATTATTTTCCCCAGATAAAACCACTTCATTTACTTCAACATCAAGTGAATTAAGCTCTGTTTCCACTTCTTCTGCTGTAAGCGGTTTGTCAGATAGTATCTCTATTCTTGTTCCACTCGCAAAGTCAATTCCCAAGTTTAAGCGGAAAACAAATAGAATAATAATACCTGCTGCAACCATTAAAGAGGAAATCATAAAGAAAAGCTTTCGTTTATTAACAAAATCCCATTTACTAAATTTTGTCGGAACTTCTGTATGTTCATTCGTTTGGGCGATATCAAGAATTTCACTTTTCTTAACACCAAACCAACCTTTTTTCTTATCAAGTAAACGGCTTTCAACAAGAAGCCCAAGAAGAATACGTGCTAAGAAAACAGCTGTAATAAAGCTTGCTAATATACTTAAAATTAACATTGTTGCAAATCCTTTAACCGAGCTTGTTCCAAAGATAAATAAAACAACTCCTGCTAAAATTGTTGTAAGATTTGCATCCAAAATGGTAGCAATCGATCGTCTATTTCCTGACTTGAAGGCAGACCTGACTGTTTTTCCCAGCTTTAATTCTTCCTTGATCCGCTCATATGTAATAATATTCGCATCAACTGCCATGCCTACGCCTAGTATAATCGCTGCAATCCCAGGCAGTGTCAAAACCCCGTTCATCCAGTCAAACACTTGCAAAATAAGATAAATATAAACACTCAAGGTGACAATCGCAATGAACCCAGGCAATTGGTAAAATAGCAGCATAAATAAGAAAATGATCCCGATGCCAATAATCCCCGCCAAAACTGTTTGATCTAGCGCCTGTTCACCAAATTTAGCCCCTACTGAAGTGGAATACATTTCATCAAGATTAACCGGCAGAGCCCCTGCATTTAGCAGATTGGCTAGATCCTTTGCCTCTTCAATCGTAAAATCGCCTTCAATCATAACATCTGTCGTGTTTAAAACATGACTTACATTCGGAGCAGAGAGAAACTTAGGATTCTCCTTCCCTGCTTCCTCCTTAAAGGAATCACCCTCTTGATAATCAAGCCAGATAACCAGCTGATTATTGGGCTCCAAACTCAATATATGTTGAGTAACATTTGCAAATTTTTCGGCATCCTTTAATTTAACTAGCACAATTGGCTGGTTCGTTTCGCTAAATGATTGAGAAGCTCCACCTTGCTGAAGGTCTGCCCCATTCATCATTTCTTTATCATTCACATCACGAAAAGTCAGCTTTGCTTGTGTAGACAGGATTTCCCGTGCTCTATTCTGATCTTCTACGCCAGCAAGTTGAACACGAATCCGGTTGTCTCCCTCAATTTGAATATTAGGCTCACTAACCCCAAGTACGTTAGCACGTTGTTCAAGCGCTCTAACAGTACTTACTAAATCACTTTGTTCAATCTTTTCTCCTTTGTTTACAGGCTTCACTTCATATAAAACTTCAAATCCTCCTTGAAGATCAAGCCCAAGGCTAATGTTATTGGCCGCTTTGTTTGAATTTAGACCAACTAATACTCCTGCTATAATTATGATAAGAAAAAATGCTATAATACGGCCTTTTTTGACCATGTATGTATCCTCCTTAGCTTTACGTAAAACTCATGGTAGCCTCTAAATAAGTTCTTTTAAGAGCCTTTGATTTTCCTCGCTTCCCATCCAACTGGATGTTTTAAATGATTCTACCGTGGCATAATTCATAAAATCATTGGCTTTCACAGATAGAATATCAGAAACGATTTCATGCATTTGCAGTTCTTCTTTTTGTTTTTTCCATTTTTTGCTTATTAAATAAGTCCAAAATTCATCTACTTTCACCTCACCGTAACCAAGGAGCTTAAACTCTTCCAATTTGCTTATGATAAATGGTTTTAAATGATGACGATATTGATCTGCTGGATGGTTCACCGGCTTCCTCACTCCTCATATAGTAAGTTCATATCTTTACTTTTTATCGTCAAAACGATAGAACTTGTCATGCTTGGCCAAATCACGTGCATATAGTAATTGTATATGATTCCACGTTATTTGAGAAGGCAGGTATAAAAATGTCAAAACAAACTTTTATTAAAGGCACGCTAACCTTAATTGTTGCGGCATTTATTACAAAAATTCTAGGATTTATTAACAGGCTTGTGCTTGCCAGATATGTCGGTGAAGAAGGGGTAGGACTGTATATGATGGCTGTCCCCTCCCTTGTGCTGATCATTACCATCACTCAGCTTGGTCTCCCAGTTGCCATTTCAAAGCTTGTTTCAGAAGCAGAGGCTCAAAATGATCGGCGGAAAATAAAAAAAATACTTGTTGTCTCCTTAGCTATCACAGGGAGTTTAAGTATTCTGTTTACACCTGCTATCATTTTTCTTGCACCTATTTTAGCTGAGATCTTTTTTACAGATCCGCGAACATTGTATCCTCTTCTCGCTATTTCACCAGTTGTTCCTATTATTGCGATTTCAAGTGTTTTAAGAGGCTATTTTCAAGGGAAGCAAAACATGAAGCCTGCTGCCTATTCCCAAATTCTTGAGCAGGTGGTTCGAATTTCCTTAATTGCTATCTTTACGCAAGCATTTTTACCATACGGAATAGAGTATGCGGCTGCAGGCGCCATGGCTTCGGCAGTAGTTGGCGAGCTTATCTCTTTATTGTACTTATTCGCGATGTTTAAGCTTAAAAAGAAGGTACGAATTCGGAAAAATTTTTTCAAATCCATACAAAATGGAAAAGCAACTATGCATGAGTTATTGGCTATTGCTTTACCCACGACAGGAAGCAGGCTGATTGGGTCTGTAGCTTGGTTTTTCGAGCCAATAGTAGTCGCTCAAAGTCTTGCCATTGCGGGTGTTGCGACCTCTCTTGCTACAAAGCAGTACGGGGCGTTAACAGGATACGCTGTAACCTTGCTTACACTTCCTTCCTTTATCACGTATTCGTTATCAACTTCTTTGGTTCCAGCTATAAGTGAAGCAATGGCACAAAAAAAGTTTCGATTAGTGGAATACAGACTCCAGCAAGCTTTAAGGCTATCGTTTGTTACTGGTGGACTGGCAGTTGTCATTTTATATATTTATGCGAGTCCTCTTATGGAGGTATTGTATGGTAATAATAATTCTGCGATCTTTGTGCAGATTATGGCTCCATTTTTTATCTTTTATTACTTGCAAGGACCGCTTCAAGCCTCTCTCCAAGCATTGAATTTAGCGAGAGCTGCTATGATCAACAGCTTTATCGGGGCCGTTATAAAAACAGGGCTTATTTTTATTCTTGCATCAAGACCGTCACTCGGAATCATGGGTGCTGCACTGGCAATCGTGGTTGGAATGATGGTTGTAACTCTTTTGCACTTTGCAACCGTTTTAAAAGTCATATCCTTTACCATTCATATCCGCCAGTATACAAAATGCTTGATCACAATGGCATTATCAGGTCTTATCGGATATGTTTTTTATAAAAACCTCGTATTTGTGGACTCACCTCCGCTAAATTTAGTCATCTGTATCAGCTTCACAACGGTCAGTTACTGCCTGTTTCTTATTGCCTTCAGGTTAGTGGAAAAAGAAGAAATACAGCGAATTCCCTTCATTGGATCCTATCTGGCATTATTGATTCCTAGAAAGAATTAAAAAAAGGGTACCTGGTACCCTTTTTTTAATTCTTATCTTTTAAGTCAACGTAAAACATTCCGTTTCCAAAGGTACAATAGGATATGTTTTTTAATTCTGGGTAGCCTAATTTTCTTAGTTGTTGACGAAGCCATAAATTATTTCTATCAATTTTGTGAAGATTTTCATCCTGGACTACACCATCTATAATTAAAGGCATATGTAAATCAGGTTCTTCCTCATTTCTTTCCTTTTGAAAAACAGATAATTTACCTGATGGTTCTAATATAGCAAATTCCACATCTGCCACATTATTTACATCCTTGTCCCTCAGCTGAATCATCAAATCGTTGAAATTATACCTCTGTTTTCGCATTGCATTTTCATCGATTTTTCCTCTGTCAATAATGATGGTAGGTTTACCATCAATAATATTCCTGACTTTTTGGCTCTTTAATGTTAAATATGCTAAGCCTAATTGAATTCCCATCAATAAAAACATAGCAACAATAGAATGGAGGAGCGGATCATTAGTATCTTCTATGGCCATGACTGCCATCTCTGCAATCATTATAAAAACAACCAAGTCTAAAATACTTAATTCACCAATTTCCCTTTTACCCATCAACCGAAAAATTAACAATATTAAAAAGTACAAAAAGATCGTTCTGATAACGATTGCGATATATACTTCCATTGGATGCCTCCAGCCCCCTTTATCCGACTCTTAACGGGAGGTAATACCACGCTATCTCAAACTGCAGAGAAAAAATGATGATAGGCGGGAATAAATTGCCACATGAGTCCGATTGATTCAACAAACCATCAGCGGGTGATAAAGAATACCCTCACCAATGGAAGTCTCACGTTATGAAAGAGCATTGCTATATCGTAGTCTGTACAGTGCGGTCATTTTGATGTATGAAAATGCAAAAGTAAATAACGAATATTAATATTTAAAGTTGATAGGAGCTTGGTTATAGAAAAATAGAATTTTCCATTCCACTTGCAAGAACACTTCTTCAAATTTGTACTCGTAATATGTTAACAGTAAGATTAGAATTGCTCTTAGCTGATGCAAAACACGTTAAATCGGACATGCTAGCCCTTTTGATTATGAATGAAGCAAGTCCGATAAAATATTTATATTCTATTTTTTTGCCTTTCAGAATATGCATGAAATAAGACGAGCCAAAACAAGCATGCTTGAAGGGAGAGAGATACAATCGAAACGAAAAGATGGGGAAAAGGGATCGTGTTTGGCCTTTTGACAATATTTATTATGGCACTAGCTGTTAGCTTCATTTTTTCCCTTATATTAAAATTTACAGGATTAACTGAAGAATCTATTTCTTGGATGATCAAAGCCTTATCATTTATCGCAGTTTTTATTGGCGGATTTGTTGCTGGAGGAAAAGGAAAAGAAAGAGGCTGGATGATCGGAGGCATAACCGCACTCTCCTATACAATTATCGTTTTTTTATTTCAATATTTGGGGTTTGGGAAGGTGTTTACATTAGAACAAACAATGTACCATGCGGGCTTTTTGGCCACAGCCATGCTCGGAGGTGTCGCAGGAGTAAACTTAACCACGTCAAAGTAAAAGGAAGCACATCAAATTGTGCTTCCTTTTTAAGCTTATGTATGTCCATTGAAGCGCTTTTCTAAAAGGTTGTTGCTATTAACATAGTTTGTTTAATAAGAGCCATCGGTAAATTGCCGATTATTAGTAGTCTCACTAATCTTTCACCTCAATGAGAGATACCTTACCTCTAGAAGTGACAGACTTTTTTTAATAGCAACAAAGTTTTTCAAATACCGCCTTAAATTAAGCTTGGTCTACAACTTCGCGAATAGCTCGACGGTCAAAAGTTAAACGTGATCCGTCACCTGCTTTAATTACAACAACTTCTTCATCAATAGAATCGACAAATCCATGCATCCCGCCAATTGTAATAACTTTATTGCCTTTTTGGAGGCTTGATTGCATATCACGGACTTTCTTTTGCTGTTTCTGCTGCGGACGTATCAATAAGAAGTAAAAAATCGCAAACATTAGCACAAGCGGTAATACTGTTCCTAGTAATTCCATGTTTTCACCCCTTTCAAGCAGTGGTATCGCAAGAAGAGCTTATATCTCTTAGTTTAAACTATACTTTGCCATTATCATACATTAGAAATTTCTTGCATTCGGTTTGTTAAAACCATAGCGCTCAAAAAATTCATCGCGAAAATGACCAAGTCGGTCCTCGCGGATGGCTTGTCTTACTTGCTCCATTAATTTTAACAGAAAATAAAGATTATGATAAGAAGTAAGTCTCAAACCAAATGTTTCATTACATCGAATTAAATGGCGAATGTAAGCTCTTGAATAATTTTGGCATGCATAGCAATCACAATTCGGATCCAGTGGTCCAAAATCTTTAGCATACTTTGCATTTTTAACAACTAATCTTCCTTCACTTGTCATTAATGTCCCGTTTCGTGCAATTCTAGTCGGAAGAACGCAATCAAACATATCAATTCCACGGATCGCTCCATCAATCAAAGAATCTGGAGAACCGACACCCATTAGATATCTTGGTTTATTTGCCGGCAGCAAAGGAGTTGTGAACTCAAGTGCCATATTCATAACATCTTTCGGTTCACCAACTGATAAGCCGCCAACCGCATAGCCAGGAAAATCTAGAGAAACAAGATCTCTTGCACTTTGCTGGCGTAAATCTTCATATTCTCCACCTTGAACGATTCCAAATAGTCCTTGATCCTCTTGACGAACATGGGCTTTTAGACAACGTTCAGCCCAGCGGCTTGTCCGCTGGACGGACCGTTTCATATAATCATATTCTGCAGGATATGGTGGACACTCATCAAACGCCATCATAATATCGGACCCTAGTGCATTTTGAATTTCCATAGCTTTTTCTGGAGATAAAAATAATTTATCCCCATTTAAATGGTTGCGAAAATGGACGCCTTCTTCTTCAATCTTACGAAACTCACTAAGACTAAAAACTTGGAAGCCCCCTGAATCAGTTAGAATAGATCCATTCCAATTCATAAACTGATGCAAGCCGCCCGCTTCTTTAATAATATCATGTCCAGGGCGAAGCCATAGGTGATACGTATTGCTTAGAATAATCCCAGCCCCCATTGCAGTTAACTCTTCCGGGGCCATTGTTTTTACAGTTGCAAGAGTTCCGACGGGCATAAACACAGGAGTTTCAAAAGAACCGTGCGGAGTATGTACTCTTCCAAGTCGAGCTCCTGTTTGTTTACACGTTTTAATTAATTCATATCTAATCGGTGGTTGTGACACCTTTTTTCCTCCTTATTAATTCTGTAAAATCTATACGATCAGCATAGCATCGCCAAAGCTGAAAAATCGGTATTTCTCTTCAACGGCAGTATGATAGGCGTGTAGAACGTTTTCTCTTCCTGCCAGCGCACTAACAAGCATGATAAGAGAGGATTTTGGTAAATGGAAGTTTGTTATCATCCCATCTATTCCTCTAAATGTATATCCTGGGTAAATAAAAATATCTGTCCAGCCGCTCTCATCGGTAAAGAAACCGTTATTTTTAGAGGCAATCGTTTCTAGTGTTCTCGTAGACGTGGTGCCAACAGAGATAATGCGTCCTCCTTGGTCTCTCACCTCATTTAATAATCGGGCCGTTCCACTAGTCATCTGATAAAATTCAGCATGCATTTCATGTTCTTCTATCGTATCCGCACTTACCGGCCGAAAGGTTCCAAGGCCAACATGCAAAGTAATAAAAGCAATATGAACACCTTTGCTTTTCATTTCATTTAAAAGCTCTTCAGTAAAGTGCAGGCCTGCAGTAGGAGCTGCTGCAGATCCGCTCTCTCTTGAAAAAACGGTTTGATACCGTTCCCTATCATCCAGTTGTTCTCTTATATAGGGTGGCAGCGGCATTTCACCAAGAGATTCGAGCACTTCATAAAAGATTCCTTCATACTTAAAATCAAATAATCTTCCCCCATGATCTGCTTCACCGACACATTCAGCTTTAAGACGACCGTCTCCAAACAAAACGATAGTCCCCTTTTTCACACGTTTAGCAGGCTTAACGAGAGTCTCCCACGTATCATTTTCCTCTTGTTTTAAAAGAAGAATCTCCACATTCGCCCCTGTATCCTCTTTCATTCCATAAAGCCTTGCCGGCAGGACTCGGGTATCATTTAAAACAAGACAATCACCCTGCTGAAAAAAATCAACGATGGAACGAAATGTTTTATGTTCAATACTTCCTGTCTCTCTATTTAACACCATAAGTCTAGATGCATCTCTTTCTTTTAAAGGAACCTGAGCAATCAATTCCTCAGGGAGATGAAAATCAAACAAATCTACTTTCAAATTTTTCACCTTATTTCTTATGTAAAGGGTTTTTTGCTTCTTAATTAGAAAACCGCAAGGCACTAGTCCTTCGGCGACAAGCATTCGGGCGAGCAGGCAGAAAGGTTGTACTTTAACTTTTTGCCGGATTGGCTTATGACCTAAGGGCCTATGGCGACTGGCCAGCACAGCATTAGGACGTCCTGTCCGCGTGCACTGGACAACTATAACTAAATTTAATGAGTTAATACTTTAATCTACTAAAACTTTCTGAAACCACAAGGATAAGCGTAAGACACACCCTTCCGCGACAAGCATTCAGGCTAAGATTCAGGGAAGCATGAAGGAGGTTGTTCTTTAACCTTTTCAGACGGATTGACTTATGACCAGAGAGACTTTTATCTATTTAAACCTGCCGAAAATTGAAAATAAAACAGTTAACAAAATACTGATGATAATTGAAGTCACAATTGGAAAATAAAAGGTTGTGTTCCCCTTTTTAAAAACAAAATCCCCAGGTATTTTGCCAATAAATTGCATGACAAAACCAACTATAAGAAGTAATCCACCCATAATCATTAGTATTTTGGGTAGCTCCATCATTTTTTCGGCACCTCCATTTGAAAATGTTGATACACAGCCGGTGTCACTAATCTGCCTCTAGGAGTTCTCTGGAGAAAGCCAATTTGAAGCAAATATGGTTCATAGACATCTTCGATTGTATGGGATTCCTCGCCGATGGTAGCGGAAATAGTATCTACCCCAACTGGGCCGCCTTGGAATTTTTCAACAATTCCAAGCAGCAGTTTGTGGTCAATATGGTCTAATCCAAGCTTATCAACCTGCAATCGTTCAAGTGATTCAACCGCGTTCTCTTCAGAAATCTTTTCGTAACCAAGAACCTGTGCAAAATCCCTTACTCTTCTTAATAATCGATTCGCAATTCTTGGCGTTCCCCTTGACCTCCGACCAATTTCAAGCGCTGCCGTGCGATCCATTCCAATTTGCAATAATTCAGCTGTTCGGTCCACAATATCAGCAAGCTGTTCTTCATTATAATACTCTAACCTGCTCAATACACCAAATCTGTCTCTAAGTGGAGCAGTTAGTAACCCGATTCGGGTAGTAGCACCTACCAATGTAAATGGAGGCAAGTCTAATCTGACAGATCTGGCAGTCTCCCCTTTTCCAATCACAATATCAAGGCAAAAGTCCTCCATTGCCGGGTATAAAACCTCTTCAATTGAACGGTGCAGGCGGTGAATTTCATCAATAAACAGCACATCTCCAGGCTCAAGTGCAGATAAAATAGCCGCCAAATCACCAGGCCTTTCGATAGCAGGGCCAGACGTGGTTCTAATATTCACACCCATTTCATTGGCAATAATCGCAGCCAATGTCGTTTTTCCAAGCCCTGGCGGACCATAAAAAAGAACATGATCTAG
This sequence comes from Metabacillus arenae, assembly GCF_014773385.1. Lineage (GTDB taxonomy): Bacteria > Bacillota > Bacilli > Bacillales > Bacillaceae > Metabacillus_D > Metabacillus_D arenae. The sequence continues at coordinate 98,449 of NZ_JACXAI010000016.1, read as the reverse complement.
CGGCTCATTTCTTAATTTAGCCGCTTCAATAAAAACCTTCAAATTTTCCTTGACCTTTGTTTGTCCAATATATTGTGTGAGTGTTTTAGGCCGCAAGCTTTGTTCCAAATAACTTTCATTCAGGTCCGCTTCACTTGATATTAGCCTTTCATTCATTTATGATCACCCTACTTTAACATCATCTGTAAAGCTTTTTTAACATATTGATCGGTTGTTAAAGCCTCTTTTTCCAGCTTAGGAAGTAATTTGTTAATTTCGCGCTCAGCATAGCCCAGCACTTTTAAAGCTTCCACCGCTTCGCTAAGCGCTTGCGATTGCTTGTCTTTTTCCTCATGGCTTTCATGATTGAATAAATCGGGTGCGATAGAAGGTACGGCACCACCAAGTTTACCTTTTAGATCCAAGATAATCTGACGGGCTGTTTTCTTTCCTACACCAGGGAATTTCACAAGAAACTTTTCATCTTCATCTTCAATTGCTTGAATGACTTGAGAAGGGTTTCCTGATGCTAATATAGCCAGTGCTCCCTTAGGACCGATTCCTGTGACATTAAGCAATTTTAAGAATAAGGACTTTTCATCTCTCAATTTAAATCCGTACAACGCGGAAATATCTTCTCTGACATAATGATATGTATAAACAGTATACGTTTCATTCAGTTGAAAAATAAATGGATTCGGTGTGTTAATCTGGTACCCGATTCCATGATTTTCAACCACAATATACTCTGGGGTAATATAATCAATTGTACCGCGAACAAACTCAAACAACCTATTCACCTCTTTATCTGTACCCCTCATTTTAACATAAAAAGGTTAACATGTGTTCGGTTTTTAAAGATAAAGCACGGGCAGATTTTATAAAGGACAAAGGAGCTGAATGAAAGGAATCTCCTTTGTCCACAGCTCCTATTAGGAAAATCAAGCGCAAATTGTTATCGGCACGAAATTACAGGGAATTCCATAGTAAGGTTTCTCCATGCTGGATGGCGGTAGATATCTTGAATTTCTGGCAAGTTTCCTCCGCCTATTTAGTTAGACAGGATTAATAACAAAGCTGTGAACTTCAACCCATCTTCTTATTGTTTAAATGAAGAAGAATATGGTTTATATGCTTTCAAAACTTTTTCGTATTTTTCTTTAGAATTGACACGAATTCCTTTGCGCAGTTCAGAGTGCTTGCGACTTTCAAGCTTTTTCACATCTATTTGAAAAAAGGATTGAATGATTTCATTCGTCTCGTTAGGTTTGCCATTAAAAATGGATAGAGTTCCATCCTCGGTTACCCCGAAATACCCGTTAGACTTCAGCAAAGGAGAAATATCATTAATTTCTTGCTGAAATACTATTTGGTCTTCATCTTGGTATACCAACTGCCAATCTTTATACTCAGCCCAGAAATCTTCCATAGCAAGGATCTTTTCCTGTTTAATCTCTTCACTTACTTCCCCATCCAAATAGACCCTTTCCATTACAACTGTTACTTCAAGAGGTCCTGTCACTTCTTTTGCTTGCTGATCCCTTTTCTGAGAGGCTTCTATCGCAAATCCTGTCTGAATATCTGTAATAAGTATAATACCGAGAAAAAGAGCGGTAAACATGAGCAAAATCGCATGTATTTGCTTCATAAGAGTCACCTCAGTTTTAAATAATGGCTTTTTATAAAGATTGCTGCCGAGACAAGACCTTACACTTCAATAGTTAATGTCTCACCGTGATGAGAGGTAAGATGTGAGACTCGCCGCTGCATAAATCGCTGTTGATGGTCTCATTAATATGACAAAAGGAACCATTTATTAGAAAAGAGCATAAATCAATCAAGCATCTATCTAAAGGTTCTTACCATTAACAGTTTGACCATAAATAGAAGTTTTATCCAGAGTTTTTTTGTTTACAACCAGAAATTTCAAGTTTCCTTCTTCTTAATTTTTTGCCTGGATTTAATCAACATACCACTTCTTACTATGCTACTATTAGTGTACGATTAGCTACTCATTTTTTAAAAGGGGAGAACGATTTTGATTAAATATAGTGAACTTCATCATGTTAGTCTTACTGTTACAAACCTAGAGCACTCAAAAAATTTCTATAGCCGGATCTTATGCTTAAAGGAAATAAAGCGCCCTAATTTTCCATTCCCCGGTGCATGGTATGAAATTGGCAAGCAGCAGCTTCACCTTATCGTTCATCAGTCCTCTCAAACGATTCGGCTAGACAAAAGCTTAAACAGCAGGGAAGGGCATTTCGCACTAAGAGTGGAAAGATATTATGATACGTTAAACTGGTTAAAAGAAAATAAGATAGAAATTCTTGAAAAACCAAATAGCACAAGCGGGTTTGCGCAAATTTTTTGTACAGATCCTGATGGGAATTTAATCGAACTAAATGTAGATCAAAAAGATCTGTAAAAAGGATTTGTTGGGGGTACCGGCAACAAGCTGAAGATAAGAAGGTGTATTGTTTGTTCTTAGCTATCAAAGATGTCTTGAAGGTATCGTATAATACATAGAAGGCTTGATTCATTTTCAAGGGCATATTAAGAACTCATATTTCCCATTGAAATTTTATCTATAAACCAAAATGTTAGTGGAATTAATTAAGGCAATCGGTGTCTCGCCGATTGTTTCTATTCTGACCTCCCACTTCCAATCTCTAAACATAAAGAGAGGCCTATAAATTAAATAATTGGCCTCTCATTACTAACTAACGTGTCATATTTCTTAGTTCCTGAACGGGTTCTCTTGCAGCATCTCCCATGTCGTTCATAAAGTCCTGTATAGATGCATCAATCGTTTTGCGATCATTTCCGTTTCTGATATCATTATCAATATTTCGAATGCGATTGAATGCTCCTTCATCTGTTACAACTTGGACATTCCTGCCGTTTGCTATTTCACGAGCAGCTTTTAGTGCTTTATCTTTCACATCCTTGTTATTGCGATCTTTTGTATCAATCGCTACATAAACATTATCCCTAGTCACAAGTGTACGGGCATCATCTACGTTTTTCATCTTTTTTACTTTGTTTGAAACTTTATCTGCTATTTGTTGATCGCCCTCATTGTAATAACCAGCTTCATTTGCTTGATTATGATAGTTGGTATCACCGCGATTAAACCGGTTATCTCGCTCAAACCCTCTGTCTCCATCAGCCAAAGGAACCGTTGGGTTATCTAATCGGCCATTATTTGCCCCTTCTCTATTCCCATTTCCATTATTCGCATTTTCCATCATTTCTGTAACAGGACCATCATTATCAACACCATCGCCATTATTCCCTATATGCTCATTGGAATAAAAACCAATTGGTTGTGTGCGATTATTATCATTAGTATCCATTGCGCCTTGATCTGTATTACAAGCGGCTAAACTTGCTGAGATCAATGTAAATGCCGCTAATCCATATACTTTTTTCCTCAATGGAAAAACCCCCCTGTTGGTTTACCTTTGTAGAGCGAATAATAATCGCTCATCTTTAGGTTGCACGTTGAGGAGGGCATTATTTCTGTTAGTTATCGGCAAATTTTATTAAAATTTAGGGGGGGCAGCAGCTAAATGACGTTTATGCTCTGTCCGCTTATGCATGTTTTCAATTATATGCTTATCTTTTTCAGGGATTTCTTCCCCTTTTAGATAACTGTCTATCTTATTATAAGTTGTTCCCATTTCATTTTCATCTGATTGACCTTCCCAAAGTCCTGCGCTTGGAGCTTTAGTTAAAATATCATCATGTACTCCTAATACTTTTGCCAGTTCACGAACTTCACCTTTTGTAAAATGGACAAGCGGAACAAGATCAACACCGCCATCCCCATATTTAGTAAAATATCCAGTGTGCCATTCAGCTGCATTGTCCGTACCTACAACCAGATAGCCATAATTATTAGCTACAGCGTATAGGGTTGTCATGCGTAAGCGTGCTCGGGCGTTTGCGTCACCTAGGCGGGCAGCCTCTTCATTCCATTCCCCTTTATCTTTCAGCTGTTTTTCTATCTCATTGAATAATGTCTCATGGGTATTTGATAAGTCGACAACATGATGGTTAATTCCACAGCCTTCAATGACCTTCAATGCATCTTCCTGATCTTTCGGGTTACTTTTACATGGCATAATTATTCCTAACGAGTCTTCAGGAAACGCACGTTTTATCAAATAAGTAACAACAGCAGAATCAATTCCTCCGCTTACACCTACAATAGCACCTTTCAAGCCAGCATCTTTAACTTGATTTTGAATCCATTCAACAAGTTTTGTTATTTTATCTTCCATGATATGTACTCCTTTTTAACATGATATTGTTATATTTACCATATCATTTTCATCCGTATCTTACAATTTTTTTACCCTAAAGGTTATATTATAAACATTAATACCATTTTGATACAATTTCGGGATTTCGGTACCTGGTACCGTTAAAAGCAAAAAAAAGAGACGATTTAGATTATCGCCTCAAAAAATAGGATTAGTCTTCTTCTCCATCATCATCTGTATTTGGACGTGCAAACATTTGACCTTGCTGTTGATCGAATCCTTGCGGTCCGCCGTAATACGGCTGGCCATAGTATGGCTGACCATATGAAGGCATCATCGGATATCCTCGATAATATGGCATCGTACCTTGTGGTGGACCTCCACACCCGCAGTCATCATCGTCCATTTCAGGACTTACTGCATGCGGCATATTGTTTTCATAAGCTCCCATTACCCCATGCGGCATATTGTTCTCATAGGCCCCCATTACTCCCTGAGGCATATTGTTCTCATAGGCGCCCATTACTCCTTGAGGCATATTGTTCTCATAGGCCCCCATTACTCCTTGAGGCATATTGTTCTCATAGGCGCCCATCACTCCAGGTGGCATGTTATTATATGTTCCCATCACTTGAGGCTGATGCAAGCCTGTACCCGGCATTACTGGAGAGACCGGATAAAAGCATCCTGGATGATAAGGCATAAACGGATACGCTGGAGCAGGCGAATAGGCAGGAGCTACCATTTGCGGCATATTTGGCTGCATCATGTGTGGTGCATTATCATAATCCATGTCATCGTCATCATCATATTCAGCAGGACTAACCTGGGATGGGAAAGGCATATTTGGCATACCGTGGCCATAAGGCATTGCAGCAGGATAATGTGGAAATGGTGCACAAGGATAGCATAGGCCTGTTCCTGGCATTACTGGAGAGACAGGCATCATATATGGCGGCTGCTGGTAAGCTGGTGCTACCATTTGCGGCATTTTGTTTTCTTCTGCTCCTGCCACATTATTCGGTATATTTGGCATTTGACCCATATTCATATTTGGCATATTGGGCTTGTTTTCCATTTCTTTTGGAGCCTCCTCTTTTTTGGCTGGCGAAACTTTACTTGGTGCTTCTTTTTTTGCAGGTGAAACTTTACTTGGTGCTTCTTTTTTAGGCTTTTCCTTTCCCTTCACCTCTTCAATCGGCTTCATCATATTAGGAAAAACATTTGTCGGCTTTGGCGGAACCTGAGGCTGATTCGGCATCATTGAAATATTCATATTATAGTAGTTATTGATGTCCATTTCAGGATATTTCGGCTGTTTCATTTCTGGAACTGGTGGTACGTATGGTTTTATTGCCTTTTCTTTTGCCTTTTCAGCTGGTTTTTCTGCTGGTTTTTTTGCTGGTTTTTCTGCTGGTTTTATATCTTCTACATCGATAACTGACTTCGGTTTTTCCTTTGCAAAAGGATGTTGTACTTTTGGTGCTTCCTTTTGAATCGGCATTTCCTTTTTTGAGCCAAAATTTACTTGCGTTTCTTTTTTGACAGGTACCCCTCCGGTTGGAACCTTTATCTTCATTCCAGGCATGATGAGGTCAGGATTGCTAAGCTGTGAATTCATTTTCTTCAATTCTTCAAAATCAGCGCCGTATTTTTTGGCTATTTTCCACAATGTATCGCCTTTTTGCACGATATGGATTTTCAACGTTTCCCCCTCCTATGCAAAAACTTTACAACCTATAAAGTGAATCTTCCATCAATAAACGAAACCCCGCCAACTGATGGTCAGATGAACCAATCGGGTTCTTAGGACAGCTTTCCGCCCGTTAGAACAGGATAAAAGATTGGTATTAATGCATGATTCTTCACCACAACTTATGCTTAGAAAATCCTTTTTATGATTAAAAGATAGACAAACAAAAATTTTATAAGAAAAGCGCAAGGCGCGAGTCTTTCGGTGACAAGCATTCGGGCAAGCCGGCAGCAGGATTGTTCTTTAACCTTTTTGACGGATTGGATTATGACCAAAGCGCCAATGGCGCCTGGAACAGGACATTGATAATTAACCTGAATACGTTAATACTTTAATCAACTTAAACTTTCAGAAATTATAAAAAACCACAAAGTGCTGCAGCCCCAAATTTAGGGTGTCTGGCACTTTGCGGTTATTTAAACGTGCATTAACATTCTCTCCAAAGCCAATACTGCTAGGTCGGAAATTTTTTTAGGAACAGTGATTTGATTCAATATGTTCCCTTTTTCTATCTCTTCGAGTGACCATACTAAATGCGGCAGGTCAATTCGGTTCATCGTTAGGCAAGGACACATATAAGGATTTAAAGAAATAATTTCTTTATCTGGATTCTGCACAATCAATCGGTTCACTAGGTTCATTTCAGTTCCGATTGCCCACTTGCTTCCACTTGGCGCTTTTTCAATCGTATCAATAATATATTTAGTCGATCCGTTTTCATCAGATAAGGCAACTACTTCTTGTGTACATTCAGGATGTACAATAATTGTCATATCAGGCTTTGTTTCTCGGAGGTGCTGAATATTATTAACAGTGAACTTTTCATGAACCGAGCAATGGCCTTTCCACAAAATAACGATTACATCTTCTGGGTTTCCTTCATATTCTAATTTATTTGTATGCGGATTCCATACAGCCATTTTTTCAAGCGGGATACCTAAGTCGAATGCCGTATTTCTGCCAAGGTGCTGGTCAGGTAAAAATAATATTCTTTCCTTTTGCTTGAAGGCCCATTTCAGCATCTGTTTGGCGTTGCTTGAAGTAACCGTTGCCCCTCCATTTTTACCTACAAATGCTTTAATTGCAGCCGTAGAATTCACGTAGGTGAGAGGCAGGATGGTGTCGTTAAACAAAGCTTGTAAGCTTTTCCATGCCCGCTCCGTTTGATGAATATCTGCCATATCAGCCATCGAACAGCCTGCTCTCATATCCGGCAGGACTACTTTTTGATGATCCGCTGTTAACATATCAGCAGTTTCTGCCATAAAATGAACTCCACAAAATACGATATATTCTGCTTTATTATTCGTAGCGGCTGCTTGTGCTAATTGAAGAGAGTCACCAGTTATATCTGCAAACTGAATCACTTCATCTTTTTGGTAATGATGACCGGGAATATAAAGCCGGTTTCCAAAGCTCTGTTTAATTTCTCTTACTTTTTCGGTCATTTCATTATGACTTCTAGTCTTATAGCTTTCCGGCATTGCCTCTTGACTTTCATGCTCCAACATATCAAGTACATCCATTTTAAAGTCCCCTTTCCTTCACATACATGCTTAAATCCAGAGCCTTAACCGAATGTGTTAATAAACCCATAGAAATATAGTCAACACCTGTATGAGAATAATCAGCTAAGTTTTCCAAATTTATTCCTCCAGATGCTTCTGTCACAATATGCGACGGCGTAATTTCAACGAACCGCTTTACTTCTTCAGGTGACCGATTATCAAACATGATGATATCCGCTCCAGCATCTATAGCTTCATAAAGCTGTTTCTCCGACTCTATTTCTACTTCAATTTTAACCGTATGACCAACTTTCTCTTTGACTGCATTAACCGCTTTAGCAATTGTCCCGCTGAATGAGATATGATTGTCTTTAATCATTACAGCATCACTCAGCCCATAACGGTGGTTATGTCCGCCGCCGCATCTAACTGCATATTTTTCAAATTGCCTTAATCCAGGTGTTGTCTTTCGAGTATCACAAATTTTTGTGTGCGTAGAATTCAATGTTTTAACAGCTAAGTCAGTTAATGTGGCTATTCCACACATTCTTTGCAGAAGATTTAAGACGACTCTTTCGCCGCTTAAAATAGAAGCCATAGGTCCCTTGATACTCGCTATCTTTTCTCCTTTTGTGAATCGTTCCCTATCATTTTTTAACAAATCAATTTTCAGTGACGAATCTAGCAATTCATAGCAAACTCCAACTACATCACTTCCCGAAAGGACTCCATCTTCTTTTGCTAGTATATAAGCTTCTCCTGTCGAATCCTTTAAAAAAATAGATGATGACAAATCACGGTATCCAATATCCTCAAGTAGAAAAAATTCTACAGATTTTTTTATTTGCAGTCTATTCAATTAGTTCACCCCTATTAAGACCTCTTGTTTCAGATTTACTTGTTTATTATGCGCCACTTGTTTTTTCAACCATTTTCGGTCATCTTTTCTATTAAAATCGGCTCTGAAATGTGCTCCCCTGCTTTCCGTTCTTTGCATAGCAGATCGTGAAATAAGGTACCCTAGAGTCAACATGTTTAATCTTTCAAATTGTTCATTTGTGAAATTGTTCACATTTATAGGCTGAAAAAGCAGTGGGCTGATCATGGATTCAAACCAATCTAAAATGATCTGTAATCCTGATTGTTCTCTAACAATGCCAACATAGTTCGTCATCATTTTTTGAATTTCGCTTTTCGCTGGTAATGAAATGCTTAAAAGCCCGCTTGTCTCCTTTCTTAGAGAATTCTCGCTTTTCGTTTGTTCTCTCGGTTTAGAACAGATTACCTCAGCAACTCTTTTCCCAAAAACAATCCCTTCTAGTAATGAATTGCTTGCTAACCGATTTGCTCCATGAACTCCTGTACATGCCGCTTCCCCTACAGCATAAAGATTTGGTACAGATGTCTCCCCGGACAAATTAGATTTAATACCTCCCATATGAAAGTGCATGCCAGGAGAAACTGGCAGGAGGCCTTTTTTCAAATCGACACCGTGATCACTGCACATTTTGGCAATAGTCGGAAATCGCACTTTAAAGTTCTGGATATGCTGTATATTAAGAAATACCGTTCTGCCTTCCTTTATGCAAGAAAAAATTCTTCTTGAGACAACATCCCTGGGTGCAAGATCTTCCAAAGGGTGAATCCCTTCCATAACCCTTCTCCCTTGTTCGTCAACAAGGACCGCTCCTTCTCCCCTTACTGCTTCAGAAATTAATCCAATTGTAGCTCCTTTTAAAGTAAGCATGGTCGGATGAAATTGGATAAACTCTAAGTCGACAAGCTCAGCTCCAGCTCTGTATGCCATTGCAAGACCATCACCAGTCATGAATGAATGATTTGAAGTATGGGTATAAAGCTGACCGCATCCGCCGCTAGCCAAGACAATATGCTGAGCACTATATTCAATAAGCTCGCCCTCTTTATTCCGAGCAATAGCTCCCACACAGCGTTGATTTTTTTTCATGAGGTTCAAAGCCATCGTATGTTCATGAATTCTCACTTTTCCTTTGATTCTCTCAGACATGAAATCTACTAACGCTTTGCCGGTAGCATCTCCCCCTGCATGTACGATTCGATTTAATGAGTGTGCCCCTTCTTTTCCGAGCAGCAGATTTCCTGCACGATCTATATCAAATGGGACTCCTTTTTTAAAGAGAGACAGTATTTCTTCTTTTCCTTGCTTGACAAGGTACTTTGTCAGTGCTTCTTCATTATGATAACAGCCGGCTGTCACTGTATCCTTGTAATGAGACTGCCATGTATCGGTATCACTGACCACTGCTGCAACCCCGCCTTGAGCGAGGGCCGAATTACTACTTTTTAAAGCACCCTTTGTTAAGATTGTCACATTATACGTTTTACATGTATGATAGGCAACAGTCAGCGCTGCAATTCCACTGCCAATAATTAGTATGTCTGAACGAGGCAAAATGCTCCCTCCTTTACACATGTCTTGACACCTATATTTACATAAAAATAAAATAAACTCAAGAGATTTTTTTCTAGCGAAAAAGAAAAAGGAGACTTACTTTATGATATATTTAGATTTTGCTGCTACAACACCGATTAGCGAGACCGCATTAGAAGCATATGTAAAATATGCCAAATCACATTTTGGAAATAGCAAAAGCCTTCACGATTTTGGCGGTGATGCAGAGCAGCTTTTAAATCATTGTCGTGAAATTCTAGCGAAGCTAATAAACGGAGATCACGAGGGAATTTACTTTACAAGCGGGGGAAGTGAGTCAAATATACTCGCGATCCAATCATTATTAAATGGGACAGAACAAGCTAAAAAACATATTGTCACAAGCACGATCGAGCATTCTTCTATTCATAACTTTTTGAAGAATTTACAAAATAACGGGTATACTGTATCGTTTGTAAGACCTGATAAACATGGAAGAATTACGATAAACTCATTGGAAAAAATGATACGAAATGATACAGCTTTAGTATCTATTCAACACGGAAATTCTGAAATAGGGATTATCCAAAACATCGAGGAAATTGGTTCTTTTCTTAAAGAAAAAGCAATTTTATTTCATAGCGATTGTGTACAAACCTTCGCTAAAGTACCAATTGATGTTGAAAAAATGAAAATTGATGCTTTATCATTTTCCAGCCATAAAATATACGGACCAAAAGGAGTTGGGGCAGTCTATATCGATCCATCTGTTTATTGGGTGCCGATTATAGAAGGAACAACTCACGAAAAAGGCTTTCGCCCTGGCACAATTAATACACCGGGTATTGCTTCTTTTACAATAGCTGCGAAATCGTTGCATGATGAAATGAAAGCTTTGCAATCTCAATTTACCAAGCTTAGAAAACTATTTATTGAATTGATCGCAAAAGAACAATTGCCGATCGAAGTGTTAGGAACACCTCAAAGCGAACAGCTTCCTGCGATTATTGGATGCATTTTTAAAGGAATTGAAGGTCAATATATTATGCTTGAATGTAATCGAAAAGGGATCGCGATCTCAACGGGAAGTGCTTGTCAAGCTGGTATGCAAGAGCCGTCTCGAACCGTAATCTCTCTTGACCGAACAAAAGAGGAAGCAGCTCAATACATTAGAGTGTCTTTAGGAATTGGAACAACGGAAGAGGATATTTTGCAACTTGTAGAAGCATTCAGTCAAATCAGAGAGGAATACCATTAGAAAAGTGCTAGGCACTAGTTCTTCGGGCGACATCCATTCGGGGCGAGCCGGATGGAAGGTTTTTCATTCACTTTAACGGGTGGTTTGGCTTATGACCTAAGGCGGGCTAGGCGCTGCAGCCGGGCAGGCAATAGCTCTTTTAAAGCAATTAACACTTTAATCATATAAACAGTAAAACGTAAAGCGCCAGAAACACAATACTTCTGATACTAGGGTTGTTCTTAAGCTACTTGCTGTTAATAATTAAGAAATGAAGGGATGATCAAGATTGAAGGAAAAAAAGATTTTAGGTGATGAGAGAAGGGCTCTTCTTCTGCAATGGTTAAAAGAAACTACTTATCCTTTAACAGGAAGTGACCTGGCAAAAAAAACAAACGTAAGCCGCCAGGTAATTGTACAAGATGTCTCTTTATTAAAAGCACAAAATGAACCAATTATTGCAACCAGTCAGGGATACCTTTACCTTCGTCCAAAAGGGGAACAAGATAAAACATTTGAACGGATCATCGCCAGTAGACATTCTCCTGAAGATGCGGAAAAAGAATTAAATTTAATCGTCGATCACGGAGTCACGGTGCTGGATGTCACAATCGAACACCCAGTCTATGGAGATTTGAAGGCATCGATACATGTAAGCAATCGAAAGGAAGTAAAAGAGTTCTTCAACAAAATGCGATCCACTAACGCAGCACTCCTCTCTCAGTTGACAGATGGATTACATTTGCATACGCTGGTCGCAAGCAGCGATAGCACCTTAGACGAAGTATGCACTTCATTAGATAAGGCCGGCTTCTTAGTTCACTAAATTCTTTTCTTTAGAAAAGATACAAGTTAAATTGTTCATTCAAGGGTAAAAAGATCAGTATCCATTTTAACATCTAGGGTAAGAGAGGCATTTTCTCTTTAATAGGGGTTACTTGTTTGTCCCTTATAAATCAGGGTAGATGCCAAGCTGGCAAACGTAAACTTCTTTATAAATATAAACCAAGACGATCTTTTCTAGTATAAATAAGAGTTTCCCAAGGGGGAAACTCTTATTTTAAGTCATAAGCACAATATGTTCCTAACAGCTTTACTCCACATCCTAATGCCTCTAATTCAGCAATCGCTCCTGGAATTAGAATTTCATCCATGCTCATTTCGATATCAATTATGAAAAAGTAATTTCCCAGGCCTGTTTTCATCGGTCTGGATTCTATTTTGGATAAGTTCAGTTTGCGCCAGGTGAAAGCTGATAGTACTTGATGCAAAGCACCCGATTGATCAGAAGGCAGCGTTATCATCAAAGTAGTTTTTTCCCTAGGTGTAAAGCCATCCAGAGGTGGTAAATCAGCCTCCTTTTCAGGATAAAGGATTGCAAACCTTGTATGATTGTAATCATAATCATGAATATTTTCTTTAACAATCTTTAATTTATATTCCTTAGCAGCTAACTCGTTTGCAATCACACCGATATTTTCCTCAGGGTGTTCGCTTATGTATTTTGCTGCTGCCCCTGTAGAAGTTGCGTATTCATGGACTACATGAGGGAATGAGTGATGTAAAAATTTATGACATTGTGCAATCGCATGTGAATGCGAATAAATACGATCAATTTTCTCCCAGCATAAAGCTTTGCTCGGGTGAACCATTAAATGCTGTTTAATTGGTGCGATCACTTCTCCTACAATGTACAGCGGCTGATCATGAACTAAATAATCTATTGTTAAATTAACAGAGCCTTCTAATGCATTCTCTGTGGGAACGACAGCAGCATCAATGTCTCCATTCGCGACTGCATCCATACAAGAAGGAATAGTCGAAAATGGAATTTGTTCAACTTGATTATCTTGAAAAAATTTTTTCACCGCCAAATGTGTAAATGTTGCTTTCGGACCTAAATAGCCAACCTTTTGAATCAATTAATCTTCACTCCTTATGCTCCTTGCCCTAAGATCTCAACCTTTTCGACAAATTCCAATCTCCTTAATTTAGTCATTAAGGTATTTATGTCTTCAATCATCCCATTTGTATTTAAGGATAAAGATACGTTCGCCCTCCCTTGAAGGGGAATGGTTTGGTGAATAGTCAGGACATTACATCCTGCTTGTGCAACAACTGCAAGTAAATCGGAAAGTGTCCCTGAACGGTCTTCAAGTTGAAAAAACAGTGTAATTAGTTTTTCATTTACCATCGTGTGAAAAGGAAATATGGCGTCTCGGTATTTATAAAATGCACTGCGACTCATATCCACTCGTTGAACTGCTTCAGCAACAGATTCCGCTTTACCTCGCTCAATCAGCTTTTTGACAGCTAACGTTTTTCTCATAGCTTCAGGTAAAACGTCTTCCCGGACCAAAAAGAACGTTTCATCCTTCATATGGCGTATTCCCCCCTCTCATAATGAAAGGCTGTTTTCACAAACTTTGTTGCTATGGAAACAAAGTCTATCACTTCGAGATTTAGGATATCTCTGGAAGTAAGAGGCGTGATGTAAGACTTGAAGCAATGGCGACTCACCGATTGCCGTTATTCGAATGCCTCTTATAAGTTAATAGCAACAATCACTTAGAAAAGAGCCTAATGAAATTACGATTTGTTTAGAAAAATCGGAGAGCCGCTTTGTGCCCCCCGATCTACTATTCAATAAATTCAAATTCATACTCTAGCAAACGAACGATATCCCCATCCTTGGCACCACGTTCACGAAGAGCATCATCGATTCCCATACCACGCAGTTGTCTAGCGAACCTCCGGACTGATTCATCACGAGAAAAATCTGTCATAACAAACAGTTTTTCTACCTTTTCACCTGTTAGGACAAAAGCTCCGTCTGGATCACGTGTAATTGTGAAATCAGGTCCTTCTTTTTCAAACTTATAAAGAACACTATGGCCGCCCTGCTCCACTTCTTCATCGTACAACGGGAATTCTGGTGTTTTTTCAAGAGCAGAAGCGATTTCAAACAGCAATTCTCTTACACCCTCTCTAGTTATTGCAGAGATCGGAAAAATTTTATGTTCATCCTCCAGCTTTTCCTTAAAAATCTGTAAATTCTCTTCTGCTTGAGGCATATCCATTTTATTGGCAACAATAATTTGCGGCCGCTCTGTTAAACGGAGATTATATTCTTTTAATTCTTCGTTAATGGTAACATAGTCTTCATAAGGGTCTCGTCCTTCAAGGCTTGACATATCAATTACATGAACAATGACACGTGTCCGCTCAATATGTCTTAAAAATTGATGGCCAAGTCCTACCCCTTCATGAGCCCCTTGAATCAATCCTGGCAAATCAGCCATAACAAAGCTCCGATTATCTTCTGTTTCCACTACACCTAGGTTCGGAACAAGTGTAGTGAAGTGATACTCAGCAATTTTAGGCTTAGCTGAAGACACGACAGAAAGTAAAGTTGATTTTCCTACGCTGGGGAATCCAACCAATCCAACATCAGCTAATACTTTAAGCTCTAGTACAACATATCTCTCTTCTCCAGGTTCTCCGTTTTCAGAAAGTTCAGGTGCCGGGTTAGCCGGGGTGGCAAAGCGTGTATTCCCGCGTCCTCCTCTTCCCCCCCGGGCGATGACTGCCTGTTGCCCTTCTTGGGTTAAATCAGCGACAACTTGCTTCGTGTCATCATCAATTACGACAGTACCGGGCGGTACTTTTATGACCATGGGCTCAGCATTTCTACCGTGCTGATTTTTAGACATTCCATGCTCTCCGCGTGTTGCTTTAAAATGCTTTTTATAGCGAAAATCCATGAGTGTCCTTAATCCTTCATCAACCCGAAAAATAACGTCAGCACCTTTTCCCCCGTCTCCTCCAGCAGGACCGCCTTTAGGCACATATTTTTCACGACGAAAGGCAACCATACCATTTCCGCCATCTCCGCCTTTTGTATATATTTTGACCTGATCGACAAACATGATCCTTCCTCCGTTTTCTAACAAACAACAAATTGACATCTACTCAATCTGCCATGTATTCTTATTTAAAATGTACCATTGCCGATAATTCTTGATCATGAATCAAAGGATTTGATACTTCGGCACTTTTTGTCTCAACAAAAAATCCCTCTAAGCTTTTCTTATCCGTTATTGTTCCATTAAAGTCAAAAAACAAACGGATTTGGTCCTTTTCATTACTTGTTCCAATAGAGAGAATTAAATGATTCTCTGCCCCCTTTTCAACAGAGTCATTTAAAGTCATTAAAAAAGAAAGACACCAAGCTGTCACTGTTTGGTCATAATCCGATAAATCCAGCGTTTTCCCAATCACTTCATATTCTAAGGAAAAGTTATGGGGCTGCCAGTTAAATGTCATTAATAAACAGGAAAATTCAGGCATATTCAAGTGACTCAACATTGACTCATGCTGAGCCTCAATCACAATTTCTTCCATGATTTTATGTACACGTTCATATTTATTTAAAGATAAGTTTCCCTTAATTAATTGAAGCTTGTTCATCCAATCATGCCTGGAATGACTAAGAAGATCAACGATGCTCCAATCCTTTTGGCTATATTTCATCTATTGCACTCCCAACATTTTTTTCCCACTTTAGGAGCTTCCTAACATGCTGTATTTAAAATTATAACAGACAAACTTTCATAATAAAAACGTCTTTTTATGAAAAACCTATTCCACCCTGCTTGGCTTAATGGAGTAATTGTTCAAGATCAGCATTCTTTCTCAAATCAATATTCCATATTATAGAAATTTTAAAATCACCAAATTAACACTTTAATCATATTAAACTATCTTACCGTATGAATGAAAAAACTCCAGCCGATTTGGCTGGAGTTTTTTATTCTTAAGCTTCTTGAGCTGCAGGATATACGCTCACTTTTTTGCGGTCACGGCCGAAACGTTCGAAACGTACGATACCGTCAACCTTAGCATAAAGAGTATCGTCTCCGCCGCGTCCTACGTTTTCACCTGGATAAATTTTTGTACCGCGTTGACGGTATAAAATAGAACCACCAGATACTAATTGGCCGTCTGCACGTTTAGCACCAAGGCGCTTAGCGATTGAGTCACGACCATTTTTTGTAGAACCTACACCTTTTTTAGATGCGAAAAATTGAAGGTCTAATCTTAACATGAAATCCACCTCCTATAAGTGATTTTGGATAACCTGAATATGTTCACCGTAATCTGCTTCAATTGTCTGCAGGGATACGAGCATTCCTTCGAGTAATATCTGAACTTTATTCTGAACCTTTCCATCTAGATGATCCGGCAATTCAAAGTTCAAGTATCCGCCGTCAGGTCCAAGATCCAGTTTTTTCGGTTCAATTTTCGTCAATGCTAAGATCGCGTTTATCGAACCAAATACTACTGCTGATGCTCCAGCACAAACTAGATCCTTTCCATGCTCCGCAAAATCAGCATGTCCGGTTAAATGAAATGTTTCAATCGAGCCATCTACCGATCGAAAAAAAGTCGCTTTAATCATCTTTAACTGCCTTACGCGTTGATTTTGTCAATAACAACTTTTGTATACGGCTGACGATGACCTTGTTTTTTATGTTGGTTTTTCTTAGCTTTGTATTTGAAAACAACAAGCTTTTTCGCACGACCTTGCTTTTCAACCTTTGCTGTTACGGTCGCACCATCCACGATTGGACTGCCAACTTTCACGTTGTCTCCGCCTACAAATAGAACACGGTCAAAAGTAACTGTGTCACCATTTTGGCCGGCAACTTTCTCAATATAGATTGCTTGACCTTCTTCAACCTTGATTTGCTTTCCACCAGTTTCAATAATTGCGTACATTCTCTGCACCTCCTATTTATCTAAGACTCGCCAGTTACCAGGTGTTCAGCTATGCTGAAGCTTCACAAAAACCTTTTCTGAGCGGTTGTAGCATGGGTGCTACAAACAATAACATATCGATATTACCAAAGATCTATCTCCCCTGTCAATATGTTTAGCTATTTTCGCAGAGCTTGGCTGTGATTGAAAAATAGTTAATCTCTTCCCAAGGTGAGATGTGGGTTTGAGATGGGAAGCAATCGACGAATGACAAATTTCCATGATTTAAAGTTCTCTTATTCATCTTTTAAGATCGAATTCTATTTTCAATATCCTTGATTTTACCTGCTTGTTTAATCGTAAACTCATGCAAGACTTTGTCTGCAATTGTAATATAAATCTTAAATTTCAATGCTTCCTCAAGTCTGAGAATATGATTTGTTTTGTCTCCTTTTAAGTAGTTATAAACCTCTTTCGTTGTCTCGATCCAAATTGCTTCATGATCCATATATTGATGTTCCCACAACATTCTTTCCAATTGAAAAGCAACAGCATCAGCAGCTGGAACAATACCAGTTCCTTGACATGTAGGACATGGATCTGTCAGCAATTTATGGATTGGCTCTTTTACCTTTTTCCGGGTAATTTCTAAGATATTCAGATTAGTAAATCCAAGAACGTTCGTATACCGACTTTCATTCTTCACTAGAGAGGCAAAATAGTTTTGTAACTTGGCCTTGTCCTCCCTGTGCCTCATGTCAATAAAGTCAATTAAGATCATTCCGCTTAAATTTCGAAGCTTAATCTGATGAGCAGCCTCCTTAGCGGCAGCCATGTTTGTTTTCATGACAGTATCTCTCATCGAATATTTCCCGGTGAATTTGCCGCTATTAACATCTATAACTGTTAGAGCTTCCGTTTCTTGAATGACAATATATGCACCATTATCAAGCCAAACAATTTGTTTCACAAGCTTTTGGATTTCTCCATCCAAATGAAAATGTGAAAATACATTTTCTTTTTTGTGAAAATAATGGATTTTTATGCCATTTTTTTCAACCTGTAACGCTTTTAACTCGCTAATAATAGCCGATTGATCACAAATAATTTCATCCACATTTGCTAAAGGATGCTCATGTAATACACGTTCGATAAAGGAAGTACCTTCAAAAACACAGGATGGAACAGTCTCTATGGCGGTTTTTTTTTGAATCTTAGCAAAGGAAGCTTGAAGCTGGATAATTTCTTCAATCA
Source organism: Metabacillus arenae (assembly GCF_014773385.1). GTDB lineage: Bacteria > Bacillota > Bacilli > Bacillales > Bacillaceae > Metabacillus_D > Metabacillus_D arenae. The sequence continues at coordinate 80,277 of NZ_JACXAI010000016.1, read as the reverse complement.
ATATGTCATCATTTACTTCCATTGCAGCTGTGCGAAACAACAAGCCCTCTTGTTTTCTCAATAAATCATCGCCTATTTGATTTAAACGTGTTCGTTTTTCTTCATCTGCTATTTTTTTTGAGATTGCTACATAATTCCCATTAGGCATATAAACAAGATAATTTCCGCTAATTTCAATATTTGTTGTAAGCTTTGGCCCTTTAAATTCACTGCCTTCTTTGCTAACCTGGACAAGAACCGTTTCTCCTTCATGGACAAGCTTAGAAATCGATGTTTCTCTTTCGTGGTCAGGCTTTATAATGTCATTTTTATGTAGATAGCCGCTTTTCTCCATACCTATATCAACAAAAGCTGCCTGCATGCCTGGTTTCACATCTGTAATTCGTCCTAAATAAATATGACCGACAATCTCTTTCTTTGTCGGCTGTTCCATGTATAAATTGACAAGCTTATCATCTTCGATAACAGCACATCTCTTTTCTATACCTTTCATATTAAAAATTATTTTTTGCAAAAATGGCCCCTCTTTCTTTATATGGAAAGTCAAAGGTGGAAATTGTTCAAATCAGCGAAAAGCTGATTCCCTATTTAAATCAACACCTTAAAAACTCTGCTCTCTTCAAATTTCTGAATTGAGTTTAAAATTCAATCAATCATCTCTATTTACTCATTTTTAATCCTAAACGTCAATTCTGGAGGTGAGAAGGGATGAAATCAGCGATAGAGCTGATTTTCCTTTTACACCTATACACTTTTTTTAAATCTCTTTTAAAAATAAATAACTGCTTTCGTATGCATTACCTGAGATGAAACATAATTTATTTGGATCATACAACCCATTCACATCGAACCTTCGATCAAAATTGCTTCAACTGGCTCGCAAAGATTGAAATTGAATCATATAAAAGAAACAAATAAATCACGCTCCTCCAACTATTTACTTATTATTGTCATAATCATCAATATGAATAAATGAGCTCCCCAACTGTGGCATTTGTTCGTTTTTCACTAAAGAAAGCATGCAGTAATTCATTTTCATCAAGCTGTGTAATCTTAACTCCCTCTTTTTCAATTAATATTGGGTGTTTACAGCCTCTTTGAAATTTTAATAATACTTTAAAAATGGATTCATCCTCATTTACTATGATTGGTTTTAACTGATGAACACTTTCCTTTTTGCCATAATATCGCTCTAATAAAAATCGGATCATCGTATAGTCTTTTTGTTTAAATTCTGTGTATAAAGAATAAATGAGGAATGTCGCAATAATCCATACATTTAGCTGATTGGGAGCAAAAATTAGAAATGCAGTAATATAAACAATTAAACAGCTAATAGAAACGAGCAGGGTGATTCGCTGCGCTTCTGAAAATGGCTTTAAATAGGAAATAATTACAAATAGAATTTTCCCTCCATCTAATGGGAAAATCGGGATGAGGTTAAAAAAGAAAAGAGTCCAATTGTAAGTTGAAAACAGTTGATAATCTTCTGTTGATAGAACGTGAAACTGCCAAGCAATTGTTAACAGAGCTTGAATAAAAAAGTGCTGAACAGGCCCGGCAAGGATTACAATTACTTCTTCCTTTAAAGGTCTGTTTCCATGTTCGTCCATTTCCGCTACCCCGCCAAAAGGCAATAGCATGATTTGCTTGATTCTCCATTTATAGAAGACAGCACAAATTGCATGACCCATTTCGTGAATAAAGACGATGAGGAATAAAAACAACAAAGGCTTAAATTGTGCTGTAATCACGCTTAAGCCAATGATCATCCAAAGAATAGGATGGATATGAATTTTTGTCAATAAATGAACATATTTAGTCACTTGATATCACCTGTATGGGGTCAATAAAGTTTTCACCTTTTTTTATTGCAAAATAATAGGTCCCTTTATCATTCTTATCGCCTTTAATCTGACCGATTTCTTTACCTGATTCTACGTATTCATAGAGGGGCACATTAACTTTTTCCAAATTTCCATACCATGAATAACTGCCGTCAGCATGCTGCAGTACTACAGTTAAACCGATATCGGGTTTTTCTCCTGTTTCTACAACAATTCCTTCATTTACTGATTTAACAGTCTGACTGGATGTTTCTACCATGATCCCTTGTCCTCCGGTATCCTCGAAGCTTTCAAGTACTTTCCCTGAAGCAGGCAATGCCATTTTTTGCTGATCCGTTTCTTTAGATTCTTCCTTTTCCGCTGTGTTGAATAGTGCAAGCGGATCTCCAAATGTGTCTCTATACCATGATGAAACAGACGCAAATTGAAAGTCTTGTTCAAATGTTTGTGAAACAGCCATTTTAGCCGTTTGCAGCGCAGGATGATCATTTTTATCGAGAATAGCTACTACTAAAACAATGACGGCAGATATAAGCACCTTTAGTATAAAAAGATCTGCACGAAACAGCGGGTGATTGCCTTCACTTTTATCCTGGCTAAAATCATATGGTGTTGTCCCAGAATGATACTTTTCCTCATCAGATATAAACAAAGGCAAAGATTTCTTTATAGGAGGATCTGTTTTACTGTAAGATGCTTTATTTTTTTTCCTTTGCGCAATCCGTTTCTTTATTTCTTCCGCTCTTCGACTCATCTGCCCACCCATCCCTTTTTCAAAGCTTTGTAAAAGTTTATGTCTTGTCCATTTTTAATATGACTTAGTGGGCCGAAGTTTTTTAAGGGTACCTGGTACCCCCTCCTATTAAAAAAACAGTAATCTTTGTAGATTACTGTTTTCATAGATTCATCAACTTATACTCGCACACCAAAAAATGCTTTGATTTTTGAGAACATTCCTTTGTTTTGGTCATCAAAGGATTGAAGAGGAACAGATTCTCCCAATATACGGCGGGCAATGTTGCGATAAGCAATGGAAGCTCGATTATTGGGGTTCATTGCAATCGGCTCTCCACTATTTGAAGCCTTAATCACTTCATCATCATCTGCAACAATTCCAAGCAAATCGATCGACAAATGATTGACAATGTCATCGATCTCAAGCATGTCACCGTTTTTTACAAGATGATTACGGATTCTGTTCACTACCAGCCTAGGCGGCTCCACATTCTCTTCCTTTTCGAGCAGGCCAATGATCCTGTCAGCATCGCGAACTGCTGAAACTTCTGGAGTTGTTACCACAACAGCTTTATTTGCACCTGCTACAGCGTTTTTATATCCTTGTTCGATTCCGGCAGGACAGTCAATAACAATATAATCATACTCTTGCTTTAATTCTTCAATTAGCTTTTTCATCTGTTCTGGATTTACAGCTGATTTATCACTTGTTTGGGCTGCAGGCAACAAATAGAGAAGATCTTCAAAACGCTTGTCTTTTACAAGAGCTTGATGAATTTTACATCTGCCTTCTACCACATCCACTAGATCGTAGATGATACGGTTTTCCAGTCCCATGATTACATCTAAATTTCGAAGACCAATGTCAGTATCAACTAAACAAACACGCTTCCCTAAAATTGCTAAGGCTGTCCCAACATTTGCTGAAGTTGTTGTTTTCCCAACACCGCCTTTACCAGAAGTAATTACGATAGCCTCTCCCACGGTTACATTCCTCCCTCAGGTCCTAGTTAAAGCAGGTCTTATATGAGTCAGCTGCTGCAATCGTTCGATCACCATTTCATCATTTTCATCAAGGTAGGCACATTCCATTTCTATTCCAGTTGAAGGAATATGGTCTGGTGCCCTGTTTAGAACTTCAGAAATTCTAAGCTGTGTGGGGTTAAATAAGGATGCAGAAATCACTGCTTCTTTATTGCCGCCAATACCTGCGTGAGCTATTCCCTTCAAAGCACCCATGATGAAAATGTTGCCACCAGCAATCACAGTTCCGCCTGGATTCACATCACCAATTAAAAGTAAATCTCCTTCTACTTGAAGAATTTGTCCAGAACGGACAATCTTAGCAACTGATTTAATTTCTGTTTCACGTTTAAGCTGCATTGCTGCATCTTTCGTCATGACATTGCTGTCAATTGTCTCTACAACAAGGTTTTGTCTCTTCTGAATAGCGGTTTTCACTATTTCTTCTTGCTCACTTGAAAGTAAACGGTTACCTGCCCTTACATGAACATGAATAATTGGTCCGTCATCCTGGATATATTGTTTTAAAGAAAGCATGCCTTCTAAATTGTGAAGCAAATCCTCAAAAGAACACGCATCATCAAGATTTAAGGATAATCCATTCTTCGTTCCTTTGATTGTTACTAACTGCTGTTTCTGTGCCTTCACGATGTTCACCTCAATGACTTATCTAATTCGACAGAACCATCACAAAGTCCTTTTTGTTCAAATCGTTTAATCATCATTTTGTTCATTACGCAGCTCTGTTAAAAATTTCTTAAAAGGATAGATTAACAGAATCGCAAGCACTGAATTAAGTGCTAATGTTGGCAACAATCGTAAATTTGTAAATTCATGTAATGTCATTAAATAAGAGCTGATTAAAAGCTGAATACCATAAATTAAAAACTCAAGCAGAGCAATAGAGATGATACTCAAGAAAATAATGACTAACACATTGCCATGAAGCACTTTAAGGGTTTTTGCTAGTAAATAAGAAAAAAGTGTAAAAGCAAATAAATAAATCCCGATTACCTCAGTATAAACAATATCATATAGTAATCCGAACACCATTGCATAAATTAGACCATAGGTTTGGCCAACATAAGCTGTTATAAATGCAATAATTAAAAAAACAATACGAGGCACTAAAATTAATTCTTCTGGCACAAAAGTGAATTTTACTAAATGAACGAATGTGCTCTCCATAATAAAGAAAAAGAGAAAGATAAACGAAAAGATAAACTTCTTCATGATTTATCTTCCTCCTCAAACATTGCTTCAGTATCTACATTAGGTGCTGTTCTTTTAGCGACTATAACTTGTTCAAGGTCATAGTAATCTGCTGCAGGTTTTACAAAGGCCATTTTCGTGAGTCCATAGGAATCAGGTTGAACATCCGTGACTTCTCCAATCAATAAACCTTTTGGAAAAAGACCGCCCTTCCCAGAGGTGATGACTTTCTGACCTTTCTCCACTTTGGCACTTGATTCAATCCGCCTTAAGAGCAAAGCTCCCGCTTCCTTATCATATCCTTCAATCAGACCAAAAACATTCTTCCCGTCCTTTCCTTGCACTTCTGCAGAAATACGGTTTTTCCGATCCGGCGCACTTAATAATTGAACAGTGGACGTGAATTCTGAAGCACTTTTTATTTTCCCGATAAGGCCCTTTGATGTGATCACAGCATCATCCTCTTCTACGCCATGCTGTGACCCTTTATCAATGGTTACAAGTTCATACCATCTGTCTGGATTTCTGCCGATAACATTCGAATAAATCGGATTATAATCTCTAAGACTATCAGCTCTCCCAAGCTCTTCTTTTAAAGAATTATTTTCTTTTAAAACATCTTGTAGATTAGATTCAAGCTGCATCTGCTCCTCAAGGCGAGCTTTTAATTTTTTGTTTTCTTCATATGTATTTTTCAGCTCCCCAACATTTTCAAAGAAGCCCGCTACAGATTGTGCGGGCCGATGAAAAACAGTTTGAAAGAGTCCAGTTGAATCTTTAACAAATTTTTCGGGCCAACTTAGCTCTCGGTCATCTCTTAAGGAAAAACCAATCAATGCCACTAAAATAATAATGCTTACGAGCAATAATATGAGTCGCTTATTTAGAAAAAACTGTGGCATGATTTACACCTTCTTATTGTTGTATTTAGCGGCTGTTTCTTGATTTGTTTTTAAACAAATGAATATGCTCTAATGCCTTGCCTGTTCCAATCGCTACACAATCAAGCGGATTTTCAGCAATAAGAACAGGCATATTCGTTTCCTCACTAATGACTTTGTCTAAATTTCGCAGTAATGCTCCACCACCAGTTAACACGATTCCGCGGTCCATAATGTCTGCTGCAAGCTCTGGAGGAGTTTTTTCCAACGTATTTTTCACAGTATCGACAATCGTATATACTGTGTCGTGCAGGGCGTCTGAAATTTCTTTTGCCGTTATTTCAATCGTTTTTGGCAGTCCTGTAAGCAAATCGCGTCCCCTAATTTCCATATTTTCAACACCCTCAGGAGACCCGGCCGAACCTACTTCCATTTTAATAGCTTCTGAAGTACGGTCACCAATCATTAGATTGTACGTTTTCCGGATGTATTGAACGATCGCTTCATCCATTTCATCACCAGCAACTCGAATAGATTGACATGTCACTATTCCCCCAAGAGAAATAATCGCAACCTCTGTCGTACCGCCGCCGATATCAACGACCATACTCCCAGTCGGTTCCCAAACAGGCAAGTTCGCCCCGATTGCAGCCGCAAATGGTTCTTCAATCGTATAAGCATCACGAGCACCTGCTTGACGGGTTGCATCAATAACTGCTCTCTCCTCAACTCCTGTTATTCCAGATGGCACACATACCATCACATAAGGCTTTCCAGAGAAAAACCCCTTGTTCTTCGTTGCTTGTTTAATGTAATATTTCATCATTGTCGCTGTTGTTTCATAGTCCGCAATTACCCCGTCCTTCATTGGGCGAAGGGCAACAACATTACCCGGCGTACGGCCAATCATATTTTTCGCATCATTTCCGACTGCTACAATTTGTTTTGTATCAGTTTGCAAAGCGACTACAGACGGCTCCCTGACAACAATTGCTTTGCCTTTCACAAATACAAGTGTATTAGCTGTTCCTAAATCTATACCAAGGTCTCTCGTACCAATTCCAAACATTTTATGTATCTCCCTTTCTGAAACAAATTGCTTTACATAAAAAAACTCATAACCCTTATTATAGCGCAATTAATCAAAAAAAAAAGTGTTATTGCACATATCCTTTTTCTTTTAAACTAATAAATTTTCGATCTCCAATGATAAGATGATCAAGCAGTTCAATTCCGATCATCCTTCCGCATTCAGCCAAACGTTTCGTAACCTCTATATCTTCACGGCTTGGCGAAGGGTCTCCAGACGGGTGATTATGTGCACAAATTAAGGAAGCTGCAGAACGTTTGAAAGCTTCTTTAAAAACTTCTCTAGGGTGGACGATCGATGCATTCAAACTGCCAATAAAAATCGTTTGTTTATGAATGACTTGATTTTTTGTATTTAAATAAAGGCAGACGAAGTGCTCCTGCGTTAAAAACCGCATTTCCTCCATTAAAAAATCTGCACCATCCTGCGGCGAACGAATGATATATTTGTCGTCATAAACCAAATTACTAATTCTTCTTCCTAACTCTAAGGCAGCAAGAATTTGAACGGCTTTAGCTTTTCCAATTCCTGAAATGCTTGTAATTTCATCAACTGTTGCTTCCTTTAGTAACCTTAAACCTTCAAAATGATTTAGCAGCCTGTTTGATAATTGAAGAACAGACTCTTTTTTCGTTCCTGTCCTCAGTAATATAGCCAGCAATTCATGATTAGAAAGACTTTGAGGGCCATCCTTTAACAGCCGTTCTCTAGGTCTTTCATCTTCTGGGAAATCTCGGATTTTTAATGCGGATACATCCACTTTGGTTCCTCCTTGTTTCCCCTTCCTCCAAGAAACATGTCTATTTAAATGGAAAAATTCATTTTTCTTAGCTCTCTAACAGTAAGGGATACGGGAAGGCCGACAACAGTAAAATAATCACCGGCAATCTCTTTAACTAACACTGACCCCGCTTTTTGAATTCCATAGGATCCGGCTTTATCGAAAGGCTCGCCTGTTTGAATGTACTGTTTGATTTCCTGTTCTGACAGAGCCCAAAATGTGACAGTTGTTTTTCCATAAAAGCAATTTACCACATCATTTTTTCTTATACACACACCAGTAAATACTTCATGGGTATCGCCGGAAAGCATGGATAGCATGTCATATGCTTCTTGTTCATTATGAGGCTTTCCTAACATTTGTCCGTTCTTAGCAACAATTGTATCGGCTCCAATGACAAACGAATCAGGAAAACGATCAGCGACAGCATCTGCTTTTTGTTTTGCAAGAGACATAACTAATTTTTCAGGAGATAATGTGTTATCCAGTGTCTCCTCTACGTCACTGACAATTACAGTAAAGGGAATATTAATATTTTCGAGTAGTTCTTTTCTTCGGGGAGATCCAGATGCAAGTATGAGGTGTTGTTTCAAGAGCGCCATCCTTTCTATGTAAAATGTTTCAGAAATTTGGAGATACAAGCTTATCCTACCAAACATTTTCCTAGGAATCCATATCGATTAAGTTAAATTTCGATTAAATTCTACAAAAGGAATAGGGCAAGCCTTCTGGAAAGGCGACTTGCATTATTAGGAATATCTGGATAATGAATCACACACTTTCCTTTTACTGCATGACTTTAAGATTCATTGAAAAAAGCCTGATTTTTAGCATTCATCGCTAAACGATCAGGCTTTGATTATTAATTTGTATTTTTAAATTTCATGTAATCTCATCCTAGGAGTCTTTTTATTTAGCCACTAGTAAGGATAAACTATCTAAGAGGTTTTGCTGGGCAGACCATCCGCCTTCCTTTGTTTCCTTCTTGATACCGTTTAGAGCATTTGTAAGATTTTCTTTTATTTTTTTCGGTGTTTCTTCTTTTGGAGAGGATTTCTCCAGCTGTTCGGTTATGGATGCAAGTTCATCTGTTTTTACTGGTTGTTCGTTAATTGTTTGCGTTGAAAGAGTTGCGAGGCCTTTAATAATTTCCATAAATGGCTGGCTTTCCTCAGTTAGTGACAATTCTAGGGATAATTGCTTCCCTCCCCAGGGTTCCACTTCACTAGATTGTTGAAAAATGCTGCTAATAGATTCTGTATCATCTTTCTCATTTCCAATCCCAACATAGACAACCTGCCTTTCACCGTCAGGAAGTACAATGGCTGGCAACCCTTTACTTTTTATATCTTCGGCAACGGAAAGTGCTCCGTCTCTAGAAGTAAAGCTGCCAGCTTGAACAGCAAACCCCTCATAAGTACTTGCAGCTCCAGCTGATTCCTTGTCTCCTTTTTCATCCGCTTTTTCTTCTGTATCTGTCAAGCTGGGTGTATCTTTATTTTCTCCTTGTAAAGAAGCAAAGACAGGCATATCTTCATTTGACATAAATTGCAAAGCAATCGTACCAAAGCCTACACCTAACACGACCGCCAATAGAATCGTTGTTATAAACTTTTTTAACGGAAAGTGAATGGGTTGTTTCTTTTTACTTTGTGAAAAATAAGGAGATTGATTTTTCTTTTTCCGTTTAGTTGTTGGAATAACTACTTTAGGATCTTCTTTAAATACTTCCTCCTCATCCGGAAGAAGCCATGGAAATGATTCTTCATTAGACCCAGGCTGTTTAGCAGCGGCGGTTTCTTTTTCTGCGTTCACTTTTTCTTCCCATGTAGAGACAGTGAAATCTTCACTTGTATCGTTCAATGGTTTTTCTAATTGGCCGGATGCTTCTGTTACTTCATTCTCTTTTCCATTTATCTTTATCTTCAAATCACTGTTTTTTTGCTTGTCCATATGTTACACCGCCCTTATTATTCACACGTTCATCTTATGATTGTAAACATCCTATCATATCTAAAGAAAAAAAGAACAAGACATTTGTCGTCTTGTCCATAAAGGTTTCGTCAAATAATATGGGTATTCGTCACCTTTTTCAGAAGTGCAGATATTTAGACAGAATGACAAAATTTTATATATTAAAAGATATTTGCAAATACCACCTAATCATTTCGTCGCCGAAGAAATAGGCAGCTAAAGCACCTGTCATAATAAATGGAGCAAAGGGGATCGGCTTTTTCCGATTTATATACCCTGCAAGTAATCCTATTCCGCCTGCTGTTGCTCCAAGGAGAGAAGCTAAGAAAAGGGTTAGTAAAACCAGTTTCCATCCTAATACAAATCCAAGCAGGGCAAATAGCTTTATGTCTCCTCCACCCATGCCCCCTTTTGAAAGGTAAGCAATCGATAAAAGCAGACCAAAACCAACAATCGCCCCTATTAAAGAATCAGACCATGAAACAAACGGAATAAATAAATGTTCAATAATAAAGAAGCAGAAGAAAAATAATAGTACTTTGTCAGGTATGATCATATAAGTAAGGTCGGTAATAAACAAAATGATAAAGAGTGAGATAAACGTCAGCGCCACTAGCAGTTCGGCTGTCCATCCTATGAGTACAGGGGAAATCGTAAAGAGCAAAGAGGTTAGCAATTCCATAATCGGATATAGAGGAGAAATAGGCATGTTGCACTTTTTGCATTTTCCTTTTTGAAAAAGATACGAGAAAATTGGAATTAATTCCATTGAAGTTAACATATGACCACAACAGGGGCATGAAGATCGGGGAGCAATAATCGATTTGTTAGCTGGTACTCGCAGACCGACTACATTATAAAAGGAGCCTAAAAGAAGACCGAGAATTGCCAAAAGGCAATAGCCTAGAAAATAACTCATAAAAAAACTCTTGATTCAGCTGAATGATCTTGATACTCTGGAAGATCCAAGTTCTTAATAATATCCAGTTCGTTCAGCACTTCTGTCTGAGGCTGATGAGTTTCAACTAATTGATCAGCTTCTGCTTTTGTATTCCCGAACATCTCTCCAATTACAGGAACAGCAATAGCCGCAATCATCCCTAGTAAAACAATAATACAAAGTAACCCGATTAAAGATAACCCTTTTTGACTTTTCATTATTTTTTTCAGCACATGTCATCTCCTTTTTGACTGGATTATTTTACCTTTTCCGTGCATTCTCTATGATTATATCACGACTAATTACAAATATATTGTTAATTTTAAGTAAAATTAGGTGGTTATTCTATTTAAAGGATAGTCTCATTGTCCACCTGACAAAAAAAGCTGTGTACATGGGGAAGATAGAATTTTTGGACCTCCGTTCAACACACAGATTCGAATTAACATGGAGAGGCTAAAAATTCTCCATTTCAATAAGATACATTTTTGTTGTTTGTATGAATATAGTCTTTACCAGAATTTCTAAACATATAAATAAACACCTAAATCCTTATTAGGTGTCAACTCTACTTTTCGGACAACTGCTTTCGTTTTGCCTATTTCACATATTCAGAAACACGATTTCTTCCTGCCTTTTTGGCTCCTATATAACATGGCCCGGTCGGCATGACGAAGCAGCTCGAACGGATTATTCGCATCATATGGAGCTGTAGCAAAACCAATGCTGGCAGTAAGCTGAATCGATTCTTTCCTTTCTATATCACCCAGCGCTGGTTCGATTAAAAAGGATTTATTTGCAATCGTTTGCCTTATTCCCTCGGCTTCTATATAACAAGCTTCTTTCTCAACGTTTGGAAGCAATACTACAAACTCTTCGCCCCCATATCTTGCAACTGTCCCTTTATTGCCAACAAAAGCAGAAAGTCTTTCCGCCAATTGAACTAGGACGGTATTGCCTGATTGGTGTCCATAGTTGTCGTTTACAGATTTGAAAAAATCAATATCTAAAAGAATGAGAGACAATGTAGCTGTATGTCCATATTTTAAGCGTTCAAATTCCGTTAATAGCAGCTGTTCTAAATATCTGTAGTTGTAAACGTTCGTTAAAGGGCAGCGTTCACTTTGAGCACGCGTTTCTTCATAGCTTCTGGCGTTTTCAAGGGCAACACCTAAATGAGCTGTAATAAGCTCTACAATTGTGAGCTGATCCTGCAGAAATGCCCTTTTTTGTTTTGAGGCGAGAAGAACAACTCCTGTAACTTTTTGATTCCGTAATACTGGAACGGCCATTATGCTTTCAATTGAATTTGCAAATAATGTGCAGGTGATATGATTCCAGTGCTGCCTCTTTTTATAAAGAATTCCTCTTTTCAAGTTAATAACAAGATTACTAATTTCATCATTTATCAGGAATAACGGCTCCTCTTGGTCAGATAGCATTCCTTGCTCCGCTTTTCTTATGACTTCTATATGATGAGTATCCACTACATCTATTACAAAGGTATAATCAGACTTGATCATCGACATTAAATGATTAATAAAGAGATCTAATGCTTCGTCAACATTGAGCCTCTCAGTTAATTGGTGACCAAATTCACTAGTTCTTTTTAAATATCTATTTAACCTTTGACTTGAATAATAGAGGGTAATAATAAGAGAAAGAATTAAGTAAGGAACGCCCACAACTAGTAAAGCTTTTACCCCTGTCTCAACATACAGAAAATACAGTACAACTCCAACCGGGTAGATTAATAGTGAGGAGTAGATTTCCCACAAAAAGTCTCTTGTAATAAATCGATCATTTCGTTTATAAAAAATCTTTCTTATCAACCTAAGCAAAAAATGGTTTGTCAGAAAGACAGATAATCCATATAGTAGGATGGCTCCCAAAAAGAAAAAAGAAAAATCATTTTCACCGGTTTCTCCTCCTACTGCATAGTAAATTAAGCCGCTTACAAGCGAGACGATTAGAAACATAAGAGAGTTAGTAGGCAAACGGTGGATATCTCTCTTTCCTACTCTTAATTTAAACATAAGAACCAAAATCGAAATTTGCATGAAAATCATTTCCACGAATAAACCAAAAAATAAAAATACAGCGATTGATACACCTTGCACAAAAAAAATGGGTGTTTCATTAACGATAATCGGAAAAAAGGTGACGACACACATTAAAAGAAGGAAAGCAACCATTTCAAATTGAAAGACTGGCGGGGGAACTAGTTGATATGTACTAAAGAGAATGATCGGCAGGAATGTTCCCCAACAAGCCCACAAAATGAGTTTCCACTTCAATTCAATGTCCATCACCCCCTCAGGCCTAAGCTTCATATATGTTTTATTTTATCAAATATCCATTTATTTGTCTTATTTTTTCGGGACTTTTTACCTAATATCATTATAGCTTTTTTCGACAATATCTCCTAACAAGGGAAATAAAATAAAGTGAACCTGTTATGATAATGACATCCTCCTGTGATTTTTGTCGAACGACAGAGTCAATTGCTTCTTTCCAATTTTCAAAAAGGAATTTCTTCATTGACTTTGATGCGTCATACAATTGATGAGCACTTGCTGCTCTTGGAAATGGGAAGCTTGTGAAAGAAATCGTTTTAGCGATAGAGTCTAACTTCGAAACCATTTCTTTAAAGTCTTTATCTTCTAATGCACTAAATAAAATATGAATGCTCCGGTCTTTATAATGTCTATTTAATACAGAAACTAAGCTATCAATTCCTTCTTGATTATGTGCACCGTCGATAATCACTTCAGGATTTTGATGGATTCGTTCAAATCTGCCTATCCAGCTCGTTTTCATTAACCCTCTTCGAATCGATTCATCATTCATTGTAAATAAATTGTTAGCGTTGAGCAGGTCAGCAGCCATGACAGCAAGGGAAGCATTATGAATTTGGTGAAGGCCCCGCATGTTGATTTTAACGCTTTTATAGCTATGATTAGGAGTTTTTACAGAAAATAGCTCACCACTATTCAAGACTTCCATGTCATGAACATAAAAATCCTTGTCTATAACAAACGGTTGTGAGTCCTTTTGGTTTGCTTTTTCAAGAATGACTTTTAGTGCGTCATCATCTTGAACACCGGTAATAACCGGTATATTTGGCTTAATAATTCCCGCTTTTTGTCCTGCAATTTCCTTAAGGCTTTTTCCTAAAATGTTCATATGATCATGGCCAATGCTTGTTATGATTGACATTATAGGCTCAACAATATTAGTAGAGTCATAAAGCCCTCCTAAACCCACTTCAAACAAAACAGCATCAACTTCTATCCTGTTACCGAAGTAATGAAAAGCCATTGCTGTAATGACTTCAAATTCTGTTGGAGAACCTAAATGTGTTTTTTCAAGTTTTTCAACAAGCGGTTTGATCTCTTCAACAAGATTCGTTAAATTTTGATCTTCAATTGGTAAGCCGTTTATACTTATTCGTTCATTAAACGTTTCTATATATGGAGAAGTAAATGTTCCAACTGAATAACCGGACTCATTTAAAATATTCCTTAAGTAAGCAACTGTCGAACCTTTTCCATTTGTTCCGCCAACATGTATAGCTTGTATTTTTTTTTCAGGATTACCTAGCTCCTTCATCATCCATTTCATTCTTTCTAAACCAGGCTTTATCCCAAACTTCAAACGTGAATGGATCCAGTCGACTGCTTCTTCATATGTAAATGCCATCCTTCAACCCTCACTTCTTAGAACCAATTTCTTTTTTTATAAACTGTATTTGTAATGTAGCCCTAAGGCAAAAGAAAAACGTAAGGCGCTAATTCTTTAGTGACCTAGATCGAGCACAAAACGAGCTCACGAAAAGGAAGTCTTTTCCTATTTGGGAAGATTTATTTGTACCCTTATCACCCACTGGACCTTGTCAAAAGATGACTCAAATAATGAGTAAATAATTTAACCTGTAATCTGAAATGATGATAAAAACTCGGGTGAACGAAAATTCACCCGAGTTTACCATTTATCCCCTATTAATGAATAGATAGTAAATCTTCATGCCTTATCTTTTTCAAAAAATATGGGGGGATAACTTAACCGAAGTTGACTGAATGGTGCGGAACGATCAGTCAGCAGAGAATAAAGAAACTCCTGATGATTAAAGTTTCACTTTATCCTTTTAATTCTGAAATTCTTGCAAGCACTGCTGCACGTTTTTCAACATAGTCACTTTCTTTTGCTTTTTCCTCATTAATAACTTGAGCAGGTGCTTTTTTCAGGAATCCTTCATTTCCTAATTTATTTTGAACACGCTCTACCTCTTTGTTAAGTTTATCCAGCTCTTTTTCCAGACGCTTTACTTCTTCCTCGATATTGATAAGTCCCTCAATCGGAAGAATAAGCTCTGCACCTGTCACGACAGCGGTCATTGCCTTTTCAACTGCTGGAAGCTCTGTCTTAATCGTTAATGAAGAAGTATTACAGAATCGTTCTAGGTATGAGCGATTTTTGTCCAGCTGCTCTTTCACCTCAGCTGACTTTGCCTTGATTTGAAGTTCGATTTGTTTACTCATCGGTGTGTTGACTTCCGCACGAATATTACGTATAGACCGAATTACCTCAACTAAAAGCTTCATTTCATTAGCTGCTGCTTCATCAGTAAGCTCATGTTTTACTTTTGGCCAGTTAGAGACTGTAATGGATGCTCCTTTGTGTGGAAGGTTTTGATAGATTTCTTCGGTAAGGAACGGCATGAACGGATGAAGAAGCTTCATCGTTTCTTCAAGAACATGAGCTAAAATTGAACGAGTCGTTTTTTTTGCGACTTCATTATCCCCATAAAGAGGTAATTTTGCCATTTCAATATACCAATCACAGAAATCATCCCAAATAAAGTTATACAAATGACGGCCGACTTCCCCAAACTCGTAGCGTTCGGCTAAATGAGTCACCGTTTCAATCGTTTCATTTAAACGAGTTAAAATCCATTTATCAGCTACAGACTTTTCTCCTGTAATATCGATTTCTTCGTGTTTTAAGCCCTCCATATTCATTAAAGCGAACCGGGAAGCGTTCCAGATTTTATTGGCGAAATTCCATGTTGCTTCTACTTTCTCAAAGCTAAATCGCAAATCCTGTCCTGGCGAGCTGCCGGTTGACAAGAAATAACGAAGGGAATCTGCCCCATATTTTTCAATTACCTCCATCGGATCTACACCATTTCCAAGCGACTTACTCATTTTACGACCTTGTTCATCGCGTACTAGTCCATGGATAAGTACATCTTTAAAAGGGCGTTTCCCTGTGAATTCAAGCCCTTGGAAAATCATTCTTGATACCCAGAAAAAGATAATATCATACCCCGTTACTAATACGTCTGTCGGATAAAAACGCTGATAATCAATGGATTCTGTATCAGGCCAGCCCATTGTAGAAAATGGCCATAGCGCAGAGCTAAACCAAGTATCTAATACATCATTATCCTGTTCCCAGTTGCCTAAGTCTTCAGGTGGCTCATGAGCGACATATACTTCACCGGTTTCTTTATGATACCAAGCAGGAATACGGTGCCCCCACCATAATTGACGAGAAATACACCAATCACGAATGTTTTCCATCCAGCGTAAATAAGTTTTCTCAAAACGGTCTGGAACGAAATGAACCTTTTCTTCTTTATTCTGCAATGCAACAGCAGCATCAGCAAGCGGCTGCATTTTAACAAACCATTGCGTGGATAAATACGGCTCTACAACTGATCCGCTTCGTTCACTATGTCCTACAGAGTGCATGTGCTCTTCTATCTCGAAAAGAACGCCAGTTTCTTTAAGGTCCTGAACGATTTTCTTCCTGCATTCAAAGCGATCCATTCCTTGATATTTTTTTGCATTTGCGTTCATTGTTCCATCTTCATTCATTACAAGTACTCGTTCTAGGTTATGACGATTTCCAATTTCAAAATCGTTCGGGTCATGGGCTGGAGTAATCTTCACAGCACCTGATCCAAATTCCATATCAACATAATCGTCGCCGATAATCGGAATTTCTCTGCCGACAATTGGGAGGATAACTTTCTTTCCAATAAGATGCTTATATCGTTCATCCTCTGGATGTACTGCAACCGCAGTATCCCCAAGCATTGTTTCCGGCCGCGTTGTGGCGATTTCAATATGACCGGATCCATCTGCCAGCGGATAACGCATATGGTAGAACGCTCCTTGAACATCTTTATATATAACCTCAATATCAGACAAAGCTGTTTTTGTTGCAGGATCCCAGTTAATAATATATTCCCCGCGATAGATAAGACCTTTCCTGTATAAATTAACAAATACTTCTCTTACTGCTTTTGAAAGGCCTTCATCTAATGTAAAACGCTCTCGTGAATAATCGAGCCCCAGCCCAATTTTCGCCCACTGCTCTCTTATATGACCTGCATATTCTTCTTTCCATTTCCATGTTTCTTCAATAAACTTCTCCCGTCCAAGATCATAACGTGATTTTCCATCCTCACGGAGCTTTGCTTCTACTTTTGCTTGAGTAGCAATCCCAGCATGGTCCATTCCTGGCAGCCATAATACATCAAAACCTTGCATACGCTTAATACGTGTCATAATATCTTGTAGGGTTGTATCCCAAGCATGGCCTAAATGAAGCTTTCCGGTTACATTTGGAGGCGGGATAACGATCGTGTAAGGCTCCTTATCTTGATCATTTGCAGCTTCAAAGAACCCACCTTTCATCCAAAAGTCATAACGATCCTTTTCAATGGCGCTTGGATCATATTTTGTTGGTAATGTTCTTTCGTTGTTCTCCATTATTTACCTCCTGTATTTAAGGCTGATTTCATCCAAATTTATTGCTCTTACAACAAAGTTTACAACTTGGGATTAAAATACCTCCCCTAGGTAAGGGAATTGAAGTGTGACTAGAAGCAATTGACGTTTAGCCTATTGGCTTTCACTGGTCCCTTTATGTTAAGCAGCAACAACTCTTAGAAAAGAGCCAAAATAAAAAACTCCCTCCATCCAAAAGGACGAAAGGAGTGAAATTTCGCGGTACCACCTTTTTTCACAGAAAAAAAGCTTTTCTGTGCTCTTAAAAAGATAACGGTTCAAACCGATTTCCTCTACTGTTTTCAAGGAAATTGCTCATGGACGACCTTCCAATGCGACGGCTTAGGAAATCTCACAGCTTTGATTTCCCTCTCTGAAAAGCCTCTTTCATCGTACTCTTCCCAATCTGTGCATGCATATCAATATGTATATATGTATAGTATTAAAAAACCTTTTTTTCGTCAATCATCTTTCCCATTTTAGGTGAAAATTATACTAAAAATAAAATGTTAAGTAATAAGCAAATAGGATTGTTACATTCATACTACAACTTACAGCTCGGTGGAATGAACGTTGAATTTAGCGGAACGAACCTTGTAATGAACAAATGCTGGACTTTGGATACTTACCTATTAATCTTTGCCTAGACAGGCACTTGTCTTTCCTCTTATACATAAGATTACTGTAACAATGATTATGGAGGAAACTAGCATGAGACAAAAGTTTAACCGCTATACTCTCCCATCATGGGTAAGACAAGTGCGGTCAGTCGGAGTCCAGATAATCATCCCCTTAACCATATTCCAGGGTATACGGACATTATTTTTCCCAACCACCTTTGATGTGTTCCTGCTTGCTATTTTAATACTTCTTGCCCTCGCCTTTCATTTTGAAGTGTTTTAACCCTTCTACTGTCGTAATGTTGAAGGGTATATCTTTTATACTAAACCTATAATACGTTACAACTTTAATCATCTTAAACTTTCTGAAACGACAAAAAAATAGCACCTAAACTACTGGTGCCGGCGTTACAATTTAAGATTCAGCCGCTTCTTGCTCAGCTTTTTTCCTTGCTTCGATATCTGATATAGTCATTACCAAATGTTCAATATTTTTGAACTGCCAATAGGCTTTTGTAATTTCTTTTGTTTCTTCTAATTGTGATTTTTTTGACCGATTTTTTTTCTGGTAAGATTGCACAACCTTATAGATTGAGTTTGGATAAGCAAGATAGCTTAAAAAGAGGTTTTTCTCCTCTTCTTTCAACGGAAAGTTTGCAGAGTACGTATAAAACCAGTCGACACATTCATTGCATGTAACAGGATAGGAGTTTAAAGTTCGAAAATAAAAGAGAAGAAGATCATTTATCGGCGGTGCATATGCAGCTTGTTCGAAATTAATAAAATGTCCTGTCCCCTCATCATCATATAAAAAATGATGAGCTGATAATCTTCCATGAATATAAACAATTCTCGTTTCTTCCAGATCCTTCACAGCTTCAAACCATTCATCCAGCTTTTCAAGGGCAAAGTCTGTTGCTCGAGAAGCCTCAATATAATAGGTCAGTGCTTGCAATTCAAAAGGAGATACATACCATTTCTTCTCAGACTTGTCGACAAATTTTTCATAATTCATTTTATTTTCATTCCATAACTGCTTTGTCTTTTCATAGTATATTCTTGTTTCTTCTTTGTTTAATGGTATTTCTTTTATCGTTTTTTTATGAAGTTCTGCCGCCTCTTTAAAAAGGTATTTGTGGCGCTCATCTCGCTCTTCATCTTGAAAAGGCAAATACCAGGGCATTAAGTAGTATTGTTTCTCCCCATCCGTTACAATTGGATGTTGCTCTTTTGTTGAGAATATGGGGACAAACGATTGATAATTACTTTTATATAGATTTTCGTATGTTTCAAAAAATCTCTGATTTCTTGCTGATGATAATTCTTTTAATGCAAAAGATCCTTGTGCAGTGTAGACTTTATATACTTTTTTACTAATTACCTCAACATATTCTATATCCAAACCATAATGAGAAACTATTGCTCTAATCTTTTCAGTCAACTCTTTTGCCATTACGCAGCCTCTCCTTCATCCCTTTCTAACGGATGATCCTCCTCTATAAGGGCTACTATAGTGATAAACATAAACACTTTCCATTATTTTAAACAGTATATATTGGAAAAAACAGCATGAATAACGATTCAGCTGTTTCTTCCAATGGCTGTTTTCGCAAACTTTGTTTCTATTTGAAGCAAAGCCTATCACTCTGCAATCGATGAAGTATCGATTGTCTTTATTTAAATATCAATGATACTCTAAATTTCAGCTCCCTACATATGCCGGTATATATACAATCTGTCCTTCGTAAACATCTTGATCAGCACCGAACTGATTCACTCTGCTTAGCTGCTGGAGCGTGATATCATACCGTTCGCAAATCGTATGGACTGTATCACCTTGCTGAGCGATACAAATTTTCAGTTTTGAAAATTCTTCTTCATTTTCTCTTTCAAACAGCTTTGTTAGATACAGTGAGTTATCACTCTCTTTTTTCGAAACAATCTCTTCTTGTTCTTCCCGCCCTTCCTTTTCTGCTTTGTCTTGCTTGGGTTCACTATAAAAATGAGAAGAATAATGAACTTCTGGTTCTTGGTCTTTTTCCTCTTTTTCTTCAAGGATCTGCTTTCTTACTTCTACTTCGAATGGTTCATAAACATGTTCTTGAACAGATTCATCTTCATAAGGTGATTCAATTGCGGCATTCGAATAGGTTTTTTCTTCAAGCTTTTCTTCTTCTTCATCAACTAATTTCTCTTCTTCATAAGCTAACGCTTGAGGACCTCTGTAGAGAGCTTCCAATTCTTCTTCTGCCGCTTCTACAGGTTCATTATCTTCTATTTCTTCTTCGATTTCTTCTTCAAGCTTGATACTTTGCATTTCTTGATCTTCATCCACTCTTTCAGCTTCTTGATCTGAAATTCCGCATATTGATAAGTCTGCCACCAGCTTTATACACTTTTGTTCAGGAATTTCATAATCAAAAGATTCAATCATGACATACACATCATCCAGGTTGGATATCCGATTTTTAGGAATTGTAATATCTACCGGAAAACGATGTGATAGGATACTAATTCCATCTTCTCTAGTTGAGACCTCATTCACATACCGATAATGCGAGTACTCAAACGATTCTTCCGCCCCGTCCTGCTCTTCATCTATTTTGTACTCACCATGAAGTTTGAGTGCACCTCGGATGGAAATATACTGATCATGCTCATAAATGGCGATGTCGGGATCTAAGGAGATTGATAATAGCTCTGAGACTTCCTGTCCTTTTTGAAACCATACAGATTCTTCTACTGAGAAACGTAGAGGTGATTCCTGTGACATTAATAAAATCCTCCTTTCGTCAATCAAACAAACGAATACTATGACATTAAAGGTTTATGTGACAAAAGGATAAAATATGATAACTAAATAAGGGATCAGGCACCAATATAATTTATGGTGCCTGATCCCAGGTCTTTATCTAGCAATCTTTGCAAAAGCTTCCTCAGCAGCTTGAATTGTTTTTTCCAAATCTTCATCTGTATGTGCTGTTGATAAAAATAGTCCTTCAAATTGGGAAGGAGGTAAAAATACACCTTTCTCCGCCATTTCACGATAATAAACAGCAAACATCGCTAAATCAGAAGTTTTAGCTTTCTCAAAATTAGTGACTGAATTATTTGTGAAGAAGAATCCTACCATAGAACCTGCACGATTAACAGCGTGAGGAATATGATATTTTTCTGCAGCTTTTTTCAGCCCATTTTCAAGAAATTCTGCTTTTCGATTAAATTCTTGATAGCTGGCAGGAGATAATTGTTTTAATGTTTCAAACCCGGCTGTCATGGCAAGAGGATTTCCGGAAAGTGTCCCCGCCTGATAGATCGGACCGCTCGGGGCAATTTGTTCCATGATTTCTGCTTTGCCCCCATAAGCTCCAACAGGCAACCCGCCTCCAATTACTTTTCCTAAACATGTTAAGTCGGGAGTCACATCAAAATATCCTTGAGCTGAGTGATAATCTACCCGGAAACCAGTCATAACTTCATCAAATATCAATAAAGAGCCATTCTGAGAAGTTATCTCTCTTAGGCCTTCCAGAAACCCGGGTTGTGGAGGAACGACTCCCATGTTGCCTGCAACCGGCTCTACGATCACACCAGCAATATCGTCACCGAATTGCTCAAATGCATAGCGAATACTTTCTAAATCATTATAAGGGACTGTAATAGTATTTTTGGCTACTCCTTCAGGAACCCCTGGACTATCAGGCAAACCTAATGTCGCAACACCAGAACCAGCTTTAATTAATAAAGAGTCACCATGTCCATGGTAACATCCTTCAAACTTAACAATTTTATTTCTGCCCGTATATCCCCTTGCAAGACGAAGAGCACTCATCGTCGCTTCTGTACCTGAAGAGACCATTCTGACAATTTCAATTGATGGTACTCGTTCAATCACTAGCTTTGCAAGTTCATTTTCAATTTCTGTAGGAGCACCGAAACTTGTTCCGGATTCAACGACTTTTTTCACTGATTCAACTACTTGATCATTTGCATGGCCGAGGATGAGAGGCCCCCAGGAAAGAACATAATCAATATACTCGTTTCCATCAATGTCATAAATTTTAGAACCCTTTCCACGCTCCATGAAAATTGGATCCATGTTTACAGACTTAAATGCCCGAACCGGACTATTTACGCCGCCAGGCATTAATCTATTTGCCTTCTTGAAGGCAGTTTTTGACTTTTGAAAGTTTCTCATCATTTAGAACCCCTTTGTTAATAGATTTGAGGTTATGCCGCTCTTAACAGCCAAACCATGAAATAAAGCTTTATCAATAATGATGAAAATGACTATTTTCACGTGAATATGCAGCCCGCCTCTAGATTCTAACGAAGCAAAAAGAAGTCACGATAACTTACCCTAAAAACGCCGCAGCCTGTGGGCCACTGGATGATAAACAGTGGAATATTAATGAAAAGAAGACAAAATTGTCATGTCCCATATGTCTTCTTTTGCACATCCTGTATACATGAACCCCATGCTTTGCCTGCAAATTTCACTTTACCCTACTTATAAATGGCAGAAAGATCAATCAACTGTCCGCAAGAGTCAAGAAAAAAGGAACACAGACTAAGAACCCGACATTCTGCAGCAACGTCTGTGTGACCAACATCCTGTGGGCCTCAGACTGACCATCAGAAAAACCACTGATGGAAGTTTCACTTTATTCTTGTTTAAGCCAGCGTGAAACATCTTTTGCAAAATAAGTGATAATTAAGTCTACTCCAGCACGCTTC
Source organism: Metabacillus arenae (assembly GCF_014773385.1). Lineage (GTDB taxonomy): Bacteria > Bacillota > Bacilli > Bacillales > Bacillaceae > Metabacillus_D > Metabacillus_D arenae. The sequence continues at coordinate 57,637 of NZ_JACXAI010000016.1, read as the reverse complement.
ATACTTGTTAACATTTCTATTACAATTGTTTTTTCATCAATCCAGCCATTTTGTGCTGCTGCTTTTATCATCGAATATTCTCCGCTTACATTGTAGGCTACTACAGGTAAATTAAAGTTGTTTTTAACATCGCGAATAATATCCAAATAAGATAAAGCAGGCTTGACAATCAAAAAGTCCGCTCCTTCTATCACATCAGATTCAGCCTCTCTCAAGGCTTCCATTCGGTTAGCCGGATCCATTTGATATTCTTTACGATCTCCAAATTGAGGTGTGCTGTGCGCAGCATCACGGAATGGTCCATAAAAAGCACTCGCATATTTCACAGCATAGGACATAATTGGAACATCTTCAAACCCAGCTTCATCAAGACCATGTCTGATTGCAGCAACGAAGCCGTCCATCATATTAGAAGGTGCGATAATATCTGCACCCGCTCTCGCTTGGCTTATTGCGGTTTTAGCTAAAAGGTTTAGAGTAGGATCATTTAAAATTTTCCCGTTTTCCACAATCCCGCAGTGCCCATGGCTGGTGTATTGGCATAAACATGTATCTGCTGCAACAACCAGTTCTGGAAAACTTTCTTTAATTTGAGAGATTGCTTTTTGTACAATTCCAAGGTCATGATATGCCTGAGAACCAACTTCATCTTTTTCGGCCGGAACACCGAAAACAATCACGGATTGGATTCCAAGGCCCACCAGCTCATCGATTTCCTCATTTAGGTAATCAAGAGAAATGTGATATACATCTGGCATAGAAGGGACTTCCTTCTTAATTTTTTCCCCTTCCACAACAAAAATCGGATAAATAAAATCTTCTGTACGTAAATGGGTTTCTCTTACAAGCGACCTCATTCCAGCGCTGTTTCTTAACCTGCGATGTCTATTAAATTGTAAGTCCATCTTACAGCTCCTCCTCTACGATCTTTCAAAAGTAGCCATCAATTCAATCATGCAATCAATTGTATATTTTGCCGGCATATATCCTTTATATCCATACTTCTCTAATGTATCTCTAGTAATAGGGCCAATACAAATAAAATGAACTGATTTTAATAAAGCTTCGAGCTCACTTTTACGAATGACGTCCATAAACCGGTCTACAGCTGAAGAGCTTGTAAATGTTATATAGTCTATTTCATTCTTTGCGAGCGAATCAGTTAGAATGGAAATAGCTTCATCGTTATGTACATTTTGATAAACCGTTAATGGCGTGATATTAATATGATGATTACGCATTCTTTCAATAATGATTTCTCTAGATAAGTTACCTCTAATCAACAAAGCACTCTCATCCTTATTAATAACAGCCGTTAAAGCATCCGCTAATCTTTCAGCCACAAACTCATTTGGGGTTACTCTTACAAAAAAACCAAGCTTTTCAAGGCTGGCTTTTGTTTTTTCTCCCACAGCTGCTATTAGATGATTCTTAAGCAGGCTTTTGCTTAACCCATATTTGTCAAACAGCTTAAAAAAATAGCGAACACCGTTTACACTCGTGAAAATAAGCCACTTATAAGTATGCAGGTTACGAAATACGCTTTGAATTTCTTCCGATTCGGGTGCAGGCTTAAATGATATAAGCGGCGCTAAAATCGATTCAGCACCTAACTTCTCAATTTTTTCAACAAATGGAGCGGCTTGTGTTCTGCTTCTGGTGATTAATACCTTCTTCCCTTTTAACGGCTCTTTAACAGACCTCATCCTTGCCCTAGCTCCTCTTTCACTCGATCGATCAGTGTTTTTGCTCCTTGTCCTGCTAGTCTATTCGAAACAGCATGGCCCACCTCGATAGGGTCTTTTCCACATTCCATTTCTTTATAAATAGTTTTTCCGTCTGGTGAAGCAATTAAAGCGGTTAATGTCACTTCTCCTTTGTTTACGGTTGCATATCCCGCAATCGGAACCTGACATCCTCCTTCCATTTTATGAAGGAAGGCCCTTTCCGCATAAACAGCTTTAGCCGTGATCTCATCCTGAACATGAGCAAGTAATCCAAGCAGCTCTTTATCATCTTTTCGGCATTCAATGGATAAAGCACCTTGTCCAACTGCAGGTAAACATACATCAGGATTTAAAAATTCAGTCACAACATCTTTGCTCCATCCCATTCTGGATAAGCCTGCAGCTGCCAGAATAATCCCGTCATATTCTTCATTTTTCAGCTTAGTAAGCCTTGTATCAATGTTTCCTCTAATCCACTTGATCTCAAGGTCAGGGCGTCTAGCCAAAATCTGCGCACCGCGACGCAAGCTGCTTGTGCCGATAACTGCTCCTGCAGGTAATTCAGCAAGGCTTTTATGGTCTTTTGAAATAAGGGCATCACGATGGTCCTCTCGAGCAGGAATACAACCAATCGTAAGTCCTTCAGGCAATACTGCTGGCATATCCTTCATACTGTGTACAGCCATATCAATTTCACCGTCAAGCATTGCCTGTTCAATTTCCTTTACGAAAAGGCCTTTCCCGCCAACTTTAGACAACGTAACATCTAAAATACGGTCACCCTTTGTGACGATCTCTTTTACTTCAAACTCAAACGGCAGCCCTAATTGTCTTAATTGGTCAATAAACCAATTCGTTTGTGTAAGAGCAAGCTTACTTCTTCTGGAACCTACGATAATTTTTCGCATGTAACAAATCCTCCTACTTGTGACTGAACCTTATGAAAACCAGTGAAAATTAGATAAACTTCCAAATAAGAAAAAGTTAATTAGTAGAACAAGGAAAGATGCAGCATTCCATAATGCAATATTTCTTCCTTGCAGACCGGTAACCGTTTTTTTATACAAATAAACGCTATAGGCTCCCAAAACCAAAAACGAGCCAAGTACTTTTGTATCAAACCAATGAAATTCAGGAAGTTTAATATATGCCCAAACCGCTCCGAGTATAAGGCTTAATAACAGCATAGGTACTCCAATAACAGTTAAAACATACGACATATGATCCAGCTTTGACAAATCTTCAATTCTTAAAAGCCGTTTACCCCATTTTTTCTTTTTCAGCAGATTATATTGAAGCAAATACAAGCTTGAAAAAACAAAGGATATTGAAAACGCTCCATAGCTTAAAATCGCCATGGTAATGTGAATAAATAACAGCTCTGATACTAGCTGACCTGATACTGCAGCCGATTGACCCTCTGATGGAGAAAATGTATGTATAGCGAGCATCATAAAACCAAGAATATTCGTAAAAAATACAATGAACTCTACTCTAAGGAATTTAGCTATCGCTAGCGAAAGAGTGACTAGTACCCAAGTATAAAAATAGAGTCCTTCGGAAATATTTAAAATTGGGAATCTACCTGTTGTATACATCTGATAAAACAAAAAAATTGTTTGTAAAATCCAAACAATAGAAAGCAACCAGAAAGCTGACTGATTCGCCTTCCGGTTGTGATGGAGAAAATCTATAAAATACAATAAGACACTGACAGCGTAGATGATCAGGGTGACTTCATTGAGCCGCAAACTTGTATCTATCATAGTAAAATTCCTTTCACTTACAATTGAAGTGAAACTTTCTTCTCTTTTACCCGGTTTGATTTAATAAAAGAAGCTTCCGATTCATCGTGGTTAGACAGTTCTCTAACTGCCTGTTCAATATCAAAAATTTTCATAAACAAATCAAGAGATTGTTCTGCATCCTCTTCTGCAGCTAATTCTTTTACTTTTAAGATCGGGTCACGAAGCATTTGATTAATAATGCTTTTTGTATGTTTGTTAAGTAATTTTATTTCACGTTCAGTAAGATTAGGCAATTTCCGTTCAATGCTTTGCATCGTTTCAGCTTGGATTGTCAAAGCTTTCTCTCTGAGCGCAGAAATGACAGGAACAACTCCCAATGTTCCTAACCATTGCTTAAAGGTAACAATTTCTGCTTCGATTAACAGTTCAATTTGTTCAGCAGCCACTTTACGCTCCACAAGATTCGCTTCCACAATTCCTTCTAAATCGTCTATATCATAAAGAAAAACACTTTCTAATTCAGCTAATGCTGGATCAAGGTCGCGGGGAACAGCAATATCTACCATGAAAAGAGGACGGCCTTTTCTTAACTTTTCCACCTTCACCATTAGCTTTTTCGAGATAACGTAATCTTTCGAACCAGTTGAGCTAATTAATATGTCAGCATCAACCAATGCGCTTTGCAGCTCATTTATTGATTTGGCGTCGCCAGAAAACCGTTTTGCAAGCTCTTCAGCTTTTTCAATTGTCCGATTGACAACAGTTACCTTTCGAACACCATTGCCATGCAAATTTTGAGCAGCAAGCTCCCCCATTTTTCCAGCACCTAGGATGAGAACATGCATAGATGATAATTGGCCAAAAATCTTTTTAGCCAGCTCCACTGCTGCATAGCTCACAGATACCGCATTAGAGCCAATATCTGTTTCGTTGTGGGCTCTTTTTGCCACTGTCACTGCTTGTTTGAACAAATGATTAAAAACAGTCCCGATTGTTTCCTCTTTCTGAGCCAGCAAAAAGCTTGATTTAACCTGGCCGAGAATTTGAGTCTCTCCAAGTACCATTGAATCCAGGCCGCACGATACTCTAAAAAGGTGCTCTACAGCCCCTTCATTTTCGTAAAATGTCAAATAGGGAGAAATATCTTCTTTCTCCATTTCAAACCAGTCTGCCAAAAATCTTTTCATGTAGTATCGACCAGTATGAAGCTGATCAACGACGGCATAGATCTCTGTTCGATTACAAGTAGAGACAATTATATTTTCAAGAATGCTCTTTTGATTTTTTAATTCCTTCATGGCATCCCCAAGAGCACTTGTATTAAAGCTCAATTTTTCCCGAATTTCGACAGGGGCCGTACGATAATTTAAGCCGACAACTAAAATATGCATGTGTGTTTTCACACCCCCAGAAACAATATAACTAGTACTATTATAACATGCAAAAGAAAATGCATGATTGTAAAATGTGAAAAGAAAATGAAAGTCGCAAGTGTAGATGTCTATGATATAGTAAGAACAGAAAACTCATATGACAAATTCTATACCGTTTCATTTCAACAATCAACTTGTACAATATCAAAAAAAGGGCTTTCAATCAAGAGAAACAACTTACATACGAGGTGTTAAAAATGAAAAATATTTCTACTATTATACCATATATGCTATTGAGTATTGGTACCTTTTATTTCCTCCAAACTTTCAACTATTTAAAGCTGCAAGCTGAAAACCATTGGCAAATGCTTTTGTTGTTTTTTGGTATCTCGTTTCTTATTACTGCAAGAACAGAGAGAGAGGCTTCTTATTTTTTGCCGGGCATTGCACTTTCAGGGATCGGGCTCCATTTTTTACTTCTGCAGCATTATTCAGTTTGGCCTGATACGATACCTGCCTTCATCCTTATCATCGCGCTCTCCTTATTTGCTCTCGGTAAAGGAAGAAAAAATGGATATTTCCCCGGTGTTGTGGTGCTGGCAGTTGGGTTATTTATACATTTTTATGAACAAGTCATAAATAGTTTTTCCTTTATCCAGCCATATCGCGCGTACTTTGATAAATACTGGCCAATCCTGCTAATTGTTACCGCTTTTTACTTATTATTTATAAAAAGGAAATAAACTATTCAAGGTGCCAGGCACCAAATTGAAAATTTGGTGCCTGGCACCTTGAATTAAAAAAGAAATCAGCTCTTTCGCTGATTTCATCTATTCTCACTTCCGACCTCCCACATCCGATTTATAATACAGCCTGCAAAAATTCTTTTGTTCGCTGCTCTTTTGGGTCATCAAAAAGCTGATTTGGCTGTCCGACTTCGACAATTTTTCCATCATGCATGTAGACGACAGAATCTGCCACTTCTCTTGCAAAGCCCATTTCATGAGTGACAACGATCATTGTCATTCCTTCTTGCGCAAGCTGCTTCATTGTTGAGAGGACCTCCCCAACAAGCTCAGGATCTAGTGCAGACGTTGGTTCATCAAACAGCATGACCTTAGGCTTCATCGCAAGTGCACGTGCGATAGCAACGCGCTGCTTTTGTCCGCCTGATAGTTTTGATGGATAGGTATTTTCTTTATCTTGCAGTCCTACCTTCTGAAGAAGTTCTCTTGCCTCTTTCACAGCTACCTCTTTTTTCACTTTTTTTACGTGTACAGGCGCCTCTATTATATTTTCAATAACGCTCATATGCGGAAACAGATGAAAATGCTGAAAAACCATACCAACCTGTTGGCGGATTTCGTTTAAATTGTTATTCTTTTTGTCTATTTCCTGACCTTCTAAGATAATTCTTCCACTCTCTTTTAATTCTAGAAAATTGACACATCGTAAAAGTGTACTTTTACCAGAACCGCTCGCCCCTATTAAACAAACCACTTCATTCTCATAAACTTTCATATCGATATCCTTTAAGACGTGAAGATCTCCGAACGATTTATTTAATTTTTCTATTTCAACTATTTTTTTCTTTTCCATTTGAGAGCCTCCTTTAGTCACTTGCGGACATTTTCTTCTCAATAAAACGAACAAGTAACGACAACAAGAGGACAAGGAATAGGTAATATACCGCCACAATTATGAGATAGGTCATATTGTCGAAATTATTTGCCCCTAGTGTTGTTGCGACGTTAAATAGTTCGCTCATACCTATAAAAGCAGCTAATGACGAATCTTTTAATGCAATAATAAACTGATTTCCAAGCGGCGGCAGGGCTCTGCGAAATGCCTGTGGAAGTATAATTCGTCTCATTGTAAGAAAATTACTCATCCCAAGAGATCTTCCGGCCTCCATTTGCCCTTTATCAATTGATTGGATGGATCCCCTGAATATTTCAGCAATGTAAGCACCATTATGAAAAGCTAGTCCTAATGCAACAGACCAAAATTGTGAAATATTTAGTGAAGTAAGCCCGAAATAGAAAATAAAGATTTGAACAATTAGAGGTGTTCCGCGAACAATATAAATATAAAAATCGGCAATCAATGTGAGGATTTTCATTTTAGATATTTTTAAGAATGCAAAAAACAAGCCGATAACCACTGCAATCAATACGGATATCGCCGTAACTTGCAAAGTGACTAGCATGGCCTTTAGAAATATATCAAAAGTATTTCCGAATTCCTCAACAATACGCATGAAACTAGGCATAGTTGTTCACTCCTTGCTATTCGTGGTCCTTGCTTTAAAATACGGGCAGTGAAAAAACAAGATGCCATTATCCTCGACTAACACACTCATATAGACAGAGTGTTCATTCGAGGAGCCTGGCATCTCCAGTTTGGCCTTAGGCAACCGTCGATTTTACTTCTCGTCAGGATTAACTGTGATGTCTTTCCCAAAGTATTTCTCGCTGATCTCTTTTAACGTACCGTTCTCTTTCAATGTTTTAAGAGCACTATTTATCTCATCTAATAATTGTTCATTTTCTTTTGCTACAGCGATTGCCTGCTCACTCTTTCCTATCAGTTCTCTTCCTTCTATTTTAAATCCAGAGTTAATACCTTCTGCACCTGTTACAGAATCTGTGATAACAGCGTCGTGTTTCCCTTTACTTAAAGCTTCAAGGGCTGTTACATCACTATCATATGCCACAACGTTTGGTGTTTTCTCTGATGCAAGCTTTGCATAGGTAGACCCTTTGGAAACACCTACTTCTTTGTCTTTTAAATCATCGATTGTTTCGATGTCGCTATCTGGCCGAACAAAAATCTGAGGTCCCGAATAGTAATAAGGAGTTGAAAAATCAACATGTTCAGCACGCTCATCTGTTATCGTATGACTGGCGACAGCTGCATCAAACCGACCTGTTTTAACCCCCTCGACTATACCGGCAAATTTAAATTTCTTTTGTACAGGCTCTAATCCGAGCTCTTTTGCAACAGCTTCTGCTACATCAATATCAAAGCCCGACATTTTTCCCCCGCCTTCAGTCACACTAAACGGTTTAAATTCTCCTGAAGAAGCAAATGTAAATTTATCTGCCTCAACTAGATCCATCCCTCCCTCACCTGAACTTGATGAGCTCCCGCAAGCAGCCAAAAGTCCAATTGTGAGTACTGAGATGATTGAAATAATCATTCGATTCTTCATTGATGTTTGTCCCCCTATTATAAACAGAATTTTTTACCTTTTCTCATTTTACAAACAATAAGTTTTTATTACAAAAGTAATATTTCGTAATAATCTTTTCTTATCATTCTCCTGAACGATTTACAGTTCATTACGATGACCATACTTATTAATCCATTCAATCCCTTAACTTTCCTCCTTTTTCGATTTAATTCGACAATGAATAATCAATCTTCCTACCTATTACTTCTTATGTAATCAACAGGCAGAACATGCTTTTAGTTTCTCGATATCAGATACCTTGTTAGCTATTACCACAAAAGCACCGAAAGCAAACAAAAAAAGCTCTGCTGAGATCCTACGTCCGTCTCAGAGCAGAGCTTTTTATCATGAAATATAATTTTTAATGGTCGACCATACTTCGTCTTTCCCTTGGCCTGTTTCTGAGGAAAATAAAATAAGCGAGTCCGTTTTTTCAAGTTGCAGCTTTTCTTTGACTGCTTTTAAATGTTTTTGCCACTTTCCTTTAGGGATTTTATCTGCTTTTGTTGCTACAACAATTGCAGGAATCTCATAATGTTTAAGAAAATGATACATCATCTCATCATCTGAAGTCGGGTCATGGCGAACATCTATGATTAATATCACTGCCCGGAGATTCTCACGGGTAGTGATATAAGTTTCAATCATTTTACCCCATGCTTCCCGTTCCTTTTTAGAAACCTTTGCATAGCCATAGCCGGGAACGTCTACAAAATGCATCACTTCATTGATAAGATAAAAATTTAATGTTTGTGTTTTGCCTGGCTTTGAAGAGATCCTTGCAAGACTTTTTCTGTTTAACAGCTTATTTATTAAGGAGGATTTTCCGACATTTGATCGGCCTGCAAGCGCAATTTCAGGCAGATCACCCTCAGGGTATTGCTCAGGTCTGACGGCACTTATTACAATTTCTGAGCTAGTTACTTTCATTTACTTCTCCTGCCAATGCATGTTTTAAAACTTCATCTAATTGTGAAACAAGAACAAACTTTAATTCGTTTCTTACACTCTCTGGGATATCGTCTAAATCCTTTTCATTTTCCTTTGGAACAATTACTTTTGTCAATCCAGCACGATGGGCACTCAAAGATTTTTCTTTTAATCCGCCGATTGGCAGTACGCGCCCTCTAAGTGTGATTTCCCCTGTCATGCCAACCTCTTTACGGACAGGTCTTCCTGTCAGAGCTGAAATCAATGCAGTTGCCATCGTGATACCTGCAGATGGCCCATCCTTTGGAACAGCACCTTCAGGAACATGGATATGAATGTCATGTTTTTCATGAAAATCGGGATCAATTTTCAAATCATTTGCTCTCGACCGGATATAACTGAATGCAGCTTGGGCTGATTCCTTCATAACGTCTCCAAGTTTACCTGTCAAAATTAACTTCCCTTTTCCTGGCGATAAAGAGACTTCAATTGACAACGTGTCTCCTCCAACCGTTGTATATGCAAGCCCTGTAGCAACTCCAATTTGGTCCTCAAATTCAGCTTGGCCGTATCGGAATTGTTTCTTCCCTAAAAAATCTTCAATGTTTTTGTTTGTTAACACGATTTTTTTCTTTTCATTTGAAACAATTTTTTTAGCTGCTTTTCGACAAACAGCTGCCAGCTGACGTTCTAAACCACGGACACCTGCTTCCCTTGTGTAATAGCGAATTACACTTTTCATCGCATCATCGCGAATTTGAAGCTGGGATTTCTTTAAACCGTGTGCATTCATTTGTTTTGTAAGCAGGTGTTCCTTTGCAATATGAACTTTTTCAAGCTCTGTATACCCTGCAATCGTGATGATTTCCATTCGATCACGCAGAGGTGCGGGAATCGTCGCTAAATTGTTGGCAGTTGCAATAAACATTACTTTAGAGAGATCATAGGTTTCCTCAATATAGTGATCGCTGAAGGTATGATTTTGTTCTGGATCGAGTACCTCCAGCAGGGCAGAAGAAGGGTCGCCCCTGAAATCACTAGACATTTTATCAATTTCATCAAGTAAAAATACCGGGTTAATGGTGCTGGCTTTTTTCATTCCTTGAATGATTCGACCAGGCATTGCCCCGACATATGTCCGGCGATGACCACGAATTTCTGATTCATCTCGAACACCGCCAAGGGAAATTCGAACAAAGTTGCGGTTTAATGACTTCGCAACCGAGCGGGCTAAAGAGGTTTTTCCCACACCAGGAGGTCCCGCCAAGCACAAAATTGGTCCTTTTAAGGAGCTCGTTAATTGCTGGACAGCTAAATACTCTAATACCCGTTCCTTTACCTTTTCCAGACCATAATGCTCATCTTCCAGGATTTTTTCAGCGTTCTGGATATCAAGCGTATCCTCTGTTGCCTTTGACCAAGGCAGGGAAATAAGCCAATCTAAATAATTACGAATGACCGCACTTTCGGCAGAGCTGGAAGGTACTTTTTCATACCTTTCTAACTCTTTAAAAGCAGTCTTCTTCACGTGCTCTGGCATACCTGTTTCCTCGATTTTTTCAGTCAGACTGGAAACTTCTCCTGTTTTCCCTTCTTTATCACCCAGTTCTTTTTGAATAGCTTTCATTTGCTCGCGAAGGTAGTATTCTTTCTGTGTTCGTTCCATCGAGCGTTTAACACGCTGACCGATTTTCTTTTCTAGATTTAATACTTCTTTTTCATTATTGATAATATCAATGACTTTGTTTAACCGTTTTTTCACATCTACTGTTTCAAGAACTTCTTGCTTCTCTTTTAGTTTCAAAGGTAAATGTGATGTAATAAGGTCAGCCATTCGTCCCGGTTCATCTACATCTGCAACAGTTGCATAGGTTTCTTGAGAAATTTTCTTTGAAAGCTTTATGTATTGGTCAAAATAATCAAGCATTGATCTCATCAATGCTTCATCTTCTGCATCTTTCGATACATTCTCTTCGAATTTCTGAATCTCAACCTCTAATAATTCTTCCGTTTCATAATAATGGATAATTTCAGCCCGCTGTATTCCCTCAACTAAAACACGAATGGTCCCATTTGGTAACTTCAGCATTTGTTTAATGCGAGTCAGTGTGCCAATACGGTAGATTTCATCGATATTTGGTTCATCTATTGAAATTTCTTTTTGAGTTGCCAAAAAAATCATATGGTCGTCCATCATTGCCTTTTCTAAGGCTTGAATTGATTTATCTCGGCCCACATCCAAGTGAAGGACCATTGTAGGGTAAACTAGCAAACCCCTTAAAGGAAGGAGGGGGACGATAGTTTGTTCTTTTTTCGCCATGCTCTAAAAACACCTCCAGGACAATAGTAGCATAATTTCTCAGATTCTCTTTGTATCTTGTTCAATTCTAACCTATCTCTAATACCAGTGTCTATTTAAGACACTCATTACGTAGTATACCCTTTATCCACTATAAGAAAAAGAAAATTGTGAGTTATTTTATAAATATAAATGTCTTATAACTCCAGTTCCCTTTGAAATGCTGGACCTCAATTGTTCTTTTTAAAACATATTGATTAAACAGCTTTAAGCTGGTATAGGCTGATTTATAATACGGTGAAGCTTCCATCCTTTATATTATGGATTAAATGAAAAAGGCAAAATCCATTGAAGGATTGCCTTTTTTATTGGCTGCTTTTCGCTGCTGCATGTTGTACTCCCAGTTAGCGTTTCTAAAGAAGCTGAGAGATCATAAGGAAGGCTAGAAGCAATTGCCGATTCATCGATGCCTTTGTTTAATAGCCATCTTAATTTGTATGTTAATAAATCCCTTTGAAAAAAGCCATTTTTCAAACAGATTCTTGTCTTTGAATTTGATTTGCAGCTGGCATAATAATTGGCTGTTCGTTTTCTGTAGGTGGATTAATTAAAGCTAAGTCAAGAACTTGCTGAAGATGTGAAACTGGGAGGATTTCGATCCCGTCTATTTCTTTCAAAATAGATTGCATATTTTCTTCCGGAATAATAACCCTTTTTGCACCAGCAATCTTTGCTGCTTTTATTTTTGGAATTACCCCTCCAATTGGCTTCACATTCCCATGGATACTGATCTCCCCTGTCATCGCTACAGTATGGTCGATCGGAATTTTATGAACCGCTGAAAAAATACCTGTTGCCATAGCAATTCCTGCGGAAGGACCGTCAATTGGAATACCCCCTGGAAAATTCACATGGATATCATAATCTCCTGAGTTAAGCCCCATTGAACGAAGAACGGTCAGCACATTTTCTATCGAACCTTTCGCCATACTTTTTCTGCGAATACTTTTTCCTCTATCACCAATGCTTTCTTCTTCCACAATTCCTGTAATGTTAATCGTTCCTTTATCTTTTGCAGGAATGACATTGACCTCTATTTCAAGCAAAGCACCGGTGTTTGGTCCATATACCGCTAGACCGTTTACGAGCCCTACCTCTGCTTTAGAACCAACCTTCTTTTCATTCCTAGGTGTGAGCTGGCTGGAATGAATGACCCATTCAATATCTTCTACTGTTACAAAATCTCGTTCTTCAGCCATAGCAATTCCTGCTGCAATCTGCATCATGTTAACTACTTCCCTGCCATTTCTGGAATAGGATGTAAGCTTGGTAATCCCCTCATCTGTTACGCTCATGTTAATCTTATCAGCTGCTTTTCTTGCTACGACAGCTAATTCTGCTTGATCGAGCTCACGGAAGAAAACTTCCAGACATCTTGATCTTATGGCAGGAGGAATTTCATTCGGCGTCCTTGTCGTGGCACCAATTAGGCGGAAATCTGCTGGTAGTCCATTTTTAAAGATATCATGAATATGGTTTGGTATTTGTGTGTTTTCCTCACTGTAATAGGCACTTTCTAGATGTACTTTTCGATCTTCAAGTACTTTTAACAATTTATTCATTTGAATGGTGTGTAATTCGCCGATCTCATCAATGAATAGAACACCACCATGTGCATGGGTAACTGCTCCTTGTTTTGGCTGAGGAATTCCTGCTTGTCCCATAGCGCCAGCCCCCTGATAAATCGGATCATGCACGGAGCCAATTAACGGATCTGCTATTCCCCTTTCATCAAATCGGGCTGTTGTAGCATCTAATTCAACGAATACAGCTTGAGGTTTAAATGGTGATTTTTGATTTCTTCTTGCTTCTTCGAGAACTAGACGGGCTGCAGCAGTTTTTCCTACACCAGGAGGGCCATATACAATAACATGCTGCGGGTTAGGTCCGCATAACGCTGCTTTTAAAGCACGTATTCCATCCTCTTGTCCCACAATATCGTTGAAGCTTTTTGGCCGAACACGTTCTGCTAATGGTTCCGTTAATTTTATTGCTCTCATCTTTCGTAACTGCTCCATTTCTTTTTTGGATTCTCTATCGATCGATACTTTTTGTGTACGTTGATTTTTCAATAAGTTCCAAAAGTATAAACCAATAATAATCCCAAAAAATAGTTGAATAAACAATGCAATTCCAGTCCAACTCATAAAGGTCCCTCCAGCATGTGATAAGCGGCTTAGTTTTTCTTTACCGCTCCTTTAAGATTTGTCCTATTCAAATAATAGTAAAGTGAAACTTCAGCGGGGCTTTTCTTTATCCTGGGCACTGCAGTTATTTTCTTATGAGCAGCTGTGCCCACTTAGTAAAGCCAGGAGTCTCACCCACCATTAGAATAGGGTAAAAAATAAAATAGTTGCTATGTATGCTTTGTTTTGTAAATAAGTTTCCATTTCGCTTTCACTTATTGTATTTGCTAGTATTTCCGAGGGGTTGTAGGAATAAACGTTGAATGGGAAATTCATTAAGGAGGAATATCTTACCTAATTAGAAAAACACTGCACATCTTTCTAGAGGTGAGGGATCGGAGGTGAGATTAGATGAAATCAGCGAAAGAGCTGATTTCTTTTCTAAAAAATTCACCCTTATCCTTTGGGAAACTTTAAACTTTAAACGAAGGCAATCGGTGTCTCGCCAATTGCTTCATCTTACCTCTCACTTCTCACCTCTAGAAATGAAAGGTGGGAGGTGGGATTGGCTGAAACCAGCGAAAAAACTGAAAATAACCTATCCTTTGGGGAACTTTAACTCTAAATGAAGGTAATCGGTACCTCGCCGATTGTTTCTATTCTCACCTCTCACCTCTAGAACTGATGTCGGAGGCGGGATTAGATGAAACCAGCGAAAAAGCTGATTTCTACGATAAAAACTACGTTGCACTCTTTAAATTTTAATGAACTTAAGCTTTTAAAACACAAAAAGCCAAGTCCTATTTAGAACCTGGCTTTTTAGAGCTTACCCTATCGTTCAATTATGCAGATGTTTTCTTGTCTTTTTCAACAACTGTTCCGTCGTCCATCAATAGTTTTGGAGGGATTTTTTTCGTAACAGTATCCGCTGTAATGATACATTTTGTAATATCTTCACGAGACGGCAGATCAAACATAACATCAAGCATGATCCCCTCAATAATGGAACGGAGACCGCGCGCTCCTGTTTTACGTTCAATCGCTTTTTTTGATATTTCTACTAAAGCATCTTCTTCAAATTCAAGCTCGACACCATCAAGATCAAGCATTTTTTGAAATTGCTTCACAAGCGCATTCTTAGGCTTTGTTAAAATTTCAACTAAAGCATCCTCATCCAACGGCTCTAAACTTGCAATGACTGGCAGGCGGCCAATGAATTCTGGGATTAAACCAAATTTTAATAGGTCTTCAGGAAGCGCCTTTGATAAAAGAGTTTTTTGATCCAAGTCTTCTTGTTTATTGTCTGAGCCAAATCCAATCACTTTCTTGCCTAGGCGGCGTTTAATAATTTGTTCGATTCCATCAAACGCACCGCCGCAAATAAATAGAATGTTTGTTGTGTCAATTTGGATAAACTCTTGATGCGGATGTTTTCTTCCGCCTTGTGGAGGAACGCTTGCAACTGTCCCTTCAAGAATTTTGAGCAAAGCTTGCTGCACCCCTTCACCAGAAACATCACGTGTAATTGAAGGATTTTCTGATTTACGTGCAACTTTGTCAATTTCATCAATATAGATGATTCCTTTTTCAGCTTTTTCCACATCATAATCTGCTGCCTGGATTAATTTAAGCAGGATGTTTTCTACATCTTCCCCGACATATCCGGCTTCAGTTAAAGAAGTAGCGTCAGCAATAGCAAAAGGAACATTTAAGATTCGTGCTAATGTTTGAGCAAGCAGCGTTTTACCGCTTCCAGTTGGGCCGATCATCGAAATGTTACTTTTTGCAAGCTCTACATCATCGACTTTACTATTGGAATTAATCCGCTTGTAATGGTTATAAACAGCAACAGCAAGGGATTTTTTCGCTTGATCCTGCCCAATAACATATTCATCTAAGATTTCACGAATTTCTCTAGGTTTAGGTACGTCTTTAAATTCTACTTCTTCTTCAGTTCCTAATTCTTCTTCAACAATTTCCGTGCACAATTCTATACACTCATCACATATATATACACCTGGACCTGCCACAAGTTTACGAACTTGGTCCTGAGTTTTACCACAAAACGAACATTTTAGCTGTCCTTTTTCATCATTAAACTTAAACATACACATTCACCCCTTATATCTTTGTCTCTAACAATCATCCCAATTTATAAAAACAAGCTGCTTTCTCAGTCATGTAAATGTTTTATAATAATTGGGTAGTTTGAAAATTTCAGTTACTTAAGTATGTATTGCATTTTATCACATCTTTACCCATTAAGGTAATATTACGATTTAAAGGAATCATTAACTGTTATGTATAGATTATTATATATAGTACCCCATCTAATGTAAAAAATAACGCTTATGTTTGAAATAGAATGTAGGTAAAGAGAACCAATAACCCTCTGATTAAGCAGGTTAGAGCTCCATAAGCTATGTTTGATTGTATAAAACAAGGCACGATCAAATCGCGCCCTGTTCTCTTATTTATTATTATGCAACATATGAGCAGTTTTCCACAAGAAAATCGATCGCTTTTCGAACTTTTAGATCCTCTTTCAAGCTGTCAGTAGATCCAATCGCTTGCTTAATGTTTTCAACAGGCATTTTGTACATTTCTGCCATGTGCGCAAGTTCTTTCTCCACATCTTCATCGCTTACTTCCAAGTTTTCTGCTGCAGCAATTGCTTCAAGTGTTAAATTGAACTTCACACGCTTTTGAGCATCTTCTTGCATTTGAGCTTTTAATGCTTCTTCATCCTGACCTGAGAATTGGAAGTAAAGCTCAAGGTTCATCCCTTGCATTTGAAGACGTTGTTCAAATTCCTTCATCATACGGTCTACTTCGTTTTCGACTAAAACTTCTGGAATATCAACTTCAGCATTTTCAGAAGCTTTTTCAACTAATGAGTCACGAAGCTTTGCTTCAACTTCATTTTTCTTTGATTCTTCTAAACGCTCTCTTGTTTTTGTTTTTAATTCCTCAAGAGTTTCAACTTCCTCGTTTACATCTTTTGCAAATTCGTCATCTAAAGCAGGAAGTTCCTTTGCTTTGATTTCATGTATTTTCACTTTGAATACTGCTGGTTTACCAGCAAGGTTTTCAGCATGATATTCTTCAGGGAAATTAACTTCAACATCTTTTTCTCCCCCTGCTTCCAAGCCGACTAATTGCTCTTCAAAACCAGGAATAAACTGGCCAGAACCAATTTCTAGTGAATAGTTTTCAGCAGTTCCTCCTTCGAACACTTCACCATCAACAGAACCTTCAAAGTCAAGGACAACAGTATCGCCCTCCTCTACTTTTCCGTCTTCTTTCACAACTAATTCTGCTTGACGCTCTTGAAGAGTTTTCAACTCGTTTTCAATGTCCTCATCCGAAACAGCTGCATCTTCCTTTTCAACTTCAAGACCCTTATATTCGCCTAATTTAACTTCAGGCTTTACCGTCACTTTTGCTGTAAAAATAAGGTTTTGGCCTTTTTCAATTTGCTCGACATCAATTTCCGGGCGATCAATTGGATCAATACCTGCTTCATCGACTGCTTTTGGATATTCTACCGGTAATATAATATCTAAAGCATCCTGATAAAGAGATTCTACACCAAAGCGCTGCTCAAAAAGCCCGCGTGGAACTTTTCCTTTACGGAAGCCTGGAATGTTTACTTTTGTTACTACTTTTTTAAATGCAGAATCCAATGCGGTATTAAATGTTTCTGCATCTACTTCTACAGTTAGAACGCCTTCATTACCTTCTAACTTTTCCCATTTAACTGACATGTGTTTCCCTCCAAAAATCTATTGAATAGTTGTTGGTCTTAGTGTTTTAAGGCTAATATTGCGCCTAATTAGAAAAGGTTTGCTTTGATCATTTTATACAAAGCAAATATTTGTTATACCCTTATGTATGGAGCAAAACCAAACAAAAAGAGAATGATTTTTAGCTTTCATTCTAAAAAACTCCACTTTGCAACCATTATATTATAACATACAATGCATCTCTTTCAACAAATACACCTATAATTACAAATAAGAAATTTTTTCTATATCCATTATTTTTTGACATGCATTTGTTAATCCTTTTTGATTTAAGTTATATGTTTCATTAAGCTCTGCTTCCTCGATTTCTATCCCATGCATTTCATAACCCACTTTATGTACGGCTGCGGCCCATAGCTTTACATCTGCAGGCTGGGGCAAAAACGGGTAAAGGACATACATATGGCGAATCCATAAATCTTTAGCCGCTTCAAACAATGTAGGATTTTCATTGCCAAGCGTATCATCCAACATGCTGATTATTTTTTTTGTAAAGGGCAGATCGGCCAAATCCTCCAGCTGATCAGGAATAATAATCATCGATTCCCCAAATTTCGTAACAGTTACCTTCTTAGATATTTCATTTTCCATCATTAGTTGTAAGATCATCGATTTTACAACAGGGTGGCCTTGCGGGTCAGCCAATATCGTTTGCAGCACTCCAAGATGCTTCGTAATATTAAGATCTTTTAATGAATGAACATATTCCACTTGAGCCGCAGTATTCTGAAGGAGGTTTTCAAATTGTGGATTCCTTGCTTCTACTTCTACATCTTCAAATTCAATCTCTTTATTTGTATTCATTTTTCGGCTAAATTCTAAAAGCTTATAAAAATGCTCTGCACTTTCTGCAGGCAGGTGATTTTCCTCTAGGACTGCCTCGATTGTCGCTTGAACTTCACCATATTCTCTAAGCTGAATCAAAATGGTTAAATAAATTTGCATAACAGTATAATAATGGCCCAGGTCTTCCTGCAGCATTTTTTTACAAACATTCTTTGCTTCTTCTAATTCTCCAAGTTCCATTAAACAAAGCGCAATTCCTAAATGAATTTCAGCTTTATCTTCCTCCATTTTCTTTGCTTCAGAAAATAATTCCAACGCTTCTTGGTAGTGTTTACTTTTTAATGCCGCCATTCCTTTATCGACAAGCCTTTCCTTTAAGTTTGGAAAGGGTACAACGTTAGAACGCTTATCTTTCTTCATCTTGACCGCTCAACTCCAGCGCTTATTTTCATCAAGTTTATCAATGAAAGCATAAGAAAACAAGAAGGATCTGAATTAGCAGAGTAACCTGAAACAACTAAAAAGATTATGTCATTCATTTTAACTTAACAATTCAAGCAAGACTTGACTCTCTCTTCTTTCAAATAAAAATAGAGTGCATGTTACCACACTCTATTTTCTGATTCATATTGTTTTATTTGTTCATCAAGCAGCAGTGTAAGAGAAATCTCATCCCTGCCATGCAAGAGCATGTCTTTCCAATGATGATCTATTTCGAATGAATGGGCATTGCCATTATCATCTGTAATCATTTGATTTTCTAAATCAACTTGGCAGTAATATTCTTTGTCCGCTGCTTGTGTCATAATTTCGTTTGAAAGGTTATGGGACATGCGTATCGGGAGAATACCATTTTTCAAGCAGTTTTGGTAGAAAATATCTGCAAAGGAAGGAGCAAGAATTACACGAAATCCATAATCCCCTAATGACCAAGGTGCATGCTCTCTTGAAGAACCGCAGCCAAAGTTTTCTCCGGCTATTAAAATGGAAGCTCCCTGATAAATTGGATTATTTAATTCAAATTCTGGATTGTTCGAACCATCTGAAAGATATCTCCAATCATAAAAAGCAAATCTGCCATACCCTGTTCTTTCAATTCTTTTTAAAAATTGTTTTGGAATAATTTGATCGGTATCCACATTTTTTCGATTTAATACAGCAACTTTTCCTTTGTGTATTGTAAATGGCTGCAATGAAAATCCCTCCTTATAAAGTAAAAATTCTATCATTGTGTGACAATCGTTCAGAACTCCCCAGATAGAGGAACAAACTACATTCACCTCATGCATTTAAATAACAGAAAGTTTGCGGGCCGCCGTTTATACCGAAATAATATTTTCATTATATAGCTCACGCACATCAATAAATTTTCCGTAAATGGCTGCAGCTGCCGCCATGGCCGGACTGACAAGATGAGTTCTGGCTCCCTTTCCTTGTCTGCCTTCAAAATTCCGATTAGATGTCGAGGCACAGCGTTCCCCCTCTGGCACCACATCATCATTCATACTTAAGCACATACTGCATCCAGATTCTCTCCATTCGAACCCTGCATTCTTAAAAATGATATCTAATCCCTCTTTTTCAGCTTGTTGCTTTACCGTCTGAGACCCAGGTACAACAATAGCTCTTACTGCTGCTGATACTTTCTTCCCTTTAATAATGTCTGCCGCTTGCCGCAAATCTGTCATTCGAGAATTTGTACAAGAGCCTATAAATACATGGTCTACTTCAATACTTTGTATTGGCTGATCAGCCTCTATACCCATATATTCATATGCCCGTTTTATTTCCTTCTGATCACTCTCATCTTCATAATCAGCCGAGTTTGGAATTGTTTTTGTAACTGGAAGGACCATTCCAGGGTTGATTCCCCATGTTACCATTGGGGCAATGTCTGCACCATTTAAATAAATCGTTTGATCAAACACTGCTCCTTCGTCTGATCTCAAGCTCAACCATTCTTTTGCAGCCTCTTCAAATTGTTCAGGGTGTGGTGCATATTTTCTTCCTTTAATATAGGAAAGAGTTGTTTCATCTGGAGCAATTAATCCAGCTCTTGCACCTGCTTCAATTGACATGTTGCAAACTGTCATACGTTCGTCCATCGACATGTTCTCGATTACTGCCCCCGAAAATTCAATACAGTAACCTGTGCCAAATTTCACACCATATTGTCCGATTAAATAAAGGATAACATCTTTGGCTGTTACTCCCTTTTCCAACGCTCCTTCAATTTGTACATTGAGAGTCTTTGGTTTTGATTGCCATAACGTCTGTGTTGCCAGAACATGTTCCACTTCACTTGTTCCGATCCCAAATGCAAGGGCCCCAAAAGCTCCGTGCGTTGATGTGTGGCTGTCGCCGCAAACAATTGTTTTTCCCGGCAATGTTAAGCCTAGTTCTGGTCCGATTACATGAACAATCCCTTGATCTTCACTTTCCAGGTCAGCTAATCTTACTCCAAATTCCCGGCAGTTTTTTTCCAGAGCACTTACCTGCATTTTAGCAACCTGATCTTTAATGTTGAATCGATCGATTGTTGGAATGTTATGATCCATCGTTGCAAATGTTAAATCAGGTCTTCTTACTTTCCGTCCATTTTGTCTCAGACCCTCGAAAGCTTGTGGTGATGTAACTTCATGAATAAGATGAAGATCAATATATAGTAAATCAGGCTTTCCTTTTTCTTGATGAACGACATGTTTATCCCATATTTTTTCGATAATTGTCTTCGGTTTCACCTGGATCCCTCCTGCATATTTTAAGGATGATTTTAAGCTTTGCTGCGACATTGAAACAAAGCTTATCTCTCCAGAGAGTTTAAGTAACCCCCAGAGGTGAGAGGATTAATGTGTGGTTACAAGCAATCGGAAGTTCGCCGATTTGCCATTATTTAAAAGTGATATTAAGCCTCTTTAATAAAGAGGGGATGATCCAGTGATAAAGATTCTGGATCAACCCCTGAAATTTAAGAATATGCTGTCATAATATTAAAAATTGCATGATCATCAGCCATAGCTTCCTTAACTTCCTCTACCATAGCCTTTGTCGTTAAGCTTTCGTGATTCTTATCTGCTAAATCAGCCGTCCGTTTGCCACTTTCAAAAACATGCTTAACTGCAAGCTCGATTGCATTTGCTTCTTCTTCTAGTGAGAAGGAATGACGGAGCATCATCGCTACAGAGAGCATCATTGCAACAGGATTAGCTTTATTAAGACCTGCAATATCTGGGGCAGAACCATGAACAGGCTCATATAAATGCAGGCTTGATTCAGAAAGACTTGCTGAAGGCAGCATACCTAATGAACCCGTCAGCATTGATGCTTCATCACTTAAAATATCTCCAAACATATTTTCTGTTACGATGACATCAAATTGTTTCGGAGACCGAATAAGCTGCATGGCTGCATTGTCTACTAGCATATGCTGAAGCTCTACATCTGGATATTTAGAAGCGACCTCTTCCGCAACCTCACGCCACATTCGACTTGATTCAAGGACATTGGCCTTATCGACAGAAGTGACTTTTTTACGTCGCTCCCTAGCTAATTTAAAGGCTGTTTCAATGATTCGTTCGATTTCATTCCGATTATAGAATAAAGTATCAACTGCTGATTCTTCCCCATTATGGTGAGATCTTTCGCTGGGTTTACCAAAATATAAGCCTCCAGTAAGTTCGCGAACAATTAAAAGGTCTACCCCTTCTAATATTTCCGCCTTAAGCGGCGATTGATCAGCAATACTCTCATATGCTTGAACAGGTCTTAAGTTCGCATATAAATCAAGCTCTTTACGAAGCTTTAGCAGACCTTTTTCGGGACGCAGCTCGGCCGGGTTCTCATCCCATTTTGGTCCACCAACAGCCCCTAAAAGTACTGCATCAGACGCCTTACATATTTCTAATGTTTCATCTGGCAGGGGATCTCCTGTTTGATCAATCGCCCCACCACCAATTAAACCGTACTCAAAATCAAATTCATGATGGTAATGCTCTGCAATTGATTTCAACAAATCAACCGCACCTTCCATCACTTCTTTTCCGATTCCGTCACCTGGTAAAAGAGCAATTTTTTTCTTCATGATGGCCATCCCCTTATTAAAAATTGTTATACAGTTGCTTCTATTTTTTCGGTTCCGTAATTTAAAACAACGATTCGATTGATTGCGTTTAAATAAGCTTTTGCAGAAGCTTCCAAAACATCCTGCGCCATACCTCTTCCACTTGATTCAAGTCCATTGAAATTTACTTTTACATAAACTTGCGCTAATGCGTCTCTGCCGCTGCTATTTGATTGAATTCTATAATCTAAAAGTTTAATAGAGGATCCTATACAACGTTCTAATGTGTTATAAATCGCTTCAACACTTCCTGCCCCAGTTGCTGCTTCTTGAACCTCTTGTTGAGCCCGGTTCTTTAATGTTACAGTTGCAGTCGGTATTTGAGCTGTTCCATAATTGACTTGTAAGGATAATAATTCATAGGCTGCTTCACCATTTGCTAACTTTTCCTCAAGAACAAGAGAAATTAAATCTTCGTCCGTAAATTCCTTCTTCTTCTCTGACAGCTCTTTAAATTGCTTAAAAATATGGTTTGTTTCTTCTTCAGATAATTTAAACCCTAACTGTTCTAATCGATCTCTGAATGCATGTCTTCCTGAGTGTTTTCCAAGTATCATGGAATTTGTTTTAACACCGACGAGTTCAGGTGTAATAATTTCATAAGTTGTTTTTTCTTTCAGGACTCCATCTTGGTGAATACCTGATTCATGAGCAAATGCATTTCTGCCAACAACTGCCTTATTCCCTGGAATGATCATTCCAGTTAAATTACTGACAAGATCACTTGTTCGTTTAATTTCTTGAAGGCTTAAAGTGGTTTTCGCTTGATAATAATCGCCTCTAATATGCAAGGCTACCGCAACTTCTTCTAAGGATGCATTCCCGGCACGCTCACCAATTCCGTTTATTGTTCCTTCAATTTGGTTTGCTCCATGTTCAATCGCTGAAAGTGAATTAGCTGTTGCCATACCCAAATCATCATGACAATGTGCTGATAAAATTACTTTATCAATATTTTTTACATTTTCTTTTAAATAACAAAAGATTTCCCCGTATTCTTTTGGAGTAGTATATCCAACCGTATCAGGAATATTAATAACACTAGCTCCAGAAGCAATAACCTTTTCCACAATATGTGCTAAGAAAGGAAGATCAGTACGGGTAGCATCTTCAGCAGACCATTGGACGATCGGAAAAAACTTTTTTGCATATTTAACGGATTGAACAGCGGTTTCGACGACTTGAGCGGGTGTTTGCCTTAATTTATATTTCAAATGAATATCAGAAGTAGCAATAAATACGTGTAATCTAGGCTCTGCCCCATCTTTTAAAGCTTCCCAGGCAGCATCGATATCAGCTTTAACTGACCTTGCAAGCCCAGTAACCGAACTGTTTTTGATCGTTCTCGCTATATCTTGAACAGATTGAAAGTCACCCCTTGAGGAAGCTGGAAATCCAGCCTCCATTATGTTTACTCCAAGACGTTCCAATTGTTTTGCAATCGTCATTTTTTCTTGAGAGTTTAGGTTGACTCCGGCAGATTGTTCACCATCTCTTAGCGTTGTATCAAAAACATTAATTTTTTGCACCAGCGCTCACCGCTTCTTTCTTTTTTGGTTTAACAAATGGCATCATGTCGCGAAGCTCACGGCCGACTTTTTCAATTTGATGTTCATTTTCGCGTTGGTTGATTGCGTTAAACTGAGGGCGGTTAACTTGGTTTTCAACAATCCAATCTTTTGCAAATTTACCTGATTGAATATCTTCTAAAACAGCTTTCATCGATTCCTTAACTTTTGCATCTACTACTCTTGGACCAGAAACGAAGTCACCCCATTGAGCTGTATCCGAGATTGAATATCTCATTCCCTCTAGTCCGCCCTCATACATAAGGTCAACGATTAGCTTTAATTCGTGTAAACATTCGAAGTAAGCCAATTCAGGCTGGTAACCTGCTTCTACTAAAGTTTCAAAGCCTGACTTAACAAGAGATGTTAAACCACCGCATAAAACCGCTTGTTCTCCAAATAGGTCTGTCTCAGTTTCTTCTTTAAACGATGTTTCTAAAACTCCTGCTCTGGCTGAACCGATTGCTTTTGCATAAGCGAGGGCTAAATCTTTTGCTTTTCCTGTCACGTCTTGATAGATGGCAAAGAGTGCTGGTACTCCTGCTCCCTCTTCATAAGTTCTTCTTACTAAATGACCTGGTCCTTTTGGAGCTACTAAAAACACATCTACATCACTTGGAGGGACAATTTGATGGAAATGAACATTAAAGCCGTGTGCAAATACAAGAGCCTTTCCGCTTGTTAAATGCTGTTTGATTTCTGCGTCGTAAACCTTTTGCTGCTGCTCGTCAGGCAAAAGTACCATAATAACATCTGCTTGCTCGGCTGCTTCTGCAACTGTGTATACATTGTGTCCATCTTCTACGGCTTTAT
Organism: Metabacillus arenae; assembly: GCF_014773385.1. Taxonomy (GTDB): domain Bacteria; phylum Bacillota; class Bacilli; order Bacillales; family Bacillaceae; genus Metabacillus_D; species Metabacillus_D arenae. The sequence goes on along the minus strand of NZ_JACXAI010000016.1, from coordinate 33,046 downwards.
CAAATGATTTACCTTTTCGAACTCCAACTACAACATCCGCACCGCTCTCTTTTAAATTTAAAGCATGTGCATGACCTTGCGAGCCGTATCCGATTACTGCTACCTTTTTACCTGCTAATACTTGATCATTTACGTCACCGTTATAATATACTTTTGCCATTTTTAATTCGCTCCCTTTTGATTGATTATTCTGAATTCATATATTTTAGTTAAACAATTGAAATTGTTTTTTCATAATTTTGCTGTCTCTGTGTTCCTCTGGTAAATGCGGTTGTACCCGTTCTGGCAATCTCCTTAATTCCATAGGGTTTTAATAAATCGATTAATGCCTCGATTTTGCTTGATTCCCCTGTAGCTTGAATCACTACACTATCTTTACTTACATCAATGATAGTCGCTCTGAATGGTTCGATTACACCATATATCTCCATTCTAGTCGATGGAGCCGAGACTACTTTTATTAAGGCCAGCTCTCTTGCAACGATTGATTGATTCGTAATATCATTTACTTTTAAAACATCAATTTGTTTATTAAGCTGTTTAGTCATTTGTTCAACTTCTTTTTCTTCTTGCACATTTACAACAAAAGTCATCCTTGAAATTCCTTCAACTTCTGTATGACCGACTGTAATACTTTCAATATTATAGTGTCGTTTTGTAAAAAGACCTGTAATTCTGTTTAAAACTCCTGAATGGTTATGAACTGTTATTGTGATAATCCGTTTCATTTTTTGACACCCACCATTTCATGTATACCTTTACCAGGTGCAATCATCGGATAAACATTTTCCTCTTGGCAAACTTGAACATCGATTAACATTGGCTGATCAGACTGCAGTGCTTCTTTTAATTGCTGCTTAGCATCTTCATTTTTAGCTGTAATTCGAAGACCCTTCATCCCATATGCTTCAGCTAATTTAATAAAATCAGGCTGTGTAGAGAATTTTGAATGGGAATACCGTTCTTCGTAGAAGATTTCTTGCCACTGTCGAACCATCCCAAGAGATCGGTTGTTCAAAACAACTACTTTTATCGGCAAGTTAAGTTCATGAATGACTGCGAGCTCTTGTGAAGTCATTTGAAAACCGCCGTCACCCAAGATTGATACAACTGTGGCATTTCGGTCTGCTAACTGTGCTCCAATTGCTGCTGGCAAGCCGAATCCCATCGTGCCAAGTCCACCAGATGTTACCCATTTGTTTGCTTGATTAAAATGATAGTATTGAGCAGCCCACATTTGATGCTGGCCAACGTCTGTTGTAACAATTGCTTCACCTTTTGTGCTTTCATAGATCCATTTAATTAATTCCTGCGGTTTGCACTCTTCTTTGCCCTCTGTATACCATAATGGGAATTCTGTTTTATTATTGTTTAATTTTTCGTGCCATTCCTTCGCATCACATACTTTTCCGTTTTGTTGAATCAATTGTTTTAACACATTTTTTGCATCTCCAACAACAGGAATTTGCGTTGGAACATTTTTTCCAATTTCTGCAGGGTCAATATCAATATGGGCGACAGTGGCATGCTTTGCAAAATGATTTAAATTACCAGTTACCCGGTCATCAAACCTTGCACCAACACTGATTAAAAGGTCGCTTTCATAGATCGCCATGTTTGCTGTGTAGGTACCATGCATACCTGCCATTCCTAAAAAGAGTGGATGATCTGCTGGGAATCCACCGAGTCCGAGTAATGTGTTTGCGACAGGAATTTGCTGCTGCTCTGCATATTCCTTCAGTTCATTTGCAGCCTTCGCGTGCAATACACCGGCTCCTGCAAGAATAACAGGTTTTTTAGCACTGCTAACAGCTTCTACCAGCTTGCGAATTTGCAAGTAATTCGGCTCTGTTTTAGGGTTATATCCCGGCAGGTCAATTGGCTTATTGTAATCAAATTTACCTTCAGCAATTGCTATATCTTTAGGGATATCAATAAGCACAGGTCCTGGTCTTCCAGTTGTTGCAATGTGAAATGCTTCTTTTATAATTTGCGGCAGGTCATTAACATCTCTAACTTGGTAATTATGCTTAGTAATCGGCATTGTGATACCTAATATGTCTGCTTCCTGAAAAGCATCAGAACCAATCACAGATGAAGCAACTTGACCTGTAAAAACAACAAGCGGTAAGGAATCAATCATCGCATCTGTTAAGCCGGTAACCAAGTTCGTTGCCCCAGGTCCTGAAGTTGCAATTACAACACCCGCCTTACCTGAAATACGAGCGTATCCTTCTGCAGCGTGAATACCTCCCTGTTCATGTCTTGTTAAAACATGAAACATTCCTGAATCATAGAGAGTATCATAAATCGGTAAGACAGCTCCGCCAGGATAACCAAAGATGACTTCCACCTTTTCCTTTTTCAATGCCTCGATAAGCATTTTGGATCCTGACATGGTCATTGTACATTTGGCAGCTGATTGGTCCAACTGTACATTTGCGCTCATTTCTTTTCCTCCTTTAATGCTAATATTTAATCCCTTCTTCCAATAAGGTTGTCATTCATTGTTTTTTAAAAAATATAAAAAACCTCTCCGTCCCCTCATAGACCTATTTTCTAGGTCAAAGGGGCGAAGAGGTTTATTCACTAACTCTACGCGGTACCACCCTTTTTCATGGTCAAAAGTGACCACCTTATGGATCTTTAGGTAAGATCCTGTTTTGATAACGAGTACCAAAGTCTGTACTCGGCCAGCTCTACTGTTTTTCAAGCTGACACTCTGAGGCGAGTTCACGTTTAGGGGTATCACCGGCTTTCAGCTACCCCGGCTCTCTGTGAGATACTTTACCTAACCGCTACTTATCCTCATCACCGTTTTACTTTTTCAATTGTTAAGCTTAAAAGGCAGTTAACTTACATTTAATCCTTGGTCATTATAGTTAACTTTTACACCTTCTTTTATAACCTTTTGTCTGAACTTCTCGAGTAATCGATTCGTGTGTTCTCCAGGCTTTCCATCGCCAATTTCGCGGCCATCAACTTTTACAACAGCAATGACTTCAGCTGCTGTACCTGTTAAGAATACTTCATCTGCGGTGTATACATCATGACGGGTAAAAGGTTCTTCCCGAACATCGTATCCCAGTTCATTTGCAATTTCTAAGATCGCATTCCTTGTAATTCCCTCTAGTGCTCCTAAGTAGCCGGGCGGTGTCAGCAATTTTCCATTTTTGTAAATGAAAACATTATCCGCAGAGCCTTCTGCTACATAGCCTTGATCATTGAGCATAAGAGCTTCACTTACATTTGCTAAATGGGCTTCGATTTTTACTAATACATTATTTAAATAGTTTAAAGATTTCACTTTTGGACTTAATACATCTGGACGATTCCGCCTTGTAGGAACAGTGACAATGTCAACACCTGTATCATAAAGGTGTTTTGGGAAAATTGCCAGAGGTTCTACAATAATGACTATGTTAGGACGTTTACATTTATATGGGTCAAGTCCGAGGTCACCAACACCTCTAGAAACTACTAGTCGAATGTATGCATCTTTCAATCCATTTTTCTCAACTGTTTTGACAACGAGATCTGTCAGCTCTTCATGGGTATAAGGAATTGACAAGAGGATTGATTTTGCAGATTGGAATAAACGATCCATGTGCTCTTTCATTCTAAATATATTACCGCTGTAGACTCGAATTCCTTCGAAGACTCCATCTCCATATAAGAAGCCATGGTCGTATACTGAAACTTTTGCATCTTCTTTTTTTACGAAATCATCGTTTAGAAAGATCCACTGGTCACTCATCATGTGCACACCTTTCCTTTTAAGTTAAACCACTTTAAATCATTGAAATACAAGTTGTAAAAAAGATCCTTATAACATTTGTTATCGGATATTTTTGAGTAACCTTTCATCTTCATGTAATTAATGTTTGAGCTTATATTACGCTCGTTTCAAGCGAGTGTCAACACCAGTTTCGTGAATTGTTAGATAATTTTGATTTGTTTATCAATTTGTATCCGCTTACATCATTGATTTAATGCGGATCGTCCATTTAAAATTTTTTTTGAATTTTCTTTTGAGGTAAACTTATCTTACAAGGTTAGGGAGTGAAAAGGGTATTTGGTATATAATAAATATTTTCATTTTGTGTCTTGGGAGGATCATTATTTGGATTATTTAATTTCCTTTCTATGGGTTGGTTTCCAATTTCTTTCCTTATAATTGATCCTTTTTTTAGTGTCAAAACGGTAATGATTGGAACAGATGCTAAAACTACCCTGATTTAGTCAGGTTGCTAAAATGTGATTAGAGTCTCAGACTTTTTCTTCCTACTATTACAAACACTTTGACTTATGCACTTAACTTAACCGCTAAATCCCCTTTTTATGTATATACTTCACAGAAGATTGGCGAATTGACCACTCAGCTTAGATTAAAAAATAAAAAAACCCTTTTGGAATATCCAAAAGAGTTTTATATGTAATAGAATATGGCGTCCCAGGAGAGATTCGAACTCCCGACCGACGGCTTAGAAGGCCGTTGCTCTATCCTGCTGAGCTACTGGGACTTGTTTTCATTCATCAAGTTGTATCAGCGACAAGTTTTATTATATTCATATACAAATAGAAAGTCAATAATTTTTTAAAACTTTTTTGAGAGAAGAGAAATTTTCTCTTCTCTCCCTTTTTATGCTAATGAAAAGTGATGTGTTAATTCATTAACTTGCTTACCTGAGTCTTCAAAAAATTGCACAGTAGCTTTATTTTCCTCTATTTCCAGTATAGCATAGGTTTTTTCCCTTCGCACCCGGGGAAGGTGAATGCTTCCAGGGTTTAGAAATAAGATACCGTCTATATAATCCACGCCAGCTATATGAGAATGTCCGAAGCAAACAACTTGTGCGTTTGTTTCTTCAGCTCGGTATTTTACATTCATTAAGGTAGATTTGACGTTATGTAAATGTCCGTGAGTCACAAAGAAGCGAACTCCTTTTATATCAACAATTATTTCCTCAGGGAGCTTTTGATCATAGTCACAATTCCCCATGACAATATGAATTTTTTCTAGAGTAGGTTCACAAAGAGGCAATTCTGAGTCTCCGCAGTGGAATACGGCATCTACCTCTCCCTGGTGACGTTCTTTTATTAATTGAACTTCTTCAGTAAGACCATGACTGTCGCTCATAATTAGTGCTTTCATGTTTAACTCTCCCTAATTAGGTATGATTCTGTTCATATGGGAATTTTAACATTAAAATGGCAGTCTGCGCACGTAATTAAGTTGTAATTTCAATCCACCTAAAAGTGAAGTTTCTAAATACGAAATAGTAACTATATTTAAAAGGTTGGATGCCATTCTAACTTCGGCATAATAGACCTAAAACCACAGGACATATAACATCCATCACCTGTCTTCTTTGTTTCCTCTGAAGACCGAATCCTCGTGTTGAAGGAGAAGCTGAAGCTTATTAAGCGCATTTGCTCTGTGGCTAATTTTATTTTTTTCTTCTTTGGTGAGTTGTGCCATAGTTTTCCCCTTGTCTTTAACTATAAAAATGGGATCGTAACCAAAGCCGCCCATTCCCTCAGGTTTTTCTGCAATAATGCCCTCTACAGTTCCTTCAACCGTTATTGTTTCTTGTCCAGGAGCTGCGATAGCAAGGGCACAGTGAAAACGGGCTGATCTTTCTTCATGAGGAACGCCTTTTAATTCTTGTAGAACTTTTTGAATGTTTTTCGCGTCATCTTTTTGTTCCCCGGCATATCTTGCAGAATAAACTCCTGGCTTTCCACCTAGGTATTCAATGGATAATCCTGAATCATCGGCGATCACCATTTTTTGCAGAGCAAAAGCTGTCTCCTCCGCTTTTAAAACAGCATTCTCTTCAAAAGTGTGACCAGTTTCTTCAATATCCTCTATTTCAGGAAAATCCAATAATGTACGTACTTTTACTCCAAGAGGTGCAAGCATCGTTTTAAATTCGGCTGCTTTCCCTTCATTTTTGGTGGCGATTATCACTTCATCTATCATTTTTTTTTCGCCCCCAAATTACTTTCAATTTTTAAGGCAAGATCACCAAGAGCCTGTTTTTGTATCTCAATTAAACTGCCGATCCCTTTTTCAGCTAATTCGAGCAAAGCGTCAAGCTGTGCTCTTGTAAAAGTTGCTTCTTCTCCTGTACCCTGCAGCTCAACAAATTCTCTGTTACCTGTCATGACAACATTCATATCCACTTCGGCGGCTGAATCCTCTATGTAATTTAAATCTAAAATTTCTCCTTCTTGCTTAGTCATCCCTACAGAAATTGCAGCGAGGTAGTCCTGAATAGGAAACTCTTTTATTCCATTCTTATTATAAAGCTCCCCCAAAGCAATAGTCATGGCAACAAAAGCTCCTGTGATAGATGCGGTTCGAGTGCCTCCATCTGCTTGGATCACGTCACAGTCAATCCAAACTGTTTTCTCGCCGATTATTTCTAAGTTTACAACCGCCCGAAGAGCACGACCTATTAAACGCTGTATTTCCATCGTTCTTCCAGAAATTTTCCCTTTTGAAGATTCTCTGATCGTCCGCTGCTCCGTTGCTCGTGGAAGCATGGAATACTCGGCAGTAATCCATCCCTTACCTTCACCCCGCATAAATGGAGGAACCCTGTCCTCAATTGTGGCATTGCAAATGACTTTAGTCTCCCCAACTGTAATAAGGACAGATCCTTCAGGATGCTTAATAAAATTTGTCTTTATTTCTACTGGTCTTATTTGATCGTATTGTCGGCCATCATTTCTCATCTTTTTTACCTCCAGGCTAAGCATAGAATCATGTAAAAAGTATCTTTTCTATGAAATTGTAGCTTTTGCTTTATTAGAGACTACTGGCAGCTGGTGAAATACCATACTGCTTCGAGTCTCACATCCGAAATCTCACATCTTGAGATACATAAGCCATTGAGAGTGATAGGGCTTTATTTCAGAATTGTCCAGCTCAGGGGCTGCAGTACCCGGCTAGTCTTATGCTTGTCATCGAAGGACTAGCACCTTGTGCTTTTTTTAATAAACTACAAAATTTTCGAAAACACCTTTACCTAAATTTCTTGTATGGAACACGAAAGAAGAGGCAGCTTTTTGTAAGCGTACCTCTTTTATTTGCACTATATAGTATATCAAAAATATAAGATTAAAAACTACCTGTATTCACAATATCAGTTCTTGTTACTGGTTCTGACAGCTTCTTTCCGTCTTCATTTACTAAATCAGCTTTTCCATTGACCGTGACGGCTACACTCTCTACTCCTTCTTGCGCTGTTAAGGTTAGAACAAGAGAATTTAAAACATGTTTAGAAATCACCTTTTTATCTTCATCAAAAGCTCCGTAAATGGCTTCATTAAAATCTAATGTTACTTTTCCATCCTCATTTTTAGGAGCGCTTAATAATTCAACCTCGCTTTGGAATCCAGATAACAGGCCGCTTCTATTTGCCGGCCCCTCGATCAGTTCATTAACAGCTGAAACGATTGGGTCTTCTTCTTTGTTACTAACCCGCTTTGTTACTGGGACGTAGTAGGATTTATCTTCATTTTCTGCTAAGTAATACACTGTAACCGGATGAGAATTTGTGATGTCAATGACATCGCTTGTGTCATAATTAATTCCAGTTTCACGGTTAAGTTCATCAGAGATTGGCGTGCCCCCAACAGGCATTTCATTAAGCTCATGACCATTAATCCAAAATTTAACGTTTTTAACAGAATCAAATTGAGTAAGGGTCCATGTTACTGCTTGAAGAATTTTCTGCTCGTCCTCAGGTTTATAATCTTCAAATTCTTTAGAAAAGTCTACAGTGGCCGTTCCGTCTTTTATCGAAACCCCTTTTACTTCTGTATCTGCAGGCAGAACGGCTCTGAACCCATCTGGAAGCATATTTGATATTGGTCCACCCTCAACTAAGTATTCGACTACTTGTTTGGCTGCACCATCCTGTTTTGGGAGATCAACAGTTTGGGCAACTACAAGTCCTTTGCTATCAATTAAATACAATTCCCTTTTTACTGTTTCTGCAGCTTGCTCCTCTTTCTTTTCACTCTTAGTGTCTTCCTGACTAGATTCTACATTAGATTCTTTCTCAGATTTATCTTCCTCTTCTAAATATGAGACATCCTGAGGCGGATCTACTTCTTTAGCAGTCTTTTCACCACCAAACATCCCACATCCTGATAATAACATTGTTGATACTACAACCGTTGCTGCTACTTTCTTTTTTCCGCTTTTCGCCATAAAGGTCCCTCCTAAGGCAGTTTGTACTACTATGTATACGAGCTATTTTTTGAATTAGACCGTTTTTGAAAAACAATTTTGGATAGATATGCGCTAACTTAATAAACTTTACTTAATTTGACCTTGAATTGCTTGAGTAATATCCATAGCATGGACAAGACCTTAGTTCCGTTGATAGGCGGAAGGGAATGGCAAATCGTTTAATTGATGAGACAACCTGGAATAGAGATTTTGACGGAACAAATTTGCTGATGGTGAATTTATTTCGATAACGGTGCAAATAATTCGCTGACGGTGAGGCTTATGACTTGGGGACAGTCGATTGTGGAGCGGGGAAACGATATTGCATTATTAATTAAATAAATTCAAACTGCTTTTCTGATAAAACAAAAAAGTACCAGGAACCATATCCACCAATTTAGTACTACTAAAAAAATGGATTAAGGTGCCTGGCACTCGGAAAGGTGATTAGTTAGGTTAGGGTTATTTTATGGACATTTTCAACTGGCTGGCCGAACCATTTAGAAGCTATTTTTTCAAATAATTGTTTAGAACCTGTTGTTAAGAAAATATGTTGTTTATTTATATCGTCTTTATTTAGTTGATCTTGATAAGATAAAATTGTACTGACCTCTCTTGCAGTCTCATCCCCAGAGGAAATGATTTTTACATTTGTCCCCATGTATTTTTCAATCTGCTGCTTTAATATTGGATAGTGAGTACATCCTAATATAAGCGAATCAATCTTTGTATTTTTTATTGGTTTTAATGAACGTTTGACAAGTTCTTCTGCCTCTATTCCCTCGAACTCTCCACTTTCAACCAAGGGCACAAAAAGCGGGCATGCCAGGCTTTCTACAACCACGTTTTTATTTAATGTTTTGAGGGCTGTTTCATAGGCATGGCTTGCAATCGTATTTTCGGTGCCGATCACACCAATATGCCTTTTTTTTGTTACTTTTATCGCCGTTCTTGCTCCAGGCATTACAACCCCAATCACAGGAATGTCCAGCTTATCCTTTATATCCTCTAATACAATTGCAGTTGCCGTATTACAAGCAATTACAAGCATTTTAATATGGTGATGAGCTAATAGATAGTTTGTCATTTCCCATGTAAACTGGTGAACTTCATCTTTAGGTCTAGGTCCATAAGGACAACGAGAAGTATCTCCTATATAAATAATTTCTTCTTTTGGGAGCTGCCTCATGATCTCTTTTGCGACCGTCAATCCGCCTACTCCAGAATCTATTACTCCAATTGGTCTATTCAAAAAATCGCCTCATTCATCCTTCATTTCTTGTTGCAGCTTTGCTAACGATTTTTGAAGAGAATTTACTTCATCTTCTGTGAAATCATTTAAAACATCTGTTAAGTAATGTTGTCTTTTTGCAATAACCTCTTCGATTATTCTTTCGCCTTCTTCTAATAAATGAATTCGGACAACTCTCCGATCATTAGGCTCTTTAACCCTTACAACGAGAGAATTTTTTTCCATACGATCGATTAAATCTGTCGTCGTACTGCATGCTAAATACATTTTTGAAGATAGTTCCCCTATTGTTAAATCACCGTGCTCCATTAACCATTGCAATGCAACAAACTGAGGAGGGGTGATTGTATATTGACTTAATATTTCTCTGCCTTTTTGTTTGATAATACCGGATATATGGCGCAACGATTTTTCTATTTCTGCAACCTTTGTCCCGTTTAGGTTTTTACTCAACATTGACATACCTCACTAATGAATTCTTCAGATATGTATGAACAGGCTCACATCTGTTTTACCAATAATGTTAGCATATGACCATGAATATCGACAATAAAAAGTCTAAAGTTTGACTTTTTAGGGATTGTTTATCTGATAAACAAAGTGCACCCATATGCTAAAAGATTATTGCTGTTTGAGAGGAAAGGCAATTACACGAATAACCGACCGTTAAATTACTATACGCTACATCTCCACACAGGAAAATTCTTCATTCATTATCTTTGCTTTAGGAACAATAAGGTCTATAGAAAGAAACAAAATTAATGACCGGCCACCAAAATCAAATAAGGTGTGCCGGTCGAAAACTAGAGCTCAAGTTCACCCATACGAAGGAGCTCTACAACCGCTTGCGAACGCCCCTTAACCCCAAGCTTTTGCATCGCATTCGAGATATGATTGCGAACCGTTTTTTCGCTGATAAACAGCTCATTAGCTATCTCTTTTGTTGTTTTGTCCTGAACTAGTAATTCGAAGACTTCTCTCTCTCTTTTCGTCAGTAGTGGCTTTGATTGAAAATCTTTCTCCTTCAAGTATTGTAACCCTCCTTGCTAAGGTGAGAGCTGGTAATAGCGAATGGATATATAATTAGTCACCATATCATATGTGTCTGTAGAGCCTGCTGTGACTGATTTTAACAAGGAATTAAGAGATTGGACTCCGTCTATTTTTATAACTTGACACTATTCTTTTCAAACAGGCGTTTCTTGTCTGATTCCAGCCAATTAACTGCCTTACCAGATCTTCTTGAAATTTGGACAATTGTACCCTGTCCTGCAAAACATGGTTCCTGATTTTCATTCAACCCTAGATAGTGAAGGTTGACTGAAGAATTTCCGATTTCAAATGCTTTTACAAAGATTTGAATCACTTCATTGAAATAAACTTGCTTCATATAATCACATTGAATATTAGCGGCTACTGGAATGGTTTCGCTGTCTTTTTTCATCCATTCTTCCATCATACCTATATGCTTAAAAAACTCTATTCGTGCTTCTTCAAAGTATAGAATCGGTGAAACGTTATTCATATGACCAAATAAGTCTGTTTCAGAAAATCTGACTTTTACTTGCTGGAAAAAGGTGAACCCATTTTTCCATGTTTGATAATCAGGTTGGATATAAATAATGCTTTTCATTTTTTTACTCCTTTTCTTAATTTAAAAAGTGCCTGGTTACAAAACCAGGCACTTTTCCATTTATTCCACTCTTAATGAGCAGGAATACCCCCGCCTCGATCTTCGGAGAAATAAAGAAGATAGGTGAGGGATTGGATTACAAACCATCAGTGGGAATGAAGAATACCTCTCACTGATGGAAGTTTCACTCTATATTTTTTACACTTGATCACTTCCAAAGAAGTTGCGGAAAGCTTGCAGGGATGTATCTCGATTTAATGCTGCAATCGATGTAGTAAGCGGGATCCCTTTTGGACATGATTGGACGCAGTTTTGTGAATTACCGCAGTTTGCAAGACCTCCATCATCCATAAGAGCTTCAAGACGCTCGGCTTTATTCATAGCACCTGTTGGATGAGCATTGAATAATCTTACTTGTGATAGAGGAGCAGGACCAATGAAATTAGAGTTGCTGTTTACATTTGGACATGCTTCCAAGCAAACTCCGCATGTCATACATTTAGATAGTTCATAAGCCCATTGACGCTTTTTCTCAGGCATTCTCGGACCTGGTCCTAAGTCATAGGTGCCATCGATCGGAATCCATGCTTTTACTTTTTTAAGTGAGTCGAACATGCGGCTGCGGTTTACTTGCAGGTCACGAACAACTGGGAATGTACGCATTGGCTCAAGGCGAATTGGCTGATCCAGCTTATCAACGAGGGCCGTACAAGATTGTCGCGGCTTACCATTTATAACCATTGAGCAAGCTCCGCAAACCTCCTCCAAACAGTTCATATCCCAGTTAATCGGAGTTGTTTTCTCACCTTTTGCATTGACTGGATTACGCCGAATTTCCATTAAGGCGGAAATGACGTTCATGTTTGGGCGGTACGGGATTTCAAATGTTTCTTCGTAAGGGGCCTCTTCAGGACTGTTTTGTCTTGTAATAATAAAACGAACTAATTTATTTTCGCTCATTATTATTTCTCCCCTTTCTTTTTGGAATAGTCACGTTTACGAGGCTCGATAAGTGAAGTATCTACTTCCTCATAATGAAACTTCGGCGCTTCATGCTCGCCGGCAAAAGCAGCCATAGTCGTTTTTAAGAAGTCCTCATCATTACGATCAGGGAATTCCGGTTTATAATGTGCTCCACGGCTTTCGTTACGATTGTAAGCTCCAATTGTAATTACTCTAGAAAGATGAAGCATGTTTTTCAGTTGTCTTGTGAATGTGGCCCCTTGGTTACTCCATCTAGCTGTATCATTAATGTTGATATTATTATATCTTTCTAACAATTCCTGTATCTTTTCATCTGTTTTTAAAAGCTTGTCATTATAGCGGACAACTGTTACATTATCTGTCATCCATTCTCCAAGCTCTTTATGAAGAACATAGGCATTCTCTGTACCATTAAGACTTAATATATCATTCCATTTTTCTTCTTCTTGTTTGACATAGCCATCAAATAAAGCAGAAGAAAGATCTTCAGCAGACTTCTCCAAGCCATTAATATAATGTACAGCTTTAGGACCTGCAACCATCCCCCCGTAGATCGCCGACAATAGGGAGTTTGCTCCTAATCTGTTACCGCCGTGCATTGAATAATCACACTCTCCAGCAGCAAACAGTCCAGGAATATTTGTCATTTGATCGTAATCTACCCATAACCCGCCCATTGAATAGTGAACAGCAGGGAAAATTTTCATTGGGACCTTACGAGGGTCATCACCCATAAACTTTTCATAGATTTCAATAATTCCACCCAGCTTGATATCAAGCTCCTTCGGATCCTTATGGGAAAGATCCAAATACACCATGTTTTCACCATTGATTCCAAGCTTTTGTTCAACACATACATCAAAGATTTCCCTTGTTGCGATATCACGAGGAACAAGATTTCCATACGCCGGATATTTCTCTTCTAAGAAATACCATGGCTTCCCATCTTTATAAGTCCAAACACGGCCGCCTTCACCACGTGCTGATTCACTCATAAGCCGTAATTTATCGTCTCCTGGGATTGCTGTAGGGTGAATTTGAATGAATTCTCCGTTCGCATAGGAAACACCTTGTTGATAAACGATTGACGCTGCTGATCCCGTATTAATGACAGAATTAGTTGATTTTCCGAAGATAATTCCAGGTCCGCCTGTTGCCATAATAACGGCATCCCCTCGGAATGATTTAATTTCCATCGATGTTAAGTCTTGTCCAGTTATTCCCCGGCAAACACCGTCTTCATCAACAACTGCGCCTAAAAATTCCCATCCCTCATATTTTGTAACTAATCCTGCTACTTCATAGCGTCTAACTTGTTCGTCTAATGCATATAACAGCTGCTGACCCGTTGTTGCACCTGCAAAAGCTGTTCTATGATGCTGTGTTCCTCCGAACCGTCTAAAGTCTAGAAGACCTTCAGGTGTACGGTTAAACATTACCCCCATACGGTCAAGGAGATGAATAATTGCTGGTGCAGCTTCTGTCATTGCTTTAACAGGCGGCTGGTTAGCAAGAAAATCTCCGCCATATACTGTGTCATCGAAATGTTCCCAAGGGGAATCTCCTTCCCCTTTTGTATTTACAGCTCCATTAATTCCGCCTTGTGCACATACTGAGTGAGAGCGCTTGACTGGAACTAAGGAGAATAAGTCTACTTGAACGCCTGCTTCTGCTGCTTTAATTGTCGCCATTAAGCCGGCCAAACCGCCTCCGACAACTATTACTCTATTATTACTCATAAGGCCCACTCCTTTAGTTAGCTAATTCCCTCTATTTAAACGAAAGCAAAGATAGTCCGAACACCTACGAAGGAAAGTGCAAGGAAAATTCCAATCGTGACGTACGTGGAAATAAGTTGTGAACGCGGGGTAACCGTCAATCCCCAGCTCACTGCAAAAGACCATAATCCATTCGCAAAGTGGAAAATGGTTGAAATAACTCCAACTAAGTAAAAGCCGATCATAAATGGATTACTAAAAATAGAAGCCATCATATCAAAGTTTACTTCTGCCCCAAATGCGGCCGCAATTCTCGTCTCCCATACATGCCAGGAAACAAACACAAGCGTAATAATTCCTGTTACACGCTGCAGCATGAACATCCAGTTGCGAAAGTATCCGTATTTGCTTACATTGTTTTTAGCAGTAAAAGCAATATAAATACCATAGATTGCATGATATAAAAGCGGTAGGAAAATAATTGCTATTTCCAATAAATACCTAAATGGAAGACTTTCCATAAAGTGAGCAGCATTATTAAATGCCTCTTCTCCTTTTGTAGCAAAATTATTTACTACAAGGTGCTGAATTAAGAATACACCAACCGGAATAACTCCCAATAAAGAGTGAAGTCTTCGATTTATAAACTCCTTGTTTCCAGCCATCTTACATTACCCCCTAATCAAATAAGTACACTCTTTAGATCGATTCTTTTAAACTTCCATCTTTCAGCAAAAAGATTCTTTTGTGAAGAATTAAACAAATTCAAGTGGTGATCTACCTTTGGGTCCCTTTTCGGGAAAAGAAGAGCACCTGCTGAATTCAAATGTCCATTCTTTCATTAGAATTTAAATATTTACTGATAAAATGTGACAAATTTATTTTACTCCCATACAGGTATAGCGTCAAGAAAACGTGTTCATAAATTTTAATTTTTTGAAATATCATTTTTTGTATTAATTTTTACTTTATCAATATATTATTACCGTCGTTTTCCAAATAGAAATTAACTTTTGTATCATTTTTTCTTTTTTCAAGATACGATATAATAAATTGAAGGAAAGAGGGGAAAAAATGAACAAAAATTTATTTCGGTCTGAATTTGAAAAACTACAAGACATAGAAGTACCTGCTTTTGGCTTTGAGTTGATGCGTGAAGTTTTAATTCCAGATATCTTAGGCAAAGAAAGCTCCCAAATGCTTTATTGGGCTGGAAAAAACCTTGCACGCAAATACCCTCTTAATTCACTTGAAGAGGTGATATCATTTTTCCATTGTGCAGGTTGGGGAAAACTAAGTATTGTACATAAAAAAGGTACAGAAATGGAATTTGAGCTGGAGGGTGAACTCATCCAGGCACGCTTTAAAGCGAAAAAAGAGCCCTTCTTCCAGCTTGAAGCAGGCTTTCTAGCCCAACAGATGGAGCAGCTCAACAACCAAATAACAGAGACATATGAACAAATAAAAAGACGAGCTAATAAAGCTGTTTTTACAGTAAAGTGGGATCACAAAGATTTGACTAATATGTAATAGGCTTCCACACAATTACGAGGCAGGCTTACTATAGCGCCTCCCTCTATTTCTTAGGCTGTTTACGCAGGCTCTGTTGTGATTGAAACACTTTTGAATCACTTGAGGCAATCGGTATTTTCACTGATTGCCTTAATATTATAGTTCAGGATATTTCAGTTAATTAATGCATTAAAGTTAATCCTCGTTGGCCAGCACCTATCCCGCCTGAGGTCACAACCTTATCCGTCAAAAAGGTTAAAAAGCACCTTTTTGACGGCTCATCTTATGCGATTAACCCTTTGCGCTTTTCGTTCAACTTCTCTTATATATTAAGTTCTTAGAATAAAGCTTTAGTTTAAACGACAGCCTCTTGTTTTGATAATTGGAATGCCTCATGCAGAACTTCTACTGCTCTTACCATTTTTTCATGCTCAATTACCGTAGATACTTTAATTTCTGATGTGCTCACCATTTTTACTTGGATACCTTCATTTGCTAAAACCTCAAACATTTCAGCAGCAACTCCTGGATTCGAAATCATCCCTGACCCAACAATGGAAACTTTTGATAATTCTTTTTCTGTCTCGATTTTTTCATAGTTCAAATTATTTTTAAATTGTTCAAGTACCTTTACAGTTTCGTCAAGGTCACCTGTTTTTACGGAAAATGAAATAGATGTCTTTTCTTGGCTTGTTGAAGATTGAATAATAATATCCACATTGATTCCGTTAGCCGCTAATGTTGTGAAAATTGTAGATAATGTGGTGAGCTCATTTGGAAGCCCGCATACAGTCACACGTGTTACCTGATCTTCAAATGCAATTCCTCTTACAACTAAGTTTTGTTCCAATGTGGTCTCCTCCTCAATTATAGTTCCATTTTCATGTTCCAAACTGGAGCGAACTTCTAGAGGAACATGATAATTTTTTGCAAACTCAACTGCACGGGGGTGTAGAACACCGGCACCTAGATTTGCCAACTCCAGCATTTCATCGTAGGAAATCCCAGCAAGCTTCCTTGCTCCTTTAATAAAACGCGGATCTGTTGTAAATACACCTGTTACATCTGTATAAATATCACATTTGTCAGCATTTAGCGCAGCGGCCAATGCAACAGCAGTCGTATCTGAACCACCTCTGCCTAAAGTCGTTATTTCACCGTCAATAGAGGCTCCTTGGAATCCAGCAACAACGACGATATTACCGCATCCTAACTGATCTTGAATTCTTGTTGTATCAATATCGGTAATTCTCGCATTTCCATGAATAGGTTCTGTCTCGATTCCAGCTTGCCAGCCAGTATAAGAGACTGCATCAAACCCTTTTGCTTTTAATGCCATTGATAGGAGCGAAATCGTGACTTGCTCGCCAGTTGTTAATAGCATATCCATTTCTCTTTTGCTTGGATGGCTGTTGATTGTTTCTGCCATAGAGACTAATTGGTCTGTTGTTTTTCCCATTGCTGAAACGACAACTACGACATTATGACCATTTTGTTTCTCTTGAATAACCCGATTAGCTGCATTTTGAATTTTTTCTACTGAACCAACTGAAGTTCCTCCAAATTTTTGGACAATTAGACCCATTAGTACCTTTCACCCTCTTTACTTATTTAAAGATGTTTTCATAAACCTTATTGATGCCTAAAAGAAACGAATTGCTTAGAAAAAAACCTATTTCACCTGACCGTATGCCTAAGAACAGCTGAGCTGAAACTTATGTAAATGCAAAAAAGCAATGAGACTTGTAATCCCATTGCATATAAAACGAATAAATTATCCGCTCACACAATGAGATAGCCCTCCAAGAAATAAATTCTTGACAATTCTGCACTTATTCAATACAGAACCAGAAAAGGGAAATAATGGAATTCCCTTCACTTCGGCGACTCTCCCCTTTCTGTTATGCTCTCAGGCTTCCATTCACCTCACATAACATACTCTTGAAGCTCGCACCTCTATCTTCATTTAACGAACTAAACGATCAAAGTATGAAATTAGTTATGATTTTATCAGACAATCTAAAAAATGGCAATCTATTTTTTTAATTTTTCTAGGATGTCTTTGGCTGTAGCAGCAGGAATGCCTGCTTTTTTCAAGTCATCCAAGGTTGCTTCTTTCATTTTTTTTATAGAACCGAAATGTTTTAATAACATCTTTTTGCGTTTTTCTCCTACCCCGGGTATATTGTCAAGAACAGATTGAAACGCACTCTTCCCCCTCAGCTGCCTGTGGAATGTAATAGCAAATCGATGGACCTCATCCTGGATTCTTTGCAATAGGTAAAATTCCTGGCTGTTTCTTTCAAGTCCAATTAGCTCAGGAGGATCTCCAATAAGCAAGTTGGAGGTCCGGTGCTTTTCATCTTTTACCAATCCAGCTACTGGAATATCAAGGTTAAGTTCATTTTCAAGAATTTCCTTCGCAGCACTTAACTGACCTTTTCCTCCATCTATTAAAATCATGTCTGGCAGGGGCAAACCTTCTTTCAATACACGTGTATATCTTCTTCTAATAACTTCTCTCATTGAGTCATAGTCATCTGGACCCTTGACTGTTTTGATTTTATATTTTCTGTAATCTTTTTTAGCCGGCTTTCCGTCTATAAACACAATCATTGCCGAAACTGGATCTGTTCCTTGAATATTCGAGTTATCAAATGCTTCAATTCGAAGCGGTGGATAAATTCCAAGAGCGTTTCCAAGGCTTTCAACTGCTTTGATTGTTCTTTCTTCATCACGCTCAATTAGAAAAAACTTTTCTTGAAGTGCCATTTTTGCATTTTTATGGGCCAATAGCAGCAAGTCTTTCTTTTTTCCGCGTTTTGGCTGGTATACTTGGACTTGTAATAATTGATGAATTAATTCGTGGTCAACACTGTCGGGAAGTAAAATCTCACGCGGTAAGAAATGCGCATTTTTCGAATAAAATTGACCAATAAATGTATAAAACTCTTCTTCAGGCTCTTGATACAACGGAAACATCGAAACATCCCGTTCAATCAATTTCCCTTGCCTGATAAAGAAAACTTGTACACACATCCATCCCTTGTCATACGCATAGGCAAACACATCTCGGTCTACAAAATCCGTTAATGTCATTTTCTGCTTTTCCATTGTCGCTTCAATATGAACAAGCTGATCTCGAAATTCTTTTGCTCTCTCAAAATCAAGGGCCTCGGCAGCTTCTTGCATCTTTGAGGTTAGTTCTGCTTTAATCGCTTTGAATCCGCCATTTAAAAACCTTGAAATTTCTTCTACAAGCTGTTTGTTTGTTTTTTCTGATACAGATTTGACACATGGTGCTAAACACTGCCCCAGGTGATAATATAGACAAACCTTATCAGGTAAAGTATTGCACTTCCGCAATGGATAAAGTCTATCGAGCAATTTCTTTGTTTCCCTTGCAGCTTGAACATTAGGATAGGGACCAAAATATTTCCCTTTATCTTTCTTGACTTTTCTTGTGACGATCAGTCGCGGGTGCCTCTCTGCTGTAATTTTAATAAAAGGATAGGTTTTATCGTCTTTCAGCATCACATTATATTTAGGATCATATTTCTTTATTAAATTCATCTCTAAAATAAGTGCTTCAATATTAGATGAGGTTACAATGTATTCAAAATCTTCAATCTCATTGACCAGCCTTTGTGTTTTAGCATCATGAGATCCTGTGAAATAAGAACGAACGCGATTCCTTAACACTTTCGCTTTTCCTACATAAATGACCGTTCCTTGCCGATCCTTCATTAAGTAACAGCCTGGCTGGTCTGGCAAAAGAGTCAATTTTTCTTTTATATGCTGATTCACCTTAAACCACCCTCAAAATAACATAATAGACCTTTATTTTACATGAAATCTCTCCAAAATTCTTCTTTTGGAATCAAAAAACCATTTTTATTTATTTCCCAAGCAATAGGTCGTTTTGACTATAGAATCATTTAAATCTCTGGACATCTCCTCCAACATAGGACCAGCACACATAAGACTCCCAGAAATAATGATGTTCTTGCTGTCCTGTCCGCCTGCGCTGGACAATGATACCACTCGTTATCATGTTAATACTTTAATTAACTATTCTTAACAGATAAAAAAACAGCCTCCAGAGAGAGACTGTTTTATCAATTAATTGATTAAGCATGTTTTGTAAGTAATTCTGCTAAAGCTTCTTTAGGCTGGAAGCCTACTGCTTTATCAACAACCTCACCATCTTTAAAAACAAGTAAAGTTGGAATGCTCATTACACCATATTTTCCAGCTGTTTCTTGGTTTTCGTCTACGTCTAGTTTTACGATTTTAACTTTGTCTCCCATTTCTTGATCTAACTCTTCCAATACAGGAGCAATCATTTTACAAGGACCACACCAAGGAGCCCAAAAATCCGCTAACACAACACCTTCGCTAGTTTCAGTGCTGAAACTTTGATCTGATACATTTGTAATCGCCATTAAAATACCTCCTATAAAGCTTAAAGCTTAAATAATGGTCTTAAGTATAGCACCTCTGTGGTTTTAAGCGCTAATAATATGCTCGTGTTTTATAATTCCCTATTTTAAAGGATAAAAAACAATTTCTTTAGTAATTGCAGGATATTCCGCTAAATCAATGATTGACGGAGATGTTGAATTGCAGCATTGGTGACCATATTGATGGAACGGCTGCCAAGTTTTTGGCAGCCGTTTATGATTGCTTTTTATGAATGGACATTTAACTTTTTAAATTCTTGTGTTAATAATGGTACTACTTCAAACAAGTCTCCTACGATTCCATAGTCAGCTATTTTAAAAATATTTGCTTCAGGATCTTTATTAATCGCAACAATTACTTTAGAGTTGGACATTCCTGCCAGATGCTGAATTGCACCAGAGATCCCGCATGCGATATACAAGTCAGGCGTAACGACCTTACCAGTTTGACCTATTTGCAGAGAGTAATCGCAATAATCCGCATCACAAGCACCCCGCGATGCCCCTATGGCCCCGCCTAAAACATTTGCAAGCTCTTTTAAAGGCTCAAAACCATTCGAGCTTTTCACTCCGCGCCCTCCAGCAACAATAACCTTTGCTTCAGATAAGTCAACCCCTTCCGTCGCTTTGCGTATAACCTCTTTTACAATGGTTCGAAGGTCTTTAATATCAACAGATAAGGAAGAGATCTCACCTGTATGTGACTCATCCTTTTCTAAGGAAGCAATATTGTTTGGTCTTATCGTAGCAAAAATAATATCTCCCGTTACAATCTTCTTCTCAAATGCTTTACCGGAATAGATAGGACGGGTAAAAACTATGTTTCCACCTGCTATTTCTACATTTGTTGCATCAGATATTAATCCAGTATTCAGTTTGGCTGCTAATTTTGGAGATAAATCTTTTCCTAAGGCTGTATGACCGAATACAATCCCGCCCGGCTTTTCACTTTCGATTACTGCCAGCAATGCTTGTGAATATCCGTCTGGTGTATAAGCTTTTAGCTTTTCATTTTCTATTTTGACAACTCTATCTGCACCGTATTGAAGCATTTCATCGGCTAAGCTTGAAATATTCTTTCCTACAAGCGCAGCAACCACTTCTCCGCCTTCTGCAACGGTTTTTGCAGCAGCGAGCGCTTCAAAGGATACATTTCTTAAAGTTTGCTCTCTTACTTCTCCTAAAACTAAAACTTTTCGTGCCATAATGGTTTCCCCCTGTAAAAATATTCTCCGTGTTATCTCCCTGAAAAAATGCTGACGCATTTTCTAGAAATCAGAGGTGTGAAGTGATGTAATCGGCGAAAATGCCGGTTTCTTTTTTAAAAACCACCCTACCCCTTTAATACTTGATGGTGAGCTTAAACATTCTGATATTAAGAAAATTTGCCGATGAGCCAATTTCTATTAAAAAAGCCACCCTTAAATAACTTTCGCTTCTGTACGGAGGAGTGAAACTAATTCTTTTACTTGGTCTTCAATGTCCCCCTGCAATACTTTTCCAGCTTCTTTGCTTGGCGGCAAAAAAATTTCCAATGTTTTCGTTTTCGCCTCGACATCGTCTTCATTAAGATCTAAATCATCTAATTCAAGCTCTTCCAATGGTTTTTTCTTCGCCTTCATAATTCCTGGTAAGGATGGATAACGAGGCTCGTTAAGACCTTGCTGTGCTGTTACAAGTAAAGGCAGAGTGGTTTCAATGACTTCTTGATCCCCCTCAACATCACGAACAATTGTTGCTTTGTTCCCCTCAATCGTAAGCTTTGTAATAGTTGTTACATACGGAATATCCAGCAATTCTGCCAAGTGAGGCCCAACTTGCCCAGACCCTCCATCGATGGCAACATTTCCGCCAAGAATAAGGTCAACTTCCTTGCCTTTAAAATATTCTCCTAAAATCGTTGCAGTTGTATACTGATCCCCTTCATCCAAGTCATCTTCTGTATTTATTAAAACCGCTTTGTCGCATCCCATGGCAAGAGCTGTTCTTAATTCTTTTTCAGACTCTTCTCCGCCAACTGTTACTACCGTCACTTCTCCACCCTCAGCATCACGTATAGTGATCGCTTCTTCAATCGCATATTCATCATATGGATTAATAATGAATTCAGCTCCATCTTCGGAAATTCGTCCATTGCTCACAGACAGCCTTTCTTCTGTATCAAATGTTCTTTTCATAATGACATAAATATTCATCGTCTTTCCCCCTGTATTCGTTAAGACATATTATTAGAAAAAAGCTTTTCGAGTCTTCTTTGAAGTTATATTAGAGGTGGGAATTGATGAAATCGGCGAAAGAACCGACTCCTTATTCAATAAACCACCCTATAAACAATAATAAATGAATAGAACAAATTGATTTGAAAGCAATTATTCCCCTTTAAAATACGGCTTTCTTTTTTCCAAGAAGGCTTGTATTCCCTCTTTTGCATCAGCACTTTCAAATACTTCTCCAAAGTAGTCGGATTCTTTTGTTACAGCATCATGATATGATGGCGGCTTTGCTGCATTCAATAAGTCGATAGTTGCACGTACTGAAATCGGGCTTTTCGAAGCAAATTTTTCAGCTAATTTCTTTGCTTCTGCTAATAGCTTGACCTCCGATACTGTACGACTTGCCAAACCATATTCAACAGCTTGTTTTCCGGTAATTGGCTCACTTGTCAGCAACATCTCAATTGCTCTTTCAGTGCCGACATATTTCGGCAGCCGCTGAGTTCCTGCAAACCCTGGAATCAATCCTAATTGAAGTTCTGGCAGTCCAAGCTTTGCATCCTCTGTGACCAAACGGAGATGACATGCCATCGCCAGCTCCAATCCGCCACCTAATGCAGCTCCATGGATAGCAGCTATAACCGGTTTGGAATAAGTTTCAATTCTTTCAAAAAGCTGTTGGCCTCTTTTCGCCAGTTTTGAAAACTCAATTCCATTCTCTACAGTTGTAAATTCCTTAATATCGGCACCTGCCGAAAAGAATTTTCCTTCTCCATGCATTACAATTACCCTTACCTCCCGGTTATGCTCCAGATCATCCAACAAAGATGAAAGCTCTTTCAAAACTTTAGATGACAAGGCATTAGCTGGAGGATGCTGAATTGTTATTGTTGCAACGTATTGTTCCTTTTCTACTCGCAAGTATTGCATTAGACATTCCCCTTTTTATGAAAATCGGTGAATAAAAACAATAAATTATTAGGATGCAGGATTAATGATTCCCGCACCCTGACACAATCAGTTCATGAACTTCTTTCGCCGTTGCTACCAGATCATATTTTTGATCGTTCATGACCCAGGTCGTTACCATTTCATCAATGGTTCCAAAGATCATTTGCCTTGTTAACCTAAGGTTTAGGCTTTCTCTAAATTCACCAGCTCTTTTGCCTGACTGAATAATCTCATCCACAACATCTAAATAGCCCTTCAAAACTTCATTTATACGAAGCCTAAGATCTTTGTTTGACTGTCTCAATTCCAACTGTGTGACAATCGCTAGATGAGGTTCTTCTGCAAACCAGGTAAAATGTTTTTCAACTAACAAATATAATTTCTCTGCTGATGATGTCTTTCCTGCTATTTCAGAACGAATTTTCTCGATAAACACACCCATCTTTTCTTGAAACAGTGAAACCAGTATATCTTCTTTATTTTTAAAATAAAGATAAATGGTTCCATCTGCTACTCCAGCTTGTTTAGCGATCTTGGATACCTGTGCCTGATGGTATCCGTTTTCGGCAATTACAATGACAGCTGCATCAATTATTTGCTTATATTTCGGTTTTTGTTGTCTCAATGTATCCTCGCTACCTTTCAAAATAATGAATGAATAGTCATTCATAAATTAATCATAAAAAGGATTTCTTATTCTGTCAAGCATGAAACAATTTTTTCATTATTTTTGTCAATTCATTAAATAATGATCACAGAGCGATTGTCCATTTGTGATCCGGAATAAGACGAGTCGGCAGAAAGGATTCTTAACCTTTTGTTTGCTTGAGCTCCCCAGGAGGGGGAGAGGAGGGCTATGTTGAAAAGTGCAGGCCATCGATTGCTACTTCGATGCTAATTAAGCTTTTTATATAAAAGAACAATGCCGCCTAATAGACGGCGAATGATTAATTCGCGTTTTTTAATTTTTCTTTTTCTTCATCAATCAGAGCTCTTCTTAAAATTTTTCCGACAGCTGTTTTCGGCAATTTGCTGCGAAATTCGTAAATTCTTGGTACTTTAAACGCTGCAAGATGCTTTCGGCAAAAGTCATTAAATTCCTCTTCTGTTGCATTCACATCCTCTTTTAATACGATATAAGCTTTTACCGTTTCCCCGCGGTAAGGATCTGGAATTCCTGCAACAACAACTTCTTGAACTTTTTCATGTTCATAAAGAACTTCTTCGATTTCTCTTGGATATATATTGAAACCGCCTGCAATAATCATGTCTTTTTTACGATCAACGATATAAAAGAAACCATCTTCATCCATGTAACCAATGTCTCCTGTTAATAACCATCCGTTTTTTAAGACAGCATTTGTTTCCATTTCCTTTCCCCAATATCCTTTCATGATTTGTGGACCTGAGATGGCAATTTCGCCAAGTTCATTTGGAGCAGCTTTTTCACCCGTTTCCAATGATATAATGATTGAATCTGTATTTGGCCAAGGAATTCCAATACTTCCCTTTCGCTTCTCTTCCCATAAAAGATTAGAATGAGTAACAGGAGATGCTTCTGATAACCCGTAGCCCTCTACTAATCTCCCGCCTGTTTGCTTTTCAAATCTTTCCTGAACCTCAATAGGAAGAGGTGCAGATCCGCTGATACAACAATCAATTGAAGAGAGGTCATAAGACTTAAGGTCAGGATGATTTAATAAAGCTATATAGATAGAAGGTGCTCCAGGAAAAAGGGTTGGCTTTTGCTTATGAATCGCTCTTAACGTATCAGCAGCATCAAATTTAGGGAGTAATACCATTTTAAAACCTTTCATGATCGAAAGATTCATGACAGTTGTCATTCCATATACATGGAAAAATGGAAGCAATCCCAGCACTGTTTCTTTTCCCTCTTCACATTTATACATCCATGCGGCACACATTTGTGTATTGGCAACTAAATTTCGATGTGTGAGCATGACACCTTTTGGCAAACCGGTGGTTCCGCCAGTATATTGGAGAAGAGCCACATCCTGTTCTGTATCTATTTCTATCTCCTTAACAAAAGGTTTTGCTTGTTTCATAATTGAAGTAAATAAGTGAGTATTATCATTGTGTTGAATTTTGACTACTAGTTGATTTTGCTTTTTCTGAACAAAAGGATAGAGTATATTTTTAGGAAAGGGTAAGAAATCCTTTATTCCGGTTACAATAATATGCTTCAACGATGTTAGCGCTTTCACTTTTGAAACCCTTGGATAAAGCAAATCTAATGTAATGATATACTTTGCCCCGCAATCTTTCATTTGATATTCCAGCTCTCGTTCCATATAAAGTGGATTCGTTTGGACAACTATCCCGCCAGCATATAGTACACCGTAATAGGCAATCACAGCTTGGGGACAGTTTGGAAGCATGATGGAGACTCGCTCCCCTTTTTGCAGA
The DNA here is from genome assembly GCF_014773385.1 of Metabacillus arenae. Lineage (GTDB taxonomy): Bacteria > Bacillota > Bacilli > Bacillales > Bacillaceae > Metabacillus_D > Metabacillus_D arenae. Next base: position 7,645 of record NZ_JACXAI010000016.1, on the reverse strand, counting down.
CCAAGCTCTTGCAAATAATTCCCCAGCTTTAACGATTTTTCGTAGACTTCTCTAAAGGTTAATTCCTTCCCTATAAAATGAATAGCAGTTTCATGTGGATAATTTACTGCGGACCGTGTCAAATAGCTTTGCAATGGCTTAGGCTCAATTACAAGCTCATACGGTATTTCTTCCGGGTAATTTTTAGCCCAAATTTTCCCTTTGTCCATCCGAATTCCTCCCCTTTATTATCTTTCAAGACTTTCGGATTATAGTTAAGTATATCAGAGTATATTCAGAAATATAAATATTTTTAGATTTTTGAGCAATTTAAGAGAAGCTCTTGAATTAGATTATGAGTATGATAGGCCGTTTCACAAATTTAAAAAAGCGGGGATTCCCCCGCAAGCTTAGGCTAAAAACAATAAAAAGATAATTCCGATTAAAATAAATGCTCCGCAACAAGTAAGCAAAACCTTTGCCAACGTTTCCACATACAGCCTCCTCTTAAATCCCTGCTCCTATAACATAGGACAGTCCTACTGAAATAACCAATGAAATAAAACCTACAGCTCTGTTATCGTTTTCTATTTCTTCGTCAATTTTAAACCTTAGAGTTAGAAATTCAAAGATGAAATAACCCAGCAATAAAAGCACAAAGCCAAAAAGTCCCCATCCGATCATTTGAAACAATGTATCATGCTGACTAATTGAATGGCTGAACACATTTGCAATCCCAAATATTTTTCCGCCTGTTGCCATCGCCACGGCCATATTTCCTTTCTGAATTTCTTCCCAGTTTTTATATTTTGTTACCAACTCAAAAATGGTAAGAAATAAAACTGCACAAAGGATGGCCACACTGTAGTTTGCTGCATTTTGAACTAAATCATTTTCCCAAAAAGTTTTCATAATTATCTCCCTATTTTAGTTCTACGACCGTTACTCCGGTTCCACCTTCCCCAGCTTCACCAAACCTTAAATTTTTAACGCTTCGATGATTTTTCAACAGCTCTTGAACACCTTTTCTTAAAGCACCAGTTCCTTTTCCGTGAATGATCGAAACTCTTGGATACCCAGCTAATACAGCATCATCTAGATACTTTTCAACTTTTAATAAGGCATTTTCAAAGCGTTCTCCCCGTAAATCGAGTTCAAGTGAAACATGATAATCCCGGCCCTTAACAGTCGCCAGAGGCTTTTGCTCTACTTTTTGCGGACGGCTAATGTATTGTAGATCTTTTTCCTTCACTTTCATTTTCATAATGCCCATTTGAACTTGCCATTCTTTGCCCCCAACTTTTTCAACGAGATGACCTTTCTGGTCGAATGTAAGGACCTTCACTTCGTCTCCAGGCAATAGCTTTTGCGCTGCCGTTTTTTGTTTCGAAATGGCCTTAGCTGATTTATCAAATGAAGGAACAGCACCCTCAAGCCGTTTTTTCGCTTCAATCAATTCATGATCTTTAATCTCAGCATGATGTTCCTTTTTCATCTTGCGCAGTTCACGGATAATCTTATCTGCTTCTTCAGTCGCTTCATTTAGCTTCATTTCCGCTTTACGCTCAGCTGCTTCGTATAGTTTATCCCGTTGTTGATTCAGTTCAAGGATTTGCTGCTGAAGCTCTTTATGAAGCTGTTCAGCTTCCTTTCTAAGCTCATGGGCAGCTGAAAGTTCGCTTTGGGCACCTTTTTTACTTTCCTCTAAAGAAGCAATCATTGAATCGACTTCATTTTGATCTGCACTCATATGAGATTTTGCCCTGCTGATTACAGAATTCATTAGCCCCAGTCGTTTTGATATTTCAAACGCATTGCTTCTTCCTGGCACACCAATGAGAAGTTTATAGGTAGGACTTAATGTTTCGACATTAAATTCAACACTTGCGTTAACAACACCTTCTCGATTATATCCATAAGCTTTCAATTCAGGATAATGGGTAGTTGCGACAACTCTTGCTCCCCGGTTATACACTTCATCTAAAATCGAAATAGCAAGCGCAGCTCCTTCTTGAGGATCTGTACCTGCTCCTAGTTCATCGAATAAAACTAAGCTCTCATGATCCATATGTTTTAAAATTTCAACAATATTGACCATGTGTGAAGAAAAAGTACTGAGACTTTGTTCAATTGATTGTTCATCACCAATGTCAGCAAACACTTGCTTGAATACGGTAAGCTCTGATCCATCCATTGCCGGGATCTGCAGACCTGATTGTCCCATTAATGTAAGCAGTCCGATCACTTTCAAAGTAACCGTTTTTCCTCCAGTATTTGGTCCTGTTATAACAATCGTAGTAAAATCTTTTCCAAGCTCGATATCATTTGGTACGACATCATCTGGTGAAAGCAAGGGATGTCTTGCTTTCATCAGGCGAACATAGCCCTTATTGTTCATTTCAGGTTTAGTCGCTTTAATTTGCTTTGCATATCTCGCTTTCGCAAACATGAAATCCATATCTGCAAGTATCCTAACATTAAAAAGGATTTCTTCTGTATGCTCAGCCACTCTGTCTGATAACTCCCTTAAAATCCGTTCTATTTCTACTTTTTCTTTCACCCTTGTCTGTTGCAGCGTGTTATTTAGATCGACAACTACTTGAGGCTCGATAAATAATGTAGCACCAGATGATGATTGATCATGAACGATGCCGCCGTAGGATGAACGGTATTCTTGTTTAACCGGGATGACGAACCGGTCATTCCTAATTGTGACAATGGCATCTGAAAGCATCTTTTGAGCAGAAGAAGACCGGATCATTGATTCCAATTTGTCTCTTACTCTGGACTCGAGTGTTCTTAATTGCTGCCGCAAATTTCTCAATGTGTCACTTGCATGATCCAATACTTCTCCATAGTCATCAATGCATTGATTGATTTTTCGTTCTAAATCAGTATGTGGAACAATGCCGCGAGCAAGGTTATCTAAATGTGGAATCGGAAGCTCTTCTTCTAATAACTCTTCAATGAAATGCTTCATTTGTCTTGAAGCATATAGCGTTCCAGAGATTTCTGTAAGCTCTGCAGGGCTGAGCATTCCGCCGATATTGGCTCTTTTGGCTGAGGATCGAATATCTACAAGACCCCCTAATGGAGCTTGTCCCTTTAATCGCAAAACATTGGCAGCTTCGTCTGTTTGTTCCTGTGCTGATACAACTTCTTCAAAATTTGTTAAAGGCAGAAGCTCATCAACCTTTTCTCTTCCTAAGGAAGAAGATACATGCTGGACTAATTGTTCCTTTATTTTTTCATATTCTAACGCCTTAAGTACGCGTGGTTGCAAAGATTAAAACCTCCTCGATCATTTAAGAACTATGATCCGCGTTTTAGAAATTTCTTTAGCTTTTCAATATCCCATGTATTCACAACATTTTCAGCTTTTAACCATGCTTTTTTTCCTGCTGAAACACCAATGGTCATATGGTCAAGCATCTCTATATTATGAGCATCCGTATTGATGACCAGTTTAACTCCAGCTTCTTGAGCTTTTTTTAAATGCTCCATGTTTAAATCCAGCCGATTTGGATTTGCGTTTAATTCAAGTACAGTATCTGTTTCTTTTGCTAAATTCACGAGCATATCAATGTCAACATCATACCCGTTTCTTCTGCCGATTAGACGGCCAGTTGGATGGGCAATAATATCAACATGCTTATTTTCAAGGGCTGTTTTAAGCCTGCTCATAATCACTTCTTGCGGCTGTGAAAAACTAGAATGAATGGAAGCGATGACAAGGTCCAGCCCCTCTAGAAGGTCATCATCATAATCAAGAGTCCCATTAGGCAAAATATCCATTTCAATTCCGGTGAAAATGTGAAAATCATTATACTTTTCATTAATTCTCTTAATTTCTTCTCTTTGAGCTTTTACACGTTCAGGTGTTAGCCCATTCGCAACCTTTAAATATTGTGAATGATCAGTAATCGCTATATATTGATAGCCTTTTTGCCTGCATGCTTCCGCCATTTCCTCAATTGTGAACGCTCCGTCGCTCCATGTGGAGTGCATATGGATATCGCCTTTTATATGGGAGAGCTCTATTAGTGTTGAATCAGGCTGATAGTGTTCTACTTCGCTGCCATCCTCCCTTAGTTCAGGAGGGATATAGGGCAAATCAAAATGTTTATAAAAATCCTGCTCTGACTTAAATGTCTTGATTTCGCCTGTTTGAGAATTTTCTACTCCGTACTCACTAATTTTTTCTTTCCGTTCTTTTGCTAATTGTCTCATTTTTACATTATGATCTTTTGAGCCGGTAAAATGATGTAAGGTTGTTGCAAATTCTACTTCTTTTACTAACCGGAAATCAACACTGATTTCAAAATCATATTCTAAATCAACAGATACTTTCGTCTCTCCGTTTGCTATAATACTCGTTACATTAGGTAACTCAACTAGCTGCTTTCGTACTGATTGAACATCGTCTGCAGAAATAATAAAATCGAGATCTTTCACTGTTTCCTTCATTCTTCGCAGGGATCCTGCTCTTGAGTATCTATTAATCCCCTTCATCTTTTCAAGAGAAAGCTCGATTTGATCTGCCACCTTCAATGCCCAAGCCAGCGGGACTCTTTCAGGTCTTGTCCCTGCCTCAGCAATTGAGGCAAGTATTTTCTCTTCTGTCTTCTTGCCAAACCCTGCGAGGTGCTGGACTCTGTTGTTTTCACAAGCATCTTTTAAAGCATCCAAACTATCAACTTGTAATTCTTGATAAAGCTTAGCAATTTTTTTGCCGCCAAGCCCTGGAAGTTTTAATAACGGGAGCAGCCCTTCAGGTACTTCTTCTTTTAATTTTTCAAATGTTTGACTTGCACCTGTATCTACGAACTCCTCAATCACAGCTGCAGTTCCCTTCCCTATGCCTGAAAGAGCCGTAAAATCCTCAATTGATGAAAGGCTTCTATCATCCTGTTCAAGAGCATTTGCCGCCTTCCGAAATGCTGATATTTTAAATGAATTTTCTCCTTTTAGCTCCATATAAATGGCTATGGATTCAAGTAGTTTAATAACATCTTTTTTATGAACATTCATTACATTCACCTCTAGTTCCTTAGGTAACATACGATCTACTAAACAAAATGATACAAACTTTTTTTAAAAAGTACAATATGAGCAGCTTATGAACACATATCGATCACTATTAGACTTCATTATGATCACTGGTATAAAGTCAAACAGAAAGGAGTGGAGTTTTCCTAATAAAGTTTTATAGGAGAAGCTTTTTTTACGTACAAACCAATGCAGTTCGTACCTTTGCCTGAATGTTTCCAAAACTCGAAAAAACTTCTCACTACGGAGAAGTTAGAGAACAGCTATGAATTCAAGCCATATTTTAGCCATAATTCATTTATCATATCTGAAAAGTATGGTGTGTGATGAACGATTAAATTAGCAAATACAGAACCATTTAATGCAGTTTGAAATTGCTCAATTGGGACAAGTCCGCCAATAAATAATAATATTAAAAGAATTAAATAGATTTCTAGAAACCCGAGAATACCGCCTGCCCACCTGTTTAGCTGCTTTAATATAGGCAATAGTGTTACAAAATCAAGCATTGACCCAACAATATGCATGACAATTTTAGTTCCGATAAATAATAGAACAAACGCTACTGCATTATAATAAGCATTTTCGAGGTTATCTCCACTAAGAAAAGAAATTACCTCTGAACCTTCCCCAAAGGTCGGGTAGGGTACCCAAAGAGTTAGCTTCGGGGCAAGGTCATCATAATATTTATAAGCTACTATATATGATATTATAAAGCCGGTTAAATGGATAAATTGAAGGATAAATCCACGTTTTAATCCGACCAATGTTCCGATTACCAGTATGGCAATTAAAGCGAGATCAAGCATCAGTTTGTTCAATCCTTTTCTCTTAATTGTCTCTCCAATTTTTCATAGTCTTCTTTTAGCTTTAAGTATTCGTGAACGGTATTAACTGCAGTCAATACCGCTAATTTATTCATATCTAAAGCAGGGTTTTTACTGTTCATATCACGCATTTTATCATCAACAATTGAGGCTACCAGGCGCATATGACTAGTGCTTTCAGTACCGACAATTGAAAATTGCTGTCCATATATATCAACTGTGGTTTTCGTTTTAGGGCGGTTAGACAACGTTAATCCTCCATTCTAGAAAATCCTAATCTTTATCTTAACATGTTTTTTTCCAATATGGAAAGAAGTGTCCATTCAAGTTAAGATAGAGAAGAAACACTTTTGCTTCATCAAACTAATCGAATATCAGCTTCCTTCAGATAAAGTGAAACCTCAATCAGCGGGGTTTTCTTCATCCGCCACTGATTGGGAGCCCGAGGCACACAGACTTTGCCACGGACGAGGCGCTTTTAGTCTGTGTGCCTTTTTCCCGGACCCCTGCGGCAAGTTATCCCCCACCTTTCTTCTTTATTCCTCTGAAGATTGAGGAGGGGTTTTATTGCCCGTTAAAGTGGGAAAAACCAAAAATCCCCAACCGTCCTTCTTTGATTCCTTCAAAGGTTGAGGCAGAGGGTGACTGCCCTTTAAAACGGGACAAACACAAGAAGAAAGGATTGTTGTTTTTGTCACATAAAGTAATCATGGTTGATCCAATTACATTAAACAAAATGAAACAGCATTACCAGGAATATGTACAGCCAAAAGTACCGCCAGGAGCTGTCTTCACTGCAAAAAAAAACGGTTCCACGATTACAGCTTATAAGTCAGGAAAAGTTCTTTTTCAAGGCAACGCATCACTTGCAGAAGCAGCCATTTGGGGAACACTTGAGCAAAAACAAAAAACGACTATAAAGAAGCATTCGAAGCCGGCAACGATTTTTAGTCCGCCGAAAAATATTTCAACGCTTTCTATTATCGGCTCTGATGAAGTAGGAACAGGTGATTATTTTGGACCTATCACTGTCACAGCTGCATATGTCCGGCGGGAACAATTTGAGTTGTTGAAAGAGCTTGGGGTTAAAGATTCAAAAAACTTGAAGGATCCCCAAATCATTTCAATTGCAAAAGATTTGATCCATACAATTCCATACAGCCTGCTTGTTTTACATAATGAAAAATATAACACCTTGCAGCAATCGGGGATGTCGCAAGGAAAAATGAAAGCTTTACTGCATAATCAAGCCATCGGGCATTTAAAAGAGAAGATAGGTCCCGAAGAGCCTGAAGCTGTGCTGATCGATCAATTTGTTGACCCTGCTATTTATTTTAAGCATTTATACGGAAAATCCTATACAAAAGAGAATACTTATTTTAGCACAAAAGCGGAAGGAATTCATCTTGCAGTCGCAGCAGCGTCCATTATCGCAAGATATTCATTTGTTAAGGAATTTGAAAAGCTTTCAGAAAAAGCTGGGATATTGCTGCCTAAAGGAGCAGGTTCCCAAGTGGATATTGCCGCAGCAAAATTAATGAAAAAGCATGGGTTTGAAACCCTCAGACAGTTTACTAAGCTTCATTTTGCTAATACGGAGAAGGCGAAAAAGCTTGCAAAGTTTGAACTCTGACAAGACACCGAGAATTTAATTAAATCGATCTTTCTGTTCACATAAAAAAGCTTGTAGATAGATTAAAATGTACCCTTTGTAAAGGACATTTAAAAAAAGCCTAGGCAGCTTTAAGAAGATGATCTCTGTATTGAACAGGGGTCATCTTTTTTAAATT